>CAWFRV010000024.1:0-18748 GCA_963818325.1 uncultured Gammaproteobacteria bacterium | reverse complement strand
TCCACCATGTGGCGGACTTTTTTGTTGCCCTTGTATTCCAGCTTGACCGATTGCAGCGCAATATTGGTTTCGGCTTTCAGGCTAGGGTTGTGGTTCAGGCGTTCTTGCACTTCGCGGGTGTTGAGCCAGCAAGCAGCGCAAGTGGCTACCACGTCCTGATCCGGGTGATGCTTTTCGGACAAGGCCAAGTTACGTGCGGAAAGCGTCATGCGCGGCAGTTCGCCACCGCCAGCATAACCGATGGATGCGCCGCAGCAGTTCCAATCCGGGATTGGGTTCAGCTTAATGTCCAGCTCTTCGCACAGGGTTTCGACCGACTTTTCCAAGTTGGAGGAAGATGCCCCCTTCTGTGAAGAACAGCCGGGGTAGTAAGAATATTCGTGTTTAGCCATCGTTTCTCATCCTCCTCATTTCGCGTCAGTGTTAGCGCCGACCCGCGCTGCTTCTAGCTCTTCCGCTTTTTGCAGCATCGCGTGGAAACCGGAAAGATCTTTGACACCGTGACCACCGAGCATTTCCATCGCAGACATACGCTTGGCTTTCATCATGTTCATGCCCAGCTTTTGGTGTGCCATTGCCACTTTCACGCCTTCCGCGAAACCGTCCTTGAAGTACAAGCCCAGACCCAGTTTCAGCTCGTTGACACGACCTTTCTTGATCAGGTTATCCCAGAACATTTGCCCGAACTTTTCAGTCGGCTGGTTCTTCGGCTTCATGCCCATGCGCTTACCGTAGTGCGCCAAGCCGTGCATGATGTGCGTAATCGGCAGACCCCGCGGGCAACGCGCCACGCAGTTGTAGCACGAGGTACACATCCACATCGAGGTGGAAGACAGCACTTCGTCACGCTTGTTGGCGCGGATCATCATGAACAGCTCTTGCGGCGGGTGATCCCAGTGCGGCCCCAGCGGGCACGAACCGGAACACACGCCACATTGCATACACATTTTGACCCAGTTGCCTTCCTCGACGTTATCCGTCACTTCTTTGAGGAAGTTGCCTTTGTATTTTTCAACCATCGCTTGATTGACAGCAGTAGTCATTCCAGCATCCTCCTTAGAACTTGAACGGGCTGAGGCCGACACGGTTAATCACGTCCACCATCTCATCGAGCAATTTGGGGGCGCGGTCGATGTCGGTAATCGCGACTTCATGCACCGCGACGCGATCGGATTCGAGGTTCATGGTGGACAGGGTGTCGCCGATTTTCGCCATACGAACATGCGCCATTTCCGAGCCTTTGACAAAATGGCACTGATAATCTGCGCCTTTTTTGCAGCCCATCATCACCACGCCGTCGTAACCGCTACCCAACGCATCCTTGATCCAGATGGTGTTGGTCGAACCGAGGCAACGCACTGGAATCACGCGGATAAACGCGCTGGATTCGTTACGCTTCATCGCTGCCATGTCGAGTGCAGGGTAGGCATCGTTTTCACACGCCAGTACCAGAATACGCGGCTTTTCTTGGAACTCATCCGGCACATCGACGGCTTTCAATTGCGCCCCGACGGTTTCGATGGAGTAGTTCTTGAAGGAAATAACCTGTACCGGGCAAGCACCCATGCACGTCCCGCAACGGCGGCAACGCGCTTCGTTGTATTTCGGGTAGCCTTTTTCGTCTTCGTCAATCGCACCGAACGGGCATTCCACTGTGCAGCGTTTGCACTGGGTGCAACCTTCTTTACGGAAGGACGGGAAGCTCAAGTCGCCGGAACGTGGGTGTGCAGCGCGACCAATCGCGGAGTTTTCAATCGCCTGAATCGCTTTCATCACCGCGCCCATTGCGTCGGTTTGCGCTTGCGCGGCATCCATCGGGCGGCGTACCGGGCCTGCGCTGTAGATGCCCGTGCGGCGGGTTTCATACGGGAAGCAGATGAAGTGCGAATCGGTGAAACCATTCACCAATTGCGGCATATCCGGGCCTTGGCGGTAGTTCAGGTTGAGGATGGATTGGACGGAGACTTTCACTTCGCCGCTTTCGTCCTTGTCCTTCATGGTGTCGATGTCAGTACCGGAGTTGGGTAACATGCCGGTCGCCAATACCACCAGATCAGCACCCATCTGCGCGTCTTCGTCAAGGATCAAGTCTTTGAAATTGACTTGCAACTCATTGCCCTTAACGTCAACTGTGGAAACTTTGCCTTTACGGAAAGTCACAAACTTGTCTTGCGCACTGCGGTAGAAGTTTTCGCCGCCTGCACCCGGTGTACGGATGTCGTCAAACAATACGGTGGTTTCAATGTCAGGGTTGCTGTCTTTGAAATACATCGCTTGCTTGATGCTGGTAGCGCAGCAATGACCGGAACAGTAGGACAAATGCCCTTCCTTGGTGCTGCGTTGACCCGCGCATTGCACGAATACCACGTTTTCGACCACTTTGCCGTCAGCACGTTTGATCGGGCCATCGCCTGCGGCGCGAGCCAGTGCTTCCAGTTCCAGTTGGGTCACAACATTCGGCGATTTGCCGTAGCTGAATTCTGGCAGGTTATTGGCATCGTAAGGGGTGAAGCCAGTGGCTTGCACAATCGCGCCAAATTCCGCATGAGTGCCCGCACCAACGGTGGAGGCAATATCCACCTCAAAACGCCCCGGCGCACCGGATGTTTTGGCGATGCTGGCATTCAGGTAAACGGTGATTTTGTCATCCGCCTCGACCGCTGCGATCAGGGCAGCAACGCCGGTATCTTGCGGGTCTTGGTAAGGGGAACGCTCTGGTTGGCGTTGTTTCAATTGCCCCATCACCCCGCCGAGATGGTCAGCTTTTTCGATGATGCTGGCGTAGTAACCGGCTTTGGAAGCTTCCAGTGCCGCCGTCATGCCGGTGATACCACCACCCACCACCATAATGTGGTTGTTTTTGCCTTGCTCACCGCTGGCATCGGCTTGGTGCATCGCCTTGACTTCGGCGCAACCCATGCGGATGTAGTCGGCTGCCATTTCCTGCGTGGTTTCGTCGTGTTCGCTGCCTTCCGGGCGAATCCAGATGACGCCTTCACGCAAATTGACGCGGGAAACCGGCATTGCCCCGAAGTTGAAACTTTCGGTTTTGGCACGGCGCGAACACGCCATAATGACCGCTTTGGTCACTTTGTCGTCGCCTTCCGCCGCCATGTCGGCTTTGATCATGTCCACGCCTGCCTGACTGCACAGGAAGTCGTGGGTTTTGCAGAAGCCAATGCGCCCTTCGCGCACCGCGACTGTTTCGAGGGATTTGGTATCAAGACGCTCGCCGATGCCACAACCCGTACACAGATAACCACCAATTTTCATCTTATGCTCCTGCTACCTGATTGACGACTTGCACCGCACGCAAGGCGGCGGCAGTGGCGTGTTGCACCGCACGGTTTACGTCATAAGCGTCTGCTGCAACGCCTGCGGCGAAAATGCCACCGTTGCTGTCATCCTGTTCGATGAAGCCTTCGTCACTGACCATGATTTTGACCGGGAAGCCTTTGAAATCCACGCTCGGTTCCATGCCCGTTGCCAGTACCACCAGATCGTGCTGGTTGGCATAACGGTGGTAGCCTTCGGTATTCACGCCGTGCAGCACAGGGTTGCCGGTAGCGCGGTCTTCTTCGATCTTGGCGACTTTGGACTTGATGAAGCTGACATTCGGGTTAGCTCTGCACGTTTTGGTAGAAATCGTCAAAACGGTCAATGGCGCGGATGTCGATGTAGTAAATCGTTGATTTGCCGTCGTCACCAAACTTTTCTTGCACGTAGTTGGTTTGCTTGAGGGAAGCCATGCAGCAAATGCGTGAGCAATGTGCCAGATGGTTTTTGTCCCGCGAACCCGCGCACTGGATGAAGGCGATGTTTTTCGCTTCTTTGCCATCAGATGGGCGCAGCAATTTGCCGTTGGTGGGGCCGTGTGGATCCATCAAGCGTTCAAATTCGACGTTGGTAATGACGTTGGCGAAACGGTCATAGCCGTAAGCCTGAATCTTGTTGGCGTCGTAAGGTTTCCAGCCAGTCGCAAAGATCACCGCGCCTGCTTTCAGGTCGATGGTTTCGACTTGCTGCTCCAGCTCGATAGCGCCGTATTTGCAGGCGGCTTTGGCAGCGTCGGCTTCTGCCGTGCCAATGATGCGCTGGTCAATCACGTATTGCTGCGGGAATGCCATCGCATTGGGCAGGTAAACACTCTTGCGCTTGCCCAGGTTGTAGTTGAATTCGTCGTCAAACTCAGTGGTGGCAGCCTTGGCGCATTCGCCGCACGCGGTGCAGTTGCTGTTGACGTAACGCGGGGTCAGGGTAATGCTGACGGTGTAATCACCCTTGTCACCGCTGATGTTGGACACTTCCGCCTGCGTCAGCACCGTGAGGTTCTGGTTCATCTTGATGCGGCGCTGGTTGATTTCCTGACCGCAGGTCGGATGGCACATTTTAGGGAAGTATTTGTAAAGCTGGGAAACACGTCCGCCCAAGTAAGGGCGTTTTTCCAGCAGGATGACCTGCTTACCCGTTTCGGCAGCTTCGAGTGCAGCGGTCATGCCGCTGATACCGCCGCCGACGACGATAATGGTCTGGTTGGTTGCAACGACATCCGTCATTGAGGCTCCTCCGTCAAAGACAGTATTTTGGAATCCTGAGAGAAGCACCCGCGCATAGCCCAAGGTGTACCAATCGGGCGGGGTGCTTTCTATAGTGGCAGGCAGCATACTATATTTTATGCGCCAGATTCCAGCGTGTACCCTAATGGGGATACGTGCTTTTATTGATTTTCAAATCAATAAAATTGATTGATGATTGAAAGAATGATCTATATCAGATTTTAATGAAATTCAGCCATTTCCTTGATATGCGCGGTGACACTGCGCCCCAGCGGGGACAATTCATAGCCGCCTTCCAAGCACGAAACCACCCGTCCGTCGGCAAATTCCTTGGCAATCTGGCACAGCTCTCGGGTAATCCACACGTAATCACGTTCCAGCAGATTAAAGCCGCCCATATCGTCTTCCATGTGCGAATCAAACCCGGCGGAAATCATCACCAGTTGCGGCTTGAACTCGCGTAAGGCGGGCAACCAGCTAGCTTCCACCGCTTCGCGCCACGCCGCCCCGCCAGTCCCGGCCGGTAAGGGCAGGTTGCGGATATTGGGCAAATCGGTATCCGCCCCGCGTGAACGGGTAAAATGGGTGTTGGAATGAGGAACAGAACAGCACACGCGGCTCGTTGCTAAAGATTTCTTCCGTGCCATCGCCGTGATGCACATCGAAATCAATGATGGCAACGCGCTCCAAGCCATAGACCTCAATGCGCATGCGCCGCGCCAACCGCGATATTGTTGAAGATGCAGAAACCGGCAGCGCGGTTACGCCCCGCATGATGACCCGGTGGGCGAATGGCGCAAAAGAGTGTGCTTGTGGGTGCCCGCCATCACCAGATCCACCGCCATGACCGCCGCACCTGCAGCGTGCAAGCGCCGCATCCAGCGAATGCGGGTTCATCCCGGTATCACCGTCCAGCATCGCAAAACCTTCCTGCGGGGAGGTGGCAAACACGCGCTCCACGTATTCGGCATCATGCACCCGCAACAAGTGTTCGCGTTCCGCACAATGGGAATCGTAATGGCGCGAAATCCAGTCCACCCCCGACATAATCATGCGGTTGTTGATGGCATCCAGACGCTCGGCGCATTCCGGGTGATACGGTGAGCCATTATCATGCAAATGGCAGTGAGAATGTGTAATTACGGCAACGGTCATATTCTTTTCACAAAAATCAGCGTAATATATGTTGCATTGCAGCAAAAGGCTCGGAACAACTTGTCCCCTTTTGCACCCATTTCATCATAGAGGTTTTGGCTATGAGCCACCATTACTTAAATCAACTATTCTCGCCGCACAGTGTCGCGGTGTTTGGCGCTAGCCGACGGGAAAAAGCAGTTGGGGACACTGGTATTCCAGAATCTGCTGACCGCTGGCTTCAAAGGCGCAATTTACCCCATCAACCCCAAGTATACTGAAATTCAAGGGCAAGCGGCTTATCCGAATCTGAGTGCGCTGAACAAGCCTGTCGATTTGGCCGTGGTGGCAACACCTGCGGCAACCGTGCCTGCGCATTATCCGGCAATGTGGCGAACACGGCGTCAAGGGTGTGGTGGTGCTGTCTTCCGGGTTTGCCGAAGCAGGTAATCGCGGGCAACGCTTGCAAAAAGACATTTCCGACATTGCCCGGCAATACGATATGCACATCATCGGCCCTAACTGTCTGGGCATCATGCGCCCGTCGGTGGGTTTGAATGCCACCTTTAGCCGCAATCAGGCGCAACCGGGCAATCTGGCGCTGGTGTCGCAATCCGGGCGCAATGTGTACCGCCATACTGGACTGGGCAGCCAGCCAAGGGATCGGTTTTTCCACCGTGATTACGCTGGGCGATACCGCTGATGTGGATTTCGGCGATACGCTGGATTTTCTGGCGCTCGACCCTAAAACCGACAGCATTTTGCTGTATGTGGAAGGCATCCACAATGCACGCGGTTTCATGAGTGGCTTGCGCACCGCTTCACGCATGAAGCCGGTGATTGTGCTGAAAGCAGGGCGTTATGAGGAAGGTTCCCGTGCGGTCATGTCGCATACTGGCGCGATTGTGGGCGGGGATGATGCCTTCGATGCCGCGCTGGAACGTGCCGGGGTAGTGCGGGTGAATACCATTGCGCAACTGTTTGCTGCCGCGCAAATCCTCTCTTCCGGCATCCGCGTGCAGCAAGACCGTTTGCTGATCATCACCAATGGCGGTGGCCCCGGTGTGATGGCAACTGACCGCGCCGTGGAAATGGGCTTGCGCATGGCAGAACTCGCCCCCAACACCTTGGCAGAATTGAACAAGGTATTGCCGTTTACGTGGTCACACGGCAACCCGGTGGACATCCTCGGCGATGCTGACCCGGAACGTTACATTGCTGCCCTGAAAATCTGTATGCAGGATGACAACCTCGACGGCATCCTCGTCATGCTCACCCCGCAAGCCATGACCGACCCCGCCGGGGTGGCAGAAGCCGTGATCAAGATTTGTGAAGGCGCAAAAAATGCCAAAGGCTGCAAACCCATCCTCACCTGCTGGATGGGCGAGGAACAGGTCGCCAGTGGGCGCAAACTGCTTGCCGAGGCGGGGATCCCGCATTTCCGCACCCCAGAAGCAGCGGTGGAAGCCTTTGCCTACCTCACCCAATACCGCAGCAACCAGAAATTGCTGATGCAAGTACCCCCTTCCGTGCAAGAACAGAAAAGCGAGCCGGATGTGGATGGCGCACGTCTAATCATCGAAAGCGTGCTGGCCGAAGGGCGGCGTACCCTATCCACCACCGAATCGCGGGCTATTTTGGCAGCGTTCCGCATCCCCGCCATGCCCACGGTGTTGGTGCGCAGCCCAGCGGAAGCACTTGGTGGCGGCAGAATCGCTGGGCTATCCCGGTGGTGCTGAAAATCAGCTCCCCCGACATTCAGCACAAATCCGATGTGGATGGGGTGCGCCTGAATGTTGCCAGCGCCCACGCGGTGCGCAGCGTCTATCAGGAACTGCTCGAAGCCACCCGCCGCAACCTGCCCGAAGCGCGTATCGAAGGCGTGACGGTCGAAAGCATGTACCACAGCAACTCCTCCCGCGAACTCATGATCGGGGTGGTGCGTGACCCGGTATTCGGCCCGGTGATCAGCTTCGGCATGGGCGGCACGTCGGTGGAAATCCACCGTGACCGTGCCGTGGCCTTGCCACCGCTGAATGATTACATGATCAAGAAAACCGTGTGCCGTACCCGTGTCGCCCGCTTGCTGGGCAAATTCCGCAATATGCCGTCGATCAATTTCGATGCCTTGTGGAAAGTGATGCAGCGCGTTTCCGAAATGGTCTGCGAACTGCCGGAAATCGTGGAAATGGACATCAACCCGCTGATGGCCGATGCCGATGGCGTGATGGCGGTGGATGCACGTTTCATCATCAATTACCCGCCGACCACGCGCACGGCGCTATGACCACATGGCGATTCACCCCTACCCCAATGATTTGGTGAAACGTCAGCAATTGCCCGATGGCACAGACATTATCATCCGCCCGATTCGCCCCGAAGATGCGGAAATGGAGCAGGAATTCGTGCGCAACTTGTCGAAAGAATCGCGTTACATGCGCTTCATGCAGGCATTGCGCGAACTCACCCCTGACATGCTGGTGCGTCTTACGCAAATTGATTATGACCGTGAAATGGCGTTTTTGGCGCTGACAAGGCAAGATGGTAAAGAAGTCGAAATGGGGGTGGCACGTTACGCCATCAACCCCGACAAAAGCAGTTGCGAATTCGCGCTGGTGATTGCGGATGAATGGCAAAACCGTGGTCTCGGCGGGCTGATGATGCAAACCTTGATTGATACTGCCCGTGCCAAAGGCTTGCGCACCATTGAAGGCGAAGTGTTGCCGCATAACACCGGGATGCTCAAGCTGATGCAGCGCCTAGGGTTTGAGCGCCATCAGGATGGCTTGGATGATGGCGTGGTCGTGGTGACCAAACGTTTGGGAGATACCTGTTGCTAACAGAAAATACCCCTTCACCGGCAGTGCCGGTTGTCATGACCTTGGCAGGGCACGACCCTAGCGGTGGTGCAGGCATTCAGGCGGATATTGAGGCGATTGCCAGCCAAGGCTGCCATGCGGTATCCGTCATTACCTGCTTGACGGTGCAGGATACGCGCAATGTGCAACGCATTGAGCCAGTGGCTGATTACCTGATCGAGCAGCAGGCGGAAGCACTATTGGCAGATATGCCAGTTGCGGCTTTCAAGATCGGCCTGCTGGGCAGTGTGGCGGTGGTGGAAGCTGTCCACCGTATCCTGCTGCAAGCGCCGGATGTGCCGGTGATTCTCGACCCGATATTGGCAGCAGGTGGTGGGCAGAGCCTTTCCAGCGACGATTCTGCTGGAGGCGATCCGCGAATACCTCCTGCCCCTGACCACGCTGCTGACCCCGAATGTGCCGGAAGCAGCACGGCTGGCGATGGGGGGCGAGACGCTGGACGAACAGGCATTTTCCCTGCTGGATCAAGGCTGCGAATACGTGCTGCTGACCGGCACTCATGCGGAAACCGAGCAGGTAGAAAACGCCCTGTACGGCGACGGCAAACGCTTGCGCACGTGGACGTGGGAACGCTTGCCGGAAACCTACCACGGTTCGGGTTGCACGCTGGCATCCGCCTGCGCCGCCAATCTGGCGAAGGGCATGGAGATCAGCAAGGCCGTGGCAGCCGCGCAAGCGTATACGTGGGGCAGCTTGCAGGCAGGGCGCAAGATCGGGCGCGGGCAGTGGATACCAGACCGGTTTTACTGGAAACAAGCCTGATGCAAGGACTCTACGTCATCACCGACGGCTCGACTGGCGACATCCTGCTGGGCAAGGTCGAACAAGCCTTACGCGGTGGCGCTGCCATTGTGCAATACCGCGACAAGACCAGCGACACCGCACGCAGGCAACAAGAAGCCGCCGCCTTGCGTTCCCTATGCCGCGACCACCACGCCCTATTCATCATCAACGACGACGTAGCACTGGCAAAAGCCGTGCAAGCTGACGGGGTGCATGTAGGGCGCGAAGATTCCGCCTTGGCAACAGCGCGTGACACGCTGGGCAAATCCGCCCTCATCGGCGTATCGTGCTACAACCGGCTGGAATTGGCGCTGGAAGCCGCCGCGCAGGGCGCTGATTACATCGCCTTCGGCAGCTTTTTCCCCTCCCCCACCAAACCCCATGCCCCACGGGCAACGCTGGCATTATTGCAGCAAGCCCGCCAACAACTCGACCTACCGATCTGTGCTATCGGTGGAATCACGCTGGATAATGCCGCAAGCCTGCTGGCAAATGGTGCGGATATGCTGGCAGTCATCACCGATGTGTTCAATAGCCCGGATATTGCCCGTCAGGCGGCACGCTATCAGGCATTGATACGTTTGTAACTGTTCAAGTACACGCCTCTCGCGTAAGATTAACCAACCTTTTCCCATTCATCAGCAATTCTGTCAAGGATGTCAGCCGTGACCCGTTCCGAAACCCTGTTTGAGCAAGCTAAACACTCCATTCCCGGTGGTGTTAACTCCCCCGTCCGTGCCTTCCGCAGTGTTGGCGGAACGCCGCGTTTTATTGCCCGTGCGCGGGGTGCGTATATGTGGGATGCGGATGGCAATCGGCTGATTGATTATGTCGGTTCTTGGGGGCCAATGGTCGCAGGTCATGCCCACCCCGAAGTGGTCGCAGCGGTGCAAGCGGCAGCGGTGGATGGCTTGAGCTACGGTGCGCCGACCGAACTCGAAATCACGATGGCAGAAAAAATCTGCGAAATCATGCCGTCCATTGAAATGGTGCGCATGACCAGCTCCGGCACGGAAGCCACCATGTCGGCCATCCGGCTTGGCGCGGGGTTTCACCGGGCGCAACTACTTGGTCAAGTTTGAAGGCGGCTATCATGGGCACGGTGACTCGTTGCTGGTGAAAGCCGGTTCGGGCGCATTGACCTTCGGGCAACCCAGTTCACCCGGCGTGCCTGCCGAACTGGCGCAATACACCCTGACGCTGGATTACAACAATAGCGCCCAAGTGCGTGAAGTGTTTGCGGCGCGTGGGCATGAAATTGCCTGCATCATCGTTGAGCCAGTCTCCGGCAATATGAACTGCATTCCGCCTGTGCCCGGTTTCCTCGAAGCCTTGCGTGAAGTGTGTGACCAATCCGGTGCGGTGCTGATTTTCGATGAAGTCATGACGGGCTTCCGGGTGGCCTTGGGTGGGGCGCAACAGGTTTACAACGTCAAGCCTGATCTGACCACGCTGGGCAAAATCATCGGCGGCGGGATGCCAGTCGGTGCGTTCGGTGGCAGGCGCGACATTATGGAACACCTCTCCCCCCTCGGCGCGGTGTATCAGGCTGGCACGTTATCCGGCAACCCGATTGCAATGACGGCGGGGCTGAAAATGCTGGAAATCATTTCCCGTCCCGATTTCTACGCGGAACTGACCAGTAAAACCACCTACCTGCTGCAAGGCTTGCAACAGGCTGCGGACGATGCCGGGGTAGCCTTCATTACCCAGCAAGTGGGCGGCATGTTTGGGCTTGTTTTTCACCAGCCGAAGCCGCGCATTGATACCTATGCACAAGTCACCGCCTGTAACGTTGAGCAATTCAACCGCTTCTTCCACGGTATGTTGGATCGTGGGGTTTACCTTGCACCATCGGCTTATGAAGCCGGTTTTGTTTCCAATGCCCACAGCCAAGCCGATCTGGATGAAACCATCGCTATTGCCAAAGACGTGTTTGCCACCCTGTAAGCTGCAAGGAATGCCCACGTGCTGTTAAAACGCCTTCTCCTGCTGGCGGCCTTGTGGGTCGCCGCTCCCGTACTGCATGGGCAGAAAACAATTCGTCTTCCATTTATTCCGATGTGGAGCAATCGGTGTATCAGGTGCAGGTCATCAACCAGCAAACCGGTAAGAAAACCGCGATTGGTTCAGGCTTTGTGGTGATGCAACCCGACATCATTGCCACCAATTACCATGTGGTCAGCACCTATATCAACAACCCGGCAGGGTGATTTTGCACTGGATTACCTCTCGACGTCGGGCAAGACCGGTAATCTGGAATTGCTGGCGGTCGATGTGATCCACGACCTTGCCAGTCTTGAAAGCCGAACACCCGTTGGGTAAGCCGTTGCAGATTGCGGTTGTTCCCCCCAAAGGCGCACGCTTGTATTCACTCGGGCAACCCGATGGATAAGGGCTTTTCCATTGTGGAGGGCACGAACAATGGGGTGATGAAGTCCAGCGATGACAACAACATCCTGTTTTCTGGCAGCCTCAACCCCGGCATGAGTGGTGGCCCCACCCTGAACGACAATAAGGAAGTGGTGGGTGTGAATGTTGCCACTTCCGGCAATGGCCTGAGTTATCTGGTGCCCGCCGAATATCTGTCCATCATTCTGGAACGCCTGAAACTGACTGGCTTTCAGGCAGACGAGGATATTTTCCAGCGCATTACCGAGCAATTGCGCAGCAATGCCGACAAGTACCTGCAACATTTGCAGGACGTGCGACGTGGACGAGCCTGAACGCATCGGCAATTTCTCAGTACCCGCCGATATTGAAGGTGCGACCCGTTGCTGGGATAGCAGCGAAAAGTCCGACCCTGATGACTTGATGCGTTCCTATTTCACCCAATGCAGCAATGAGAGCAGCATTTATCTGGACGAAGGGCTGGAAGTCGGTACGCTGGCGTATGAATACATCTGGCTGGCATCCGACCAGATGATAGCGCCGCGCGTTTTACCGCCAATACGAAGCCGATAATACCAGCGTCCCCGCAGCAGCGGCGCAGGCAAGCAGGATGTCAGTAATTTCGGCTGCTTTACCGATTTCACCGCCGGTCAGCGGGCAGGAATTCAAACTGACGGTGTGCCGCCGCGATTACCTGAACTATGAAGGGCTGAGTGACCTGTTGATTACTGCCGCATTGGTTGGGCATAAGCGCCAAGGGATGTTGTTCAATCTGGATATGACGGGAACCACGTTTGACGAGTGGCATGGCCTTGCTGAAACGGATGCTGGAGGCTTTCAAATGGCAAAAATGATGCTCGAAATCCAGGCGCGCGGCCTCAACCAGTATCACCGTTTGGAAAGCTTCCCGGTCACGATCGGGCGGGCGTTGGATAATGATGTCATCCTCTCAGACAACTCGGTTTCGCCGTACCATGTGCGGCTCGGAACAGCAAGAAGACGGGGCAGGTTTTTATCCACAATTTGTCGGATGAAAACGGCACGCGCCTGAATAACCACAAGCTGGGGCAACAGCCGGTGCAAGCGCCGATCCCCAGCCAATTGATACTGGGGAACCGCAAGCTGCGGCTGGTGTCGGCGGAAATGCCGGTGGAAACCACCCACGTGAGCCGTTGCAGTGGCGTCTTTACCCCCCTGTGCAAGCCAGTCTGGGCGGCATTGCTGTTGTTGCTGACGATTGTATCATTGCTGTTCAATGACTATCTGGACATGCCTGAGCAGAAAGCGCCGCTGTTTTATTTCAGTGACTTGCTGCCCAGCCTGCTGTGGATGCTAGTCCTGACCTTGGTCATCAGTGGCGTCACCCGGCTGGTGACACACCGCTGGGAGTTTGCGCCTGCCTTGAGTGTGGTTTCCCTGTTTACCCTGATGCCCTTGGCGTTGCAGGTAGCGGGGGAATGGCTGAATTATTTCCTGACATCGGATGCGCCCACCACGTGGTTGGTGGCGGGGGTGGGGGATTTCCTATTGCTGCCAGTGTTGCTGTACGCTTACCTGCACTGGGTATTGAGCCAGCAACGCTTGCCCGCCTGGGGATGGCGTTGGTACTGAGCGCCTTGCCGTTGGGCTTGCGGGCGATTAATGTGCTGGATCAACTGACGGCGGATAATAAATTTTCCAGCGAAGCGTATTTCAACCAGACCTTGAGTTCGCTGAATATCCATGCCAATCCGGCATTGCCGCTGGATGAGTATTTGAAAAAGGCGGCGGAGGCGTTGCCGTCGCCGATCAGAGGCGAGCTCAGGTCGCCGTAACGGTGTTGGAGTAGCGCCAATGCGGCGATAGCTTGCGGTTTCTGCCCGCAGGATGCGTGGGCCGAGTGACACCGGGATAACCCCGGCTTGCACACACTGTTCCACTTCCTCATCCGTAAACCCGCCTTCGGGGCCGATCAGCAGGGCAAACGGCGTGGGCAAATCCATTGGCAAGGCATTCATACGCGGGAAATCGCCCGGCGCGAGAATCAGGCGTGTGCCACTTGCCGGTGTTTCCAGCCAGCGTTCCAGCGTTAACGGTGCTTGCTACAGTCGGCATCCGGGTGCGCCCGGATTGTTCGCACGCCGCCACCACAATGCCTTCCCAATGCTGCAATTTTTTATCCACCTGCTCTTTGCCGATGCGCACCACGCTGCGCTGGGTGATCAGCGGCTGGATCATTGCCACACCCAATTCCACGGCTTTTTGCAGGGCAAAATCCATCTTGTCGGGCTTGATGATGGCTTGCACCAGCGTGAGGTGGACGGGGGATTCGGGGTTAGTGGGGGAATAGCTGTCGATCAGGGCGGTGGCAGCACGTTTGCTGACGCTTTCCAGGCGGGCGAGGTATTCGCCGCCTTCACCGTTGAACAGGATTAACGGCCTCGCCCACGTTCAGGCGCAATACCTGCACGGCATGGCGGAAGGTTTCCGGTGGCAAGTCGAGGGTTTGCCCGACGTGTAAGGGATGTTGGAGGTAAAATCTGGGGATACGCATAATGGTGGGGAATATAGCACGTTAACTTGCCCCCTGCCATTAACCCACCAACCCCACAGCAGGGCTGACTTTTTTAGGCTGACAATGATCTGTATCAATATTTCAGTTGTATGAAAGGCATAGCATAACCTCTGGTTTACCCGTGTTAAATAAGAGTAGAGGTCAATGGTTATGAAAAAAATAGTGGTTGCATGTTTGGTTGCCATGATTGGCGTGGTCGCAGCTCCCCAAGCGTTTGCCCGTAACGCTGGTGATGTCGTATTGCGCGTGGGCGCGGCTATGGTTGACCCCGCAGGTGATGGCGCACTCGATGGTGCTTTGGATGTTGACAGCAACACCCAGTTGGGCATTGATGCCACTTACATGTTGAATGACACGTTGGGCGTAGGCGTATTGGGTGCAACCCCGTTCAAACATGACATTACCGTCGCTGGTGAAAAAGTTGGCTCTACCAGACACCTGCCGCCCACTATTACCCTCCAGTACCACCCCCAGCTTGATTCCCAATTCCAACCTTATGTCGGTGCGGGCGTAAACTACACCCAATTCTATAATGAAACCTCAACCCTCGGCGCTTTGGAGTTGGATAAGTCCGTCGGCTTGGCGTTGGAAGCTGGGGTAGATTACGCCATTGCCAAAAACGTCGGCTTGAGTGCCGCAGTATGGAAGGCCGACATTGATACCGATGCAACCTTGGATGGCAAGCCGCTAGATACGGTAGCAATTGACCCTTGGGTCTATATGCTCGGTGCATACTATGAGTTCTAATATGACATTCTGTTGAGTGTCGGGCTGGTTGGCGGTTAGCTCTGCCAATCAGCTTTTTATAATCGGGGTATTCCCGGTTAGCGTGTTTTCCCCCTCCTCCTATCCCCCTATCCCCCTATCCCCCTATCCCCCTATCCCCCTATCCATATGGATGTATCCATTTGGACACTACCAATGCCAGCGCCCTGTACTAGATTTAGGTCTTAACCGATAAATAATTACGGAGTGTTCTAGTATGAAAATTAATCAGGCGAAAAAAGGGCGCAAAGCGCGTACCCAGTTATTTCCCAATGGCGTCGTTTATTTGGCAATACCCATTGCCCTTGCTGTTGTCAGCAGTACAGCAACCGGAGGCACAACATGTGCTGTTCCTGCTTTGGAGACAGGTTGCACCTATACTTTTCCAGTATTAGCACCAGAACTTATTGTTAGCCCTTCTTATGCGTCATCCTACGACTTGGGATCAGATCTAAAAGTCATTTACTACGGGAATAGCAGCACATTGGACTTGTGCCAATCTTCGACTGCCGCCAGAACATCCTGCATCAGTTATACCAAGGATTGTCTGGGGAAACCGTTAGAAACCAGTTCCTGTGATGATGGTGGCGGTATAACACTTGTGGACGATGGTTCAGGCTCCAATCGAGGCATTTCCCTAGGGGATGATGCTATTGATGGCCCCGATAATAATGGCAATGACAACGGGGAGGGTGACAACGGGGAGGGTGACAACGGGGGAGGGTGACAACGGGGGAGGGTGACAACGGGGGAGGTGACAACGGGGGAGGTGACACCGCAGGTGGTGGTGGAAGCGGAGGTATCCAACCTCCTGGTGGCGGTGGGGTGTAGCCGTATTATGACGAAGGGAAACGTTGTGCTGAAACCCTGTTTTTTGATTACCTATTGTCCACGGATGCACCCCAATGATGGGCGGGTGGTCAGCAATTTCATTGTGCAGGCCATCAAGGGCTAAGACCTCACCATTTATGGTGACGGTCAACAAACGCACTCGTTTTGTTACATGGATGACATGGTGGAAGGTTTAATCCGTCTGATGGATAGAATGGATAGCGGGCATTTACTTTCGGAAGCCATTAACCTAAATAATGAATACCCCCTATTTGGATACGTCTATTCAAGTCCTGACAAATCCGCAACCTTTGACGTAAACTCCAATTACTTCAGATGGAAGGTTATTTTCTTCCGACAGCAATAACCGATAAATATTCTGGTTATTTTCTTCTATACAAGCGATAGCACTAACTAGCATTAGCCCTAGCACCCTTGCGTTAATTGGATAGAAGACCTTCCAAATAATTTTCCATTCCAAACTACACTAGTATTTATAAAACAAAAACAAGCAACCTTAATTGATTCCAACCATGACACAAGGGAGGGCATTGTTATGCCACCAAAATTTGCACTCAGTGATAAAAAACTCCAGCAATTGTTGCTCGCCTCTGGTAGCGCAGTGGTGACAGCAGTCCTTTCCAGCGGGGCAGATAGCCGCAACCGCACCCAATTGCCCTGCGGTATTCCCTGAATTTGAATGCTATGCGCACTACATCGCCTGCTCCACCATCCCGGCTGGCACACAGGTTTCCACCGGCCCACTCAGCAAGGGAAGGGGGCCTTTAGTCCCGTTTGGTGGCGAAGGAAATATTTTACCTGTCATCGGATGGCGAACTCCGTAATACCGGCCGTGACCCAGTTGCCGAATTCCCGTTCTGGATGAGCAATGGGCTTCAGGGAATGGCGCAAGTGGACAAGGTGGATTTGGATTGCAGCAGTGACTTGCCAACCTATACACCTCCTAGCACTTGCACTGGCTATGGCTGCTGAGGTTAGACAATAGTCATTAATGCTCAAGGATCCCAGAATGGCACGTATATTATTTGCTTGGGAATTGGGTGGTTGGTTAGGGCATCTGAATAGCATGTTGCAAGTTGCCCGCGCTTTGCAGGAGCGTGGGCATAGCGTCTGTCTGGCAGTACGTGATATGAGCAACATCCAGTTGGTGGCTCAACCGCAAGACCGTTTGATGTGGTTTCAAGCGCCCGTATGGCTGTCTGGATTCCAGCCTTGCCCGCAATCCATTTCCTATGCAGAAATCCTGCTCAACCACGGTTTTCTGGAACCCACCAGACTGCTGGGGTTGGTGCGGGGATGGCATACGCTGTTCGCCACCATCCAGCCCGACTTGCTCATTTGTGACCATGCCCCTGTCAGCTTGTTGAGCGCCCGTACCCTGCCTTTCAAGAAAATGACCTTGGGACATGGTTTTTATTTCCCTCCGCTACTTTCCCCTTTGCCGTCGTGCAAAACGTGGGAAAGCTGCGACATGGCTCGTTTGCAAAGTTCGGAACAACAAGTGCTTGCCAGTGCCAATCAGATATTGGCGGCACTGGAAGACCTGCATTTGGTCATCTGTATGAGCTATTTGAGGTTGATGCCTGTCTGCTGACAACATGGTCAGAGCTTGACCATTACCCTAATCGGACGGGTAAACAGCATGTTTACGTTGGCTCTCTTGCTGAACAAGCCAATGGTTTGACGCCTGTTTGGCCTGATTACCCCGGCAAAAAGGTGTTTGTTTACCTGAATACCCAATACAGTGAACTGGATAGCACCCTGAAAACCCTCGCCAACGGGAACACCTGCGTGCTGGCTTACGTGGCTGGGCTAAACAGGGAACAGGCCGAACACTACTCGTCCCCGTCCATCCGTTTTTCCCCTGTCCCGGTGCAGATGGATGCGGTATGGCAGGTAGCTGATGCCGCAGTATGCCAAGGCAGTGGGACAGTTTTATCAGCATTATCAGCCGGTGTTCCCGTACTGTGCTTGCCACAGCATATGGAAAACCGGATGCTGGCGGAACGGGTTGCCCAACTAGGCTGTGGGATGTGCTTGAATAAGGAAGACATTGCGGAAAAACTTGCGCAGGTATTGCCCCAATTTCTCAATGACCCCGCGTTCAAACGCCGCGCCACTGAGTTAAGCCAGCAGCATCGCCACGAGACGTTAGCCGCCAGTGTCGCCACCATTGTCCGGGAATGTGAACAACTGCTGGAGACTGGCTATGCCTGAATTCCCATTGGTTTCATGCCTTTGCATCACCCGTAACCGGGTATCCCTGTTGCGCCGCGCCATTGCCTGCTTTCTTGCACAGACCTATCAGCCACGGGAATTGTTGGTTCTTCATGATGCTGAAGATGACGATCCTGAAACCTGCAACTACCTCAGCACCTTGAATGAGCCATCCGTCCGCACCATCAAAATAGCCTCACACACCAAGCCCACACTAGGGGAATTGCGCAACTTGTCCCTGCAAATGGCAGAAGGTCATTATATTGCCCAATGGGATGACGATGATTGGTATGCCCCTACCAGACTAGCTCACCAAATCGCCGCCATCCGCTCCAGTGAGCGCAAAGGGTGTGTATTGGCACGCGAGATTATTTTCGATACCGCAACCCAATCAGCCTTTGTCTCGACCAAACGGGCATGGGAAGGTAGCTTGGTTGCTGAGCGTTCTGCTATCCCTGCCTATGCCGATCTCCGCCGGGGAGAAGATACGCCAGTCATCAAAGCCATGTTGGAAGCGGGGAACCTAGTTTTTCTGGATGCGCCCCAACTCTACGTTTACGTGTATCACGGCAATAACACTTGGGATTCTGCCCACTGGCAAAACAACCTGTTGAAAT
>CAWFRV010000023.1:0-33290 GCA_963818325.1 uncultured Gammaproteobacteria bacterium | reverse complement strand
GTGGATTTGGATTGCAGCAGTGACTTGCCAACCTATACACCTCCTAGCACTTGCACTGGCTATGGCTGCTGAGGTTAGACAATAGTCATTAATGCTCAAGGATCCCAGAATGGCACGTATATTATTTGCTTGGGAATTGGGTGGTTGGTTAGGGCATCTGAATAGCATGTTGCAAGTTGCCCGCGCTTTGCAGGAGCGTGGGCATAGCGTGTGTCTTGGCAGTACGTTGATATGAGCCACATCCAGTTGGTGGCTGAACCGCAAGACCGTTTGATGTGGTTTCAAGCGCCCGTATGGCTGTCTGGATTCCAGCCTTGCCCGCAATCCATTTCCTATGCAGAAATCCTGCTCAACCACGGTTTTCTGGAACCCACCAGACTGCTGGGGTTGGTGCGGGGATGGCATACGCTGTTCGCCACCATCCAGCCCGACTTGCTCATTTGTGACCATGCCCCTGTCAGCTTGTTGAGCGCCCGTACCCTGCCTTTCAAGAAAATGACCTTGGGACATGGTTTTTATTTCCCGCCGCTACTTTCCCCTTTGCCGTCGTGCAAAACGTGGGAAAGCTGCGACATGGCTCGTTTGCAAAGTTCGGAACAACAAGTGCTTGCCAGTGCCAATCAGATATTGGCGGCACTGGGAAGACCTGCATTTGGTCATCTGTATGAGCTATTTGAGGTTGATGCCTGTCTGCTGACAACATGGTCAGAGCTTGACCATTACCCTAATCGGACGGGTAAACAGCATGTTTACGTTGGCTCTCTTGCTGAACAAGCCAATGGTTTGACGCCTGTTTGGCCTGATTACCCCGGCAAAAAGGTGTTTGTTTACCTGAATACCCAATACAGTGAACTGGATAGCACCCTGAAAACCCTTGCCAACGGGAACACCTGCGTGCTGGCTTACGTGGCTGGGCTAAACAGGGAACAGGCCGAGCACTACTCGTCCCCGTCCATCCGTTTTTCCCCTGTCCCGGTGCAGATGGATGCGGTATGGCAGGTAGCTGATGCCGCAGTATGCCAAGGCAGTGGGACAGTTTTATCAGCATTATCAGCCGGTGTTCCCGTACTGTGCTTGCCACAGCATATGGAAAACCGGATGCTGGCGGAACGGGTTGCCCAACTAGGCTGTGGGATGTGCTTGAATAAGGAAGACATTGCGGAAAAACTTGCGCAAGTATTGCCCCAATTTCTCAATGACCCCGCGTTCAAACGCCGCGCCACTGAATTAAGCCAGCAGCATCGCCACGAGACGTTAGCCGCCAGTGTCGCCACCATTGTCCGGGAATGTGAACAACTGCTGGAGACTGGCTATGCCTGAATTCCCATTGGTTTCATGCCTTTGCATCACCCGTAACCGGGTATCCCTGTTGCGCCGCGCCATTGCCTGCTTTCTTGCACAGACCTATCAACCACGGGAATTGTTGGTTCTTCATGATGCTGAAGACGATGATCCTGAAACCTGCAACTACCTCAGCACCTTGAATGAGCCATCCGTCCGCACCATCAAAATAGCCTCACACACCAAGCCCACACTAGGGGAATTGCGCAACTTGTCCCTGCAAATGGCAGAAGGTCATTATATTGCCCAATGGGATGACGATGATTGGTATGCCCCTACCAGACTAGCTCACCAAATCGCCGCCATCCGCTCCAGTGAGCGCAAAGGGTGTGTATTGGCACGCGAGATTATTTTCGATACCGCAACCCAATCAGCCTTTGTCTCGACCAAACGGGCATGGGAAGGTAGCTTGGTTGCTGAGCGTTCTGCTATCCCTGCCTATGCCGATCTCCGCCGGGGAGAAGATACGCCAGTCATCAAAGCCATGTTGGAAGCGGGGAATCTGGTTTTTCTGGATGCGCCCCAACTATACGTTTACGTGTATCACGGCAATAACACTTGGGATTCTGCCCACTGGCAAAACAACCTGTTGAAATATGCCACGCCATTGCCCGCAGCGATTACCGGACAAATTATCCATGCACTAGGGGGATGAAACATGTTTCCAGCCATGCAGCCGCACGACCCATATCAGGTATTGCCCCTGCTTGAACTTGCCCGCCTCGACCTGATCAACCGGCAACACCTTGAGGCACTCAACAAGGTTATGCAGGTTCTGAGCCGGGATAGCCGCCACCTTCTCGCCTACCAGATAGCCGAACGGGCTGCCCTTGAACTGGGGGAATTCCAGTTGGCAAAACAGTTTTTCCTGCTCATGCCTGCCGGCAACCTTCCCACCTACACCCCGTAAACATGGGCATAACCCGGCTCTTCCCCCCAGTTCACCTTGCCCCCCTTGTCGGCGCTGGCAATGACTACCGGCACATCCTAGAGCGGGTGGAACTGTTCAAGGCATCCAGACAGGCTTACACCCAGACCGTTTCAGTCATTATCCCGACCTATAACCGACAGGCACTGCTGGCTAATACCCTCGCTGCCCTGACCCACCAAACTTACCCCCAACACCTGACCGAAATCATTGTGGCGGATGATGGCAGCAGCGATGACACCCTAGCAGTCATCAGAAAATACGAGACCCGGCTCAACCTTTACTACGTGCGGCAGAAGGACCGGGGCTACCGGCCTGCTGCTGCCAGAAACATGGGCTTCAGGATGGCTAAAGGTGAAGCCATTGTGTTACTGGATGCCGATGTATTGCCGCTGCCCCATACGCTTGAAACTTATATGCAGGTGTTACATGTGGCGGATAACTGCGTCTTGCTGGGGCATCGGCGTTATGTGGATACTTCAGCCATCAGTGACGACGATATTTTGCTGGACATTGGTGTAGCCGCCAACCTGCCGGATATTACGCCTGATAATGATGTCGCTGGCTGCAAGGATAAGGATGGAAGATCCATCGACTGGCGTTTCAATATCTATGCAAAAACCAATTATTTAAAAAACGACCCGTGGCCTTTTGACAAGGCAATATCATGCAATCTGGCTTTTTCACGCCACTTGCAACAACGGGCAGGTAATATGGACGAAATGTTCAACGCATGGGGAGGAGAAGATGTTGAATATGCTTATCGTCTATATAACGCTGGTGCCTACTTCATACCGATGCAGGATATTGTTAGCCTACATCAGGAACCACAGGGTATTAGCCCCCCTGACGCCACTGCCAGCGGGAGTGGCGAAAGTTTCCGCTCCAAAGGGCTAACCTTGACCAAACCCTTATTGGTAAGCAAATGCCCAGCCCCGACCATACGCCGTTATTCACATGGCAGCCGTTTCTAGATACCCAAGGTTTCCATTTATATACCGGCCTATAATGCCGCCCGCTACATTGTTGCAGCAGTAAACAGTTGTCTGGCGCAGCATTATACCGATCTGGAAGTGGTCATTTGTAATGACGGCTCCACCGATAATACGCTAGTATTACTTGAGGAAGCATTTTGCGGGGAATCCGCAAGTACGTTGGGTCTCGCAAGCAAATGGCGGGATCGGCAAAGCAAGCAATACCGCCATCAGCTATTGCCGGGGCATGTATATCGGTCAACTGGATGCTGATGACCTGTTGAAGCCTGATGCAGTACATGCCTGTGTCCAGATGCTGGATAATATCAACCTAGATGCTGTTTACACCGACTTTGATATCATCGACGAGAACGGGGTTTACATTCGTCATGGCTGGTGTAGTGGCCAGGCTTCAAGGGAATGGATGGCAACAGGCATGGCAGCCACCCATTTTCGCATGTTCAGGAAACGCCTTTGGTCAAGGCTCACAGGTTGCAATGAACAGATCAAAAATGCCGTTGATTTTGACCTGTGGTTGAAAATCAGCGAAGTAGGGGAAATGGCCCATATCCACCACATCCTTTACAGCTACCGCTGGCATGGGGAAAATACCTCAATTGTCCACCGCAAACAGCAGGAATTGAACCATATTAAGGTCGTCACCGACAGTTTTGTCCGGCGTGGATTGGGAAAGTTCTGGACAATACAGCCGGTTGACAATCCCATTAACCCCCGTGAACTCAGAGTGATCCCTGTTGCCCAGCCGGAAGCGGTGACACCCACTGATGTCATATTCCTTATCCCCACCTGCGCCAAGGACGCCGACAAACAGGCAGCCGTACAACAGACTTGGGCAAGACAATTAGGCGAACGGGGGTTCAAGCATTGGTTTTTAAGGGGAAACCCGGCGTTGTCCACACCCGCCATACAAGACGATACTTTGTATGTAGCTTGCCGGGACGATGACGAATATCTGTTATTAAAACTCTTGCTTGGCTATCAATTCTTGCACCGGAATCTGTCCTTTACCCATGTCTACAGAATAGGTGACGACTGTTTCCCCAATCTCGATCAACTGGTTGATGAAATACTCCCCCAACTGGCAACCAAACAATATGCGGGGGAGGCGCTGTATCCTAACAGCGGCCAGGGTTATTTCCTCAGGAAAGATGTGCTTCCCTGTTTGTTCTCACAAGTAAGTCAGGTAATAGAGGACTGTGGAAACCACCCATGTACGGTTGAAAATGTCTGGATAACTGCAACCCTGAACAGGCAAGGCATTGCCAAAACACCTGAAACCTTTTATGCATTGAATCCCTCCAACATACCCCTTGCACAAGTCAAACTGGTGGTTGTCATACCGGTAGGGCCGTTTTGTGAATTGAGTTATATTTGTGACACCCTCGATAGCATCTGCCATTACATGACCGCTTCACTAGCTATTATTTTGCTGGATGATTCCGGTAAAAATACCGGACGTGCCGTTCAGGAACATTTTAGTGAGGTGACGGTTTTGCTGGCCCTTAGGCATTATGGCAAAGAAGCTGGCTTGTATTTAAACCTTTCCAGGGGATTGGCTTTCGCTTATGAGCATTATGACTTCGATGTTTTGCTGCGTTTGGATACAGATGCGCTTATCATCGGCCAGAGGCCGGAAGAAGATGCCATAAAATTACCTGCATGAACATCCCGAATGGGAATTATTGGCTCATACAGGACGGACTGTAATGGTCATGCGCGGGATTTTTCCTGGTCTTGCCAGCAACTTCAGCAGGAACTGGAGGCTGAAATGTTGGAACAACACCCACAGCGGCGTCTTGGCTGGACACTGTTGCAGGAAATATTCCAGAAAAGCAGCCAGAATGGTTATGAACCCGGCGAACACTGCATGGGTGGGGCTTACTTTATGAGCAAACCCTGTGTCGCGGCCTTATACCAACACAATCTGCTGTCCCGTGAAGAAATTGTCTGGAGCAGGCTACAGGAAGACCATCTGTTTGGGTTACTTATTTACGCCGTTGGCTTTCGGCACGGCGATTTTGCCACCGGTTCGACTGCCGATGGGGCTGAAGTGGCGCGGACTACCCTGTACACCACAGGAATTACAGGCAGGAGAAAAGAAAATCATACACTCAACCCGCTTTTTCGCTGATATGGGTGAACAAAAGATACGGGAATATTTCAAACAACAACGGCAGCAAAACCATGAAGTTACTGGCACTACCCGCACCAGATGCACCAGATGCCCGCCGCGCCGTGCGTCCCAGCCGCCGTCACCATCCCCGAAGTTGATGTCCCAAGACTCGTGCGGGTTGTCAGGGGAATTCACCACCGGGCTGCTGCTCCAGATATAGGCGGACTCCCCACCCGGAAAGACTTCGGTGTTGATGGCAGGGTCAAGGCGGCAATATTCCACGATACTGGCCAGTTCCTTCGCGTTGGGCAGACGCCAGTCGGCATGTCCGGCAAAACCGCTCCCCGTGTTGAGGTCTTGCGCCCAGTCCAGCGCTGCTTGCCAACTCATCCACAAGGCTGAGCCTGTACAGCGGTCATCCAGATAAGTGTCCGCCGTACTGTTGTCGGCAAAGGTTTGCCCTTCCAGACAGCGTTTCCAGGTCAAGCCTGTCGCCTGATGCGTCACTGTCCCGTCAGGGTGGAACTCAAAACCGGCAGTTGGGGTACTCTCCGCCATCGCCGTATTGGTGCAAGTCTGGGCATACCCTGCTGGCGGTAGCAGCACCGCCCACAGCAAAATGCCCGCCAAATATCGCTTGTACATGAATATCTCCTTGCCTGACCACCGATCTCAGGGGGCGGAACGGACCAAACGCACATAATAATAAGCAATGCCATGGCTGCTCCAGCCGCTGACACCCTCGCCAAAATAGACGTTCCACGCGCCGCCACGGGTGGCGTCCACATACGGCGTTGCCGACCAGTAGTAACCACGTGGGTTGATGTGTGGGAAATACGCCGTGTCAATCGCCGGTTCGCTGCGTGACAGGTCAGCGATGGAGAGCAACTCGTTCACCCCCGGCATCCGCCAGTCGCTGGCCCCACACCAGCCTGCCGTATTCACTGCCGCTACGTAACCCGCAGTGTCGCAGCGGCTAGTGGCATTACAGCGCCCGCCATCTTGTGTACCTGCCACGCCCCCGTTCCTGGAACCGTCCGGTTCGTACCAGGTATACGTCCAGTCGCGGTGATGCAAGCCGTTGTCGGTGGTTTTTGCCTCCCATATCAAGTGGGTGACGTTATCCCTGACGCAGTGCCAGCTTGCCGCCGAGGCGGGTAATTCCTCGCCATTTGCGCCGATCTTGGTGAAACTGAAACCGGCATGGCCATCGCTGTCAGTAGCGGGGGGCAGGTCACGCCCGACATGCCCATCCTGCCCTGTACCCGTCAGCCGAATGGCAGGTGGCACGGGGTCGCCATCCGCATCATTCAGCCGCGCACAGTCCACATCAGCGTCGTGGCGGCCACTGCCACCGTCATAGGCATAATCGCCGCACAGGGTAATGCCGGTGTCATTGAGCTTGCCGCTGGGGATCACATCAGCCACATTCCGCACCCTGACATTGACCGTATCGGTTGCTGAATAGTTGATGCTATGCCCGTCCTTGACCGTGAGGGCAAAGGTCAACACGGTATCAGCGTCAACCTGTGGGGCAGTGAAAGCAAGCGTGGTGGTGTTTTCCCCCGTTGGCCCCACGGCGGACGGGCCAGCCGTCTGTACCCAATGGTAACTGAGGGTATCGCCGTCAGGGTCGGAAGAACCACTGCCATTGAGGGTAACGGGGGAACCTTCGTCGGCCTGTTGTATGTCCTCCCCGGCATTGGCACTGGGTTTACGGTTGGTTACGATGAAAGGGTTAGTATGGTAAGTCCTGCTGACATCAATCTTGACCAAACCGCTACCCCGCAGGAAGGAGCCATCCGCCAGTTTCACCAGAATGGAGAGTGTTTCCGTCGTGCCTTCCATGAATGCGGCATAGCACAGCCCCTTGCCGTCATGGGCATCATCAAACAGGATGAAATTGCCATGCCGGGGCGTATCCCAGCTAAGGGTACTATCCTGCGGCAAGGCGGCACACATGACCCCGGCAGTATTGCCTTCCCGGAACTCCAGCATGTCAGCCCGCGCTGCCGGGTTGGCAGTTTCCCCCGCCACTTTGCCACCTGTGGTGCTTGCGCTATCGCCGCAGGCACTCAATAGCATGACAGCCTGTAACACTGCCAGTTGCCACCATGAAAACCAGCCCCGTTTGGTCTGCAATGCAAGCATGACGCTAGCCCTCCCTCTCGCCAATCACAATAGATTACTTTTATTAATTTATACTATGAGCGCAGCAAATAGCAGTTTGCCGCAAAACTTTTTAGGGGAATTAATGGTTTTTTTGACCAAACAGGGTGAAATCAGCGATTAAGCTCTCATTTGTGGTTGACTAGCAAATAACCGCCCATCAATAAGCTAGACTGATAATAAAAGAGACAGCGAAAGGGTAAGCAGAGCAAGCCCACCCATACCAGCGAGACTGGGGGGTGGATATTCTAATGACTCTTGGGAGCAACAAGCTATGCAACGCAAATCACCACAACCCCGCAAGCTGACAGGCATATTACTGGCGGGTGTCTTTACTGCCATGCTACCCGGTATGGCTGCGGCTGAATTTCCAGCCTTTAGCAATTATACCCACATGGTGGCCTGTGCCGGACTCAGTTCACCGCCGCCGCTGATGACCGTCAACGGCTCCACCCTAAAACCCGACGGGGCAGTGCGGATTACAGATGCTTCAGTCGTTGGGATTGATAAGGCCGAAACGGGGAAGGGCAACATTGATGAGGTTTGTTTAATGGCGCAACAGGTGATGAATTACAACCTGCGGGTGGGTTTGCCTATGCCTAGCCCTGATTACTCTACCTACATGCCTGATGATGCCCCTCCACAGGTAGCAGTGCCTGCCCCTCTGCCCAATGGTTGTTACACCGCCGACAATGATGGGGATGGCGTGTTTAGTGATACCTGTTGCTCCGACGGGGATGGTGACGTTATCTGTAGTGCCCCCGGTGATGATGTCGTTGTGGGGGGCGATTGCCTTGCCCGTACTGATGCTAATGGCGTAACAACTTACTCCGGTGATTGCGTAGAAACGCTTGACGATATTCAGATTTACGACAGGCCCGACTGTTATACGCTATTCGGCAGGGCATGTATTGAGATGGAAATCGTCATACCCAAAAATATCATTGTCCCAGAAACTGGCGGGGTAGGTTACCTTAACCCGCAACCAGAACCGCCGGGGGTTGGAGCGCCCTCCCTCCCTTAAGGGACATGCACGAAACATCTTCTGTAGGAGCTTGCCCTGCAAGCGAATCACCAGCCGGGCTGGCTCTTACAAACTGATGTTACGCAGCCCTAAGCACCTGTAGCTCATCAAAAGCGCCCCGAATTGCCTTCGCGTAGAGCTTTGAACGCAAGGCAAAGTGGTTAAGATGCTTGCTGATAGTCAAACCCTCCATTTTGAATACGGCGACGATGGAAGCGAATAAATGGTTTGCTTGAGTTTTGGCAGTGTGGTTTCCCATGCGTCCACTGCGGTGCTTGTCGACTATTTTACGATGCCCAAGAAAATAATCATCACTTGCTGGCTTGATCCCTACCCAATATCACCGCTAATTCATGGCCATCGGCAACCCCCAGAAAATGCGAGTTGCCTGCGAGCCAATATTCCGCTTTGCCATGCAGGGCAAACACATTGTTCATATTCTGGCTGTAAGTCGGCACGACGAAATCAAACTTATCCGGGAGCGGTTGGTCGTCACGCACCACCGACACATAACGGATGGCGGGGTGCGGTTGGTGGTTCAGCCAGTACAAAAACCTGCCCGGTTTTTCGGTGCGCAAGTCGTGGTACAAGTCTTGCGGGGCATCCGCCCACTTACTCAGCCCCATCATATCGGCGAACGCGCCCATCGGGGTGCTGGTGGCGAAACAAGCCATGTCAGCATTGGGTGTGCCTAAGTGCGGCGTGGCGATCGTGACCAGTGTCGTGACCGGCACACTGTGGGAAATGACCAGCCAGCCACGTGCCACCAAGCCACCCACCGAATGCCCCACCAAACTCAAAGGTTCCTGCCGCAGCGCGTAAATGCGTTGCAAGTAAGCATCCAGCATATAAGCCTGCAACATCAGCGGGGCGCGTGACGGTAGCTCTAGCGTATAGAAAATATTTTCTGGCCTGCCCGCCAGCATGAGCGGATTGTAAGCCCCCTGCGATGTTAGGATGAAATTGCCCCCATCCACCCAGCCATGCTGCTGCAAGCCCGGTGTTGCACCGTTTGTCCGCCATTCCATACCGTTTGACTGGAATCCATGTATCAGCACCGCTGTCTGCGCCCATAACGGGGCAGGCAATAACAGCAGGCTTCCTATCAGTATTACCCAATGACGGATTTTCATGTAAACCTCCACTTATCTTTTGTGTATTTTGTGTTAGCCAAGACTACTATTGGATTCTACCGCAAATATTGAGTGGCATCATGACTATACGCTGTATTGCATTTGATCTTGACGATACCCTATGGGCTTGTAAGCCGGTGATTGCACGTGCCGAACAACAGTTTTATGCGTGGCTTGAGGTACACTACCCGCGTATTACGGCGCAGTATTCCCCCGCCGAACTCCTCAACAAGCGCATTAACTACATGCAGCAATACCCTGAATTGCACTATAATCTTACTCGTTTACGTAAAGACTGGTTGGCAGCTCTGGCGGAAGAACATGATTACCCGACCACGCTGGTTGAACCGGGCTTTGAGGTATTCTGGCTGGCGCGTAATGAGGTGACCTTTTTTGAAGGGACGTTGGAGGTGCTTCAGTCATTATCGGCACGCTTTTTACTGGGCGTTATCAGTAACGGTAATGCCAGTGTCCACCACATTGGGGTGGGGCATCTATTCCAGTTTGCCCACAGTGCCGCTGAGGCGGGGGTTGCCAAGCCGCATCCTGCCATTTTCCAGCAGGCGCTAGAACAAGTCGGCATTTCCCCGCATCAGGCCGTTTATGTGGGGGATGATCCGGTACGCGACATACAGGGGGCAGCCAGTGCTGGCTGGCGTACCGTCTGGTTTAACCCTGAACGTCAGGAATGGCCGGGGGGGCGTGAACCGGATGCCATTATCGACAGCCTTGCGCAACTGGAGGCGGTCATCGCCACATTATAATCAATAATTATTCAGTCACAGAGGAAGCCTTGCCGAGATGCGACATAGCCGAACCACAGACACCGAGTCCCGCACCCATCAGGCATGGATTGAACGCTTCTGGGTATCCGATAATGAACGGGATTACTACCTGCTGGGGCAGATCATTGACAATATTTTACATCTGCCCGCCCCCACTGACACATTACAGCCCTGTAGCCTGGATGTGGCAGAAATCCTGCGCCATTTGGATGTAGACCAGACCACCATTATGGCTGCCCTGCTGTGCGATAACCGTATCCAGACGCTGCTGACGCTTGGCGGATATTGAACAGCAATACGGTGTCCCCACCCGACGGCTGTGCGAAGACATCCGCAACTTGCAACGTTTCCGCGATTGCGTGGAAACCACCGACACCACTATTTCCCGCCAAGAACAAGGGGAACAGTTGCGGCGCATGTTGATGGCGATGATCAAGGACATCCGTGCCGTGCTGATCAAGCTGGCGTGGAACCTGCAATACCTGCGGCTGCTGTCACGCGAGGAGGTTTCCGACCTGCACCGCTGTGTGGCGCGGCAGAGCATGGATTTGTACGCCCCGCTGGCTAACCGCCTCGGTATTAGCCAAATCAAGTGGGAACTGGAAGACTTGTCGTTCCGCTTCCTGCAACCCGATGCTTACAAGGCGATAGCCAAGTCCTTGGCGGGCAAGCGCATTGAGCGTGAGCAATACATTGCCGATTTCATCCACATCCTCAAAGGCTTGCTGGCAGAAAACCATATCGCGGCAGAAGTCTACGGTCGCCCCAAGCACCTTTACAGCATTTGGAAAAAGCAAAACCGCAAGCATGTGGGGATTGATGAACTTTACGACCTGCGGGCGGTGCGGGTGATTGTGAAGGATATGAACACCTGCTATCAGGCACTGGATGTGGTGCATAAGCTGTGGACGCACATCCCCGAAGAATACGACGACTACATTGCCAACAAAAAAACCAATGGCTACCAGTCGATCCACACCGTGGTGGTTGGCCCCGGCAGCCGCTATGTGGAAGTGCAAATCCGTACCCATGAAATGCACCGTTTTGCCGAACTAGGGGTTGCTGCCCACTGGAATTACAAGGAAGGCGGCAAGCAAGACAAGGCGATGGCGGATGCGATCAATGCCATGCGTAGCCTGCTGGAATCCACTGACAGTGACAGCGACCTGCTGGAGGATTTCCGCACCGAAGTCTTCAGTGACCGGGTGTTTGCGATGACCCCCAAGGGCAGGATCATCAATATGGCGAAAGGCTCTACGCCGGTCGATTTCGCCTACCACATCCACACCAGCATTGGTCACCGTTGCCGGGGAGCCAAAGTCAACGGCAGCATCGTGCCGCTGAATTATGTGCTGAATAATGCCGAACAGGTCGAAATCCTCACCAGCAATACCGAACACCCGCGTCAGGATTGGTTGAAACCGGAGCTGGGCTTCGTCAAATCTGGCAGTACCCGGCAAAAAGTCCGCCAGTGGTTCAGCCAGCAAAGCCACGAACAAAACCACAAGGATGGCGAACGCACCCTAGAAAAGGAACGCCACCTGCTCAACCTCGGCAAGCTGGATTACGCCGAATTAGCGCGGCAATTCAACCGTAACAGTGAGCGCGATTTTCTGATTGCGGTGGGCAGGAACGAGATTTCCCCGGAACAAATCCGCAACTTCCTGCTGCGTACCCACGAGCCTGAATTCAAGCTGCGCAAGACCCGCAGTGTGGAAATGCCCAGCAGCGATGTGGAAGTGCGTGGGGTCAAAAACCTTTACACCCAGATAGCGGCCTGTTGCCACCCGGTGGATGGCGAGCCTATTGTGGGCTACCTGTCACAGGGGCGCGGGGTCATTGTCCACCGGGCGGATTGCCCCGACCTTGCCAACCTGCGCAAGGAACGCGAGGAACGTATTATTGAGGTCGATTGGGGAACCCGCACCTGCCACCTATGCGGCTGACATTACGGTTTCCAGCTACAACAAAGCAGGGGTATTGTGTGACATCACCGGCTTGTTGAAAAAGGAAAAAGTGAATATCCATCGGGTGAATACCCGTGATACCAACGACCCATTTTTCACCGCCTTGGATTTCACCTTGGAAATCCGCGATGTGCAGCAATTGGGCGAGATACTGGAAAAGCTGTTGCAGCTGTCATCGGTCATTGATGCCCAGCGCAAGGGGTCATCTACTGGAAATTGATGGGCAAGGACACTTCCTGCCCATTGCGGGTAATGTTCAGGTTGACTTGGCTGGCAGTGCCCGCCTCCTGCAACAAGCGCATCGCTATGGCTGGGCTGTCCAGCGCCGTGCCATTGATGGAGGTTACGATGTCACCCGCTTGCAGCCCCAATTGGTTAAACATTGCCACATTGCTGCCGGGGCTTAACTGGAAACCGAGGAATTTGCCATCACGTTCATAGGCTTGCGGGCTGGCGACTTCCAGCAAGCGCATATTGTTGCTGAGTACCGCCTGACGGAAATTACCCAGATCACCGCCGCCATTAGCCGCAGGTTCGGGTGGGGCTGCTGCTGCGCTGGTTCTGGGGCTTGCTGTTCCATGTTGGGTTGCGGGGGTGGGATTGCGCCTTCGCTAGGGGTGAACATTTCCGGGGGCGGCATGATTTCTGGCGATGGTTGGGCAAAGTCAGCCGATCGGCATATCGGCTGGGGCATCATTGCCCGCCACCGCCGCCCCACCGCCGCCATGCTCAGGTTTGGGCAACTCCAGTTTTTCCAGCAAGCCATTGCGCCGCAGCAATACGTGTTCAGGTAAAATCTGTTCCAGCACCGCGCCAGAATTGCCGATGCTGTCACCGGCTGCATAGGCTTTTTGCAGGCTATTTTCTTCAATGACGGCATAGCCGGTATTGGCGGCGGGCGCATAGACCCCCTGAAGTTTGAGGGCAAGTTGGGTAGGCTGGATATTGGTCGCGGTGGGTTTGCTGCCATCCGCTTGGAAAACACCAAACAGGTGGTAACCTGCCAATTTATCCCCCAAACTCATGCCCTGCGGTGCGCCACTGCTGAGCTGTGGTTGCCGCGGTTTCCGTCAGCAATGGGCGTGGCTCGGCGGGGAACAGCATCCAAGTCAAGCGTGCCAGCAAAAAGCCACAGACGATGACCAGCCCGAAGCTGACATAATCCGGTGCGCGTTCCAATACGCGCTCAAACAGACGCGAATGTTGTGTACCTTGCATGGTCAAGCCCTCTTGGCAGCGTTAAGCTTGATAATAGTCCCGATACCATTGGACGAAGCGGCGCGTGCCTTCATCAACGGACATACTGGGGCGATAACCGACATCTTGCACCAAGGCATCCACATCGGCGTAAGTATCGGGCACATCACCCGGTTGCAGTGGCAAAAAGTTGATTTCAGCCTTTTTACCCAGCGCGTCTTCAATCGCCCGGATGTAATCCATCAATTCAACCGGTTGCTGATTCCCAATATTATAGACCCGCCACGGGGCTTTGCTGGTGCCGGGGTCAGGCTGCATCCCGCTCCACTCAGGGTTCGGGCTGGCAGTATGGTCAAGCGTGCGGATCACGCCTTCCACAATATCGTCGATATAGGTGAAATCACGGCGGTGTTTGCCGTAGTTGAACACATCTATCGGCTGGCCTGCCAGAATAGCCTTGGTGAACTTAAACATCGCCATATCCGGGCGGCTCCACGGGCCGTACACCGTAAAGAAGCGCAACCCCGTGGTCGGCAAGTTGTAAAGTGCGAATAAGTATGCGCCATCAGCTCATTGGCTTTCTTGGATGCCGCGTACAATGACAACGGGTGGTCTACATTGTCATGCACCGAAAACGGCATGGATTCATTCGCGCCATACACCGAGCTGGACGAGGCATACACCAAATGCTTGACGCCATTATGGCGGCAACCTTCGAGGATGTGTGCAAACCCCACCAGATTGCTGTCCACATAAGCCAGCGGGTTGTCAATGGAATAACGTACCCCGGCTTGCGCGGCGAGGTTGACTACCGCATCCAACCCTTCTTCAGCAAACAGTTGCGCCATGCCGTCACGGTCTGCTAAATCCAAGCGGATAAATTTGAACTTGCCCGCCGTATCCGCGTCAACCACCCGCTGCAAACGGCGTTCTTTCAGGCTGACATCGTAGTAATCGTTGAAATTGTCGATGCCGACGACTTCATCACCGCGTTGCAGCAGTTGCAGGGCGAGATGCATCCCGATAAATCCAGCGACCCCTGTTATCAATACGCGCATGGCTTATTCCCCAATATTTTAGTTAGTCAGTAAGTCGGCAACTTCGCGGTATTTGGCAGCGGTTTTTTCCATGATTTCCGCAGGCAGTTCAGGCCCCGGCGCAACCTTGCCCCAATCCAGTGTCTCTAAATAATCCCTGCACAAATTGTTTGTCAAACGATGGCGGACTAATGCCCGGTTTGTACTGATCAGCAGGCCAGAAACGCGAGGAATCCGGGGTGAGGATTTCGTCGATCAGCACCAACTTGCCATCCGCATCCAAGCCGAATTCAAACTTGGTGTCGGCGATAATAATGCCGCGTTTGAGCGCGTATTCAGCCGCTTGGCGGTACAGCTCCAAACTCACGCTGCGCACTTGCTCGGCAAGGTCTGCCCCAATCCGCGCCTGCATCTCGGCAAAGCTGATATTGATGTCGTGATCACCCACGTCGGCTTTGCTGGAGGGGGTGAAAATCGCTTCCGGCAAGCGGTCTGCCATTTGCAAACCGGCAGGCAATTCGATGCCACAGACTGCGCCAGTTTGCTGGTAATCCTTCCAGCCGGAACCGATCAGGTAGCCACGTACAATCGCCTCCACTGGCAAGGGTTTGAGGCGCTTGACGATGATGCTGCGGCCTTGCAATTGGGCTTTCTCATCAGCCGTCAGCGTCAAATCATCCAGCGTCATGTCGCTCAAGTGGTTCGGGATCACATCATGCAGCAAGCCAAACCAGAAATTAGCCACTTGCGTCAGGATTACCCCCTTTTGCGGGATCGGGGTCGGCATGATGACATCGAACGCTGAGAGGCGATCCGTGGTGACGATCAGCATGTGCTGGTCATCCACCGCGTAAATGTCACGGACTTTGCCGCGTGCGATCAGGGGAAGGGAGGTGATTTGCGTCTCAAAAACGCTGGGCGGGTTACTGCTTGTGTTCATTCGCTTGCTGTTAGTTAGTGCGTAAAGGGTACATCACGGTATAATATCAGATTTTGCAGGAAAATAAGGGGAGCATCATGACTCAACCCAGTTCGGCGGTAGTGGTAGGAGTGGTCATGGGCAGCAACAGCGACTGGAGCGTCATGTCCAAGGCCGTTGAGCAACTGGAAAAATTCGGTATTGCCCATGAATACCGCGTCGTTTCCGCCCATCGCACACCAGATTTATTGTTTGAATATGCAGAAGCCGCCCGTGGGCGCGGTTTGCAATGCATCATCGCGGGTGCTGGTGGTGCAGCGCACTTGCCGGGGATGCTGGCGGCAAAAACCACCTTACCCATTTTGGGCGTGCCGGTGACTAGCCGCGCCTTGAACGGGATAGATTCCCTGTATTCTATCGTGCAAATGCCCAAGGGCGTCCCGGTGGCAACCTTTGCGATTGGCGAAGCAGGCGCAGCGAATGCAGCACTGTTTGCGGTGGCGATGCTAGCCAATAATGACCCTGTTTTAGCGGAAAAGTTGGCGCAATTCCGTGAAGAACAACGTCAGTGTGCGATGAATATGCCCTTGCCCCCGTTGGCGTAGCTTGCCCCCATGCGCCTAATCCTCGCCCCGATGGAAGGCGTAATGGATCACACCATGCGTGACTTGCTCACCCGTGTCGGCGGCTACGAGCGTTGCGTGACCGAATTCGTGCGGGTCGTGGATCGGCAATTACCCACCCGCGTGTTCTACCGCGCTTGCCCCGAACTGTATAGCGGCGGTAAAACCCCCGCAGGGACGCCGGTCTACGTGCAACTCCTCGGCGGCGACCCCGACTACATGGCACTGAATGCCCAAGTGCTGGAACGCTTAGGCGCACCCGGCATCGACATCAATTTCGGTTGCCCCTCCAAAACCGTGAACAAAAGCGATGGCGGTTCGGTGCTATTGCGCGAACCAGAGCGCGTCCACGGCATTATCCGCGCAGTGCGGGAAGCGGTCAGCCCGCATATTCCCGTGACCGCCAAAATCCGCCTCGGCTTCAAAGACAGCACCCTGTTTGAAGACATTGCCCTCGGTGCCGAAGCCGCTGGTGCAAGCGAACTCTGCATCCACGCCCGTACCAAGCAGCACGGCTACTTACCCCCCGCCTACTGGGCAGAAATCGGCACGGTGAAACCCCAACTCAGCATCCCCGTGATTGCCAACGGCGAAATCTGGTCAGCCGCCAATGCGCGGCAAGCCCAAGCCGAAAGCGGCTGTGTGGATTTGATGCTGGGGCGCGGCGCGTTGAGTTTCCCAGACCTTGCGCGGGCCATTAAAGCCCAACACGCGGGTGAAGCTTACACCCCCATGACGTGGGCGGCGGTGTTGCCACTGGTAGTGCAATATGCCGAGCCCAGCTTGAAGAACGTGCGCCGAAATACGCTGTCAGTTTCGTCAAACAATGGTTTACCTACCTACGCCGCCAATACCCCGAAGCCGAAAGCCTTTTCCACCACATAAAACGCATGAAACTGCCCAGTGAGATCAAAGCGGCTATCATGACTAGACCCTATCCCGCCGGTAGAGATCATGACTGATATCGATAAAAACCCGCCACCAAGCCCGCATGGCACGCAAAAAAGCAGTGATCGACGCCAGCATCGCCCGCGCCGCTCAGGAAAAAGGCTTGCTGCTGGTGCTGACTGGCAATGGCAAAGGCAAATCCAGTTCCGCCTTCGGCATGGTGGGGCGTTCCTTGGGGCATGGGATGAAGGTTGGCGTATGCCAATTCCTCAAAAGCCGTACCGATACCGGCGAAGAGGCGTTTTTCAGTCGTGACCCCAAGGTGGAATGGCAGGTGTTGGGCGACGGTTTTACGTGGGAAACCCAAAACCGTGAGCAAGACATTGCCACCTCCGCACGCGGCTGGGCAGTGGCGCAGCGCATGTTGGCTGACCCCAGTTACGGCTTGGTGGTGTTGGATGAGCTGACTTACTTGCTGAACTACGGCTATTTGGATGCGGATCAGGTATTGGATGACATCGCCGCCCGCCCAGCGATGCAACATGTGGTGGTGACCGGGCGGGCTGCCAGCGAAGCCTTGCGTGACCTCGCTGACACCGTGTCAGAGATTGCAGATGTGAAACACGCTTACCGCGAGGGGATTAAGGCGCAGCAGGGGATAGATTGGTAATCCACTGATCCACTAGCACCTTGGCGCGGCGGGCGTATTCGTTATAGGCATTTTGCCACGCTTCCCCGGTGAGTTCGGGGAAATGCAAAGGTTGGCAATCTTGTGCCATGATTTCGGTATCTGCCAGATAATAGCTGTTGTTACGGTAGCGCCATGTAAATTCCGCGCCGCCACATTGCAGCTCATCTTCTGGGAATGCGCGTTTGATCAACATGCTGGTGCGGATTTCTTTGTAACCCTGTTCTTTCTGGTGGTTGGTGACGTACACGCTGCCATCACCTTCTGCTAACACCCGGAACTTGGCATCTGCCGTTTGCTGCAATACCCACTGATGCGGCTCAGTGTCACCACCGCGCAACGCCTCGGATTCATCGTCACTCAGGCATTGTTTCGCCGAAAACGCCACCACCCATTCCTTGGTGGCAGTTTTATCATCCAGCTCGAACGGCACACCCAACACCGGGCACTCGCCGCGCTTGGCAATATTGGCTGGGGTATAAAGCTTGGGGAACAGTTCGCGGAACGGGTTGCTGGTGGCCTCTGCCGCCAAGGCAGCATCCAGTGCTTTGGCAACGGGCTGGAAGGCGTCGGCACGCTTTTCCCCCATCAGGTCAGCTTTATTTTTGTAAAGCACCACCCAGCCATTCGCAGGCGGCAAGGAGGGGTTGAGCGGGGGAAAGCGGGCGTCAAAGGCGGCTTTATACCAATTACTGCCTAGCTTGACGGCTGGCGTGTTGGTTTCCGCCACGCTGTTGCCGGACACACAGCAAATTCCGGCAATAAGCAGCGCGGCAAGGGGTTTGTTAATGCACACCATTGATTATCCGATCCTCCATGACCATTGTGTCGTTCACACGTTAACTTGTTTTGCAAACCCCTTGCGTACCAGTTCTGCCATCAGCGTCTGCCATTGCGCCGGAGTCTGAGGGCTTTGACGTTTGAACAGGGCGTGCAGTTCAATCATATCCACATTACTGTAGCACAGACTGCGCGGCATCACTTGCTGGCGGAAATCCCGTGCGGGTGGCACACCCAAAATGGCTTCATAGCGGTAGTAACGCGGATCCGCTGCGTTGACTGAGGCTTTGTTACTAAACCCAATGATGGAAATATTAGCGCCACCACCGAGGCGTAGCGGATACAGGGCAATTTTGTTATCCGCCAAGGGGTTATTGTTGATGTCGGTATTCCCCATGACTGACCCGCTCAACATCCCGGCGATGGTGATGGTGTGTTCCCCGCCAATTTGCAGGTGGTTGCTGCGGATATGCAGGTTACGGAATGCGCCATCGGAGGCAAAAATCCCCTGCAATGCGCCATCGGAATAGATCAGGTTGCCGGAGACGCTGACGTTGTTCATTACCGCCCCAGCAAACTGGTTGACGCCATCCGCTGTCCCCGGAATCAACTGGATAGCGTCACGGTGCGCCATCCGCAGGTAGGGTAGCACGCGGTAAGTGCGCCCACGCTGCTTCTGGTATTCGTTGATGCCATTGACCAGAAAATCGAAATCTTGCGCAAACCCGGAATACACCGTGTCATCCACTACCATCAGGTTGGCAATGGTCAGGTTGCCGGGGCTGTTGACCTGCATGAAATCGCGGATGAAAAAGGTTTGCCCCGCCCGTAACCCGTTCAGGTTCAGGCGTGGGAAGCGGCGTTTTTCCAGATCACCGACCACCGGCAAGCTGTCGTGCAGGGCTTGCGACTGTGCTTGGTTGCGTATCCAGTTCACCGGGGCGCTGTTATTGTCGCGGGCAATGTTATACGCCGCTGCCTTGCTGTCAGTGGCGGGGATATTCGCCTTGCTGTAGCGGCTCCCCAGCAAGCCGGTGAGGATGGCATTGTGGGCGTAATCCTGATTGCCCGTTGGTGTTGAAAGTGTCGGCAACCGTGCTGATGAAATTGCTTTCAGTGCGCGGCGGGCGGGGTCACGGGTGTCGGTGTAGGCGTGACTGGCGTGGGTCTGGGGGTGACAGGTGTCGGTGTCACCGGCGCTGTTCTGGGAGGGGCGGGCGTGACTGGCGTCACGGCTGGGGGGGCGGTTCCCAGTCGGGCGGAAAGTCTGGCCTGTTCGGCTTCCAGATTGCGCAATTCCAGTGCCCATTCGTTAATTTTCGCGGCATTGTTGACGCGCTGGTATTCGGTCAGCATTTTGTTGGCATACTGGATTTTATACGGCAGCTCGGTCAGGCGCTTTTTGATTTCTTCCGGCGTCATGGCCAATTCAGCATCGGTCTGCATCAGCGACTCGGCGAGCCGTTTGGATTCGGTATTGTAAGCATCGCGGCGTTCCCGCCAAGTGGTGGCAACCGCCTGATTATTGGCTTTGAGGGCGTCACGCATCCGGGTGTCGGCATCCTGTGCTTGACGGTTCAGTTCCAGAATCCTGGCTTTGATGGCAGCGCGGTTGGCGGCACTGCTGGATATGGTTTGTGGCATGGTAAAACTCCCCGAAAGCTATTTATTGCCCATCTTCACGGCTAAATTAGACCGCTATCCTCCTCTAAAGTTAGCTGGGGAATGCCATTTATGCCACCTTTTTTGGCGCTAGATAGACCGATTGTCGAAAAAAATAAACCTTCTGGCGCAAATGAGTGGATTAGATGGCAGATAATGCGGCGCTGACCAGCCAGAGCATTTCCCCGATTTCAACGCTTGCCCCCGCCGTGTCGCCGGTACAGCCTTGCAGCCGCTGCATCATAATGCGCCGCAATAGCCAGAAACCGACCAGCGTTGCCACTAATGCGCCAGCCGGACACTGCCAGCCCTGCCAGCAAGCAGCCTGCGGTGACCCACCACGCAGCGTTCCGGGGCAGGTGTGCCGTTACCGCACTCGCCAGCCCGCCTGCCCGCACATACGGGGTGGTCAGGAATAGCAGCAGGATCAGCGCCCGCCCGATCACTGGCGCAAGCAAGATGATTTGCCAGTGATTATTTTCCAGCAATGCCGCCAGTGCCGCGAATTTCAGCAATAGCACCCCGACGATGGCAATAACCCCAGCCGCCCCGACCAGCGGGTCTTTGAGGATGCGCTGGGTTTTTTCCATATCACCAAAACCACCGAGCCATGCATCCGCGCTGTCCGCCAAGCCCATCCAGATGCAAGCCGCCCGTCAGTGCCGCCCACAACACCGTGAGGATGGCTGCCAGCAACAACGGCGACGCATGGGGAAACAGCAGCACCGGCAGGCACAGCAAGCCGCCAATCAGCAAGCCGACCAGCGGGTAGAACAAGGCGGCACGGGCAAAATCAGGCGCTTCCAACTTGCCCAGATCCGGCACGGGCAGGCGGGTGAGGAAGGAGATGGCGAGGAGGAGGTGGCGTAAAGTCATGAGATAACCAGATGTAGGGTGGGTGGAGCGTAAGCGATACCCACCATTTGCGGGATTCTCTCTGTTGCGGTGGGTATCGCTTACGCTCCACCCACCCTACCACTACTGACGCAAATATTGCACCTTGCGTGCCGCACGCACCATATGACCAACATCTGCTGGTGTAGATAAAAAGATAGGCATAACAACCCCCCAATAAATCCGAATAGTTGTTAGGATTGTAGTGGAGTAACCGCCGGTTTCAAGCGGAATCCTAACAAGGCTTGGTATTTTCTAAGCGTGTGGCAAGCCATGCCCCAACAGCGACGTTACCCCATCCGGGTAAGTGCGCACGCGGGTAATCTGCGCGTAACCCACTTCAAACCGCAGGCTGCGCTGATACAGGATGTCCAGCACCTTCGCCAACACCACGCGGATCACCCCGGCATGGGTCAGCAGCAATACATTTTGCCCGGCGTACTGCGTCTGCAAATCTGCCCACGCATCTTGCACCCGGTCGATGAAATCTTCCATCGCCTCACCATTGGGGGCGATGAAACGGCGCGGCTGATACCACAATTGCTGCATCAGTTCCGGGTGTTGTTCCCAGATGTCGGCTTTGGGTTTTGCCGATCCAGTCACCGAAATCCATTTCCCCGAAGCGCGGGTCAACCACAAACGGGCAAGCCAGCCGTTGCGCGAGCAGGCGGGCAAAATCGTGGCAACGGCGGCTGGGGGAGCTGATGACCACATCCCACTGGCCCGGTTGCGTCGCTAGGGTGAGTTGTTTCCAGCCACTATTGCCCAGCGGTTCATGGCTGGGGGCGCAAAACAGGTTGGGGGTGGCAACCTGCCCGTGGCGTAGCAAATCCACCGTGGTCGGGGTGGTGACATTTTCCTGATCCATACACGCAGCCGCTATTTTAGAGTTTGGTGGCGACAGCCGCTTCACTGAAGGTTGCCATCTGGTTATGCAGGGCGCAAGCCATCCGCAACAGGGGAACCGCAATCGCTGCCCCGCTGCCTTCACCCAGCCGCAGACCTAAGTCCAGCAAGGGGCGCTGCTTCAATTCCGCCACGGCAAAGAAATGCCCCGGCTCGGCAGAAGTATGCGACAAGAACAACCAATCTGCCACGGCTGGCTGCACCGCGATGGCAATCAAGGCGGCGGCAGTGCTGATGAAACCATCCACCAGTACTGGCATACCCAGTTGCGCTGCCCGCACATATGCACCCATCAGCGCGGCAATCTCGAAACCACCCACGCGGCGCAACACTTCCAACGGTTCTTGGAAATGGCTGCGGTGCTGGTTGAGGATGTGGCGCACCACATTGACCTTATGCAACATGCCCGTGCGGTCAAGGCCGGTTCCGGGGCCGGTAGCTTCGAGTATCGCTATATCCAGCAGGGCGCAGTAAATCGCAGTGGCGGCGGTGGTGTTGGCAATGCCCATTTCCCCGCCAATGAACAGCTCGGCATCAGCCGCTTTGGCACGCTCAGCGGCATCGGCTCCGGCTTGCAGCGCAAGCTCAAGCTGGGTGAGCGTCATGGCAGCCTCTTTGCTGCTGTTAGCCGTGCCATCGCCTACCCGCTGGCTGATCAGCTTGGGGTGTGAAATAGGGGTTTTGACGCCGACATCCACCACTTCCAACGTTGCACCCAGTTCACTGGCGAGGACGCTGATCGCCGCGCCGCCATTGAGGAAGTTTTGCACCATTTGTACCGTGACGGCTTGCGGGAAGGCAGACACACCTTCCTCAGCAACCCCGTGATCGGCGGCGAATACGCTGATGTGTACCTTGTCCACCGTTGGGCGTTCCCGCCCTTGCAAGGCGGCGAGGCGGATGACGACGACTTCTAGTTCGCCGAGTGCGCCGGGTGGTTTGGTGAGTTGCGATTGGCGCAAGCGGGCAGCGTCGGCGGCGGCGTTATCCGGGGCTGGGACTGGGGCGTTTAACCATTCCATGAAACTTCTCCTTTCAGGGGGTGCGGCAGACCCGCTACCATGAAAATTACAGTGTCCAATTGTGCGGCAAGTTGCTGGTGCAAGTGACCTGCGGTATCGACGTAACGGCGGGTTAGTTCGCCGAGCGGTACAATGCCAAGACCGACTTCGTTGCTGACCAGAATGACATCACCGGGGAGGCTAGGTAAACATTCCAGTAAGGCAGCGGTGGCGGCTGGCAGGCGGCTTGCATCCTCCAGACACAGCAGGTTGGTGAGCCACAGGGTGAGGCAATCGACCAGCAGCAAGCGTCCGGGGGCGGCGTATTGTTGCAGGGTAGCGGCCAGTGCCAGCGGTTCCTCGACAGTTTGCCAGTGGGCGGGGCGGGAAGCACGGTGGTGGGCAATGCGTGCCTGCATTTCCGTATCCTGCGCCGTAGCGGTGGCGATGTAAATGACTGTCCGCTCCGACTGTTGGGCGAGGGTTTCAGCGTAGCGGCTTTTGCCGGAGCGTGCGCCGCCGAGGATTAGGGCTTGCATGGGGTGGGTACGTTTTGCAAAGCAGATGAGTATAGCTTTAATCACAGGTTAATCGCGTGAATCATGGTTCAAAAACCCAGAAAATGCTAAAGTAACGCCTCGTTGTTTTTGCCCCCTTTTAGTTTATGTTTCGCTCAAGGATTGATCCATGTTAGTTGCTGCCAATGTCACCATCCAGTTCGGTGCTAAACCGCTATTCGATAACGTTTCCGTCAAATTCGGCGACGGCAACCGCTATGGCTTGATCGGGGCGAACGGCTCCGGCAAATCCACCTTCATGAAAATCCTCTGCGGGCAATTAGAGCCAACGGCGGGTAACGTTTCCAAAGACCCGCACGAACGCATCGCTTACCTGCGCCAAGACCAGTTCGGCTTTGAAGACGTGCGCGTGCTGGATGTGGTGCTGATGGGGCACGAGGAAATGTGGAAAGTCATGGCAGAAAAAGATGCCATCTACATGAACCCCGACGCGACCGAAGACGATTACATGAAAGCGGCGGAACTCGAAGGTCACTTCGCCGAAATGGGCGGCTACACGGCGGAAGCACGGGCGGGGGAATTGTTGCTGGCGGTCGGCATCCCCATCGAACAGCACAATGGCCCGATGAGCCAAGTTGCCCCCGGCTGGAAATTGCGCGTATTGCTGTGCCAAGCCCTGTTCGCCAACCCTGACATTTTGTTGCTGGACGAACCGACCAACAACCTCGACATCAACACCATCCGCTGGTTGGAAGAAACGCTCAATAACCGCGATTCCACCATGATCATCATCTCGCATGACCGCCACTTTTTGAACCAAGTGTGTACGCACACGGCGGATTTGGACTTCGGTAAAATCCAGATTTACTCCGGCAACTACGACGACTTCATGGAAGCATCCACCCAAGCGCGTGAACGCCAAGCCAATGCCAACGCCAAAGCCAAAGACCGCATTCTGGAGTTGCAAGACTTCGTGCGGCGCTTCTCTGCCAACAAATCCAAAGCCAAACAAGCCACTAGCCGCCGCAAGCTGATCGACAAACTCAAGCCGGAAGACATTAAACCGTCCAGCCGCCAATACCCGTGGATTCGCTTCGAGTATGACGAAAAAGAACGCCTGCACCGTTTCGCCGTCGAGGTCAATAACCTCACCTTCGCTTACGACGGCATGGACAAACCGCTGATCAACAACTTTAGTTTTGCGATTGAAGCGGGTGAAAAAGTCGGCATCATCGGCGAAAACGGCGTGGGTAAAACCACCCTGCTCAAACTGCTCGAAGGCAAATTGCAGCCGCAAAAAGGCAGCATCAAGTGGGCTGAAAAAGTCCGTATTTCCAGCTACGAGCAAGACCACGAAGACGATTTCAAAAGCGACATCAGCCTCACCGATTGGATGGCCGATTACGTGCGCAAAAGCGGCTACGAAGGTGAAGACGCTGAAACCCAAAACCGTGGCACGTTAGGGCGCTTGCTGTTCGGCGGCGACACCGTGAAAAAGCCGGTGCGCGTGCTGTCGGGTGGTGAAAAAGGCCGGATGATTTTCGGCAAAATGATGCTCTCGCGCACCAACGTCATGCTGATGGACGAACCCACCAACCACTTGGACATGGAATCCATCGAATCCCTCAACGGCGGCTTGGATCGCTACGACGGCACGCTGATGTTCGTGTCGCATGACCGGGTATTCGTTGGCTCACTGGCAACGCGCATTTTCGACATGAAAGGCAATGGCACGATTGTCGATTACCGTGGCACTTACGAAGACTACTTGAGCAGCCAAGGGTTGGATTAAAATCACGGGCACGTGAAGGCCGCAAGCTTGTCTTCACACGCGCTGATCTTCCCGCCCGGTAATGGCACGGCATCTTGCAAAATCTCGCAAGCTGCTTGCCGCGCTCCCGCCACGCCATGCTCCTTTTCCAGCAAGGCCAGTTTGTCGATGACTTTGCTGGTGTTGCAATCCCGCTTCCTATCCGCGCTGACTGCTGTTTTATAAGTGGTGGCGGCGCTGTCATATTGCCCTTCTGCCAGATAACGGTCAGCCACCGCCAGATAGAACTGTTTGTCGAGGATCACCTTGTTGGCAGGGTTGAGGGCGCGGGCGGCACTACAGGCGTCATTGCTGATCATGCTTTCCAAGCTGTCCAACGGCGCAACCCAAGCACGGGCAATGCACAGGTTGTTTTGAATCCAGTCGATGCGCTCGTTGAGGCTGACCGCTTGTTCCAAGGCGAGTTGGGCTTCCTCAACGCTGTGCAAGGGCGGCTCGGCGGATACCAGCAATACGCCCAGATTCGCCCACGCAAACACGTTGCCACAATTCTGGTCGATAGCCAGCGCGTATTGTTCCACCGCCTGTATCGGGCGGTTATTGTTGAATAACAGCGTGGCATCGCTTTCGGTGCGGTTGGAAGCCAGTATCTCGGCGGGTTTGGCGGGGGGGCGGTTAGCGCATTTGGCTTGCAATTCTTTGACCGATGGCAATTCAATCAGCGGGGCGCTGGGCTGATCTGGGGTAATGCGGATCATGCTGCGCATGGTGAGGGTGTCTGTCTTGAAGGCACTGGCATCCGGCAAGGGCGGGTAAGGTGCTGGGGCGGCGGCAGGCGCTATCATCGGCTCAGGAATCCGCAAGGCAATTTGTGCCACTTCCGGCATCGGTGGGGCTGTGCAAACCTTGGTGGTGGGGTAATCGGGGCACAGCAGGCGGGTTTTATCCAAGGCACTGCCGATGATTTGACCGAGAATGTGTTTCAGGGTGTCATTGTCGTCAGCGATTTGTTGGGCATGTGCCGAGTGCAGGTCACGCAGCAGTTGGTCGAGGGTTTCCGGGGTGATCTGGCTGCTTTGCAGGCGCGAGCAGTAATCAAACCATTGCCCCAGCTTGCCGTCGGGGTGTTCCACTGCGTCGGCTTCGCCAGTGCAGTAGTAATACAGGTTGTGGCTTTCCGAGGCAACGCTCAATAGCCGGGTGCGGCTTTCGCGTAGCATGTCGCTGAGCAGATCCATGTTCAGGGCTTTGGGGTCACGGTCTTTGAGTTCGCGCTCGAAAATGAAAATGCGCCCATCGAGTTCCACTTGCAGGAACAGTTTGCCTTGATCCTGATAGACCGAGCCGGTGATATTGCGCCGCCCGAAAATGCTGGCGATGAATTCCACCACATCATTGATGGAAATGCCGGTTTCGGGCAGTTTGATATTGGAACCCAGCAGGTAATCTTCGCTGTTGCCAGTGACGGCTTCGATATTGACGCGCCCATTGCGGCTGGTGCGTTTGACGGTGGTGTAAATGTCACGTTCTGCTGCCAGCAATTCTTGTTTGAGGGCGTTGGCAATGACCCGCCCCGCGTCGGTGTGGCTGGCGCTCATGCTTTGCGGGACGGCGAACGGTTTGACCAGCACCCGCTTGGCACTTTGCAGCGACTGGTAAACGACGAACAGCACAATCAGCAATAGCCCTAAGGTGGCGAACAGGCGCAGGAAACCCATGATGCGTTCAGTCAGCAGGCGCATAATGTCGAGCGAGCTGATGATGACGCTATGCCCATATTGCCCCATCGCCCGTAGCCGTGACTGCCAAGTAGGGGATTCTGTGGTTGCTGGTTCAGTCATTGTTGCCCATTCCCTTTACAAGTGTTCACCAGAGTATAGGTTATATAAACCTGACCAATGGATATGTGGCAAAATGGGTGCATTGCAACAAGAGGGAGTAGCTACCATGAATATCACCGTCAATGTCGATATGACCCCGGAAGAATTACGCCGCGTAATGGGCTTGCCGGATGTGCAGGAATTCAACCAAGAGGTCATGGCACAAATGCTGAAGAAAATGCAGGAAGGCGTGGAAGGCTATGACCCGATGACTTTCTTCAAGCCGGGGGTGGTGGGGAATGCCGATGTGTTTAAGCAGTGGATGGATATGTTTGGCAAGTTTGGTGGCAAGAGCTTAAACCACCACCCATTTCGACAGCATCGCCGCCAACCCGGCGGGGTCGATGGGTTTGGTCAAATAATCGTTCATCCCCGCCGCAATGCACTTGCCCGTTCCGTGGAAATCGCGTGGGCGGTCATGGCGATAATGGGCAGATGATGCCATTCGTGCTGTTGGCGGATCAGCCTGACCGCCTCATAGCCATCCATCTTCGGCATTTGAATATCCATAAAGACCAAATGGAAAGCGGTTTTCTCCAGCGCTTCAAGGGCTTCGATGCCGTTATTCGCCACCGTGACCGTTACGCCCAATTGCTTCAATAATTCACCCGCCACCATCTGGTTCAGCGGATCATCTTCCACCAGCAAAACCTGCACAGTGTTGAAGGTTCCCGCGACTGCCGTGGCAGAAGGATTGTCAGGCACAGTATCCATGCAGGTCGTGAATGCTGCGGTGAAAATAAACGTGCTGCCCCGCCCCACTTGGCTTTCCAGCGTAATATTGCCGCCCATCAGCCGCGCCAGTGATTGGCTAATCACCAGCCCCAAACCACTGCCGCCGTGCCGTCGGGACAAAGAACTATCCGCCTGTGAAAACGGCTGAAACAGCTTTGCCTGTTGCGCCGCGCTAATGCCCATGCCAGTGTCTACCACGCTGAATTGCAAGCGGGATTTACCCTCAACAGGCGCTAAACGTGCAATGCTGATACGAATCTCGCCCGTTTCGGTGAATTTGATGGCATTACTCACCAGATTCAGCAAAATCTGCGCAAGGCGTTGCGGGTCGCCAACCAAACAGGTGGGCACATCCTCGGCGACTTGAATCTGAAACCCCAAGCCTTTTTGCCGCGCCTGCTCTTCAAACAAATACGTCATTTGCTGCAACACATTACTGAGCCGGAAGGCGGTGGAATGCAAGGCGAGCTTGCCCGCTTCGATTTTCGCCACATCCAGAATGTCGTCGATAATGCCCAGCAACATCTTCGAGGATGACTGCATTTTGTTTAAATAGTCGGCTTGCTGTTCCGTGAGAGTCGGTTTGCTGCATCAGATACCCCAAACCGATCATCGCATTCATGGGGGTACGGATTTCATGGCTCATATTCGCCAGAAACTCGCTTTTGGCTTGATTGGCGCGTTCCGCTTCTTCCTTGGCTTGCTGGAGTGCGGTATTCAAACGGGTCAGTTTGCGGTTCCAGTAAATACTGCCCAGCAAAATCAGGCTTGCACCGATGACGAGTTTCCACAGCAAGGAATAATCCGTCGTTTCAACCACAGTTGACTGAATTCCAGTTGCGCTTGATGGCATCGTGGTCGGCCTGCGTCAGTGAATCGACGGCTTTTTGCATAATGCCGAACAGTTGCGGGGAATCGTTGCGCACCGCAATCGAAATGGGGTAGGTGTCATCGAGTTTGCCGATGATTTTTAGGTTGTACAGCCCTTGCTCAACGATTTGCAGCCGTGCTCGAAGGAGGCAACCCCAGCATAAGCCTCACCCTTTTCGACGCCTTTAAACAACAGCTCAGGCGATTTCCGCTCCGATGAAAGTGGTAGTCGGGGTATTCTTGACGCAACTGTGTCCCAATCGCACTATTGCTGGGGACGGCAATTTTCTGATCCGCAATATCCGCAATCGACTGGACGAACGGTCTTGTCAGGATTTGGCTAGCAACACATTCGAGGTTTGAAAGTAAGGCGTGGTAAAGGCCAGAAAAGCTTCACGCTCTGGGTGTTTTGACTGCACCGGACAGCAAATCGCATTTGCCTTCGCGGGCAAACTGCTGGGCTTCAGCCCAGCTACTGCTCACCACCGGCTGCAACGGAATATTCAGGCGTTGCGAAAAGAGTTGCAGGTAGTCGGCAAAAATGCCTTTGTGCTTGCCATCCTCTAGGAAATCATAGGGTTTCCAGACGGGGCTGAAGCAATAGCGTAGGGGTGCACCTTCGCGTTGCTTTAGCCATGCTTGTTCGGATTTGCTCAGAGCAATATCAGCGGAGGGTGGCGCTTGCTCAATAGCTGGCGTATTCGCCGTTGAAAAGATCAACAGACCACACAAGAGGATGATGAGCAAGGGTTTCATGCGCACAATAGTAGCGCATCTGTCACACCAATATAACCACCAACTCCTTCGGCCCATGCACCCCATACGCCAGCGTCTGCTCAATATCCGCCGACTTCGACGGCCCCGAAATCAGCAACGCATTCGTCGGCATTCCCGCTTGCACCCAGCCTTGCGCCTGCACCGCTTCCGCAAACGTGGTGTAGAGCTTATCCACTTCCAGCACGGCAATATGCACGGGTGGAACCAGCGACATCAAACGCGGTTCATCCGCGGTCGGCATCACGATCAACGTTCCCGTTTCCGCAATCCCGCCATACGTGCCCGTGAAAGCCGCATCCACGCCGTAAAACAGCTCCTGTTTCCAGCTTTCAATCGGCTGGTCGTAGGTTTTGAGAGCTGGAAAGCGTTCGGCTTGCGCGTGAAGCTGTTTACCCAGCACGGTTTCTGGCGAAACCAACAGGTTGTTTAAACCCTTGGCGGCACACACCTGACTGACCACATCCAGCCACGTTTCGGGTGTGGCGTGATGTACTTCGGCGCGTACTGCGACCATGCGTTCGGTGAAACGGCGTACCCGTTCCGCCGTATCCCACATCGTAAGAGCTTGCCCTGCAAGCGATTCCCCTGATTTCGGGAATGAAGAATCGCCAGCATGGCTGGCTCCTACAGCAGCGGGAGATGGGGAAGTTTGGCGCAAACGAGCAAGAATATTAGCGCGTGCAGTATTACTCATGGTCGACTCCCAGATTCTTTACTTGTTGGTGCAAGGTGGATTCCGCCAGTTTTGGCGCACTACGTACCGTCGTCCACGCGCCCAAATTGGTCGGCAACATGCCTTTGAAGTGCGTCGCCAGCGACGAACCGGCGTGGTAAATCGCCGGATGCGTTGCCGCCCACGACCAGGTTTTCCATGTTGCTGCTTCGCTCAAGGTACGGCGTTTGCCCGAACCCACGGTGTTGGTATTGGCGGTATCCTTGCGCACCCCGTCGTAACGCAAGCGGTTGAGAATACTGGGAATCGGAATGCGTACCGGGCACACTTCGCTACACGCGCCGCACAAGGTCGAGGCTTGCGCCAATTCGCCATGCACATCCAACCCGGCTTTTTGCGGCTCTAAAATCGAGCCAATTGGCCCCGGATACACCGTGCCATAACTGTGCCCACCAATGCGCACGTACACCGGACAATGGTTAATACACGCCCCGCAACGAATGCAGCGCAACGTCGCCAGCAATTCCGGGATCGCTGTAAATATTGGAACGCCCATTATCCAGCAACACCAAATGCACCTCTTCGGGGCCATCCTTTTCCCCCGCTTTGCGCGGGCTGGAAATCATATTGAAGTAAGTGGTAATCGGTTGCCCCGTCGCCGAGCGCGTCAAAATGCTCAACAGCGGCGGCACATCGCTCAGGCTTTCCACCACTTTTTCAATGCCCGTGACCGCGATATGCACCGACGGCGCGGTGGTCGACATGCGCCCATTGCCTTCGTTTTCCACCAGACACAGCGTACCGGTTTCTGCCACCATGAAATTCACGCCGGAAAGCCCCACGGGTGCGGCATAAAACTTGTCGCGCAAAATACGTCGAGCCATTTGCGTCAATTCATCCACGTCTTCGGTGTAAGGAATGTCGGGGAATTTTTCGTGGAACAGCTTGGCAATCTGTATGCGGTTTTTGTGAATCGCGGGCATGATAATGTGCGACGGCGTTTCGTGATCGAGCTGGATAATGAATTCGCCCAAATCCGATTCCAACGCTTCAATGCCCAAGGCTTCGAGGAAATGGTTTAAGCCCATTTCTTCCGACACCATCGACTTGCCTTTGATGATCGACTTGGCGTTGTGCTTTTGCAAAATCGACAACACGATCTGGTTGGCTTGATCAGTGGTTTCAGCCCAATGCACTTGAATGCCATTGCGGGTCAGGTTGGCTTCGAGGGTTTCCAGCAATTCCGGCAATTTGCTCAGGGCATTGGCGCGGATTGCCATGCTTTGGGTGCGCAAGCGTTCCAGTTCGACTTTGTCGGGGAATTGGTCGAGGCGGCGTGTCATCAAGCCATCCATCGCGCGGTAGAAATTGGCGCGAACTTCGGGCTTGGCGAGGTTAGCGCGGACAGTATTGCGGAATTCGCTGCTCATGCTGCGTTCCCTCCGGTTCTTTCCCACAAAAACTCGGCAATATGCTGGTGCGGAATCGCATCGCCTTGCTTTGCCATTGCCCCGCCAATATTCATCAAGCAACCGCATTCCTGACTGATCAAACGATCCACGCCGGTATTGCGGATATGGGTAACTTTATCCAGCACCATTGCGGCGGAAATTTCCGGTTCTTTCACCGCAAACGTGCCGCCGAAACCGCAGCATTCGGGTTTGCGGGCGTGTTCCACCCGTTGCACATTGCTGAGTTGCCCCAGCAGCGATTCGATCTTGTCGGCAACGCCCATTTCGCGGCGGGCGGAACAGGACGTGTGTACCGCCACTGTCACGGGTTCGCCCAAATCGTGCAGCTCAATGTGCAACACATCGACAAGGAATTCGGTGAGTTCGTACACGCGGCTGGCAACATCCACCGCTTGCGCTTCGTCCGGCTGCCCCGCGAACAGTTCGGGGTAATGCACTTTCATCATGCCCGCACACGAGCCGGAGGGAATCGACGATAGGAATGGGTTTGGGGAATAGCGCGAGTTGCGCCCGTGCCACGCTACGCGCTTCGTCGCGGTAGCCGGAGTTCCACGCGGGTTGTCCGCAACAGGTTTGCGCAGGTGGGAAAATGACTTTCACCCCCGCACGTTGAATCAATTGCATCGCTGACACACCCGCTTGCGGGTACATCAGGTCGACGAGGCAAGTGCCAAAAAAGTAGATGGTATCGGGTTTTGTTGCCATTAGAGCCTACCTGCCAACGAGTGTTAGGTGACGCAGCGAACGCACCTTGCGGGCTTCGTCAGCGTCGATGTCTTTGAGGGAATCTTCCACAAAAGCCAGATGTTCTTGCGCCGCCTTGCGAGCGCGTTCCGGGTCACTGGCAACCACAGCCTCCATCAGTTCACGGTGCTGCTCCTTGAGCGGCTCAAATACCCGTGGGATGGTGTAAAGCTTATCCAGATTGTGCGAAATGCTGTTTTGCAGCAGTTCAAACAGCCCGCGCATGACATGCAGCAATACCAGATTGTGCGAGGCTTCGACGATGGATAAGTGAAACGCCGCATCAGCGTGCGCTTCATCCATCGGGTCTTCGCTGCCATGCAGCGCAATCATTTCGTCAAAGCGTGCGCGGATATTGGCTTTGTCAGCCTCCGTCGCCCGCAACGCGGCAAACCACGCGGCATTGCCATCCATTGCATGGCGGATTTCCAGCACATCGAAACGGTATTCAGGGTTATCGCGGAACAGCGCTACCAACGGATCAGCACAATGGTTGGGGGGAGCGCTTTGTACAAATGTCCCGCCACCGGCACGACTGACCAACAAGCCCTTGCTGATCAATTTCTGGATGGCTTCACGCAACGATGGGCGTGACACCTCCAATTGTTCAGCCAATTGGCGTTCAGCGGGTAAACGATCCCCGTGTTTGAGTCCCTGCGTGGCAATCATGGTTTCGAGTTGCTCGGCAATCTGGTCGGAAAGTCTGGTCTTCTTCATGCACTCTGGTCTTACCAATTTTGATAAAGACCGAGTGTAACATAAGATTTTCCCTCTTGCTCCCTTCACCCCTTGCGGGGGAA
>CAWFRV010000022.1:0-94083 GCA_963818325.1 uncultured Gammaproteobacteria bacterium | reverse complement strand
AACGTTAAAGCATTTTATGCCGTGTGCGGCAGCACTGGGCATAAATGCCTTGTTGGACGGAACCGCGTGCTACGGAGTCCGACACCTTATCTATAAGGGGATTGCTTTTTCTGCCTATCGCCCCGCCAGTCCATGTTGCCTGATGATTCCCCACCAACCGTTACCTACCCATTGCCTTTCTGCTTGTTACCGCCCTGATTGTGGTCAAACATAGCACAGGGTTCTGGTGTTTCGAGCCTCTTGTCCAACGGGCGCAACGGCTGTGGGTGGCAGTCCGGGGCTACCTGTTTTTCCCTTGCCCAAAGCAAACCTACTGGCCTGTTGCACCGTCAGCCATACTCCAGCCGCTGGGGCGGCAGTGGGTAACGCACCCGCATCATCCCGTTTTTGCAGCAAGGGCAGGGTATGCCGTCAAAGCGGGCAATGGCTTCCAGCGGTTGCGCTGCCACCGTTGACGCTGTAGGCGTGTCAGCGGCAATGGCTTCGCGCACCAACGGCAGTGTCTTGGCACGGCAGGCATTCGCCAACCAGCCGTAATGGCGGATGCGCATGAACCCCGCTGGCAACACGTGTTGCAGGAAGCGGCGCAGGAACTCATCACCCGCCAATGTCATCACTTTCTGCTGCCCATCACGGTAATCGTGGTAGCGGAAGCTGACCGTTTCCTCGTGATGCCCAGCAGGCGGGACTCACTGATGGCAATCTTGCGGGTATAACGTGCCAAGTATTGCACCACCGTTTCAGCCTTGTGCAGGCAGGGTTTGGCATACACCACCCAGTCCTTACGCATCAGTTGCCCTAGCAATTGTTTGACCTCGCCGGGGTGGGTGACACGCGGTAATTGCCCGCCTTCGACAGCTTCCCGCAACCGGCTGACCAGCTTGCCCCGGAACAGGCGCGATAGCACCCGGATCGGGAACAGGTAGGTGCTTTTTGCCGGATGCCACTGTTGCGCACCATCCAGTGCCCCGCCGGGGATCAGGCAATGCAGGTGGACATGCTGGCCGAGGTTCTGCCCCCAGGTGTGCAGCACCGCCGTCATCCCCAATTGCCCATTGAGGCGTTTGCGGTCATGCCCCAGCGTGTTGAGCGTGTCCCACACGCTGCGGAACAGGGCGTGGTAAACCACCGCCGGGTGCAACCTGACCCAACCGTTCAGCTCATGCGGCAGGGTGAACACCAGATGGAAGTATGGTGCAGGCACCACATTGGCGAGTTCACGCTGCTGCCACTGCTCGCTGGCCTGCTGCTGGCAACGCGGGCAATGGCGGTTGCGGCAGGCATGGTAAAGCGCAACCTCTTCCCCGCATTCCCCACAGCGCAGTTGGAAACCGCCCAAGGCGGCGGTGCGGCACGCCAGCAGTTGTTGGCACACCTTGTTCACTGGCGGTGGCAACGGTGGCAAGTGCGGCTGGAACCGCTGCACCACCTCGGCTAGGCGTAACATACGGCGGCGGCATCCAGCCCCGCCAGCAGGTCAATGGTTTGCCCACCCTGTTGGGTTTCCGGCAACCAATGCGCATAGCGCATCGTGGTGCTGACATGCTCATGCCCCAACACCTGCTGCAACTGGTGGATCGGCATCCCCGCCTGCAACGCATGGGTGGCAAACGCATGGCGCAGGCTATGGATGCCGCCTTCCTTGCGGATGCCCACTTGCCGCTTGGCACGCAGGTAGATCTTCTGGGGTGTGGTCATCGACTGCTGGTAGCCGGGTATTTCCCCGGAAATAGCCATTCTTTGGGGTGACAACGCTGCCAGTAAGCCCGCCATTGTGCCAGCAAGGTGTCGGATACCGGCACGTAACGGTCTTTTTGCCCCTTGCCCTGCACCACATGCAAGATACGGCGGCTGCCATCAATGTCCTGCACCCGGATATTCACCAACTCACTGACTCGCAGCCCACAGGCATAACAGCTCAGCAACAGCAGCCGGTGGGTCGGGTTATCGGGAGCTGCCACCAGTTGACTGACCTCTGCCCGTGATAGCAAATCAGGTAAGCGTTGCTGGCGTTTGGGCAAGGCAAAGCGGTAAGCCATAAAATCCGCATCCTCCAGCACCGTCACAAACAGGAAGCGTACCCCGTTGAAATACAGGTGGCAGGTGGAGGATGAAACGTGGCGCTCTTTTAACAACCACAGCAACCATTGCTGCACCTCATCTGCCGAAATCTTGTCCGGTGGGCGGTGGTAATAGTGGCTTAGGTCAAGGACAGCTTGCACATAACTGTCATGGGTTCTGGGGGAATAACCACGCATTTGCATGGCATCCAGCATCCGCTGGCGTAACGGGCTGACTTTCATGATGGGTTCTCCTGTAAATGTCCTCTATCGGACACTTAAAGTGTGGCTCATCACATGAAATCCGTTTGGAATCAGTGGGCTACCGCTTTAGCGGTTTAGTTCAACAGTTTATTAGGCAGCGTTCAGGAATATCGGAATGGACTGCCCACGTTCAATCGGTACACACACGCAGCCCATCTGATTCGCCGAGCGTTCCGCCTATTCCGGGATTGCCCACGTAAGTTGCCGAAAAAACACGACAGGAAGCCCAGCGCCCATCTAAACGACGCTACCGCCCTAGCGTTACACACCAAAAGTTGCGAAAAGTTTACCCTGACATCATTTGACCGAGTGTAGATCATAACCCTGATTGATGGAACCTGAATTTCCCATATCCAGCGATCAGCGGTACTATCCACCCATGCAAACCATCACCTACATCGAACCCGTATTCCGCCCGCCCAGTGAAGCAGAATCGCTGATCCTGCAAGTCACCAACGGTTGCTCGTGGAACAACTGCACCTTTTGCGAGATGTACACCGCGCCGCAAAAGCGTTTCCGCCCCAAAGCGCAAGCCGACATCGAGCGCGAATTACAAACCGCCGCCGCGCAAGGCTGGCCGATACGCCGCGTGTTCCTAGCCGATGGCGACGCGATGACGCTATCGTTCCGGCGCTTGCTCGCCATCATGCAGGCGATTCGGCACTACCTGCCCACGGTGCAGCGCGTGTCGTCCTATTGCTTGCCGCGTAATCTGCACAACAAAAGCGCGGAAGAACTGGCAGAACTACGCCAACTCGGTTTATCGCTGATGTATGTCGGCTGCGAAAGTGGCGACGACACCGTGCTGGCAGCCATCCACAAAGGCGAAACCTTCGCCAGTTCGCTCGCCGCCTTACAGAAAATCAAAGCGGCAGGCATGAAAAGTTCGGTCATGATCCTCAACGGCATGGGCGGCAAACGCTATTCCGAACAGCACGCCATCAACTCCGCCCGCCTCATGAACGCCGCCCAACCCGACTATCTGGCAACACTGGTCGTAACATTCCACAGCATGGAACGCATACAACAAGGCTATAACGGGCAATACGAAACACTGGAACAACTCGACCTGTTCCGCGAAATCCGCCTGATGCTGGCAACGCTGGAACTGGAAAAAACCATTTTCCGCAGCGACCATGCTTCCAACTATCTGGTACTCAAGGGGGTGCTCAACAAGGATAAAGCCAAGCTGTTACAGACCGTGGATCAGGCGATTCACCAACCGGGAAGTGTGCAGTTACGGCCTGAGTGGCTGCGCGGGTTGTAGCCGCATTACCGGTGTGTGAAATGGCATAGCAAACCGCGCCATTTCACGCGATTAGACCACCACTAAAAACCCCAACCTTTTGATAAAAAACAAAAAAATATTTGGCACGACATTTGCTCTATAGCGTCACGATCAATATTGACATTTATCAAACCAAAGGGTGAGACGCATGAACCAAACAACATCATTGAAAACCGGGCTGGCAGTGGCTGGCGCTTTACTCCTGACTGCCTGCGGTGGCGGCTCTAGCAGCAGTGACACCACCAGCACGACTACGCAGCAGCAACAACCGCCACCACCACTAGCCTGACTATCCCCTTCGCAGCAAAAGCCGGAACAACCAGCATCAGTTGTGATGCCACCCTGACCGGGCTGGGTTCATCCGGTGACAGTGGTAAAGTCAGTGATTTTGCCTTCTACGTCCACGGCATTACCCTAAAAACCAGCGACGGCAAAAGCGTTGCGGCAACCCTGGATGACAACAGCTTCCAAGACCCGCAATACGGCGTAGCGTTGCTGGACTTCCAAGACAAAACCGATGCCTGTGCGGGCGCGGCTAAAACCACCAACAAAGAAGTCAAAATCAAGGCAGCCGTAGACCCTACTACCGTTACTGGGAGTGGAATTTATCGTCGGTGTGCCCTCAACTGCTAACCACCACAACGCCAGCACTTCCCGCGCACCTTACAACCGTTCCGGGCTGTTCTGGGCGTGGCAATCCGGTCACAAATTCATGCGTTTGGATGTGAACCCAACCGCATTGGTCACCAAACTCGATACCACCACCACCAAAACCTTCAACCTGCATCTGGGTTCCACCGGCTGTACGGGCGATGCCACTACCGGCGCGGTCGTGACCTGCACCAGCCCCAACCGCCCCACCGTCAAACTGGATGGCTTGAAAGTCACCGGAACAACCACCAGCACCATCGTGTTGGATTACGCCAAACTGATCGCAGGCACCAACATCAACATCGACACGGGCAGTGCTATCGGCTGTATGTCCGCACAGGATGACAAAGACTGCCCAGCTATTTTCAGCAACCTTGGTCTGCCACACGCACTCAGCAGCAGCACCGGTACGCAACAAGCCTTCAGTGTCCAATAACGGATGAGCCATGCACTACCCTTCTGTGCAAAACAGGCAGCGCAACCCTGATTCTGGGTTGTGCTGCCTTGTTGGCAGGTTGCCCACAAAAAACCAGCCACACCACCATTGATACGGGCGATGGCACAACCTTCGCCAGCCGTGATTTCAACTGGAACATTCCAGCAGGTTATCCTCTGCCTGTGGTTCCCATCACCAACCCGTTGACGGAAGAGAAGTTTCAACTCGGCAAGCATCTGTTCTACGACCAGCGCGCTTGTCGGGGAATGGCACGAAAGCCTGCGCTTCCTGCCATATCCAATCGCTAGCGTTTTCGGATGGTGTCACGCGGGCGTTGGGTTCAACCGGGATGATGCACCCGCGCAATTCGCAAGCACTGGTCAACATTGCCTACAACGCCTCAGTCAACTGGGGCAACCCCACCACGGTGTCGCTGGAACAGCAAGCACCCGTGCCAATGTTCGGCGAATTCCCGGTGGAACTGGGCATCAACGACGACAATAAGGATGCGGTGCTGGCACGTTTCAAAGCCGAACCACGTTACGCCGACTTGTTTGCCAAAGCGTTTCCGGGGGAAGCCAGCCCGATCCATTTCGACAATATGGTCAAGGCACTGGCGAGTTTCGGGCGTGGTTTAAACAGTTTCAACAGCCCGTTTGACAAGCACGAAGCGGGCGATACAACCGCCTTATCAGATTCCGCTTTGCGTGGAATGCGCTTGTTTTTCGACGAGAAAACCGAGTGTTTCCACTGCCATGATGGCATGAATTTCACCCAATCTTCGTTTGATCGCACCCAGACCTTTGCGGATACGGTGTTTTTCAACAATGGTCTGTACAACACCGACGGCAAAGGTGGCTACCCCGAAGGTGGGCAAGGCATTTATGAAATTACCGCCAAGCCGGAAGACATGGGGCGTTTCCGTCCGCCGACCTTGCGCAATATCGCCCTGACCGCGCCCTATATGCACGATGGCAGCATGACCACGCTCGAAGAAGTGGTACGCCATTACAATGCCGGTGGGCGCAATATTACCGCAGGCGCAAATGCCGGAGACGGACGGCTCAACCCCAACAAAAGCAGTTTCGTGCGCCCCATCGGCATGACAGAACAGGAAATACAGGATCTGGTCACGTTTCTGGAAAGCCTCACCGACACCGACTTCATCAGCAACCCGCGTTTTGCCAACCCTTGGGAATAAGCCATGCTCCGTACTGTTACAAGTTTCGCCTTACTGGCATCACCCTTGGCGGGATTCGCCCACACCGACGAACACAAGCACACGCCTGATCCGACCACCACCACCGAAGTCGGCGCGGCTGCCAGCATGACTTGGCATTCGCAAGGCGCGGCAGACAGTGACGGGCTGTGGCGCATTCCCGGCGTGATGATGGGCGGGCACGCTTTGCCCGTCGAAAAAGGCGGCAAGCTGGACGATGCCATCCTGTGGGGTTCACACCGTTTGGGCGAACGCACCACCGTCAGTGCCAAAGCCGGGGTACACAATGACGGCTCGACCAGTGTTGAACTGGAAAACCTGACGCTCGATTACCAGCCGAATACGCCGCAAACCCGTTACCGTCAGCGCGGGTTTGCTTGAACCGGCCTTTACGCCATCCGCGCACCATCACCCCAGCACCGACACCTTTGCCGAAAGCACCTTGCTGGCGGATGCGTTCTGGGGCAGAAGCATTCATGACACGGGCGTGCGCGTCGCAGGCAATCCCACTGCCAATACCGAAGTCGGGGTCGAAGTGTGGAACGGTGACTTTTTCCCTGCCAGCAGCGGCGAAGGGGCGCAGGATATTTACGCCAAATTCAGCCACGAACGCGCAGGCTGGGATTTAAACGGCGGCGCATGGGCGATGCAGGCGAATGCAGCTAAACGTAGCGATGACCGCTATTTTTCCACCGACCATTCCCACACGCCCAGCGGCGTTACCCTGACGGATGTGCAGTTCAGCGGCGACACCCGCATGGCAGGCACTTGGTTTGCGCTATCCGCCCCGGAAAAACACGGCATCAAGGCAGGTTTACGTTACGAAGCCGCACAAGCACAATCCAGCGGTACGCTGGCGGATACCACCCGCAAAGCCAGTTATGACAGCGATCATCTGGCCTATGCCGTGACCCCCAGCGTGGAGTGGCGCAAGTTAAAACTCAGTTACCGGCTGGAAAAACTGTCGCTGGAAAACAACCTTAGCGGCAATGGCGCACAAGTGTTAGCCGATGAAGCCAAGCTGATTACCGATGCCAACCCCAAACGCGAAACTGTGCAAGTGAATTGGCAAATCAACAAAAAAGTGGGCGCACGGGTGGCGTATACCCAAGATAATACACTGACGGAAACCGATGATCGGGTCAGTGTTGGGCTGGTGTGGCAGGATACCTTGTACAAGAAATGACCCTAGATCAGGTTCAATCCTTGCTGAAAATACCATTAGTCGTGATGATAACCCGGTTTACCCAACGATCCGACAGCTTGCCCACGCAAGCCTCCACCTTTTTGCCTCCCGGCAATTGCGCTTCCAGACTATAACCCCTGCCCGGCTCATGGTTCAGGGTAATCATACGGGATTCGCCTGCCTGCAACTGGGTCAGCAGGATTTTTTCCTGACTAAGGTCATTGCCATGTTCAATCTTGAGCAGTGGAATGGTTTCCTCACGCATATTGACGATTTCGACAAACAACGGACGCCCCGGATATTGCTGCCCATACCAAAGCTTCATGCCAAACGCCCCCAGCAATACGCCCAAGCTGCCAGCCATCAGCCAGTGTTTGAAAGACATCATCATGATTTACGCCTGTGATACACCAAAGGGGCATCATCCCGGACAAACGGTGACGCTGCATTGAGATGGGTCAATTGTGTTTATTAACAAACTCTAATACACTTGACGCTCACAAAATACGTCAATTTAACCACCTGATAAACCAATAAGGAATACACAATGACTCTCAGTAACGCAATACAAGTTTTCGCAGGCATCATGATCTTAGTCGCCCTGATTCTGGGTGCGACGGTCTCCGAGGCTGTAGGTTTCTGGTTGATGGTATTTATTGCTGTCAACCTGATCCAATCCGCTTTCACTGGCTTCTGCCCAGCAGCAATGGTTCTGAAGAAACTGCCTTTCATTAAAGCTTAAGCTTAGTTAACCGGCAGGGTGAACGAAAACGTTGCACCCTGCCCCGGTGCTGATTCCACCCACAAATTTCCGCCATGTGCCTCGATAATCGAGCGGCACAGTGATAAGCCAATCCCCATACCGCCACTGCCTTTGGTGGTGACAAACGCATCAAACACCCGCGACTTGAGTTCTGCATCCATCCCAGGCCCCGTATCAGAAATGTCTACCTGCACCAGCCCTTGCGGGTTGAGGTAACTGCGCACCAAGACCTGACGGCGGTAAACTTCCGTTTCGCCCATCGCGTCAATGGCGTTTTGCACAATGTTCAGGATAACTTGCTGAATCTGGATAATGTCGATGTGGATGTCCGGCACGGCATCATCCAACTCCAGCAACAGCGGAATATGGTGTTTATTGACACTCGTTTTGGTCAGCATCAACGCTTCATGGATAACCTGCTCCAAACACGCGCTGACTTTTTGCGGCTGTTGCTTGCGTACCAGTGTGCGCAAACGGCGGATAATTTCCGACGCACGCATCGCTTGTTTGTGGATCGCTGCCAATGGTTCCTGCAAACGCTGCGGCCCCTCCCCCGACTGGATCAGGCGTTGGCAGGCGCTTGCATAGTTTGCTACCGCTGCGAGCGGCTGGTTGAGTTCGTGCGCAATGCCAGACGCCATTTCGCCCATCGTATTCAGACGCACCACATGGGCAAGGTCGGACTGATGCTGACGCGCCTCATCCTGCGCCCGTTCGCGCAAACCTTCCTCATGATCCAAGCGGTAAGCTAGGCGGATCACAATGATGACAATGATGAGTACCATCAAGGCCGCCAGCAGGGATTCCACTTCGGTCGGGGTCAGCCAGCTAGACACCAGCAACACCGGCAACCAGCCCAACAATGGCGGCATTAGCCCCATCAGGAACATGACGCGCCGCACCACTATGCCCCCTGCCCCGTCGCTAGCCATAATGCTGAAAAAGCCTTGCTCCACTTTTGCCAGCACTATCCCCCAGCCCACCAGCGCAAACGCCGTCGCGGTATGCAACGCCATGCCCACTTCGCCGGTAAAGACATAAAACATGTCCTCTTGATGGGCATAACCAAAAAACACCACCACCAAGGCCATCACGCTAAGCAACGCCGACCATTGCGCCACATTGACCAGTTTGGGGCGGTCGAGGCTAAGGAAAAACAGCCCCACACACGTAAGCGTAAAAGCCGCCGCCGTCTGGGGAGAATCCTGCAGCGGCGACAGCCCGAACAAGCCCAAAAAACGCAATGCCTGTTCCAGTAGCCAAGCGGGGATTGCATACAGATAACCCAACAGCGTCAGCAGACCCAACAGAAATCCCCCCACTGCCAACACTTGCCCTAGCATCAAGCGGAAGGCAGAGGGATTCTCCGGCTGCAACAACAGCAGTGCAGCCCCCACAAAAATGAAGGAAAAAGCACTGCTGGGCGTCATCGGCGGCAAATCTGCTGCCACCCGATACAAAGCGGGCAGCGCGTTTGCCCAGCCAAACAACACCACTACGCCAACCAGCATCACGCTGATTGCCGCCAGTTGGGCAAGACGATGTAGGAACGGTAATTGATAGGTTCTGGACATAGCTGAAAGTATATAAGAAACAGCCCGACAGCCGAAACTACCCGCCTTAATCCTTATCATTAATAATTCCAATTTTTGCCGCCGCCCATATTGGGTTATAACCGGATAATGTCGACAATTTCGTTTATATTTTAGAGGATCGTGACTAATGGGCAACAGAATTCAGGTTAGCGGCTTGCAAGTGTCAACACTGTTACATGATTTCGTTAACAACCAAGCATTGCCGGGTACGGGTGTAAGCCCAGCAGATTTCTGGGCAGGGTTAGCAACTATCGTCAACGATCTTGCGCCCCGCAACCGGGAACTGCTGGCTAAACGTGACGCCATCCAAGCACAGCTTGATGCATGGCATATTGCTAACAAGGGCAAGTTTGATTTCGCCGCGTACAAAGCATTCCTGCAAACCATCGGCTACCTGCTACCGGAAGGGGAAGCCTTCAACGTGACTACCGCGAATGTGGATGCGGAAATCACCAGCACCGCAGGTGCCCAACTGGTTGTGCCGGTGATGAATGCGCGTTTCGCCCTGAATGCCGCCAATGCCCGTTGGGGCAGCCTGTACGACGCGCTCTACGGCACGGATGCGATTCCTGCCGCTGATGGTGCAGAAGCAGGCAAAGCCTACAACCCGGTACGTGGCAAGAAAGTCATCGACTTTGCCCGCAATTTCCTCGACGAAGCTGCACCGCTGTCGTTCCTCTCCCACCACAATGCCAGTGGCTACCGGGTGGATAGCGGCTTGCTGGTGGTGGATATGATCGGCGGCTCCGTCATCGGCTTGCGTGACAACGACCAGTTCGTCGGCTACAAAGGTGACCCGGAAGCGCCTTCCGCCATCCTGCTGTGCAACAACGGCTTGCACTTTGAAATCCAGATCGACCGCAACGGCATGATCGGCAAAAATGACAGCGCCGGGGTCAACGACATCCTGATGGAAGCGGCACTCACCACCATCATGGACTGCGAAGACTCGGTAGCGGCGGTGGATGACGTAGACAAAGTCCTGATTTACAGCAACTGGCTCGGCCTGATGAAAGGCGACCTGACCGAACAAGTGAGCAAAGGTGGCAAAACCTTCACCCGTGCCATGAACCCTGACCGCGAATACACCGCAGCGGAGGGCGGCACACTCAGCCTGCCGGGTCGCAGCTTGCTGTTCATCCGCAACGTCGGCCACCTGATGACCAACCCGGCGATTCTGGACGGAGACGGTAACGAAATCCCCGAAGGCATCATGGATGGCTACATGACCTCAATGATTGCCATCCACAACCTCAATGGTAGCGCCCAGCTTGCCAATTCGCGCACCGGCTCGGTTTACATCGTCAAACCCAAAATGCACGGCCCGGAAGAAGTGGCGTTCACCAACGAATTGTTCGGGCGCATTGAAGACGCCCTCAACTTGCCACGCAATACCGTCAAAGTCGGCATCATGGACGAAGAGCGTCGCACCACCGTCAACCTGAAAGAATGCATCCGCGCCGCCAAAGAGCGCGTCGTCTTCATCAATACCGGCTTCCTTGACCGTACCGGCGACGAAATGCACACTTCGATGGAAGCAGGCCCAATGATCCGCAAGGCGACATGAAAACCGCCGCGTGGATCAAGGCTTACGAAGACTGGAACGTGGACATCGGCCTCGAATGCGGCTTGCCCGGTCATGCACAGATCGGCAAAGGCATGTGGGCAATGCCGGACCGGATGGCAGAAATGCTGGCAACCAAAATCGGGCATCCGCTGGCAGGTGCCAACACTGCATGGGTTCCATCGCCAACCGCAGCGGCCTTGCACGCAATGCATTACCACAAGGTCAACGTGTTCGCGCGTCAGGAAGAGCTGAAAGCCGCCCGCTGCCAATATCGACGACATCCTCACCATTCCGGTCGCCAGCCAACCCGAACTGGAGTGCGGCAGAAATCCAGCAGGAACTGGACAACAATGCGCAAGGCATCCTCGGCTACGTGGTGCGCTGGGTCAATCAGGGCGTCGGCTGTTCCAAAGTGCCAGACGTGAATGACGTAGGCTTGATGGAAGACCGCGCTACCTTGCGCATTTCCAGCCAGCACATGGCGAACTGGTTGCATCATGGCATTTGCACCGAAGAGCAAGTCATGGAAGCCTTCAAGCGCATGGCGGCGAAGGTCGATGCGCAGAATGAAGGTGACCCGACTTACACCAAGATGAGCGGCAACTTTGACAAGAGTGTGGCGTTCAAGGCGGCTTGTGATCTGGTGTTCAAAGGGCGCGAGCAGCCGAATGGGTATACTGAGCCGTTGCTGCATAAGTACCGGGCAGAGGCTAAGGTGGCGTTGTTCTTTTAAAGAGACCCTCACCCCACCCTCTCCCGCGTAGCGGGCGAGGGGCTAAGAAGAAAGCCGCCCGAATGGGCGGCTTTTTTGTTCATTATTTTTAAGTTGTTCATTTTTATTGAATGTAGCTAGATTAATGGACATTAGCGTGACACAGTAATCGCCTATGCACCCCCAAACCATCCTGCACAAGCAGGCGACAAGCTGCAACAAACTACTGGCATCCCGGTTTCGCTACAAACTGATGTCGCAACACCCCGACTATCCAGAACTCAGGGCGGACGCGTTATTAAACCTTGAACTGGATGGCAAGCCGCTGGAATTTGCTGTCGAAACCAAGCGCCACCTGACCAGTGCCAAAGCCTATCTCGCACTCGAACCCTACCACACGAAGAATATCCCCGCCCTGCTGGCAACAGACTACGCCAACCCAAAACTGGCAGAACAGCTCAAAAACCAAGGCAGCAACTTTATCGACGCCGCTGGCAATGCCTACATTAATCAGCCGCCGCTATTCATCTACATCACTGGCAACAAACCGGAAACAACGCCATCCACTGCCAAGGTAAACCGCGCTTTTCAGCCAACTGGCTTGAAACTGCTCTTTGCACTGCTCTGCAAACCTGATCTGGTGAATGCCAATTACCGGGAGCTCAGCCAAACAGCAGGCATTTCGCTGGGCGCAGTCGGCTCTGATCATGAATGATTTGCAAGCACAAACTTATCTGGTGCAGAACGCCAACGGGCAGCGCCAATTGCACAACACTGCTGCACTGCTAAACCGTTGGGTAGCTGCGTACGCCGAAAAGCTACGCCCCAAACTCGTCATCGGGCAATACAAAGCCCTGCATGAAAACTGGTGGGAAAACGTGGATTTGGGTAAATTCAATGCCTGCTGGAGCGGGGAAATAGCCGCAGACCAGCTAACCCGCTACCTGAAACCCGCTGTCGCCACCCTGTATACACGGGACAAACCCAACCGCCTCATCCTGCTGAACAGCCTGAAACCAAGCCTGCCAGATCAAGCCAATGTCGAGATTCTGGAACAATTCTGGCACTTCCAGAGCAACGATAATCCCTGTTCTTGCTCCCGCACTATTGGTGTATGCTGACCTGATCGCCTCCGCCAACGCCCGCAACCTTGAAACCGCAAAACTCATCCATGAACAATACCTTGCCCCATCTTTCAGGCCGGATTGACCCGGACTGGGTGGATGCCCTACGCCTGATCCAACAAACGGCGCAAGCATTGCACATTCCTTATGTTGTGATTGGCGCAGCCGCCCGTGATTTCTGGCTGATGGCTTATGGTTTGGCATCACAACGTGCCACCCGTGACGTTGACCTTGCGCTGGAAATCACCGGCTGGAACAGGTTTGAAGAATTGCGAACCAGCCTGCTGACCCATAAGACGTTCAAGCCTGACCGCATGGTGCAACGGCTGATTTTCAAGGGGTATCTGGCAATTGATCTGCTACCATACGGCGGTGTCGAGAAAGGCACATCGCAAATCTCATGGCCTCCCGACCATACCATCGAAATGTCGGTGCTGGGGCTAGCGGATGTGTTGAAAGCAGCGCGAATCATACGTTTAGCAGAGTCACCTGAACCACTGGATATGCCCGTTGCCACACCGGCAAGCATTGCCCTGCTGAAACTACTGGCTTGGGATGCCCGCAAACACGAATCCAGTAAGGATGCTGAGGATTTTCAGTATTTGCTCTATTACTACATCGACATGGGCAACCAAAGCCATCTGGAAAATGCTCATATCGACTTGTTTGAGGATATTGAAACAGCTTCAGCACATCTGCTTGGGCGGGACATTACGGCAATTGCTAGCCCTACCACTCTAACCATGATTACCCGTATTCTGGATCAAGAAATCGCAATAGGATTGTATGCACCACTACTTCGAGCCATGTTGCCCCGTCATACAGAAACCCATCTGACCCAACAACACCTGCGCTTATTACAAGCACTCAGGCAGGAACTGGACTGCTAAAATTCCCCCAAACCACCCCTCAATGTACTACCCTTTCCTAAAGGCAAACACGCGAGGACACTGACATGGAAAAGCCCGCACAAATGGACGCGATCAGCGCCCTGAAAGACTGGAGCAAATGGCTGATCGGCTTGAATACCGTCCTCGGCGGCGGTTGCCTGACCGTACTCCAGACCGGCAATATGCAAGGCTTGCCACGCATTTTTCTGGTGACCGCCATCATTACCTTCGTGCTGTCAGTGCTATTCTCGGTGCTGCTGGGGCGGGTGTTGGCCTCGCTGACCGAACACCTGCCGACAGCGGAAAGCATCTACCACTTCCATGACGAGCTGGGCATGTCAGTCAAGCAGCTTGCACGGGCGCAATTGCTCAGCTTCGTACTGGCCTGCCTGTTCATGGGCTTATGGCTGGCGCTAAAAATTGCCTAACGGTTATTAATTGCCTGAAGGCGATTTCCCCAGAATAAAACCGCCCTGCATGGTCAGGAAATTCATGAACACCGCCTCAAAATCTTCCACCACCGAGGTTTTGACCGACTCCAGCGCCAGCAGCGTATCGCTCCACACCTGCATCCGCGCACTCAGTTGCAGATCCAGACCGAAGATTTGCTTCAATAGCGCCAGACGCATGAACAGCGGCGCATACACGCAATCCACCAAGTGGAATGTCTGACCGGCGAAATACGGCGCTTCCGCTGCCAATACGGTATCCAAACGCTGCAAACCCTGCTGCAAGGAATCGCGGGCTTCGTTGAAGCCTGCCTCATCTTTCACCGTCGTCATCCGGTAGTGGCGGGTGAGCAGTTCGGAACAGAATTCGACCCAAGCACGATGCCGCGCTTTTTCCAACGGGTCAGCGGGGTGCAATGATGGCGGATAGACTTCATCCAAGTATTCGAGGATCACCGCCGATTCAAACAGCGGCGTGCCATCCACCAGCAATACCGGCACTTTGCCCAAGGGGGAAATGGCTTTGAACCAATCGGGTGGCTCATGCGGGTTGATGTGGGTCAGGGTGAAATCGACGCCTTTTTCATGCAAGGCAATCACAGAACGCTGTACAAAGGGGCAGACTTTGAAACTGACTAGTTCCAGCTTGGTAGGTTGGGACATGAGGGACTCCTTCGGTATGTAATGCGGGGATTATACACCAAAAGGAAAGCCCACTAATCAGCGGGCTTAAAGGGGGTAATCGTGAATTAAGTGGTGGCCGGGGACGGAATCGAACCGCCGACACGGGGATTTTCAATCCCCTGCTCTACCAACTGAGCTACCCGGCCAACAAGGGCGCTATTACAGCGTTTTGGGGGAATCTTGTCAAGCACTAATGTTTCAAATTTTTCTGCTACAATCCAGCCTAACCCCTTTCAACCCACACGCAAAGCGACCCCGAACACATGCTGGATTCCCACGGTCTAGTCTTATTCCTACTTTGGCTGGCAGCAGCGGCAGGCATCATCCTGTTTACCCGCTGGTTGAGCCGTTTTCTAGGCACATTTAACCTGCCACCGGATACCCGGCTGCTCATCATGATTGCCTTCGTCGGCGTGGTGCTGGTCGCCACCTTGAATTACTTGTGGAAAAAAGGTGCTAAGCCAACCCACCCCACCCAGCGACAGCAACGGGGAAAATGCCCAAAAACCCCAAACAGAACAAGATCTGGACAGTTACGAAAGCACTAAATACCCGGAGATGTACGGCCTACGCCAGCAAATGATCACCCAACTGGACAGACCTGAACACCTTTTTTGAAAATGTGCGCCAGTGGGGGGAAGACATGCCGGAACAACGCCCCTTCCTGCAAAAAATCATCGACATCCGCTGGGAACAAAGCAAGCAATTAGACCAAGCTTATCGGGTGATTGACCGCAGCCGCCGCGAATTCTGGCTGTACCGCAATACCGGCGAAGACCATTACGTACTCAAAATGTTTGACGCCGAAGCCCAGCGCCTGCAAAAGCGCATTCAAGATGGGCTAGGTGACAGCCGTGAATTCCAGCTAGAAGAAGCGGATGCCATCCGCAAACACCTGCAAGAGGCGGATGAACTGCTGAAAGCCGCCAAACTCCCCAAGCCCAAAAAAGGGCAAGCCCCCAGCGCGGTTTTCCAACCCTATAGCGACCAAAACCGCCAAACCCTGATCGACGCACTCACCCTCAAACAAGAAAATAGCGTCCTGACCGACCTAAACCTGCTTCAGCAAGAAGAAACCAAAATCCGCAAAAAACTCGCCTACATGGTGGCATACCAAAAGGTCAACACCGACTTGCGCGAAGAAGTCAACGACCTGACTCAATACATGGAATGAGGCGCTGATTTACAACCAATACGCCCAATACCGGCTACTGTTTGCCGCCGAAGCACTCGAAACCACCCTATTGCTGGGTGTAAAACCGGACAACCGTGATTACGCTTGGCTGCTCAACCAATTACGCGAACTCGCCCCCAGCGTGGTGACGCAAGCCGAGGCAGAACGCGATGTTGCCGCGTTCAGTTACAATCCTGATATTGACCACACCAACCGCAAACAGCGGTAATTCTTTGTGATACCATACCGCCCATGAAAGAACGCATCCAGAAACTCCTCTCCCGCGCCGGTTACGGCTCACGCCGTGAAATTGAGCGCATGGTCAATGCCGGTGAAATTCTCGTCAATGGGCAACGTGCCGACTCCGGGCAAGCCATCGACGAAAATGACCAAGTAACCTTGCGCGGGCAACGCCTGCACCTGAGTTCACGCCTGCAATGCCACCCCAAAGTGCTGATGTACCACAAGCCTGCTGGCGAAGTGTGCACCCTAAGTGACCCCGAAGGTCGCCCCACCGTCTTCGACACCTTGCCCAAAATCCGCGCCGGACGCTGGATCATGGTCGGGCGTCTCGACATCAATACCGACGGCTTGTTGCTGTTCACCACCGATGGCGAACTTGCCAACAAACTGATGCACCCGTCTTCCGAAATTGAGCGCGAATACGCTTGCCGGGTGCTGGGCGAAGTCAACAATGAAATGCTGATCCGCTTGCAGGAAGGCGTGGAACTGGAAGACGGCAAAGCCAATTTCATGCGCATCAAAGACGCAGGCGGTGAAGGTGCGAACCACTGGTATCACGTCGTGCTGGCAGAAGGCCGCAACCGCGAAGTGCGCCGCTTGTGGGAATCGCAAGGCGTGAAAATCAGCCGCCTGATCCGGGTGCGCTACGGCAATATCGAACTGCCACGTTACTTGCGCAGTGGGCATCACAAAGAGCTGGAAGTGCGCGAACTGCGCAAACTGTACGGCTTGGTGAACATGGCCTTTGAAGATGGTTCGGATTTCAAGGCAGAACGCCCGGAACGCAGTTCTGAGGTGCAAGGCCAGGACAAAACGGTGACAGCAGCCGCACGGCGATTGGCGGGACTCATCCTGCTTCGCGCCGTACCACCACTTCCGCCCGTCCCGACCGTCCTAGCGGGGCAGGCAAACGCCCGCAGCCACGGGGACGTTCCGGCTAGTGCCTGAAGAGGGCGTATGCAATACGCCCCTACGTTCGAACCGACTTGGGATAAATACCCGGCGGACGTATGGCCACCACGCATACTACTTTGGTACACAGCCGCCCGTGGCTGTCGTACAAGCCATACTCGAAACTGGGGGTGCTGCGCCCGCGCCGCGCCAGTTCCGCACGGATTTCGGCCTCTTTTTCCGGCGGGAAATCAAAACGCAATTCCATGTCGGTAATGCCGGGGCGCACAAAATCCACACTCAAATGCCGCGTCCACACATGGTAGTCGGGGAACACTTTCGCGCACGCCAGCGGTGCAATCGGGTCAGCCAGTGATGCCTGAAAGCCGCCAAACATGCTGCCGCCCATATTGCGCGAAATCCACGTCAACGGCAGGCGGATGCGGATATGCCGCCACTGGTTTTCCAGCGCCAGCACCTTGATGCGCATCATCCACCACGGCGGGTAAAGTTCCAGCCGTCGCGCTATCCGGCAGAAAGGTCAGCCAGCGGCGCGAAAATTTGACGACGTTAAAGCCCATCAGCCGACCAACGCATCCAGCAACGCCTTGTGCTGGCGGATTTGCCGCGCCCGTTTCAGGCGTTCACTGCGGAAAATGCAGGCCAGTTCTTCCAGTGCGGTTGCAAAATCGTCGTTGATAATCAGGTAATCGTATTCGGGGTAATGCGACATTTCGCTTTGCGCATCCCGCATCCGCCGCTGGATGGTTTCCTCGCTATCCTGCCCGCGCCCGTGCAAGCGTTCGCTCAAGGCTGCAATGCTGGGGGGCAGGATGAAAATGCTGGTGACAGCCGCCGCGCTTTCGCGTACTTGTTGCGCCCCTTGCCAGTCGATTTCGAGGATCACATCCTTGCCCAATTCCAGCAACGCATTCACCGACAAGCGCGACGTGCCGTAATAGTTGTCGAACACCTGTGCGTATTCGAGGAAGTTGCCATCTGCCACTTGCTGACGGAAGATTTCCACCGGGGTGAAAGTGGTAATGTACGCCATCCTGCTCGCCGGGGCGCGGCTGACGGGTGGTGTGTGAAACCGATACCACCACATCTGCCAACGCGCCCGCGCAAGGCATTCAGCAAGCTGGATTTGCCCGCACCAGAAGGTGCTGAAACGATGTAAAGCTGACCTGTACGTATGTTCATCTGAAAATCCGCCCGATTTGCTGATAAATATGCAATTATAGGAAGGTAGTGCATTATAGTCGAAATGCAGGAACCATGAGTGAGGTGTCCCATTATGATGCAAGTGATCACCAGTACCCGCTTTTACCGACAATTATATCTGGCTGATTAGCAATGAGGCAGCTCAACAAGCCGCGATTGTTGACCCCGGTGATGCCGCGCCCGTCATTGAGGCACTTCAACGCCGCGAGATGCAGCCTGTTGCCATCCTGATCACCCACCATCACCGCGACCATGTGGGCGGCATTGAGCAAATTGCTGGAAGCCTACCCCGGCTTGCCGGTATACGGCCCTGCCAATGAACGCATTCCCCATCATCAGCCAGCCGCTGGGTGAAGGCCAACAAGTCAATCTGGAATCACTCGGGCTTAAGTTTCAGCGTGATGGAATTGCCGGGGCATACCGCCGGGCATATCGTCTATTACGGCGAAGGCAGCCTGTTCTGCGGCGACACCTTATTTGGCAACGGTTGTGGGCGGGTATTCGATGGCACGATGGAAGATTTGTACCATTCGCTGCAACGCATTGCCACCCTCCCAACGGACACAATGGTGTATTGCACCCACGAATACACGGTGGATAACATCGGTTTCGCCAAATGGGTGGAACCCGACAATGCCGCGCTGGATGCCCGTATGGAAGAATGCTGGGAATTGCTGGATTCAGGCCACCCCACCGTGCCGTTTGAACTGGGGCGCGAGTTTGACACCAACCCGTTCCTGCGCACCCACATCCCCGAAGTCATCGCCAAAGCCGAAGAAATTGCGGGGCGCGAAACCCATACCCCGGAAGACGTGTTCGCGGTGCTGCGTATCTGGAAAGATACCGAATACGACTGAAGCCCTCACTCCAGAGGTTCCCCCATCTCCCGCAGCACCTTGAACAATTCGCGGCTGCTTTTGGGTGGCTTGTTCAGCTCTTTTTCCTTGTGCGCATTGCGGATCAGGCTGCGCACCCGCTGCACATCGGTGTTGGGGTATTCTGTCATCCACTCGCTCAGCATGCCTTTTCATCGCCAGCAAGCGATCACGCCAGCGTTCCAGCCGGTGCAAGCGTGCGGTTTCGGCTTTGCCGCCACGATCCCATTCCGCCAGTTTGGCTTCGATCGGTTCGAGTATTTCGGTGCGCATCAACTTGCCGATGAATTGGCGTTGGCGCCGTATCGCGCCATTAGCGGTCAAGCGTTGTGCCAGCAGGATCGAGTCGTAGAGCTTTTCGGATAAATCCAACTGGTCAAGCTGCTCTTTGCGTAGGGTAATCAGGCGTTCGCCCAACGCTTGCGCGGCTTCGGCTTCACGCTTGAAGTGGCTGCGGCTGATGTAATCGTCTTCTTCATCGTCATTTTGCGTAATCAATCACTGTGCTTATCCTTTCAACATGCCCAGACCAGCGGTCAAGGACGGGTACTGTAACTGGATACCTAATTCAGTCAATAGTTTATCATTGCGGATGCGGCGCGATTCCTGCAAATACGACAGCATTCCCGCGCTCATGGCGGTTTGCGCCTCTGCCATGCTGATTTGCGGCGGGCGTGGCAACCCGGCGTAATCCGCCACCTGATTGAAATAATCGGTCATGGTGGAAGGATGCCCGTCCGTAGCATTGTAAATGGAACCTGCCGGGGCAGCTTCCATTGCCCGTTTGCACACCATCGCCAGATCGTCAGCATGGATGCGGTTTGTCCACGGTGCTTCGTCCTCACGCAACACGGGTTCGCCGCGTTTCAGGCGTTCCAGCGGCAAGCGGTCGGGGGCATAAATGCCGGGAACGCGCAAAATCACGCTTTCGCCACCGAAACGTGCTGCCCATTCCTGCACGGTATTTTCGGCATCGGCACGGCGTTTGGCGCGGTCGGCAACGGGTTTGAGCGGTTCGGATTCATCTATCCAACGCCCGGCGCAATCGCCGTACACGCCCGTGGTGCTGATCAACACCACCCGTTTGGGGGCAGCATCGACACCTTTGAGGAAGCGCCGTATCCGGTCATCGGTTTCCCCGCTAGGTTGGGGCGGCATGAACCAATACACCAAGGCTTCATCCAGCGCGAAAATCGAGAAAAAACTGCCGCGATCCACATCACCCTTGCGCATGGCCAAGCCTTGTTCCAGCCCCAAGTTGCAAGGATTCCTCACTGCGTACCCAGCCTATAGCCTTGGTTCCCTCGTTTTGGTATAACCGTGCCACACGGCGACCAATGTCGCCACAGCCCATAATCCACACTTTTTGGTTAGCTACACTCATGAACAACTCCCGACTCGATGCTGGCAGTATAAACGAAATCAAACCCGGAAAGATGAAACGTGTGGAAGCGGGCAATGGCAAACGCATCCTCATCTGCAATGTCGCGGGCGAATTTTACGCGGTGGATGACATGTGTACCCACGAAGATTCCTCGCTCTACCTCGGCTGCCTGCACGGTGACCGGGTACATTGCTCGCTGCATGGCGCTGAATTCAGCGTCAAAACCGGTGAACCGATGGCTGAACCGGCTGAAATTCCGCTGAAAACCTACCCGGTCAGCCTCGAAAACCAGCGCATTATTGTGACGGTATAAGCTCATGATGCGGCGTTTAGTTTGGTTATTCTTGCTGATCCTGTTCCTGTATTTTATTGGGGATTGGGCGTACCGGCGTTTTATTGCTGCCGCCTGTCCCGCCGGTCACAGTCATACCTGTGCCCCCGGTCATACCGCCCGAACTACCGCCGGTACTTACCCCCATCCCCCCTAAGCATGTGGAAAAATTGCTGGATTCGGTGTTCCAACAGGTAGAAGTTACCCGTTCGTATGACCCTACTTACGTCAACCTGAAATACCCCGGCGGTGACGTGCCAGAAGCCACGGGCGTATGTGCCGATGTCATTGTGCGGGCATTCCGCTCCCAAGGCATTGACTTGCAACGTGAATTGCACGAAGACATGCGACTGAATTTCAGCGAGTACCCGCACAAGTGGGGCATGAAAAATCCCGACACCAATATCGACCACCGCCGGGTTTACAACCTAATGACGATTCTTCGAGCGCAAGGGCAAATCACTGCCCATCACCAACGATCCGACTGACTACCAGCCCGGTGACGTGGTGGCATGGGATTTAGGCAAAGGGCAAGCGCACATCGGCATTGTCACCCATTTCGACACCCCCGACGGACGCCCGCTGATGGGGCACAATGTCGGTTACGGCACGAATATTGAGGATGCATTATTCTTCTGGCCGATCATCGGGCACTACCGCTACTTCAGCAAGTAACTGCAATACAAGCGGCGACTAAGCCAACTACTGTCTGGAGTAATGCGAATTACTGACGGACTTACTCATGAAAAATCTGCAACGTTGCTTTTTCCCTCTGCCTGATTGCCAGCCTGTCAGCATGTGGCGGCGGCGCTGGCTCCAACCTTGGCAGCACTACTACCACGGTTGGAGGGCTGCAAAACTTTCACCAGCTCATCCTCCAGCTCGACCAGCACCACCAGTTCCTCCACCACCAGCATTGAAAATGCCGAAGGCTTGTGGCGCGGAACCACCGACACCAACCGGACAGTCACCAGCCTGATTCTCGACAATGGCTTTTACTGGATGCTCTACTCAGCGGCGGGTAACAGCAACAGCGTGGCCGGGGTCATCATTGGCAACAGCGTCTCCGCCAATGGCACCATCAACTCCAGTGACGGCAAGGATTTCAACTTTGAAACTGGCGGGTTATTCCCGCTTAACGTGGCGTGGCACTTACCGCCCCAAAGCGCAGTTACAAGGGCGCTGACCTATACCGTACAGCCGCGAGCCATCGTCAACCTCACCGCTACCCACGATAACAGCTACAACCTGACACCCAGCTTGGCGACCATCAGCGGTACGTATAGCGGCACGGGTACAAGCCTTGCCAATGGTTCGCAATACACCACCTTCAATGTCTCCAGCACCGGACAAATCAGCGGTAGCCGCACAGACGGCTGTGCCTTTAGCGGCGATATAACCCCACGCCCACGCGGCAATGCGTATAGCGTATTCATCGCCTTCAACGGCAGCAATTGCACCGATAGAACTGCCACCAGCAAAGGGTCGGCCTATTACAACCCGTCAAGCAAGCAACTGTACAGCGCCACTTTGAGTAGCAGTATCAATGCCGATACCTTCCTGTTCATTGGCAGCAAGCAGTAATTAATGCACTGGCAGGCGTGAACGTAATGCGTCGCGGTCGTACCACCATTGGCCTTCCACAATAGCGTCGATCACTTGCCCCAAACGGGGCAGGAATACTTTCGGGTTGAGCAAATCGCAGCCGGTTTAGCCACAGGTTCATGGCTTCCTGTGAATTGACGTTGCTGTGGCGTTCTGCCACTTTCGCCAGCATCGCGCTGGTGAGGAACATCACGCTGTCGCGTTTCTCGCCTTCCAAACGCAAATCGGCAATGTAGTGGGCAACCGCGGCGGCCACGGCCGCGCCATCAGCCTGTGGCGGGGTGGCATCAATCAGGTGGTTCAGCATAATAATGGTCAGTTGCGGGTCAATCGGGTAAGTCACCGCCAACCACAACCCATTGCCCAATGCCGGGACAGAAGCGGGCAAATCACAGCGGTACAGCACATCGCAGCAACGTACTGCCTCTTCCCACTGCTCATGGTCGCGGAAAATCTCAAACGATTCGCGGGTCATGCCCCATGCGGCTTCGCGCATTCCCGGTTCTTCCAGCTCCAGCATGATGTCAGCAATTTCGTATTGCAGATTGGCGCGCTCCAGCGGGCTACTGGCGGGAGTCAGTTGCATCAGTTGCGCCTGACGCTGCAGCCAGCTCGTTTTCAGCAAGTTGGCGGGAATCATTGCTGGCGGTAAATTCAACTAATTCAACCGGGGTTTGATCACTCATGGTAGTGTGTGCCTGAAAGTCTAAAAGCACCCAAGGATAACAAAATAGACAGGCTAGGTTAAGAACCCATAAATCCAGCTTGGCTATATGCTGGTAATTTTTGCTCGCATATTGGCGCTTATTAGGCGAAAGTTAAGGTTGCGTTAAACCATAATTGTTTAGACTTGTTACATTAGCCAGTTTTAATGGCTAGTCTATTGGCAAGGATTCGCTAAAGGTATTACGATGATTCATTTAATTAATAAGATAATTGGTTCAACCATTAATAATCTGGTTGGTTCGTTATTTTTTCTATCTATCGCGCTATTTTATACCCTGACAGTATTACAACTGCCTATTCCTGATATTTTTCATATGTTTGGTATAGTGATATTGTTTGCCCTAGGTTTAAACGCAGTGCTGTGTACTGACCATCCTGTGCAAGCTTAAGGCTGCACCATCAATAACACTTGTGCTGACTTGCGCGTATCTGCAAACGCCAGCTTGAATTCAAACTTGTAAGGCTCCGTCACCGGAACCGCCGTTTTGATGGGGGCAAACAGCTCCTCACGCCCCGCCCCCTGATGCAACACGCCACCAGAAACCGGCTCGGCAGTGGCACTGCGGGCATCATACAACCACAACTGATAGAATGTACCCGCCTTGGGTTTAGGCAAATCCTGAATCCGTATCACCCCCTGCTGCTGGGCGCTATTCCACACCAAATCACCCTGCACATCCTTGACCACTGGGTTCAGGGTACGCAACCAACTACCGCCGACACTGGTGGGGTCAGCCAACAAGGTTTCACGCAATTGGTGCAGCTCATTCGGGGAAGCATCCGCTTGCACACCGCGAAACTGATTTAATACCGCCACCATGCCCACTGCCAGTAAAACCAACAGCGGCACAATCATTAACCAGTTTTTCCACCAATAGTCACTCCGTGACATACAAACTCCCTTTCTGCATATTTTTATATCGGGACAACAATAGGCTGCCATAACAACATTCTCCGATTATAACGAATAACACGACGCCTGTTTGTGCAGTGCGCTAAAATAGTCCATCCAAATTTGACGAACGACCACCAACAGAGTTCCCCCATGCAAGCACAAACCTTTATTCTGGGCAAAGATGCCGCACTAGAAGCGTCAATTGCATCCATGCAAGACAAATTACAGCGCATTGGCTTTCACATTGAGGAAGCCTCATGGCTAAACCCCGTTGCCAATGTCTGGTCGGTACACATCCGCGACCGTGATTGCCCGATGCTATTTACCAACGGCAAAGGCGCGTCAGCAAAAGCGGCACTGGCGAGTGCGCTGGGTGAATATTTCGAGCGCCTTAGCACCAACTATTTCTGGGCGGATTTCTATCTGGGCAAAACCATTGCCAACAGCAACTTTGTCCACCACCCGCAGGAAAAATGGTTTGCGCTGGATGGCAGCGGCAACTTGCCGGAAGGCTTGCTGGACGAAGACAGCCTTGCGTTTTACGACCCCGAATCCGCGCTGGATGCCAGCAAACTGGTTGACCTGAATTCCGGCAATGAGGAACGCGGCATCTGCACCCTACCGTATGTGCGTCAACGGGACGGCAAAACGGTGTGGTTTCCGGTCAATGTCATCGGCAACCTCTACGTCAGCAACGGCATGTCGGCGGGCAATACCAAAACCGAAGCACGTACCCAAGCATTGTCGGAAATTTTCGAGCGCCACATCAAGTTCCGCATTATTGCTGAGGGAATCTGTCTGCCTGATGTACCGGAGGACGTTATTGCGCGTTTCCCACACATTCAGGCAGGAATACAGGCATTGCGTGAGGCAGGTTTCGGCATTTTGGTGAAAGATGCATCATTGGATGGGCAATACCCCGTGATGTGCGTGACCTTGCTGAACCCGGAAGATCAGGGCTGTTATGCCAGCTTTGGCGCACATCCGCGCTTTGAAGTGGCACTGGAACGCGCCCTGACCGAGCTATTGCAAGGGCGGGCGTTGGATCGGCTGGCAGGTTTTTCCGAACCCAGTTTCGAGCTGGAAGACGTTGCCAGCCCGCAAAATCTGGAAACCCATTTCATCGACTCCAGCGGCCCGATCCACTGGGATTTCCTCTGGAACACCCCTGACCATGAATTTGTGGATTGGAATTTCAGCGGCACGACCGAGGAAGAATGCCAATACCTGATGGATCGCATCCACGCGGAAGATTTCGACGTTTACATTATGGATTACGACCATTTGGGCGTGTATGCCTGCCGCATTATTGTGCCGGAAATGTCAGAAATCTATCAGGCGGAAGATTTGGAGTGGGACAATAACAGCACGGGTAATGCGGTGCGTGAAGCCATCCTACATTTGCCGGAGCTGGAAGACGAGGAATGCACCGACCTGTTCGACACCATCGAGGAGCTGGGGCTGGATGACCATCAACCAGTGGCGGCGCTGATCGGGCTGGCACCGGATGCGGGTTCCTTGTGGGCGGATTTGCGCGTGGGTGAACTCAAAACCCTGCTGGCGCTGGTGATGGATGATGAAGATGCCATCCGCGAGGGTTGCCAGTGGATTCGCCATTTCGAGCAAATCAGTGATGAGCGCCGCCGGGTTTACCGCTGTATTGAGGCGCTGCTGGATATGGATGATGTGGAAGGTTACGCACCGAATCTGGGGCTGCTGTATGGCGAAACCGCACTGCAACAGGCGCAAGCACTGCTGGATGGCAGTTTGCGTTTCTGGGGCATTGCAGCGCCCACGCTGGAGTTGCAGGGGTGTGAAACGCACCAGAGCCTGCTGGCGGCGTACCGTAAGGTGCATCCCACCCTGCAAGCCTGAGCTACCCTTGAATATAATGCACCAATTGCGTGATCATAAACTGCTGCTCAGAAATGACTTCTTTGACCAGATCGCCAATCGACACTAGCCCGACCAGCTCGCCATCCACCATCACCGGCAGGTGGCGGATGCGCTTGTCGGTCATGATTGCCATCACCTCTTGAATCGACTGGTCAGGTCGTGTCACCACGATCTGCCTTGTCATAATGTCTTCCACCAGCATTCTGTCAGCATCAAGACAGGTCAGGATCACTTTGCGGGTGTAATCCTGTTCCGAAATAATGCCTTTGAGTTTGCCGTCCTCCAACACCAGCAATGCACCGACTTTTTTCTCAGCCATCACCTTGACCGCCTCAATCACCGCGACTGACGGGCTGGTGCTGAACACTTCACTGCCTTTTTTGGCAAGTACCTGTTTTATCGTTTGCATCATTATCCTCCTCCGCTACGCATCCCACCCTTATAATACTAGTCTCTCACTCTGTAACTTTTTGCGATAACAGTAAAGAAGACGCATCAGCCATGCTAGAAATCCTCTACCGCGACGCCCACCTCGTTGCCATCAACAAACCTTCCGGGCTGCTGGTACACCGCAGCCTGATTGACCGCCACGAAACCCGCTTCGCCATCCAGCTCACCCGCGACCAGATTGGGCAGAAAGTTTACCCGGTACACCGGCTCGACAAGCCCACCTCCGGCGTATTGCTGTTTGCCCTCGACAGCGACACTGCCCGCCTATTGAACGCACAATTCACCGCCGGGTTAGTGCAGAAAACCTACCTTGCCATCGTGCGTGGCTACACCGATGAATCCGGCGTCATTGATCACCCGCTGAAAGAAGAACTGGACAAAATCGCCGATGCCAATGCCGACCAGGACAAGGCAGCCCAAGAAGCTGTCACGCCACTATTGGCGTTTAATGACATTCGAATTGCCCTATGCTGTTGACCGTCACCCCAGCGCCGCTATTCCCTGTTGGAGCTATGCCCGAAAACCGGGCGCAAGCACCAGTTACGCCGCCACCTGAAACACATTTTCCACCACATGATTGGCGACACCACCCACGGCGATGGCAAGCATAACCGCTTCTTCCGTGAACATTTTGGCTGCCAGCGCCTATTGCTGCACGCCGCCAGCCTGCAACTTACCCACCCATACACCCACGAACCACTAACGCTCAATGCCCCGCTGCCAGATGACTTCAGTGAAGTGGTACGGTTATTGCTACCTTTCCAGCAAGCACCCATCAATAGCGATCACCACCCCGAGGCTTATATGGAAAGGCATTCACCCCTCACGCTGGCGCAGATTCTGACCCGACTGGCGCGTGTTCTTGGTCACAAACAGACCGGCACGTTTTACATTGCCACCGACAACAACACCTCCTGCCGTTTTGCGGTGGAAAGCGGCAAACTCACCCATTGCACCCACCGCCGCGATCAGGGCAATGCCGCCATCCACAGCTTGCTGGAAACCAGCGGTGGCTCCTGTTCGTTTTCGGAAAACCAGTCGATTGCCTTTCCGTGCCGATGCGGCTATTGATCATCAGGCTGGGCTGGATTTGCTGGGTATCCAACCGATCATCCCGCCTAAGCTGGAACCAGCCGTCACCCGGTGTATTCAGCCCGAACAGCACCTCCCGCCCACCGCGCAGTCGTTTTTACCGTGGTGCTACACAGTGCAGACGTTTTCGAAGTGGCAACCGCTGTTGACCTCGCCATCACCGCGTGTCAATAACCGTTTTTACCGGGGTAGGAGGCTAGCCCCCAGCCACGCCGCACCACGCACGCCACTCGAATCCCCAAAATGGGGCGCAACCAGCCGCGTACTCACCTGATCGGAAAACACATATTTCCCCCAGCGTTGCGGCACATTGGCATACAACCGTTGGATATTCGACATCCCCCCACCCAACACAATCACCTCCGGGTCGAGGATATTGATGACGTGGGCAAGGCTTTTCGCCATGCGTTCTTCATAAGCCTGCAAAAGCTGTTCGGCTTGACGCATCACCCTGTTCGGCAAGCTGCACAATGTCAGCAGCAGCACGGGAAATGCCACTGGCCAAGCGGTATTCCGCCTCAAAACCCGTACCCGGAAAGCCACGTTTCAATACAACCCTGCTTGCCGCAATAACACGGCTTACCGGGCAATTCGTCTGGCTTCAGGCCACGGCAACGGGTTATGCCCCCACTCCCCGGCAATCGCATTCGCACCCGTCAATACCCTGCCCATGCACCACAATGCCCGCGCCCGTCCCCGTGCCAACAATGACAGCAAACACCACCTGCGCCCCCGCACCTGCCCCATCGGTCGCCTCCGACAGCGCCAAGCAATTGGCATCATTTTCGATCCGAACCCGGCGTTGCAGCAAGTGTTCCAAGATCGCTATGCAGCGGCTTGCCATTCAGCACCACCGAGTTGGCATTTTTCATCAACCCCGTAGCGGGCGAAATCGCACCGGGCGTACCGATACCCACGCTGCACGCTTGCCCCGCGTGCTGTTCCGCCTTCAGCCACCAGTTGCTTAATGGTGTGCAAAATGGCGGCATACTGGCCTTGCGGGGTCGGCAAACGTTTACGGAAACATTCCCGCCCATCCGCATCCAGCAACAATACTTCAATTTTGGTTCCACCAAGGTCGATTCCAATCAGCACACGCTACCTCCGTAAATTCGTGAAATCTGCCATAAGTCATGACAAACCCTAGCAAAATAATGCTAAATTACGCTAGATTCCTATAAACATAGACGAAAATGGCAGGCGTTACTATGCAGTTTGATGACATCCTCACCCGTTCCCCGCTGATGGAAGCCGTGTTGCGTTCCGCGCACCTGATCGCGCAAACCGATGCCAGCGTGCTGATTACCGGCGAATCCGGCACGGGCAAGGAACTGGTGGCACACGCCATGCACGCCACCAGCCCACGCCGCAAGCAAGCCTTCATCACCGTCAACTGTGCCACCTTACCGGAAACCTTGGCAGAATCGCTGCTGTTCGGGCATCGCAAAGGCGCATTCACGGGTGCTGACAGCCAGCACACCGGGCTAATCCATGCCGCCGAAAACGGCACGCTGTTTCTGGATGAAATCGGCGAATTGCCACTCAACCTGCAAGCCAAACTGCTACGCTTCCTCGAATCCGGCGAAATCCTCCCCTTGGGCGAAACCCAGCCCAAACGCCTGAATGTACGGGTATTCGCCGCCACCCACCGCGACCTGTACGCCATGTCACAAGCGGGCGAATTCCGCCAAGACCTGTTCTACCGCCTCAACATTATCCCGGTCGAACTGCCAGCCTTGCGGGAACGCAAAGAAGACATTGACCTGCTGGGCAGCCATTTCCTGCGCCAATTTGCAGCACAGCACAAACTGCCTGCCGCCACACTGGCAAAAGAAGCCCGCCAGCACTTGCAGCGCCACACATGGAACGGCAATGTGCGCGAACTGCGCAACCTGTGCGAGCGCCTCAGCATCCTGCTTGCTGGGCGTGAAATCGGCCTCACCAACTTGCCACTCGAACTCCGCTCCGCTGCCCCGCAACCCAGCACCCCATTCAGCTTGCCCGCCACTGGCATCAATCTGGAAGATCTGGAACGCGACCTGTTAAACCAAGCCCTGCAACGTACCCAAAATAACAAGACCCACGCTGCCCGCTTACTCGGCATCAGCCGCGATGCCCTCAACTACCGCCTCAAGAAGCAAACAGCCTAGCGCCCATTTCACGCCTCAAGTCGGGAACACAGCGCAAAATACCCTTTTCTCTGCCAAAACCTAGTGATAGGACAAGCGAGTAGAGGAGTGGAGTGATGTTGAGCAACGAAGTGTCGGTATTGAAATATTCTGTACTGGGTTCTGCCATGCTAACGCTGAGCGGGTGCGGCATGAACCCACGGGTAGCGGATATTATCCCCACCCAGACCATCCAGCCCGATAAAAGCAAGCTAGCCCAAGCCAACAAGGTTCCCCCCAAAACGCAGATCACCCCTCTCCCCAAACCGCCCGCCCCCGCCGCCACACCACCAGCGGCAACCACACTCGACAAAATCGCTTTCTGCGCCCTCAAGCAATGCGGCAAAGGCTATTGCTGGGGTGGCAATAGCCCGATGAAAGGTTTTGACTGTAGCGGCCTGACCCAATACTCCACCAAGCAGGGAGCCAATATCAGCATCCCCCGCACCGCTGCTGCCCAGTACAAAGTTGCCCTCAAAGTCCCACGGCAAGAGGCAGGGCGCGGTGATCTGGTATTCTTCAAAACAAGCGGGCAACGGGTCAGCCACGTCGGCATTTACCTCGGTGCTAACAAATTTGTCCATGCGCCGCGTACCGGCAAACCCATTATGGTCAGCAAGCTGGAAGGCTATTGGAAACGCCGTTTGGTCGGGTTCGGGCGCATTCCAGGCGCTCGCCAGCCGCTCATGCCCAATAGCGTGGTTTAATCCGTTAACATTACAAACTGTCGCTGGATTTGACGTAATGCCTATACCGTCCTAGCATCAAAGGTAACAAGCAAAATAAAACCAAACCGTACCGATGGAGGAGCAAGCATGAAGAGCGTTGTGATAGCCGGGTACGCCCGCACTCCCTTTACCACTCGCCCACAAGGGCGCGTTTGCCAAAGTCCGCCCCGACGATCTTGCCGCCGCCGCCGTGACGGGTCTGCTCGCCAAAACCGGCGTCGACGGCAACGACATCGAAGACCTGATCCTCGGCTGCGCCTTCCCCGAAGGTGAGCAAGGCTTCAACATGGCGCGGCTAGTGGTGCTGATGGCAGGCTTGCCGCAAGCCGTCGGCGGTGTCACCGTCAACCGCTTCTGCGGCTCGTCGATGCAAGCCATCCACCAAGCGGCGGGCGCAATCCAGATGAATGCCGGAAACGCCTTCATCTGCGCCGGGGTCGAATCCATGACCCGCATCCCCATGACCGGCTTCAACCCTTCCCCCAATCCCAAGCTGTACGAACGAACTTCCCGCCGCCTACATCAGCATGGGGCAAACCGCTGAAAACATCGCCAAACAATACGCGCATTTCCCGCGAAGAACAAGAAGCCTTCGCCGTCGCCAGCCAGCAAAAAGCCGCCGCCGCCCAAGCCGCTGGCAAACTGGCGGACTGAAATCATTCCCGTCGGCAACGTCACCCAAGACGGCTGCATCCGCCCCGACACCACGCTGGAAGCCTTGGCTGGCTTGAAACTCGCCTTCGACGCCCACGGCACTGTCACCGCCGGAACAGCCTCGCCCCTCACCGACGGCGCATCCGCCACACTGGTATGCAGCGAAGAATTCGCCCAAGCGCACGGCTTACCCATCCTCGCCCGCATCCGCAGCATCGCCATTTCCGGCTGCGCCCCCGAAGTCATGGGACTGGGGCCGATCCTTTCCACCCAGAAAGCCCTGCAACGCGCCGGCTGAGCGTCGCCGACCTCGACATTATCGAACTCAACGAAGCCTTTGCCTCACAATCCATCGCCTGCATCCGCGACCTCGGCCTGGATACCGACAAAATCAACCTGGACGGCGGCGCAATTGCCCTAGGGCATCCACTCGGCGCAACCGGCGCACGCATCACCGGCAAAGCCGCCGCCCTGCTCAAGCGTGAAGGCAAGCAATTCGCCCTTGCCACCCAGTGCATCGGCGGAGGGCAAGGCATCGCCACCATTCTGGAGGCGCTGTGATGGACATCCATAAAGTTGCCGTCATCGGCGCAGGCGTGATGGGTGCAGGCATTGCCGCCCACATCGCCAACGCCGGAATCCCCGTCATGCTGCTCGACATCGTGCCGGAAGGTGCTGCCGACCGCAGCCAGATTGCCACCACCGCCCTCGACAAACTGCTCAAAGCCGACCCCGCGCCCTTGATGCACCAAAAGAACGCCCGCCTCGTCACCCCCGGCAATATCGAAGACGACTTGCCGCAACTCGCTGAATGCGACTGGATCATCGAAGCCATCGTCGAACGCCTCGCCATCAAGCAAGACTTGTACCGCAAACTGGCAACAGTGCGCCAAGCCGATGCAATCGTTTCCTCCAACACCTCCTCCATTCCCGCTGCACGAACTGGTGGCAGGCTTGCCGGAAGACTTCGCCGCACATTTCATGATCACCCACTTTTTCAACCCGCCGCGTTACATGCGCCTGCTGGAAATCGTCAGCAGCCCGCAAACCGATCAGGATGCTGCTGCCAAAATCAGCCACTTCTGCTGACCAGAAACTCGGCAAAGGCGTGGTACCTTGCAAGGACACACCGGGATTCATCGCCAACCGCATCGGCATTTTCTGGATACAAACCGCCATCCACGAAGCCATCGCACTTGGCTTGACGGTGGAAGAAGCCGATGCCGTGATTGGCAAGCCGATGGGCATTCCCAAAACCGGCGTATTCGGCCTATCCGATCTGGTGGGTATCGACCTGATGCCGCACTTGATGCACAGCATGAACCGCAGCCTGCCAGCGGGTGACGCTTTGCTGGAAAAAGCCAGCATTCCGCCCGTCATCCAAACCATGATCGACACGGGCTACACCGGGCGCAAAGGCAAAGGCGGTTTCTATCGCCTCAACCGCGAGGGCGGCGAAAAGGTCAAAGAATCCATTAACTCTGCAAACGGGTGAATACAGCCCATCGCAACCTGCCAAGCTGGACAGCGTGAAAGCAGCCCGCGACGGTGGCTTGCAAGCCTTGGTATCCCACCCCGACAAGGGCGGGCAGTATGCGTGGCGGGTATTGTCGCAAACCCTGCGTTACGCTGCCGCGCTGGTGCCGGAAATTGCCGACGACATTTGCGCCGTCAATACCGCCATGAAGCTGGGTTACAACTGGAAATTTGGGCCGTTTGAGCTGATCGACCAGTTGGGGGCAGATGATTTCGCCAAGAGGTTGGAAGCGGATGGATTGAGTATTCCTCCGTTGTTGGCAATGGCGCGGGAACATGGGTTTTATCGGCATGAGGCAAGCGAAACCCAGTACCTCCAACCCGACGGCACATACCGCCCGTTGCAACGCCCCGCCGGCGTCCTGCTCCTCGCCGACCTCAAACGCCACGCCGAACCCCTGCTTAGAAAACGACGCTGCCAGCCTGTGGGACATCGGCGATGGCGTTGCCTGCCTCGAATTCCACAGCAAAATGAATTCCCTCGACCCGCAAATCCTGGAAATGATCGAGGAAAGCGTCGCCTTCATCCCGCAACAATCACAAGGCGCTGGTGATCTACAACGAAGGCAGCAATTTCTCCGCAGGCGCAAACCTTGGTTTGCTGGTCTTCGCCGCCAAACTCGGTGGCTGGGATGAAGTCGATAACATCGTCCGCGCAGGGCAACGTGCTTACCAAGCCCTCAAATACGCCCCCTTCCCCGTGGTTGGCGCACCGTTTGGCATGGCGCTGGGTGGCGGCTGCGAAATCCTGCTGCACTGCGACGCGCTGCAAGCCCATGCCGAAACCTACGTCGGGCTGGTCGAAACCGGCGTCGGGCTAATCCCCGGCTGGGGCGGCTGCAAGGAAATGCTGCACCGCTGGACAGCCTTCCCCAAACGCCCCGGCGGATTCCTGCCCCCGGTGCTGAAATGCTTTGAAATCATCAGCGTGGCAACCGTGGCGAAATCTGCCCAAGAAGCCCGCGACTACCTGTTCCTGCGCCCACACGATGGCATCACCATGAACCGTGACCGCTTGCTGGCAGATGCCAAAGCCCGCGCCCTCGCAATGGTGGCAGGCTACCAGCCACCTGAACCGCCCGTATTCCACCTCCCCGGCGCGACTGCCCGCGTGGCAATGGAAATGGCGGTCAACGATTTTGTCGCACAAGGCAAAGCCACCCCTTACGATGCCGTTATCGCCAAAGCACTCGCAACAGTCCTCAGCGGCGGCGACACCGACATCACCGACACCCTGAGCGAAGCCGATCTGCTGGCGCTGGAACACGCCCAATTCATGCAACTGGTACGCAACCCCGAAACACTGGCGCGGGTCAGCCACATGCTCGAAACCGGCAAACCGCTAAGGAACTGACGTATGGACACCCTGCACGGCAAAACCTTATTCATCACCGGCGGCAGTCGCGGCATCGGCTTGGCAATTGCGCTCAAAGCCGCCAGCGAAGGCGCAAACATCGTGATTGCAGCAAAAACCACCGAGCCACACCCCCAACTTCCCGGCACGATTTACACCGCTGCGGCTGCCATCGAAGCCGCCGGCGGCAACGCCTTGCCACTCGCGGTCGACATCCGTGACGACACGCAAATTGCCCAGCGCGGTACAACAGACCGTTGCCACCTTTGGCGGCATCGACATTCTGGTGAATAATGCCAGCGCCATCAGCCTCAGCGGCACGCTGGAAACCCCGCTGAAACGCTTCGACCTGATGCAGCAAGTCAACGCACGCGGCACGTTTGCGGTGTCACAAGCCTGCTTGCCGCACTTGTTGCAAGCGGCTAACCCGCACATCCTCACCCTTTCCCCGCCGCTGTCGATGAATCCCGAAATGGTTCAAGAATCACCTTGCCTACACACTGGCGAAATACGGCATGAGTATGTGCGTGTTGGGCATGGCGGAAGAATTCCGGGGGCGGGTGGCGGTAAATGCGCTGTGGCCGCGCACCGTGATTTTGACCGCTGCCATCCAGATGCTGGGCGGACAAGGTGAAACCGGAAATGTGCCGCAAGCCAGACATCGTCGCAGATGCCGCCGTTGCCATACTCAAACGCAATGCCCGCGAACACACCGGCAATTTTTACCTCGACGAGGCAGTATTGGCAGACAGAAGGCGTAACCGACTTCGAGCCGTATGCCGTTGCCCCCGGCAACCCGTTACTGGCAGACTTGTTTCTGGAATAACAAATATCCCGTAGGCGCAGGAAAAGGAGGAGGAAATGGACAAACTATGGCTGCAAAGCTACCCCAAACACGTTCCGGCGGAGATCGACACCCACCAGTACCGTTCGCTGGTTGACCTGTTCCAGCAAAGCGTGGTGCAGCTACAGTGACCGCCCTGCCTTCAGCAATCTGGGCAAGGTGCTGAGTTACGCAGAAGTTGACCGCCTGACCCAACAGTTTGCCGCTTACCTCATCCACGGCGCAGGGCTGAAACCCGGTGACCGCATCGCCCTCATGATGCCCAACCTGCTGCAATACCCGATTGCGCTATTCGGCGCGTTGCGGGCGGGCTTAGTCGTCGTCAACACCAACCCGCTGTACACCGACCGTGAACTCGAACACCAGTTGAAAGATTCTGGCGCAACCGCCATCGTGATCCTCGCCAACTTTGCCCACACGCTGGAAGACGTGATGGATGAGGTCGGCATCAAAACCATTATTACCACCGAAATCGGCGACTTGCTGGGCTTCCCCAAATCGCTGCTGGTGAATGCGGTAGTCAAGTATGTGAAAAAAATGGTGCCTGCTTTCAAGCTGCCGGAAGCCATCACATTCAATCAAGCACTGGCGCTGGGCAAGCAGTACGCACCACGCTTCAAGGATGCTGATCCGGGGCATGAGGATGCGGCTTTCCTGCAATACACTGGCGGCACAACGGGCGTTGCCAAGGGCGCGGTACTGACGCACCGCAATATGATTGCCAATATGCTGCAAGCCGAGGCGTGGACAACGGCAGATCTGGTTTCCGGCACCGAAATCTTCATCACCGCCCTGCCGCTTTACCATGTGTTTGCGCTGACGGCGAATGCGATGTTTGCGCTGAAAATGGGGGCGAAAAACGTGCTGATCACCAACCCGCGTGATTTTCCTGCCTTCATCAAGGACTTGGCGCATGAACCGTTTACCTTCATCACCGGGGTCAACACGCTGTACAACGCGCTGCTGAACCAGCCCAACATTGGCAAGGTGGATTTTTCACGCCTCAAGATTGCGCTCGGCGGCGGCATGGCAGTGCAAAAATCGGTGGCAGAACGCTGGAAAGCCTTGACGGGCGTGACCTTGCTGGAGGCTTATGGCTTGACCGAAACCTCGCCAGCGGTGTGCATCAATCCGGTGGATTTGACCGATTACAACGGCATGATTGGGCTGCCGATCCCGTCTACCGAGATTTCCATCCGCGACCTTGATGGCAATGAACTGGGCGTGGGTGAAGCGGGCGAATTGTGGGTACGGGGGCCGCAAGTGATGCAAGGTTACTGGCAACGCCCCGATGAAACCGCCAAGGTCATGGCAGGCGATGGCTGGTTGCGCACCGGCGATGTGGCGGTCATCAATGAGTTGGGATTCATCAAGCTGGTAGATCGGCTGAAGGATTTGGTGCTGGTTTCCGGCTTCAACGTGTACCCCAATGAAGTGGAAGACGTGCTGGCAAGCCACCCCAAAGTGCTGGAAGCAGGCGTAATCGGCGTGGCGGATGAGCATTCCGGCGAAGTGGTCAAAGCCTTTGTGGTGAAAAAAGATGAGAGCCTGACACTGGAGGAACTCAAGGCTTATTGCCGTCATGAGCTTTCAGCTTACAAATGCCCGAAACAAATTGTGTTTGTGGCGTCCTTGCCGAAGAGCAATGTGGGCAAGATTTTGCGGAAAGAGTTACGGAATTTGTGACCGAAGAAACCCCTCCCAACCTCCCCCTTGTCAGGGGAGGCGTTAAGAGGTTCAGGTCACAGGCCACCTCGGACTAAGCGTACTGGGTAAAGGTTGCTCCGGCTCATCCCATCATCGCTACCGCCGCCAAAGTTGACTACCCACGAGAGGGTAGTGGCAGCAGGAGTAGCAGTATCATTAACCACTGGACTACTGCTCCAGACCAATGAATAAGCACTGCCGGGAAAAATCTCAAGATTGATACTAGGGGGAGTGGTAGTACCCGCCCGACAATATTCCACAATGCTTTTCAGTTCCTTGAGATTAGGTACACGCCAGTCACTAAAGCCACCGAAAATAGCGGTATTGGCGACTTGCGCCTTATCTCAAAGCCGCCTGCCAACTCAAATTCAGTGAAGGTGCTGTAGTGGTACAGGTATCATCCAGATAATTACCTGCCGTGTCTCCATCGAAAAGCTCTGCCCCTCCAGACAGCGTTTCCACATCAGCCCCGTAGCGTTGTGGGTAACAACGTATCCAGTACCGGGAGGAGGTAAAGTCGAACCACTCGTTTGCGTGCTTTCCGGAGACATCCCTGATACTGCAAGTCTGGGCAGACTCTACCCCCAGTGGCATCCACAGGCAACCCAACAGGATTGCCGTCAAATAGTGTTTATTCATGACATATTTCCTTTATCAAATGGTTGGGCAACTCTGTTACTGACTACGAACTAACCGCACCGAATAACCTGTGCTGTGCGCTGCGGATACTGCCTTGCCCTGAACCAATTTACTCCCAAGTTTTCAGTCGAGGACTATAGGGTGTTGCTGACCAGTACAATGCCCCACTGCGAAGCTGTGTTTGGAAAATATCCCGAACCATCACCGGATCACGCAAGGAAAGGTCAGCAATGCCTTGCAGTTCGTTTACGGTTGGCAAGCGCCAGCCGTAGTTGCACCACACCAACCAGCGGTATTCACGGCTGTCACATAGCTTGCAGTGTCACACACACTGCCGACAGGACACACAAGCCGATGCGATGTACCTTGCGTACCGTACCGTCACCATTATTCGTGGTAGCTGTGCTGTCCATGTATAAGTCCCATCCTTGTCATGCAACCCAGCATCAGTCGGTCTTCACCTCCCAGATCAGCCCAGTCACGTTATCCTTGACGCATGACCATTTCGAACCTGCGGTTTCCAAGTCGGTATTACTCCACGCCTGATTCTGGATTACCAGTGCCTTGCCGTCCGCACCGATCTTGGTGAAATTGAAACCTCGGCGACCATCCGCATCGTTGTTAGTGGATGTGGATTGGTCGGCATCACGGCCTACCTGTGCATCTTGCCCCGGATAACCTGCTTTCGGGCAAGTCGCCATTACCGGAAGTGTTACCACAGAGGGTAATACCCGTATCATTGAGCTTGCCGAGCTTGTCGGCGTCGGGCTGAATCACAGGGTTATCCTTCACCACCACATTGACGGATGCCGTACCCGTTGTTCGCCCATCACTGACTGTCAGGGTAAACGTCAGGGTAGTGGTGGCATTGGGTGTCGTTACCTCTGGTGCTGTAAATGATGGTGTAAGCGTTGCTGCCCCATTAGGCGTAACAGCGGGCGTAGGTGTACTACTACTCTGCACCCAACTGTAGGTCAGCGTATCGCCATCGGGGTCTGTAGCCGTGCCAACAAGACTGACTGTTGCACCTTCAATGAACCGGTTGGATAGCACCTAGCATTAGCCGTTGGGCTTTCATTGACTGCCTTGACGGCAACACTGACAGTATCTTCCGCCGTTTTACCCTGATTGTCGGTCACGGTCAGTTTGAATGATAGGTATCCTGCTGGCTTCAGCCGTATTGACCGTAGGTGCTGTAAACGACAATGTTGCCGTATTCGCCCCCGTAAGCGTCACGGTAGCGCCACTGGTTTGTGTCCACGCATAGCTGGCGATCGTACCGTCTTCATCACTGCCGCTGCCACTGAGGGACACCGGAGCCTTTTCATTCACGCTTAGGTCAACCCCCGCCTTAGCGATTGGCGCAGCATTCGGCTTGTTTTTCACCACGACATTGACCGTATCGGTCGATATGCCGCCATGCCCGTCATTGACCGTCAGGGAGAAGGTCAGGTGTATCCGTGCCTGCCACTTGCGGCGCGGTAAAGGAAGGTGTGGCAGTATTGCCACCACTCAAAAGAACCGCTTTGCCTGCTGTTTGTAGCCAACTGTAGGTCAACGTATCCCCGTTCGGGTCAGTGCCGCTACCACTGAGTTTCACCACGACACTTTCGGTCACTTCCAAATCCGACCCGGCATTGGCAACCGGATTTTTGTTGTTTGCCCCAACACTGACCGTCACCGTATCCATCGCAATCACGCCCTGACTCCCCGATACCGTCAGGCTGAAAATGAGCGCATTATTGTTGAGGGATGCAGCAGGCGCGGTGAACGACGGGGTTAGCGTGGTATCCCCAGTGAGCTTCACCGCAGCACCACCGATTTGCTCCCACTTATACGTAATATCCCCCTCCTGACCGCTGGCAACACCGCTCAGCTTGACCACCGCGCCTTCCAGAACACTCTGGTTATTGCCTGCACTGATCGTACCAATCGCGCCCTCATTCACCGCACTGATCGTGACTTTGACGGTATCTTCCGCCTTTGCCCCTTGGTTATCCGTGACAACCAACTTGAAAACCAGCACTTTACTGCCTTCCAGATTGCTCACCAATGGCGCGGTGAACGAAGGTGTGGCAGTCGTTGCATTCGCCAGCACCACCTGATCGCCGCTCACCTGCGTCCAAGCATAGCCCGCAATCTTGCCGCCCATATCAGAACTGTCGCGCCCATCCAGATTGACAGTAGTTTTTTCATTCACTATCTGCGCCAGTCCCGGCACTGGCAAGGGGAAGTGCATTAGCTCCGCCACCACTACAAGCCGCCAGCAGCGCGGGCAGCAACAGAGTAGAGCATAAATATAAACCCGTTTTTTTCATGACATCATCCCCAATTTCAAATCAATCAGTTTTCATTATAGATGAAATTACCAATAATTTTACTAATTTAATAAATATTCTTTGGCTATATACGTATAATTAATAATCAATATGTCACACACACTTGGCAGTAGCTTATTCCCCGCCAATCGTTTATGTTTCTGGGATGAATGAATTTGTCAAACCACCCAAATCCCTGCTGAGTAAAGTCGGCAAAGCCATCGGCGAATACAAGCTGATCCGCGAAGGCGACCGCATCCTGCTGGGCTTATCCGGCGGCAAGGATTCGCTGGCGTTGCTGCACCTGCTCAACCATTTCCAGCGCCATGCACCGATCAACTTTGAGTTTGCTGCCGTCACCATCGACCCGCAAGCCGACACCTTCGACCCGTCGCCGCTGATCCCGTACATGGAAAGCCTCGGCATCCCCTACCACTATGTGCGCGAACCCATCGTGAAACTGGCGGAAACGCACATGGACAACGATTCCTACTGCGCCTTCTGTTCGCGGATGAAACGCGGCCTGATGTACCGCACTGCCCGCGAACACGGCTATAACGTGCTGGCACTGGCGCAACATCTGGACGATCTGGCAGAAAGTTTCCTGATGTCGGCGTTTCACGGTGGCAAACTGAAAACAATGAAGGCACACTACCGGATAGACGCTGGGGATTTGCGCGTGATCCGCCCATTGGTGATGGTGCGCGAACGCCAAACGGCTGATTTTGCCAAAGCTGCCGACTTGCCGGTCATTGTCGAGAACTGCCCGATGTGTTTTGACATGCCTACCCAGCGGCAACACATGAAGGAATTGTTGGCAGGGGAGGAGCAACAAAACCCGACTATGTTCAAGAGTTTACTGACAGCCATGCAGCCGTTGATTCGCGATGGGCTGGAAAAAACCTAAATTGTCGACAATCTTGGTTTTTTCCATCGGCATTGCTGGACACTAGCAACAGATTGTATAAAGATAGAGCCCAATAATAATGAGGCCAAGCCTGAAAGCACCACGGAAGTCATCACTTACCGACTAGCTAGAATTGAGGAGTCAACAATAATGTCTGATATAAAAACCTATCCCGTTCCCGCCGAGTTTGCCGCGCAAGCAAACATCAATGCCGAACAATACGCTGCCATGTATGCAGCGTTCCATCAATGACTCGGCATGCTTTTTGGGGTGAGCAAGCCGAGCAATACCTGACCTGGTTTCAAAAGTGGGACAACGTGCAGGACTGGAGTTTTGCCGCAAGAAGACCTGCACATCAATTGGTTTCAAGGCGGCAAACTGAATGTTTCTTACAACTGCCTTGACCGTCACCTTGAAACCCGTGGTGATCAAGTAGCGATCATCTGGGAAGGTGACAACCCCAACGAAGACCGCAAAATCACTTACCGCGAACTGCACGAAGAAGTGTGCAAATTCGCCAATGTCATGAAAAGCCGTGGCGTCAAAAAAGGCGACCGCGTTTCCATCTACCTGCCAATGATCCCGGAAGCAGCAGTAGCGATGCTGGCGTGTACCCGTATTGGTGCAATGCACTCCATCGTCTTCGGTGGTTTCTCCCCGGATGCACTGCGTGACCGTATCCACGATTCCGAATGCGGCTTGGTCATTACCTCTGACCAATCCATGCGCGGCGGCAAAAAAGTCCCATTGAAAGGCAATGCTGACAAAGCGATGGATCAATGCCCAACCGTGCATACCTGCATTGTCGTACAACGTGGTGGCGACCCGGTGAAGTGGAACGAAGGCCGTGACGTTTGGTATCACGACGCGCTGGCAGCTGCCTCTGCTGATTGCCCTGCGGAAGCCAATGGAAGCGGATGACCCACTCTTCATCCTCTACACCTCCGGCTCCACCGGCAAGCCTAAAGGCGTGCTGCACACCACTGGCGGCTACCTGCTGCAAGCTGCCATGACCCACAAAACCGTATTCGACTACAAAGACGGCGAAGTTTACTGGTGTACGGCTGACGTAGGCTGGGTAACAGGTCACTCCTACATCGTGTACGGCCCATTGGCAAATGGCGCAACCTCCCTGATGTTTGAAGGCATCCCGACTTACCCGGATGCTGGGCGTTTCTGGCAAGTGTGCGACAAGCACAACGTTGCCACGTTCTACACTGCACCAACCGCTATCCGTATGCTGATGGGCGCAGGCGACAGCAGTTCGTCGAACCGCGCCAAACTGAGACAACTGCGCCTGCTGGGTACAGTGGGTGAACCCATCAACCCAGAAGCGTGGGAATGGTATCACCGCGTAGTTGGTCAAAGGCCGTTGCCCGATCGTTGATACATGGTGGCAGACTGAAACTGGCGCACACATGCTGACCCCATTGCCGGGTGCAACCCCACTGAAACCGGGTTCTGCCACCAACCCATTCTTCGGCGTAGAGCCTTGCCTGCTGGATGACCAAGGCAACGAAATCGAAGGCAACCCTGCGGTCGGTAACCTCGCGATCAAGCGTCCGTGGCCTTCCATGATGCGTAGCTTGTACGGCGACCACAAGCGTTTCTATGAAGCCTATTTCGCCATGTTCAAGGGTTACTACTTCACAGGTGACGGCGCACGTCGTGACGAAGACGGTTACTACTGGATCACCGGGCGCGTCGATGACGTACTGAACATTTCCGGTCACCGTCTGGGTACGGCGGAAATCGAATCCGCGCTGGTACTGCACCCGAAAGTCGCTGAAGCGGCCGTGGTTGGCTACCCGCACGAACTGACCGGTCAAGGCATCTACGCTTACGTCACCCTGATGTCAGGCGAAGAAGGCACGGATGAGCTGAAAGTCGAGCTGAACAATCTGGTACGTAAAGAAATCGGCCCGATTGCCAAGGTCAACATCATCCAGTGGGCACCTGGCTTGCCGAAAACCCGTTCCGGCAAAATCATGCGCCGTATTCTGCGTAAGATTGCTGCCAACGAAATCGACGGTCTGGGCGATACCTCCACCTTGGCTGACCCAAGCGTAGTCGACAACCTGATCGACTTCCGCGAAAACAAGTAAGATTACTGTCGTAGTATCGAACGTTTGAAACAAGGGTGCAGGCAACTGCGCCCTTTTTTATGCCCAAAAACCGCCGTTTTATTGTTCAATTTACAGAAAGCCTCGCATGTTAGGATACACTCTTCAGTAAAACCAAACGAGACAGGAAAAGCCGCAGCCATGACACAGGACACACGTCTTGAGCAATTAACCCAGTGGGTCAACAGCCTCCCGGGTTGGGAACAGGCGGTGCTGGAACCTGCTTCTGCCGATGCCAGTTTCCGCCGTTATTTCCGCGCACGCGAGCCGGAAGGCTCCGCCATCTGCATGGATGCACCACCCGACAAAGAAGACATCCGCCCTTTTATCGACAGTTACGCGACCGCTTAGCCAACAGCGGGGTACATGTCCCGCAACTGCTGGCGCAAAACCTGCTTGGATGGTTTCCTGCTGCTAGAAGACCTCGGCAACACCAGCTACCTCAGCCAGCTTACCCCTGAAACTGCCAAAGACCTGTACGCTGATGCCTTGCAAGCCCTATTGCAATTGCAACAGGCAGACTGCGACCACCTCCCCGCCTACAACGAACGCACCCTGCGGCGGGAAATGGAGTTGATGCCGGAATGGTTCCTGAAAACCCACTTGGGCTTCAGTGATGAACGAAATTCCGCACGAGCTGATCCGGCAAACCTTTGAAGACCTGATCGAATCAGCCATGGGGCAACCCGTTGCCTTCGTCCACCGCGATTACCACAGCCGCAACCTGATGGTGACGCCGACAACAACCCCGGCATTATTGACTATCAGGATGCGGTACTCGGCCCCACCACCTACGATTTGGTTTCCCTGCTGCGTGACTGCTACATTGTCTGGCCGCAAAATCAGGTGGAATGGTGGGTAGATTGCTACCGCAAAGAAGCCATTGCCGCCGGTATCCTACCGCCCGTTGACCAGCAAACCTACCAGCAATGGTTTGACCTGATGGGCTTGCAACGCCACATCAAAGTGCTGGGCATTTTTGCCCGCCTCAACCACCGTGACGGCAAACCGGGCTACCTCAACGACTTACCACTGGTACTCAGTTATGTGCTGGAAGTCGGCTCACGCCACGCCGAAACCAGCGAACTGGTCGAATGGATGCGCCGTGCTGGCATTCCTGAACGCATCGGCACTGTCCACATTCCTGACTGAGAGCCATTCATTACCATGAAAGCCATGATCCTCGCCGCTGGGCACGGCACACGGATGCGCCCACTCACCGACCATACCCCCAAACCCCTGCTAGCCGCAGGTGGCAAACCCCTGATTGTCTGGCACATCGAAAAACTGGCGCGTGCCGGATTCCGCGACATCGTAATCAACCTCGCATGGCTAGGCTGGAAAATCCCCGAAGCACTTGGGCGAACGGTTCACGCTGGAATGTCACCCTGCACTATTCCGACGAACAGACCGATGGCGCACTGGAAACCGCAGGCGGCATCATCAAAGCCCTGCCCTTGCTGGGTGAGGAGCCGTTTCTGGTGGTAAATGGCGATGTGTGGTGTGATTACCCTTGCTTACCGCATGCGGCTGGCGGCGCATGACCTCGCGCATCTAGTACTGGTAAGCAACCCGGCGCATAACCCGCAAGGCGATTTCGCCCTGCAACGATGGGCGTGTCTCCAGTACCGGTGAACCACGCTACACCTTCAGCGGCATCGGCTATTACCACCCCGCAACTGTTTGCCGGATTGCCCCCCGGCAAACGCCCGCTCGCGCCGTTGCTACGGGAAGCGATGCATCAAGGGCAAGTGAGCGGGGAATGGTTTGCGGGGGACTGGCGCGACATCGGCACACCGGAGCGGCTGGCAGAGCTGGATCGGGATTTAGCGTAGCTTTATCAGCTTCCTGACAGCGACAAAAAACCGGCAACCCGTTCCTCCAAGCATCAGCGTTTCGAGCTTACACCACGGCGAATAGCGCCCCGCAGCATCCGCCGCCAACACCTGTTTGAAGTCGTGCCATTGTACCCAACGGGTAGCAGCCACTTCGAGCGGATTGGGGACGGGTTCATCGGTGGTGCGTGCCAGCCAGACGGGACATATTTCATTTTCGACCACGCCAGCATATTCACAGCGGTACTGGAAATCTGGCAGGGCTTCGTACAAGTCATGCACCCGCATCCCCAATTCGACACTAACGCGCCGCCGGATAGCGTCGGCAAGCGATTCACCCAAAGCCGGATGCCCGCAACACGAATTTGACCAAAACCCCGCCCACGTCAGCTTGTTGAAACTGCGCTGTTGCAGCAGCAATTCCCCCGCCTGATTGAAAATAAACACCGAAAAACCCCGATGCAACGGGGTGTCCAAGCTATGCACTTGGATTTTAGGCATCGTGCCGAGTACGGCATTCTGCGGGTCAACCAGAACAACTTCTTCCATTTAGGCTTAGGTCGGGTGAACGTATTCACGCGGATCGTCACGATAGCCGCCGTCCACCCCCTTGACCACCACGGATACCGCATCGTGGGCGTGCAGGCTTTCCATGTGATTGACCCGCAACCAGAAATCACGCACTGAAATGTCATCATTCAGCGCATTCTTCAAACGGCGGGCGGCATCTTCACAGAACATCAAATTGGCAGCATTCAAACGGGCAAATTCCTGCTCATCTTCGCGCTTGACCGTGGCTTGAACCGGGGTCTTGAGCGCCTCTTCCACCCGGTCAATCAGGCTGGTAATCGGCAAGGTACGCACCTTTTCCGCCAGTTTGACCCGCACCTGCGCGATACTGCGCTGGCTGTGCGGCGTGGCACTGATGCCTTTGGCAGTCCCCAACCAGTCGTAAACCGCGTTGGCATCCACCGCCGCCACATCCTGCCCAAAGGTTTCGCGGAAACCTTCCTGAATCAACTGACGCGCCAACGCCGCCGAACAAGGGCAGGTCGAAGAATACGGCACTTCCACACTCACTTCGGTTTCAATTTGACCATTGCGCAAGGTAGCAGCAATCTTGACCGGGTAATTTTTCCAGCCACTGTTATCGCTCAGTAAGGAATTGCGGCGCTCAAAGTAGTCGAAACGGCATTCCAGATACGCCGCATCACTCAGGCCGTCATGCGAATCCACGAATTGGGTAATGGTATGGTTCAGGACTTCCGGGGTCAGGTCATTCATCCCCAGAATATTATCCAGCGCCACGTACAGGCGCGACATATGGATACCCTTACTATTGGGGTCAATCAGGTTGACATAAGCCTGGACACGCGCCAGCGTCTGCACCCGCTCACCATTGGGGCTGCGCAAAAACACCGGCAGTTCAATCTGGCTCATTCCTACCCAGTTGAGTGTACCCCTAGCGCCAGCGAGCGGTTGCTTGGCAACATCCGGCATGACCGCACACGGCAACTCCTGGCAGGCATTGGTAGACATAATGTGAATTCCTCTAACTAAAGCGACTTCCGTTGAATATGGAAGTACCCCAACACTGAATGGTAAACCGGCCAGATGATAATACTGCTCAGCAAAGATGCCCAATACAGCCCCCCTGCTTGCCCGCCGTCGCCTGTCACCCGCTGGATCCACAAATTAACCAGCATATACAGACCCAAAATAGCCAACAATAACGCAACCTGCTGGAGAAATGCCTCCGGGGTCATGCGTAAACTCAGGCGCACCGCCAAATAGGTAACGAGGACATAACCCAACGCATGTTGCCCCAGCAAAGAGCCATACAGCGCATCCACGACCAAGCCGACGCTGAACACCAGCAGCAAACTCACTCGATCCCGAATAACCAGTGCCCAATGCACCAAGGTTAGGGCAATCCATTCAGGACGCCAGAAGGAAACATACTCCCCCAGCGGAATGATGGAAAGAATCGTGGCAATTATCAGGGTTAACAGCACAGCGCCAAAAAATCGGGGGTCATTAACGGGCATTTACCGTATCCCCTTCTGGCGTGGCGGCTTCCTCACCCGGTTTTTTCCACACCAGCAACACTTCGCGCACCGCATCATAATCCACCGCTGGCATTGCCCTAATGGTTGCAAAAGGATCACCCGGCTTAAACTCTACCTGCCACACCTTAGCTACCTGATAATCGGGGGGAAATAGGCCGCCGATACCGGAAGATACGAAAATATCGCCTTCCTTTACCGTGCTACTGGCGGGCAAATTCTTGATCTCTAACCACTTCCCGCGTCCAGTGCCATTTGCCAACCCGCGTTCTCCGGTACGCTTGTTAAATACCGGAATGGAATGGTCACTGTCAACCAGTTGCATCACCGTGGCATCAATCGGGTTAGCCGTCATAATCTGACCGTAAATATTATTGCCATCGAGTACCACTTGGGTTTCACTCACCCCGTCACGGGTTCCCTTGTTCAGGGTCACGATGCCACGCACCGGATCTTGGGCAACCTTCATGACTTCTGCCATTGAAAAGGTATAACCCTGCCGTGGCGCACCATTCAGCATGGTACGCAAACGCTGGTTCTCGGCTTGGACTGAACTCATATCCTGCTGCTGGGCGGAATAAATCTGCACCTGTTGCTTGAGGATAGTATTTTCCTCCGATAGCTTGCCCTGCTCCGAAAAGAAGCCGCTAGACCGCTGATAAACCCGCTGCGGAAAATCAACGCTGGCCAGCAAGGGGTAAACAATCATCGTGGCTAAGGTGCGCACAGGCGCTAACGCCGCTGGATTACGGTTATCCACCGCCATCAGTACCAGTGCCCCAAGCACCAACACCATAAACCGGAATGAAAACCCCGGCGTGGAATGGTAGTTAATGTCGTTAATAACCGCCTCCGCTGCTGTGCTACAGCCTAAATCGTCTTATTTTTAGTCGGTAGCGAGGAAATTGACGCCTTCTTCTTCCATGATTTCCAGAATCTTGCCGCCACCACGGGCAACACAGGTCAGCGGATCATCAGCAATGACCACCGGAATGCCGGTTTCTTCCATCAGCAAACGGTCAAGGTCACGCAGCAATGCGCCACCACCTGTCAGGACGATACCCCGGTCTGCCACGTCGGCAGCCAATTCTGGCGGGGTTTGTTCCAAGGCTGTCTTGACAGCACTGACAATACCGAACAACGGTTCCTGCAAGGCTTCGAGGATTTCATTGCTGGTCAGGGTGAAGGCACGCGGCACACCTTCGGAGAGGTTGCGGCCTTTAACTTCGATTTCCAGCAATTCCTTGCCGGGGTAAGCGGAACCGATGCTGCATTTGATGCGTTCTGCGGTAGCTTCACCGATCAACATGCCGTAATTGCGGCGCACATAGCTGATGATGGCGTCATCCAGACGGTCGCCACCGATACGCACCGATGCGGAGTAAACGATACCGCGCAGTGACATGATCGCCACTTCGGAGGTGCCGCCACCGATGTCCAGCACCATTGAACCAATCGCCTCGTCCACCGGAATGCCCGCACCAATCGCCGCAGCCATTGGTTCTTCGATCAAGTAAACCTTACGCGCACCAGCACCGAGGGCAGAATCCTTAATAGCGCGGCGCTCAACCTGCGTTGCACCGCAGGGCACGCAAATCACCACCCGTGGGCTGGGGCGCAGGATACGGCCTGCATCCACCTTGCGGATGAAGTGTTGCAACATTTTTTCGGTGTAGGTGAAGTCAGCAATCACGCCGTCTTTCATCGGGCGGATAGCGGTAATGTTTTCCGGGGTACGCCCCAGCATTTTCTTGGCCTCAAAACCCACGGCCTCAATCGACTTAGGGCCACCGGGACCACGATCCTGACGGATGGCGACAACTGAAGGTTCATCCAGTACGATACCTTTACCACGCATATAAATCAGGGTATTGGCAGTGCCCAGATCGATGGAAATATCATTGGAAAACAAACCTGAGAGAAACTTGAACATAGTCTAATCAATCCGGCTTAAGCTTAAAAAATGGAGTATTTTGAACACATCCTATGTGATTGTCGAGCAACCACCACTACTTTGGGCAAGCCGACTTGTGTGATAACTTCACGTTCCGGCTAGAATGGATGCCTTTTTAGCAGATTAACCGGCGTTTAGAAAGCAATTATCGCCCCCAGAGGCCAATGGATTATTATGTCAGCAGATACACTGAGACGTTTTATGCTAGAACGCGCCAATGTGCGTGGTGAATGGTTACATCTTGACCAAACTTGGCTGGCAATGCTGGCACGGTCAGAATACCCGCCCTTGGTGAAAGCCGTATTGGGGGAGGCTTTGACCGCCGCCGTATTGCTGGCTGCCACCATCAAACATGATGGCGCACTGACCTTGCAAATCCGGGGGGATGGCCCCATACATTTATTGGTCATCCAAGCAACTGCCGAGGGTACGGTGCGGGGTTTGGCACACTGGAGCCGCGAAGCCGAAGGTGCAACCTTGCCCGCATTGTTCGGCACAGCACAACTGGCGATTACGCTGGAATCGCGCCATAGCGGCGAACGCTACCAAAGCCTGATCCCGCTGGAAGGTGACTCGCTGAGCGCCGCGCTGGAAGCTTATTTCGCCCGCTCGGAACAATTACCCACCCGCTTGTGGTTGATTTCGGATGATACCGCAGCGGCGGGTATCCTATTGCAACGCTTGCCACAAGCAACGGACGATGACGATAACTGGCGACGGGCTTCCACCCTGCTGGATACCCTGACCAGCACCGAAATGCTGCATCTGGAACCGGAAGAAGTGTTGTACCGCCTGTTCCATGAAGAAGACGTACACTTGTTTGATGCCAAAGACATCCACTTCCAGTGCAGTTGCAGCCGCGAAAAAGTGGAAAACATGCTGCTTTCCATCGGTCAGGACGAAGCCGATAGCATGTTGATAGAGCAAGGAAAAATCGAGATTATTTGCGAATTCTGCAATGCCAGTTATACGCTGGATGCTGTCGATGTCGGGTTGTTGTTCAAGCCATCCATGCCTGCCAGCGACACCCTGCACTAACCGAATACTAACCATAATATTGGAAACATCATGCGCGTTCTGATCGTTTACGCCCACCCCAACCCCAGCAGCTTCAACCATGCGATGCTGGAATACTGCCGTGACGGCCTGCTGTCCAGGGGTCACGAAGTGCGGGTCAAAGACCTGTACGCCGAAGATTTCGACCCCGTATTGCGGGCAAGCGATCTGGCGGTGCTGCAAACCGGCACTATCCCAGAAAAAATCAGCCGCGAGCAACAAGACTTGTTGTGGGCGGATGGCTTGGTCTTCATCTACCCCCTGTGGTGGTTCGACCGCCCCGCAATCCTCAAAGGCTGGTTTGACCATGTATTAACCAACGGCACTGCGTTTGAATATTCGCAGGCAGGTGTGAAAGGTTTGCTCAAACACCAACGCGCCTTGGTGCTGATCACCGCAGGCGGCAGTGAAGAATATTTCCGCCAAACCGACGCAGAACACCTGATCTACCGCCCGGTCACGGATGGCACACTGGCATTCTGCGGCATCAAAGATGTGCGCCACAGCATTTACTACAATGTGCCGTCGCTCAGTGATCAAGAACGCAGCCACGATTCTGGCAGAAATTGCCACGATGGGGCGCAACTTCGCGTGCTGAACTACCGCCTCCATCGGTGAACTGGACAGCACCCCACCGCTGGTGGTGCTGCACGGCTTGCTGGGGTCATTGGATAACTGGCAAACCTTTGCCCGTGGGCAAGCAGGCAAACGCTGCGTGTTGGCTATTGACCTGCGCAATCATGGCGGCTCACCGCATGTGGCAGGCATGGCTTACCGCCAAATGGTCGAAGATGTGGTCGAAGTGCTGGATGCATTGGCGATCCACACCTGTGACCTGATGGGGCATTCGATGGGCGGCAAGGTGGCAATGGCGCTGGCCTTGCAGCACCCTGCCCTGATCCGGCGCTTGCTGGTGGTGGACATTGCGCCCAAAGCCTATCCGCCCCGCCATCAAGCCTTGCTGCAAGCAATGGTCGCCATGCCACTGGCGCAACTCACCAGCCGCAAGCAAGCTGATGAATGGCTTGCACCCACGGTCAAACACCCTTTCGAGCGCGGTTTCCTGCTGAAAAATCTGGGGCGCAATACTGACGGGGCATTTTACTGGCAATGTAACCTGCCCGAAATTGCCCGCCATTACCTCAACATTTCCGGCTTTCCGGCAAGTGACGGCGGTGTGTTCCGCCCCCACGCTGTGTCATTCGCGGCGCGGAATCGGATTATGTGGCGGATGAGAGACTTGCCCTTGATCAGGCAGTATTTTCCAGCGGCGAACCTGGTCGAAATTGAGACGGCGGGGCATCTGCCGCATGTGCAGACGCCCGCTGAATTTACTGCATGGGTGGAAGGTTTTTTAGCCTTAGACCATCAAACGGCGGTAAGTATTGACGCGGTTCGACCAGCCCGCCAGCCAGCGGCGTTCGTTATTGGCAGGCGGTGAATTCCTCACCCGACGATCCAATACCCGCATCGCAGCATCCGCGAATTCGTGCAATGCCTGCTCGCCGGGGCGGGAAGGGCGCATTTCTTCCAGCACTTGCAACAGACCCCAGTTCTGGCCGTTGTAACCACCATTACGCGCCAAACCTTCGCCTTTGAAGTTGGTGTAATCAATCAGCGCATACCAGCCACCCGGTGTATTCGCAACCGCATTCAGGTTGCTGGCAACTTGTGGGCGTAAATGATCTGGGGTCACATTAACCAGCTTCGGCATGGCACGGCGGGTACGGTCAACGATAAATTGCACTTGCAACGGGCGGGTCTGATACAGGAAGTTTTGCAGCTCTTGCACTTGCGGGGTGTTTTTAGCCTGCATTAACTCTGCCTTGCTGCCCCACGGTGCGCCATTACGCGGCAACCAAGCGGGCACTTGCGCACCCCGTGATTCCATGTAACTCAGCAATTCCGGGAAGGTGTTGCCAAAACGTGCACTGCGCCCTGCCGGATACCAAGTGAAATGCCCGATACCCATTGAGGCAAAATTTTCACCATCATTCCAATGCACCAGATTATTGACGTTGCCACCGCCCTCATTCTTGAAAATCTGGTCGCCGATAACCTGTAACTCCACCGGGGAAAGATCTGGCATACCATTATTCGCCGACTGCATCGGACGGTTAATATTTTGCGAAGTATAATGGGAAGCGTTTTGTGCCGCCGGATTATGCATCACCATTGCCCCCGGAATGGCGCTGGTGTCCGCCTTTTTAACCGACTGTGAGCTGGGGCTGCACGCTGACAGACCAAAGCTTGCGATAGCCGCAAGCGCCATGATAGTTCTTGTTTTCACGGGTGTGTTCCCTCTTGTTTTTATTTTATTTTGTGGAACTATAAGTGAAATTGTCTCGCCGAGTAGTATTACCCGACGAGCGACACGCGAGGCATTAAACGCCAGGGTAACGGTAAGTATTCACCCGGTTTGACCAACCCGCCAACCAACGTGCTTCATTACGGGCAGGTGGGGAATTGCGTACCCGGCGCTCCAATACACGGGTCGCGGCATCCGCAAACAAATGCAAGGATTGCTGCCCCGCTGGGCTGGGTTGCATGTCTTCCAATACCTGCAACAGCCCCCAGTTCTGACCGCGATAACCACCGGAAATATTCAGCCCTTCACCCTTGAAGTTGACGTAATCAACCAGTACATACCAACCACCCGGCGTATTGGCAATGGCGTTCAAGTTTTGCGCCACCCGTGCGCGTGACTGAGCCGGGGCAGAATTGACCAGTTGCGGCATGGCGCGGCGGGCGCGTTCCACAATATAAGCGGCCTGCAACAAGCGGGTCTGGTACAGCAGGTTTTGCAATTCCTGCACCTGCCCGGTTTGCTTGGCGTGCATCAATTCCGCCTTGCTGCGCCACGGTGCGCCCTGATAGCGGGCTTGCTGCAACCAAGCCGGTAACGGCACGCCATTGGCCTGCAAATGCCCCAGCAAGTCGGGGAAGGTGTTGCCAAAACGTGCCTGCCTGCCCGCCGGATACCACGTAAAGTGACCCAAGCCCATTGAGGCAAAGTTTTCCCCATCATTCCAATGCACTAATTTGTCAGGGTCGCTACCGCTTTCATTTTTGAAAATCCGGTCAGCAATCATCATTAGCTCACTAGCTGACATTTGCGGCAACGGGGAAGAACCCGCATTACCGCGAGGCGCGTTACCCGCATAGGCAGCCGAGCCACTTGCTACTTGACGGTTACCCGCTTGCGCAGCATAAGACTTTTGCTGGGTATTTTTCTTAGCAACAGCGGACTTCTTAGTGCCAAACAGCACCTCATCTGCCTCATCTTGCTTAGCTGAATGAATGTTCTGGCTGCACCCCGATACCCCAAAGGTAACTGCCAGTGCAATAAATGTTCCCCACGCTTGAATGCGCATGTTTGTAGCCCCTGTTTCGCTAGCCCACAATAATTTGAATAATTACTTGCGCATTAATACATCAGAACAACTTTACCTATCCTTAATAAAATTAACTAATGAATACAGGTGGGCAAACAAAAACCCGCACAAGGCGGGTCTTATAGCGAAAGGCGGGGACTAAACGGCAATTATTTGAGGAAAATCTCCCGGTAGGAAACGTACATGCTGGCAAACAACCAAGGAACCACCACCACCAGCCCCAACAGCAGCGGGATTGCACCGAGGATCATCAACAACATCATCAGCAGCAAATACACCAACAATGCCAATGGGTTACGTAAGCACCCCTTCAAACTCATACCAAGCGCACGGAATACTGGCACGTCATTCAACGCCACCAGTTGGGTTGAGAACCAAAATAGCATCATCATAAACAGCAACAGCACCACACCCAGCGCAATCAGCCCGGTGTTAACACCATTCAGCAAATCTTCTGGTGTGATGGTTTCACTTTGTAAGGCATCCATATTCATAGCGACGAATGCGCCAGCGATGATGACGACAAACAGGAACGTAATCCCCAGCGTCAACGCCCCTAACCCAACCAACGGCCACAATTTCTGTTTAAAACATTCAAACAAGTAATCGAAACGTAGATTCTCACCCGCCGCAATCGCCCTGACACCCATCAGGATACCCCCGGTAAAGACCGGGCTGATCAGGGACGAAACCACGTCACCCGCCCCCGGAATCAGGCCCAGCACAAACTGGATGGCGAACAGTGCCAAGGTAATCAACACCCACACACCGAGGTTGCTTTTCACCATCGGCCAACTGGCAGCCAACCAACCCAAGCCCGCACCGGCTGACAGGGAACGCGGTTCCGGCAATAATTCCATGCTGCTGACAGGCACACGGGGCGGGGTCACATCCGCTTTGGGTGGCTGGTAAGGGTTGTTATCACTCATGCGCGGAAGCTCCTGATTTTTGTATTACGTTAAGCTCAAAGTATAGCCTTACTCAATTACTTTTGGCACGAGGTACAACCCATCTTCGACTTCCGGGGCGACGGACTGATACTTTTCCCGATGATCGGTTTCCGTCACCACGTCTTCACGCAAGCGTTGCATCATATCCAGCGGATGCGCCATCGGCTCAACACCCGTGGTATCCACCGCACTCAACTGATCCACCAGATTCAGGATGTTGGACAAGTTTTGGGTATACGCTTCCAGCCGATCATCCGGCACTGCCAGACGCGCCAAACGCGCCACTTTTTTCACTTCAGCTTCACGTAATTGCCATAATCAGCCCTCCAGCTTCTGTTTCAGAATATCGTTCAACGTGTTAGGGTTGGCTTTGCCTTTGGAAGCCCGCATCGCTTGCCCCACAAAGAAACCGAACAGCTTATCCTTACCGCTGCGGTATTCCGCCACCTGCCCCGGATTATTGGCAATGATCTCGTCAATCACCGCTTCAATCGCGCTGGTATCGGTGATTTGCTTCAAGCCTTTCTTGTCGATGATCGCATCGGCTGAACCTTCGCCGTTCCACATTGCCGCGAACACATCGCGGGCAATCTTGTTGGAAACGGTATTGTCCTGAATGCGCTTGAGCAATTCGACCAACGCCGCACTGCTCACCGGAACAGCAGCAATCTCCATCTCGTTGTCTGCCAAGGTTTTGCTGACTTCGCCATTCACCCAGTTCGCCGCCAGTTTCGCATCACCGCAACCTTGCGCCACTGCCTCGAAATAATCCGCCACTTCACGGCTGAGCGTCAGCAAGCTGGCGTCGTAAGCGGTCAGCGCGTATTCCGCCATGAAACGCTGCTTCTTCGCATCCGGCAATTCCGGCATGGTAGCGCGTACCGCTTCAATATCCGCAGGCGTGATTTCCACCGGCAGCAAATCAGGGTCGGGGAAGTAACGGTAGTCGTTAGCGTCTTCCTTGCTGCGCATCGAACGGGTTTCGTCCTTGTCCGGGTCGTACAAGCGGGTTTCCTGCACGACCTTGCCGCCGGATTCGATAATGTCGATCTGGCGTTCCACTTCGTGGTTGATGGCGCGTTCAATGAACTTAAACGAGTTCAAGTTCTTGATTTCGGCGCGTGTGCCGAATTCTGCACCGGGGCGACGTACCGACACGTTGGCATCGCAACGGAACGAACCTTCCTGCATATTGCCATCGCCCACGCCGAGGTAACGTACCAATGCGTGCAGCTTTTTCATGTAAGCCACGGCTTCTTTGGCGTTGCGCATATCCGGCTCGGAAACGATTTCCAGCAACGGCGTACCGGCACGGTTCAAGTCGATCCCGGTTTGCCCTTGGAAATCTTCGTGCAGGGATTTGCCCGCATCTTCTTCCAGATGGGCGCGGGTAATGCCAATGCGCTTGGTGTCGCCGTTTTCCAGTTGAATGTCCATGTGACCTAAGCCAACGATGGGCAGCTCATACTGGCTGATCTGGTAGCCTTTCGGCGAATCGGGGTAGAAGTAGTTTTTACGCGCAAAAATCGAACGCGGTGCAATCTCGGCATCAATCGCCAAACCTAAGCGAATCGCCAATTCCACCGCTTTTTTGTTGAGCACGGGCAATACACCCGGCATCCCCAAATCGACCAGATTGGCTTGCGTGTTCGGCTCTGCACCGTAAGCGGTCGATGAACCCGAAAAAATCTTTGAATTGGTGGCAAGCTGGGCGTGAATTTCCAGACCAATAACGGTTTCCCATTCCATGCGCTGTCCTCCTTACGCGAACTGGGCTGGCACTTGCGTGTGCCAGTCCGTCCATTGTTGGTACTGATGCGCAATGTTCAACATCCGCGCTTCCTCAAAATAATTGCCGACCAATTGCATCCCGACCGGCAAACCGTCCGCCGCAAAGCCGATCGGGAAAGTCATCCCCGGCAACCCTGCCAAACTGACTGGAATGGTGTACAAATCTTCGAGGTACATCGCAATCGGGTCATCTTTTTTCGCACCGATACCGAAGGCGGTGGTCGGGCAAGAAGGCCCCATGATCACATCCACATCCTTGAATGCGGCTTCAAAATCCTGTTTGATCAGCCGACGAACCTGCTGAGCTTTCAGATAATAGGCATCATAATACCCTGCGGAAAGTGCGTAAGTTCCGATCATAATGCGGCGTTTGACCTCATCACCGAAACCTTCCCAACGGCTGCGCTCGTACAAATCCATCAGATCTTTCGGATTGTCACAACGATGCCCGAAACGTACCCCGTCAAAACGCGACAGATTGGAGGAACATTCCGCCGGAGCAACCACGTAATACACCGGCACGGCAAGGTGGCTGTTCGGCAAGGTCACTTCCTTGATGATCGCACCCTTGGCTTGGAATTGCTTGAATGGCACGGTCAATCACCTGCGCCACTTGCGCATCCAACCCTTCCGCGAAGAACTCTTTCGGCAAACCAATCCGCAAGCCTTCCAGCGAACCATTGAGGTTGGCGGTGTAATCCGGCACAGGCAAATCGACGCTGGTGGAATCGCGGCTATCCAAACCCGCAATAATATTCATGGTAATCGCGCAATCTTCCGCCGACGGAGCCATCGGCCCACACTGGTCAAGGCTGGAAGCAAACGCAATCATGCCGTAGCGCGAAATCCGCCCGTAAGTCGGTTTAATCCCGGTGATATTGCAGAACGAAGCTGGTTGGCGAATCGAACCACCCGTATCCGTCCCCAACGTCATCGGTGCAAGCCGTGCCGCAATCGTTGCCGCACCACCGCCAGAACTGCCGCCCGGAACTTTGGTGGTATCCCACGGGTTACGCACATTGCCGAACGCCGAGGTTTCATTGGAAGACCCCATCGCAAACTCATCCATATTGTTCTTGCCGAGCAATACGCCGCCAGCCGCTTTGAGCTTTGCCGCGACATGCGCGTCATACGGCGAGATGAAATTCGACAGCATATTGGAGGCGCACGTAGTCCGCACGCCTTCCGAACAGAACAAATCTTTGAGGGAATACGGTACACCCGCCATTGCACCCGTCAGTTCGCCCTTGCGGATACGGTTGTCGATGTCCACGGCTTGCGCTTGGGCAGACTCGCGGGTGACGGTAATGTAGGCGTTTAATTCAGGGTTGAAGCGTTCGATGCGGTCAAGGTAAGCATCGGTCGCTTCCATGACAGAAAATTTGCCCGTATGCACCCCGTCATGAATGCCTTTCAAGGACAGGGTATGGATGGAATCAGCCTGCGACATGGTTTCTCCGTTCTTGCGGCGTAGAGTCTTGCGATAAGCGGCTTACTATAGTGTAAGCCGCTTACCGCTGGCAACCGTGCAACCCGTCCCACTAACGCGGCACACTGCCCGTAATGATGTAATTGCTACTAGTAGTCAGATTACCCGGATGCAGCAACACATTCCCCAACAATAGGTTGGTGTCGTTTTTCGGCCCTGAATACACCGCCGCACCATCCATGTTCAAATCGGTTGCATAGTACCCAACCAAACGGAACGCGGTATTGACCATCTTGTTATCGGGCGAAACCAGCACGCCCCCCAAAATCACATTATTGTCACTCCCAGGCCCAGTCACGATAATGGTATTGCTGTTATTAACATCCCCCGCCCATAGCAAAGATACCGTTGAATTCTGCAAACGTGCATTAACCCCTCCATAAACCTTGGTTCCAGGGATGGGTAAAATCAACCAATTCTGGCGGTGTTTGCAAGGTAATCGGCGTTTCGGTCATGATGCCCAGATGATTGCGATGGCGCACCACCACATAATAATCACCATCCACCACATTGAACATACGCAAGGTTTTAGAGCCAGTTTGCCGCATCAACCACATCACCATCACGTTGCAGCACAGCCGCCATTGCCGCCACCCGCACGCTTGGGTCAGATCTTATCCCGTAACTCAATCAACACCCAGTCAACCGGTGCATCCTTTAGTCGTGGCATGCCCATACTGCTGGTACTGCCGTTTCCTTGCCATAATAGCCAAACGGTGACACCGTACCGCCTGAATCCACATAGCCAAACGCGGTTTTCAAGTCACCATAAGGTTGTAACAGTGGCACAATCCCTTGCTGACGCAACTCATTGTTCATCAACCCGGTGGTGGGATCGTATGGCCCCTGCAATAGCACCCGCAGTTGCACGGTGACCAAAAAGTCCTCTTCAACATCCAGATAAGCCGCAATGTGATTAGCGTTGTTATCCACCGCATCGGCTGGATTGCCATCACCATTCGGGTCAGGTTTTTCTGTCGCGGTGGGGGAACCATCATTGTCGTCGTCAGTATCCAGATAGTCCGGCTTACTGTCAGCGTCGGTGTCGCGTGCATCTGCCAGATTGCCATCACCATTCGGGTCAGGCATCTCAAAGCGGGTCAGCACGGTATCGTTGTCGTCATCAGCATCCAAATAATTCGGCTTGCCATCCGCATCGGAATCGCGTGCATCCGCCGGGTTGCCATCACCATTGGCATCAGGCATCTCAAAGCGGGTCGGGATGCCATCGTTATCATCATCAGCATCCAGTGCATCAATCACGCCATCCTTATCGCTATCCAACGGCTTGGTAGGGTCATTGATTTCCGCCTTATCAGCGACACCATCACCATCGGTATCGGCTTTCAAGGGATCTGTCCCCAGCACCTTTTCCAGCGAATCCAGCAAACCGTCGTTATCGCTATCCTCATCCACATTCTGTACGCTCACAATCACGACCCGATCAGCACAAGCGGCTTGCGAGTCGCACACGCGGACACCCACAATGTAAGCATTATCAGCATTAGCATCCAGCGGCTTTTCATAATCCGGTGGTTTTTTAAATGACAATTCACCTGTCAATGCATTCAACAAAAACAACGCATCATCCACCTGCCCAGAGAAGCGAGTAAACCAAACCCTTACCTTCTGACTCCGTTTTATGGGTAGTATTAATATCCATCACCACCGCACTGGCATTTTCAGAATAAGTGATCGAACTGGGATTAACAATACTCGGCGGCTGATTCTCGGCAACATCGGCAATGGAAACCTGCAAGGTTTGGGTATCCGTCAGGCTGCCATCACTGGCGCTCACTTGCACGTCGTAAACATTGTTTTTATCGCTGTCGGTGGGCAATTCATAATCGGGTGCGGCAATAAACTCCAACACGCCACTGACCGGATTGAGGGTGAACTTTGCCGCATCCACCCCGCCGCTAATGGCGTAGGTGACGGCATTACCATTACTGTCAATTGCCAACACCGTTGTCACGGCGGTCTGGTTTTCCTTCGCCGTCACCACAGCACTGGCAGCTCGCCCCATTACTGACAATATCCGGTGGCAGGTTTTCATCCGCCGTATTAGTAATAGCAACGGAAATCATCTGCTTATCTGTCAAGCTGCCATCACTGACCATGACCTCAACGTCATAGATATTATTCTTGCCAACATCCTGCGGCTTTTCATAATCCGGTGCCACCAGAAAACTCAGCTTGCCGGTGCTGGCTGTAATCTTGAACAAATCAGCATCTGCCCCTCCGCTGATGCTGAATGTCAGGCGGTCACCATTAGGGTCGGTAGCAGTCACCTTAGTGACTGCGGTCAGGTTTTCCTCCATGCTGATAACAGCCGAACTGCCACCACCGTCACTGGTAATCTGGGGGGCGGCACTTTCCTGCACATCCAGCACGGTCACCGTCAGCGTCTGTGTATCAGCAAGGCTGCCATCACTGGCTTTTACCTGCACTGTGTAGACATTATTCCTGTCTGAATCTTGCGGTGCTTCATAATCAGAGGCAGTGGCAAACACCAACACCCCCGTCGCGGCATTAATACTGAATTTCGCCGCATCAGCCCCACCGCTGATGCTGTAAGTGATGGTATCGCCATTGGCATCACTGGCCTGTACGGTGGTGGCAGCCGTTTGCCCCTCATTGACACTAAGGCTAGCAGCGGCTGCCCCGCCATTACTGGTAATGTCAGGGGACTGGTTGGCGGGTTTATCGACGGGGTTAAGGCTAACACTGGCGGTATCATCTTCCGCCGGTATGCTGCTGCGGTTAAACGGGGTCGAATCCGGGTCTTCATTGAAGGCAAACAGGATTTCCCCACCCACCGTGTAATTGCTAGCCGTGCCCACCCGCGCCCGAACTTTCAGGGTTTTCGAGCCATTGGCAGGAATCGCATCAGCATTCCATACCTTGCTGCCCGCATTATAAGCACCAGCGGAATCATCGCTGACCCAAGTCAAGCCAGCAGGCCATTCCAGCCCAACCTGCACCAAACGGGTCGCGGTGGATGAGGTATTTTTTACCGTAAAGCTGAGTTCAACTTCGCTGTTCCAAGCAGGTGCAAGCGGTACTGGCCGACGCCTGCAAGGCAAGGTCAACCGGGGTCGACTGGGTACTGGTCAACCATTTGAAAAATGCCCCAGAATCGTAGGCCGGGTCACCCGCATCCGCCATCGCCAGCTTGACATGGTAGGTTTGCCCCGCCGACAAGCCCCCTAAAGAAGCAGTAATGGGGCGGGTATAGCCATCCAGTTGCGTCTGGGCATTGCCCGTGCCATTGCCGTTATCCACGAAATACGCAGTATTCCCCAAATTACAGGCAGCACCATCAGCATTGGAACCGGGCTTGCCTGCATTGACGTTATTAACCGCAACCACATCCCCCGAATCCGGCATAAAAGCCGCATTCCTGACACCACTCAAACCGGGGCCTGATACGAACAAACCGAATGCATCGTTGAAACGGCTACACACATACTCCGGGTATTCGTCAGAGCCAAACGCAAACACAAAGTTAAGCCGGTCACCCTGCGGCTTAATGTCGAATTCAAGGGTGACGGGATCGTATTTTGCTTGGGAACTGATAGTGGCAAGATCAGGGTCAAGTGCCTGCACTTTAGTATTGTAGGAATAGGCGGCACTACTGTTCGGCCCCTGCAAGCTGCCCAGATTCCCCGTGTTCATAAACACGCCAGCGTCAACCCCCAAGACCAGCAGCGCCGCCGTTGAAAATACCGTATTGCTGGGATACGCCACGGGTAACCGCGAGATTGCTCACCGCCAACCCCGGCCCATTCAGGACACCTGTTATCTGGGAAACGCCTGCATTGGGATCGTACAGCAGCCCAGCCTGTACCGAAGCCGCTGACATAGCAAGCACACACGCCAACAGCAATACGCCCCTTCCACGTTTTGGAATGATCATCACAGCCCCTACCACACTATTGTTTTTGTATAAAGCCCCTCACCATCACGGGCTTTTCTATTTGTAACCAGTTGTAACCAAATGTTACGCAATAAGCGCATTCTATTCAAGCATTAGCCATCCGCTTATCTGATTGTACCGCTCACGGCTTTCCTTTGTCAGCACCTACCCCACATAATTGCGGCAACCCCAAGCACACAACCATAACAATAATACAAGGGTGTCAACATGTTTCAACGTCATCTGGCGACTACCATGCTGGTGAGCGCCGTTACTGGCTCGGCTGCCCCGTCATTCGCCAATTCCCCGGTGTGGGAATCGTGGGCGCAACCTTACCAACAGCAACGGGGGCAATTTGCACCCAGCCGTATAGGGGAATTTCAGCCGCGCCTCCAACAGGCGGCCTATCACCCCCCCAGCATGGGCAACGACCCAATCCAACGGGGCTTGCTCAACCTTGCACAAGTGCTGGAGCGGAAAAATCCGGCACAACAAACCCCGTTGATGGGCAAAGCCATCACCAACCGAATGCTCGCCGAGACAGTAACAGAGTTGCTCAATTGGAATGCTGATTTATCGCCAAATGCTTTGCAAAGCCGCTTTGACCTGCTACCCATTGACTCAGCCAGCGGCGCGGGTAACGGCAAATTTACCGGCTACTTCACCCCGGAATTGAATGGCAGCCGCATCCGTACCGCACAATTCAATATCCCAGTCTACGCCATGCCAGCCAGCAATCTTGCTAGCCTGAGCCATACCGAGATTGCCAATGGCGCACTGGCAGGGCGTGGGCTGGAAATTGCGTGGGTGGATAACGCTTTTGCCCTGTATGTTGCCCAAGTGCAAGGGGCAGCCCTGATCCATTTTCAGGATGGCAGCCAAAGCATGATCAACTATGCTGGCAGCAATAACCGCCCATTCACCTCGGTCAGCCGTTACTTGCAAACAACTGGCTACAAAACCAATGCATTGAGCAATGCAGACATTTATACATGGTTGCAGGAAAATCCCGACAAGGCACACGAAGTATTAACCAGCAATCAGCGTTACATTTTTTTCAGGGAAACCGGCGCTGCACCGCAAACAGCATCAGGCGGCAGTGTGATTCCGGGGCACACCATTGCCGTGGACAGCCATCACATCCCACATGGCTCGGTATTGCTGGCTGAATTGCCGCGTTTTAATTCCCTTGGGGAACGCTATCGGCACGGAATGGCGTTTGCTTTTCGCCCAAGATGGTGGCAAAAACATCAATGGCAGTGGACGCATGGATTTATACACCGGCACGGGCAGAGCAGCAGAAGCGATTGCTTACAAGATTTCGGGCGCACACCGCACTTACCTGTTGATGCGCAAACCGGGCTAGTTATCCGCAAATATAGCTTGGATTCCCGACCAAACCAGTCGATAATGCATAAAAATTATTCGATTGAGGGAATCCAATGTTTTTGAAAACTGTATTGGCAGTAAGCACCTGCTTGCTTGCCTGCCATGCTTATGCCCAACCAGCAGCCCCCAATACGCCCCCCAAGACTGCACTATGCAGATTCAGGGGAAGCAGTTAGCACTGGATGAACTATGCATCCGTAAAACACCAGAACTGCATCAGGCGCTAGTTGACTTATCCGTCTACCTGCAAACCACTGACCCATCACGGTTAGTTTCACCCGACTACGATGGCTCATTGGATATGGACAAGCTTCAGCGCACCGTCGAACAACTGCTGCACTGGGTAGACGATACCTCCGGTTCCCGAATGCCGATCGGTGAACCATTCGATGTCTATGCACTCGGTGACCCAGATGAAAAACGCCCGGTACAATACGGCGGCTATTTCACCCCAATGGTGGATGTCAGCGACGCACCTATCCGCAGACTACCGTTACCCGATTTACAACAAACCCAAAGGCGATGCCCCGCTACCCTCGCGCAGCGCCATCGTGCAAGGCGCACTAGCGGGCAAAGGGCTGGAAATTGCTTGGACGAACAACCCGATAGATTATTATTTCATGCAGGTGCAAGGCTCCGGTCTGATCCGCTACCCGGATGGGCACACCCAATTACTGGGGTTTGCAGGCAAGAATAACTACCCTTACGCCAGTATCGGGCGCTATATGCAGCAAAAAGGCTATTTACGCACGGATAACCTGTCCAACACCGCCGTGCGCCAGTGGCTCAAGTTGAACCCCAAAAAACTCGATGAAGTGCTGAATGCCAGCCAATCCTTTGTATTTTTCCGCCCGGTCAATGACGTGGTGCGCAGCGCATCTGGGCTGCCCGTGGTGGCAGGGCATACCGCTTCCGTCGATAACGCGCTGATTCCGTTTGGCTCTATCCTGCTCGCGGAACTGCCTTTGCGTGACAACAAGGGCAAAATCGTGCAACATGAGTGGCGTTTATTGCTAGCAACAGACCGCAGATCGGATGACAGGGGCGTCATCAAGATCGGCATCTATACTGGTGAAGGGGAAGATGCACGCGCTGAAGCGCAACGCTTTTTCCCGGCTGGCAGGGCATTTATTTTACAAAGTGGATCATAATTTCTGCTACCGATTGAACTGTGCAGGCAATTTTTGCATCCAAGGCTATACTAGACAGAATAAATTATTGATTTAGACACAGGGTTTTAATTTATGTTGGGTTATATTGACTGGATCATCATTCTAGTTGCACTGATGGCTGCGATAGGGGCGGTATTATTGTTATTACCCCAAACAAATAGCAAGGAAACCCAGCAACTGCGGGTGGTGCGCTTGCAAGCTGAAAATGACCGCAAGCGCGTTGCTGACGTGCTGCAAATCACCCAACATGGCGCGGATGATGCCGAAAACCTGCTGAGCAAACTCAAAGCGCAGGTTGAGCAAACCACCCGCAGCTACGAAGCCAGCCAAGCACGCGCCGAACAGGCCGAACGCATCATGGAGCGTGCCACCACGGCGGAACGCGAAATCCGTGACATTTCCAGCCAACTGGGTGAGCGTTTGCAACACCTGCAAGGCTACTGGGATGAGCAACTCGGCGACTCGGTGGAAAGCGTCAAACGCATCCGCAGCAAACTGCACGAAGGTCTGACCCAAGTCGACGACAGCCTGATCCGCCTGCGTGAACAGGAAAAAATGGCGCAAGGCTTCACCCGCCGCCTGATTGAGCATCACCACGAACAAGCACAAAACCAGCAAGAAAATGCCCGCCTGTCGAGTGAAGTCCATGCCCGTCTGGAAGCCATGCTCAAAGAATCCAGCCACTTGCTGGAACAAATGCAGCATTACCAGCAGGATGCGGATACGGTCTTCCTGAAATTCAACACCGATATGGAAGGGCTGGAATCACAGGCCAGCGAACACTTCAGCACCCTGTTCCAGACCACCGACCTTGCCCGCCACGAACTGAGCTCCGGTCTGGAAGAAAGCCGCAAGCATGTCGAAACCATGCGCCGCCGCGAAGAGCAAAGCAGCGACCTCAGCCGCCGCATCCACCAGCAATTCGAGCAAATCGACCACATCCGTGTGGAGCGCATCGCCAAGACCCTGGATCTTACCGAACAAATGTCCGGCGACTTGCACAAAGGCATGGAAAATGCCCGCGACCTGCTGTCCTCACTGGAAGTGGCAGTGCAGAATATTACCTCCAGCCTGGAAACCAAACAGCCAGCAATTGACGCAAACGAAGCACCTGCTGAACCGCATGATGGGAGCAACCTGATCAAACTAGTATCAGAACCACTGGCTGCCTCCAATGCAGATGATGCCATTGAGTTAGAAGAAGCGGCTCAGGAAACTGAAATCTCCAACCTGACCGACCTCGGCAGCATCAAACCTGTCAAAACAGCGGTAGAAGAGCCAACTGCCCACCACCTGACTGCGCTGCGGGCTTACCGCTAAGAATTGCGAAGAGGGCGGTTGGTCGGGCGTCAGCCTGCCCCCCCTTCAAAAGGATTGATCAAACATGTAGTGTCATTTTTCTTCCCGCAATTGTAATTCCCACATTCGGTGATACTGCCCGCCTAATGCCAGCAACTCGGCATGAGTCCCCTGCTCCACCACCTGCCCTTTATCCAGCACCAGAATCCGGTCGGCATCCACAATCGTCGACAGCCGATGCGCAATCATCAGCGTGGTGTGATGCCCCGCCACTTCGTGCAAGGTTTGCTGAATCGCCTGTTCAGTGGCACTATCCAGTGAAGACGTCGCTTCGTCGAAAATCAGGATCGGCGGCTGTTTGAGGATGGCGCGGGCAATCGCAACGCGCTGTTTTTCCCCGCCCGAAAGCTTCAAACCGCGTTCGCCCACCACCGTTTCCCAACCATCCGGCAGGCTGTCGATGAAAGTGCGGATATGCGCCATGTCCGCCGCCCGCTCCAATATCAGCCTGCGTGGCCTGCGGGTTGCCGTATTGCAGGTTGTAACGGATCGAATCGTTGAACAGCACCGTATCCTGCGGCACGATGCCAATAGCCTTACGCAAGCTCGCCTGCGTCGCCATGGGCAATATCCTGCCCATCCAGCAAGATACGCCCGCCGGTCACGTCGTAGAAACGGTACAGCAAGCGTGACAGGGTGGATTTGCCCGCGCCGCTATGCCCGACCACCGCCAGTTTGCTGCCAGCAGGCACGCTGAACGATACCCCACGCAAAATCGGGCGTTCCGGCTGGTAGGCAAAATCGACAGTTCTCGAAACGGATTTCACCCTGCGTCACCTGTCAATTCCACCGCATCCGGCGCATCTTTCACTTCCTGCGGGGTTTCCAGCAAGCGGAACACCATGTCCATATCCGCCAGCGTGTATTTCACTTGCCGGTAGACAATGCCCAGCGTGCCCAGTGGCAAGAACAATTGCAGCATGAAAGCATTCACCATCACCAAATCGCCGATGCTCATTTCGCCCGTCACCACCGCATTCGCGGCAAAAAACATGATAATGGTGACACCAATACCAATGATCGACGACTGCCCAAAATTCAGCAGCGACATGGAAGTTTGGCTTTTGACCGCCGATTCCTCCCACTGCCCCAGCGTATCGTCGTAGCGTTCCAGCTCCAGCTTTTCGTTATTGAAATATTTGACCGTCTCGTAATTGATCAGGCTATCGACCGCCTGATTGCTGGATTGCGAATCCAGGCGGTTCATTTCGTGGCGGTGATCCATGCGCCATTCGGTAATCTTGACGGTGAACAGCACGTACACCGCCACCGTCGCAAACGTGACCAGCGCGAATACGGGCGAGTAATTCCCCAGCATGATGAACGCCACCAAGGTGAATTCCACCGCAATCGGGATAATGCTGAACACCATGAAATTCATCAGCGTACTGACCGACCCCGTGCCGCGTTCAAGGTCACGGCTGATCGCGCCCGTTTTGCGTTCGAGGTGGAAACGCAACGACAGGTTGTGCAAATGTTCCAGCACCCGCACCGACAGCTTGCGCATCGCGTGGTAACGTACCCGCGCAAACACCGTGTCACGCAACTCGTTGAACAGCGCACTCGCCAGCCGCAATGCGCCATAGCCCAGCAGCAGGATGACCGGCAACACCAGCACCTGTTCCGGCTTGCCTTGCAACGCATCCACGATGGCCTTGAGGATCACCGGCACACCCACATTCGCCACCTTCGAGGCAATCAGGCAAGCCAGCGCAAACAGCGCCCGCCCCCGGTATTCCCACAGGAACGGCAGCATGGATTGGAGGTTGTGCCAGTCACGGCGGTTGCCAGTGGCGCGTTCGGTTCTGTTGGGCATCATAGGGCTGAAAGTACCCGGTTACTGTCATTGTGGCGCTAATCATACCGAATATCACCCCGCTCATCCCGATTCATCTGTTGTTTGGGCGCAACGGAACTATAATTACCGTTACATTAATCAAAAATAAGGCAAACAGAAAAACTGGCTGATTTCGGAAATTATTTGTTAGGAAAGTGATCACCATCACTTTAACACTTGGAACTTTTCATTAAAGTCAAGTGCCTGATTAATTGGTTTCACTAGTAATCACCCGGTGCCAATAATTATAGAGGTAACACCATGAACATACATCAACTGCATCTACCAGATGACAGCTATTCCGACTTGCAAGCGTGTACGCCTTGCGAGTCATCCCCTTATCCAGCAAGTGCCCGTTACTGGCCAAGCGTCAAGATGTGCCGCCGCCGCCAACACGGGATGCCGGATGAACGCCTGAGCATCGAAATATCCAACCCCTGGCCTGACCTAATCCTACGCCACGTCAAAATTGCCTTCCTTTCCACCGGCCCCAATGCCCACCTGAAAAACGGCAGCCCAGCAGTCAAATTTGCCCCCACCCACGGTATTGAGTTCGGCGATATTGCCTACAGCGGCAACGGCAAGCAAGGTCGGGGCGTCATCCGTGACATTATCATGATTGAAAACCAAGCCAGCAGCGAAGGTCGTCAGATTTACGCTGGGGTGTGTTTCAATGCCTGTGACAAGAACGGCGTGGTGAAACACTATGGCTATTTGCTGTTCACCAGCAACTTGCTGAGTGCCGATGAAGCCCTGGACAAGGCCGCCTAGCACCCGATGCAGGATTTTATTGCGGCATTATTTGAATCCGTAGCGGTATGTATGAGATTCTTGGCGCATTATTGATAGCATGACCCGTTTGAATGAGCCGACTTTTACTGACCATCGCCTGTTGCACCCTGCTTTACATGCCGTCGGCTTACCCCGCACACGCCGGAAAAATTCGCTGCCCAGCGCACCGTGTTCCAGCAGACCTACAGCGAGCTAAAAGCCGGAAAGCCGCAAGGATTCGCCGCACTGCCTGCCGAGATGCAGCAATACCCGCTCTACCCGTGGCTGGAATACACCTATATCAACCAGACATTTGCTGACATTCCCGATGCACAGGTGCTGGATTTTGCACTAGCGCAACCCCGGTTCCCTCATGGCGGATGCGCTGTATGCCCAGCTCGCCAAACGCTTGGCGGAAAAACAGGACTGGCAAAAACTGCTGGCCTCCATCCCCGCTGACCTCGACGACACCGACACCCAATGTTACCGCACCCAAGCACTAGCAGCGCGTCGGGCAGAAACAAGCCGCACTCGACACCGGCAAACACCGCATGGATGGGCATCGAAAAAAACCTTTCTGACGCTTGCCGCCCAGTCACCGAGTTATTGCGCCGCCATGTCAAACTCTCCACCGCTGACTATTGGGAACGCATCCGCGCCGCCATCGACAAAAACCAAACCACCTTAGCCGCACAATTGGCTGCCGACCTACCGCCAGAGGCACGTAGCGCCGTCGATACGTGGATACAAGTGCGCAAAAGCCCTGCGGAAGCTTTGCCTATTGCCCTCCAACAGCCAGACACGCCTTACCTGCGGGATGCGCATTGCTTCCGGCCTTGAACGCCTCGCCAAAAAAGAGCCGCAAGCTGCCGAAGCCCTATGGTTAGCGGCACGGCAAACACACAAATTCACCCCCGAAGAATCCGGCAAGGTAGAAAGCGCCCTCGGCATGTATCAAGCACTGCGGCATGATTCCGCCGCCCTCACCCGGCTCGCCGCGATCCCAGCCGCCCACCGCACCCAAGATGGCAACTTATGGTTGGCACGCAGCGCCGCGCGTTACGGTGACTGGGAAAAACTGCTGGATGCCACCCAACACCTCAAATTTGACAACGAACGCGATGCCGCAGGCTGGCAATACTGGCAAGCACGGGCGCTGGAACAGACTGGCAAAAAACCGCAAGCCGCGTCGCTGTATGCCAGCATTGCTTCACAACCCACGTTTTACGGCTTTCTCGCTGCCGACCGGCTGGGGCAAGCTTACAACAGCCTAAAAACCAAGCCAGTTGACCGCAGCCAGCGGGTGGCAGGCTTGCAAAAACTCGCTGCCATCCAACGCGCCTTCGAGTGGTTTGCCCTCGGCGACCGCGAGCAGGGGCGCAAGGAATGGTTCCGCGCCCTCAAACTGATGGACAAGGATGGCATCTTAGCGGCTGCCGACCTCGCTACCCGTGCCGGTGACCCGAATCTGGCAATCTGGACAGTCGCCCGCGCTAAGGAATGGGACGAAGTGGAACTGCGCTTCCCGCTGATCCACGCCGACTTGGCGCTGGAACAGGGGCGTAACCAAGGCATCCAGCCCGCATGGATACTGGGGGTGATGCGCCGCGAAAGCGCCTTTGATGCCAATGTCGAATCCAGTGCCAAGGCACTCGGCCTGATGCAACTGATTCCCCCCACCGCCCGTGCTGTCGGCAACAAGCTGGGGCTGGTCATCAATGGGCGGGATGACATTTTGCAACCCGCCACCAACGTCCAATTAGGCAGTGCCTACCTGCGCCAAATGCTGGGGACTTTTTCCGGCAATTACGCCCAAGCCACCGCCGCCTACAATGCAGGGCCTGGGCGTCCACCCCAGTGGGCACCGGAAAAGCTGATCAATGCCGACCAGTGGGTGGAAAGCATCCCCTTTACCGAAACCCGCGATTATGTGCAGGCGGTCATGGCCTATACCACCATTTACGATGACAAACTGAACCACGGCAAAGGCCGCCGCCTCTCCGAACGCTTGCAACCGATTGCGCCTAATGCACCAATACCACCGACCACCCCGTAACCCCCCCCGCCAGCAACGCGGCATCGCCATCCTCACCGTATTGGTGATCGCGGTGCTGGTCGTGACGCTGGCAGCGGTCATTTTTGCCCGCCAAAGCCGTGCGGTACGCCAAACCGACAACTTCCAGTCGCTGGAACGGGCGTGGCAATACGTGTTCATGATGGAACAGTATGCTGGGTTACAACTGCAACTTGATGCCAAAGACAACAAATACGACGCACTCACCGACCGCTGGGCTTACGACCTTCCCACCCAGACACTCACCGAAGAAAGTGGCGCAATCGTCAAGTTCAGCGGCAAGCTGGAAGATTTACAGGGACGTTTCAACCTCAATAATCTGGTCAGCCAAGAAGGCGAACAGCGCGGCAAACTGGATGGTGCTGCCCTCACCCAGTTGAAACCTTTCGTCACCGATGCGGGGCTACCGCCCGGGTTTAGCGATGCCATTGCCGACTGGCTGGACAGCAATACCCTACCCCAAGGCGTTGACGGCGCGGAACGCGATTATTACCTCGCCGGGAGCCATTCCCTACCTCGCCGCCGACATGCCGTTTGCTGACCCCAGCGAACTACGCCTGTTGCGCCTGGAGATGCAAGACCCGAACGACAAGAACAAGGCATTGAACCAGTTCCTCTCAACGGTGACTGCCTTACCTTTCAAAAAAAGCACCATCAACCCCAATACCGCCAGCAAAGCAGTACTCAAAGCCTTACGCCTGAGCGACAACCAGATTGCGCTGATTCTGGACAAACGCAAGCTCCAACAAGCCTATAAAAGTAAGGCAGAATTCATTCAAGACATGGCCTTTGCCCCTGAGAAAGATAAAGTACTGATCGACAGTTTTGACGTGACCACCCAATACTTCCGCCTGACTGGCGAAGTACAGATCAACCGGGCGCGGGTTTTCGTCAACAGTCTGTTATTACGTGACGCGAAGGGGGCGGTTCGTGTCATAATGCGGCAATTCGACCGGGTAAACGAACAACCAACAACGACTAACGATGCTAGTAATACGCCTGCAAACACCGAATGACCCTGACCCCGCTTGGGCAGTGCTGGACAACAAGCCAGCCGACTGGCGGCACGGTTCATGGGAAACACTGCTGCCTGCGGCACGCGGGCAAGACGTCGTATTGCTGATCCCCAGCCGCGAAGTCCTGCTCACCCAAACCAGCGTCAACACCCGCAACCAGCGCCAGTTGCAGCAAGCCGTGCCGTTTGCGCTCGAAGACAGCATCGCCGACGACCTCGACAACCAGCACATCGTCTGGCAAACCCGCCCCGATTCCTCCCTAGTCGATGTCGCCATCATCCGCCGTGAACGCCTGCGGGAATGGGTCAGCGCCCTGCAAGACCACCAGTTACGCGCCCACAGCTATCCTGCCCGACCTGTTCGCCCTGCCGTGGGAAGCCGACACCACCACCCTGTGGCAACAAGGCGAACATATCTGGGTCAGAACCGGCGAACTCGCCGGCTATGCCAGCACCCACACACGCCCTGCCGCTGCTACTCGATAGCCTAACGTCAGGGCAAACCAGCCCAGTACGCCTGCGGCTTTACAGCGACCAAGCCGCCGCATGGGCAGCCGACACCCGTTTCAGCATCATCCCCGAAACCCAGTCGGAACAACTGCTGCCCACCAGCCTGCAACCCGCCCTCAAGCTCAACCTGCTGAATGGCTTGCCCGATGAAAACCGCGCCCAACTGCGCCAGCAATGGCAACGCTGGCGGCTAGCCGCCGGGCTGGCTGCCGCTGCCGCGCTATTCACCCTCGGCATCTACGGGGTGGAAAGCTACCGCCTGCAACAGCAACTCGACGCCGTAGACGCACAAAACCTGCAACTGTTTGCCGAACTGTTCCCCGAAGTCAGCGACGTTGACCCGCGTGGGCTGAAAAGCCGCCTCGCCTCAGAACTGGCACGGGTACGTGGCAAAGGCGACACTGCCAGCTGCCAGCCCCTTGCCGCAACTTGCCAGCTTCGCCGACGCCATGAAAACCGCAGGCGGGCTAACCGTCGACGACATTAGAGCCCAAACCGGCACGCTGACCATCAACCTGCAAGCCCAGAACCAACAATCCATCGAAACCTTGCGCGATACGCTCGAAAAAGCCCTTGGCAAACCGGTTGAACTGCCTTCCATCCGCACCGCCGACAGCGTGAAAGCCACCCTGACACTAGGAGGCAAATCATGAAAGCATGGTGGCAAAACCTCGCCGCCTCTGAGCGCCGCCTGGTATTGATTGGCGCAATCCTGATCGGCCTAACCATGCTGTGGCTATTCCTCTGGAAACCTCTCGCTGCCCACCACCAGTTGTTGCAACAAGACTTGGAAGACGCGCAAGCCGCCCATGCCGAGATGCAAAACCAACGTGCTGAAGTCCTCAAGCTCAGGGGCGGCATCCGCTAGCGCCTCCCCCGCTGCCACTGGCGGCAGCCTGCACACTGCCGTCATTGCCGCCCTCAAACAATTCCAACTGGATGGCGCAGGCACGACCTCCGAAGAAAAGGACAAGAAAACCGTCAACCTCAAGCTGGAAGCCAAACCCTTCGACACACTGGCGCAATTCCTTGCCCTAATGGAAACCCAACACGCCGCCAACACCACCAGCATGACCCTCAAACCCGCAGCCAAAGCCGGTACGGTTGACGCACAGATTACCCTCGAACGATGAAAAAACGCACCCTGATCATCGCAGGCACACTCAGCTTCCTGCTAGCCTCCCTCACCCAGCTTCCTGCCAGCCTGGTGTTGTCAAAACTCCCGGCAAACCTGCCGGTGCAACTGCAAGGCATCAATGGAACCTTGTGGCAAGGTGGTGCTGCCAGCCTCAATGCCCAAGGCTTGCAAATCAACAACCTGCAATGGGACTTGCGCCTAAGTCCCTTATTGAAAGGCCACCTCGCAGCAGACCTGCGGGGCAATCTGGCGCAAGGCGGGCAATTTGACGGCATTTGCAGCATCAACCTCGGCGGCACACTGCACTGCAACCCGCTGAACATCACCGCCCTGCCCGCGCAAGCCCTTACCCCCTATGTGCAAAGCCTGATGATTCCCCCCTTGAGTGGCACCTTCCAAGCCAACCTCAGCAGTCTGGAATGGGATCAGCAAACCCTCCCCCAAATCAAGGGCACGGCGAATGGCAACAAGCAGGCATCCAAATGGATACCCAACGCTATGGCACGTACAGCGCCATTATCAGCAACGGGGAAAACAATACCCAGCAGATCACGCTGGCCTCCGCCCCCGATGCCGCGTTTACCCTGCAACGGCACAGTCACCTTGCGACGCAAACGGCCAATACCAAAGCCAGTTAACCTGAAACCGGGCAACAGCATCGACGCAGGCACCAAACAACTCCTCAGCAGCCTCCTCGTCCCACCGCAGCCTGATGGCAGCTACCAGATCCGCGAAACAGGGAAATTGCCTTAAAGAACCTTCCGCCACAAAAAAAAGGCGGGAGCATAGCCCCCGCCTCAAATCGACTCGAAGAAAAATATGTTGATTAATTACATGGAATAAGCACGCTCGCCGTGGGAGATAGTATCCAGACCTTCGCGTTCTTCGTCCTGAGTGACACGCAGACCCATGGTCATTTTGAGCAGCGTGAACAATACGAAGCTGACCACACCCGACCAGACCACCACCGTGCCAACACCCCACAACTGACTGATGACTTGTGCGCACTGCTGTATTCAGCAGCAACAGCACCCGTAGCGTAGTCAAATACACCAGAACCACCCAATGCTGGGTTAACCAGAATACCCGTACCGATTGCACCGATGATACCGCCGATACCGTGAACACCGAACACGTCGAGGGAATCATCATAGCCCAGCATATGCTTCAGGCCAGTAACACCCCACAAACACGCCACACCTGTGACCATACCCAGCACGATAGCGCCCATCGGGCCTGCGAAACCAGCCGCCGGAGTAATGGCAACCAGACCCGCTACTGCACCAGACGTTACACCCAACAAAGAAGGCTTACCGCGCAGCAACCATTCCGCAAACATCCACGACAGGCCGCCGCAGCCGTTGCCACAATGGTGTTCACCATTGCCAATACCGCCGTACCCGTTGCTTCCAAGTTAGAACCTGCATTGAAACCGAACCAGCCCACCCACAGCAGGGAAGCGCCAATCATGGTCATTACCAGTGAATGCGGAGTCATCGGATCACGCCCGTAACCTACCCGCTTGCCGACCACGATAGAACCCACCAGTGCCGCCATTGCCGCATTGATGTGTACGACTGTACCGCCTGCAAAGTCCAGCGCACCTTTAGCGAACAGGAAACCAGCCGGAGCGTCATACGCAGACGGGCCACCCCAGAACCACACCATGTGCGCCATTGGCAGGTAGGAGAAGGTGAACCACAGTACCGAAAACACCAGCAGCGCAGAGAACTTGATACGTTCCGCAAAACCACCCACGATCAACGCGATGGTAATCGCCGCGAAGGTCAACTGGAACACCATGAACAGCATTTCATGGATCACCACGCCCTTGCTGAAGGTTTCTACAGTCACCGCGGTATCAACCCCTTGAGGAACATCTTGCTCAAGCCACCGACGAAGCTATTCATGCTGCCACCATCCGTGAACGCCATGCTGTAGCCATACACCACCCACAAAATGGCAATCACACAGAAAATGGTAAACACTTGCGCCAATACCGACAGCATATTTTTAGCGCGAACCAGACCACCGTAAAACAGTGCCAGGCCCGGAATAATCATCAGGATAACCAACACCGTGGAAATCAGCATCCACGTCGTATCGCCCTTATCAGGCACTGGCACGGCTGCCGCTTCATCAGCCATTGCCACACCGGAAAAACCGAGCAACGCTGTCAACATCATCAAACCAAGACGGATATTCATCTAAAACCCCCTTACAGTGCTTCTTCGCCGCTTTCGCCCGTGCGGATGCGGATGACTTGTTCAATCGAGGTGACGAAAATCTTGCCATCACCGATTTTGCCGGTATTGGCAGACTTGCTGATCGCCTCAATCACCTGCTCAACCTGCGAATCCGCCACAGCGGCTTCAAGCTTGATTTTTGGCAGGAAATCCACCACGTATTCCGCACCACGGTACAACTCGGTATGACCTTTCTGGCGACCAAAACCTTTGACTTCTGTCACCGTAATGCCTTTGATGCCGATGTCCCCCAGGGCATCGCGTACATCGTCAAGCTTGAATGGCTTGATAATTGCCGTCACCATTTTCATACAAAAAACTCCTTGCTAATAAGGGATGCCCCCGCCGCTACAGCGGGGACAAACAGGACAACCTTAGAAATCGAACGACTTTTTCCACAGAACGCTGACACGTGCGTCGTCATCACCGTTGACCGCATCGGCAGCCCCACCATTGGCCTTATCAACCGCCAAGGTAACGTCACCCGCCTTGTCAAAGCTCTTAGTCGCGGACAATTGCGCATGGCTATAATCCGCACCGTCGGCCTTGAAGTTGTAACGCCCAACTTTCCCGCCGTAGGTAATGCCGCTGATTTCCTTGCTGTAACCCAGACCAAGGTATAGGTCACCTTCTTGTACAGCTTCGGTCGCGTCTTTACTGTCGATGGTGTAATCCACTTCCGCACTCGCACCCATCAAACCCAGTTTGACGTAGGCTTCGCTAAACTCGGCAGAGTTGTCATCGGGGTAGGAATAATTGATCACACCCACATCGACCGCTGCTTCGCCTTTCAGGTCTTTTTTGTAGCCAGCGTACAGGTCAAGTTCTGGGCCGGTTGCATCGCCTGGAAACTCTGAGTTGGATACCCATGTACCTGCATACAAACCGCTATCATGCTGCATAATCCAAGCCTGCTTGCAGGGCTGGGCCATCTTGTGTCTGGGTAATGCCGCGCCACATGTAGTTGTTGGTCACGCCAATATTCGCGCTTGCACCCGCCTGTGCTTGTGCAGCAGCAAACAATGAACCCAATACAGCTACGGTCAACAGAGTCTTTTTCATCACATAATCTCCTTGAAAATAAATTTTTTGCTTATACGCCAAGTCATTGCAATTGACGTGCCAACCACCAACACACCGCCATGACAGAGAGGTGAATACACACACTGTTGCAAAAAAGCAGCAATTTATACCGTTTATCTGCATGCCACCCGCCCACGTAAGCACCATAAAAGTGCATTAGCTAGCCCTGATGCACTAAATCCAACGACAAGCACGCAGTATTCACGGAATTTGCTACAATCCGGGGCATTCACTCACCTTAAGGAATCCCCATGCAAAGCTTTGGCAACCTCGACGATCTGGCAAAGAAACTCTCATCCCTGCTGCCTGAACCCGTGCGCCATATGCAGGAAGACGTCGAAAAGAACATGCGCGGCCTGCTCGAAGGCGGCCTGCAAAAGATGAATCTGGTGACGCGGGAAGAGTTTGATATTCAGAGTGCGGTACTGCTGCGTACCCGTGAAAAGCTGGAAGCGTTGGAAAAGCGGCTTGCTGCACTCGAAGCACCGCCCGCCACCACGCCAGCGGAATAGGCTTATTTCGTCAGCGGCAAACTGTAGTTGATCAGGAAGTGGGGTGAACTATCTACGCCCTCTTTATTGACCACGAATTTGCTCACAGCAAAACTCAAATTATCGTTGACCTGATAACCCAACTGGAGATGCCCCGGATCTTCCCCTTGGGAATGCAGGTGCTGACCATACAGGGCAGAGTATTTGTCCTTGGTATACGCGGTTGAAATATAACGGTACTGGTCACCGTCGGCCTCACCTTTCAGCGACTCGTACCAGCCCACCTTAACGGGGCCACGCCCGACGGTCACAATGCCATCCACCAATTCACCCGGATCGTGCTTACCGCTAACACCATCATTATTGTAATCATCTTCAGGATTGGCATACGTCCACAGGCTGGCGTCCACGTCGAAGTTACCGACTTTACCGCCCCAACCACCGTACAAGTCATACTCAAAACCCCAGTCAGCATCACCGGTCGATGCCCATGTACCCACGTATGCGCCGTTACTGTTGGTGACGTGTACATCGCCCGACACGGCAATCTCCTTGCTTTTACCCAAGCCCAGATCCATCCCACGCCACAAATACTGGTTGGCAACCCCGACCGAAGCAGACACCTTGGAATCTGCATAGGCCACAGGCGCAAGCAGCGCACCCACAGACAACAAGGTAACAAGACCATCCACAAAAAATTTTCTAGCATTACGCATACGACACCTCAAACTTGAATGTAATTGTAAAAACCGACACCACCACCCCGTTTAAAGGCAGCATACCTTTATGCCCGTTTTTCAGCAGTAAAATTCAAGTGATTTTATGACTGGAATCAAGCTATTGCTTGCTTTATTGCCCCGATTGTTTTATTGCTTTGTGCATCCGTAACCCTTGCCAGCGAGAAACTGCCTGAATGCCCCCGGAACATGCCCTCGTCGTCAACAATATCAAGAAACGCTTCGGTGATTTAACCGTCCTCAATGGCATCTCACTGACCGCCCACAAGGGTGATGTCATCTCCCTCCTCGGCTCTAGCGGCTCTGGCAAAAGCACCTTGTTACGCTGCATCAACCTGCTGGAAACGCCCGACGAAGGCGATGTCTACGTCACTGGCGAACACATCGAAATGACCCGCGACCGCCACGGCAAAACCGTCCCCAAAAGCCAGAAACAAGTCGACCACATCCGCACCCGGCTTGGGCATGGTATTCCAGAGCTTCAACCTGTGGGGACACCGCACCATCCTCGAAAACATCATCGAAGCCCCCGTGCATGTGTTGGGCATTCCCAAAGCCGAAGCCAAAGAATACGCCCTCGAATTGCTCAACAAAGTCGGCATTGCCAACAAAGCCGACAGCTACCCCGACCACCTTTCCGGCGGACAGCAACAGCGCGTTGCCATTGCCCGCGCCCTGGCGATGAAACCCGCCGTGATGCTGTTCGACGAACCCACTTCCGCCCTCGACCCCGAACTGGTCGGCGAAGTGCTGCGCGTGATGCGCCAGCTTGCCGACGAAGGCATGACCATGCTGGTCGTCACCCACGAAATGGGCTTTGCGCGGGAAGTATCCTCACAAGTCATCTTTTTGCACCACGGGCAAATCGAGGAGCAAGGCAGCCCGGATCAGGTATTCGGCAACCCCACATCGGAACGTTGCCAACAATTTCTTGCCACCCAGCTCAAATAAACCCGTCCGTTTTAACCCTTGACCTTAAAGCCAACTCACAGGAGAACACCATGAAGAGACTAACCACCTTACTATCCAGTGCCGTGCTGGCATTGGCGGTTGCCGGTACTGCCCAAGCCGAAGACAAACTGCGCCTCGGCACCGAAGGCGCGTATGCCCCGTTCAATACCGTGGATAAAGACGGCAAACTGGCAGGCTTTGACATCGACATCGGCAATGCGCTGTGCAAAGCAATGGCAACCGAATGCGAATGGGTCACGTCCGATTGGGACGGTCTGATCCCGGCGCTGGAAGCCAAAAAGTTCGATGCCATCGTTGCCTCCATGTCGATCACTGCCGAGCGCAAGGAAAAAATCGACTTCAGCGGCAAATATTACACCACCCCGATCAAGTGCGTGCGTGCTGTCGGCAAAGACGTTGACCCGACGAAAAGCCAAACACTCAAGGGCAAAATGGTCGGGGTGCAAAGCGGCGTGGTCGCCGATAATTTCGTGCGCGGCAAATTCAAAGACATCGTCGAAGTGACCGCCTACAAAACCCAAGACGAAGCCAATATGGACTTGCTTTCCGGGCGCGTGGATCTGGTGTGTGCCGATTCCGTGGTGCTTGCCCCGTTCATCAAGGATGAAAAGAATGCCGGTAAGGTCGAATTCGTCGGCGGTGATTTCAAGGACAAGGAATTCGTCGGTGAAGGTGTCGGCATTGGGGTGCGCAAAGGCGATACCGCGCTGGCAGAAAAGCTCAACAAGGCGATTGCCAAAATCCGCGAGGATGGCACTTACGCCGAGATCAACAAGAAATACTTCGACTTCGATTTGTACGGGGAATAAGCCTTGCTGGATTTACAAGGTTACGGCTGGATGCTGCTGCAAGGTTTGCAAATGACCGTGCTGGTGGGGCTGTGCGCCATGTCCGTGGCAATCCTGTTCGGGTTGCTGGGGGCATGGGGCAAGTTTTCGCATTCACGGCTGGCGAATTGGGCGGCGGATACCTACACCACCGTAGTACGCGGCGTGCCGGAGCTGATCCTGCTGTTGCTGGTGTATTACGGTGTGCCGAAGCTGATTCAGGACGGTGCGGCAGCAATGGGGTACGAGATGCGTCTCGACCTCAACCCGTTTGTGGCGGGCTTCATGACCATTGGCTTCATCTACGGCGCGTTTTGTACCGAAGTGCTGCGCGGGGCGTTTTTATCCGTCCCGCGTGGGCAGATGGAAGCGGCGCGTGCGATTGGCATGAGCAAAATCCTTGCGTTCCGCCGGGTGCAATTGCCGCTGGCGATGCGCATGGCGTTGCCGGGTTTGGGCAATGTGTGGATGGTGCTGATCAAAGCCACCGCGCTGATTTCACTGATCCAATTGGATGAATTGATGCGCAAGGCCAAACTGGCTGCCACCGCCACCCATCAGCCGTTTACCTTCTATTTCCTCGCCTCCCTGCTGTTCTTGGTCATTACGCTGGTATCCATGCTCATCCTGAAACGGGCAGAAACCTGGGCGAAACGTGGGGTGCGCGTATGAACTGGGAACTCATCGGGGAGAGCTTGCCGAAACTGCTGGCAGGCACGGGTGTTACGCTACAAATCACCCTGATCAGTATTGCCATCGGCTTGCTGTTGGCAGTGCCGCTGGCATTGGCGCGGTTGTCACGCAACCCCTTGCTGAACGTGGCCTGCGTATGGGTTTGTGTTTTATTTCCGGGGCACGCCGCTACTGGTGCAACTGTTCCTGATCTATTACGGCAGCGGGCAATTCCGCGACTTGTTCACCGATCTGGGTTTGTGGACGTATTTCCGCAATGCGTGGTTTTGCGCGGTGCTGACCCTGACGCTGAATACGGCGGCGTATACGGCGGAAATTTTCCGGGGTGCAATCCAGTCCGTGCCGCGTGGCGAGATTGAGGCGGGCAAGGCGTTTGGCATGTCCGGCTGGCTGCTGTTCCGGCGCGTGACCATGCCCAAAGCCTTCCGCATTGCCCTGCCCGCTTACGGCAACGAAGTGGTGTTTTTGCTGCAAGCCACCTCGTTGGTGAGCGCCATTACGGTGATTGACCTGACGGGCGCGGCGGATTTGATCCGTTCCAAAACCTTTGCGGTGTATGAAATGTACCTGACGGCGGCGGTGCTGTACCTGATCATGACCTATGCGCTGGTGTATGGCTTCCGGCTGCTGGAAAAGCGTTTGAATGCCTACCAGCAGCGCCCGGCCTGAGCTCAATAGCGGGTGAAGGCAAAGCGCAGCAGTTCGGCGGCAATCCACCACATCACCACCCCGATCACCGCATCGAGGATTTGCCAAGTGCGCGGCTTCTGGAACAGCGGCGACAGCAATCTTGCGCCGTAACCTAGGCCGAAAAACCACAGGCACGACACGCTGACCGCCCCGACCAGAAACAGCAGCTTGTCATGGAACGCCAGCGTGCCCGCCACCCCGCCGATGACCACCACGGTATCCAGATACACATGCGGGTTCAGCAAAGTGATGGCGAAAGTGGCAGCCACGATCGCAGGCAGGCTGGTGTTGGCGGCATTGCCGTTTGCCGCTTCCAGATGCTCACTGCCCTGCCAGACACTGCGGAATGCCCGCCAGCCGTACCAGAACAGGAACACCGCACCCACCAACGCCAAGCCCAGTGTTGCCACCCGGCTGGCATTGATCAGGGAACCCAGCCCCAATACCCCGGCACTCATCAGCACGGCATCGCACAGGAAGCAGATCAGCGCCACCCAGAAAATGTGGTTACGCGCCAAGCCCTGCTTGAGGACGAAAGCGTTTTGTGCGCCGATGGCGATGATCAGGCCAGCGGAGATCATTGCGCCTTTGAGGATGGTTTCGAGCATAGTGCCTCTTGTTGGCAGAAATGGGAAAGGATTCCCGGAAAGGTAGCTCAAACTACAATATGAATTTTCTTATTGTAGAAAGTGGGTGGGTTTCTCCAATAAGAGCACTACGTATCACCACTGATCAAGATTACGAATCGCCTTGCGTAAATCCCTGATACCGCTGCAACACCTGCTGAATCTCCTCCATCGCCCGTTCAGCCGCGTGCGGACGGCTCACCGCCTCGCTAATTGAGCCGAAATGCTGTTCCAGACAATCCGTCAGCAACTGGCGGATGGCATCCGTATCCGGCGCATCCGGCAAGCGGCTAGCGAGATATACCCATTCCAGATCGGCTTCCTTGCGGGCAAAGTAATCTTCCAGTTGCGGCAGCGTCCATTCACCCCGGCGGATCGCTTTCATCTGCTCGGCATCGCGTCTGCAAGTCCATATCCTGGTGCATCAGCAATTGCTCAACCTCACCCAGCAGCCGCACCACATGGTAGGCAAATTTCACGTCATAACCGAATTGTTCGGTCAATTCCTTGCGCTTGCCCTCCGGCTGTTTGGTACGGATTTTGTGCATCTGCCCGTAGGCATAACCCTTGAACTTCGCCCAACAACCCTTGTGCAAAAACAGTTGCCGCCGATCGCGCACCAGCTTGCCGATGGGCGAGGCATACAGCACGCAATTTTCCGGCACATACAGGCTGTCGATAATGTTGGGGTTATTATCGCTCAGCAGGCGGAAATACTTGGCAATCGCAAACACCGTCACGTCATACACCCGCCCCTTGCCACCCAACGCCGCCGCATCGCGGATATGGTGCTGCTGGTACTGCTCGAATTGCACCGAGTAGTTATCAAAACCCGGAATTTCGCCGCGCAAATGCGGAAACATCATGATTTTGGGCGGAATCGCAAAAGCGTAGATGTCCATGTCCGAACTGTCGTTACTAACGCCATACGCCACCGAACCCATGATGACTTCGTACTGCACGGCACTGCTGAGAAAATCCGGCGGGCTGGGCAGAAGCTTTTTGTGTTGGAGTGACTGGATGTGGCTACTCATGGCTGTTTCATCTTGTAGTTGTTTACTCCACATCAATAATAAGCAAACCACACGCACCGCACAAACTGCGATAGAATAGCCGCTTTCACCCGTTATTGAAGCCACCCCATGCTGCCCAACGCCCATCCCCACGTACCTGTCGCCCTGTTCGACCACCCCAAATACTGGGCGGAATGCTACGACACCTCGCCGTATCTCCCCATGAGTCGTGCGGAAATGGACGCGCTGGGCTGGGATTCCTGCGACATTATTATCGTCACCGGCGATGCTTACGTTGACCATCCTTCGTTCGGCATGGCGGTGATCGGGCGGGTGCTGGAAGCGCAAGGTTTCCGCGTTGGCATCATTGCGCAACCGGATTGGCATTCCAAAGATCCGTTCATGGCATTGGGCGAACCCAATCTGTTCTTCGGCGTGGCTGCGGGCAATATGGACTCGATGATCGACCGCTACACCGCTGACCGCAAAACGCGCTCCGACGACGCTTACACTCCCGGCGGCATGGCAGGCAAACGCCCCGACCGCGCCACGCTGGTTTACACGCACCGTTGCCGCGAAGCCTACCCCGACGTGCCGATCATTATTGGCGGCATCGAAGCCTCCTTGCGCCGCATTGCGCATTTCGATTATCTGGCAGGAAAAAGTCCGCACCTCGATTCTAATGGATGCCGCTGCCGACTTGCTGCTGTACGGCAATGCCGAACGCGCCATTATCGCCGTCGCGCACCGCATTGCGGCTGGCGAAAGAATCGAAACCATTACCGACGTGCGCGGTACGGCATTCGTGCGCCGCGACACACCGCAAGGCTGGATGGAAATCGACTCGTCGCGCATTGACCAACCGGGCAAAATCGACCGCATTATCAACCCGTATTTGAACACCACCGAGATGGACGAATGCGAGATCTGAAAAGCGCAATGTGCAATGGTTCACTTACGAAAGACCCGCGCAGCAAACGCACCGACGAACACAAACTGACCTTTCACCCGCGTGCCAAGCTGGATCGGGAACACACCGTTATTCGCCTGCCGTCTTACGAAAAGGTCAGCAAAGACAAAGCCTTGTACGCCCACGCCAACCGCGTGTTGCATCTGGAAACCAACCCCGGCAATGCCCGCGCTTTGGTGCAAAAACACGGCAGCGTGGATGTCTGGATTAATCCGCCACCATTCCACTGACCACGCCGGAAATGGATTTCGTGTTCGGTTTGCCGTATGCACGCTTGCCGCATCCAGCCTACAAGGGCGAACGCATTCCTGCGTATGAAATGATCCGTTTCTCGGTGAACATCATGCGCGGCTGCTTTGGCGGCTGTACGTTTTGTTCGATTACCGAACACGAAGGGCGCATTATTCAAACCGTTCGCAGGAATCCATCATCCGCGAACTCGAAGAAATCCGCGATAACTCCCCGGCTCTACCGGCGTGATTTCCGACCTCGGTGGCCCCACCGCGAATATGTACCGGCTGGCGTGCAAAGACCGAAAATCGAAGCGTCGTGCCGTAAACCCGCCGTGTGTTTACCCCGACATTTGCCAAAACCTCAACACCGACCACGCCGCGCACTGAAAGAGCTTGTATTCGCACCGCCGTCAATTTACCGGGCATTAAAAAGGTCTTGATTGGTTCGGGCTTGCGTTCCGATTGGCAGTCAAAGTACCCGAAATATCAAAGAATTGGTCACGCCCACGTCGGCGGCTATCACGCTCACGGAACACACCGATGTCCGCCCCGCTGTCCAAGATGATGAAACCGGGCATCGGCACTTACGACAAGTTCAAGCAGCTCCTTCGAGAAATACACCAAGGAGGCGGGCAAGGAACAATACCTGATCCCGTATTTCATCGCCGCCCACCCCGGGCACGTCCGACGAAGACATGCTCAACCTCGCGCTGTGGCTGAAGAAAAACGGCTTCCGCGCCGACCAAGTGCAAGCGTTTTACCCCTCACCAATGGCATCCGCCACCACCATGTACTACAGCGAAAAAAACCCGCTGCACCAAGTCACCTACAAAAGCGAAAAAGTCGCCACCGCCAAACACGCCGGAACAGCGCAAGCTCCACAAAGCGTTTTTGCGCTGACGACCCCAAGAACTGGCCGCTGCTGCGCAAAGCGATGGCGGGAAATGGGGCGGCAAGAACTGATCGGCGATGGCGAGAACCAGTTGATCCCGCATTACAAAGCGGGCGAGGAACAGTTGGTGTATGAGGCGCATCGGCGCAAGAATAAGGGTGGGGGAGCATCAGAAGCGGGTGGGGAAACCTGTTGGTGCAACGGCTGGTAAGCCGAATGCGGGCAAGCCGCAGGGTGGGAAGGTGTTGACGCAGCATACGGGGTTGCCACCGAAACCACGGGCGGATATGGGTGGTAAACCCAAGCCGACCAGCAAACCTAAGCAGCGCGGCGGTAGATAGCTGGAAACCAACAAGCGTAGTATCCCATTGATTCAGTTGATCAAACCTTGTAGTCGTGCTGTGCGTTCATTCAACACCCACAAATCACTGTCGTGTAACGCCCATGTTTTGCGCTCAACTCGTTGGGTCTTACGGAACTTATCCGTAATCGGCGACAAGTGTTGATCCGGGACTTTCGGGATTACCAAAAATAAGCGGAATGACAGGAGTCCAGCGGTAAGTCTCGGATGTCCAATTGGCAATTCACCGGACATTTCCGATTGCCTACCCATTGATGCCAGCATTAGCAGTGTAAATGTATTAACCAGCTTTTCCCGAATTTCAACAAAGAAAGCATCCGGTTCTCTGTGGAATGGATGACTTGGCTCCGCCATTGCCAGAATATCCTCGCCATTCGTGCATCAGCCGGACAACAAACTCGACAATCTTGATGTTCCCCCCCAATTTTCAAGGCAAGGGATTTTTCAATGTGATAGCAATCATCAATCGCGAACGGCCGAATATGACCCCCGATTCAGGAATGGAAATCGTCACATTGATACCTCCAAGTTCCTCGATCGAATAAGCGGATGGATTCATTGACGATTTCGTTGTCAGGGATGCCATCTACCAGATTGGATTGATGCCACTGTGACCTTGCTTGTCGGCAACCAGAACAGGGCGGTTTGTAGCGTTATGTTGCAGTCCCAGAAGATATAATTTCTTGATGACAAAATAAGAGTGTGACGTGATAAAAGACTGGATTCCCTGTTGTGCCAGTATTTGGATGATGTCGAGGAATTGGCTAATGGCGGTTGGATGCAGGGCAGATTCCGGCTCATCAATAAAGATCACGGAGCCAGGAGAAAGAAATCGGTTGCCCAGCAAGGCATCCAAGTATGGCGATTTTTTTGATGCCTTCCGCCGTGGTGTTGACAGAAAACCGACTGTTTCCGCGTTTGTAAACCCATTTGTCTTGGGTTTGGTCAAATTCAACCCGACCTTCGAACATACTCTCCAAGCGGCGGCGGGAATCACTGAAAGCATCGTAATTTCGCCCTCGCTGCAACGGGCTTTGCAAAGCCAGCACAAGATCGACATAAGTAGCATCGAAACCGAAAATCTTGTCCTGCAATGCCGTCCGCAGAATGAGCTTACTGAGTGACAGCACTTCTTTGGGGGGCAGAAAAAATAGAATTCGCCTCACGCATTGGCAGATTGTTGTCGCTTAGGCTCACTTTCTTGCTGGTATCCTGTCCAAACTCAAATGCCACACGATGCTTCTTATCCATTGTGACAGATGCTTTCAGACGGTTGCCTGTTCCGCGTTGTACAAGATCACCCAGCTTGTCTGCCTGAAACGTCCAAAACAGTTTATCGCTCAAGACTTCAGTAAAATCCCGTGGGTCATTGCCTCGCCCTGTTTCCTCTTGAGAGCGGATGATGCTGTACAAGGCTTTCAACAGAAAGGTCTTACCGCAACTATTTGGCCCGATGAACAGATTGATTCTCCCAAGGTCGGTGGCGGAAATATTTTCCAACGGGCCGAAGTGAGTAAGCTCGAAGTCTGTGATCATGAGTGTTTTCCCAAAAAGCTGTTTGTATCCATTGTGTTAACTATAGCTTGTTTGTTGTTTGGTTTGCGATGAAATAATCAAGGGGGTCAAATTCGATTAATTTGACCCCCTCCTCCATTCAAATCGCATACTGAATAGTAAACCCAGTAGCCTTCACCACAGGACGCACAGAACGGTTTTGCTTGCACAGTTCCACAATCCCGTAGCGTTCCATCGTCTTCAAGGTGCGGCTGAGGTTGCTGGTTTGCCGTCCACTCAGGGTCGCCAGTGCTTTCAAGGTTTCTGGCTGGTTTTCCTCAATCATTTTCAGCAAGCGCATGTTGTTGTCGCTCAGTACCTCACTCAGGGATTTCATGGAGCTGAACCAGATTTTAGGTTCGTCTTTTGCCAATTTGTAGCGTCCGGCAGCAATATCCAGCAAGCGTTGCTGGAACTGTTCGCGGGGCATAATGCCAACGTTCAAAACGGTATTCATGGTTTGCTTACCTCATTCAGAATCTGATTAACCCGTTAGCCGTTTTCTTCAGTGTATTCCGTGCCATTCAAATCCAGCATGATGCTGAGTCCGTCATCGTATGCCATACCATCATCTTTGTTATCAGCAGATGATAGCCATCATAGCAGGAATACCAGCCCACCTACAACCGGGTAAAATCGACCGCATTATCAACCCCCAGCGGCAAATAGCAGCAAACCAACAGGCGTAGTATCATCATCTGACACCCTTGAGTACCGGATTTGCGGCTGGAAAATTGGGTTTAGAAGCCGAACACAGCACCGTGCAGTGTTTTGAACACTAACAACCAGAATCAATCATTTCCGCCCGGTAGGTAGCATAAACACTGCTGGATGCCGTATAAGGCCACGTAGGCCAATCAACCCCGCCCGCATAGAGCGGGCTGCCGCTTAGTCCTGCTTGGGATGGCACGTTATTGAACTTCACCCATAGCCGGAAATTTCCCGCCCCGTGCAGGGATTCTGCCGTCTTAATCATGGCAATCAGTGCCAGTTTGGCGGTGTTTTTGGTCTTCTGGCGGCCTGCCACGGTTGCACCATTCAAGGTGTTGAAAGCCGCCAAGTCCAGTGTGAACGAATATTCGGTGACACCACTGCTGGTATAACGGTCAAAGTTGTAAGTGTTGGGAATGGTGGTCGTGCCATTAACCAGCAAGTTGATGTTTTCATACGTATTGGTGCCACCCAAATGCTGGTGTAGCGTTTTGGTCTCGGAAAAAATTCCCGCCATCATGCTCGCCAAGGGGATACCAAACTCGGCTTCCATGATCTGCTTGTTCAAGCAAACGTATTCGCTTTGCGCCCGCTGATACGGGATAAAAAATTCAGTGTATTCTGAAACGGTTGCCTGCACGCCTGACGCGGCTGCCAAGAGTACGGCAGCGGATAAAACTGTTCTCATCGTTGACCTCCCGCTCAATCCCGATCATCCCGGTAAAAATCGTCATCCCCGTCATCATCCGCCATCACCGGCTGTTCGCGCTCACGGGCAGGGTTGGAAGCAGGTTTCTTCTCCGCATCAGCCGCTTTCTTTTCACTGCGCATTTCCTCGCGCAAGCCCCACGTCATGTCATTGAGGGAACCGCCTTTCAAGCCCGACTTCGCCCAGCAAACTTTCAATCAGCGGCACTTGGGCGCGGTAACGCAAGGCGCTGTCCACCACTTGCTCGGCAAGGTTGCCGCCACCACCGTTGTTACCACCGCCGGATGAGTCGCCGCCATTGCCACCACCGCCGGAACCACCCCGCCCAATCGCATTGTTCAAGCCGTCGATGTGCATGATCTTGATGCCTTCGATGTTTTCCATCGGGCGCACGCTTTCGCGGATGATATTCGGCAACTGGCGCACGATTTCCATTTTCACCTGCATCGCAATCTGGTCGTTGGAGAGCAGGTTGGAAGCTTCATTCAACGCCTGTTTGCCCGCCGCCTCGACTTCGTAGCGGAGTTTGGCAGACATTGCCGCCATTTTTTCCACATCGGCATTGGCTTCGGCAATAATGCGCTGGCGACGTGCTTCTTTTTCCGCGCCGATCAGCTCAACGATACGCGAACGTTCCGCCTCGGCGCGTTCGCGGGCAGTGCGGATTTCTTCGGAAATCTTCTCGAACTCGGCCTTGACCTTGTTGGTTTCCATCCACGCCAGCGACACATCACGTTCCAATGTTGCCTGTTGGATATTCATGGATTGCTGGGCGCGTTCGATCAGCAATTCTTTTTCAATATTGATTTCTTCGATTTTGCGCTGAGGTTTCGGCTTCATTTTCGGCTTTTTGGCGCTTGCGTTCGTTCTGGGCAACGACTTCCTTGTACTCCATCTCTTCTTTTTTGATGGTGGCTTCGAGGTTTTTCTGCTTGATGGCAACCGCCGTTTCCTGCGCCACATTGTTACGGCGCTTTTCGTTTTCGGAGACAATTTGTTCCAAAATGGTCAAGCCGCGTGCGTCGAATGAGTTATTGGGGTCGAAATAGCTTCGCTCGGTCTGGTCAAGCCGGGTCAGGGAAACCGATACCAGTTCCAGCCCGTTTTTGCGGAATTCGGCATTGACCGCCTCTTCCACGTTATGCTCGAAGTCGGCACGTTTCTGGTGCAACTCATCCAGCTCCATCCCTGACGCTACCGAACGCAAGGCCGCCACACACGGGGCTTCAAACACCTATTGATTTGCGCTTGGTCGAGGGTGCGCCGCCCCAAGGCACGCGCTGCGGTGCTGATGGCCTTTTCTTCCGGGGCAACCCGCAGGAAGAATTCGGCGGTCACATCGACCCGCAGCGGGTCTTTGGTGACCAGTGCCAGATCTTGCTCACGGGAAATTTCGATGCGCATGGTCTGCATATTGACCGGCAATACTTCGTGCAGCACCGGCAGGACAAATGCGCCGCCGCCCATAATGACTTTTTCGCCCCCAAAGCCAGTACGCACATAGGAGGTGTCTTTTTGCGCCCGCCGGTAGAAAGCAGAAAACAGCGCAAACCCCATGATCAGCAGCGCCACAATGCCGACAGATAGGTAAATATAGAGGTTCAAATCCATGCGTCCACCCACATATGACAGCTTGATATAGGGTGGAGTATACGCAATATATTGAAATTACGCCTAAATCCCATAGTCGCCTAGTTAGGCTTATGGCGCACTCGCGGTAAAACGCACTTCCCCGTTGTAAACCCCCGCTGCTGGAATGACCCCACCCGTGTAGGTAAACGTCCAGTTGGCACTGCGTTGCGTGATCAAGTTAGCAAACGATGTCCCCGTCACATTCACCCCCGCACCTGTACCCGAATCCGGGATCAGCGGCGCAGGCAACAGGCTGTCGCTGGACGTAATCGCAATGCGTGAAAACGGCATCGTCACCGCGCCATTACTCAACGGCGTATTGACCGTTGCCCGCAGGCTGACTTGCCCCGCATTGCTCCTCACCTCCACCGGCAACACCGCGCTGGAAGCGGTCAAGGTGGGCGCACTGCCATTCCAGTTCGCCGCCACCCCATTACCATTGCCCGGTACGCCCGCCACACCGGGAATCTGCAACGCGGTGTTAATCGCCACCGTATCCACCGTGCTGCTAGCCGTCGGGTACGCGCCAGTCCCCACCCGCAAGAAAATAAACTTGCCAATATTGAGGTTAAAATCCAAGCGGGCGCTGGCAGCAACGCCTGCGTTCGGATTGGTGCTGGGTGCTTGCAGGTTTGCGTATCGGCCTGTACCAGCGTCAGTGGCAACAGGCCCACGATGGCAAAGCCGAGCCGTTTCATTGGAAGACCGCATCCACTTTAAAGCTACCATTTTCCCAATCCAGCGTACCGCTGCTGTTGAGCGGGAACGCCAAAGCAGGCGCTGGCTGGTTATCAGCACCTTGCGGCGTCAGTGGCAAGCGTGCGGGTTTGCCCCGGCAAAATCGGCGTGCCTTCGGGGATCAACTCCAGCGCCTGACCTTTCGCATCGGTAGCCGTCAATGCACCATCCAAACGCCCATGCCCATCGCCAGTATTGCTGACAACCGCCACTGGGGTGCGTTTGCCCTTAATGTTTTGCACCGATACTTGCTGCATTTCCAGCTTCGGTTCCGCACCATTCACCGCCACGTACACCGCCACCGCAATGCGCCCAGTGACCGGCAAACTCAGGCTTGCACCCGCCGATTCAATCAAGGCTTTATGCGCAGGCTCTACCCCTTCCACCGCCAACATAAAGCGGCATTCGCTACGCGGCGCATTCGCCGGTACTTCAATCTGAAACCGGAATGCCTTTTTATTTTTTGCTGCCACTGTCAGACTAGTACGCTCCAACGTTACCCACGGGCGGCAGCTATTCGGCAACAATTCGTCGTAATAGGTGATATTGCCGTCGGGGGAATACGTCCAATCCAAAGTACGCAACGAGACTTCCGTCGGTGTCGCCCCAACGTTCTGAATCTCGATGGACTGCCCCAACCGCTTCCCCGCATTAGCCGTGACCTCAAAGCGTGAGGGCGAAACTGCCACCTCAAATGACCCTGCATTCACCGTAGTCGATGCCAATACGCTGGCAAACCCAGCCGCCAATAACCACATTTTTTTATTATTATTCATGGTAAACCCTCAATTTCAAAATAAGACTCAAAACCGAAATTTGTTCCTGATGGCAAACGCAATGCCGCCAGATCGACCTGCATGGTCAAATCCAGACTGGCGCTCATCCATGCCTCTGTGACCGTACCTGTCCACACCAGAATGCGATCACCGGGGCGACCCGTGCCACTCTCAAACGGTGCATTGCCGCGCCATTCCACCCGCAAACCACTGGGGGACACCAAACCGGGAATACTGGCGGGGATCACATAATAAATACGTGCCTGCTTGCCGACGAAGTTGGCAGTCGCAAGCTTATAATCCACCTGCCCAAACTTTAGGACCATCTGGCGTAAGGCTATCACGGAGTAACCCAATGTCAGAACTTGCGGTGCTTCCACCCGACTTCGGGGGGAGGCGGAATCATCCAGCCGTTCGCCGAGCGCATAACACGGCAAGGTGACCAAGCAGCAAGCTGCCAGCAATAACGGATTCCACGGCGATACTGCTCAAATGGTTCATGGCATACTCGCGGTGTAGGTGACCGCCCACTGTATTGCCCTGCCGGATACAACGTGGTGTTGGCATATTGGAAAACCAAGGTATTGGAGACGGTCATATCGTTCCATCCTGATATACGCACCCCGATGAGCTGCGTCTGCCCACCTGCTGCCGGAAACACCCCATCATTAATATCCAGATCGTAGGTGGTATCTTGGTTGTAAGATTTCCAACTAATCGTATCGAACGGAATAACCGTGCTGCCACAACCAGAGCCACTGACACAACTGAGTGCTGCCGGAGAAGTCATGGTCAAGAACAGGTTTTGTGGGCTGTAAGGCCGTTGCGTATTGATCTCAACCAAGACGCCATTGCTCACACCACCCGTCGTTACAGAAGGCACACCCGTTACCGCCACCGGGTTCGGACTAAGCACTGTACCGCTGACATCAAAGTTGACCTTATTGACTGTCCCCCCCGTAGAACCCACGGTCAGGACGATTTTTTTAGGCGTGGAATAGGTATTCGTAAACGTAAACACCGCCGCCGCTTCCGGGATCAGTACCAGCAACAACCCCAGACCCAAAGCCACACGCCCCCACGCCCACCATTGGGAAAACAGAAAACGTGAGGTACGTGTGCTTGGATTCATGACGGATCCTACCTGTTGTTATACTGAAGACGCGGTATACGTAATGGTGTTTTCATAAACACCGGATTTCCACGATGCGGCAGTACCACCCAGTGAGTATGCCCACGTACTGGAAACCAGTGTGTTGGAGGCAAAGGGAGTAGAGGTACATGCCCCCAAATTAGCACCGGGATGACTCAGCCCGCCGCCGCTGATAGTGGTAGCAGTTACACTAAAGTCAGCATTAGCCGGGCCATCACCCACCGTCCCGTTAGTAGCCGTCCAAGTACCCATCGCACAGTTGATGGCAGCGCCTGTACCGTTTGTCCATGCCGAGGCCACCAAGTCAGTCGAGCCAACACCAGAAGCTGTCAACGTCGGCGCTGTTCCATTCCAATCAACCGCGATGCTGTTACCTGCCGTTGCAGCTGTTGGCACACCCGGAATACTTGCACCCACCGACCATTCCTTGGTATTCACCACGCCACTGGCATCGCCAACCCGCAGCAAAATCAAGGTCGGCACACTCACCTTCACCTTGACATCGGCTTTGGCGTTTGCCGCACCACCCGAAGCATTGTACCCATAGGTACTTTCCGCTGATGCTGTGCCTGCTGTCAGCATGACGCCCGCAGCTAGCACTACTGGAAGTATTTTCATCACTTTCATATAGTTACCTTATTTTATTTATCTATTAGTATTATCAACTTATCGCAACTATTAGATGGCGAGATCAGCCACGATGCGATCAGCCGTTTTCTCTCCGAACGGGAATACACCTCAAAAGATCTGTGGAAACAGGTAAAAAAGACCGTCCGGGAGGTCGAATCAGCCGATGGCATCCTGATTTTCGACGATACGGCGCAAGAAAAGCCCTATATGGACGAAAATGACCTGATTTGTTGGCATTACGACCACTGCAAAGGGCGCAATATCAAGGGAATCAACTTGTTGAACTGCCTGTATCATAGCAACGGCGCGTCCATTCCGGTTGCGTTTGAACTGATACGGAAGCCGTACCGTTTCTGTGACATCAAGACACGACAAGAAAAGCGGTGCAGCGACGTCACTAAAAATGAACAAATGCGTTCAATGATTGACACCTGCATTCAAAACCAACTGACATTTTCTTGGGTGTTGAGCGACATCTGGTTCGCCTCCGCCGAGAATATGGAACATATCAAGAGAAACGCAAAACTCTCAGTCAATCTGACGCTAGTTAGTCATGCTACTGCGCCATTCGGTTCACTGCGCCGTCACTCCCCAACCTGCACCACCGGGATGCGGGTACTGACCTGACCACGCAAGGGAACATCGACACTCAAACCCTCACCCAGTGATGCCCCCCAAGGTAGCGGGATACTGTCAAGGTTGAGTGTTAGCGGATGGCTACCCGTCGCCACCTGCGAAAAAGTAAAGTATCCAAGATTATCCGTCGTGGTTCGATACCGCCCGTCTAATAGTACTTCGACCCCCGGCACGCCGTTCTCACTGGCCTGCTGTTCGCCATCGCGGTTGGCATCAAAAAACACTGTCCCCGCAATACTGCCCGTGCCCGTCATGCCTTGTTGCCGCGCCCCAATAGACGGGTAAGGCACACCATCACTACCCTGCCAACCCACATACAAATAAGCGGTCTTGTCATTGGAACGGCTCACCTGCGGCGTAGCAAAGGTACTGTTTTCAACGTTGACACGCGCCTCATTAATACTGGCTGACGCCCCGACACGCCACCCGTCGCCAACTTCATACTCACTAGACACCGTGCCGGATAACCCCTGACTGGTGGCAAGATTGCCGGTACGTGAGGTGTAACGCAGATTGCCACCCACATTCCAATCCGCATCCAACCACTGCCGTGCTGTCACGCTGGCGGTCGGGTAAGTTTGCTTGTCAGCCCCGCTGCGGTCATGCGCCACCCCTAGTGTGGTGGTCAATTCGGGGCGCATGGTTTCATACTTGCCGGTTACCCAATCCTGCTCCCACTGGAGTTCATCGCCGGTCGCCGCCACCCCGTTAGTCACCAGCGTTTCATTGCGGTGCAAGGTAGCATTGATACGGCTACGCCCCCAATCCTTGGTTTGGGTCTGGTAAAAGGCACTGCCACGGACACTGCGGGAACCCTCCCCCGCCGCCGGTGATGCTGCCTCATCCACTTTGGTATCGTTAAGGTGCACCGTGCCACCAACGCTTTGCCGCCCATCCACACGGTATTGCGCGTTAGCATCCACACCGACACGCTGGGAATTTCCCGCCGAATTGTCCTGCTCCACATCCACCCCACCGCCCAGATTCAAGCGGGGGTCTTCGCGGTCAACCCGCCAATAAGCCCCACGGCTGTTCGCGGTCAAGCGGTTGTCACCAAAACGCAAGTCGGGTTCGGCATCATAAATCCCCAATTCATGCTGGTAACGCCCCTCGCGGATACCGCCTTCCAAAAACACACCACCGGCATCCTTACCCTGCTCAGCCAAGGTATCGGTCTGGCTTTGCACCACCGTCACCCGTGCGGTTTTAGTTTTATCCTCATCCCCATACTTGACGGAAGCGGCAACACTGCGCACATATTTGGTCGTAGCCGATAGATCCTGCGCCTGATTCATCTGCACCCCCGCCGCCACCTTATCGTTGAGTTTGTGGGTATAC
>CAWFRV010000021.1:0-225294 GCA_963818325.1 uncultured Gammaproteobacteria bacterium | reverse complement strand
TCTCGGAATAGCCGCCGTAAGTGGTCGTGTGGTCGTGCCGATCAGTGCCGTTGTAGGTCAGGGTCGGGAACTCCTCGCAATACTGTTCCAGCCCATGATGGCAAGGCTCGCAATGCTGGCAGGAATCGACCATGCAACCGACCCCAACGTTATCGCCCGCTTTGAAGCGCGTGACCGCTGAGCCGACACTGCGAACGCGCCCAATGATTTCGTGACCGGGCACGACGGGGTAAACGCTGTTTGCCCAGTCATTACGGGCTTGATGCAAATCCGAGTGACATACCCCGCAAAACAGGATGTCGATTACCACATCATCAGCACGCGGTTCGCGCCGTTCAAAACGATAGGGTGCTAAATCATCCTGAGCAGATTGTGCTGCGTAAGCAAGAATCGGTGTGTTCATCCATTAACTCCAAATTTAACTGTGTCGATGGGAACAGCGTACTGGGTGAAGGCTACAACAGCCAGTTCAATCCTGTCAGTTTTTTGCCTGATTCTCTGAGGCAATAGATAATGTTTGCCACGCGGCGTAGTATCAACAGACTATCTTTAGGGGATGAAATGATGCAAAAAACTGTTGAAACAAAGGCTTGCATGAGTGGTGACTTGGCGCACGCACTGCTGGCTTTGAGCAAGCGCATTGCTCAATTAACGGAGAAAAGCGAGCAACAGGTAACGGCGATCCCCGCGTTGTCACTGTTTCGCAGTAACCAACCAACCGAGCCAATGAGCGGTCTGTACGAACCCAGCTTGTGCTTGATCACGCAGGGAGCCAAGCGCGTACTCCTAGAAGAGGATACCTATGTCTATGACGTGCACCATGTCTTGATTACATCGGTGCACCTGCCCGCGATTTTTCAGATTATTGAGGCAAGCCCAGAAAAACCCTACTTGGGGTTGAGGTTGAAACTTGATTTGCGCGATATTTCACAACTGATGATGGACAGCGATCTCCCCACGCCACGGGCGCAGCAACCAGGTCGGGGCATGTCGATAGGGGAAATCACCTTGCCACTGCTGACCGCCTTTCAACGCTTAATCGACTTGCTGACGGAGCCGAAGGACATTCCTATACTGGCTCCTCTGATTCAACGTGAAATCATTTACCGTTTACTGGTGGGGGATCAAGGGATGCGCTTGCGGCAAATTGCCTCGATGGGCAGCCAAGGGCATCAGATTGCGCAGGCCATTCAGTGGTTACAATGCAACTTTACCCAGCCGCTGCGGATTGATGACCTCGCCCGGCAAGTCAATATGAGCACCTCCACCTTGCATCATCATTTCCGCGCGTTGACAGCCAAAAGTCCGCTCCAGTACCAGAAATGGTTACGCTTGAACGAAGCACGCCGCCTGATGCTGACCGAAAATCAGGATGCTTCCACTGCCGCTTTTGAGGTCGGCTATGAAAGCCCTTCGCAGTTCAGCCGCGAATACAATCGCTTGTTTGGTGCGCCGCCCTTGCGCGACATTAGCCATTTAAGAAACAGCTCAGCGAGTTGAATGCCTTCACATTGCCTGCAAGCGTTGCATCAAGCCATACAGCCCGATTTGCGTGGTGTGTTCATCCAGCGGAAACACTTTTTCTTCCGGTGTCGCGACGTAGCTGTGTTGTGGTTGGAGGTCTTGCTGTGAAATGAAAAACCCCTTGCCTAGCAAATTATCAGCTGATGCGATAATTTGCTAGGATGAAGTCCTCAGTGAAAAAAGCTAAACCGACGCAGGTGAAAAATGGAAAACCGTAACGCTAAACCCTTCATCAACATTGCCGAGCTGGACTACAGCGATTCCCGCCAGCATGGCGACAAGATTGCCGCACGTATCGCGCCCATCGCCACCCGCATCGGCGCAGGCAAGCTCGGCTATAACATGACGGTTGTGCCACCCGGCAAAAAGGCTTACCCCTACCACGCCCATCTGGTGAATGAGGAAATGTTCTTTATTCTGGAAGGTGAAGGTACGTTGCGCCATTCCGGGCAACTCTGGCAAGTCAAAGCGGGCGACATCGTTTGCTGCCCTGTCGGTCAGGAACACCCGCACGAAGTTACCAACACGGGAACGGTTGACCTGAAATACCTCGCCGTCAGCACAATGGAGCAGCCGGAAGTGGCGTTTTACCCTGATTCCAACAAGTTCGGCGTATTTGCGGGCAAAGCGCCGGGGCAAACGCACAAAGACTACGATTTCAGGATCATCGCCAAGCGGGATGTGGGAGTGGATTATTACGAGGGGGAAGACTGACAAGCCCAACCAATCAAACCCGCGTAATTGAGTAACGAAAACCCTACGTCCGTTGAAATGCCGGTGCTAACCTGAGTGCATAGCCACTGCATGGAATCACCACGATGGACACGCTTCCCACGCCTCCCGCTGAAATCCCCGTGCGCGAACGCTTGCTCAAAGCCGCGCTGGATTGCTTCCTCGCCGACGAATACCACCACGTCACCACGCGCCTGATCGCGGAAAAAGCGGATGCCAACATTGCGATGATCCGCTATTACTTCGGCAACAAGGAAGGCTTGTACGAAGAAATGATCCGTGAAACCCTCAACCCGTTGCTGGAGGTGTTGGATGGGCAAATGCTCAATTCCCCGCAAGGCTTGACCGACTTCCTACGCTTGTATTACCGCACCATGAGCCAGCACCCCGAATTTCCCAAGCTGATCCTCAAAGTGCTGGCGTTGAATCATGCCCCCGGCAAACGCTTCATCCAACAATTGCTGGAACGCGGGCGCACCCGTGCCAGCAGCAAAGTCGCCACACTCAAAGCCGCTGGGCAAATTGATGCAACCACCGACCCCGACATTTTGCGCATGGCGTTCGTCAGTTTGGCAATGACCCCAATGTTGCTGAAAGGCATTTTTGAACAGCAATTAGGGCGCGAAATGGATGCCGATTTTCTGGAAACACTCGCGCAATTCAACGGACATTTACTCCTCACAGGGCTAACACCATGCAACACCTAAGCACGCACCCCATCAAAGTCTGGCTTTACCAGCGTTTGCTAGCACTGGCAGCGCGGATTCAAGGCATTCCCGCCAAAGTCACACCGCCGCCGTTTCGCTTGCTGCAAATCGGTTCGGCGTTTTGGCAGTCCCGCGCCTTGTACGTGGCGACCCGCTTGCAAGTGGCGGAAGCCTTGGGCGATACGCAAAAAAGCACGCAAGAACTGGCGGACACCTTGGGCTTGCACGAAGACCATTTGTATCGGCTGTTACGGCTTGTTGGCATCCATCGGCATTTTCCACGAAACCGCGCCGCGCACCTTTACCAATTCCCCAGCCTCGCACTACTTGCGCGAAGATAATCCTGCCAATATTCGCGCCATGATCCTGATGCACAATTCCCCCGAAATGGTGCGCCCGTGGCTCGAACCGCTGGAAGATTGCATCCGTTCGGGTGATATTCCCTTCAAACAAGCGCATGGGGCTGATTTGTTTAGCTATATGGATGCGCATCCGGCGTTTGACCGGCTGTTTGCGCAGGCGATGGATTCGGTCGAAAACCTCACGGGCACGGCCTTTCTGGATGATTTCAACTGGGGGGCATTCCGGCGGGTGATTGATGTGGGTGGTTCGCGTGGGCACAAGGCGTTGACCATCCTCAAAGCGCATCCGCACCTACGCGCCATCGTGTTTGACCGCCCGCAAGTCATTGCCGAAGCCAGCACCGCGTGGCAAGGCAAAGTGGCGGCGGACGTGTTGGAGCGTGTGACGTTTCAGGCAGGCGATATGCTGGAAAGTATTCCAGCGGCGCATTCGGATGAGGATTTGTATGTGTTTTCCGCCATCTACCACTGCTTTAACGATACGGATAGTCAGCGGACTATTGTCGAACCTCAAACACGCTTGCGGGGAAAAACGCCCGTGGGTGTTGATAGCCGATGCTGTGCTGGCGGAAATGCAAGCGGACAGCACCCTCGCTTCCTTCGACATGCAAATGCTGATCGGCACGGCGGGGCGGGAACGTACCTTGAGCGAATGGCAGCAATTACTGGCGGACAGCGGCTTTACGCTGGTGAAAGTGCTGGATGTGCGGACGTTTGCGAAGTTTCTGGTGTTACGGTGTGAATAAGGTGTCCTATTGAGCTTGGCTGGTTTGTTCCAACACATCCCGTACTTGTTGCTGGAGCGATGGCGCAAGCCTTAACCCGTTAGCAACTGCCTGATCCAACATCGCCAGCGCAGTGTGGGTATCCACGAGTTTGCTGCGGTTTGCCTGTATCAGCAGCCCCGCAAAGCCCGTGATGCGAATGCCGAATTGTTTGGCAATCTCGCGACCTTTACGTTCGTCGATAATCAGGGGTAGGTTGAGGCTGGTAGCCAGTTCGATAGCATTTGCTTCGCCTGCATCCAGCAATAGCAGGAGAGCGGTAAGCCGTTTTGACGCTGGCACATCCACGACGGTAAAGCAGGGTAAACGCTCTAGCAGTGCGGTGATGTCGGGCGAACCCGCTTGTAATTCTGCCAATACCACGGCAGGTATCAGAATTTGTTCAAACAGCTTGCATAACAACCCTAATGATGCCAATTTTTCCAACACAATCAGGCTGGTGGTATCGCTGACAATCACGGATTTCATGCGGCAAATAGCTCATCCAGTGTTTGCAGGTCTTCCTGTAAATCGTAATCGGCAAACGGGATATTGAGTTCGCCGAGCAGTTCTAGCGTGGCGTGTTTGGTTTTCCCCAGCACTTTACCTAATTGCCCAAGGCTCAAGTCGCCGCTCTGAAAGGCTTTGAGTGCCATCCAGTTTTTCAGCCCATTTTCCATGAGTTGGTGGCTGAATGGCAGGGCAACACCCAACGGTTCACCGCGTCGGGTGATGAGCATGTACTCATTATTTTGCAGTAAATGGCTCAACTTGCCGGGATTGGTTTGTAATTCCTTGATGCCGATGACGTTCATAGCGAATCACCTTGTACTAACGTTACGGAGTACTTGAGTATAGCGCAAGAACGGCGGGAATACTGACATTATGGAATAATGAGGGACGTACTCCGAGATCCTTACCCCAACCGCCCCTCAATCTCCGCCAGCGCATTCCCAATCTTTTGGCTTTCTTCGCCCGATACGCCTTCTTGCGCCGCAATCGCCTGCCATTGTCGGGTGGCTGAACGCACCTGTTCCAGCATTTCCCGCCAGCGTTTGATCCCACAACTTGCCGCAACGCGCTGAATGTCTTTTAGGTGTGGATTGCCGTTGCCTGCAATGTCGGTAGTGTGTTGGTTGTTGATGCCGCTGCTGAACGTCAGGTCGAATGCCGGTGACAATTCCCAACCGTAAACCCCGTGTAAACCACCGAATTCCTGTGGTTCTGGGGAAAGTTGTGGTTCTGCCTGAAACGGCAGCGTGCCGGGTGACAGATCAAACCCCGTCTTCAGCCAAGTGGGGTCATACTGGAAATAAATCCGCCCCCGCGCATCCGTTCCCAGTTCCCCCACACTCGTATTGGCGATATGTACCCGCAAACGTGTAATGTGTTTCATAAACTCCCCCGTTGGCGTGACGTAGTTTGCAGGTCGGCAATGGTTTGCGGTGGCTTTTCCGCAAACAATCGGTTGAGGTCATCCATGCAGTTCAAGGCAAATGCGAGTTTCAACAGGTTGTGAAAGCTGATTTGCCCGGTGGTTTCAAAGCGTTTGATGTTGGCTTCGGCAACGCCGGATTTCTCTGCCAAGGTGCGCCGCGTGAGGTTGGTAGCCAGCCGTTGCGCTTTGGCTTGGGTGGCGATGGTTTTCAGCAGCGTGTCGGGCGTTTGGAATATAATGGGCACTATATTACCCATAAGAACATGTGAAATTACTTAAAGGCTATTATAGTATCTTTTAGGAGAGAAAATCGTGTTAAGTTTGCACGATGCGAAAGAGAGCGTCAGCCTTGAAATATTCCGCATGGCGGTTTTTGCATAGGCTTTGGCAGATTTATTCCATTCATTCCCACGCATATTGGCAGTTTTTGCGCATATTTCGGCAAATTCATCCAATTTATTCCCAGCCATTTCCATCATGATTAACCTCAAGTCAGCAGTGTCATAGAGCTGAACACAATCAGCATTCGAGTTCCACTAAATGAGGTGATTATCATGAACATGAAAAAGATGCGCGGTTTTATTGACCCCTATACATTGGGATTCCTGATTGCTGCGCTTATCGGAACCATGGGCGCTCATAGTAATGCCAATCTTCCGCAGGCACAGACCGACGTCCAGCTCCAGCAGGCATCGGTGGTACAAGCGAGCCAGATTCAACCTGTGAATGCAGTCTATCTAACCCACCAGCAGTGAGCCTCACCTTCAGACCGGGGCGGCAGGGTTTGCCGCTCCCTGTCTGTTGTCATCCCGCCTTCATTTTCCTGACAGCCCATCAAACTGAGTAAGTATTGCGCCGTTGGTGCGGTTCAGCGCCACGGGTAGCGGTGTTCTTGCTATGCTTACCAAGATCAGCGGCACTTATCGCCAGCACCACGGGTCGAGGGAAATGTTAATCATGAATGAAGCGGCTTTTTTGCTCTACGCACTCAGCGGCATCATGGCGATGTCGTTGGGGTGGGATGGCTTCAAAAACCGTTATTTACCGATTGCCCGACCGTTTACCGCACAGGCTTATTTCATGGCTATCTTTGCCAGTTTGCGTGCGCTCGAACTGTTTGCATGGGATAAGGGGCAATTGATCGGGCAGGCTTTACTGGATTTTGATTTTTTGTTGGCATCTTTAGTTTATCCGATCTGGGTCTGGATGCTGCTGGAATACCAACAGGAACGGAAGGTTGCCATGACTGATTTCAGAATCCTGCTGTTTCTGATTCATCCGGTGCTGCAATTTCTGCTGGTGGTTTTTGATATGGTTGTCCATGGTTATTTAAGTCAGGCGTCAACCGTTGCATTGATAGACCCTGAGCAAAGACTCGGCAGTTATGTCATTGTTCGGTATATCTATGCGTGGAGTACATTATTGCTGTTAACGGTGCTTACGCCTTATCTGATGATAAAAAAACAGCAGCACACGACGTGGGATGTACTCAAAATCGTCGCATTAACGCCGTTGCCGTTTGTCTTTTTTGCCCTGCATAAATACGGTGTGACTGAATACCGTTTGACGGTCGTTTTTATGACCCTTTATTTGTTCTGGATCAGCCGTCAGTACCGTTTGCTGGATGTCATGCCATTAGCCTTGCGCGGCGTGATGGATAACGTCGATTCGGGCATTTTGGTGAGTAATGCTCAAGCGAAATTGCTGTTTGTGAATGACTGCGCCAATAAACTCCTCAATCTCCAATTATCGCCAGAGACGCTTAAGCGGCGTGAACAGGATATTCCCGAAAAGCTCAAACAGTGCTTTGATTTTTCGAATCCGAAAAAACAGGAGGCGCAACTGGAGATTGAGGGAAGCAATCAAAGCACACCCCATCGTCATATTGATGCGGTGTTACAACCCATTTTCCACCCCAAAACCCAGCGGCATTTAGGGGCTACGCTGGCATTGCATGATGTCACCGAACGCAAAAATACCGAGCTGCAACTGCAACGCTTTGACCGCCAGAAGTCCGAGTTTTTCGCGGGTATCTCGCATGAATTCCGCACCCCGCTGACCTTGAGTCTGGGTAATCTGGATGATGTCTTGGCAGACGCTGAGCGCATCAACCCAGCAGAACTGAAAGCTGCGTTATCCAGCGTTAAACACAACAATCAGCGATTGTTGGCATTGGTCAACCAGTTGTTGGAGTTATCGCGGCTGGAAGCAGGTTCATTGCAGATCAAACCCACCTTGCTGCATCTGGACAGTTATCTGCCGCCACTCATTGCCAACTTCGAGTCGCAAGCCAGCAGGCAACGCTGCCACATCCACTTGCAGTTCAATCATCACACCGCGCAACAGTCCGCGCTGTATTTCGATGCGGATGCCTTCGACAAGGTGATGCTCAACCTTATCTCCAATGCCCTGAAAAGTATGCCGGAGGGCGGCGATGTCACCATCCAACTGGACTCGCTGGATGATGCAACGCTGCAACTCAGCGTGCGTGATACCGGCTGTGGCATTCCCGCCGATGCTTTGGACAAAGTGTTTGAGATGTTCTATTCCCACGAACACAGCAATCCCGCTTGGCAACCGGGTACAGGGGTTGGCTTGTCACTCGTCAAGGAATTGTTAAAGCGGCATGGCGCAGACATTAAGGTGGAAAGTGTCGAAGGGCAAGGATCAACCTTTACCATTACCTTTCGCAAAGGCTATGCACATTTCCCGCCAGAACTGGTGGTGCAACATCAAGCCAATGCCGCGCTTGCTGCCGACAAGTATCAGCATCTACTGACACTGGATGCTGCTCGGTGAACCCGTGCGGATTGATAACGATGCCGTGTTGACGGGTTTTGAGCGCAATGAGGTTTCCGAAAAACTGGTGTTGCTGGTTGACGATAATGCCGAAATGCGTGCCTACATCCGCAAGCATCTGGCGATCCATTTTCGCCTGATCGAAGCCGCCGATGGTGAAGAAGGGCTGGCACTGGCGCGGGAAGCCATGCCCGATCTGGTGTTGTCGGATGTGATGATGCCGAAAATGAATGGCTATGACTTATGCCGTGAACTGAAAAGCCAGCCGCAAACCAGCCATATTCCGGTATTGCTGTTGACCGCCAAATCCAGTCAGGACGAAAAGCTGGAAGGGCTGGAACTGGGTGCGGATGATTACCTGAGTAAGCCTTTTGATGTCAGGGAACTGACGCTGCGGATGAATAATCTCATTGCGTCACGGCGCACGATTCAGGCGTTTTACCAGCATCATGGTTTGCAGCAAGTGATCGGTCATCCCGAACTGCCCAAACGCGAAACCGCATTTCTCGATACCCTGCAAAAATACGTTGAAGCCAATATTGGCAATGCTGACATCAAAGTCTCTGATTTGGCCGAAGCCGTGCATATGAGTGAGCGCAGTTTGAGCCGCAAGTTGAAAGCCTTAACCGGCGATACCCCCAAAAATATGGTGTTAGTGATTCGTCTGGAATACGCCAAACAGATCCTGACGCATCACCCGGATGAACCCGTCACCCAAGTCGCTTATCAAGCGGGTTTTGCCGATGCCTCGCATTTTACCCGTAGTTTTAAGGCTTATTATGCGATGACACCCACGCAGTACAGAACCGGGCAGACATCTTAAACGCAGACTGTTTCAAAAATGCTTGATGATGGCGGCTTGCAAGCCCTCCCTGCCGCCCAGTTCCACCCCGCCGCGTAAGTACAGGTCTTTGCCCAATTCGGTACGGTATTCCAGCAGCCAGCTTGTTTTGTGTTGGTTTTCAATGCCCGCATTGGCAGTCACCGTCCCCAAGGGGGTGATGACATCGCCAAAGAAGTTCTGTTTATTTTTCTGATAGACCGCGCCAAGGCTAAACGTACCGGCATCGGTGGTGACACCAACGGCAGGCGTAACGGCATAGGAATGGCTGGAGGGATTCCGCGCATTATCGGGTTCATACAAGGTGTGCGCGTAGGTCACAGCGGCGAAATACCGATCTTTGCGGACAATCGCATTAGCCCCTAGCGTGTAGGTCATGCCATCGGTCTTGATGTTGACATCGGGCAATTGTATGGCGGGCAATGCCGGGACTTTAATGACCGTTTCCCCCTGAAGTTTGCCGACTGCCCCAAACACATGGATGCCGGGAACAACCCGCTGGCTGAGCTGGACGAACGCCGTCTGCGTTTCGCCACTCACCTTGAACTGCGCTGGCTGGTTTGCCAAGGCGGCAAGTCCGGGCGGGGCAGACTGCGAAACTGAGGCTGGTCATGGTGGAATCTTGTTGCTGGGTCTTGATGCCAAACACAAGCCTGGTGGTTGGCTCTGCAGTCAACGGCATCTTTGGCGGCAACCGATTGGATGAACAGCAGGGAGCACAGCCCAACCGCTACGCGATAAGCAAGTAACATCGGTGAGGCTCCTTCTCGACCCAAAACGGATACTCACTATATAGTTATTCCTACTGTAACGGTCAACTAAAAACCCGACCATCTGTCCCAACCCTGACGAGCGTTACCACGACAGCGACGTACCGACGGAAAAGGTATCAGAATCAAGGCCAGTATCCTTTTGGGTCTGGCTGCCAACATATTTCGCATTGACACTGGCATGACGACTGAGTGGATAAGCCAGATTCAGCCCCCAAGCAACGTTTTCTTTGGCATCGTTTTTGTCCACGCCATTCACGGTTTTCTCGCCACCCGTCTCATAACTCAGGCCGCCGCCCACCCAAAATCCCGGACGGATCGTATAACTGAGGTGACTATGCAGCACGTATAGCGGGTCTTGTTGCAGCGTTTTACCCTTAAAGTATTGGTCATTGTCGGTGAATAGCACCGCTTCACCCGTTACTTCTGTCGTCCACTTACCCGAATTATGCGTAACGCCAATTTGTGGGCGAAACGTAAAGCGGTTATCGCCAATATTCACCAGTTGATCCTCGAAATATTCACCTGTGGGTAGGCGTACCGCCAGCCCAGCACCGACGAGCGTCTCTTTATCCACGCTGGCGCGGTAGGCAGCATAGTCTTTGCCGCTTAACGGTGGTGCGCCGTTGAGGTTAATCGCCACACGCGCCACCGTGTCTGCCAAGCCACTTCTTGACACTGATTTCTGATCGCCATCTATCACACCTGTCCATGTGCCATCTTGGTAGGCTTGCGTCAGCTCAATGCGTGCTGACTTGCCGGACAGTTCAAAGGTGTGTACGTACTTTCCGGCCACCGTGTCTAACTTCATCCCCACATTTTCGAGCCTGAAGGTGGGGTCAAGCAGAATATCGGCCTCCGTATGGGCATAGCCGATACCCGCAATATTGGTTCCTACCGGAAGGTGTTGCCAGTTGCGGGGGTCAGGCTCAAGGGCAAAGCAGGGGGGCAGTAGCCCGACATAAAGCAACAGAAAACCACTGCCAGCCCGGCACGTATCGTTGTATATCCCTATTTTCATCTTGGCTCTCCTTTTCCTAAAGAAAACACCCTTATTCACTGCCGATTAATAATGATCTCGGTGATCTTGGTATCCGCCGGAATTTTTGAACTATCAATATCGTAGCTAAACAATGCCACGTCCAGACGATAGGACAGGGTGTTCTGGTTGGCATACGTCCTGCCCTCGATTTCAGAACCGTGAACCTCAATGCTGGGGAAGCGCATCCTTAACTCCCCTAAGGTGCTGCCAACGTGAATGCCTTCCGCCGTTTTCGCCAGTTGGGTTTGTACGGTAATGTCACCCACCCGGCTTTCATTATTGGGGTCGGGCATAAAATAGCCTGCCGGATTATTGTTGAAATCCTTGATGGTGTAGACGACGAAATCCCCTTCGCCAGTTTTCAAGGTATCCTTCTGGACATAATCGCTCTTCGCATACGCTGAAATGGCGTCACCAACGGTAATTCCTCTGAAGGCATTGGCGGATATGCTGAGTTCTGTGTGTGCGGTTCCGTTGTTCATGGTTGGTTCCTCCTTGTGTGGTTTTTCATGATGAAATTCTCTGCGGTTACGCCAGCAGGCGATAGGATAATTCAGACAGCATTCATGCAAAATCAGCCAACGTGCCTGTTAATGCGGGAGGTCATTGCAACTCAGCGACTGTAACCTTTCCCGCGTTCTCCTGTATAAGTGTTATCACCCACGCACCGAGAACTTTTGTGGACATCCAAACCATCCTCCAGCACATCGCCAAGGGCAATCGGCAGGCATTCGCGCCGCTGGTGGAACGCTATCAGCGCCCGCTATTCAGCTACTTGGGGCGCATGGGTTTCACGCCCGCGCAGGCGGAAGATTTGGCACAGGAAACCTTCACCCGTGCATGGCAGCATTTGGGGCAATACGACGCGCACCGCGCTGAATTTTCCACATGGCTATTCACCATTGCCCGCCGTTTGGCGTTAAACGAGCTGGAACGCGCAGGCAATCGGCTGGAAACACACTGGGGCGAAGACCCACCTGACGTTGCCAGCCACGCCGCTACCCCGCTGGAACACACCGAACAACACGAGCAGCAACGCCGCTTGCAAGCCGCCCTCAAACGCTTACCCCCGCGAGAGCGCAGCCTGTTAGCCTTGGCATACAGTCAGGGTTTGGATATGCAGGCGATTGCCCATATCGAAGGTTGTAGCGTCGGCGCAGTCAAAACCCGTTTGCATCGCGCCCGCGAACAATTACGCCAATGGCTAGGAGCTTAACATGGCACAACACGACGATCCCTTGGAACGCTTACTGCAAATTGAGCCGCTGGATGTGCCGCACGGTTTCAGCGAGCGGGTGATGCAGCGCATCACGTATTTACCTTTGCCCGCGCAAGGCAGCCAGCCGTTGGAATGGTTGCAATGGTTGGCGTTGGCAGGTGGCGCATTGGCAGGTATTGGGCAAGTGCTGAGCTTTGTGTTCGGCATCTGGATGGTGAGTGCGGCGGGTTAAATGCGCTGTAACCGTTGCCGCGCTCGGCGGTATAACTCAGCATGAATCACAACTTTGGAGCTTTCCATGCAACCTGAAACCTTGACGTACCAACGCCGCCAGCCGTGGTTTGCGGCATTCATGTCCTTCATCCTGCCCGGTTTTGGGCAGCTTTATAACGGTGAATGGAATAAGGCGACGTGGCTGTTTTTGGGCTTTGCGCTGCTGGTAATTCCCGGCATTGCGGTGATTGCGCTGTATTTGCCTGCGAGTTGGACGTTTCCGACGCTGTTATTGAGTTTGCTGACGCTGTTGGGGCTGTGGGGCTATAGCGTGGTGGATGCGTTGCGCACGGCGCGGCGCTTGCAGGCTTATGTGCTGAAACCGTGGCAACGCGGCAGTTTGTACGCACTGGTGTGGCTGGTATGCAGCGGTATTGCCTTGCCCTTGCTCACCGATTTTGTGCGCACGCATTTGGTGGAATCGTTCCGTGTGCCGTCGGCGAGTATGCAGCCTGCGGTGCTGGCGGGGGATATTTTGTTTGCCGACAAACGTTATAACCGCCCCGGTTTGAAGGCGGTGCAACGTGGGGATATTGCGATTTTTGTACACCCGAATGACCGCACCACGTATTACATCAAACGCATTGTCGGCTTGCCGGGGGATGTGATGCCCGTCGCGGGCGGCGAAATCACCGTGCCAGCGGGGGAGGTGTTTGTGCTGGGTGATAACCGCGCTGCCAGCAAAGATTCCCGCGATTTCGGCACAGTGCCGTTGCAGGATGTGGTGGGCAAGGCACGGCAAATCTGGTTTTCCTCTGGTGATGGCGCGATACGTTGGGAACGTTTGGGGAAAGTACTATGACGCCACGTAACCTGTTTGACCTGATCCTGCTGGCTGCCCTGTGGGGCGGGTCGTTCCTGTTCATGCGCTACGCGGCTCCGGCGTTTGGGGCGGTTGCGCTGATCTGGTTGCGGGTGGCGATTGCGGCGGCGTGCCTATTGCCGTTGCTGTGGTGGCGCGGGCAAAGCGGGCTGTTGCGGCAGAATATGGGGGCAATGCTGGTGGTGGGTTTGCTCAATTCCGCCGTGCCGTTTGTGCTGATTGCGTGGGCGGTGCTGTCGATTACGTCAGGGCTGGCTTCGATCCTGAATGCGGTCACGCCGATTTTTACCGCGCTGATTGGCGCATTGTGGCTGAATGAGCGGCTGAGCAAGTCGCAGATGCTGGGTTTGCTGATCGGATTTGTCGGGGTATTGCTGCTGGCGGCGGACAAGGCTGATTTCAAAGCGGGCGGTTCCGGCTGGGCGATTGTGGCGATGCTGGGGGCTACCTTGTGCTACGGGATTGTGACCCATTACACCCGGCACAAGCTGGCGGGGGTTCCGTCACTGGTCACGGCGACCGGGGCGCAACTGGCGGCAGCCATTGTATTATTGCCGTTGGCGTATGCGTTCTGGCCTGCGGTCATGCCTGACGTTAAGGCATGGCTGGCGGTGATCGGGCTGGGCGTGGGGTGTACGGCGCTGGCGTTCGCGCTGTTTTTCCGGCTGCTGGCGCAAGTGGGGGCATCACGGGCGGTGACGGTCACGTTCCTGATTCCGGTGTTCGGGGTATTGTGGGGCAGCCTGTTTTTGGGTGAAACCGTCAGTGCGTCGATGCTGGTGGGTGGGGCGGTGATTGTGCTGGGGACGGCGTTGGCGACTGGGGTGGTGCGCCTGCCCCCGATGCTGGCAAGGTAGATTTGCTGCCACTGCTGGATCGGGGGAGACGAGGCGGCAAAATCATCTCAATCAACGTCCCTCTTTGACCGCCATTTGCGCCTCGTTAAGGTGGTTGGCTTGCAAATACGCAGGGCGGGCATAAAGCCGTGCCACATACGCTTCAAACACCGGGCGTTTTTCAATCGTGCCGAACAGCATTCCCCAGCCGAGATGCGAGCCGACATACACATCGGCAGCGGTGAATTGTTCGCCGCAAAGGTAGGTCGTGGCAGCAAGCGCCTGTTCCAGCGTGTTGATGGTTTTCTCATAGCTGCCGAAACCGACAAAGCCCTCTCTGCCTTCAGGGACTTGCCAACCAAGGGATTTGGCGGTGACAGCCTGTTCCAGTGGCCCCGCAGCAAAGAATAGCCAGCGGAAATACGCTGCCCGTGCCGGGTCATTGGCGGGCGGGATCAGGTTTTTTTCCGGGAAACGGTCGGCAAGGTAGGCGCAAATCGCGGCGGTTTCTGTCACCAAGGCAGTGCCGTGTTGCAAGGCAGGCACTTTGCCCATCGGGTTGACCGCAAGGTATTCCGGCGCTTGCATGGTGGTGGCGAAATCCAGCCACACGGTTTCATAGGGTTCAGCAATTTCTTCTAGCATCCAGTGGGCGATGCGTCCGCGTGATTGCGGGTTGGTGTAAAAGACCAGTTTTGTCATGGCGGCACGCTCCGTTGTTGTCGGGATTCAGAAACAGTATAAGCTATGCTGGGTCGGTTATTTTTAGTTCTGGATGCACACGGGCAAGTTGAGGCAATAACGCGCATAACGCAGTTCCCCGGTTTTGTGCAGCACGCCCAATTCGACCAGTTCTTGCAAATCGCGGGTAGCCGTTGCGCGTGAAGCATTGGTCAAGCTGATGTAATTCTTGGCGCTCATGCCGCCGTTAAATCCGCCAATACCTTCCGCAAATAGCCGCGCCACCACCTTTTCCTGCCGTGAATTCAGTTTGCCACGCACTTGGTCATACAAACGGGTTTTGCCGATCAGGAATTCGACTTGCTGGCGTGAATGGCGCACTGCCGCCAGCACGGTTTCGGCGAAATACACCAGCCAGCGTTGAATGTCATTGTCTTTGTTCGCCCATTCCAGCTCGGCGTAATAGGCTTTTTTGTGCTGTTCGATGGTGTGGGCAAGCGCAATCAGCGTGGGTTGTCCCAAACCTTGCGCGAGGGCTTTTTCTGCCAAAGCGCGGGCAATACGCCCATTGCCATCTTCAAACGGGTGGATGCTGACGAAATACAGGTGGGCAATACCGGCTCGAATCAGGGGCGGCAATGCATCCGGTGCGTTGGTTTCGGTGCGGTTGAACCAGTCCACAAAGGCATCCATTTCTGCCGCCATCTGTGCGGAAGGCGGGGCTTCAAAATGCACCTTGGGATCATCCAGTCGCCCAGAAACCACCTGCATGGCTTCAACATGCGTGCGGTACGCGCCAATCATTTGCAAATCCCGCCGACCGTTCAACAACATCGAATGCCAATCGAACAGGGTTTGATGACTGAGCGGCTGCTGAAAGTGGGTACATAAATTCACCATCATTTCCGCAATGCCGTATTCCGCTGCCGTCACTTGCCGCCGATCCGTTTGCAAACCGAATTGCCGCCGAATCGACGATTGCACACTGTCGCGGTTGAGGTATTCGCCTTCAATCGCCGAGGTTTGCATGGCTTCGTTGCTGACCATTTCCACCTTCAACTGAGTGCGGTCATCTTCTGTCAGGTGCGTGAATGCGCCAAGCAGTAAGCCGGATTCGTGCGCAAAAGCGGTTTCCAACGGCATCAGCTTCAGCAAGTCAAAGCTGAAATCAGGCCAGTCGGGTTGTTGCCAGTTCCATATCATGAGTCATTCGCCGTTATTCTATCGCTCATTTATAGCTTATTTTGTGAGGCATAGGAATGGTGCAATCATCTATTTGGCGTTCGTCATTACCCCAACCGCTCATCAACCTCCGCCAGCGCATCCCCAATCTTTCGGCTTTCTGCGCCTGATACGCCCTCTGCTGCCGCAATCGCCTGCCACTGTCGGATGGCTGAGCGCACTTGTTCCAGCATTTCCCGCCAGCGTTTGATCCCGCAGCTTGCCGCGACGCGCTGAATGTCTTTCAGGCGTGGATTGCCGCTACCTGCAATGTCGGTGGTGTGTTGGTTGTTGATGCCGCTGCTGAACGTCAGATCGAATGCCGGTGACAATTCCCAGCCGTGGGCGCGACGGATGAAGGCAAAGTTTTTGGCGTGATCATCCTTGTTGTGGGTAAGGACGTTGAACAGCATCAGGCGAAAGGCTTTTTCAGCTTCCGCCACGCTGCGGGTAATGTTGAGGGTGGCATTGATGACAGTTTCGTAGCCAATACAAGGCAGCCGATGACTGGCGTAAATATAGCCCGACAAACTGAGGACGTGATGCCGCATATTGCCGTCGCGGTCAAAACGGCGCACCGCAAAAAACTCATCCGCAAGCGCATCATGCCCAACCCGCAACAAACGGCATTCCGGCATTGCCAGTCCCGCCAATTGCGCCATTTTCGCGTAAGCTAGTTCGATGCGCCCCATATCGGGTGAATCTTCCCGCGCCCGAAACTTCACCATCCAGTGTGCGTAACCCGGCGGCACAGCACGGAAACCGGACAGGCATTCATCCGCCTGATCGGATAAGGCGACGGTCACTTTAGGGCGTGCGCCACCGGGAGAACTATGATACTCCCCATATTCTAGACCACTTACTAAGATAAGAGGATAGCAGCGAAAGGAGGCAAGACATGGCAAACGTGCGCAAACATTACCCAGCGGAATTCAAGGCGAAAGTGGCACTGGAGGCGATCCGGCAACAGAAGACCACCAACGAACTGATCACCGCCTATGCCATCCAAGCGGCCCAAATCAGCACTTGGAAAAAACAGGCACTAGCCGCCATCCCGCTGGCTTTTTCCAGTAAAAAAGACCGTGGGCAACATAACCAGCAAGCGGAGATTGACGAGTTATACCGCCAACTGGGGCAAGTCGTTGCCGAGCGTGATTGGCTGAAAAAAAAGTCATCGGGTATCCGTTAACCATCAGGAAAGCGTTGGTTGAACCCGCAAATGCGGCGTTTAGCTTACGGCAGCAGTGTGGATTGCTGGGCATCAACCGCTCCAGTTTGTACTACCAGCCGCAGGGCGAAAGCGAGGAAAACCTATTGTTGATGCGCTTATTGGATGAGCAATACACCCAAACGCCGTACTACGGGGTACTCAAAATGACAGCGTATTTGCGTACCTTGGGGCATGTGGTGAACGAAAAACGGGTGAGACGGTTATTGCGCACGATGGGGCTGGAGGCGGTTTACCAAAAGCCCAACACCAGCAAACCCAACCCTGAACATGAGATTTTCCCTTACTTGCTGCGGGGTTTGGTGATTGACCGCTGCGATCAAGTGTGGAGTACTGACATCACGTACATCAGGCTGGCACACGGCTTTGTCTACCTGATGGCAGTGATTGACTGGTATAGCCGTTATGTACTGGGTTGGGCAATCAGTACCACGTTGGAAGCTGATTTTTGCATTGAAGCAGTTGGTGAGTTGCTGGACAGCGGGTCGTGTGAAATCTTCAATACCGACCAAGGCGCACAGTTCACGACACCACGTTTCACTGCGCCGCTACTCAACAAAGGCATCCGTATCAGTATGGATGGGCGGGGACGCGCACTGGATAATATTTTTATTGAACGGCTGTGGCGGACAGTCAAATATGAACATGTTTATTTGCAGGATATACAAACGGTACAGGAGGCAAGAACAGGCTTGCGGGACTACTTCCAGTTCTACAACCACCAACGCTTGCATCAGTCCCTCGACTACCGCACACCGGCTACTGTGTATTTTGCAGGACGGCAGGATGGGCAAAGGAAGACAGATTTTTATCAACCAGCCGTTATCTGTGTTCTTGAGATTGTGGTCTTGACAATGGGGAGTACCTTGGTCGCCAATGTTTGACGAATTGCCTGAAACTCTACCATAAGTTAGTAAAAAATACCCACTAATAACACCCGTATTCGTGTGTACAACCGTTAAAATACCCTCATGAATCTCAACCTCTTCAACACCCCGCCCGAACCGTGGACTGAACCCTTAAGCCCCGGTGCGCTGGTATTGCGCCAATACGCCACCGCCCACACCGACAGCTTGCTGGCAGGCATCCACGCCATTGCTGCCCAAGCCCCGTTCCGACAGATGCAAACGCCCGGCGGCTATACGATGTCGGTGGCGATGACCAATTGCGGCACGGCGGGCTGGATCACCGACCGCAAAGGCTACCGCTACAGCACCACCGACCCGCTGAGTGGGCAAGCGTGGCCTGCGATGCCAACGGATTTCCGCAGCTTGGCGCAAGCCGCAGCACTGGCGGCAGGTTTCCCCGCTTTCCAGCCGGATGCCTGCCTGATCAACCGCTATCAGGTGGGCGCAAAAATGGCCTTGCATCAGGATCGGGACGAACACGACCTGTCCGCGCCGATTGTGTCAGTGTCGTTGGGCTTGCCCGCCACGTTCTTGTGGGGCGGATTGCAGCGCAGTGACAAGGCGGCGAAAGTGCCGTTGCTGCACGGCGATGTGGTGGTGTGGGGCGGCGCAGCGCGGTTGGTGTTCCACGGCATTGCGCCACTCAAGGCGGGACAACATCCGCTGTTGGGTGAAGCGCGTATCAACCTGACGTTTCGGCAGGCGTTGTGAAACGGCATTTCATCTGTTGCGGTGGGTATCGCTTGTCTTAACTTAAATGGCACTGACCCTGAACGACGGGGTTTTACGCGAGTTCTGATAAATCTGTATGATGCGCGGAACAATCTATCAGCCACCTATTGTAAGGAGTCTCCCCTGAACCCCACTCTCACCACCAAGGCGCTTGCCGCGCTGTTTACCCTATCCACCTTGGCTGCGTGTTCGAGCAATGCAGTCAATGGCTCAAATGCGCTGGGGACAAGTACCACCAGTAACGCGGGGGCAGCCGCTAGCGCCTGTGCAGCGCACTACGTGAACGGTGACCAGCCGCAACTCACTAACGCCAAACTCGCCGCCAAAACCCGCACGCTATGCTTTTCGGCTTACTCCGTGTTGCACTCTGGGGTCACGCGCACCCCCTTGTGGGCGAGCGAACACCTGACCTACAGCGAACTGTTGATGGATATTGACCGCAAAGACAATTTCCACGCCGAAGCTGCGTTGCCCGCCGACGAACGCGCCGAACTGGCGGACTACGCAGGCTCCGGCTATGACCGTGGACACCTTGCCCCAGCGGGTGATATGCCCTCGGTTGAGGCAATGAGTGAAAGCTTTTCCTTGGCGAATATGACGCCACAAAATCCCACCAATAACCGGGGCTTGTGGTCGAGTATCGAATCGAAAACCAGAGATATGGCGATGCAACGCGGTGAATTGTATGTGGTTTCCGGCGCTATTTTTGCGGGTGCATCCATCACGCGCCTGAATAATCGGGTATTTGTCCCCAGCAGCTATTTCAAAGCCATTTATGACGCCAATACCGGCGAAAGCGGCGCATATTTGGTTGCAAACGATGCCAATAAGAACTACAAAATGGTCAGTATTACTGAGCTGACGCAAACGGCGGGGATCGACCCCTTCCCCAGCATCAGCGCCTTCAGTAAAAATAGCCCAATGGCCTTACCGCAACCCTGAGACACACACATGGACTTTTTCAAGAACGAATCTGAAACCCGCATTATTCACGACTTGAACATTGAAAACCGTCTGGATCGCGTGTCACTGCATGGCAGCGTGGATATTACCCACGATGCCGCAGGGCTGGCACTGGCATTGCAACTGAAAGCCATGCTGGATGGCATGGTAGCCGTGCTAAGCGCGGAGCAAGCCAAGGGTGAACTGGCGGATAAGATCACCCTTGTCCAAGGGGATGAGGTGGCTAACCCGTTTCTTTAAGGCATCCCCTGTACATTGAGTGCATCGTACACTTGTGCCATACTTAGGATGTGCCAAAATGGCACTCCATTGCAGAGGTTATCATGGCTACCGCTCACGCCCTTCCCCGCATAACAGCCCGTGTTGACGTAGACACGCAGGCATTGCTGACCCGCGCTGCCGCCTTGGCGGGCGTTTCCAGCATCAATTCGTTTGTCCTGAATGCTGCTATCGAAAAGGCCAAGCAGCTTATTGAGCGCGAACAAATACTCAAACTCAGCCAGCGCGATGCCGTTTTACTAGCAGAAACGCTGGATGCACCGGCAAAAGTCCATCCGCGCCTGCAACAAGCCGCCAAACGCTACCGGGAACTTTCCGCACCATGATGACCGTACCGCTAGACAAGCAGCAACATGACCGCACCTGTTTTGATTGTGGCGTGGATATTCTGGACACTTACCTGAAAGTGATGGCGAGCCAGCAGGCGGGCAAGGACAACACGCGCACGTTTGTGCTGGAGGATGCCCAACAGCCGGGGTTGATTATTGGCTATTACACCCTGACCATGACGCAAGTGGATTTGGGGTTACTGCCTGCACGTTTGCAAAAAAAGCACCAGAATAATCATGCCGCCGGTTTGATTGCACGGCTGGCGGTTGACCGGCGCTATGCCGGAAAAGGTTACGGTGAATTCCTGTTAATTGACGCCTTGACGAAGTTGTTACAGGCGAGTGAAACCGTGGCGTTTCCGCTGGTTTTGGTGGATGCTAAAGCAGGTGTTGCCCAGTTTTACGTCAAGATGGGCTTTACCCCGTTGCAGGATATGCCCGACAAATTGTTTATGACTGTGGCGGATATGCGCCGCACCCTAACCTCAGGAGCCTGACATCATGGAAAACCCTTATTCCCCACCCAAAGCCGAAGTTGCCGATGTAGGTCTGGTAACCAGAGCAAAAAGCCCGAAAGTTATTGGCATTATCATCCTTATCCTGAGCGGGTTTGGCATCCTTGGAATGGCGATGAATATCCTGCTCATCTTCACCGGATCAGCCGCGATGCAGGAAGCATTGCAAGCCCAAGGGCTGGGTGAGACCTACTACTATGTCATGCTGGGTATGGGGATACTGGCTACCTTGTGGCTAGTGTACATCGGCATCCAACTGGTGAAATATCGGGATGTGGGGCGTAAGCACTTCAATTACTACCTCATTTACAACCTCGCCATCACCCCGCTAACCACGGCTTACCAGTGGCTGGTGCTACCCGCAGATACTGACATCAGCCTGTTACTGCCTGGTTTGGCGGGCGCGTTGCTTGGGCTGCTGTTTATCCTGTTGGCATGGTATTACCTGAACAAGGCATCCACCAAAGCTAGCCTTACGTAAAAGTTCAGGTGTGCATCCCCTCAACATCCTCACCCGGCTGCCCCATGCGCTCATACTCGGCAAGCGCCTGCGCCCCCAGCAGCAGGATAATCGCTGCCACTTCCAGAAACACCAACGCCAGCACCGTGGTGGTGAGTGAGCCGTAAATCACATTCACCATCGACAAGGTAGAGAAATACCACACCAACGCATGACGGGTAATTTCCCACAACACTGCCACACAAAAACTACCCACCAGCGCGTGGTGAAATGGAATACGCCCGACCGGCATCACCATGTAAAACGAAGCCAGTAACAGCGTCAAACCGATCAGACCCGCGACATACAAAATGCTTCCAGTGAAGCTATCCATCTCCCATGTCCAGAAAAATACCGTGACCACCTGCCCGTGCAACATATCCAGCGCCCCGCTGATGATGGCGATACTGAGAATGCCTACCCCCGACACCAGTATGTAAACATACGGAATAATTGCGGATACCAAAAAGTGCCGCCGATGAATCTTCACCCGATGAAAAAAAATCACCGACATGGCATTTTCCAGCACGGTAAACGCCATCGAGCTGAAAAATACCATGATGACCAGCCCTACCCAGCCCACGGTTTCACGATATTCCAGAAAGGTATGCATTTGCTGGGTTAACTCATGTGCCTGATTGCCAAACAACAGGCTGAGGTTGTCTTGCACAATCTGCATCAACTGCCCCTCATCAATCAAATGCGACAAGGCCACAATCATCAGCGTGAACAGCGGAATGATCGACAGCAAAGTGTAATAAGCAATAGCGCCAGCCAATAGGATGCCCTGATTAGCCCGAAAGCTAATCAATGTACGCTTGAGAAAATAGAGGGTACGTTTTATACACATCCCTTATGGTAACACTATTGTAAGCTAGAATAAGCCCATGTAACCCGTTAGCACGAGACTCCCATGCCAAAATTATTGTTCATCCTGCTGGCAAGCCTGAGCTTGGCGGCTGGCTCTGCCCACAGTGCCGAACCCGCGTGGCACAAAGTTGCCTACCAGATCCCTGCCCCTGATGAAATGTCGCCCGCCCAGTTGGCGCAGAAACACCACGACCTGTTCGCATTCTTTGTGGAAAACGCGCTGCATGGCAAAGGCAAACAAGACTTCGAGCGCGTCGCCGCCAAGGTCAACAACAAAATCAAGTGGAAGGATGACAGCGGCAACAACGCCTACAACGATGCTTTCCAGCGTTCCCATCTTTTCGTCACTACCAAGCTGGATTTGCAGGGGATGCCCGATAGCATCATGTTGATCCCCTATTTGGAATCGCAATGGCATTCCAAACGCGGTGAAACCTCCGGTGATTACGGTTACTGGCAACTGACCCCGGATGTGCTGAAAGAAATCCAAACGCTGGATTACGTATCAGATGGCGTCAAAACCACGGGTATCAACAAGTTACGTGCCAGTGCGGTGCTGAGTACCGAAGCAGCTCAAGCGCACTTGCACCGCTACCATTTCTATTTCGCCAATGTGGCAGGTTTTGCCGAAAGCGATGCATGGCTATTGACCTTCACCTCGTTCAACTGGGGCGCGGGGAATGTGAAACGCATGATTGCCGAGATGCAAAGCGAGGGGGTGGAGGCGAATTTTTCCAACTTTTACCACCGCTTGTACGCTGCCCATAAGGCCAACCCCGGCGACATTTCGTTGCGGGCGGCGGTGGAATACGTGCCAAGCCTCGCGGCTATCGCCCAACTGATTCAGGAGTCGAATTAGCATGAATGCTGATCCGCTCATTTTCTACCACCTTGCGATTGCCTTAGGCGTCGGCCTGCTGATTGGGGTGGAACGTGGCTGGCAACAGCGGGCGGCGCGGGAAGGCCAGCGGGTCGCCGGGGTGCGCACCTACGGGCTGATCGGGCTGCTGGGTGGTTGCACCGCGCTGTTGGCGGCACAATTGGGCGCGGTAGTGGTGGGGCTGGTTTTCATTGGGGTCACGGGGGCATTGACCGCGATTTACGTCGCCAACCTACGCGAAACCCACGGGGAAGATGTGAGCATCACCAGTTTGGTGGCGGCCTTGCTGGTATTCGTCCTCGGCCTAATGGCAGCCAGCGGCAAGGTGGTGGAAGCAGTGGCCGCCGGGGTGGTGACCACGGTGTTGCTCGCCTACAAACCGCAATTGCACCGCTGGGTTCATGCTCTGGAAGAGAGTGAACTGCGGGCGGGCACAAAGTTATTGTTGATTTCGGCAGTGATTTTGCCGATTTTGCCGCATCAGGGTTACGGGCCGTGGCAGGCTTTGAACCCGTATGAGCTGTGGTGGATGGTGGTGTTGGTGGCGGTGATTTCGTTCATCGGCTACTTTGCGCTCAAGTTGGGTGGGGCGCGGAATGGGGCAGTGTTGACAGGCTTGTTCAGTGGGCTGGTGTCTTCGACGGCATTGACGCTGAATTTTTCACGCTTGGCACGGCAGGAGGCGGCATTAGCGCCGCTGCTGGCAACGGGTATTTTGTTGGCGTGCGGCACGATGTTTCCGCGCATGTTGCTGGTGGCAAGTTTGCTTAACCCGCAAATGTTTGCTGCATTGCTATTGCCAGTGGGGCTGATGGCGGTGCTGACGTATCTGCCTGCGTTGGCGTATTGGTTTGCCTCAAAACACCAGCAGGCTGAGCCGCAGGTGAAGCTCCAAAATCCGGTGGAATTGCGCACCGCAATCCTGTTCGGGGTATTGTTGGCGGTGATTTTATTGCTGGGCAAGGCGCTGCAAGATTGGGTGGGGAATGCCGGGGTGCTGTTGCTGGCAGCCGCGTCCGGGGTGGCGGATGTGGATGCGATTACCCTGTCCTTAGCACGCATGAGCTTGAATGGGCTGGGGGTGGAAACCGCCGTACTCGGCATTGTGATCGCGGCGGCGGTCAATTCGGCGGTGAAAGCCGGGATTGCCACCGTTATCGGCGGCTGGGGAATCGGCTTGCGGGTGGGGATTCCGCTGCTGGCGGCAGCGGGCGCGGGGCTGGCGGCTTGTTGGTATTGAGAATGCCGACTGGATGTGCCAGACTGGCAATGTTCCTACATTAAGGGAGAACTCAAATGCAAGTCGTCAATATTCGTCAACTCAAAGCTAACCCTTCTGTTGCATTGCGCGAAGCCAAACATGATCTGGTGATGGTGACCAACCGTGATAAACCGGATGCACTGCTGGTCAGCATGGAGCAGCTTTCCGGCATTCCGAATCTTGATCAGGTGCGCTTGGTGATGGGGGTGGCGCTATTCCGCGACAAACTACTCTCTATTACGGCGGCGGCAAAAGTGGCGGGAAAATCGCTGTCAGAAATGCTGACACTCGTTTCTAGCATGGGTATTCCTGTCGTTGATTATTCAGCGCAAGAGGCTGATGCTGAAGTTACGTTTGCCGAAAAATTCATTAGCACGCATCAGGCTAAGCTAGCGCGTGAAGCTGCATGAGCGACGCGGTGGTGATTGCGGATGCCAGCCCGCTGATTGCGCTTGCCCGAATCGGACACCTTCACTTGTTGCATGAATTATTTAGCACAGTGGTCATGACCGACATTGTTCGGCAAGAGGTGTTGCTGGGTGGTGACTTTGCCGATTCCGTGCCTATTCAGCAGGCTGTTGATGCCGGTTGGTTACAGGTGATGGCGTTGCCCGTTTTATTGAACGCGCCTGCTAACCTAACGGCTTATGTGGATGGGCTTGATCCCGGCGAGACCAGCGCCATTCTGTGGGCTGCCGACTTACAACAAGCGGGGCAGTCTGTACTGCTGGTGATGGATGAGGCCAAGGGGCGGGCGGTTGCCCGCCAGTTATCGCTGGAAATCATGGGGAGTGCAGGTGTTATTGCGACCGCCAAACGATTGCGGCTGATTCCACAAGCCCTGCCGCTATTGGAGCGTTTATGCGCTTCGGGGTATTACTTGTCGCAGACGGTTGTGGATGCTGCCTTGAGAATTGCTGGGGAAAAATAAATGTCGTCGCCCTTTAATACAACAGAAACGCTTGGCGGGTAGCTTCCCACGCTTGTTCATCAGCACAGGCGAGTGTTTCCAGATCATCGGCGGTGCTGGCGGTATCATCCACCCACTCACGCAGCAAGCTTCCGCCGTTAATCACATCAATTGCCAGCTTGCCAAATTCGTACTCGTAAGGAAAATCCCGCCACAGCGGATAATCAGGCTGCAATAGGCGGATGGCCTTAAAAGCCAATGCCTGCAAACGCCACGGGCGGAAAGCGGCATGGTCGTAATGGGCAGCTTCCACATGAATTTGTACCCCGGCGCACAGCTTGCCCGCGTGTTTGTGGAAGGTCGGCTCGAACCAGCATTCGCGCAAACGGCAGCCTTGCAGCCATTGCGGGGCGAAGGCTTGCATGGTGCGGATAATGGCGCGGGCATCAAGGTCAGGTGCGCCGAACAGCTCCAGCGGGCGGGTGGTGCCGCGCCCTTCGGAAAGGGTTGCACCTTCCAGCATCACGGTTCCGGCGTAGCAACGTGCCATTGACAGGTTGGGGGCGTTGGGGCTGGGGTTGATCCATTCACGCATCCCTAAAGGCCAGCCGTAGCCGGGGGCGGTTTCCGCTTGCCAGCCTTGCATCTCGATCACGCGGTAATCCACCTCTAGCTTCAATTCGTGGATGAACCAAAGACCGAGTTCGCCCATGGTCAGGCCGTGGCGCATCGGCATAGCACCCGCACCAACGAAACTTTCCCAGCCGCTGCGTAAGGTCAAACCCTCTACTGGACGCCCGGCGGGGTTGGGGCGGTCGAGTACCCACACGCTTTTGCCGTGTTCGGCAGCGGCTTCCAGCACATAGCGCAAGGTGGTAATGAAGGTGTAGATGCGGCAACCGAGGTCTTGCAAATCCACCAGCAACACATCGAAAGTGGCGAGCATCGCGGCGGTGGGGCGGCGCACTTCCCCGTAAAGGCTGAAAATTGGGATGCCATGCTGCGGGTCGGTGAAATCGGGCGATTCCATCATATTGTCTTGTTTGTCGCCTTTGATGCCGTGTTGCGGGCCAAACGCGGCGCTCAGCGTGATGTCTGGCAAGGCGGCAAGGGCATCCAGCGCGTGCGTCAGGTCGGGAGTGACCGAGGCGGGGTGTGCCAGTAACGCTACCCGTTTGCCCGCCAGCGGGGCGCGGAGGGTAGCATCGTCGAGTAAGCGGTCAAGGCCAAATTTCATGTACAAATCCGTCACGGTGATGAAAATCAGGGCGTTCGGCGGGATGCGCCATAGCCCAATACGACTTGCTGCCATCCGCCGCCTCAATCACAGCAGTCAGCCCCAGTTGCAGCGGTTTACCTGCTGGATTCGCGGGCAAATCAGCCGCAGCAATACAAACATCCAAACACAATCCCCCCTCTGTAGGGGCGTATTGCATACGCCCTCCTCCTCTTTCCCCTTCCCACGTTTCCCGCTCCCGGTAACTGCTAAACGCATACGCCGCCCATTGCCCGGAAGGTGCAAAATTGAACTCATGGTACTCGCCCTCACCCTGCACGCCGATGAATGCCTCAAAGCAGGTATGTTCCCACAAGCCATCGGTAGCGTTACCCCGTTCCCTGAGCGTAGCCGAAGGGCACGGGGCGGGAATACGTAATGCAGCCAATGCGCCACGGAGGGTGTATTGCAAATGCAAACTGCCATCCGCCATGCGCGTGACGCTGGCGTGCAGCGCATCGACGGCGGGGCAAGGCGTGGTGGGGTGTGGATACAGTGTCAGCAAGTGGCGGGCATTTCCATCGGTATCAGGGCATTGGGTTCACAATCATGGGCAAAGTGTGTAACAAGGGGTGGGGAATTGCAAATTTCCAATACGGACATTATTCTGGACAAACACGCTATCCACTAGGCGCAAATGACTTATTAAGCTTATGATAATGAAAACATAAATAGTGCCACCAATACAGGACACCCAAGCGGACATGACTCCCCTAACCGATCGCGGCGAATCCGTCACCTTAATGGAGCCAATGCAGTTGTCAGCCACCTCACGCCACCGCAGTGCGATTGCTGATCTGGCAGTTGAATTGGCAGCACGTTCCAGCGGTTTCCGGCGCAGCCTCCCTGCTGGCATCCATGCGGCATTGGCTGACTTGGTGCGTTCGATGAACTGCTATTACAGCAACCTGATCGAAGGGCATAACACTCACCCAATCGACATTGAGCGGGCGTTAAAAGGCGACTACAGCAGCAATACGGAACAGCGTAACTTGCAACTGGAAGCCAAAGCCCATATTGCCGTGCAGCAGTGGATTGACCAAGGCGGATTAAGCCAAAGCGCGATGAGCCGCGCTAGCTTGTGTGAAATACATCGGCGTTTTAACGGACAGCTACCCGATGCTTTGCTGCGGGTGGAAAACCCAAATACCGGTGAGCAGTTGCAGGTTATTCCCGGTGTATTACGCGAGACTGATGTGCAAGTGGGCAGGCATATCGCCATCAGTGCCGGTGCTGTACCGCGTTTTCTCGACAAGTTCGCGCAAGTGTATGGGCGTTTGGGAAAGTCGGAAGCCATTATTGCCGCTGCTGCTGCCCACCATCGCCTGCTGTGGATTCACCCGTTTGCGGATGGTAATGGGCGGGTAGCGCGTTTGATGTCCCATGCAGTGCTGTTGGAAACGCTCGATACCGGCGGCGTTTGGTCGATTGCACGCGGCTTGGGCAGAAATGCCAGTGTGTATAAACGTTACCTGATGGAATGCGACCTTGCCCGCCGCAATGATCTGGATGGGCGTGGCAACCTGAGCGAGGAAAGTTTGGCAGCGTTTACCCGTTTCTTTCTGGAAACTTGTCTGGATCAGGTGCAGTTTATGGAGGAACTGGTACAGCCGGAACGCTTGCGCTACCGCATCCTGCAATGGGCACAGGCGGCAACCCATGCTAACCAGTTGCCCGGCAAGGCTGACCGGGTATTAGAAATGCTGCTGTATAAGGGAACATTGCAGCGCGGGGAAATCGCCGACTTGTTGGGGGTCAGTGATCGCCATGCGCGGCGTATGGTGGCAGCGTTGATCGAGCAGGGGGTAATGGTGTCTGACAGTACCCGTTCCCCGCTGCGGCTGGCGTTTCCGGCGACGTTAGCAGCGGTTTGGATGCCGGGTTTATTCCCGGAGGCATAGGCAATTTATATGAACATACTATACCTTCTTGTCCCCTTCCTGCTGCTGACCGCGCTTACCCAAGTGGGCGGGCTGCTATGGCTGCTGAGCCTCCCGCTGCTGCACCTGATCCATGCGCCGTCCTTGTGGCAGCAAAGCTTGTGGCGCGGCGCGGCATTTTTGCTGATTTACGTGCTATGCGTGTTTGCCATCGTGCCAGCCCTTGCGCGGTTGGGTGGCAGAACCCCACTGCCCTGTTTTGCTAGCGACGCTGTGCCGCTGCAACCTGCCAACGTCGGCTACTGCTTGCTGATGCGCAATTACGTCACCCCCGCCACCAAAGCCCATCTGCTGCACGTCGCCCAACAATTCCGGCTGGCATACCCCGGCAGCACGGTGCGCTATCTGGATGCCAATTTCCCGTTCATGGATGGTTTCCCGCTGCTGCCCCATTTGAGCCACAAGGATGGCAGGAAGCTTGACCTCGCCTATTTCTACCAGCGGAAAGGTTCGCGTGAACCCGTGGATTTTTCCCCCTCATGGCTAGGCTACTGGTTTTACGAACAACCCACCTCCCCCAAGGAAGCCGCCTGCAACGGGCAAAAAAGTTGGCTGCGCTGGGATTTTGCTTGGTTGCAGCCGCGCTATGCCGCGTATGAAATCGACGGGGAACGCACCCGCAGCTTAGTGCAATTGCTGGCTCAGGATGCGCAAAAAATCCTGCTGGAACCGCACTTGCAAGCGCGTTTGGGGGTCGAATCCCCGCTTATCCGCTTTCAGGGTTGCAGGGCAGCGCGGCATGATGACCATATTCATGTGCAGTGGTAGATAGTTACCGCTTATCTTCATTTTTACACTTGACAATCCATTTATTCTATAAAACTTAATTTAAAAAATTAATCATAAAAGCTCTTCTAATAAGTGATGGAGAGTGTGTTTATGATGAAAAATATCCTGACTGGTTGCATGATGGCAGCCAGTTTTAGTATGGGCAACACCGCCCTTGCCGAAACGGCTGGACTAACCACACCAGCAGATATACAGCGACTATTACAAGCACCCCGCGACCAAAGCAAGTTGCAAGGGGGGTTGAGCCAGCTTGCAACGGCCAGCAGCAGCCGTATGACCAGAAGCACTACCGGGCCAACCTCCATGATGACGCCCTTACTACCCCCAAGTGCAAACGGCTATGTGGTGATTGATGCCGTCGCCACCAATGGCAACGTGACAGACTTGGCGGATAAGCTTAAATCCCTAGGAATGAATAATGTCAGCACCTTTGGGCGCGTAGTGTCAGGACGCTTCCCGGTTGATAAGCTGTTGGAACTGGAAGGTGTCACTGAACTACGGTTCGCCCGTTCCGCACTACTCTCCACCAACCACGGCGGCTCGGTCAGTGGCGCAGTACAAAGTCAGGGTGATAAAGCCATCTTAGCTGACAAAGCACGCCGCAAACTGGATGTGACAGGCAAAGGCGTACCCGTCGGAGTGTTATCCGACAGCTACGATTGCCTAGGCGGTGCAGCGCAGGGAGTGACCGACGGTGAACTGCCAAACACTATCCAGAACCTGCAAGAAGGTTTTTGCGACAGCGTGGTGTTTGATGAAGGCCGCGCCCTCACGGAAGTTATTCATGATGTTGCTCCGGGCGCTTCCCTGTTGTTCCACACAGCCGGTGGTGGGCAGGCCAACTTTGCACAGGGTATTCTCGACTTGGCCGATGCTGGCGCGAAAGTCATCGTGGATGACGGCCTTTACCTCACCGAACCTTACTTTCAAGATGGCATAATCTCCCAAGCTATTGATCAGGTAAAAAGCCGGGGCGTTACCTACTTCAGTTCTGCTGGCAACAGCGGGCGTGATTCTTCTGAACTGAATAACTATGCTGAGGCAACTGACACATCCCTAGGATTCCCGATTAACGTTGCCGATTTCAACCCGGGTACAGACGTTGACAGTTGTTTTGAAATTGAAGCGCCGCCGGGCGCTGTATTCAACTGGTTATTGCAATGGGATGAACCATTTGCTTCCGCCGGAGGGGCAGGTTCTGCCAGTGACCTTGGCCTTCTTGTCTATGTAGGCCGCAATTGCGAACCACAAAACCTGTTTGGCTTCTATGACATCCCCAATGTGGGAGCCGATCCCCTAGAATTCTTTGGTGCTACCAACCTAAGCCCTGACCAACCCTTGGCAGTAGGATTCCGTGTTGTCAGGCTGGAGGGTAACAAACCCGGTAAACTGAAGATGATGGTGGATGGCGCAACCGTTACGGATGAAAATGACACCAACAGCAGCACTATCAACAGCCACGCCAATAGCCGGGGGGGTATGGGAGTAGGTGCTGCCTATTACAAAAAGACCCCGGAATTTGGACAAAACCCCGCATTGGTTGAAAGCTTTTCCTCAGCAGGTGGCACGCCCATTTTGTTCGATACCAGCGGCAACCGCCTGTCACAACCTGAACAACGTGAACAGCCAGCCATCATCGGACCGGACGGGGTAGACACCTCTTTCTTTGTGGGACTAGACCTAGACAGCTCCGGGCATCCTGACTTCTTCGGCACATCTGCATCTGCCCCCCATCTGGCGGGAGTTGCAGCACTCATGCGCCAAGTGAATCCATTCGCCACCCCGGATAGTGTTTATACCTCGCTGAAAAAGACAGCACGGGATATGGATGACCCCAACACTGCCACAACCTTTGACCGGGGCTTCGATTACGGAACCGGCTACGGGTTCGTGGATGCACTGCGGGCAATAGACAAGGTTTCTCCGCCACGGGAATGGTATTGCGATGGCAAAATAGCCACCATTCTGGGTACGGAAGGCAATGATAATCTCGCTGGCACAGAGGGTAATGATGTCATCGTAGGGCTTGGCGGCAATGACACCATCGACGGCAAGGGCGGTAACGACCTCATTTGCGGTGGTACGGGAGCCGATAACCTGTCGGGTGGCAACGGCAATGACACCCTCTATGGTGGTGCAGGCGCTGATGTATTGTCTGGCGGGCCAGGCCGCGACAGCCTGTATGGTGGCCCGGACAAGGACATCCTGCTGGGCTCAGCTAAAGAAGACAAACTGGAGCAGTAACATACTGACGCTTGCCCCCACCCACAACGTGGTGGGGGCAGTATGCAATACGCCCTCTTAAAACACCAACTCCACCTTCACCGCCCTCAAAAACACCTGCTCACGTTCCAAATCCGCCAGCAGCAACGGCTTTTGGGCTTTGATGTCATCGGCAAAGCGTAATTCAATGCGGTTTTTACCCACACGGATACGCTCAATGCTGGGCGCTGCCTCTTTATGCGAACGGTGCAGCAACACCGCCAGCCGCAACAATACGCTCAAATACAGCGCATTCTGGTAATCTTCCGCTATCCAGCAAGCTAAACAGCTTAGTCGAAATCTTCTGGCGATGGGTGCGCACCAATACACTCAGCCAACGCTGTTCTTCGGTGGAAAAACCCGGTAAATCCGCATATTCCAGCAAATAACCACCGTGCTTGTGGTAGCTGGAATGCGACACCGCCAGCCCCAACTCATGCAAATCCGCCGCCCAACCCAGCAAATCCGCCAAATGCCCCGGCAACTTCCACTCATCGCGGCAACGGTTGAACAACTTGTGCGCCGTCGTCATGCACCGCCGCCGCATACGCCTGATCCACCTGAAAACGCTGCTGCCACGCCCGCACCGTCTTGTCGCGGATGTCGTCATGCTGGTAACGTTCCAGCCGGTCATACACCAGCCCTTCGCGCAATGCGCCATCGGACACCAACATGCGGTCGATTTTCAGCGCCTCAAACACCGCAATCAGCACCGCCAAACCGCCCGCAAACACCGGCTTGCGTTCGTCACTCAGCCCCGCCAGTTTCAGCTTATCGACATGCCCCGCCTCGATCATCATGTCGCGCACGCGGTACATGTGTTCCAGCGTAATCCCGTAAGGCGCAAGCCCGGTTTGCTGGATCACCTTTTTCACGGCGCGGATCGTGCCAGAAGCACCCGTTGCCGATTCCCAGCCAATCGCCCGATACGCCGCTTTGATCGGGCGCAATTCCAGCAATGCCGCCGTAATCGCCTTATCCCAACAGGCTTTGGTCAACTTGCCATCGGGGAAAAATGCCAGCGTGCTGCTGACACAGCCCATGCGCAAACTTTCCAGATGCAGCGGCTCGAAGCCTTGCCCGATAATCAGCTCGGTACTGCCGCCGCCAATATCCATCACAAAGCGTTTGCCTTGCTGATCTTTGGCGAGGGAATGCGCCACGCCGAGGTAAATCAGCCGCGCCTCTTCGCGCCCGCTGATCACCGCAATCGGATGCCCCAACGCCGCTTCCGCCAGATGCAAAAATTCGCGGGAATTTTTGGTCAAGCGCAGCGTATTCGTGCCGACCGCCGCTACATTTTCCGAAGGAAAATCGCGGATGCGCTCGCCAAAACGCCGCAAGCAATCCACCGCCCGCTGTTGCGCTTCCTTGCTCAGATTGCCTTTGGCATCCAACCCACCGCCCAAGCGCACGGGTTCGCGCAAACGATCCAGAATATTGACCTGCCCGTAAGCGTCAATCTGCACCACGATCATGTGGAAACTGTTCGACCCCAAATCAATCGTCGCCAGTTGATACGGCTGTTGCAGGTCAGTCATGTTAACCTCACAACCATAATGGCATCAACTTCCACTTGCGCCCCACGCGGCAAGGATGCCACGCCAATCGCGGCACGCGCCGGGTACGGTTCAGCAAAGAATTCCGCCATCACCTGATTCACCACCGGGAAATTCACCAAATCGGTGAGAAACACATGCACTTTCACGCAATCATTCAACGAACCGCCCGCAGCCTTAGCCACCGCTGCCAGATTCTCGAACACTTGACGCACTTGCGCGGCAATATCGCCTTCCACCATCTGCATGGTCGCAGGAACCAAGGGAATTTGCCCGGAAAGGTACACGGTGTCGCCCACACGCACCGCCTGTGAATACGTGCCAATCGCTTGTGGCGCATCAGCCGTGGAAATGATGGTCTTGTTCATGGAAACTCCTTTATTTCGTCAATTTGGTGACATCAATACATTAGGTATGCTGTTTTAACTGACGAATGACCTCTTGTAAATGCCCAGGATCATCCACTTGCAAGGTAAAGGCATCCTGCTTGATGCGCCCTTCCCCACTAATTTTCAGGTCAACGATATTCACATCCAAGCCATCCATGCATTTAGTGATCTGGCGTAACATGCCTTTGACATCCCGCACCTCGACCACAATGCCAGCTAACATTTTCTGCCCCGTACCGTGTTCGCTGACAATCTGGCAGCTCACGGTACTGGCGCAACCAACTGCGGATCGCATAGGTCGCCTTACTGGTTTTCACGAAATTTAGCCAGCTCACCTGCGGGTTGGGCTGTTGTCGGCACGGATAATTTCAATCGTCGCCATATTATTGGGCACGCGGCTACGTAACGGACGTTCCACCCCATCAACCTTCGCCCCGACACAGCGATGCCCCAATTCGGTATGCACCGCGTAAGCAAAATCCACCAGCGTCGCGCCGCGTGGCAGCTCCTTAACATCGCCTTCTGGGGTATAGGCATAAATGTCGGTCTGGAACATATCGCCTTGCATGGCAGCATAAAATTCATCCGAATTCTGCGCCTGAGATATCAAACGCCTTGACCTGCTCAGTCCAGCTATCGAACACACTCTGGGTATAAGCCCGCATCCCCGACTGGTTCCAGCGTGCTGCCAAGCCGAATTGCGCCACCTGATACATATCCCGTGTCTGGATCTGGAAACGCACCACCTGCCCATTGGATGCCGTCACTGTGGTCTGCAATGCCTGAAAACCATACGCCCTAGGGGCAGCAATAAAATCCCTCACCATTCCCATGCGCGGCTTGAACAAGCTATGGATAATACCCAACGCCCGGTAACACTCTTCGGGTTCAGCCACCTGCACACTGATTTCCAGCAAATCCCACTGCTGGCGGAAACCAACCTTTTTAATCCGGCACTGCTCATACACCCGGAACAGGTTTTTTTCCCACAACATCGACGCTGCTACTGGGAATACTGACCCCTAAGGCATCGGCAATACTTTTATAAATCTGTTGGTGTTTTTCCTCGTTCGCCGCCAGATAGACCTTCAACGCCCGTTGCATAATCCGGCTACGCCACGGGTAAAGACCTTGGAAGGACAGCCATTGCAGTTCCCGGCGGATGATATTCATCCCCATACGCCGCGCCAGCGACACATAGGTGGTGGACGTTTCCTGTGCCACCCGGCGGCGCTTAGTAGGGTCGCACATTGTCCAGCGTTTGCATATTGTGCAGACGGTCTGCCAGCTTCACCAGCACCACCCGAAAATCCTCGGTCATGGCCTGCATCATCTTGCGGTAACTGGCAATGGTGACTGCCTGTTTGGTGGGCAACTCGTCATTGCGTTTCAGCTTGGTGACCCCATCGACCAAATGACCGACCGTCGCGCCAAACTTGGCGACGACCTCTTCATTGGTGCAATCGGTATCTTCTGGTACATCGTGCAGCAATGCCGCGCAAATGGTATCCACATCCAGATACCACAGCGCGAGGGTACGCGCCACTTCCAGCGGATGGGTAATATAGGGGGTTACGTTATCAGCACGAAATTGACCTTCATGCTTATCAGCCGCCAGCAGGAAAGCGTCGTAAACTTTACGGCTATCGGCTGGCTCCATATAACGCTCGACCAAGCGCATCAAATCGTTGGAGCGAAAGATTCCAGGCAGTGGGAATAACTGGCATATAACCTCCTCACCGAGCGAATCAGCGTAGGCAGTACAACGGACCACAATGAAAAGGGCGCATGCAATACGCCCCTACAGCGGGAAATCCTTCATGTACGTGTATTAGTCGTCCAGCGCAGCCACAGAAATGACGACTGGCTTCTGGTTCAGCAAGCCTGCCGCAATTTCACGCAGGGCGATGACAGTTGGCTTGTCGCCTTCCTCCGCCACTAGCGGCTGTGCGCCGTTAGAAATGTCACGGGCGCGTTTTGCCGCTTTCAATACCAGTGCAAAATTGTTCTCGACATGATCTAGGCAATCTTCAACCGTAATACGTGCCATTTTGATTCCGCTCTAAAATTTTAGTAATCAGATAAGCTAAGCTGAATCACCGTTGAGGTCAACCCTAATATTTCAAACGTGCATAATACGTCTTCTGCGCCGCTTCCCGCGCCTGCCCCAGCGTATGGATCCCCTTTTCCGCCAGCAACGGAATCAAGTGCATAAACACTTCCGCCGTCGCCATCGCATCCCCCAGCGCGGTATGCCGCCCCAGAATATTGATATTGAAACGCTCCGCAATCGCCTCCAGCCGATGCGATTCCTGATTCGGGTGCACCACCGCCGACAGCAACAAGCGTATCCATCACCGGATTATCAAACACAATCCCCGTCACTTTTTCCTTCACCTGCAAACAACGCATATCGAACGCGGCATTGTGCGCCACCAGCACCGTATCTGCTGACAAAGGTATGGAAAGCAGGTAACACCTTGTCGATGGTCGGCTGCCCGCGCACCATTTCCGGCTTGATACCGTGGATCGGGATGGTAATCGCCGGGATCTTGCGCTTAGGGTCAACCAATTGGTCAAAATTCTCATTGCGCAACAGCTTGCCATTGACGATACGCACCGCCGCAATCTGGATGATTTCGTCACCATTCGCAGGGTCAAGCCCGGTGGTTTCGGTATCGAACACGGTAAAGGTAAGTTCGCTCAAGCGGCTGTCTTCCAAGGAGCGCGACTGGGCGGATGACTTGGAACAAGTCGAAATCGTAATATTCCGGGCGGCTGTCACTGTGCACCAGAGTGGACGCTTCCAGTTGTTCCTGTGCCGAAGCCAGTGGCAACAGGAAGCGGAAAAACGTCGTGCCGCTACTGGCTTCACGCTCAAACCAGAATGCCCCGCCGTGACGTTCGACCACATCCTGAATGGTGAGGGAAGTATCTTCACTGCCGGAATGCATCGGGTCATTTTCCCAACCGGGCACGACTTTATCCGTCACCTTGTTGGCGCTAGGCGTCCAGCACAGATCCAGTTGGGCGCGTCCAGTCCCCATGCTCAAGCGCAGTTGCACCGTATTGATGACGCATTCCTGCCGCAAACGTTCGGCAAGATAAGACAGCGCCTGTAACAGCGAGAAGCTTTCCACTTTCAGCCACAAGGAATCATCCACCTCAGTTGCAACCACAGACAAACCACCCAAGGCTTCGATACGGCGAATCGCAGCCGCCACCAAATCAGCGCCCAGCATATCTTCCAGCGGCCAGCGCAACACGGTGCTATCAAGGGCGGAAGACTTGAGTTCCCGCAAGCGGGTTCCCAGCCCGGCGGTTTCTTCACGCAGCACCGTCAACAGACGTTCGTGCATCTCAGGTTCAAGGTCGGGGTATTCCAGTACATCCAACGCCGCCTGCATATTGCCCAGCGCCGCACGGCTGCGTTCGGTCAGGGTGTGCAAGATGTGGTCTTGGCGTGATTGCGCCTCAAACTCGCGGGTAATATTGTCGAGCATCAGCACGAAGCCGGTCATTTTCGGTGCTTGCACCGTCTTCTTGCACCGAACGCACCGGAGCCATTTGCGCCCGCAACAACTGCCCCGACGGCGTAGTGGTGATGAATTGTGCGGAAGGAGCCGCACGCACCGCGCTGCAAACGGTGCTGGATATTTTCCAGCGCGTGCGTCACCAACTTGCGGTCGAACACCCCGTAAACCGAACGCCCCAAGCCCGATCAACTCGCTGCCACCCGCCACACCGGGGGCTTGCGACAGGGCACGGAACTGCATCCGCGCACGGTTGTTGTACAACAGGATGCGCCCGTCGAGGTTGCACACCACCACGCTTTTGGTCAGCTCCGACATCAGCGCGGCGAGGCGGTTTTTTTCCTGTTCGGTATTGTGGGCAGCTTCCTGCACCCGCACATCCATTTCTTCGCGCAAGGCTTCGCGCTGCTGCACCAACTGGTTGATCAAGTCGGTCAGGCGGCGATTTTCGATACTGCCCGTCGGCACAAGCTGGCGTTTGACATCCGTTCCCAGCAACACCTGCGCCTCTTCCGCTAAACGTGCGGGCGCTGTCATGAAATACGACACCAAAAAGCGTAACATCGAGCCAACGGCAATCAACGATACTGCCCACATGACCAGCAGCAGAATAATGCGTTCACCTAAGGTGTCTTTGACGATAGTACGCCCAGTTTCATCCAACGTTGACCAGATCAACCCACCTGTTGCCCCCAACCACAGCAAGCAAATCAACCCAATCAGCGCCACACCCAGTGCCACGCGCTTATCAAAGCGTCTCATCATGCTGCCGCCTCCAACAAATCACGGACTTTTTGCACCAGTTCCTTGGTGGAAAACGGCTTGATCATGTAATCGTTTGCCCCCATTGCCAGACCTTTGGCGACATCAGTGTCGCGCCCTTTGGCAGTCAGCAGCAGGATTGGCATTGTCTTGAAATCGGCAATGGCGCGGACTTCCTGACACACGTCGAAGCCGGTCTTTTTCGGCATCATCACATCCAGCAGCACCATATCCGGGTGTTCGCGGGCAATCAGGTCGCAAGCTTCCTGACCATCGTGCGCCACCACCACGCGGTAGCCTTCGCGCTTCATCAGGTATTCCAGCGAGATCAGGATGTTGGGTTCATCATCCGCAATCAGCACGGTTTTAGTCATTCTATTCTCCTCTCTCTATTCATTATCTCGGCAAGAAAAAGCCGAAGCAGGCTCCTCTTCCTGCCTCCGACTCCAGCCACATGCGCCCACCGAAGTGTTCCACAATCTGGCGGCTAATCGGCAAACCGAGTCCCGTACCCTGTTGTGAGCCGGAATCATTTTCGACCTGCCTGAATTTTTCAAACACCAGCGCGTGCTTGTCCGGGGCGATGCCCGCGCCATTATCCGCCACCTCAACCGTAACGCCCCCGGCGGCATCCCGCAAGCGCACCTCAATCTTGCCACTGCCTGCCGGCACAAACTTGATGGCATTCGACAGCAAGTTCAGCACCACCTGCACCAAGCGGTCGGCATCCGCACGCAACGGCGCAAGCTGTTCTGGCATCTGGGTATGCAAGGCAATGCCGCGTTCCCGGCACGTCCCCGCCACGCTGTTGACAGCCTGTTGCACCACGTCACGCATATCCACATCGCTGTTATGCCATTCGGCATGACCCGCTTCGATTTTCGCCATATCCAGCACTTGATTGACCAGACGGCTGAGGCGTTCCGCTTCCGCCACCACAATACCGAGGAATTGCTGGCGTTGTTCCACCTCCATCTCCGGGTCATCCTGCATCAGCTCGGTCAGGGCGCGGATCGAGGTCAGCGGGGTACGCAATTCATGGGTCACGGATGACATGAAATCATCTTTCAAATGGTCAAGGCTTTTAAGCTGTTCGAGGGCAATACGCAATTCGGAGGCTTCCTCCAAAATACGCATCACGTCATCCAGTTCCAGTGCCTCTTCTTCCACCACCGACGCCACCATGACCCGCGCCGAGGCACTACCAATCGCACCCGTCAATTGCGTTTCCACGAAGTGTACCAGTTTCGCATCCGCCGGTATTTGCCCTATGTCATGCACACCGGCTTGCGCGGCATAATCGGCAAACAGGCGTTCCGCCCGCGCTGCGCCCAAAAAACGCCCAGTCAGATGCAGCAAATCAGTGACTTTGGCCTGCCCCTGCCAGAACACCGGGTGGGTAGCACTGGTACGCTGGAACACATCCACGAACAGCAAGGCTTGGCTGGCTTCCCGCGCCGTTGGGCGTTGCCACAGCGACACCCACACATACGCCACCACGTTGGCAAACAGGCTCCAGAACAGCGAATGCGTCAGGCTATCCAGCCCTGTCAACCCCAAAAACTGCTCCGGCTTGAGCCATGCAATCCCCAGCGGCCCATGTTGCAAGAAATCCGCCGACACCCAGCCCGACTTTGCCAGCGAAGGCAACATCAAGGTATACGCCCAGAACACAAAGCCTGCCAGCAAACCCGCCAGCGCCCCGTTGCGCGTACCACCTTTCCAGTACATCCCGCCCAGCATCGCCGGGGCAAACTGTGCCACCGCCGCAAAGCTGATCAGGCCAATACTGACCAGTGCGTAAGCCTCACCCGCCAAATGGAAATACAAATAGCCCAGCAACAGGATCAGGACAATCGCCGTGCGGCGGATAGCCAGCAACAACCCGGTCAAATCCCCACCGGAACGTTCCCCAAAACGCTGGGTGCGCAACAGCAACGGCATCACCAAGTCATTGCACACCATCGTCGATACCGCGATGGCTTCCACAATCACCATGCCGGTTGCAGCCGACACCCCGCCGACGAAGGCCAGCAACGCCAGCCCGCCCTGCCCCTGCGCCAAGGGCAATGACAGCATGAAGGTTTCCGGGTTCACCGTCCCCACCCCGAAAAACAGCAAGCCACCCAACGCAATCGGCAACACAAACACATTGATCAGCAACAAATACAGCGGAAACACCCACGCCGCCCGCCGCAAATGGCGCTCATCCACATTTTCCACCACCATCACCTGAAACTGGCGCGGCAGAAACACCACCGACAACATTGCCAGCAGCGTCAGCGCAAACCACTGCGAATACGCAAACGGCTTGCCCTGATCAAACGCCAACAACTGCTTAAGCTTATCCTGCGCCAAGGTCTGGCTGAAAATATCCCCCATGCCACCGAACATGCCGTAAGTGACAAACGCCCCCACCAGCAAGAACGCCAGCAATTTCACCACCGACTCAAACGCAATCGCCGCCACCATCCCCTCGTGGCGCTCACTGCTATCCAGATGGCGCGTCCCAAACACAATGGTGAAACCCGCCAGCGTCAACGCCATGTACAGGGCACTATCCGACCACCAGTCAGCAGGCGCTGTCATTTCCTGCCCCTGCGGCAATGTCAGCACCGCATAACCGCTGGCAATCGCCTTCAATTGCAGCGCAATGTACGGCACGATCCCCACCACCGTAATCAGCGTCACCAACCCCGCCAGCAACCGGCTTTTCCCGTAACGGCTGGCAACAAAATCCGCGATGGAAGTAATCCGGTAAGTCTTGGCAATGCGGATCATCTTGCGCACCACCAGCCACGCCAGCAGCATTGCCAGCATTGGCCCCAAATAAATCGGCAAGAACCACACCCCCGCACTCGCCGCCCGCCCCACACTGCCAAAATACGTCCACGCGGTGCAATACACCGCCATCGACAGCGCATACACCCACGGGCTGGCAATCACCGAACGCCCCGCTTCCGCCCGCTTGTCGCCGAAATACGCCACCGCAAACAGGATCAGCAAATACGCAAAAGTGACACCGATAACCAGCACTGGCGCTAACATCGCTCAGTCCTCGCCTTTTTCCATCACCCACGCCAATGCCGCAATCAGGATTGCCCACACCAAAAACAGCCCCAGCGGGAACAACGGTATACCCAGCACTTGTACCTCATGATCCCACAGCGCCAGCAGCGGAAAATTCAGCAACGCCACCCCCGCCATAAACAGCGCCAGTAGCCGTTGCGAAGTCATCCCTTTCAACATAAACATTCCTCCTCCTTCTCACACGACACACTCAGGCAATGTGGTAATGCTGGAACATCGCCTCCTGCAAACTTGCTACCACACCGCAGGCAGCTTGCAAATGACTTCGCTCCAGCAACGACAAATTGGCAAGGAGCAACATATTATCCGGCACAATGCCCTGCTGGATCTGCCGTGCCTGATGCTGCAAGCGCAAGCCGCTGATGAATTCCAGCGCCTCAGCCAGATCGCGGGCATCCACCGCATTCATCACCCCGCTTGCCGCCAGCGCCGCCAGCCGTTCCGAGGTATTCACCTGCGGCAAACCCTGCGCCAAAGCATACACCCGCGCCATGTCGATCACCGGCACGACACCGTGTTTCTTCAAGTCTATTACCTTTTCACCGCTGGCGTTGCGTTGCGCTGACAATCCCCCCAGAAAATTCAGCGGTGGACGGAACGACTGGGCATTGTCCGCCAGCAAAAGCTGGAACAAGGCATGGGTTTTGGTACGCGCCAACAAGTCATCACGCAGGCTATGCCACAGACTTTCATCCCCGAAAACCCCGCGCAGGTCGAAAAAGATGGTGGCATTCAGCAGCGCCAGTGGTTCAGGCGTTTCGATCCAATGGCGAAACTGTTCCCGCCACACCTTGAGCGGCTGCCGCCATTGCGGGTTGGTTGCCATAATGTTGCCGGGGCAATACACGTAGCCACAGGCAGCTAGACCATCGCTGACAAATTTCGCCACTTGCTGGAAATAGCCGTCGTGTAATTGTGGCACAAAGGTATCCGCCAAAATCATGGCGTTATCCTGATCCGAATGGGCGCTCTGCTCGTAACGCCCCATCGAACCGGCAACGATGAAGGCATAGGGAATGGGCGGCTTGCCGAACTGTGCTTCTGCCAATACCAACAAACGCTGGGTAATATCCTGCCCGCGCAAGCTAAGGGTATGCGCAGCGTCGCGGGCAGGCACGCCGTTCTGGATCATCTGTACCAACACCTGCGGTAGGTGTCGGCTGAGGCGGGCAAGGGCTGCCGCATCTGGCGCGGCGTAGATGTCACCCGCCAGCCTAGCGGCATTGTGGGTATCCATACAGCTTTGTGTGTTTCTCCTCTAACGGAAGCGGTCAGCCTGATAGCGGGTCGACATGCCCTCCTGCATGGTCGAAATCACTTCAAAAGCATCCTTCAGATGGCGGCGTTCCAGCGCGGAAAGCTCCTCTGGCGGCACGTAGTTATTCGGTTTCTGACCTTTTTCTATTTGTTTGGCCTGATGTTGCAGGCGCACCATGCTGACAAACTCAAAGGCATCACGCAGATCGTCTACCATAGACCTTGGTCATAAGACCCGCCTCGGCAATCGCATCCAGCCGTTCCCATGTATTGATGGGGGCAAGCCCGCCAGCCAATGTGTACAAGCGGGCAATGTCGATGACCGGCACCACGCCGCGCTTTTTCATGTCCATGCCTTTTTCGTCGCTGCCTTCCTTGTCCCTGTCCAGCACGAAACCCCGGAAGAAACCAATCGGTGGCTTGTGGCTCAAGGCATTGCTTGCCATGAACGCTTGGAACAAAGTGCTGGCCTTGGTTTTCTTGAGGACTTCATCCTGCAAACTATTCAACAGGCTGGCATCCCCGTGCAGGCAACGCAGGTCAAAGAAAATGCTGGCATACATCAGGGCTTTCGGCTTCGGGCTTATTGATCCACGTTTCAAAGTAGCCACGCCACACTTCCAACGGTTGCCGCCACTGGTCGTTGGTCGCCATCACATTGCCGGGGCAATACACATAGCCACAGGCATTCAAGCCATCGCTGACGTATTTGGCAACATTGCGGAAATACTCACCGTGTTCCGCTTCGTTATAAGCATCCGACAAAATCATGCCGTTATCCTGATCCGAATGCGCAGTCTGTTCGCGCCGCGCCATCGAACCCGCCACCACGAAAGCATACGGCAACCGGTGGCTGACCAAACTTTTCTTCTGCCAGCACCAACAAACGGCGCGCAATCGCCTGCCCCACCGAGGTAATCGACTGCCCAATATCGTTGGCGGGCAAACTCTGCTTCACCAGACTCACCAACATTTTCGGCAAGCCCCTGCTCAGTTCCGCCAAACGCCCCACATCTCTGGCGGCAAAAATGTCCCCCACCAGATACACCGCATTGCTGCTTTGGGTACGCAACAAATCGGTTGCCGATACCACCCCGACCACATCATTGCCGTCTACCACTGGTAGGTGACGGATATTACGTCGTGCCATCAGCAACAAGGCTTCGGAAGCCTGATCACGCGGGGTCAGCGTCAGCGGATTGCGGGTCATAATGTCGGCAATCGGTGCTTCCACACTGCGGCCTTCCGCCACCACGCGCTTGCGGAAATCCACGTCGGTAACAATACCGCACAGGCTACCGTCATCATTGGTCACCATCACGGTCTGGGTATCGTATTCATTCATCTGGCGGGCAACTTGCTGGATGCTGTCACCTGTCCCCACCAACATCGGCAGTTTCATCAAATCACGCACATGCATGGCAACCAACGCCAAGCCGTCATTACCCCGGATTTCCTGAATGGCATTGCGCAAACGTTCCGGCTTGCGTTCAGCAAAATACTGGCGCACCCGCTCGAAACGCGCCAGCAGTGACAGGAACAGCTCACCCGGCACGGCATACAGCAGCGTATCTTCAATGGCACGAACCGTCATGCTTACCGTGCCACCGCGCATCACCGAACGGTAGCCTACCCAGTCGCTATCACCGAAACGCCCGTACCACTCGCCACTTTCCAGCAACACATCCACCGCACCACTGCGGATCAGGAAAGCGTAAGCATTCTGCTCACCGAGCTTCAGCACATCAGTGCCTTGCGGCACACGGCGGATTTCCAACGCGCTAGCCAGTGCCGCTAGCTCTTCCGCTGGAAGCTCGGTCAACGGGGGGCATTTCGCCAGAAAATCACGGATTGCAAGCAGTTCAACGTCCATACATCACACCTTTAAGGAAGAAATTTGCTGCACCACAGCATACCGACTTTAGCACGGCGTTTAGTTGCTTTATAGCAAGGAAATGACTTGGGCGGGCGTAATTTTTTTCAGGCAGTCGAGATGCCCCAGCGGGCATTCGCGTTTGAAGCAAGGGCTGCATTCCAGCCCAAGATACAGAATGTGGGCATGGTCGCTCAGCGGGGGGGTGTAGGTGGGGTCGGAAGAGCCGTACAAGGCAATCACTGGCGCACCGACAGCAGCAGCAACATGCATCAGGCCGGAGTCATTGCTGACCACTTGATCCGCCTGTGACAGCAGCACCAGCACTTCCTGTAAGCTGGTTTTGCCTGCAAGGTCGCGGCAAGCTGGGGAATTCACCGCAGCGGCAATTTGCGCCGTGACCGGGGCATCCTTGGCAGAACCGAGCAGGATGACTTGCCCACCTTGGGCGATGTAATGTTTGGCGACTTCAGCAAAATACTCAGCAGGCCAGCGTTTTGCACCGCCGTATTCGGCACCGGGGCAGAGGGCGAGGAGAACCTCACCCCCGCCCCCTCTCCTTGACAGGAGAGGGGGGACAAGAGCGGGATTTTTCTTCCTCCCCCTCTCCTGTCAAGGAGAGGGGGGCGGGGGGTGAGGTTCTTCGTGTTGCGACAGCAAGACGCGGTTGCTGAATCTCCGGCGGCAACTTAGCATCCTTCGCCAAGCCCAACGCCACAAACCGCTGCACCGTCATCGTCAGCACCGCTTTATCCAGCGGGCGAATATCGTTCAGCAACCCGTAGCGCATTTCCCCTTTGTAGCCAGTGCGCACGCGGAATCTTCGCCCAAAACGGCACGAGCGCCGCCTTGAGGGAACGCGGCAACACAATCGCCCAATCATAGGCATTGCCACGCAAGGATTTGCCCAACTGGTAACGCTTGCCCAACGCCAGCTCGCCATGCTGCAAGGGCATTTCAATCGCTGCATGAACTTCCGGCATTGCCGCCAGAATCGGCTTGCTCCACGCAGGTGCAAGCACATCAATTTGCAAATCGGGGAAACGGTGTTTCAACGCCATGAACAAGCTTTGTGCCATCACCATGTCGCCGACCCACGAAGGGCCGACAACTAGGCAACGTTTAGGGGCAAACGCCATGCGTTTTAGTCGAGCAGACGGTAGAGCGTACCGCAGTAAGGGCAACGGGCGGTCTTGTCCGCACTCGTGTCAATCGCCAGAGACACCCGTGGGTGCGAACACCACAGCGCCGTTGCATCCATCGGGCAATGCAGCGGCAAATCTTGGCGTTTCACCACCACTTCGCGGGATTCACCCAAACGTTTGTAATCAGCAATACTTGGTGCAGACATGCGACCTCCCTATCCAGCCATAGTTAAACGTAAGTCAGCCAATCGCGGTATTTTTCGACACGCCCATGTACGATGTCGAAGTACAAGGATTGCAGCTTTTCAGTAATCGGCCCGCGTGTACCCGCGCCAATTGGGCGACGATCCAGTTCGCGGATCGGGGTCACTTCTGCCGCCGTGCCGGTGAAAAACGCTTCGTCAGCAATGTACACTTCATCACGGGTAATGCGCTTTTCGCGGACTTCAATACCCAACTCAGCCGCAAGGTGCAGCATGGTTTTGCGGGTAATACCATCCAGTGCGGAGGTCAGGTCAGGGGTGTAGATGATGCCGTCTTTGACAAGGAAGAAGTTTTCACCGCTGCCTTCTGCCACATAACCATCCACATCCAGCAACAGGGCTTCGTCGTAGCCATCGTCGAGTGCTTCACGCAATGCCAGCATCGAATTCATGTAATTGCCATTCGCTTTGGCTTTGCACATGGTGATGTTGACGTGATGACGGGTGAAGGTAGACGTCTTGATGCGGATACCTTTTTCCATGTTTTCCGCGCCAAGGTAAGAACCCCATGTCCAAGCAGCAACCATCGCGTGGGTTTGCAGGTTATCAGCACGCAAGCCCATGCCTTCGGAACCGTAGAAACACATTGGGCGGATGTAAGCCGAGTCCAGCTTATTCTCACGTACTGCTGCCTTTTGCGCCTCATTCAGTTGCTCTTTGCTGTAAGGCATCGGCATCCGCATGATTTTAGCGGAATTAAACAGGCGGTCAGTGTGATCCTGCAAGCGGAAAATCGCAGTGCCTTGGTCAGTCTTGTACGCCCGCACGCCTTCAAAGACGCCCATGCCGTAGTGCAGGGTATGGGTCAGGACGTGGGTTTTGGCTTCGCGCCAAGGCACCATTTCACCGTCTAGCCAGATCAGGCCATCGCGGTCAGACATCGACATTGCTTATCTCCACAGGTCAAAATCAAACGTCAAAGCATACACTCAGCGTCAAATTGTTGCCAGTCTGTGGAACGTGCCGCGATGCAAAAAAATTTAAGCGGGATTAAGCCCCCGGAAAACCGTAAATTCCTGCACCGGTCTGCGCCCAACCAGACCCGCGTGTTACCGCCGTTGTCACCCGTGCATTGCGCTGGAAACCCGCCGCTTGTGCTCTGCGATAGTGGGTCGAGCCTGCATTCCCCGATAGTCACCCATGATTTTGGCGACATAGTTCTGGGTTTCACGGTAAGGGGGAATGCCATTGTACTTGCGTACTGCACCCGGCCCCGCATTGTAGGCAGCCAATGCCAGTTGCTCGTTGCCGTTGAATTCACGCAACATCTGAGACAGGTATTTGACCCCACCTTCGATATTCTGGTGCGGATCCCACGCATTATTCACCCCCATCATATCCGCCGTTCCCGGCATGAGCTGCATCAAGCCCATCGCCCCAGCACTGGAACGCGCCCCCGCATTGAAACAGGACTCCTGCTTCATCAGCGCCACGCACCAAATTTTCATCAACCCCATAAGCCTGCGCATGGGTGCGGATAGAATCCAGATGCGGCATCAGTCTTGCGTTCCAGTTGCGCTGGACTCTGACCACCACAATGGCCTCTGGAACTTCGCGTACTGACCGGCAATACGGGCATGGCGGAAGACGCGGGATAAATCTGGTTGCCTACTGGCGGCTACGGGTTTGGGGCGTTTTTTCTGGGGAGCGCCATATTTGGCAACCAATTTGTATTTATTGCCTTTTTTAGGGGTATTGGTTAACCAACGTGTACCATCCTTGTCAACGTAGGTATAAACAGCCGCTTCTGCTGACTGGCTATGCACTGCCGTCCCGCACAGGATGGACAATGCCACAAGACTGCTTGCATGGCCTGATTTACTTGGGGTTTTCATCGTTACCACTTCTTGTTTTTATAGACACAATAATAATATAATATACTGATTGTGTCACGGATATAACAGTTGATTTTTCCCGCTATTCTTGAAAGCTAATGGTCTAGCGGGTTTTCATAAGGATAGTGATGCGCAAGGGGTTCGCGTACGTGAACCTTTTCAATGGCAAAAATCTTAATGCAAAACGCGCGGATCAACCAGACGGAAGGGGGAAATAGCCGCATCAAAGCGTTCCCCGTCATCGGCCAACATTTGATAAGTACCTTGCATAACACCCAGTGGCGTATCCAGAATCGTGCCACTGGTATAACGGAAACCTTCCCCCGGTTGCAGGTAAGGTTGTTCACCGATCACCCCATCACCCCGGACTTCCTGAGTACGCCCTTCTGCATCAGAAATGATCCAATGCCGCGTCAACAGCTTTGCCGGGACACTGCCCTGATTCACAATGGTCACGGTATACGCAAACACGTAACGTGATTGTTCCGGGTCAGACTCTTTTTCGATGAATTGGGATTCCACCGACACTTGAATATTGTAACGCTCGCCATCCATATCCTGTTCCTCCGTACACACTGCGCCAGAACATAGCCCACGTTCAGCGTACACCACAATAAAATCCGACTAAAGCGAACTTTTCCCTACAATAATACCAAATTATCGCGATGGATCAGTTCCGGGGCATCCACATAGCCTAGTACTTGCTCAATCGACTTGCTCGGCTGGCGCTTGATACGGTTGGCTTCTTCACTCGAATAATTCACCAATCCCTTGGCAATCAGGCGACCGTCTTCAGTGACACAACTGACCACTTCGCCCCGGTCGAAAATACCTTCGACCCGCGTCACCCCCACTGGCAACAGGCTTTTGCCGGTGTTGAGGATCGCCTCTGCTGCACCGGCATCCAGCCACAGCGTGCCTTTGGCAGCCAATTGACCTGCAATCCACTGCTTGCGGGCAGCAATCGGCGCGGCATCCGGCAACAACAACGTTCCCAGCATTTCGCCACTACGCAGCCGTTCCAGCACCAGCGGTTCACGCCCGGAAGCAATCACCGTGGCACAACCCGAACGTGAGGCACGTTGCGCTGCCAGCACCTTGGTACGCATCCCGCCGCTGCCGATCAACGTGCCTGCCCCACCGGCAAATTCCACGTAATCGGGGTTATTGGCACGGCCTTCATAGATCATCTGCGCATCGGCAAACTTGCGCGGGTCTTTGTCATACAAGCCGGACTGGTCGGTAAGAATCACCAACACATCCGCCTCGACCAAATTCGCCACCATCGCGCCCAGCGTGTCATTGTCACCCAAACGGATTTCCTCAAACGCCACCGTATCATTCTCATTGATCACCGGAATGACTTTGAGTTCAATCAAGGTGGTCAGGGTACTGCGGGCATTGAGGTAACGGCGGCGGTTCGCGAGGTCATCGTGGGTCAGCAACACTTGCGCGGAATGGAAACCGTGTTGCTGGAACACCATCTCGTAAGCATGGATCAGGCTCATTTGCCCAATAGCCGCCGCCGCCTGCTTTTCAAACAGGGCTTTGGGCTTGGTTTTCCAACCCATGCGGCTCATGCCCTCGGCAACTGCACCGGAAGACACCAGCACAATTTCCACCCCGGCACTGATGCAGGCGAGCCATTTGCCCCGCCCAATCGGCCAGTGCTTCGCGGTCAAGCCCTTCCCCATCACGGGTCAGCAGGGCGCTGCCAATTTTGACGACCCAACGCTGGGTCTTGGGCATGAATTCAGTTCGACTGTTCTGCATGTTCGTCCAAATACTGCATGATGTGGAAACACAGGTCTTGCGTGCCTGCACCTGTGGCGGCGGAAATGCGGAACACTCTGCCTGTCCAACCGAGTGCATCGACAATTTCCTGACAGCGTGCTGCACGCTCTTCCGGTGGCAACACGTCGATCTTGTTCAGCACCAACCAACGCGGGTAATTGGACAGCTCTTCGCTGTACTGCTCCAATTCGCCTTCGATGGTACGCACCGCACGCACTGGCTCATTTTCCTCCGCCATCGGCGCTACGTCCACCACATGCAGTAACAAACTGGTACGCGACAAGGTGACGTAGGAACTGGATGCCTAAGCCCGCGCCTTCCGCCGCACCTTCGATCAAGCCGGGAATATCCGCCATGACGAAACTTTGCGTCACCCCCACACTGACCACACCCAAATTCGGGTACAGCGTGGTGAACGGGTAATCGGCCACTTTCGGGCGAGCCGACGAAACCGCACTGATCAGGGTGGATTTGCCCGCATTCGGCAAGCCCAGCAAGCCCACGTCTGCCAGCAACTTCAGCTCCATGCGCAACACACGCAATTCACCCACCGTCCCCGGCTTGGATTGGCGTGGCGCACGATTGATCGAGCTTTTGTAACGCAAGTTACCCAAGCCATGCCAGCCACCTTTGGCCACCAGCAAACGCTGTCCCGGTTCGATCAGATCGCCGATCATCTCGCCGGTTTCTTCGTCGTAAGCCACCGTACCAACCGGAACGCTGACTTCAATATCATCGCCGCGCTTGCCGGTCAAATTCCTGCCCGCGCCATTTTCGCCGCGTTGCGCTTCGTAATAGCGTTGGTGGCGGAAATCAATCAAGGTATTCAAGTTGCGCTCGGCAACCAGATACACATCGCCACCGTCGCCACCATCACCACCGTTGGGGCCACCGAATTCGATGTACTTTTCGCGGCGGAAGCTCACGCAACCATTGCCACCATCACCCGCTTTCACGCGGATTACTACTTCATCAACAAACTGCATATCGTTTCTACTCTTGAGCAATACTGCCCATATACGCGAAAAGCCCCGACAGGCGGGGCTTTTACGCAAATCGTCCTAAGACGGAAGTTTTTAAGCTGAGCAACCTTCAACAGGTTGGATGCTTACAAACTTACGGTTTTCAGCGCCTTTTTGCTTGAAAACCACGATGCCGTCTGCCTTGGCGAACAAGGTATGGTCTTTACCAAGACCTACGTTGTCACCAGCGTGGAAGCGTGTACCACGCTGGCGAACCAGAATGTTACCAGCCAGAACGAATTGACCACCAAAGCGTTTTACGCCAAGTCGTTTCGATTCTGAATCGCGACCGTTGCGGGTACTACCGCCTGCCTTTTTGTGTGCCATTGCTGTCTCCCCTTACGCTGCTGAAATGCCAGTGATTTCGATTTGTGTCAGGTACTGGCGGTGACCAGTACATTTCTGATGGTGCTTACGGCGGCGGAATTTCATGATCCGCACTTTGACGCCGCGAGTCTGGGCCACAACGTTTGCAGTTACTTTCGCGCCTGCAACGTAAGGTGCGCCGATTTGCACGGTGTCACCTTCCCCGACCATCAGGACATTATCGAAATCAATGTTTGCGCCTTCTTCTGCATCCAGTTTTTCAACGAAGATGCTGTCGCCTTGAGCGACGCGGTACTGTTTACCGCCCGTTACGATGACCGCATACATGATTGTCGATTCTCCAAAAAATGTCCTGTTAAAGAGCCGCAGGATTATACCGTTTACGCCCCTTCAGGTCAAACGGGAAATAAAATATTTCAAGGAGTTGCGCGTATCGCTTGACATAGCGGGGGGGTATTCCTAGCATTCGGTGCTTTACCGCAGCCTGCATAATCATGGATTTCAATACAATTCGCCAACTTGCCGATACCGACATGCAGGCAGTCAATGCTCTGATTCAGCGTCGCCTGCATTCCGATGTCGTGCTTATCAACCAACTCAGCCACTACATTATCGGCAGTGGGGGCAAACGTTTGCGCCCGTTACTGGCGTTGCTGGTTGCCCGTGCCTGTGGCTATCAGGGGGAACGGCATGTTGATATTGCCGCGATTGTGGAATTTATCCACACCGCCACCCTGCTGCATGACGACGTGGTGGACGAGTCCGACATGCGCCGTGGCAAGGAAACCGCCAACAACGTGTGGGGCAATCAAGCGGCGGTGCTGGTCGGTGATTTCCTGTATTCACGCTCGTTTGAAATGATGGTGGATGTGGGCAGTATGCGCGTGATGGAAATCCTTTCCACCACCACCAACGTCATTGCGGAAGGCGAAGTGTTGCAGTTGCTCAACTGCCACGACCCGGATACCTCCGAACAGCGTTACATGGAAGTGATCCATTCCAAAACAGCGAAATTGTTTGAAGCGGCGTGCCAGTTGGGCGCGGTACTGACGGGTTTGAGTGCGGAACACGAACAGGCGATGGCAAAATATGGGATGCACTTGGGCACAGCGTTCCAGTTAGTCGATGATGTGTTGGATTACACCGCTGATGCCGAGGAAATGGGCAAAAATGTGGGTGATGATTTAGCCGAAGGCAAGCCGACGTTGCCGCTGATTATTGCGATACAACGTAGCGACGCAGCGACGGCTGCCATACTCCGCAGTGCCATTGAGCAAGGTGGGTTGGATCAGATTGATGCCATCATGCAGGCCATTACCGACACCAAGGCGATTGATTACACGCTGGAACGTGCCAAGGGTGAAACGGAAGCCGCGATTGCCAGCCTGCAATGCCTGCCCGATAGCGACTACCGGCAGGCATTGGAATCATTGGCGTGGTTTGCGATTAACCGCAACCATTAACCCAAATCCGCGGCCAGTGAAGCGCGCGACGCTTCGCTCAATGTCACGGTATGCGCATAATTCGGATGCTCAATCCCCATCTGAATCGCCGCCCCCTCACGCGCCGCTGCCACCATTGCAGGCGTCAACTCAAAGCGCAGGAAATGCACCGCTGAGGTCTTCTCCTCGGTTTCGCGTGCCAAATCCTCATTGGCAATCGGGTAAACCTTGTCGAAACCCTGCACCTGCACCCACGTCTGGCGCTCGATACCGATCAACCGCCCCAGTTGCACCTTGCGCTCCTCCATATCGGAAAACTCCACCATAAACGTCGCTTTCCAGTTAGAACCATCAGGAATCAGCGGGTTATAGGCTTCCAGCTCATCCTTAATACCAGCCGCCTCGAAAATCTTCTCGATCCGCAGCATTTCCTGAATCTGGTACTGGATGGTCAGCCGGTCTTCAAAATACAGCGTCGCATTCGGGCCAATATGCACCTTGCGGTTGGCCTTGTGCGCCATCACCTTCTCGCGGAACGCTTTACGCTCCATCGAATACTGTTCCAGACTCATCAAGTCTGCACGTGTCAACTTTTCCATTACCACTTCCTCACAACCCGTAAGCAATGCGTAACATGGTCAGCGGATGGGTCGGCTCCGGCATCCCCTCATCCAACCCATTTTCGATCTGATGCCCCGCCATTGGGCAATCGCTGCCGTAATAATCCGGCTTAGCCTGATTGACCTTGGTGAAAATCGGGCGGCAAATTTTCATCGAAACATCGTGGAACTCGCTTTTCACCGCATACGTACCATCATGCCCGGAACAACGTTCCAGCAATTCCAGCTTGGTATCCGGGATCAGCTCCAACAATTCACGGGTCTTGTAACCAATCTTCTGTACCCGCAAATGGCAGGCCGCGTGATAGCTAACCTTACCCAACGGCTTCTTGAAGTTGGTGTTCAACTTGCCTTCTTTGTGGCGCAACATCAGGTACTCAAACGGGTCGAATATCCGCCCTTGCACCGTCTGCACATCGGCATCATCCGGGAACATCAGCGGCAATTCCTGCTTAAACATCAACACACACGACGGTACGGGCCCGACAATATCCCAGCCCTCATTGATCAGCTTGATCATCGCAGGAATATTAACCGCTTTCGCCGCCGCCACCGACTCCAAGTCGCCCAGCTCCAGCTTCGGCATCCCACAACACTGCTCCTTGTCCAGCAAAGTGACCGGAATGCCGTTGATTTCAAAAACCTTACGCAAGTCATCAAGGATGTGTGGCTCGTTGTAATTGCCGTAGCAAGTCGCAAAAATCGCCACCTTGCCAGTTGTACGCCCCGCTGCCACCGCTTTGGATTCATCCAACGTCTTGTAACGGGCAACGCGGTCACGCCCCTTATCGCTGTGGTAGGACGGAATTTTGGCATTCGGATGCACACCCAGCACCTTATCCAGTTGCTTGCGGAAGGCCGGGTTCTGGTTCATCTTATTGACCACATCCACCACCACCGGAATCCCCGCCAGCTTGCCCACCATATCGGTGGAACTCAGCACTTTGTCGCGGAACTTGGTTTCGCCCTGCTTAAACTTCACCGCCTTGGCACGCAGCATCAGGTGCGGGAAGTCGATATTCCACTCATGCGGCGGAATGTACGGGCATTTGGTCAAGTAACACAGGTCGCACAGATAGCAATGATCTACAACCTGCCAGTAATCTTTTTTGTCAACGCCATCCACTTCCATCGTCTTGGAATTATCCACAAGGTCGAATAGCGTGGGGAAGGAATTGCACAGGCTGACGCAACGGCGGCATCCGTGGCATAGGTCGAAAACGCGCTCCATTTCATGCAGCACAGCGTCTTCGTTATAAAATTCGGGGTTTTTCCAGTCAAGTGCGTGACGGGTGGGGGCTTGCAGGCTGCCTTCGCGGGTCGGGGTTGCCATGATTATTGTTCTCCATTGGGGTGTAGGGGCGAATAATTGCTCGCCCCTACCCAGACATTAAGCGTCCATACTATCCAGAGCTTTCTGGAAGCGGTTAGCGTGTGAACGCTCCGCCTTTGCCAGCGTCTCGAACCAGTCAGCGATTTCGTCGAAGCCTTCTTCACGCGCTGCTTTCGCCATACCGGGGTACATATCGGTGTACTCGTGGGTTTCGCCCGCAATTGCCGCCTTCAAATTGTCGCTGGTCGCACCGATGGGCAGACCGGTTGCTGGGTCGCCGGAAGCTTCCAAATACTCCAAATGACCGTGTGCATGACCGGTTTCACCTTCAGCGGTAGAACGGAACACACTGGAAATGTCATTGTAGCCTTCCACGTCCGCTTTGGCTGCGAAGTACAGGTAACGGCGGTTGGCTTGAGATTCGCCTGCAAAAGCAGCTTTCAAGTTGTCTTCTGTCCTACTTCCCTTCAGTTCCATGATGGACTCCTCGGTTTGGTTGATTAAACTATTCTGAGCGTTGTACTCTAAGCAAAAGTAGAATGCACTTCCAATCGTATATTTTGAATGTTTCATTCGATTTAACCAAACACAGCCATTTTAAGGAGAGGAAAATGAAAGTTGCCGTAGCCGTTTACTCGCTCGCCTCCGTCGCCGTGCTGGCACTGATGATCATGCGCCCACCCGTTGAGGTCAGCAATACGGCGGAAACTGCCCCTGCTCCAGCCATGACCACTGTCACCATGCCCGCCGAAGCGCCAGCCGCCGCCCCAGCAGCAGTTCCGGTTCCGCCTGCCAGCACTGAACCAACCACCCCGCCAGCCGGACAGCCAATCCCGGAAGAAAAAAAAAATGATGTAACACCAGCCCCAGCCGCCCAACCAGCGCCTGAGGTCAGCGCCCCCCCCGATTACGCACGGGAACAGCGCATGGCAAGCGAAATCAGCGGTGCCATCCTCGATGGTGAAGTGGTGAGCTTGAATGATGGCAGCCAAAATTTCATGGGTATCCTGACCCCGGCGGAACAGCCACGCGGTGCTGTCATCATCCTGCATGGACGCGGCGTCCACCCCGATTGGGAAGATGTCGCCCATCCGCTGCGGGTCGGGCTAGCCGCCAAAGGCTGGACAACCCTTTCCCTGCAAATGCCGGTGCTGGAAAAAGAAGCCACCTATTACGATTACGTGCCGCTGTTCCCTAACGCCGACAAACGCATCGACGCCGGTATCGCCTTCCTGAAACAAAAAGGCATTGCCCCCATCGTACTGGCTGCCCACAGTTGTGGCGCACACATGGCAATGCATTGGGTCGGTAATAAAGGGGATAGCGACATTATCGCTTACGTTGGCCTAGGGATGGGCGCGACGGATACTGGACAGGAAATGGCGCAACCCTTCCCGCTCGACAAAATGAAAGTACCCGTGCTAGATGTGTATGGCGAAAAGGAATACCCGCAGGTCATCAGCATGGCACCAGCGCGTCAGGCACTGATGCAAAAGGCAGGCAACAGCTATTCCAAACAAATGGTGCTGCCAGAGGCTGACCACTACTTCAAAGCAAAAGGGGAAGAATTGACCGCAGTCGTGGCTAACTGGCTGAACAGCCTGCCATTGTAAGACCACCACATTCCAGCATTGAAAAAGGCCGCAACAGCGGCCTTTTTCAGGAACTAATCAGGAATAAGCAGGCTTACAAGCCCCTGGGATACGCCCAAAGCCAACCAGACGGTCTGCCCAGTAGCCTTCCAGCTTTTCCGTGGTAATAGCTTTACCGGTGCGCGGCGCATGGACAAACTTGTTGTCGCCCATATAAAGGCCGACATGGCTGATACGTTTTCCAGTGGTTTTGAAGAAAATCAAATCACCTTTACTGGCTTCCTGCTGTGGGATTTTGACTGACGCTGAATATTGCTCAGCAGCAGTACGCGGCAGGGATACACCAGCACCTTGCCCGAAAGCAAATTGGGTCAAGCCACTGCAATCGAAGCCTGTTTTGGGGCTTTCACCACCGTAACGGTACATTTTGCCTTGCTGCTTTGTGGCGATCCACGCAACACGATCCAGCAAGGTTACATCTTCCTTGGCAGCACTGACAGGAATTTGTGTCACTTTTGCGTACAATATTGGTGGAATGGGCAAACCTTGGCGTATAGCTTTGGTTTCCTGCATCTGAAGTTTTCACGTTTTCAGAATTACAACCAGCCAGTAACAACGCCGCCATCCCCATGCAACACAGGGCACGCGACTTCACACTAACACTACTCATAATCTCTCGTATAACCTTTATTGGCGTTCTTTTGTAGAACAGTTTTTCCCTCAATGGCGTCCTATTTTTCAACACTCTGAACACCACAGGAAGAACGTTAACAGAGTATCCACCGAGGAAACAACCCAAATGAGCAACATTTAATCAAATCTATTATTGAATGTTTCAATTGTTTTAATCACACCAATCTGTTGCTTAAAGGCAACAAATCAAGGCATTAACCTTAATGAAAACCATATACAAAACAAATGCAGCAGCAAGCCGCCAAGCACTTGCTGCCACCATGGGTTTATTCATTATTATCAAAGGCTGCCAGTATTACGCCCATAGAAAATCTCTTTCATTTCCTTGCGCAACTGTGTCTCGATTTGTTTCAAGTCCTTCTCGAAGTAATCATTTTTTCCCAGACCAAACAAGTAGTTATCGAGATCAAACTCCTTCAGCATCATCTTGGTGTGAAAAATGTTTTCTTGATAAACATTCACGTCCAGCATGGAATAAGCCCGCTTGGTTTCCGGTGACAAGAAATTCTGGATAGAGTTAATCTTGTGGTCGATAAAGTGTTTTTTGCCCTTCACGTCACGGGTAAAACCGCGCACCCGATAGTCCATAATGACAATATCGGACTCCAAACTATGTATTAAATAATTCAATGCTTTCAGCGGTGAAATCCGCCCACAGGTGGACACATCAATGTCTGCACGGAAGGTACTGATGCCGTTATCCGGGTGGCTTTCAGGGTAGGTATGCACCGTCAGATGGCTTTTATCCAAGTGCGCCACCACGTCTTCCGGGTAAGGGCCTGGCCGTGCTGAGGTAGAAATTTTTTCTTCCGACAGCACCGGCTCTTCAGACACCAGAATAGTGACACTTGCCCCTTGCGGGTCATAATCCTGCCGCGCCACATTCAGGATGTTAGCCCCGATAATGTCCGCCACATCCGTCAGGATCTTGGTTAAACGGTCAGCATTATATTCCTCATCAATGTACGCAAGGTATTCTTCACGGTGAGCCGGACTCCTTGCGTAGCAGATGTCATAAATATTAAAGCTCAGGGTTTTGGTAAGGTTGTTAAACCCATGCAGGCGAATCTGCTTCTTATGACGTTCCACCAATTCTGATCATCCTCTTGTCAGGCGTGACATAAAAAATCAGCCAGTTGACCACCGACTGGTATGGGAGTGAACTATGCAAAACTATGCCCCTGCGTGCAAGTGAAATAAATGCTTCACGCAGCCTCGCACAGCTCAAAATCATGGGTAATGTCTGCTGTTTTTGCCAACATAATGGAAGCGGAACAATATTTTTCGGCCGACAATTTGACGGCACGCTCGACTTTTTCCGCCGACAAATTGCGCCCACTCACCACAAAATGCAGGTGGATGCGGGTGAACACCTTGGGGTCTTTGTCAGCACGCTCAGCTTCAATCAGCACTTCACAGTCCAGCACCTGCTGCTTGGATTTTTGCAGGATCAGCACCACATCGAATGATGAACAGCCCCCCAAGCCTAGCAGCAACATTTCCATCGGGCGCATACCGAGATTACGCCCACCGAATTCCGGTGCACCATCCATCACCACCGAATGACCGCTGCCGGACTCGCCGACGAAACTCATATTGTCCAACCATTTAACTCTGGCTTTCATGCTGTGCTCCTGTTATATAAAAAGCCGATTCTAACATAGTCCAGAATTTGACTTAACTCACGCTACCCATCAAACCGCTGTGGTAGCCTAAAACTGAAATTAATAAAGGAGCGTAATGAATGTTTGGTGAATCCCACGATCTTGGCGACCGAGTTTCCTGAGTACAAAGAGCAGATTCATCAGCCTAAAAATGGAAGATCGGCACTTTGCCCGTCTGTTTGACGAATATGGGGAAGTTGACGCCCAACTGCATCGCATTGAGCAAGGTCATTGAAGTCCATGCCGATGATTTTGTCGAAGGCTTGAAGCTGCGCCGCCTGCATCTGAAAGACGAGCTGTACGGTATGCTTGCAACAGACAGCTGACTTAACTCGCTCAGATCGCTGCCAGCCTGCGTTCAACCGCATCAAACAGCAGGCTGGCAATGTTAGCTGAATAAATATGATCCAGCTCACGGATACAAGTCGGGCTGGTGACATTAATTTCTGTCACATAATCCCCAATCACATCCAACCCGACGAACATCAAGCCCATCTCCTGCAATACTGGCTTGATACCGGCACAAATGGCGAATTCCCGTTCGGTAAGATCCACACCCACGCCTGTCCCGCCCGCCGCCAGATTGGCACGCCCTTCACCTTCCGCCGGAATCCTTGCCAAGGCATGGGGAAATGGCTCCCCGTCTATCAACAGGATACGCTTGTCACCCTGCTTATATTCGGGCAGAAAACGCTGTGCCATGACGGTGCGCGTGCCCTGCGCGGTGATGGCCTCCAGAATCACATTGCGGTTGGGGTCGCCCTGCTTGATCTGAAAGATCATCGAGCCGCCCATCCCATCCAGCGGTTTCACCACAATGTGCTGCTGCACCTCCAGAAATTCGCGGATACGCGCCATGTCGCGGGTGACACGGGTCGGCGGGCAATATTCGGGAAACCACGCAGTAAACAACTTTTCATTGGCACTGCGCATACTTTCCGGGCGGTTGACCACCAACGTGCCGCGTTTTTGCACCAGTTCCAGCAAATAAGTGCTGTAGATGTATTCCATATCAAACGGTGGGTCTTTACGCATCAGCACCACCGGCAATTCATGCAACGGCCTGACAACCGCTTCGCCAAACGTAAACCAGCCAGTCGGGTCATCTTTCACCGTCACTGGGTTCATCTTGGCATAGACCACACCATCGTCGACAAACAAATCACCTTGCAGGATATGGAACAAGGGGCAGCCGCGCCGCTGGGCTTCCAGCATCATCGCAAAGGTACTGTCTTTCTTGATGTTGATGCTGCTGATCGGATCCATGATGACGCCGATAGCATAGGTTTGTGCGTTACTCATGGGCAACACCCTTGATGATGGTCAGAATTCCGCTTTCAGATCGCGGGAAAGCAGTTCGTGTACCGCTTGCCGGGGTGGCAATTGCTCGTAAAGGATGCGGTAAACTTGCTGGCAAATGGGCATTTCGACCCCGGCACGTTCCGCCAGCTTGCCAATGGACAAGGCAGATTTCGCCCCTTCAACCGCCTGACCGATCTCGGCAATGGCGGCATCACGGTCTTTGCCCTGCCCCAGCGCCAAACCCAAACGGCGGTTGCGTGACTGGTTGTCGGTGCAAGTCAGCACCAAATCGCCAACTCCCGCCAGCCCCATCAGGGTTTCGGGTTGCGCACCCAGTTTTACGCCTAAGCGCATGATTTCAGCCAGACCGCGTGTCACGATGGCAACGCGGGCATTGGCACCAAAACCCAAGCCATCCGAAATGCCAGCGGCAATTGCCAGCACATTCTTGATAGCACCGCCCAGCTCCACCCCGATCACATCGGTGCTGATATACGCCCGGTAATTGGCGGCTTGAAACGCAGCAGCAATCGCCTGCGCCAGTTCCGGCTGGTTCGCCGCCACCGTCATGGCGGTTGGCAAGCCACGCGCCACTTCGGCGGCAAAGGTTGGCCCCGACACCACGCCATAGGCACGGCATTGCGGCAATTCCTCTTCCAATACCTGATGCAACAGCTTGCCGGTATCCAGCTCCAGCCCCTTGGTTGCCCAAATGACCGCATCCTGCTCGCCCAGTAACGGCGCAAGCTTTTGCAGCAGGCTACGAAAAACATGGCTCGGCACAACGACCAAATGGTAATCAGCAAAAGCCGCTACTGCCTGCAAATCACTGGAACACGTAATATTGTCCGGGAAAGGGATACCCGGCAAGTAATGGGCATTTTCACGCTGGCGGTTAATCGCCTCAACGTGTTCCGGGTTAATGTCCCACAGCAGCACATCCAGCCCATTACGCGCCAATTGCAGCGCCAGCGCGGTTCCCCACGAACCGGCACCGTAAACCGCAATCGACTGGACGCGCTGCTATCGTCATGCAGTGCCAGCTTTTGCCTGCTCTTCCTGCAAACGGCGAGCATACAACGCATCGAAATTGATCGGGGACAAATGCAGTTCCGGGAAGCTGCCTTTGGACACCATACCGGCAATGACTTCACGCGCATACGGGAACAGGATATTCGGGCAGTAAGCGGCGAGCAAATGGTTGATTTGCTCTTGCCCATAGCCTTGAATGAAGAATACACCAGCCTGTTTGACTTCCACCAAAAATGCGGTCTTGTCATCACTTTTGACCGTAATGGTGATGAACAGCTCTACTTCGTAGTTATCATTGGCGAGCGTATTGACCTTGGTATTCAAATCCAGATTGGTATTCGGGTTCCACTCCTGGGTAAAAATGCCGGGTGAATTGGGTGCTTCAAAGGAAACATCCTTGACGTAAATACGCTGGATGATGAATTGTTGTTCTTGTTGTTCGCTCATGTCATACCCCTTCAAATGGATTTAAGATGTCAAACAGCAAGGCATCCAGCTTGCCTGCACGATCCAGTGCTGCCATGTCATCATAGCCACCAATGGATAAATCGCCAATGAATATCTGCGGCACGGTATCACGCCCACTTAAGCGTTCCATCTCTGCCCACAGGGCAGCATCACCGCCGACGCTGATTTCCTCGTATTCGACGCCCTTGTGCTTAAGCAGCATCCGCGCCCGCAGGCAATAAGGGCAGAAACGGGTGGCGTACATGCGCACCGGCGCTTGCTTCATCGCTTGCTGACCGGCAGATTGGCTGACTCCCAGGCCACAATACCGCCACCCAGATTACTCACATCCTGAAAACCGGCTTTGGTCATCAAGTTGCAGGCATGGGCAGAACGGTTGCCGCTACGGCAATACACCAGCACGGGCTTTTCCTTGGACTGCTCCAGTTCGGTCATGCGGTTTTTCAACTGCGCCAGCGGAATATGCCGCGCCCCTTTGATTTTACCGCCACGCACTTCCGCATCTTCACGCACATCCAGCACGCAGCGAACCCTCATGATTGAGGATCTGCACCGCTTGGGTAGCATTAACTTGCTTGTATTTGCGGGTGAGGCGACCGAATCTCGGCCCAGATGATCATGCCTAGGATGGCAAACAACCCTGCAATCAACAGGGGGTGATTACGGGCGAAAACAAGATATTCTTCCACATTAAACCCTTCAGCTATGAACAGTCGCTAAAGATATACATCAGTAAGAAGCAGGTAAACCCCTAAATGCACGTTTTTTGGTGATAGACGGGAAGATAGTCAATGTGGGGCGTTGCAAAAAACTTCCTGCATCATGCTGATCAGGCGCAAAGTGCGGTAATCCCCAACACGGTAATAGACCCGGTTGGCATCTTTGCGCGAGGCAAGAATACCCTTGTCACGCAAAATGGCGAGATGCTGGGAAATATTGCTTTGGGATGTGCCAACGTTATCCACAATGTCTTGCACGCTGACTTCCTTATCACCCAACACACACAAAATTTTCAGGCGCAACGGATGTGAAATCGCCTTTAACGAACGGGAAGCACGGTCAATATCTTCTTCCTTGACCAACATATCTTCAATTGTGAAATCACAATTACTGCCGAGAGCAATGCTACCCATAGATTTCCTCATCGAAAATGATTTTGCCAAAGCATTTGCTTTTTATCGCTCTACACGATCGGCAACTTAGTATATTAGTATAGACGGATACAATAATATACCCTATTCCATTCCGTGTCATCCCTTTATTATGCTAGACTCGGCATCACGATAAATACCCAGAATTCTGACGAACGGTGAAATTTTACATCCATATCTGTTCCCATTGTTGCTCCTGTTCCCGTGGAACTGCCTGAATGCGGCAGATGCCCAGAAACAGCAAGCAGTTGCAGCGCGACATTCGCCAGCTTTCCACCAGCCTGAAGTCACAAAAAGGCGAATCGCAAGCATTGCAGGATGAGGTCACCCAACTTGAAAAAAAGCTCGGTGACATTTCTGACAAACATTATCAGACCGAAAAAAAGATCGAAACCACCCGCATCAAGCTGGATGAAGCCAACCTGAAAAAGCTCAAGCTGGATACTGACTTGGCTTCCCAGAAATCTGGCCTTGCCCAGCAGCTCCAAGCCTTGTACTCCGCCGGGGAGCAGTCACACCTGCGCCTGCTGCTGCGTCAGGATGAACCATCCGACATCAGCCGCACCATCCGTTACTTCGAGTACCTGAATAAAAGCCGCGTAACACGCATCCAAGGTATCCAAAAAACCCTGAAGGAAATCGAAACGCGTGCGGGCTGGCATCGAGAAAGACAGCATTTACCTTCAGGAACTCACCCAAACACAGGAACAGCAGAAAGCCGATATTGAAAGTACCCTCAAAGCACGTGCAACCGCGCTTGGCAATATTAAAAGCGACATCCGCACCAAAGAAAAACAGCTAGGCAAACTGAAAGCCGAAGACGCCAACCTACAGGCAGTCCTTGACCGGTTGGCACGAAAAGCCGACGCAAAAGCCGCCGAACAAAGAACGCGCCAATAATAATGCGCCAGAAAAAGAGCCAGCAATGCGCCCAAAAGCCAGACAAGCCGCAATAAAGCCGCAGCCAAAGAAACCAGCAGTGGCACACCCGTCAAGACCAGTTTCACCCCAGACCGGGCCTTTTCCACCCTGCGCGGCAAACTGTCTTGGCCGATCCAAGGTAAGATCATCCACAGCTACGGCTCGTCCCGTAACGAAAAGCAACGCTGGCGGGGCGTTGTCCTTGCCGCACCGGGCGGAACCAAAGTCAGGGCAGTTGCCAGAGGCAAGGTCGCTTTTTCCGGCTGGATGGATGGCTACGGGCACCTGATCATTATTGAACATGACAATAACTATATGAGCTTGTACGGTTATAACCGTGCCGTCTACAAAAAAGAAGGCTCAATTGTCAACGCCAATGAAACCATTGCCGCCGTGGGGAATTCTAGCGGGCAAAGCCAAGATGCGCTTTACTTTGAGATCAGGCAGGGCACTACCCCGCAAAACCCGGCACGCTGGTGTCGTTGAATCAATATCTCCGAACAATTGCACCATTTTTACAACAACAAAGTGCATTTTTGCCACACGATGGTAAACTGGCGCAATGCCTGCAAGGCCGCCACAAGAATAATCCTGCTTACATGGACGCAAGCAGCCAAAATACTGGAGAAAATCGATTTATGCATACACGTTACCGCGTTCTGGCTGGCACTATGGCTGGCGTACTGATTGGCGTCACCACCAGCATCAGCCTGAATGTGTCTCGCCTTCCAGCAAACGGTTGAAAACGCCCCCCCATTGGATGAATTACAACAATTTTCCGAGGTCTATTCACGCATCAAGGAAAATTACGTTGAGGATGTCAAGGACAAGGACTTGATGACCAATGCCATCCGAGGGATGCTCAGCGGCCTTGACCCCCATTCATCCTATCTGGATGAGGAAGAATTCAAGGAACTGCAAGTCGGCACTAGCGGTGAATTTGGCGGGCTAGGTATCGAAGTCGGCATGGAAGACGGTTTCGTCAAAGTCATCTCCCCGATTGATGACACCCCCGCACAAAAAGCGGGCTTGCAGTCAGGCGACTTGATCATCCGGCTGGATGACACCCCGGTCAAAGGCATGACCCTGAACGATGCTGTCAAACTGATGCGCGGCAAACCCGGTAGCGTCATTAACCTGCAAGATGGTGCGCGAAGGCAAGGACAAGCCGTTCAAGGTTGCGCTCAAACGCGCCATCATCCAAGTCAAAAGCGTTAAGCAACGGATGCTGGAACCTGGCTATGGCTATGTCCGTATCACCAGTTTCCAAGCCAAAACCACCGATGCCTTATTGGAAGGCATCGAAACGCTGAAAAAAGAAAACAAGGGCAAGCTGCGTGGCTTGGTGCTTGACCTGCGCAACAATCCCGGCGGCGTGCTGAATGCAGCCGTAGGTGTATCTGACGCCTTCCTCGACTCCGGCAAAATCGTCTACACCGAAGGCCGGGTAGCCGATGCCAAAATGGAATACACCGCCCAAAAAGGTGATGTCGTCGAAAACGCGCCGATTGTGGTACTGGTTAACCAAGGCTCAGCCTCCGCTTCCGAAATTGTGGCAGGCGCACTGAAAGACCATAAACGCGCCCTGATTGTCGGGCAGAAAACCTTTGGTAAAGGCTCAGTCCAAACCGTATTGCCGCTGGACGAAAAGACCGCTGTCAAACTGACGACTGCGCGTTATTTCACCCCATCAGGCCGCTCCATTCAGGCCGAAGGCATTGCGCCCGACATTGAACTCAAAGCCCTCAAAGTCAAAGGCGATGCAGAAGCAGAAGATCCCTTCGACCCACTGTCAGAAGCTGACCTGAGCAAACACCTCAGCAACCCCAATGGCAATGGCGACAGCTGAAAAACCGGCAGCAACACCGCCCCCTCCCGCCGACGAAACACCAGCAAAGCCAGAGGAAGAGGGCAAAACCGACAAAAAGGTTGATGCAGACAAAGCAAAATCCCCTCTGGCAGAGGAGGATTACCAGCTATTTGAAGCACTCAACATCCTCAAAGGCATGGATATGGTACAAAACCGGATCAAACCAGAACCCCCGCAAGCAGAAGCCACTAGCGGCAAGGTAATGTAATGCCCAAAGTACTCATCCCACTGGCAGATGGCTGCGAAGAACTGGAAGCCGTCACCCTGATCGACCTGCTGCGGCGGGCGCAGATTGAGGTGATCACCGCCAGCCTGCGGGATGCCCCCGTGCGTTGCTCACGCGGCACGGTGCTGGTTGCAGACTGCCTACTGGATGCAGTGCTGGATGATGACTTTGACTTGCTAGTACTACCCGGTGGCCTGCCGGGAGCCGACAACCTGAATGCAGACCCACGCATTCACCAGTTGATCAACCGGCTGGCTGCAACGGGCAAATATATTGCCGCCATCTGTGCAGCCCCCAAGGTATTGGTCGAAAATGGCATCCTGAATGGGCGCAAACTGACCGCCTACCCCGGGGCGCTAGCTGCCATTGATACCAGCAACGTCAGCATTACCAACCAAGCTATCGAAATTGATGGCAATGTCATCACCTCACGCGGCCCCGGCACTGCCATGGACTTCAGCCTGCAATTAATCGAAATCCTGTTGGGCAAAGCCGCCCGTGACCGGGTTGAAGCCCCCTTGCAACGCCCATGAGTGAGCTGACCCATTTCAACGCCCAAGGGCAAGCCCACATGGTTGACGTGGGGGGTAAACAGCTTACCCACCGCGTCGCCGTTGCTGAAGGCCGTATCAATATGCAGCCCGCCACCTTGGACAAAATCTTACAAGGTGACAACAAGAAAGGTGATGTCCTCGGCATCGCCCGGATTGCAGGCATCATGGCCGCCAAAAAAACCGCTGACCTGATCCCACTCTGCCATCCACTGGCACTCACGCGGGTTGAAGTCGAACTCTCCCCTCACCCCGATACCGCCTCAGTCCACTGCCACGTCAGCGTGGAAACACACGGACAAACCGGCGTTGAAATGGAAGCCCTGACAGCCGTACACATTACCTTGCTCACCATCTACGATATGTGCAAAGCCATTGATAAAGGCATGTCGATGGAAGGCATCCGCCTGCTGCAAAAATCCGGTGGAAAATCAGGCAATTGGGCACGTAGTTAAGCCTAGCCACTACCCTACGTCCTAGGGCAATTCCCTAGGTAAGTCATCATAAATAGCAAAATCATTAGCCAAAAATTGCACTATCATAATCCGCATGGACTTTTTTTATGCAATGATTTTGTAAAGCAACAACGAATTTATAAGGAAGGGCAACATGGAACGACGTTCCCCCCATGCTGTTTTACGCATGAAGCAAGCGGCTGTGCTGGCGATAGGGGTCAGCATATTAACTGTTTCCGGGTCAGCATCGGCAAACCGGGTAACGCTAATTGCAACCATTAACAACCAATCAGTCTTGTCGCCCGCATCGTGGGCTATTTTCGCGGTCGGTGACAAAGCCAAAAAACAAGCAGTCGCAACCCTTCCCCGCCACAGTGGCACGGTAGAGTTACCTGCGGGTCAGTACTTCGCCACCGTTAAACTGGATCAAGAAGGTCAAGGAAACCAAATTCCGCGTAGAGTCCAATCTGGACAAAGTGGTGAATGTGGCGATGGATTAAATGCCACCTCTCAACCGGGTGTATTGGTTTCCACCCAGCGTACCGCTCCATCTGCCAGCGTTTCCCGCTTCCAGAAAGGGGCGTTATGTTTGAGGGTTTCCATGATATGGCGACAAGCATCAAACGCTTCCGCCCGATGCGCTGACCAGACAGCAACCAACACAATCGGCTTGGGCTGGGGTAATTTGCCCGACCCGATGCACAATCAAGACATCATCCAGTGACCATTGCTGTAAGGCATGCGGCGGCAAGTGCTGCAAGCTGGCGTTCGGTCATGCCGGGGTAATGCTCCAGATACATCTCCCGTACCGTATCACCTTCATTAAAATCCCGCATTGTGCCGACAAACACTGCCGTTGCCCCGGAATGGGCGGCAACGCCGCTACGTTGTGCCTGCCAATCAGCTAAGTATTGCCACGGGTCAAACGGCATTTCCCGCAATTCAATCTGCACCACTTAGCCTCCCGTGACGGGTGGGAAGAAAGCCACCTCATCCCCCGGCTGCACTTGCGTCGCCGCATTGGCATATTCTTGATTGACCGATACCAGCACATTGGCAGGCAAGGCAGTTTCCCCGCTGCTGCGCTGCCACACGTCCTGCACGCTGAGGGCGGTCAGTAGTATCGAGCATTACCTGCCCTACGCCTAAGCGTTCACGCAAACTGGCAAAAAATAATACCTTGACTGACATAAGCCTGATCTCCCATATCCTCAAGCTGGCAAAAATAAAAAAGGCCACTTACGTGACCTTTTCAAGGATACCTTACTTCGCTTCAGCAGGGATATAGTGCTGGAAAGGCTCAATATCAACCGCATCGCCCAACTGCTCTTTCGCATAGTTGATGGCGTATTTACGTTCGCGGAAGAAACGTTCCTCACCGATATGTTTGGCAAGGCCGGAACGCTGGAAGGCTTCATACACTCGCAGTTTAGTACGGGCAATATAAAACTCAATACCCGCAGACTTGAGACGATCAGCCAGTTTTTCCAGCATCTCTTCCCCGGTAGAATCCACTTGGTCAATGGATTCCATATCCAGTATCAACACCTTCAATCTGCGGCTTTTTCGCCACATTGTTGAGCAATTTACCTTCCAAATAGCCGGTATTGGCAAAGTACAAATCGCCGTCGAAGCGGTAAACGGATACCGTATCGCTGGTTTTCAGGCCATGCGCTTCCGCATCACGCATCGAACCATCTTCATGGCGAGCAACTTCCACCAAATTCGGGCTCATGGTGCGGTACAAGAACAAACCCAATGACAACACCACCCCCAGCAAGATACCTTTATCCAAATGCGGCGCAAACACCATCGTGGCGAAGAACGTCACCACAGCCACCATCCCATCGTGCGGTTCCACCTTCCAAGCGTGCTTAATCGGCGCAATCTTAATCAAGTTAATGACCGCCATAATGATCACCGCCGCCAAGGTTGCTTGTGGCAAGTGGAACAGCAATGGCGTCAAGAACAACAACGTCAACGCCACCAGCAAACCCGTCACGACGGAGGAGAAGCCGGTCACCGCACCCGAGGCAAAGTTGACCGCGGAACGTGAGAAGGAACCCGATACCGCATAACCATTGAATACCCCAGAAGTAATATTAGCCAAACCCTGCCCCACCAATTCCTGATTGGCAGACAAGCGTTGCCGGGTTTGGGATGCCATCGCTTTTGCAATCGAAATCGCCTCCACAAACCCGATCAAACCAATGATTGCAGCCGTCGTTGCCAGTGAACTCAAGGTTTTGAAATCAAGGTCAATGAGCGGAATGGAGAAGGATGGCAACCCTTCAGGAATAGCCCCAATCACGCTGCCACCCATTTCCTTGAAACCCACCGCCCACGACATCAACGTGGTAATGAAAACCGTGATCAGCACACCGGGCAAGCGTGGCGCATACTTTTTCAAGACCATCAGCGTAGTCAAAGCAAATACACCAATAACAAACGTGGTCAATTTGGTATCCATCAAGGAAGTCAAGGTTGCCCACAAGAACTGGTAATGGTGTTCAAACTGGTCAGCTTTCACATTCAAACCGAAGATTTTGGGCAACTGTGACGTACCAATAATCAATGCACCCGCATTGGTAAAGCCCACCACCACCGGATGGGACAGGAAGTCAACCAGAATACCGAGGCGTAACAACCCCAACGACAAGCTGAAACACCCCGATCATCAATGCCAGCATGGCTGAATAGGCAATCACCGTTTCAGGCCCCAAGGCCGCAAAAGGCTGCATCGCCGCTGCCGACATCAGGGACACAATCGCCACCGGCCCCGTTCCCAACTGCCGCGAAGACCCAAAAATCGCCGCCACCATGACGGGCAGGAAGGAAGCATACAACCCAACATACGCAGGCAAACCCGCCAATTGTGCATACGCCATCGACTGAGGGATCAAAACCAGTGCCACCGTCAAACCGGCCATGGCGTCTGCTTTTAATACCTCAGGATTTTTTAATTCGCCGATCCAGTCTTTATATGGCGTGAAACGGTCTTTCCAGTCACTCAGCAGTGACACTAGCCAGCTACCCATTTTGGTGTTTACCTCCACCTAGATTCAGGTTGATTACCCTAAAAAGAAACCAGCGGCAAAACCGCTGGTTCATTAGAATATAAGATTGTACTAAAATTACCACAAAACCGACAGTGAAGGGATTCAATGCTAGAAGCCTGTCTACCATAGGATTCTTCAATACTATTCGACCGTCACCGACTTCGCCAAATTGCGCGGCTTGTCCACATCCGTGCCTTTCAGCACCGCAACGTGGTAAGACAGCAATTGCAACGGAATGGTGTAAACAATCGGCGCAAGCAATTCAGGGACGTGTGGCATTTCCAGCACATGCAAGTTATCCGCAGCGATGATATGCGCATCCCGGTCAGCAAATACATACAACTCACCACCACGGGAACGCACTTCTTCCAAGTTGGATTTTAGTTTCTCCAGCAAGGCAGTATTGGGTGCTACCGTGACAATCGGCATCTCGCTGTCGACCAACGCGAGCGGGCCATGCTTGAGTTCGCCCGCCGGGTATGCTTCGGCATGGATATAGGAAATTTCCTTGAGCTTGAGCGCCCCTTCCATCGCAATCGGGTAGAGTTCGCCACGCCCCAAGAACAGGGCATGGTGTTTTCTCGATGAAACGTTCTGCCAGCGTCTCGATTTTCGGGTTCAAGTCCAACGCTTGCTCAATCAGCGCAGGCAATTTGCGCAAATCCGCCACCATCTGCTGCAACTTTGGCCTTATCCGCACCCTTGGCTTGCATCAGCAATACCATCAGCAACTGCAAGGCCACCAACTGGGTGGTAAACGCCTTGGTGGAAGCCACCCCGATTTCCGGCCCCGCCATCGTCATCAGCGACATATCGGATTCGCGGGTCAGGGAACTTTCTGCCACATTACAAATGGTCAGCGTTGCCAACGCACCGTGGTTTTCCTTGATCTTTTCCAAGGCCGCCAAGGTATCAGCGGTTTCACCGGATTGGGAAATGGTCACGAACAGCATATTCTTGCGCGGTGGCTGGCGGCGGTAGCGGTATTCGCTGGCAACTTCCACATTGCAAGGAATGTCGGTATTCGCCTCAATCCAGTAACGCCCCACCAAACCAGCGTGGTAGCTGGTTCCGCAAGCAATGATCTGGATTTCGTCGACTTGTGCCAAGCGTTCCAACGCATCCGCCACCCCCACCAAGGCAGGCAACACATGATCACCGGCCAAACGGTTTTCCAGCGTACCCACCACCGCTTGTGGCTGCTCGAAGATTTCTTTCAGCATGAAATGGCGGTATTCACCCAGCTCGGCGGAACACATCGAGGCATTGGATTCACGCACCGGGCGCACCACCCGCTCGCCATTCAGGTCGTAAATGTCGATTTTGTGGCGGGTCAGTTTCGCCACATCGCCATTTTCCAAATAAATGAAACGGCTGGTGACCGGCAACAGTGCCTGAATATCAGAACCAATGAAGTTTTCACCAATCCCCAAGCCCAGCACCAACGGGCTGCCTTGGCGTGCCACGATCAGCGTGTCTGGTTCATTGGGGGAAATGACCGCCAATGCATACGCACCCTGTAATTCACAACGGGCTGCCATGACCGCATCCAGCATACTGATGCCCTGACGGCGGAACACCTCGATCAGGTGCGCAATCACCTCGGTGTCGGTATCGGAATCGAAACGGTAGCCGTCATCCTGCAAACGTTTGCGCAATTCGACATGGTTTTCGATGATGCCATTATGCACCAAACCCACCCATTCGCCGCTGAAATGCGGGTGGGCATTGCGTTCCGCTGGCACACCGTGGGTTGCCCAACGGGTGTGGGCAATGCCCAATTTGCCATCAATGGGTTCAGCATCCAGCCGCTCCATCAGGGCAGCAACTTTGCCGACCGCACGGCTGCGCACCAAATCACCCTCTGCACGCACCACGGCAACGCCTGCCGAGTCATAGCCACGATATTCCAGACGGCGTAAGCCTTCCAGCAAGATTTCCACAACCGGACGTTGCGCAACTGCGCCGACAATACCACACATTATTTTTTCTCCTTAACTGGACGCTGCCAGCCTTTCAAGGTCATTTGTTTGGCGCGGGACAGGGTAAGCTCGCCTGCCGGTGCATCTTTGGTAATGGTTGAACCTGCGCCTATGGTGGCTCCCTCACCGACGCTGACGGGTGCAACCAGTTGGGTGCAAGAACCGACGAATACCTTGTCGCCAATCACGGTTTTGTGTTTATTTGCACCATCGTAGTTACAGGTAATCGTGCCTGCACCAATATTCACATCCGCGCCCATTTCGGTGTCACCGATGTAGCTCAGGTGGTTGACCTTGCTGCCCTTGCCGATGTGGGCTTTTTTGGTTTCGACGAAATTGCCGATTTTGGCTTTGTCCTCCAATACTGTACCGGGGCGCAAACGGGCAAACGGGCCAATGTCACAGTTTTCGGCAATAACGGCGGATTCGATCACCGAATACGCTTTGATGTGGGTATTGTCGCCAATTTCAGCATCCTGAATCACACAACCGGCTTCAATCACCACGCCATTGCCGAGCTTGACCTTGCCGATCAGCACCACATTCACATCAATGAACACATCCTGCCCGGTTTCCACCGTGCCACGAATGTCCAAACGTGCCGGGTCAGCAACCGTCACACCTGCCAGCATCAGCGTTTCCACCTGCTGCAACTGGTAAGCACGTTCCAGACGCGCCAACTGCACGCGGTTATTCGCGCCTTCCACTTCCACCGGGTCGGCACACAACACCGTGTTGATGCTGCCGCCGTCTGCCACTGCCAAGCTAACGCAATCGGTCAGGTAATATTCGCCCTGTGAATTTTGCGGGGTCAGTTGCTGCAACCAGCGTTTCAGGTCGCTACCACGGGCAGCGATGAAGCCGGTATTCACCTCGCGAATCTGGCGCTGCTCATCAGTGGCATCCTTTTCTTCCACAATCGCCTGCACCTGCCCGTCAGCATTACGCACAATACGCCCGTAGCCTTTGGGGTCGGCCAGTTCAGTGGTCAGAATGCACAAGGCAGAATCCTGCAAACCTTGTGCCAGAGCTTGCAAGGTTTCAGCACGGATCAGCGGCACATCACCGTAAGCAATCAGCACCACATCATCGGCATCGACCAAATGGATGGCTTGGCTGACCGCATGACCTGTGCCCAATTGCCGCGACTGCAACGCCCAATTGAGGTTTTCGCCTGCAATCCGTTCACGCACCAATTCACCACCATGACCGTAAACAATCGCCATATTGTGCGTTTCTCAAAGCTGAACAAGCATCCACCACATGTTGCAACATCGGCTTGCCTGCAATCGGGTGCAACACCTTGGGTAGGGAAGAACGCATCCGAGTGCCCTGACCCGCTGCGAGGATGATTGGAAAAATATTCATAGGATGTCATAAAGCCACATTAGTCATATTACAGCACTATGTATTACATCCATTGTGTCAAAGTTTATTACCCAAGGGTGTAGTAACCCGTCAGTTGGCTGGTTTTCGCGGACAAGGCAACAGGTTTTTAACCCAGCTTGTTGTGCTGCATCCAACTCCTCCGCGAATATCCGACAAAAACAATATTTCATCCGCAGGCAAACCGATGGCTGCCACAATATGCTGGTATGCCTCCGCCTCACGCTTATGGCCGACCGCTGTATCGAAATAGCCACTGAACAACGGGGTCAAATCGCCTGCGTCAGAATAACCGAACAATAGCTTTTGCGCATACACCGAACCGGACGAATAGACATACAATTTCAAGCCTAAGCTCATGCCAATGCCGTAAATTACGCACCGCATCCTCATACACATGCCCGGTAAAATCGCCCTTACGGTAACCTTCTTCCCACATCAAGCCCTGAATGGCTTTCAGTGGGGTAATCTTTTTATCCTCTGCAATCCACTGGCGCAATTGGGCAATCGCGTCGCTAAGCGACAATACCGCATTGCCGGTTTCAAGGCGCACATCATCAATCAGGCGGGCAACCACCGGGTCTTGCCGATGCGCCACCACGAATGCCTGCATCTGCTGATCCGCATACGGGAACAGCACATCCTTAACGAAAGACAAGGCTGGTCGTCGTGCCTTCGATGTCCGTGAGTATCGCCTTGATCATGCATCAATTCTCCAAAGTCGGGAAACGCCCGGCAATGTCACTGCCGGTAAAATTCGCCACCCAGCCTTCCGGGTTGGTGAACAGGCGAATCGCCTTGAAACGCGGATTTGCCCCCATATCAAACCAATGGGTAGCACCTGCCGGAACGCTGATCAAATCGCCTTTTTCGCACAACACGGTATACACCTTGTCGCCCAGATGCAGGTAGAACAAGCCTTGCCCATCGACAAAAAAGCGCACCTCGTATTCGGAATGGGTATGTTCATTGAGGAATTTCTGCCGCAATGCCAGCTTTATCCGGGTGATCAGGATTCAGGCTGATCACATCCACACTCTGGAAACCGTTTTCCGCCATCAACCGCTCAATATCGTCACGGTAGGCAGCAATCACCTCATCCTGCGTCGCATCAGCCGCCAACGGCGCATTCGCTTCCCAACGCTCAAAACGCACCCCATACGCCTGCAATAAGCGGCTAATGGTCGCGTAATCGGTGTACGTTTCAGCCTGTTGCGGATTGTTATCCGCATAAATCTTCAATTCACTCATTACCTTTCACCTATCCAGCAACATTTGCCGATAAACACACTCAAACAAGAATTCTAACGCCTCAATATGCCGTTGGGTATCCGCCACCGTCGCACCCCACGTATATAAACCATGCCCACGAATCAAATAGCCGACCGTCTGCGGATTAGCATCCAAATAATCACCGACCACCGCGCCAGCGCGGCAATATCCTGACTATTGGGGAAAACCGGAATCACCATACGGCTCTCATGCGTCTCCACACCGGGGAACGCTTTTTGCACCTCATAGCCATCCAACACCACCTGATCCACCCGCATCGACAATACGGTAGCATTGACCGAATGCGTATGCAGCACACTAGCCGATCGCCGGATCACGTTGATACATAACGGTATGCAAGCCCGTTTCGGCGGATGGGCGCTTGCCCGCATCCAACGACATTACCCTGCAAATCAGCCCGCAGAAAACCGTCCTCATCCAACCGACCCTTGTGCTGCCCAGAACTGGTAATGAGGATTTCTTCCGCCCCCAAGCGTGCCGAAAAATTGCTGCTGGTCGCCGGAACCCAGCCCCGCGCATGGAAAAACTGCCCCGCAGCGATCAACTCGGCACGCAGGCGCGACAATGTATCAGGCATACAATCACTCATGGCATAAAGCATAGCATTTTCGCAGCATTCCCCCTGTTTGTCCGCCAATTTGCAAAAAGTTCCTCAAAACCCAAAAAAACCCTTTACATTAGAAACTTCTAATATTAGAATAATCTCATATTGAACTTACACATAAATTTGCTAGGAAACATACACATGAAATTACAAGCTATCGCATTCGCTGCCCTGATCGCCATCTCTGGTGCTGCTTCTGCTGAATTCTTCGACGGTTTTGACAACGGTTCTGGTGCGGGTAACGGCACTGGCAACGGTACTGCGTACTACTGCTGCTAACGGCAATGGCTACGGCAACGGTGCTGGCGATGTCAACGGCTGGGGTCGTGGTAAAGGCGACGCAGACGGCGAAGTTGACTTCAGCATCACCTTCAAAGGCAAAGGCCGCACCAACATGGATACCGACATGGCTGCCAACGGCAAAGGCAATGGCGACTGGTACGGCGCTGGCAACGGCTATGGCTACGGTGATGGCAACGGCAACGCTACTGGCAACGGCTACACTGCTAAACAAGGCAGCAACTTTGCACCGATGATGCCACAAATGGCTGCTCCGCAAGCGCCAGTTCGCTGCCCCTGCTGCTGCACCAACTACAGCAAAATAATTCCACGGTGGGATAACACTTTCCCGCCACAGTCCTAGCAAGGGCGTCATTCTTCGGGATGGCGCTCTTGCTTTTTTATGGGAATCAGTCCCACTTCAACGCCCCACCCGTCTGGTATTCAGTCACGCGGGTTTCAAAGAAGTTCTTTTCCTTACGCATATTGGATTGTTCGTCCAGCCACGGCAGCGCGTTTTGTGCACCGGGGAACGGTTCATCCATGCCCAACTGACGCGCCCGACGGTTGGCAATGAAACGGAACTGTTCACAGTGGTCTTGCTGGCTATAGCCCAGAATCGGCGAGGGCAAAATGTACTTGGAATAGTTAATTTCAGCCGCTTCTGCCTCATCCCACATATCACGCACCGCTTGCGGGTCGAGCTTGACGTTTTCTTCCTGCATGATCTGGCGCACCACGCGGATACCGAACGAGGCGTGCAATACTTCGTCGCGCATGATGTATTGGAATTGCTCACCCGTGCCTTTCATCAGACCCCGGCGTTGCAACGCAAAGATCGGTGAGAAGCCGTTGTAGAACCAGCAACCTTCAAAAATGCCCGCGAAGAAGGTGTACGACATCACGAAATTATGCAAGTCATCGGCATTTTTCAGGTCGATGTCGTGGCGCAATGCGTCGTTCAAACGGCGGTTGGCAAGCTGGATTTTGGCATTGATTTCCGGCACGACACGGTAGCGGTTGTAGATTTCCAGCCTGATCCAATCCGATGGTTTCGATGCAATGCTGGTATGTCCAGGTATGCAGAGCTTCTTCGTAGACTTGGCGGGCTTGGTAGATTTGCAATTCCGGCGCGGTCATTTTTTCCATGACGGCAAGGCCGATGTTGCGCATCGCCAGAATGTCGGATGTGGTCAGGTAAGCCAGCACATTTTCGTACACGTGACGTTCGGCGGGGCTGAGGTTGTGATGGTAGTCATGCACATCCTGCGCCATATTGATGTCGAGCGGTGTCCAATGGTTTTTGTTGGCATTGAGGAAGAATTCCCATGCCCACGGGTACTTAAACGGTGCCAGTTGGTTGATGTCACCACTGCCATTGACCACGCGCTTGTCATCGCTGCTGATCGGCTGTTGAGGTTTGAAAGGCTCTGGTGTGAGCGATTTGCGCAAGGTGCTTACCGTTGGAGTGGCTTCCACATGCATGTTGGAAGCCACCTCTGTTACCGCCGTTGCAACCGTCGCCTGCTCCGCTGGCGATTTAATTGCGACTTGGGTTTTTGCGCAGTACTCACTTGCATCTACCTCCACAGTAGGTTCATCAACAAAAGATTCGTCCACCAACTTCAATTGTGGTTTGTGGCCGTTCGTGCGTGGCACGGGGGCGGCTAAGGGGTTGTCCCAGTTTAGGGTCATGATTTTACTCTCCTGAATTCTTAATACCAACTAAACTTAAAGTTTGATGCTGGCGGGTGGTAATGTTGCAAGGACTTCACCAGCGCCCACATAGCGTGGAAGCCCTAAAAGATTTGCGTGTTCGCTGTGCATAGGCTCTGGGAAATGGAATCCCGCCAAATTTTGCGCAGCAACAAAAAATAACCGCCGCCGTTTCTGCGGCGTGCCGTAATCGGCTGCCATCAATTCGCAATGGGTCACTGCATAGCCAATGTCCGCAAATGACTGGTAAATTTCTGCAACCATATTCGCGGCTTTGACTTGGGCAAGCCCATACACATTTTCCATCACCACCATTTGGGGTTTTAGGTAATCAATGTGGCGGATGTAGTCGCGGTACAAAACACCCAACGGGTCGTGGGTGGCCTTTTGCTTACCTGCAACGCTGAACGGCTGGCAAGGTGGGCCACCGATAATCACATCGGGGTTGCCTCCCATGAACTGCCTGACCTGCTCTGGATCAAGTGCCCGAATGTCGGCACTGTGGAAATTCCATGCTGGCCTGTTTTTATTGATAGTTTGTGCTACTGAGTCCTCAATATCGGTCGAGAAACATGTCTTGAACTGGATGGCTGTCATTACTACCCTGCTCAAACCCCAAGTCCAAACCACCTGCCCCACAGAAATACGAAGCAATTTTGATTTCGCCCGCTTGGCCTTGTTTGACAAGGTAGTTAGCAACTTCTGCCGCAATCGCTTTACCTAGTTTGACCGGGACAGCATTGCCGATTTGCTGGTGGACTTGCCCCTGCGTCCCCATGAAGGCGTAATCTACCGGAAAATCCTGCAAGGCTGGCGGCTTCACGTGGGGTCAAATAACGGTCTTCAACGGGGTGGACAAACTTATTGAAGATGTAAGCTGTTACAGTTAAGGCAGGTTTATCATGTTCCAACCGTAGTAGGCGCATATTGGGGCCACCTGTTTTCTTAGTGCCAGTACGGATAAAGCTTTCGTGCTGTAAATGGGAGGTAAGTCACCCATTTTTCCGCCCGGCGGCAAGTGCTTAATGCGCTCAAGTACAATCCCGGTGTAGGCTCTGGTTTCGTGGTTGCAGGATAAAGCACTCATGCTGCTCATGTATCCCACCGCACAGGCCAACGGCAGTAATTGTTCAAACGCTGGTTCTTCGAGCAGCAATGTTGTGTCGCAAAGCCTTACCGAGTGTTTGGGACAAATGCACCGGCACGGCATTCCCGATCTGCCGCATTGCTTCGCCCCACGCACCTTCGATATAAAAATCTGCGGGAAGGTTTGCAGCAACTTGCCTCATACACAGTGAAATAACGCACCGAACCATCGCGGTAACGCAGCATGTTCTCACCACCCGGTACGCCATGCCCACCAGCTTTCAAGGTTTTGGCAGGCCAGTCGTGATCACTGCCGGTATGTCCCGGATACACCCGTGCACCATCACGGAAAAGATGGTCGGGAATCGCATGGTCGGAACGTGGGTCTGGCACATGTCCCAACGCATCCCGCACGGTTTGCCAAGGTTTCAACGCGGCGGGAATAACTCATAACGGGTTTTGAGCGCCTCGACTTGCTTTTGGGTTGATGCATTCGGCTGTTCGCGCTGATCATGCGCCAGCCGTGTTTTTCCCAGTATTCGCCGTCACAAACTTGTCCCACAGCAGACGGGTATCGGAATGGGTCGGGGCGGGAAATGCCCATTCCACGTCCAGATCAGCACGGATGCCGACCATGAACACCCGTTCGCGGCTTTGCGGCACACCGTAATCTGCCGCGTTGACAAGCTGGTAAGCCACTTTGTATTTCAGCCCTTGATGGGGTTCGTACTTGAGCTTGCGCAGAAGCTGGAGGTGCAATTGCCAGTCCAGCCCGAACTTTGGCTTGTAATCCGGGAAAGTCAGGCGCAGCACGATGTATTCAAAGTAATCGGCGAAAGACGGGCGCAACAAGCCTTTCACGTTCTCGAAAATGAATGCTTTGGGTTGCAGTTCGCGGATGGCGTTGATCGCATAGGGAAACATGTCGCGGTGATCCTGATCCGCCTGATGCTTGCCGCCCAAGGAAAACGGCTGGCATGGCGGGCCACCTGCCACGATGTCCACGCCTTGCAATCCGTCATAGCTGAAATCGCGGATGTCTCCGGCAAAGACTTTCTCAGCGCCGAAATTGGCTTTCAAAGTAGCACAAGCGTGTTTGTTAATTCCACCAAATTGACGTGTGGAAGCCCGCAAGCTCTAGCCCCTTTGCCAATCCACCTGCGCCGGAGAACAGTTCCAACGTTTTCATGGCTGGCTCCCCAACTGATTCAGGTGAGCATCAACCCGTGACAAAATAGTGGCTGCGGAGGAATGCGCCCCTTTGCACTTTTCCGCCCAAGCACGCCCCGGATGGATCACATCCCAATCAGATTTGGCCTGTTCGTAACGGCCTTTGCCCGGATCGTGGTTGCCGAAACCATCCACTACCGTATTCCACAACGGCATATTGAGTTTGATCAGTGCCGCTTCAATCGTACCAATCATATCCGAGGCTTCGCCTTCAAAGATTACGAAACGGCACATAAAATCCTCAACTGCCAGACTGCTCGCCGCGCTGGGACTGCGGGCATGTTCACGCAGACGGGTATGCAACTCCTTCGACTGGTTCAGCACATCATCTGACAATCGCGCTTGCCGCCACCTTTGGGAACGGCTTTGCCCACGTAAATAGGGAAGTTGTAGGCAAGACGGTTCAACTCGGCATATTTCTTATACGCCGGATGCTGCCCGTGTAATAGATGGCATACACGCCCGTTCCCCCAAAGGCTTCAGGAGGCGGGAGTGTATGCACGGGAGTTCCGTTGAAAAACCTGACCGCATCTTTCACCAGTTCAGCGAAAGCTGTGCTGGTGTAGATATGTTCGATTGACGGTCAAAATCAGACGTTCATATCACTGTTCCACGACTAAATGAGCTAAATTCACGCTGGCAGCACCTTGAAAGTTCGGTGAGAAATGCTCCACAAACTTCAGGATAATTTCACTGCTCAGTTTGCCCAATGCACCTGATTCGGGCTTTGCGGCCTTCTGATACTGCCAAACACCCCTTTCATAACAGGGGGAACACAGGTTGATGAAACCAAGATGAGCGTTGTAACCGCTGGTTACGCTATCGCAACGTTCAATGGATTTTTCTAATCCGGCTGTTGCATCAATATAGGCAAGGGAAACCACTGCATCAAACAGGAATGCACGGTAGGCAGGATTCGAGCCTATAGCCGAAGCCAACAAGCGGTCAACCTCACCTGCCCACGGGTATTCAAGCAAGGAAGGATGGCCTGAAACTGTTTAGTATTTTCGACCATCACAATCGTTGACCTCTAATTAAATTCATAAATTTGAGCATCTACTGAAATTTTCATCCTTCAGGAAAGGTCAGTAGAATCTTCTTATCTTTAATTTCTGTTTTAACTCATCATGGAATTGCTCCGCCGTTCTTATTTCACGACCAACAGCGTCAAACACATAAGCATCTTCTGTTGCCAAAATAGTCCGATCTCTTCTATAAGAGTTAACGAAATCATCCAAATCAGCAGAACTAGTTAGAATAGGCCATTTTTCCAGAAATTCTGGGAACTTAATTCGACTCAGTTGATATGATGTAATTCTTCTATCAAGTTCAGAAGCCACACCAATCTCAAATGGCACCCACCACGATTTCTCTGTATATCCAGAGACTACTGCCATTAAATGAGAGCATTGGCTTACACGCTCCATTAACGTTTTTGTAATATCACTTGTGGTTTTTAGCTCAGGATCAAATACATCAACGTAACACCTTACTCCTCTTCTCTGTAAATAATCAGCGATTTTTAAGACCTCTTGTTTATCTTCTCTTTCAACCGCGTAACAACTCCCCCGCTCATCCTTCCGGTACATACCAAAATTTTTCTGACCATCTATTAAATTAACTGCCACTGCATTAAACAACAGATAATATATTTCATGACTTATGTGACAAAAATACAGGCATAAAGACTTAAATTCCCCCTAGATTACTGGCAAGCTTCGCAGTCTGGATCAAGCAACGAACACGCCTTCGGTGCTTCCGACCCAACCGATACCAGATTTGCCGCCCGCTTAATTCCCGCCACGCTATTCGCAGCCGAAGAATCATCCGAACTGGTCTTTTCCGCGCCCGTTGCACCCAAAGTACGCAGGTAATAGGTGGTTTTCAGCCCACGCACCCACGCCAGCTTGTAGAGGTTGTCGAGCTTCGTGCCATTCGGTTCTTTCATGTACAGGTTGAGCGATTGGCCTTGGTCGATCCATTTCTGGCGGCGGCTGGCGGCTTCGACCAACCAACGGGCGTCGATTTCAAACGCAGTGGCGTACTTGGCCTTGACCGCATCCGGCACGCGATCCAGTGGTTGCAGCGAGCCGTCGAAGTATTTGAGGTCGTTGATCATCACTTCATCCCACATGCCCAGTGCTTTCAAATCTTGCACCAGATACGGGTTGATGACGGTGAATTCGCCCGACAGGTTGGATTTGACGAACAGGTTCTGGTAAGTCGGCTCGATGGATTGCGACACGCCGCAGATGTTGGAAATGGTCGCGGTCGGGGCAATCGCCATCACGTTGGAGTTGCGCATCCCCTGCGTTTTGACTTGGTTGCGCAATGCGTCCCAGTCCAGCGTTTGGGTGTGGTCGACGATGAAGTATTCGCCGCGCTCTTCGCCCAGCAATTCCAGCGAGTCGATGGGCAGGATGCCTTTGCTCCACAACGAACCGTTGTAGCTGGGGTATTTGCCGCGTTCTGCTGCGAGGTTGCTGGAGGCACGGATGGCGAAATAGGACACTGCTTCCATGCTTTGGTCGGCGAATTCCACCGCTTCGGTCGAGGCGTAGGCAAGGTTCATTTTGTACAGCGCGTCTTGGAAACCCATGATGCCCATACCGACCGGACGGTGGCGCAGGTTGGATTTCCGCGCTTGCGGCACGCTGTAGTAGTTGTAGTCGATGACATTATCCAGCATCCGCATCGCCGTGGTGACGGTGCGTTCCAATTTCGCCACGTCGAGCTTACCGTCGATAACGTGCGCGGTCAGGTTGACCGAGCCGAGGTTACACACCGCAATTTCGCTGTCGTTGGTGTGCAGGGTGATTTCGGTACACAGGTTGGAGCTATGCACCACGCCCATGTGCTGGTTGGTGTAGCGGATGTTGCACGGGTCTTTGAAAGTAATCCACGGATGCCCGGTTTCAAAGATCATGCCCAGCATTTTGCGCCACAGGGTCAGCGCTTTGACCTTGCGGTGCAATTTCATTTCGCCACGTTCGGCCTTGGCTTCGTATTCCTTGTAACGCGCTTCAAACGCCTTGCCCGTCAGGTCATGCAAGTCGGGTGCATCGTCAGGTGAGAACAGCGTCCAATCACCTTCTGCCGCCACGCGCTTCATGAACAGGTCGGGAATCCAGTTGGCGGTATTCATGTCGTGGGTACGGCGGCGTTCGTCGCCTGTATTCTTGCGCAGTTCGAGGAAATCTTCGATGTCGATGTGCCAAGTTTCGAGGTAAGCACAGACTGCGCCCTTGCGCTTGCCACCGTTGTGAGCCAGCGCAGCAGTCGTCATATAAGACTCATCACCTTCCACGATCAGGTCGAATACAAATGGTAGGGTCGGAATGGTCTCCACACTACGTACCCGACTGAACACACAACCGTTATAAGTCAGCCAGTTATGCTTTTCGACAGGCTGGCAATCCACCAGCGCCGCAATCTCCGGCACGGCTGGAATACGCACGTCGAACGCCTTGGTTACACCGTTAAATTCAATTGCTGTGCCATCAGAACGTGTCCCTGTATGCGCATTATCACGCTCACGGTATTGCCCCGCCGTCGGCACACCCAAACGCAAGCACTGGTAACGCAAACCCTCTGCCAGTTGACGTGACGTGTTGGTGAAATAGATTTCTTTGCCGCGACTTACGCCGCCATCAGTTTCCAGTAAGCCTTGAATCAAAGCCAAGGTCTGGGGACGTGGCAAATGGCTGAATGGGCGTGAAATACGCTTTTCACCTTGCGCGTTGTAAATATCGTCGTAGGTAAATGGCAAAGTGGCAGCACCTGCACTAACTATGCGCCCATTAGTAGCGTTGCGCACGACACCGCGACCGCTTGCCCAATGAATTTGCGCATAAGTTTCACCACGCGCTGTTTCCCAACAATGGATGCCACGCTCAGCTAAATAGTCACGCACGAAATCGAGGTGTGAGTCATTTTGCGGATTGCCAGAAACACCCCACTGCATCCCGTCTTTGGACAAATGCCCATCACCCAACAAAATACCGTACAGCCGTGCATCGTCAGCATCAAAGCCATCCACCATAACCGTTTCAGTCGGGATGACTTGTGCAACGTAATCACCTTTTTGCAACTGCCCTGCTTCGACCCATTCCGGCTTAACTTTACCTTTTGCCAACCAATTAACGGTACGGTCGTTTGCCTGCTCCAACGGCACACCGCGCAGCGCGTAGAACGGATGTCCTGCGGTCACTTTCACTGGTTCAATCGAATGCTTCACATCCAACGCCACCATTGCATCATGCTGGTTGTACACCATTGAACGCTTGACTTCGCGGTAAGTGCCGCTGATGCCCAGCACCAAGTCGCCTTCCTTCACCTCGCGGATAGCTTTGATGCCATCAGCCGTATGGATGCAGGTATCCGGTGCGAAACACTGATTCACAGCTACCGCCGTATCATTCGCCACCTTCAGGAACGGCACAACCCCTTGCGACTTGCCATTCGTGCCCTTGATATGCGCCCCCATGCCGCGCACCCGGCTCCAGTCGTTACCCAAACCACCCGCGTATTTCGACAACAAGGCATTGTCTTTGATTGCGTCGTAAATCCCTTCCAGATGGTCGGCAACCGTGGTCAGGTAGCAAGACGATAACTGCGGACGCAATGTGCCGGAGTTGAACAACGTCGGCGTGCTGCTCATGAAATCAAAGCTGGACAGCAGGTTGTAAAACTCAATCGCCCGATCTTCGCGCTCGACTTCGTTAATCGCCAAACCCATCGCCACGCGCATGAAAAACACCTGCGGCAACTCAAAACGCACCCCGTCATGATGCAGGAAATAACGGTCATACAGCGTTTGCAAACCAAGGTAAGTAAACTGCAAATCGCGTTCCGGCTTAATCGCCGCGCCCAGTTTCGCCAGATCGTAACGCCCCAGATCATCCGCCAGCCGCTCAACCTCGCACCCCGGTCTGGATGGTCTTTTTCAGTACTTCCGGGTACAAGCTCAATCATTTCATGCTGGGTCGCTTCGGTATGCTGGCCTTCCAAGAAACTCAAGGCTTCACGGCGCAAGCTATCCATCAACATCCGTGCGGCCGCTTGCGAATAGTTCGGCTCGCGGTCAATCATCACACGGGTACTGATCACCAACGCGGTTGCCACTTCTTTCTCGGAAATGCCGTCGTAGAGGTTGCGCATGGTCGCAGTCATGACCTGCTCGGCACTGACACCTTCCAGCCCGTCGACTGCTTCCGCCACGATCTTGCGCAAACGCTCTTCGTCCAGCGGTTTCAAATCACCGGAAGCCATTTTGACGTGGATGATATTTTCGGATTTTTTGCCTTTTTTCTTGCTCTTGGCATCTTTTTCGGCACGTAAGCGGGCGCGTTCGGCACGGTACAGCACGTAACTCCGCGCCACTTTGTGTTCACCGGCACGCATCAAGGCCAGTTCCACCTGATCCTGAATGTCTTCGATATGCACCATACCGCCCTCAGGCGTGCGGCGCAGCAACGCCTCCACCACTTGAGCCGTCAGCTTGCGCACCGTGTCGTGGATGCGGGCAGAACCGGAGGCTTGGCTGCCTTCCACATCCAGAAATGCCTTGGTCATGGCAACCTGAATTTTGCTGCCATCGAAGTCTGTCACCTGCCCATTGCGGCGGATGACTTTGCAGGAATAAGTATTAGTATCTGGCATAGTAAGCATGATTGGCGTTTGAGTTGGGTTCAGTTCGTGGGCGTTGGCGGCTTGCATTGTTGTTCCTCATATTGTTCCACCACCGATGTGGATTTCTTCTGGGAAAATACTATAGGATGTGTCTTGGCAAGTGGTCAAGCACAACATGTTGTCATTAACCTGTGGACAGCCTGTGGATAACTGAGCTAAATCCAGTACCGGTACGGACTTAATGACCGCCCTATAACCCCGGAAAAATTTTTTCTGCATCCACCACCAGCGTTTTTGCGTACAATCACCATGCCAGTTTCACTGTGCATAAAACAACATACCTATTCTATGGAGATTGAGCATGAAGACTAAAACATCCCTGAAACTTGCATTGGGCGCTACTTTCGCTGCGGGCATCGCACTCGGCACCGCACCAGCCATTGCTGACAACCCGTTCTCTGCCAACACCCTGAGCAATGGCTATATGCAACTGGCAGAAAACAAAGCAGGCGGTGAAATGAAATGTGGCGCTGGCATGTGTGGCGCGAACATGAAAAAAGGCGCTGCCAGCAGCGACGAGATGCCTTGCCCTGCTGACACTGACAAAGATGGCAAAGTCACCAAAGAAGAGTTCATGACGCATCACGAAAAAATGTTCACGAAGCCGATGCCAACAAAGACGGCTCGCTGGATGCTGACGAGCGCAAAGCCCTGCACAGCAAAATGATGGAAGGCAAATGCGGTGGTGCAAAAACTGACGATGCTGCCAAACCAGCCGCTGAAGCTGCACCTACTACCCCTGCTCCTGCTGCACCCGCTACCGAAGAGAAAAAATAAGGGGTTTTGCCGCCAATAAGGATGATGATGGAACCACTGAACGACCTACTCATCCGCAGTGGGCGGGGGGATAAAACAGCCTTCCGCCAACTGTATGATGCCACCTCGCCGCGCTTATTCGCGCTGTGCCGACGCTTATTGCGTGACGAACAGCTTGCCGAAGACGTATTGCAGGAAGGTTTCATCAAAGTTTGGCATCACGCCGCCAGTTTCGCTGCCGAGAAAGCCGGGGCAATGACGTGGATGAGTACCATCATCCGCAATCTCGCGCTGGATAAATTACGCCAAATGCGCCACCACACCCAATCGTTGGACGAGATTGGCTATGAAACGCTGGAATTTGCCTCATCCGCCCCCCAGCCTGACGCACTCCAGCAACACAGCGACGATGCGCAACGCCTGCTGCGCTGTTTGGAACACCTCAAACCCGAACAACGCGAATGCATTTTACAAGCGTTCTATTACGGTCATACCCACGAGCAATTGGCTGATAAACTCACCAAACCCTTGGGCACGGTCAAAGCGTGGATTCGCCGGGGCTTGGAACAGCTACGGGAGTGCTTGCAATGAAACGCTACCAAAACCCGGACATTTTTGAACACCTTGCCATGAGCTATGCGCTGGGCACTTTGCGCGGCAAGGCACGTTCCCGCTTTGAAACCCTGATGGCGCAGCGTTTGTACCTACGCGCCGTCACCGACAGTTACCAGCAACGCCTCATTCCCTTGGTGGAATTGCTGCCACCAGAATCCCCACCGCCACGGGTGTGGAATAACATTGCCCACCACCTTCAGCAAACCCAACGTAACAGTCTCGCCGCCCGCCCCGCGTGGCTAAACAACTTGTTACCGTGGTCTATGACGGCGTTTGCCTCGGTATTGGCTGCGGTACTAACGGTGCTGACACTCAACCAGCAAGCCGCCCAACCCAATGCTTACATGGCAATGCTAAAATCCCCCAGCCAGCCGGATAAAATGCTGGTGGCAATGGTGAAACGTGCCAACATGACACTTTCCCTCGATATGCCCGCGCAAACCCTGCCAGAAGCAGAAGGCATGACCCCGGTGTTATGGTGCATCCCCAAAGATGCCAAGCTTGCACCGATGCGCATGGGGGAACTCGATCACGCGCATTCCATGCCCATCGACAAAAAAATCTGGCGGGATCTGGCACACATCAGCGAACTCGCCATCAGCCTTGAACCCAACAACACCAACGCCGCCAAACCACTGGGTAAAATCGTGTTTAACGGCAAACTGTCAGGGATGTGACCATGCAGCACACACGCCCCCCATTCCACGGCGCGGGACTCGGTTTCCGCCGCGACCACTTGGACGCACTGGAACAACAGGTTCCGGCCTGCATCGACTTTTTTGAAATCGCCCCGGAAAACTGGATCGGTACGGATCAAACCAGCGCCAAACGCCTCCGCACTTTCACCGAACGTTACCCGTTTGTGTGCCACGGATTATCCTTGTCGCTGGGCGGCTTAACCCCGCTGAATACCGAATTGCTGGGCAGCATCAAGCAGTTCATGCACACCCACACACATGCCGCTGTACACCGAACATCTGTCGTGGTGTTCCGACCACGGGCAGTTATACGACCTGTTACCGATCCCGTTCACCGAAGATGCCGTTAAGCATGTAGTTGCCCGCGTCCGCCAAGCGCAGGAGGTGCTGGGGCAACAAATCGGCATTGAAAACGCCTCCTTCTACCTGCAAGCACCCTTCGGCGATATGGATGAAGCCACTTTCATCAATACCGTGCTGACGGAAGCGGATTGCCTGCTGCATCTGGATGTGAACAACGTCTACGTCAACAGCGTCAACCACGCTTACGACCCCTATGAATTTATGCGCAAACTGCCCAAGGAACGGGTGGTCTACATCCACATGGCGGGGCATTACCAGCAAGAACCTAACCTGCTGATCGACACCCACGGCGAAGCGGTGATCGACCCGGTGTGGGCATTGCTGGATTTCACCTACCAACAGTTTGGCGTATTTCCCACCCTGCTGGAACGCGATTACAATATCCCACCACTGGATGAACTCGTGCCAGAAGTGGAACAGATTGCCAGCCTGCAACGGAAACATGCCGCATGAACGCCACCGAACATTACCAACGCACCTTTGCCGCCCACCTGCGTAACCCGGCGGTGAATCCGCCCCCTCAAGGGGTAGATGCAGCGCGTGCCAATGTCTATGTTGAGTTGCTATTCAACAATGTGGAAGACTTCCTCAACGGCTGCTTCCCGGTGTTGCGCAGCATTCTGGATGATGCGGCGTGGTACGGGCTAGTGCGGCAGTTTTACGCTGAACATGCCTGCCAAACACCCTACTTCCGCGAAATCCCCGCCGAATTCGTGCAATGGCTCACTTCGGCTACGCTCAGTGACCGTTCGCTTCGTTCGCTGAGCGTAGTCGAAGCTTCCTGCTGGAACTGGCGCATTACGAATGGGTGGAAATTCCCCTGATGCTGGACGACACCGAGATCGACTGGAACGGCATTGACCCAGAAGGTGACTTACTGGATGGGCAACTGGTACTGAACCCGGTAATGTTGCTGCAAACTTACCAGTACCCTGTCCACAAAATTGCCCCCGACTTCCTGCCAGAAACCCCCGACCCGACCCATTTGCTGTTACTGCGCAACCCTGATGGCAAGGTGGAGTTTGTAGTGCTGAATGCAGTAACTGCCCGTCTGGTGCAACTATTACAAGCCGACATGACGGCACGCGCCGCTTTAGGGCAACTGGCGCAGGAAATGCAGCACCCTGCCCCTGAACAACTTACCCTGTTCGGCCTACAACTACTTGAACCAATTTAAACAACAACATGTATTGTTAGGTACATCCAAACGCTAAGTTTGAACGTACCTATTTCTGTCCCAAACCAAAAGGAGTGTTACATGCAAAAACCAAATTGAATCTGGCTCTGTCACTGGGTACTATCCTTATCGCGGGTGCTACCTTGAGTGCTTGTGGCCACAGCCCATTCGCTGCAGATAAAGCAGCAGAACCGGGCAAAACTGACCCAAGCAAAACCGGCTGACGGTAAATGTGGTGCAAAACAAGATGGCAAATGTGGCGCGATGAAAGACGGTAAGTGTCGGCGCGAAACAGGATGGCAAATGTGGTGCGCAAGCCAGACGCTAAAGCCAAGTAATCACGCCATCTGTCAGCAATAATCGCCTGTTATTCGTAGATTCTATGTTTATCAGCGACAGGAATGTGTTATCTAGGTAACACATTCCTGATTGAAGGCATAAACACCATGCAAACCCCTCTCAACTCACATTCTCCCTGTGTTTTCTACTCGTGACCAGCCTGTTGAGCGGCTGTACGGAAACTCCCCCCGTCAAGGAAGCCGACACCAAAAGCATTCAAGAAGTCGCCAAACAGGCGATGAATTCCAAGGGCAAGCTAAGCAAAGCGCAAATTGATGCGTTGATCAAAGCCAATGCGGCTTGCCGACCTAACGACAAGCACTAAGCCTATGCACACACTCACCCTGTTGCTGATCGGTTTTTCCGTCTTCAGCGCCCTGCTGATCGCACTGACCCATTTCCGTTGCGACAACTACAAAGGCCAAGCCGTCCGCCCAAGCGATGGGCATAATCCTGCTGGTCACGCTAGTGGGCTTACAGCTTGCGCATTTCGCTTGGCTGCAATATGGCACGGATTTCATTCACAGCCCTTACTATCAGGTGCTGTTGTTTACGGTTGCACCCAGCATTTTACTTGTTCAGCAAACCCTTGTTGCAGGCGCAAACAGAACCGCCGCGTGGGAATTGCTGCATTTACTGCCGATACTCATCGCCCCCTTGCTGCCGTTCACGTGTGGCTATGCCGCTAGCATTTGTGTTGGGGGCAGGTTATCTGCTGTGGCTGGCACACAGCGTTTATGCCCTGCGGGAACAGCGTAGCCGCTTCCGCCAGGAACTGGCGCATACTCGGTGTCAGTGTTTGTGACGGCCCTTGGCGGTATTGCTGCTGGGCTTAAGTTTGCCGCTGCTGCCGGAACAAGTGTTTTTCATGCTATACGCCAGCGCCATTGGCGTTGCGTTCCTGTTGGTCAATATCGTCCTTGAGTTTTGCCCCGCAACTGTCCACCGACGTGGCGGAAGCAGCCCGCGAAACCTATGCCGTTTCCACCCTGACGAATGTCGATTGCGACGCCATGCTGGCGGAAGTGGAAGGCTTGATGCAGGAACAAGAACTGTTCCGCCAACCCGACCTTGACCTGCCAACGTTGGCAGAGCGTATCGGGCTTTCCAGCCATCAGTTATCGGAACTGATCAACACCCGGCTGGGCAAAGGTTTTTCACGTTATGTGCGCGAATTCCGGGTGGAAGCAGCGGAAGATATGCTGCTGGAAGAGCCATCGGCATCGGTGCTATCGGTGGGGATGAGTGTCGGCTTTACCTCGCAGTCGAATTTTTACGAGGCATTCCGCGAAATTACCGGGATGACACCGGGGCAATTCCGTAAGATCAATCAAATATGACGCATCCTATCCTCGAAGTCCGCAACCTGCACAAACACTACCCCGGCGTCAATGCTGTCAATGGCATCGACTTTGCCGTGCCGCAAGGTATTTGTTTTGGCCTGCTCGGCCCCAATGGTGCTGGCAAAACCACCACCATCGAAATGCATGGAAGGCATCATCAAGCCCACTTCCGGCGAAATCCGCTACAAAGGCGAGCCGCAAGGCGCACGTTTCCGCCAAGAAGCAGGTATCCAATTCCAATCGACCGCCTTGCAAGATTTCCTCACCGTGCGTGAAAACCTGAAGTTTTTCGGCAGCCTCTACCCCAACGGTTTGCCGCTGGAAGAACTGGTGGAAATTTGCCGCTTGCAGGAATACCTCGACCGTGACGCCAGCAAGCTATCCGGCGGGCAACGCCAGCGCATGTTGCTGGCAATCGCGCTGGTGAACGACCCGGATGTGGTATTCCTCGACGAACCCACCACCGGCCTCGACCCGCAAGCGCGGCTGAATTTCTGGGAACTGGTCAATAGCATCAAGGCGCGTCATAAAACCGTGCTGCTGACCACGCACTACATGGAAGAGGCGTACAACCTGTGTGACGAAATTGCCATCATGGATCACGGCAAAATCATCGCCCACGGCTCACCCGACGAATTGCTGGCAGCACATTTCCAAGACGTGATCATCGAATTGCCGCAACGCGATTTCCCCGACGCTGCCAAAAACATTCCACACCGTTATCTGGACAAAGTAACGGGTACGGTCGAAATCATTACGCCAGATGTGAACGGCACGCTGGCACTGCTCATGCAGCACGGTGCATCGCTGGCAGGCTTGCAGGTACGCCCGCGTACCCTCGAAGACCTGTTCCTCGAACTCACCGGCAAGGAGCTACGCGCATGATGCAGCGTATCTGGGCAACGTTTTACGCCCGCAGTCTGGAATTTTTGCGTGACCGTTCCGCCCTCGGCTGGAATTTCATTCTGCCCGTCGCACTGGTGTTTGGGCTGGCGTTCGTGTTTTCCGGCGAAGGCCAACCGCTGTTCAAAGTCGGCGTGGTAGCGGATAACGTCAGTGCAGAAGCCAAACCCAACCCCGCCTTGCATCCATTTCTGCAAACCCTGCATGTCGATTTTTACAGCGTTCCGGCCAGACAACAGTGGAAACAGCGGTGCGCAAGGTCGGGCGGCATCAAGTCGATATGCTGCTGGATTTACGTGCTGGGCAAATGCACTACTGGGTCAACAGCGATTCGCCAAAAGGCTATGTGCTGGAACAACTGCTGCAAGGCAGCGGTGGCACGAAACTGGCAAAACAAAGCGTGCAGGGCGAAGAAATCCGCTACGTCGATTGGGTTGTCCCCGGCATTTTGGGCATGAACGTGATGTTCAGTTGCCTGTTCGGGGTAGGTTTCGTGATCGTGCGTTACCGCAAAAGCGGCTATCTGAAACGCCTGAATGCCACACCCTTGAGTGCCACCGAATTCCTGCTGGCGCAAGTTTTTTCACGCCTGTTGCTGGTGGTGACGGTGCAACCACGTGGTGTTTACCGGCACGAACCTATTCATGCACTTCACGATGGAAGGCAGTTATTGGAACCTACTATTGGTGCTGGTGTTGGGTGCGTTTACCCTGATTGCGCTCAGTTTGTTGGTGGCAGCACGGGTGAGCAGCGAAGAACTGGCGGGTGGGCTACTCAACCTGCTGACATGGCCAATGATGGTGCTGTCGGGGGTGTGGTTTTCGATGGAAGGCACCAACCCGTTCATGCAGGCATTGAGCCAATTGTCACCGCTGACCCACATGCTGGCGGCAGCACGCGCCATCATGCTGGATGGGGCAAACCTTGCCGACATTAGCGTGCATTTGCTGGTGCTGGCGGGAATGTCAGTGGTGTTTTTGGCGATTGGGGCGGCGACGTTCAAGTGGACGGCGGAGTAGTTTGGCAACCTTTACTGGCAAGATGGGAGCCATGAATGGCCAAACAGACCGGATGAATGATAAATTCTCACCATCCGGCATGATGCCATTCGACTGGTAATGGTCAACCCAAGTGCGCGAGGGTAATTTTCAGCATCCGGCGTACCGGTTCAGCCGCGCCCCATAGCAATTGGTCGCCGACGGTGAACGCGGTGAGGTATTCCGGCCCCAGATTCATCTTGCGGATACGCCCGACCGGAACAGTCAGCGTGCCGGAAGCTTGTACTGGGGTCAGCCCATGCAGGGTGGATTCCTTGTCATTCGGGATGACCTTAACCCACTGGTTATGGCCTGCGATGATGCTTTCAATTTCAGCCAGCGGCAAATCCTGTTTCAGTTTGATGGTGAAACCTTGCGAATGGCAACGCATTGCGCCAATCCGCACGCACTGACCATCCACCGGGATGATTGCCGCGCCGGTTTTGCCGAGGATTTTGTTGGTTTCGGCAATGCCTTTCCATTCTTCCTTGGTCTGACCGTTTTCCCATGCCTTGTCGATCCACGGGATCAGGCTGCCTGCCAGTGGTGCGCCGAAATTGGCGGTGGAAAGCGTACCGTCATTCAGTTTTGCGGTCACTTTGGTGTCAATGTCGAGGATCGCGGAAGCCGGATTCGCCAGCAAATCGCCCACTTCGCCATTGAGTTCGCCCATCTGGGTCAGCAGTTCGCGCATGTTTTTCGCGCCCGCACCGCTAGCGGCTTGGTAAGTCATGGAAGTGATCCATTCGACCAAGCCTTTTTCAAACAAACCGCCCAAAGCCATCAGCATTAGGGACACGGTGCAGTTGCCGCCGACGTAATTCTTGATGCCGCTTTGCAGGCCAGCGTCGATCACGTTGCGGTTTACGGGGTCGAGTACGATGATCGCATCGTCACTCATGCGCAGCGTGGAAGCTGCGTCAATCCAATAGCCATTCCAACGGGCGCGGAGTGGTGCGTAGACCGCCGTGGTGTAATCGCCGCCTTGGCAGGAAAGGATAATGTCCATTTCCGCCAGCTTGTCGAGGTTCATGGCATCTTCCAGCGGTTTTGCGCCCATGCCTACGTCGGGCCGGGTTTGCCGGACTGCGAGGTGGTGAAAAACACCGGTTCAAACCCTTGGAAATCATTTTCAGCACGCATCCGTTCCATCAGCACCGAACCGACCATGCCACGCCAACCGACAAAACCTACTTTGAGCATCTCAAACTCCATCATAACCCGCGAATAAGCGGGGCATTGTAGCACCGTGGCGGGTACAGCAAAATACCACGGATGTGACGACCAATAGACGGACGGTTACATTTTGAGCTTGCCATCTATCATAAATAAAATCTATTATTGTTTATATAAAATCAAGCAAATAGCGCAATCCCTCACAAGATGCACTATATTCAGCCTTGGCTTCGAGAGGGGCTTGACCCAAGGCGCAGTAACTTGACCGTTGCAACCAAGAAAAGATTTCAATGAATAAGAAAAAAACAAGCTCATCCTTGTATTCCTCACCACTGATTCTTCAGGGGCAGATCACTTTTTTGTCACGTCATGGTTCTACTTGGTTCTGGGGTAATTTGTTTGCTGCCAGCCTGTTTGTGCTGTTGCGCTGGGCAGAAAGCAATGAAAGCATGGTGTTGCTGCTGGTTTGGTATGCCGCCATTGTCACGGTGAATGTGATGCGCTGGCTCTTTGGGCAACGCTTCCTGCCCTCCCAGCATTATTCGCCAGAAGAATTACAGGGATTCGGGCAACGTTACCTAATCTATTCCACCCTAATCAGCGCCTTGTGGGGCGTTTCAGGGTTCATCCTATTCGTGCAAGAGCCGCTGAGCCAAGCCGTCCATGTCATGTTACTGGCGGGTGCGGTAGTCGCCGCCCTGCCGGTGCTAGCCCTATCCAGTTTCGCCTTGTATGTGCAAATCGGCGCAATCCTGTTGCCTATCACCTTGAACCTGCTGTTGCTGAACGGCGCAACCCAACACTCGCTGGCAATGGCAACCACCCTGCTGGGGGTGCTGCTGGCGATGGCCTCACGCTCCATCACTAGCCTGTTGAATGACCTCCATGCGGCACAGATACAAATGCAGGAACAGGCGCATACCGACCCGGTTACCCAGATTGCTAACCGGCGCTTTTTCGACGGCATCTTCAAAACAGAATGGCGGCGGGCAGCACGGGAAGGCAAGACCTTATCCTTGCTGATGATTGATGTTGACCGTTTCAAGCGTTACAACGACCATCACGGGCATCATGCTGGCGACCAATGTTTGCAAATCATCGCCCAGTGCATCAAGACGGTGGCACGCCGTGCTTCTGACGTAGTGGCACGCCACGGGGGTGAGGAATTCGTGATCCTGTTGCCGGAGACCTCGCTGGAAGATGCTTGCCTGCTGGCGGAACGGGTACGTAAAGCCGTGGAAGAACAGCGTATTCCACATTCTGATGGCGCTATCCCGCGCATTGTGACGGTCAGTGTTGGGGTATCCTGTTGCATACCCAATTCACCCAGCACTGCCCGAGTCACTGGATGAGGCTGCTGCCATTTACCCCGCCATGTTACTGAATGCGGCTGACCGCGCCTTGTACCGTGCCAAACGTAACGGACGCAATCAGATTGCCAAAGAAAGTTGTGGTGATGCCATCACCAAGCTGTCAACGCCCCCCGCAGTGGCCACCCATGCGGCCTAAAAATCACCCGCAGCCAAACAAATACTGACGGTTTGTGGCGGGAAATTTCCTTAAATTTTCTTATTTCCTGAAACAGCGTTTTTCTTCAACAAAAAACATGCTATAAAACCTCTGCTTGTTTTTAGAAAAAACACAAGAATACGGGGTTGTGCTGGCTTCCATGAATATAGACGAAGAACAAATCACTTGCTGAACTGGAGCGCATCCTCATCAGCCCACGCTTTCGCGCTAGAAAGCTGATCAGGACATTTTTGCGTTATACCGTCCATGAAACGCTGGCTGGGCGGGGGGATGAGCTGAATCAGTACAGCCATTGCCGTCCACGCACTTGGGAAAACCGCAAGACTTTTCGCCGACCTATAACCCAACCGTGCGTATTGAAGCAGGGCGTCTGCGCAAATTATTGCATGAGCATTATGCGGAAGCCGACCAGCAGCGCACGGTCATGATTACTATGCCCAAAGGCACGTATCAGGTGGCCTTTGTACCATGCCCCAAAACATTGCCGGTTAGCACGCCCGCTACCAGATAGCATGGCTCCCCATGTCACCGAAGGCCCCCGCTTAGTTATTTCTTGCCAAGTACTGGATACAGCGCCGATTACTTACCCAGTTTGTCACAAACTACGCAGCGACTTGTTGCTGATGCTGAACCGCTTCCGCAATATTTGCCTTGTAACGCCACAGTCACAGGCCAACCACCGCAACACCGCACCGATTACAGCCTGCATTGCGACATCCAGCCGCTCAGCAGCGGGTTTGAATTGTTTTACACTTTCACCCATACCCTGAGTGGCGAGTTAGTTTGGACAAATACCCAGCAACTGCCCGCACAACCCAGCACCAGCGACCTGAATGCCTTATGCTTGCAGTTAGCCGCCAACACCGTTGCGGTGCATTCCGGTAAAGTCCTGTACCATTGGGCGCGTTACCAACAGAGCCTGAAGTCAGCGATCCCCGCTCACCAGCAAGCATTGGTATGCTATCTTGCCTTCCTGCGCGACATTACCCGCGACAGCTTCAGCAAAGCACTGACAAGCTGCCAACAACGGCTGGAACATTTCCCGAATGACAGCAAGGCACTGGTCATTTTTGCCCGCCTGTGTGGCTACGACCATGTATTGCAGTATCACCTCATCGACAATCTGGAAACCGCGTGGACACAAGCAGCCCGCAAAGCGATGAAGCTAGACCCCGACAATGCCGAGGCGCATTCTGTGTTTGCCCATAACCGCTATTTTCTCGGCGATTATGCGTTATGCCGGGTAGAATTGGAGGTTGCACGGCAACTCAACCCTTTCGACACCTCCATTGAATACCTCTACGGATTCAGCCTTTACCTGATGGGTAACCAAGAGGCAGGAATGCAGGCGATCAACACCTTGATGCGCATTCCCTTTGCCCGCCCGGATTGGTATCACGTACTCCCCTTCCTGCACGCCTTCAATGAATCGAAGTATCAGGAGGCGTTGGCACTGGCAGAACACATCCAACACTTTGGTTACTGGGGGGAACTGGCACGCTGCGTCAGTTATTTTCAACTGGGTGAGACCGAGCGCAGCCTGAGTGAACTTAAGGAATTATTGCAGTGTAATTCCAACCTGCTACCTAAGCAGAATCCCGACAATCGGTCTATTTTTTCGCATGAAGCATTAAAAAAAGTATTGAGAACACTGCAAGAAATAAAAACTCATACCTCCCCATGATAATATTTATAATTAATGGGGAGAATAAATTATAGTCAGCAATTATTACGCATAAACTCATTAATTTTATGTATATTATTGCAAAAAAATTAATTTAATTTATTGTCAGAAACCGCCTATAAATCAGTGTAGTTTATCTAACACTGATGGCAGGGACTTTTATATGGATAGGATTTCGCGTACCAATGCGTGGTGGGCGCCAAGCTTTTATAGCAATACTGGCAATAGCTCCCTTTATGACAGGGTGTAATAGCAGCACAAACTCACAGCAAAGTGCAGCCCCACCAATACCGCCGCGTAACGGCATCCGCTGCACCTACTGCAACATGCCAGCCCATCTGCTGCCACGCAACCGCATCAAGCAGCACCCCAATCAGCCACCTCAGCCTCTCCCAGCAAGCGCTATAGCCTAGTTTCCAGCAGTGGGCAAGTAGTTGATGCCAATAGCCTAAACCAAAACAGCTCATTGTCTTTCGGCTCGACGGGTGCTGAGAGCAGACCCTGAACTCGAAGGTGCTGACGTAACACCACTGAGTGATACCGAGATTGCTGCCATAGAAACCACCACCACACCCGCCGCACGTATCATTCAGGAGTCAATCCTAGGGTTTGATGACCGCTTTCAAGTGTTGAATACCAGTACTTTCCCAGAACGTGCCGTCAGCCTCATTACCTATAACGGCAGCAGCTATTGTACCGGCTGGTTAGTTAGCCGAGATACGCTAGTCACCGCCGGTCACTGTGTCCACGGTGGTGGTACGCAACTGGCAAATGGAGCAATGCCACCAGTTTCAAAATTTATCCCGGCTACTCCGATGGGCAAACCCCTTATGGCTCATGCACTGCCAAAGAACTGTATTCCTCATCTGGCTGGACGCAGTATGGCGACAATGATGCCGACATGGGGATAATCAAATTGAATTGCTCAGTAGGGCAATTCAACAGGCTATTTCAGTTACTTTGTCGCCACATCGTTGACAATTCTTTTATAGGCATCAACGGCTACCCCGGTGACAAAAATAATGGCAAGCAGCAATGGGCCAGCACTGGCACGGTGACCCGCTCCACCCCCACCAAAATTTATTATGCCAACGACACCACGGGTGGCATGAGTGGCTCCCCAGTATGGGTGAAGAATAATGACACTGCATGGGCCATCGGCATCCACACCAACGGGGATAGTCGGCCTAACCCCAACAGCAATTCAGGCACACGCATTTCCCAAGATATTTTCGACCTGATAACTGCCGTCAAAGACCTGCAAGTAAAATATTGTCCCGTAATGGGCAGGTGAATCCGGCGAAGCGGCGCGTTACAATGCCCGCTTTGCCGTCTAACGCTGGATTCCTGACCTAATTGTGAGCAACCTCATCCAAAAACGCGCCCTGCGCCTGCAAAACCTACCCAAGCCCGAATACCCTGAACTCCCGGTTGCTGCCCGCCGCGCTGAAATCATCAAAGCCATTGCCGAACATCAAGTCGTCATTATTTGCGGCGAAACTGGCTCTGGCAAAACCACCCAGTTACCCAAAATGTGTCTGGAACTGCAACGCGGGGTCAATGGCTTCATCGGTCACACCCAACCACGGCGCATTGCTGCCCGTAGTGTTGCCGCACGGATTGCGGAAGAACTCAAAACCCAACTGGGGCAGCAAGTTGGTTACAAAGTGCGTTTCCATGACCGCAGCTCGCCGGACAGTTACATCAAACTGATGACCGACGGGATTTTGCTGGCTGAAATCCAGCACGACCCTTTTCTCAAGCAATACGACACCCTGATTATTGATGAGGCACACGAACGCAGCCTCAATATCGACTTCCTGCTCGGCTACCTGAAATGGTTATTGCCCAAACGGCGTGATCTGAAAATCATCATCACCTCCGCCACCATCGACCCGGAACGCTTTTCACAGCATTTCAACAACGCCCCCATTATTAACGTCTCCGGGCGCACCTATCCGGTAGACATCCGTTACCGCCCGCTGGTGGATGTGGATGCCGAAGAAGAATTCGAGCGCGACCAGACCCAAGCCATTCTGGATGCGGTGGATGAATTAGGGCGTGAAGCCCCCGGCGACATCCTGATCTTCCTGCCCGGTGAACGCGAAATCCGCGAAACAGCGGAAGCCCTGCGCAAACACCACCCGCCCGCCACCGAAATCTTACCGCTGTACGCCCGCCTATCTAACGAAGAACAGCACCGCATTTTCGAGCCACACGGACGGCGGCGCATCGTGCTAGCAACCAACGTGGCAGAAACCTCACTCACCGTTCCCGGCATCAAATACGTGGTGGACAGCGGTTACGCCCGCATTTCGCGCTATTCGTGGCGAGCAGGGGTGCAACGTCTACCGATTGAAAAAGTCTCGCAAGCCTCCGCCAACCAACGTTCCGGGCGCTGCGGGCGGGTCAGTAACGGCATCGCCATCCGCCTCTACAGTGAAGACGATTACAACAAACGGACGCTGTTTACCGAGCCGGAAATCCTGCGCACCAATCTGGCAGCGGTGATCCTGCAACTGGCAACCATGTGGGTGGCGGATGTGGAAGAATTCCCCTTCGTCGAACCACCCGACACCCGCCTGATCCGCGACGGTTACAAGCTGCTGTACGAACTGGGCGCGGTGGATGACGATTACAACGTCACCCCCATCGGGCATCAACTGGCAAAGCTACCGCTAGACCCGCGTTACGGGCGCATGTTGTTGGCAGCACAAGAAAATGGCGCGTTACGCGAAATGCTGGTCATTGTCAGTGCCTTGACCCTACAAGATCCCCGCGAACGCCCGCTCGACAAGCAGCAAGCCGCGGATGAAAAACACAGCCGTTTCAAGGATGAACAATCCGATTTCCTCAGCTTCCTGAAACTGTGGGACTACTTCCACGAACAGCGCAAACACCTGACACAACGCAAATTCCGCGAACTCTGCCAAAAAGAATTCCTGTCATTCACCCGCCTACGTGAATGGCATGACATTCACACCCAATTGCACCAAATGCTGGCGGAAATGGGGGCAAGCGAAAATGACAGTGAAGCCAGTTACGACGCCATCCACCTCAGCCTGCTGAGCGGATTGCTCGGCAATATCGGCATGAAGGATGAAGACCGCGAATACCAAGGTGCAGGCGGACGCAAATTCCACCTATTCCCCGCCTCCAGCCTACGCAAAAAGCCACCGCAATGGGTCATGGCAGCCGAATTGGTGGAAACCTCACGCCTATTCGGGCGCACCATCGCCAAAATCCAGCCGGAATGGGTAGAAAAGCTAGCCTCACACCTGCTGCGCCACCATTACACCGAGCCGCATTGGGAACAAAAACAAGCGCAAGTGGCAGCTTTCGAGCGCACCTCGCTGTACGGCATCACCATCACCCCACGCCGCAAAGTCAGCTACGGGCGCATTGACCCACGCCTTGTGCCGCGAACTCTTCATCCGCCACGCCCTGATCTATGGCGAATACCGCACCCCTGCCCCGTTCTTCCAACACAATGCCGAGCTGATTGCCGACATCGAAACGCTGGAAGCCAAAGGCCGCCGCCGCGACATCCTCACCGATGAGCAGCGGCTCTATGCTTTTTATGACCAACGGGTTGCCCCCCAAGTCGTCAACGGGCATTCATTTGAACGCTGGCGCAAAAAAGCCGAGCAAAAGGACAGCAAACTACTCTACCTCAGCCGCGATTACCTGATGCAGCGCGAAGCAGGGCATGAAAAAAGCGGGCAATTCCCCGACACTTTAGCCGTACAAGGCATGATCCTACCGTTACGCTACCACTTTGACCCCAAGGCAGACGATGATGGTGTCACCGTGCGCGTCCCCCTGTTGGGACTCAACCAGCTTAAGCCCATCCGCTTCGAGTACCTTGTGCCGGGGATGCTGGAAGAAAAAATCACCGCCCTGATCCGCAGCCTGCCCAAACAAGTGCGCAAGCAATTTGTGCCAGCACCGGATTATGCCCGTGCTTGCATGGAAGCTATCCAACCCAGCGATGACGATCCCCCTGCAAACCGCCTGGAAAAACACCTGTTACGCATGACCGGCAGCTCAAATACCGCCAGAAGCATGGGCAAGCGTGACGCTGCCCCCTACACTTCCAGATGCGCTTTGAAGTCGCTGACGATGCGGGCAAAATCATCCGCAGCGGACGTGATCTGGATACCCTGCGCGGCAAAGTTCACCAACAAACCCAGCAAGAACTTGCCACCCAACCCATCCAATCCATCGAACGTAATGGGCTTAACGCATGGGATTTTGGGGATTTACCCGATATTCACTGGCTGGAAGCAGGCAGTATGAAATTGCGCACTTGGCCTGCCTTGGTCGATACCTCCGCAACCAGCGTAGCCATCCGCTTGTTTGACAACGAAACCGATGCCATCCAAGCCCATTGGCAAGGTGTATTACGTCTATTCCTGCTGGCGTTACCGGCAGAAGTCAAAGACTTGCCCAAATATGTGCCGCAAATGCAAACCTTATGCCTGCACTACGCCGCCACCGGCAAATGCGATGAACTCAAGGAAAGTATTATCCGCTACGTGTTCCGCCAAGTATTTGCCCAGCACTTAACCATCCGCAAACAAGACAGTTTTAAACATGCACTGGGCGAATGCCGCGCCCATATTTTCCCGCAGACCCAAGAAACAGTGCGCCTGCTTGCACCGATACTTGCCCTCTACCACGACCTACGCAAACAATTGAAAGGCAAAGTGCCGCCGACATGGCTAGAAGCCCTGAATGACATCAGCGAACAGTTGAACCATCTGGTGTACGTGGGTTTTCTGGACGCAGCATCCCCAGAGGAGTTACGGCACTTTCCGCGTTACCTCAAAGGCATTCAACGACGTTTGCAAAAAATGGCGGAGAACCCGACCAAAGACAGGGCATTACGGGTACAAGTACAACCGTATTGGGATAAGTGGAAGAGTGAAGGCAGCGCAACCGCCCCCTGAGCGTAGCCGAAGGGGAATACCGCTGGATGTTGGAAGAATTTCGGGTATCGCTGTTCGCGCAAGAGCTAGGAACCGCAAGGCCGGTATCGGCCAAGCGGTTGGATGAATTATGGAAAAAGGCTATCCCGTAATTACTGGGTTGCCACCATCGCTGTCTGCCCACTGCGTGGGTAGCGGCTGGGGTAACCGTAGTATTTATTGGAAACGTCGGCAGATTTCATCTTGGTCAGTACCGTACCAATGATATGGCACTGCGCCTGCCCCAAACGCCCAAAAGCATCTTTCAGGTTACGTTTGCTGGTCTGGCTATAAGCACTGACGAACACGGTATTGCCTGCCCGGTTAGAAATGATCAAGGCATCAGCCAAGCCCATCACTGGCGGGCCATCCAGGATAATATGGTCAAACATGCCTTCCACTTCACTCAGCAAGGCAGTAAAACGCTCGCCTGCCAGCAATTCGGTAGGGTTAGGAATGGCAGAACCCGCTGAAATAGCCGAAAGGTTTTGCACCGTGGTCTCTTGAATCAGGTCGCTGAGTTCCTTTTCGCCGAGCAAGTAATCACTCACACCGACACGGTTCTCCAACCCCAGCTTGTTATGGGCCTCTGGGTGGCGCATATCGCAATCAATCAGCAGTACTTTTTTGCCAGTGTAAGCAAATACAGTTGCCAGATTCACGGCGGTAGTGGTTTTACCTTCTCCCGGCGAGGGGCTAGTCACATTCATAATCAACGCCAAACCTTGGTGCGACGGTGATTTCATCATCAGAATGTTTTCACGCAATGACCGGAATGCCTCCAGCATGAAAGAACTACCGACCTGCCCCCTCAATGCCAGCACATTCTTGTTGTTCCTGCCCGAAATGTAAGGAATGACGCCCAGCAATGGCAAAGACCCCGAAACACGCTTCATATCTTCAACACTTCTCAGGCGATCATCCATAATCTCTGCCATGATGACTGCCAACAACCCCAGCAGCAAACCGATGGCAGCCCCCATCCCCAGATTCAACGGAATATTGGGCGCATAAGGCTTGGACGGCACGCTAGCCTCATCAACCACTGCCACATTGCTGGCACCACTGTCTTCCGCAAGGCGCACTTCGCTCAGACGGGTCAACATACCATCGTAGTTACGGCGATCGGCATCAACCTTACGTTGCAGCGTATTATACTCAACGGATTTATCACGCTGCCCCATCAACCGCCTTCCTGCTTTTTGACCTCAGCCCTTCAGTTCAGCTTCGCGCTGTTTGGCAGCCTCAAACTCAGCCTGCAACTTGCCGCGTGCCGTGCTGTCTGATACTGGAAGATTCTTTATCAACTTCACTGCGCAGTTCGTTAATACGGCTTTGCAATTGCTGCATCTCAGGGTATCCCGGCTTAAACAGACGCGACATATCGCTGTATTCAGCTTGTGCTTTCGCCAGTTCTCCCTTTGAGTGCCTGAACCGCAGGGTTTTCAAGGGTACGGTCAGCACCGGCAACATTCATGGAGCGGTTGAAAGCAGCTTCGGCAGCAATTCTGTCACCCGTCGCGTCTGTTAATGCCACATTGAGTGAATCCATCACCCCTGATGCAGAAGAACGGTCACCATCCAGCGTAATAATGCCCTGCTCCTTGGCGTACTTGACCAGCTTGCTTTCAGAAGCTTCCAGTTCGCTCTTGGCGGCTTCCAGCTTTTTGGTTAGCGTCTTCTTTGGCGTGGGCAACCGCTTCATTACGCAAGTCAAAACTCATCTGCTTGTAGCCATCCGCCAACGTATTGACAACATCGGCAGCCAGCTTAGGGTCGCCATGATCATAACTGATCTTGAAAATTTGCGAATTTTCAACCGGATAAATCGACAGCAAACGCTTGAAGTTATCCTCCACCACGCTGGCCTTATTATCCACCACAGCATCACCTGTCACACTGCGCTTGAAGGAAGTCAGCCAAGCATAAAGTTTAGTCTTTAAGGAGTCACCACCTTCAAAACGGGAAGCGATACCTAAGTCTTTCAATAGTGCTATTGGTCAAGCGTTCACTACGCAATAACTCTGTCTGGGTTTGATAGAAGTCGCGTTCACTCATCGGAGCACGGGCAGCATCAGTACCCTCCCCCAATTCAGCGTCGGCCCATCTTCTGGCGTCACCTGCAATGTTGTGGTAGCACGGTAAACATTCGGGGAAGTTACCGTAATAATGATGGCAACAATAAAGGTGGTCAGGGCAGTCCCCAGCAACAGCCATTTCCGCTGCATCAGCCGCCGCCACAGTTCACCAAAGCCAAATTCCTCCACCTGCGCTCTGGGCGCTACATCCTCAAGAGGAATGTACTCAACGACCTGAGTATTGCCCGCTGATCTCACGTCGAGACTTTTTGACTGGTTTGTGTAATAATTTTCCATCACCGCTCCTTGAGCATTGCCGCTAACGGCTGTCTTTTATTGTCAACAAAGATTTTTGAAATAAAACAAGAGTAGTACATTATGAAATGCACTGGTGTCTGAAAATTGCCCTGTGCGCCACTATCCCTCATTGCGCCCGTATTGGTCTTCCAGACCGAACGATGTCATCTTCCCCAAGATAACTGCCCGATTGTACTTCCACTAGCTCAAGCGGCACTTTTCCCGGATTAGCGAGGCGGTGGACACTGCCAAGCGGTATATAGGCTGACTGATTTTCAGTGAGCAAGAAACGTTTTGTCATCACAGGTCACTTCAGCCGTACCTTTCACCACAATCCAGTGTTCCGCACGGTGATGGTGTTTTTGCAAGGACAGTTTTGCCCCCGGCTTGACCGTAATCCGCTTAACCTGAAAACGTTCACCCACGTCTACCGAGTCATAACAACCCCACGGACGGTTGACCAAACGGTGAACAATTGCTTCACTACGCCCTTCGGCTTCCAGCGCGGTAACAATCCGCTTAACATCCTGAGCCTTGCTTTTATGTGCAACCAAGGTAGCGTCTTTGGTCTCAATGACAATCAGATCATCGACCCCCACCAAGGTAACCAAGCGGTCTTCGGTGAAAACCAAGATTGCTGGAAGCATCATGCACCATGACATTGCCACGCAACACATTGTTGGCAGCATCACGCGGGCTGACTTCCCACACCGCAGACCATGCGCCCACATCATTCCAGCCCGCACTCAGTGGCACTGTCGCCGCATGACGGGTATGTTCCATAACGGCATAATCAATCGAATCCGCAGGGCAAGCCTCGAAAGAAGCCACATCCAACCGAATAAAATCTAAGTCGTGCTGCGCCTGCTTGAAGGTTTTTTTGCACGCCTCCAGAATTGCAGGCTTGTAGGTTTCCAGTTCATGCAAGAAAGCACTCGCCTTGAACATGAAAATGCCAGAATTCCACAAGTGCTTGCCGCCATTCAAATAGCGCGTAGCGGTGTCAACATCGGGCTTTTCTGCAAATGCGGCAACCTGCCAAGCATTCTCAAACCCGGTAATCGACATACCCTGTTCGATATAACCATAGCCGGTTTCAGGTGAAAGCGGCGTAATCCCAAACGTCACCAGATAACCCTGTTCAGCCAATGAACAGGCTTGCATAATTGCCTGCTGAAAAGCCGCCACATCAGGAATCACATGGTCAGCAGGCAACACCAACATGACAGGATCGTGCTCAGTTTTATCCAGTAGGCACAATGCCGCCACCGCGACAGCCGGAGCCGTATTGCGCCCGACAGGTTCCAGCAGAATACCTTGGTGATCCAGACCAATGCCCTGTAACTGCTCAGCCACCATGAAACGGTGTTCTTCGTTACAGACAATCACCGCCGCTTGTTTGCCCGGAAGCCCGTCAAGGCGTTCCAGCGTAGACTGGAACAAAGTACGGTCTTCCGAAACCAGCGGCAGGAACTGCTTGGGGCGCAGTTTGCGTGATACCGGCCACAAACGTGAACCAGAACCACCGGAAAGGATTACAGGGATTATTGGGGTTGCCATCTCTACACCTTCTTTAGTTTTAAGATTCACGGAAATCACGTTGATGAGCGACGAACCACTCATAAGTCGATCTCAGCCCATCCGGCAAAGATATTTGGGGTTCCCAGCCCAAACTTTTGAGGCGGGAAACATCCAGTAATTTACGGGGAGCGCCATCAGGCTTACTCGCATCAAAGACCACTTTCCCTTGAAAACCGACCACTTCAGCCATGAGTTCAGCCAGTTGGGCAATCGTGCAGTCCGAACCAGTACCTACATTAATATGCGACAGCGTTTGCGGCACAAGTTGCTGATAAGCGGCATCATCCATATCCATGACATGAATACTAGCTGCTGCCATATCATCAACGTGCAGGAATTCACGGCTTGGTGTCCCTGATCCCCATACCGTGACTTGCGGGTCCTGCGCCAACATTGCCTCATGGAAACGCCGCATCAATGCGGGGATCACATGGGAATTTTCAGGGTGGAAATTATCGTTAAAACCGTACAAGTTGGTCGGCATGACACTGCGGTATTGCGTGCCATACTGACGGTTGTACGATTCACATAATTTGATACCGGCGATTTTGGCAATCGCATAAGGCTCGTTGGTAGCTTCCAACTCACCCTGCAACAATTCAGACTCCGGGATCGGCTGCTTGGCAAACTTGGGGTAAATGCAGGACGATCCCAGAAAAAGCAGGTGCTTAACACCTGCTTGATAGGCTGAATGGATGATATTGCTTTCAATCATCAGATTTTCATAAATGAAATCTGCCGGATAAGTGTTGTTAGCATGAATCCCCCCGACTTTTGCCGCAGCCAGATAGACCTGATCAATATTTTCCGTCTGGAAAAACTGCTCAACCTCCTGTTGACGGCTCAGGTTCAATTCCTGCCGCGAACGCAATACCAACTCAACGTCAGGGCGTTGGGTCAGTTGGCGGATCAAGGCAGAACCGACCATCCCCCGATGGCCAGCGACATAAATACGGGTTTTTTTCATACAGATTACTCGTGATAAGACATAATGCGGTGACCGTGGTCTTTCAGATGCTTTTCTTTCAGCATCAGCTTAAGGTCAGATTCCATCATGTCATTCACCAGTGAATTCAGATCATGCTTAGGAACCCAACCCAGCTTTTCCTTGGCTTTGGTCGGGTCGCCAATCAGCAACTCCACTTCGGTTGGGCGGAAATAACGTGGGTCAACCGATACAATCTCACGACCCACTTCCAAACCGTGTTGTTCAGGTGTAGCACCCGTTAGCCACTTCGTAAACAGTCACGGTCAAAACCAGCAATCACGCCTTTTTCATTGACACCTTCACCGTGGAAGTCAACCAAGATACCGGCACGCGCAAATGACATACGCACAAATTCACGCACTTCAGTGGTAACACCAGTCGCAATCGCAAAGTCTTCTGGCTGATCAGCCTGCAAAATTAACCACATCATTTCCACGTAGTCTTGCGCATGACCCCAGTCACGCTTGGCGGACAGGTTGCCCAAATGCAGATCTTGCTGCAAACCCAACGCAATACGGGAAGCCGCACGGGTAATTTTACGGGTTACAAAAGTTTCACCACGCAATGGGGATTCATGGTTGAACAGGATGCCGTTACACGCAAACATGCCGTAGGCTTCGCGGTAGTTAACGGTGATCCAGTAAGCGTACAACTTAGCAACCGCGTAAGGTGAACGCGGGTAGAATGGCGTGGTTTCCTTTTGTGGCACTTCTTGTACCAAGCCGTACAACTCAGAGGTTGACGCTTGATAAATACGGGTTTTCTTGGTCAAACCAAGGAAACGTACCGCTTCAAGGATACGCAATGTACCGATACCATCCGCATTGGCGGTGTATTCAGGCATATCAAACGAAACGTGAACGTGGCTCATCGCCGCGAGGTTGTAAATTTCATCCGGTTGTACCTGACCGATAATACGGGTCAAGTTCATGCTGTCGGTCATATCGCCGTAATGCAGCACAAATTTACCATCAGAGGTATGCGGATCTTGGTACAGGTGATCAATACGGTCAGTGTTCAGCGATGAAGACCGACGTTTGATGCCGTGTACGGTATAGCCCTTTTTCAACAGAAACTCAGCTAGGTAAGCACCGTCTTGACCAGTGATCCCAGTAATTAAAGCCGTTTTACTCATGATTATTCCTTATTCAGATAACTTGATTGTTAAAAGTTGTTTTGCTACGCATCAACAAATATAAAGGGTAAGAAACACGTTTCAAACTCATCAGACCAATGGAACGGGCTGCATACAAAGCCGACGGCACAGGCGAACAAAGCTCATTTTTCACCCTTAGCCTAAAGTCTTCCTTGATGCCGGACATCCGCCGACTATTGGACACACCCGTCATATCAAAACGTGAAATGACCATATCCACCATCTGCATCTCAGACTGGCTCTTAAGCATTTTGACAGCCCTAACGATATAGTCATAATCTGCCGAGAGTTTGTACTCAAGATCATAACGCAGTTGTGCATAACGACGCTGGAAAAACATGGACTGATGGTTGCAGAACATCCCCTTTTCCAGACTGATGTTACGGTTTGCCGGTTTGATAACTTGCTGGTCATCCGCAAATTCTTCGCACGCATGTCCATACACAATGGCAGGCTGCTTCCGCACCAAATGTACTTATTTTGCTGTCCAACTGTCCAAGCGTCGCTGGATCGAACAGCGAGTCCCCAGAATTCAGGAAACAGAAGTAGTCACATTCCGGCATCCGCGCAATACCCTTGTTCATCGCGTCATAAATACCACCATCTGGCTTCTGACAACACACGGATATTGGCATGTTCACTGGACAGTTGCTGGATATAGGCTTGCGTCCCATCTTGCGAGTTACCGTCGATGATAACGCACTGCCAGTCGCCATAGGATTGCGCCAACAAAGAGTCAACCGTCCGCCTCAAACCTTGCAGATTATTATAACAAATTGTAATAAATGCAAATTTATTACTCATAAATATATCTCAAGACTTCCCGAACAGCATTAAATTCAACTTTTTCATAGGGCTGTAAGTTTTGTGTTGCCCTGTCGATGTCACCTATCGCTGACACAATCCCTTGAACTTTCTCACAAACTGCGCACAAATGATGTGATTTCACATACTGGGCAAGTTCGGTCTGATGCTTATCTGCCCGGTCAGTGTTCGGAACAACCAGAACATGTTTTTTCTGCTCCAACAACATAAAAATGCTGCCCGCACCGGCATGAGTAATAAAAAAGTCATACTCATCCAGCCTACCCTTCAACCCCTTATCAAAGTCAAAGAAGGGCTTGTGTATTGGCTTATAGTTGCCCTCTCCTGTTTGCAAGGTAATGTCATAACCATCTTCCAATTCCCGGCTCTCATCTATCTTTTTCACCAGAGAATCGAAACCAGTAGTACCTGTTATTACCAGGATTCGCTTTTTATTAGAGGCGTCCTGCGAATTCAGCATCACGATATAACTCCTTCAATGATTCATTCTGTACAAAAAACTTGGTACTGAATGGGGAACAAGCCTTTCCTGACAGGCTTTTACTGGTAAAGCGACACCAATCTTCAAAGAAGATCCGCTTCTTGACGCTCAGCACCTTACACACCATGAATACCGGGATGCAGATACCAGGGCCAAAACCAATCACTGCACGCGGCTGGTACTGCCGCACCAATTTTACTGTTAAGACTACCGCCTTCAGATAGGCATTCACAAAGGTGATGGGATTGAAGGACTCATTTTTATGCCGAATGGGAGGAACCGTATAAATTTTTTCGATTCCCTCCGCCTTCATTGTTTCAGTGTCGGTCACATGAATGAAGTCAATCTTTGCATCAAGTGACTGCATTTGCTTCATCAGACGCATGGCCTGATCATGATGCCCGCCCTCGCCGTACACAAGCAATATACTTATGTTCATAGCCAACTCCTTGTAATCTAATCATTATCATCAAAAATGCGAATGCTTCAGTCCCACGCCCCAAGACATCACCAAACGGGATCAACATGAAACCGGCAAGCAGTAACGCCATAAAGATGATAGAAAAGTCATTCTTATACTTAACGCCCAAAAGATGAACAATTTTTATCATCAAGAAAGATAATGGAAAAAACAAGATGCCATATTTAAACAACAACCCCGTCAAACCAATATCTGAAACATAAAGATTAATACCATAAACTGAAAAGAAACCCTCATTGAACTGGAGCGACAAAGCCCCATGCGGCATAAAGAAGGCATTCAGCGTCTCCCTCAGCATAATGTGCATTTCCCGGTTTCGATGATAATCGTAGAACAGAACCTGTCCATCAAATGCATAAACGTAGAGAAAATACGAGAAATACCCCAGCACAAATACCACTGGAATCATGATTAACAAACTAGTATTGAGTTGCTCAACCCGTTGCCGCAAAATGGCTATCCAGAAAAAAGTGAGTAAAATCAACAGACCAAAACCACGAGTTTGGTTAATATACAACATATACCCTGTCAGCAATAAAATGGGCAGTATCGCTTTCAGAAAATTGCCACGCGCCACAAGGTAATAAGGGTATAGTGCAACTAAAAAGCCCCCTTCCATAAACCGAGTCTCAAAACGTGCGTCTGTTGCAATGTAATCTTTTGCAAACTGTTCCGCATGTACCGAGAATGAAAAACCGGAATGGCGGGGAATCCACCCAAACGCATTAGCTACTGACCAGACCAGCGTGACATAGAAAAGATATTTCAGGATTGCTTCGAGATCATCATCCCCATACCCCTTCCGGCCGCCTATCACCAGCATGACCAAAAAGTAGAATAGGTAAAGGAGGGTACGCCGCTCCTCCAGCAAACCATAATAAAGTGGTTGGTGAAAACTCAAGTAGGCAAAAATCGGGGGTATCAGGAACAACAAGCCCACCATCGCCAACAAATACCAGTCAGCCGTGTCCAGATCATCCTTTCTCTGCATAAGGATGTAAGTAACCGCCAACAGTGACAAGGCAATAACACCTTCACGCAAAAAGGCCACACCAAACCGATGGTCATCACTCAGGAAAAAAATACCTGACACTACCGCAAGGATAGCCACCATCAGAAATCTGTCAGACACAGACGCAACCATCCCGGTGTGCAGCGGTACTTTCAGCAATGTGGATTTGGGGTGCATAAAAATTCCGGGTATCAGAACAAGGTATAAATAAACGGTGTCATAGCCTAAAAACAAATTTACATTGATTACGTGCCAACACCAAGCAAACGCCGATAAAGCGATAATTTGTCCAGATTGGACGCTGCCTTATGCCCCCATCACATCAAGAATTTTTCTTGCATATCCTTTGTGATCAAAATTCCTGACGCGCTGTTTACCTCTGGTAGAAATCTCCGTCGCCAAGTCCTCATCACGTAAAAGTTGCACCATCTTATCAGCCATATCCGCTGCATTATTTGGATCAAAAATTAACGCTGCATCACCCACCTGCTCCGGCAAAGCCACAACATTAGAGCAACATACTGGAACCCCCAACGCAAATGCCTCATAAATGGGTATGCTCACACTTTCAAATAACGTTGGCATCACCAACATTGTCGCCATACGGTAAAGATAGGGTATATCTTCATAATCGACATAGCCCAAATGCTTGATGCGATGCCCAATACCCAATTCTGCTATCTTGGCAACGAGCTTAGGGTAATTATCCTGCTGGGAACCGGACAAGATCAAGGAAACATCTTCATCCGTCTCGTTGACAATGATGTTGAATGCCTCAACCAGCTTGATATGGTTCTTATGGAACCAACACTGGGCAGGATAAAACACATAGCGGTCTGGCAAACCATACTTGCGCTGCACTGCCGCAAAATTCTCCGGCTTAGCCTCATAGCTCAGCAGAAAATCGGGCGGCGGCGATTGGATGACAGCAATCTTGTCGCTGTTAGCACCCAGAAAATTCATGATGTCATTTTTGACATAGTTTGATTCACAGATGACCGCATTGGCAGATTTCGCTAATGCCCGGTTGCGCAGTTCCCGCTTGAAACGCTCACTCCATGTAAAAGCATGGGGATAATACTTTTCCTGCATATCATGCAAGGTAAAAATAAACGGCTTGTTGAGAAACAAGTGTGGGTAAACCGAGGTTGCAGGCGACATAAACAGGTCAATGTCAGCAAACGCCTTTTTTTCATCAGCACGGAGAAACCACGGCTGACGCATACCCACCAAAAGCTGGGCAAATATGATCATCTGATTAACAGACGAACGGTTGGAAGGAGTCAGCTTTCTGACCTCCAAACCATAACCATCAAAACGGTCATCATCCTTATCGGCAAAAATGATGTAAGAATTGCTCTCCTCATGGGAAAGCGCATCGACCATTGATTGAATGTACTGAAAAATCCCTCCCCCATGCATGGGGTAGAATGTCAGTATGCCTATTTTTTTCTTCATTCTGTGCAACCAGCTATTTAGTTATCAATTGCTTATCCAAACCGAAACCGCACTTTTTCTCTGAAAAAGTACCACAGCGGTGCTGCCGTCATTCCTGCCAACACCAGACCATCTACCATAATCATAAGCACCTTACTGGACATATGCCCATGCACTTGGCTCAACAGGAAGATAATGGCAGCACCTAAAGCCACAAACAAACTGGTAAGCAATAGGTATTCCACAAACTTGTGCCCGACGTTGCGCTCCACCCACATATAGAAGAACGGCATCGGCGTCAGCAACAGGAATAACGACATCGCAGCACCGTTATAACCGTAGCGTTGTGTCAGGAAATAAATACCGACCATGTAAGCCACCGTTCCCAAGAAAGAACTTATCGCGGTCACCTTAGCATTGCCCGAACCTTGCAATGCCCAATATGCCACAACCGTGTTGGACTGGAAGAAGAAATACAACGCAATTATTTTCAATGTCAGGGTGCTATGGGTAGCAAAGTCTGCCGATATCCACAATTCCAGGAATGCCCCACCCGCAGAGATCAACGCCACATTAATGACCATGCTGGCGAAGAAAACCATCAGCATCGACCGCTTATACAAAGCCAGCCGCCCTACAGTGTCATTCAAACTGGACAACTCACTGAAGCGGGGAAAGGTAATCTGGCTCAACACCTGAATAATACCGTTAGCCATTTGTGCGATAGTATGGGGAATTTGGTAATAAGTAACCGCTTCCGTACCGAGAATGGCACCGATGATGAATTTATCCAACCGTGACACCACCCCCCCCAAGAAGTTGCTGACAAAGGTGTAAATGCTAAAACCAATCATCTCCGCAAAGATATGCCGATCAAATGACAAGCCCAGCACCACACCTTTTGGCAAAACCCGGCGGCTAAAGGTATAACCACTGACCAACGCCACCACTTGGATAATGACATACCCCCACAGAATGGTGGGCAATTTATAATCCAATAGCAATAACACGGTGGCTGACACTATCCCGGCAATATTAGCCGAATTCTGAATCACCGCAGGAATGTCAAAGCGGTGGTAAGCCTTGAACACATTCAGGAAAAACTGGTTGATATAACTCAGCAGGAATGCCAGTGCAGTGATCGACAATGCTTGTGCCGCCATCGCCGCCTTTAGCGCATCGCCGTTATAGATCAACTTCCCCAGTGAATGGGAGAACAGCGTAACCAGTAAGGCGATGGATACCCCCAAGACAACATACATCATCAAGGCTATGTCCAGCACTGGCTTGATTTTTGCGTCATCTCCTGTCGCTTCATACTGGGAAACATACTTGACAATCGCCTGCCCCACACCAAGATCAATAAATGTCATGAAGCCGATGAGTGAAATACAGATGATATAAAGGCCATACACATCCTCCCCCATGTATTTAATCATCAGGGGGATGGTCGCTAACGACGCCAGCAGCGGCAAAATATAGCCAAGCCCGCTGAACGCTATGTTCCTATATATGTTTTTCATTATTGAATAACTCTGGTATTTGGCAAATCAGGCGCATTTCTGAGCCTGATGCCAATATTCTAGCTTCTTATTGGAACATTTCCATGCATTTCCCGACAGCCGCGCACACCCGCTCAACGTCGCGCTTCTCCATGTCAAAATATGACGGCAAGATTAATCCCCATCTGGTAGACCCGATAGCGTCACTGGCGTATTGGTTCCCGGATAGTCGCTCATGGCAGACAGCGGGTAAAAATAAGGTCGGCTATCCACATCGAATTCACGTAGCTTTTGCATGAAGGCATCACGGCTGCGATTCATCAACGCCCTCAATCTCGACAGTAACCATCCAGTACACATTCTTTGCCCACGATGCCGTCCTGTTGAGCGTAATACCCGGCATTGCGCCTAAAGATGCCTCATACCAAGAAAATATCTCCCGCTTTTTATCGAGAATTTCATCAATACGTTCAAGCTGGGCCAAGCCCAACGCAGCCTGCAAATTGGTCATGCGGTAGTTATAAGCCCATCTCAGTGTGCCAATACCGCTTGGTAGGACTCATCGCATGGTCGCGCAAATATTTGGCACGAGTATACAATGCCTCATCATCCGTGGTGATCATCCCGCCTTCACCGGAGGTAATGACCTTGTTACCGTAAAAACTGAAAGAACCACAATGCCCCCAAGAGCCGACTTTTTTACCGTTTACTCTCTGCACCATGCGCTTCTGCCGCATCTTCGATAACCAGTAAGCCGTATTTTTCAGCAATCGCCATGATGGCAGGCATGTTGGCGGGATGCCCATAAAGATGGACAGGCATGATAGCTTTGGTTTTTTCCGTGATCGCAGCCTCGATAGCAGCCGGATCAATGCACAAGGTATCAGGATCAATATCAACCAATACTGGAATAGCACCCACATATTTGGCAGCGTTAGCCGTGGCAATAAACGTCAAATCGGGCATGATGACCTCATCACCGGCCTCAATCCCCATTGTCACCAACGCCAAATGCAAGGAAGTCGTGCCATTGCTACAAGTAAGGGCATACTTACTGCCGCAGAACGCAGCAAATTGTTCTTCAAATGCAGTGATGTACTCACCAAGGGATGAAACCCACCCCGACGCGATGGCAGCCGTCACATACTCGATTTCTTTTTTGGTAATGGATGGCCTAGAGATAGGCAGAAAACCATTATTTTGTTGTAATTGAGTCATTTGTGTTATTTCCTCTACTTAAGGAGCTTTATTGGGTAAATTTTTTCTTCAAGTCGACTTACCCTGACGGCATACAGAACGAAGCCCATCAGGAAGACCAGAAAGATGATAACCTCCCGCACCTCATTAACCTGCATGCATTATGCCTACAGCAGCGAAAAATGCCGACAAAGTGCAAATTTTCAGAAGAGCGGCACGCTTACTGTTCTGACGACGAATCCTGCAAGATGTGATGGAGATGTGACCTATCCGCATTAAATGGTGATTTACCACGCAGCAGCCGATCACCAATGACCCGCACCATATCCATCAAGGGGAAAGCAATCAGCCACAGCGCGGTTGAGGCCGAGAAGCTCGGATGTTGCTCACCATGCGCCTGAGTTCCCTGAATAAGCAACCAAACCACCGTAAACCCAATCAGCATGGAACCAGTATCACCCATGAAAATCTTCTTGAACTTTGCCGGAGAGGAGAACCCAAGATTGGCCACCAAGTAAGGAATGAGTGCCACCGAAATGATTAAGGCCAGCTTCATGTTAGCGGTGTCATGATTAAGGGAGAATAAGACTCCCATGCCCGCAAAGGTAATAAGCGAAGAAATCCCCAGCAGTCCATCAATTCCATCTATCATGTTAAAAGCATTGATCGCGCTCAGAACCGCAACAACCGTGATGAAATAGCCCAAGACCGGATTGAGGGCGACATCGCCAAACCCCAAAATATTGCCCAGACTCTGGATATGCATCCCACTGCCTAAGCACATCAGCATGGCAACGCCACTCTGAATAAGCAGCCGGAACTGTGGTGATAAGCCCTCGCCTATCGTCCTCCACACCCAAAACCACAATCAAGCTGCTACACACCAAGTATGTCAACGAACTCAGTATCAGGGGTAATGAACAGTGATATACCCATCACCAATCCCGCATAAACCGACACACCCCCGATTAAGGGAGGACGCCCGTCATGGAACTTGCGCTCGCTATTAGGCACATCAACCAAACGGAACCGCTCCGCAAAGGGAGTCAGTAACAGGATCGACAACCCTGATATAAGAGAAACTAATAAAAAAATGCCCGCAAAACTCACTGGAACCTCCTGTTCACAAAAGCGCACCTACTATTTCCATCCGACCCATAACGCCCAATCGCCAAAACGCTACCGCCATACCGGGGCTACTCCCCAGCAAACCAATAGTTGGGCAAAAAATCTCTGCGTTTTCCATAACCAAATGCCCATAGACTCACCGCATGGCAGCATGAATACACATACCTAAAGCACCAAGCCGCGACTCCAACACCATAGAAATAATTTATGACACTTTTGCCCTTTCATTAAATACGTCATTTAATTGACGTATAAGCATAGTATAGTGCTTTATAGAAATATAGCAACGATGCTCATCCCTGAAAGAACACTTTTCATCAAAAAAACGTATTCAACTTTACTTATTAGAATCACAGGCACATCAATCATTGCCAAATTTACTGATGAAAATTTCATATAACCAATAAGTAAATCATATAAATATAAATAATCTTAATGCCTCAGGGAGAAACTATAGTTCGTTTCCCCACGATTTCTGCTTATTTTTTTTATTTTTGATGCATTTTTTTGATCGTAAATAAAAAAATGATCTTTTTATCTCTGTTCTCACACGGTATTTTGCTCATTAATCAGCCATTTGAGATCACGGCAGCAACCAAACCCATCACCAGTTGGTATGCCCTAGATATTGCCGGATGCACGGTAGTTACACGCTCAAAACACGCTACAATCAAAGGCATCAAAGCGACAACACCGTGCACTATTGAGGTAAATTCACTAGGCTTATTGAGCATCAAAAGCAAGCATCAACCCTCAGATCAACATCAACAGCAGATTCCATCAGAATGCGCTATCGAGCTCATTGCCCAGACCTTATTGACATTCCTTGATGCTGGCATTAGCCATAAGATCATCAAATTGAATACAAATCAACAGCAATCGGCTGGGAAATCCCCGCCATACTCTGGCGTGCATTGAATTAAAGCCGTTAAAATGCACCCAATGAATGGACACATAAAATACTGAGACTCATGGAAAAACAAACTTCCCGCATGATCTCGCCGCATATCCGCCGCGAAGAAGAACGTGCGGATGAACATATCCGCCCACGCCGCCTGCAAGACTATATCGGTCAGCCAGTGGTGCGCGAACAGATGGAAATTTTCATCCATGCCGCCCGCCACCGGGGGGATGCACTGGATCATGTGCTCATCTTTGGGCCACCGGGGCTTAGGCAAAACAACACTCTCCCACATTATAGCGCATGAAATGGGGGCTAACCTGCGCCAGACCTCAGGGCCAGTACTGGAAAAAGCCGGGGATCTAGCAGCCTTGCTCACCAACCTTGAACCCCATGACGTATTATTCATTGACGAAATCCACCGCCTCAGCCCGATGGTGGAAGAAATCCTCTACCCCGCGATGGAAGACTTCCAGCTTGACATCATGATTGGTGATGGCCCCGCCGCCCGTTCCATCAAGCTCGACCTGCCCCCGTTTACGCTGGTGGGGGCAACCACCCGTGCCGGATTGCTGACCTCCCCCTTGCGTGACCGTTTCGGCATTGTCCAGCGGCTGGAGTTTTACAACGTGGATGACCTTGCCTACATCGTGCAACGCGCCTCCACCATCATCGGCGCAACCATTGATGCAGGCGGCGCACAGGAAATTGCCCGACGTTCACGCGGCACACCCCGCATTGCCAACCGCTTGCTACGCCGGGTACGCGATTATGTGCAAGTCAAAGGCAATGGCATCATCGACACCGACATGGCAGACAAAGCCCTCAATATGCTGAATGTCGATAACCAAGGCTTCGACCACATGGACAGGCGCTTGCTGCTGGCCGTCATGGAAAAATTCGACGGTGGGCCGGTGGGGCTAGACAGCCTCGCCGCCGCCATTGGTGAAGAACGCGGCACGATTGAAGATGTACTGGAACCGTTCCTGATCCAGCAAGGCTTTCTGATGCGCACCCCACGCGGACGGGTTGCCACCCGCAGGGCATGGCAACACTTCGGGCTGAACATCCCCGCTACAACGATGCTCAGGAAGGTACACCACCTTGACCTGTTTGAATGAATTCATCCTTCCCCGTCGGGTCTATTACGAAGACACTGACGCAGGCGGCGTGGTGTATCACGCCAATTACCTGCGCTTTATGGAACGCGCCCGTACCGAATGGTTACGTACCTTGGGTTTTGAACAGGACGCGCTAGCACACACAACTCAATATCGTGTTTGTCGTCGCCAGCCTCGACATCCAATACCGCAAGCCAGCCCGCTTCAATGATGCATTGTTCGTCAGCGCCGCCATTGAAACACTCGGACGGGCAAGCATCATTTTTAGCCAAGAAAGTCTGGCGTGAAGACATAGAATAATTCGCATGAACTATTGACAACTGCCAGCGTCAAAGTAGTCTGTGTCAATGTCGGGCACATTTCGTGCAACAACTATTCCAACACAGATAAGGGAACTCCTTCAGTGACAACAGACCTATCCATCTTCAAGCTGATCATGGATGCCAGCTTGGTCGTTAAAATCGTCATGACCTTGCTGGCACTGGCTTCGCTGCTGTCATGGACACTGATCATGGTCAAATCCGGCACCATCAGCAGCACCCAAAGCAGCGTCACCAAATTTGAAGAACGCTTCTGGAGCGGTGTCTCGCTGAACTCCCTGTACGAAGAGTTGTCTCAGAAAGTGAACCGGCGCGGGCTGGAGCGCATTTTTTATGACGGCTTCCACGAATACAAGCGGGCGCTCAATGTAGACCCCACCTCACGCCTGTCGGTCACCGATTCCGTGCAACGCTCGATGCGGGTTGCCGCCTCCAAAGAAGTCGATGATTTGGAGCAAAATCTGGCGTTTTTGGCAACAGTCGGCTCCACCAGCCCGTATGTCGGCCTGTTTGGAACCGTGTGGGGAATCATGAACTCATTCATTTCACTGGGACAAATGCAGCAAGCCACCCTCGGCGTGGTAGCGCCCGGCATTGCGGAAGCCCTGATTGCCACCGCCATCGGCCTGTTTGCGGCGATTCCGGCCGTCATTGCCTACAACCGTTTCAGTGACAAGATTGACCGTTTGGTGGTGAGTTACGACAACTTCCGCGAAGAATTCACCGCCCTACTGGAACGTCATGCCAGCACCCAAAGGAAGCCCGCATGAGCAGCCGCCGCCGCCGCCGTAAAATCATGGCAGAAATGAACGTCGTTCCTTATATCGACGTCATGCTGGTATTGCTGGTCATTTTCATGGTCACTGCCCCCATCATGCAAACCGGCGTCAAGGTCGATGCACCCGATGCGCAAGCAGAACCACTGGATGCCAACAACCAGCAAGAACCGCTCACCATCTCGGTCAATGCCGACGGGCACTTGTTTCTGGATGACGGCTCTGAAATTCCGGCTGACAGCATTACCAGCTACGTCACCAGCCAACTGGACGGCCAAAGCTGAACGCCCGGTCTACGTCCGAGCCGACAGCACCGTAGAATACCGTCACCTGATGAACGCAATGGTGGCAGTACAACGGGCAGGTGCCAAAAAAATCGGCCTCATGGCTGACCCCGCACCACCTGACCAACAAATGATCTGAAAAGGGCTAACACAAAGATCATGTTTAAAGAAATACGCAACAAACCACAAGCACTGTTCTGGGCGATTGCACTGCACATCCTCATCGTGCTGGTATTCTTGCTCAGCTTCAAATGGACTGACCGCCCGGATGTACCCGCCGAGAATGTCGCGGTCGAAGTGATCGAGCCTGATGGCGCCGCCCAACCCAAGGAACCGGCGCAAGCCGAACCTGCCCGGCACGGCCCTGAACGCCAAGCCGGAAGACGCCTCCCCGCCCAAACCCAGCGAAGCCGCGCAAGCCAGCCGAAGCAAAAAGCCGCAGCAAGCCGGCTGCCCAACAAGCCGCAGCCAAAGCACTAACCGCAAGCCAAAGCCGAACGCGGCAAAAGCCGAAGCACAAGCCGCCGCTGCCGAAGCGGCAAAAGCCAAAGCAGCCGCCGCACAAGCCCAAGAAAAAGCCGCCAACGCAAGGAAACCGCTGCCGAAGAGAGTGCCAAAGCCGAAGCACGCCGCCGTGCCGACAGCCCGCGCCGAAACCCGCCGCCAAGCCTTAGCCGAAGAAAAGCGGCAGAACAAGCCGTCGAACGCAAAAAAGACTTAGCCGCCAACCGCGCCAGAGCTGAAGCGGAAGCCGAGGCCAAGCCCTAGCCGACAAAAAAGCCCGCGCAAAAGCCGAAGCACGCGCCAATGCTGCCGAAGAAGCAAAAGCGGAAGCCCGTGCTGAAGAAAAAGCCAAAGCAGCCGCCGAAGCGCGTGCCGAGGAAAAAGCCAAAGGCCAAAGCAGAAGCCGCCGCCGAAGCCACGCGCCGAAGCCAAAGCCAAGGAAGCCGCCGAAGCCGAGGCCAAAGCCAAATCCGAAGCCCTTGCCCGTAAAAAAGCCGACGAGGAAGAAGCCAAACTCTCGGCAGAGCGCGAAGCATGGAAAGCCGCCGAAGCCAAACGCAAAGCTGCCGAAGAAGATGCCCGCCGCGCCGCCAGCAGCGCGCTGCCGCAGGCCCCAGTTCCGCGACCTCAGTACTGCCCGTGCCGCGTGGAAAAGTGCCATCAACCGCAAAATCAAAGGCAACTGGAACAAGCCATCAGAACGTTTCGGCATGTCTGGCACCATCCGCCAGGCATCAGTTCCGCAGGCGGCATCATTAACGTTCTCAGCTTGTCCTGCGATGGCAGCACGGCATTTTGCGAGTCGCTCAAAGCCGCCATTCACGGTTCTGACCCATTCCCCAGACCGGAATACGATGAACTGTACGGCGACACCCTTGTCATTACCTTGGATTAACTGTATGAAAATGAAACCAACATTACTCACGTCCATCCTGTTATCAGCTAGAGTGTACTTCCAAGCATGCCACCCGCCGAAGAATTGCACTCCCACATTGACGTGACGCCACGGCGGGCGAAGCCAGCATCCTGATCACGCCGTTCAGCCCGCTAGCCAAAGTCATCGAAGCCGACTTGCAACGCAGCGGACGCTTCGCGCTGATGGATCCGGCACGGGCGGGCGGCAATTTCTCACCCGAGGCACTACAGGCATGCCGGGGCGGAATATGCTGTCGTCGGCAGCCATGCCGGTTCGCTGGATTTCCAACTCGTCAACGTCAACACTGGGCAAGTCGATGGGCTCTTTCAGCATCCCAGCCAACCCCAACCAACGGCGCATGGCGCACAAAGCCGCCGACTTGGTGTTTGAAAAGCTGACCGGGGTGAAAGGCGCATTCGACACCCGCATCGCCTACGTTTCCGCCAGTGGCCCTGCCAAAAAACAGACTTACCAATTGATCGTCTCGGATGCAGATGGCTTCAACCCGCGCACCATCGTATCTTCCCTAAAGCCGGTGATGTCGCCCAGTTGGTCACCCGATGGGCAGCAAGTCGCCTATGTATCCTATGAAACCGGGCGTCCGGTGGTGTATGCGCAAAACCTGTCATCAGGTGGCAAACGCACCATTTCCGACCCCAACAAGTCCAGCATTTCGCCCTCTTGGTCACCGGATGGACGTTCGATTGCCTACAGCGTGGCTGACCGGGGCAATTACAATATCGTGGTGGCAGGCGCAAGTGGTGGTGGCGCACGCCAAATCACCAATACACGCGGCATCAATGTGGAACCACAGTGGGCAGACAGCGGCACACTGGTATTCACCTCCGACCGCAGCGGGCAACCGCAGTTGTATAAAACCTCTGCCAATGGTGGCGGTGAAAGCCGCATGTCATTCAGCGGCGGTTACAACGCCGGGGCAAGCATTGCCGGTAATTCGGTGGCAATGGTGCGCCAGAGTGGTGGCAATTCCAACATCACCATTGATGAATGCCGCCTCCAAGGAAGAACGCATTATTTCACGCGGGACGCAGGATGATTCCCCCGCCATTTCCCCCAATGGCATGATGGTGCTATACGCCACCGATGCCGGTGGGCGCAGTTCGCTGGCGGTCGCCAGTGACAATGGCAAAGCCCACCAGAGCCTGTATTCGCAGGCGGGCGATGTACGCGACCCAGCGTGGTCGCCCTATCTTGATTAATGAATAGCGAGATGAGTGTCATGAAATTGAAAGCATTAGCATTTTCCGTACTGGTAGCCGCAATGAGCGTTACCGGCTGCCAACAAGTTCCCACCGCTGGCGCAGGTACGGCGGGCGGCGGCGGTGGCGCAGGCAACGGCGCGGCAGGTGGCGGTTACGGCACGGGTGGTGCAGGTGGCTTACGGCAACGGCGCGGGTGGTTACGGCACGGGCAGCGGCGGAGCAGTACACTCCCCGCAGACCTGCGTAACCCCAGCAGCATTCTGGCGCAACGCATCATTTACTTTGACCTTCGACCGCTGCCAACATCCGCCCGGAATACATGAACGTCCTGAATGCCCATGCCTCCTTGCTGGCAGCCATACCCTAACCTGCGGGTGCGTCTGGAAGGCCATGCCGATGAGCGTGGTTCGCGGGAATACAACGTTGCCCTTTCCGAACGCCGTGGCTACTGCGGTGCTGGACTACATGCAAGTCAAAGGCAGCGAGCGCCAACCAGATGGAAGTCATCGGTTATGGGGAAGAAGTTCCGGCAGACTTCGGGCATAATGAAAGCGCGTGGAGCAAAAACCGCCGTGTCGAAATCAAATATGCCGGAGAATAACGCAATGCAAACCAAGCTTAACCGTGGCGCACTCGAGCGCTCTGGTTGCTTCCATGCTGGCAATGCCCGCTTGGGCAGCGCCACTGCCGACGATGCCGCCATCCAATTGCTGCAACGGGTCAACGATCTGGAACAGGAACTGAGAACCCTGCGGGGTGATAACGAAAAGTTGCAGAATGAACTCGGCAACTTGCAAAAAAACCAGAAGGAAAGTTTCGAGCAAGTCGATGAGCGCATGGACAAGCTGAAAACGCCGGATGAGACCACAGCCTGACAATACGGCTGACAAGCCCGTGACACAGCGGATAAACCCGCCGACAAGCCAGCCGATACCGACATGACAAGCCTGACAGTGCCGACAAGTCATTGAAAAGTGACCCCAACAGCTTCTACAGCTACGGCACGGGCAAAGTCGACGACAAAAATGCAGGCATTGAAAAAGCCAAGGCAGACGCTGACGAGACAAACCTGACGAGGCCAAAACCGACAGTCAAACCGGCTGACAAAACCGACAGCGCAAGGACAGTAAACCTGATGATAGCACGCCCACTACTGACAAGGCATTGCCGGATCAGGATGAACGTTCCAGCTTACGACCACGCTTTCCAGACCTTGTTGCAAGACCCCAAGGAAGCCGTACCGGAATTCCGCACCTTCCTCAAGGACTACCCCAAAAGCCCACTGGCTTCCAGCGCCCAATATTGGGTAGGTGAAGCCTTGTATGCTGAAAAGGATTTCAAGGCAGCCATTGAAGAATTCTTGGTGGTGCTGAAAGAACACAAAGACAGCGACAAAGCCCCTGATGCCGCCCTCAAGCTGGGTTACAGCTTCTACGAACTGAAAGAGTGGGATAAAGCCCGCAAGACCTTGGAAGATGTGATCAGCTTCTTCCCGGACAATGCCGAAACCAGCAAAATGGCGCAAGAACGCCTCGACAAAATGAAAACTGAGGGGCACTAGGCCCCTTTTTTTAATCATCGCCTACAGCTTCTCCTGAAAAATTCCGCTTCTTTGCATATAGTTATCTGGCATGGATGAATATAAACAACAGCGGAGATATCGAATGTTCGGCAAAAGAAGCCCCAAATCAGCCCCGACCCTTGACCTGATGCAGGAGCTACCGCCTGCCCGTTGAAAACAGCAGCCGCCCGCCGCTTCATGGAATTCTGCCAGAAAGACTTCCCCACCCACGGCAAAGCCGACGGTTTTGACCCGAAAGTGTACGTGGATGCGGTCAAGCTGGTCATCAGCCGCCTTGAAGCCACCCGGCACATGGAGTAAGCGCATGATCATTACCTCCATCATCGCCGAAAACTTCCGTAAATACGCCCACCTGCAACTCGACAACCTACCTGATCGGGCTTGATCGCCCTAGTCGGGTGGCAATGAATCAGGCAAAAGCAGCATTGGGGACGCCATCCAGTTCGGTCTGTTCGGGCGCACCGATCAAGTCAGCCCGGAAGAAGCCGCCAAACTGATCCACTGGGGGGCAACCAAGCCAGTGTCGCACTGCGCCTGCAACACCGGGGGCATGAATACCGGCTGGTGCGCTCCGTCGACAGTGACGGCAATATGCGCCGCCACCCTATTTTCCACCGAAGAAGAAGTGACCCTCGCCGACACCCCAGAAAGCGTGGAACGCCAGCTCAAAGCCCTGTTCGGCTACTATTACGGCGCATTCTCCAAAGCCTTTTTCTGGGGGCAACAAAGCAGCGGCACCAAGGAAGGCGACAGTGACAACCTGCGGGCAATGGCAGGGCTGAAAGAACACGCCAGCCTCAGCGGGCAACTGGAACGCGAGCAGCAGGAACGCCTGCAAACCCTGAAAGCAACTGGAAGGCCAGACGCCAACACACCGCGCGTGCCATCGACACCTTGCACATTGACGACACCCAGCTTCCGCGCCTCAACACCATTGTGAGCGACATTGAAGACCGTCAGCAACACTTGGCGCTGCTGGGGCAACGGCTGGACAAAGAATCGCTAGCCTACCCCAACAATCTGCAACGCTTCCACGAGGTCGATAGCCAGCAGCCGCAAAATCGGGCGCTGGACTAAATACCCTGCTGGTTTTCTTGCTCGCCCTGCTGGTCGGGCTTATTCTTCATGTTTACCCCGGAATGGGGCAGTAACTCTGGGTCGGCGCTGTCCGCACCCACGCACGACTTGCTGGGCAGGAGTGCTATCCGTCTGGCCTCCATTGCGGCGCTGATTGGCGCGGTATTGCTGGTCTACGGCTGGTATGTGGATGTGCGCCGCTTGCGCCCTTTGCAAACCCAAGCCAAACACCTCACCAGTGCGTTGGAGGAAAGCTACCAAGCCTGCACCCAGCCCATCAGCCGCCTGTTACCCACCGATAGCACCGATTATTTGCTGGAAAAACACATCGACCTGCCGGAAGACAGCACCACCCACCCCGACATGGCGTCCGTCCCTGACTGGACACAAGCTGCCAGCCAATACAAAGCCAAAGCCCTGTATGTGCACAGTGCCGCTGACACCCTGAACGTTGGCCTGACCAACCGCAGCAAGGAAATGGCAGCAACACCTTGAGGTACTCAAAACGGACATCCACGCCACCCAGCAGCAATTGGACACACAAGGCACAGTTGCAAGCATTGGTAGCGCAACAGGAAGATGCCTTGGAACACGAACGCCGCCAGCAAATCGTCACCAGCACCGCCATCGACCTGTTGCAGCGGGATGCCAGCCATTCCATTGAACGTTTCAACCAGTTGGTCAAAACCCGCTGCCCGGAATTGCTGCAACGCTTTACCCAAGCGCATTACAAATCGCTGGAAATCCCCCCTGATTTCAGCCTGAAAGTGCTGTCGGAAGAAAAAGGCGATTTCCTCGATTTCAACGAAATTTCCACCGGAACCCAACGGCAAGTCGCACTGGCGATGCGCATTGCACTGGCAAATGCGCTTGGCAGATGCCACCAAAACCGACAAGCAAATGCTGTTTTTGGATGAGCCGTTCGCCTTCTTTGACCCGGAACGCACCAACAACACCTTGCACAGCTTGGCGGAAACCAGCAAAGGTGCGGTCAGCCAGATATGGCTGACGGCACAGACCAAACCGGAAGGCGTCAAGCTGGCGCACGTGATCCACTGCGCCCAAGGAAGCCACTACCCTGAAGGCATAGATGCTTTATTCTTTGAGATTTATCAAACTATAATCTTCTCTGCACTACAGTTAGAGGAGAAGTTATGACGTTTGATAATTTTGCATCCGCACAGTCGTTTCTGCTGATCGCGGGCTTTGTGATTGCCTTCATTATGGGGGCAATCGTCAACAAAACACACTTCTGCACCATGGGTGCAGTATCCGACTGGATCAACATGGAACACACCGGGCGATTCCGTGCTTGGGGTCTGGCGATTGGTGTTGCCTTGCTGGGCGTGGTGATTCTGGAAATGTTAGGGCTGGTCAATCTGAACAGCTCTTACCCCCCTTACCGTAACGGGCAACTGATTTGGGCAGAAAACTTGCTCGGCGGCATCCTGTTCGGCATTGGCATGACCATCGCAGGCGGCTGTGGTAATAAATGCTCTGGTACGGATCGGCGCGGGCAACCTGAAATCCATTTTCGTGTTCCTGATCATCGGCGTGGTGGCGTACTTCATGCTGAACCCGTTCCCCGGTTCCGACAAAACCTTGTATTCCATGCTGTTCTACCCGTGGCTCAACCCGCTGGCGATCAATATGGGCAACTCGCAAGATATGGGCAGCGTGCTGGCAGGCGAGGAAAATGCGGTCATGGCACGTCTGGTGATTGGCTTGATCATTGGCTTGTTACTGGTATGGCTGGCATTCAAATCCAAAGATTTCCGCAGCAGCGCCGACTTTGCAGTGGGTGGCATTGCGGTCGGTTTGTGTGTATTGGCGGCGTGGTATGTCACCAGCAATATCGTGGTGATGGTCGACGATCAACCTTACCCGCTGAGCCAATATTACGCTGAATGGGACATGCTGGCAGAGTCCGAAGAGGGCAAACCGGCGATCGGTGCGGCATTGGGGCCACAATCCTTTACCTTCATTAACCCAATGGGGCAAGCGGTTGGGTATGCGGCGGGTGGCTTCAACAGCAGCTTGCTGACGTTTGGCTTGATGGCGGTCTTTGGGGTGCTGGCGGGTTCACTGGTGTGGGCATTGCTTAGCCGCACCTTCCGCATCGAATGGTTTGCCTCCAAAAGCGATGTCATCAACCATGTGCTGGGCGCAATCCTGATGGGTGTAGGCGGGGTATTGGCGATGGGTTGTACCGTCGGGCAAGCCATTACTGGCGTTTCCACACTGGCGATTGGCTCGTTCATCGCATTTGCGGGCATCGTGTTGGGCAGTGCTTTGACCATGAAGGTGCAGTTCTACCAAATGATGTACGAAGAAGAGGCCAGTTTTGCTAAAGCCTTGCTCACCGGCTTGGTAGATTTGAAGCTATTGCCGGAATCCTTGCGTAAACTTGAAAAAGTTTAACCGAAGCTGAAAAAAGACTTGAACAGCACAAGTCTTTCCGTATAATAGCGCTCTCTCAAGGGACATTAGCTCAGTCGGTAGAGCATCTGACTTTTAATTAGGTGGTCGTGCGTTCGAGTCGCACATGTCCCACCATACAAAACAAAGGGTTGCATTCATTCGGATGCAACCCTTTTTTGTTTCTGGCATTTCCGGCGTTCGACGCCGTACTGGCTTGAAAATTGCATACTGAACCACTCAACCACCAGCAATCATGGAGACAATAATGGGTAGGGTACATTTCATCGGCGGCGAAAAAGGCGGCGTCGGCAAATCACTGACCGCCAGACTATTGGCACAGTATTTCATCGACAACGCCACCCCGTTCATGGGGTTCGATGCGGATGAGTCACACGGGACTTTTTCCCGCTTTTACAAAGACTTCTCTGCACCGCTGCGCGTCGATGACTACGACAGTCTGGATAACATTATCACCACAGCGGAAACCTACCCCGATCACGACCTGATCATCGACCTTGCCGCGCAAACTTCGGCACGCTTAGGGCAATGGATCAAGGAAAGCGACGTATTCGGCATTTTCACCGAAATGGGGCATCAGGTTTTTCTCTGGCACGTCATGGATGATGGTGCGGATGCGATGAGCCTGCTGGACAAAACGCTGGAAAGCTACCCACAGCAAGACATTCAGTTCATCGTGGTGCAGAACATGGGGCGCGGTGAACACTTTGAGATTCTTCGAGCAATCGCCCGTTTTCCACAAAGCGCAACAACGTAATGCTTATTGCATGACCTTGGGCAAACTACACCCCAAATTGGTGCAAAAAGTCGATTTCAATGACCTGAGCTTCTGGGCAGCCGCCAACAACCGTGACCTGATGAATACCCCGGAACGTCAACGGTTGCGGGTATGGCTAGATAATAGCTACACGCAACTGGATCACTTCCTCAAACACGACGCACAACACAACGAGTAAACCTCATGCAAACGTTCACCGATTACGGTCAAAACGCCATCAGCAACCTCGCGCAACGCTATGGCGTATCGCAGCGATGCAGTCATCACCCTGCTCTACGCCGTCATGAATGGCAACGGCACGATGGCGCAGTTCAACCACCCCGAACTCGGCGGCGGCGGGCAATGGATGCAGGGCGGCATGACGATGGTAGGCGACATGTTCAACTACGGCCTGAAAGCCAAAGTGGATGGCCTGTGTGCGGAACTGTCCAATCTGCTGGGAAGTCAGCAACCAGCGATCTTCATGCCCTCCAATACCCCACAAGGCAGGCGCAACTGGTGGCCGGATGATCTGGGCATTGCTGCCTCGACAGGCGGGCAAAACAACACCCGTTATGCCTACTTTCCAGCAACTTGCCGTTTAGCCGTCGATCTCAACGGGCAAATCACGATCTATAACACGCTGGATCATCAAATCGGTGGCGTCTCGCAACAGCAAGGCGGCAATAACTCGCTGACCTTCAGCAGCCAATATGGCACGGTGCAAGTTGACCAATTGCCCATCGTCTCGATCAATGGCGTAGCGCCCCCGCAACCGATGCAGCCGCCGCAACAGCCCTACTATCAGCCAGCGCCAGCAGCGCCGACTTACGCCAATGCACAACGTCAGCAACAGTACGCGATGGCGGTGATATTTTCGCCCTGATCGAACGGCTGGCAGACCTGAAACAAAAAGGCATCCTCAGCGAGGACGAATTCGCCACCAAAAAGGCGGAATTGCTGCAACGCCTGTAAACTTTGCTTCGCCCCAAACAAAGCAGGGAAGCCATCGACCCGATGCTTCCCTGCCCAAACACACTATGTTTTAAGCCAGCGTTGCCAGCAAATTAACGCTTGCCGCCTTTGCCGCCTTTAGCACCTGCTGGAGGCGCTGGTGGCGCTGTTCCCGCCGCTGGAGCCGTTGGCATAACCGTGAATTCAGTCAACGATACCAGCTTATCGCTGCTGCTATCCATACGTGCAAATTCCCAGATACCGCTGTTGCTGCCCTTGCTTTGCAACTCGGTAAATTCTGTTAAACTTAAACCTGCATCAGCGTCTTTGTCTGCCAAATTGAATACGTTGGTCAGGTAGGTAGCTGAAGTGCCTGTGGCGCTTGCGGTAAACTCAGCAACAGAAATCATGCTATCGGTATTGGTATCGACCTTGGCAAAAGCAGCCGCGATACGGCGGGTCTGGATGGTGTTTTCCAGATTCAGGAATTCAGCCAGTGTCAGACCACCGCTGGTATCGGCATCAGCCGTAGTGAAGTCAGCCGTTCTACCCGCAAGGATTTCGGCAGCAGTAACCGCGCCATTACCATCAGCGTCATACTCAGCGTGACCCGGCGTGAGCCAGCACCAAGGATGAAGTAGACAGCAGAACGCTAGCGACCAGCAGAGACAGAGTTGTATTGGTTTTCATCGTTATTTCTCCAGACATTTTTCAAAAAGCCTTACCCAACACGGGTAAGTGTTTGTTGGCCCGGCGCTGCAACGCCGGGTTTTTTTATGCCCCAGACTATGCCGGGGAATTCGGTTAGTGACCCAACGCCCGGTCAGGCGGGGTCAGATCATCTTTAGGTGTTCGGGTGGCGGTGGTAGCCTTCCGCGTTGCAAACGCAACACCTTTAACGTACCGTCGGCCTGAAGGATCGCATCCACTTCCACCGCATCACCCACATTCAACAAAGCAAACGCCGTGGTACTCTGATGGTTGGCAGCGTCACGATCCCCCAGCAACATGCTGGCTTGATCCACCACAAAGGTACTGCCCAACAGCACGAAACGCTTTTGTGCCGCATCAATCGAGGTCAATCGTGCCTTTCCAAAGCACCCCTGCCATATCCGCCTTGGCATGGCGCAAGGCAATCCGGCTGGCTTGTAACCTGCCGCTTTGGTCAATCGTGCCTTCCACTTCCACTGCGACATCCAGCGCCAAATCACTGGCTTTCAGGCCATCAAAACGGGTACTGGCAGTCGGTGCTGACCGGCTGCCCATTGACGCTGAAACGGCTGGCAGATTCCATCGCCGTGATCACACCTTCCACTTCCAACCGGGTATTTTGCGGATAATCCACCCGCAGTGGTTTCAACCGTACCTTGGAAGCCAACACGGTCTGGCCTTGCAAGGCGCTACGGGTTTCCACCTCGACAAACTGACCATTCGCCAGCGGCTGTGCCGGTTAACAAACCTTCCAACTGGGCAGTGGAATAATCCACCACCAAGTCACCCAGCCGGAAGGTGTGTTGCTCCGTCTGCAATCCACTCAGACTACCCGCCAATTTCAGCAGCGAGCCGTCATTGGGGTAACGTTCCCGCACCAAGGTAATGCTGGAAGCGGTAATCATGCCCTCAGCATCGCGGATACCCGACACTTCCACCACATTGCCCACCTGTAGCCCACTCAGTTGCGTCAAGCCATGCAGCACGGTCAGCTCATTGGTTTTGACCATCTGTCCCATCACCGTGAGGCTCAGGTTATCGCTGGAAGCGGCGGTCACTTCCCCGACCAACAGGCTCTCAAAGCTCACCTTGCTGGCGGTGCTGGTGCTGCCATCTTCTGCTGCCCCGCCCGTCACCGTGACGAATTCGCCGACACTGAAAGCAGCCTGCCCGCTGACCAGCTCGCCATTACGGTAAAACGTGGCCTGATCCACGTCGTAGCGCACCCCGTTGACATAAATGCTGCCAAACCCGGTGATGCGCCCGCTGGAAATGCCCGTGCCGCTCATGCCGCCTTCCACCAGCGTCAAGGCGCTCTCCACACAACTGCTGAGCAGCACAGCACTGAGCAAGGTTGCCAGCACGCGACTAATCTTCATGTTTTGATTCCTTTTCGGCTTCAACCGGCTGCTCGAAGTAATAGATGCCGACACCCGCCTGCATCCGCCCGGTTCCCTTTACCTGTGGGTTGCTATCACGGTCATGGCGGTACAGCCATGCATTGAAACGCAGCAACAATTGCTGGGCATCCTGATGCACAAATGCCCTGAATTCTGGCAACACCTCGGCGGGCAAGTTGTCGTAACTGACCTTGCGCTGGTAACGCACCGTCACCCGGTTCACGGGTGGTGAGGTTGTGGTCAATGGTGGCAATCAGCAGCGGCACATCCATACCCTAACAGCGCCACTTTCTCGCCTTCGTCACCTTGCGGGATGTAAACCTGACTGAGCAACTCCACGCTGCTGCCATCCAAGGTTTCACGCACCACTTGGATACGCTTCATTTCTTCCAGCATGGCGAAACTCGACATATCGCCGCTGTAACGCTGCACCAACCGCTCGAAACTGCCCTGTTCCCCCCGGAACGGCAAAATAGCGGGTTGCCCACTAGCAGCATCCACGAATTCGGCATCGTGCAACCAGCCGGTGAGCACCCGCACCCCACGGTTGTAACGCTGGCTGGTTTCCATCACCTCGCCTTCGCGCAATACCGCCACATCCTTGCGGGTCAGGCCGGTAATCGCGGCAACGCGGGAGGTAGTCACGCGCTCGCCAGCACGGGTCAGTTCCTGTTCGACCACATCCACATACGCCTGCTTGACCAATTGGGTAAAATCGCCCAAGGCGACCCCCTTACGGTACAGGATGCGCATCAAGGTTTTGATGATGCGGTAGAAAGCTAGGCGTAGTGTTTTGTCCATGAATGGGAATTTATTCCCATTCATGGCATCCAGTCAAGTGGTTTATGGATAAAATCAATTTATTTTCAAAACAGGGATACCTGCGGACAAGAACTATCCGCAGGACAAAGAAGCAGGCTAACCGGCGCTGTTACAGGGTAGGACGCGAATCATCAGGAGAATGCCCATCATGCCAGACATGCCCACCAAACCGCTTACTTGACTGGAAATAGACGCCCAACAAGTCTGGGACTGACGTTTCCAAGGTAGCCGCCACCCCCATCAGGGTAGAAATTTTGGCCTCCTTGAATCTCTGCCCGCATCAGTTTGTGCCACGTTTGCCGGGAAATACCCGAACGCTCTGCTGCGCTTTTAATGCGTTAAATCCAGTGTTTTCATGCGGCGTTGTACATAAGCCGCCAAATCCATTGCTGACATTTTTGGGTCCCCTCAATGACACCAATACCTTGTATGAAGTGTCCCCGTTTGGGCAAGGGGCAACAAGGTGGAAATTTCCACCCTTGACATTGCTAACCGACTGATCATGTTGAATAATTTTTACCCCAGAAACCATCATATCCCTAGAATTAGTTATTTTTTCAATAGACATCCCTAATTGACGTGATTCTTGTAACTCCCCTTATGGGAAACAATTCCCCACATTCTTGAACAGCGAAACAGGACTTACCCATGTTTTACAAGATTATGCTGGATGAAAAACACCAAGATGCTGTCAACATTATGATCAAACTACCGGGATTAGAGGGCGATGTCTTACACCTGAGTTTCCACGTAAATGGCGGAAAATACACAGCAACACCTTTCCCCACCCTGCCGTCCGCGCCGTCCGCTATGCACTTGACAGATTGCCAAAACAGTCTGGCAAACCTGATCCGGCATCTGGTTGCCAATGGGCTAGCCACTTATGCGGGTAAATACAAAAAAGGGGCACGGACAATCCCCCTGTTTAGAAGTGACAGTACTGGTAGTTTGTATGTGGACAGTGTGGACAAGAAGACTGGACAGAACTTGTTAAAAGGGAAACTGATGAAAAACCCCGACAAGGTAAAAAAACTTGCCAACTGGATTGTCAGCAAATTCCCCACCGTATCGGGATGGGCAAATGTTACCTACAACACTGCCCTGAAAGAGGAGGATGAACTGGCTTATATCCTTATCATGGCTGAACGTTTCATTCTGGAACGCCAAGAGGCTACGCTTTTAGCGCATGAATAAAGTTCAGGCCACCCAGATAAAAGTCCTGATGGCAGGAAACCAGTTTGAACCCTGTGGCAGACAATTGCTGGATCAGCACATCCATATCCACAAAGGCGGCCTGTTCATTGCCTGCCAGCGCCAGATTCTTTTGGCGGAAAGCCGGGTAATGGGGATGCCCCAGTAACTCTTTGTCCGCTTCTTTAGCCAGTTTCTGCATATCTAGGGTTTTGTTGGGTGTCACCAATATAAACAGCGCACCGGGACGTAACAAGTTATTGATATGTGACAAGATAACCAGTGGCTCACTCCAACTATAATAACTATTGATGGAAAGGGCAGAATCAAATACGTACCCTTCTACCTCCTCTATTTTGGTGTGACAAATAGTGAAATGGCTGGCATTAAGCTGCCCCACCAACCAACTGGCCTTGTCTACCATGTCCTGTGAGTAATCAATGCCGGTATATCCGGTTACGTCTTCCTTGTCTGCCAGAAAAGGCGTAATGCGGGCAGTGCCACAACCGAAATCAGCAACATTGCCGTGCAGATAGCGGGCTACGGTTTTATAGACCTCCAGTTGCGAGGAAGGCAAAACAGATAAATGGGAAGCAGCGTAACTATCCCAAGCAGACATTTTGTATAGTACAGTCATATTAACGCTCCAATAATGGGTTACGGTGGTTTATGCAGCGGCAGTCCATTGGAAAAATCCGGGTTTGGTGGTAGCAATCTCCCAAGCTAGGCAACAGAACTTGTAATCACTACCAAAACTTTCACCAACATCTTCCGCCAACAAACGCGCACCGATCAGCTTCCTGTGTAACGGAATATGCTGTTGGCGGATAACGATCAGAATAATGTCGATACTTTTTCTGACAGCCACTTCATAGGCTGCCCGGTAATATTGCTTGACCAGACTTTGCTGGTCACGGATGACAAAACGCCCGATTTCCATCAAGCGTTTCCTATTGTTACGGTATTGGCTGACTTCGGGTGGAAACAGTCGGTCTTCAGGCAACCCCATGTCACTATCGACGATAAAGCTGGCTGTGCTGCTAACTTCGCCCACCGTGTCACAAGAATAAACCACATAAGCATGTTCATTAAACGGATCATCGATTGAGACATGAACAGACGGATACAATTTACTGTATTCCTGCCTCCTGAGTTGGCAGGCGTTGGCAAGCTCTTCCTTGGACTGGGCTAAACGCAGCGGAATGGGCAGACAGGGGACAATACTTGTTGTGTCCAGCATGTGAAATCCTCCAGAAACCAGAATTGATGGAGGACAGTATTACCCTTGGAAGCGGGGAGCAGCGCGGTGAAAAATCAGGGGAATGAGGGGAAAATACTTACAGGTGATTCAGCAAATGCAGCAGCCCGATGTAATAGATCAACTGGGCTTTATTGATGCCGCCAAACTTCTTAAGGATATTTTCCAGCAACCTTTCCCCATATTTCTGGGAAATATCAGGGATGTGCTTTGGCAGGGTTTTCATCGGCAGCCCCGTAATAAGGAAAGGGAGCAGGCGCTTTTCCTTAACGCTGAGCCGCTCCAGCAGCGAGGCCAGAAAAAAATAGTTCAGATGTGGCTTAGCCATGATGTGTTCATGAAATATATGGGAACAAAATATCAGGGTATCAAGGTTGGTCATGACCAGCAGGTGGTAAGCACGGTCTGTTTCAGAACTGATGCAACTGATGCCACCAAAGCCTGCTGCACCGATGAGAGGAATAGTCATGCCATTGCGGATACCGTAATCTTCTTTAGCGGTGATGATGACATGGCGTTCCGGCAAACTTAATTCCCCTTTGTGGCTTTCCCCCCACCAGTCAATCACGCTGGTTTCCCCATGCGTTATTTTTTTTACCGTGAAGTCATCTTGTTCAAAGCCTGCCTCCTGATAGTGTTTGAGGAACGCAGGGCTATAGGACGCCGATGTCTTAAACAATGGCGCTATCGACAGATGGGCTTCAAAGTATATCTGCGGCACAAAAGTGTACAGGACGCCTTCAAACCCCAACCGCTGCGCCACTTGCTCATAGGCAGCAAACGCCTCATCCAGCGTTGCTGCCTGAAACAACGCCGTAATGAAATCCATCGGATTGAAATTCCCTGAAGGTTTGGGAAGCGGCATCACACCGCCACCACCTCAACCATGCAATACAGCCCGGTAAGCTTGGGGAAGACGATCTCGCCCGCCGCATTCACGCATTTCCAGTGCGAAATGGCAGTGCCGGGTGAATCCGGCGCACGCAAGCGCACACTCAAGCGTACATGCTCACCCGGCTGGGTGTCGGGAATGGGGATGCTGACGCCCACCGGCATTGAGCCATCCGGCAGAGGCTCATCCTGACGCTGCAAGCGCCAGCCAATCCACGCCGCCGTCCCCAGATTAGCGACTTCCCAGATTTTCTCGAATTCCTGCCCCACCACCACGGTGCTATTGTCCGGGAACGTCACATCAGTAACAAAGCCAGCCACCCACTGCTGGTTTTGCTTCTTGTCTTTAGCTACCCGTACTGCTTGCCGCTGTTCCCGCCCACTGAAATAAATGCGCAACATGCTGAGCGGATGCGTTTCCAGCGTATCGGCAACTTGGGTTAAGGTAGAAAGGCGAGCCTCACTAATATCGGCACGCAATAGTTTGTGCCATGTCTGACGCGAAATGCCAGAACGTCTGGCAGCTTCCGTCGTCGTCAGGTCTAACGCCCGCAGGCGCACCCGTAAATAATCCGCCACATCAAATGCAGACATAATCTTCCCCTTCTTTCAACTGACTGCCATTAATTTAACAGAAAGATTACACCGACGATAGGGTATACAACAGGATAAAAATGCACTATATGTAATGCATCGCCTTGCCAAAACAGCAGATTGCATTATATACGATACATGGACATCCAACTATTAGGGCAAACCTTGCGTAACGCCCGCAAACAACGCCATTTCACCCAAGCCGACCTCAGTAAAAAGGTCGGGATGAGCCGCGCCACCCTGTCCGGTATTGAAAATGGCACCATTGCCGAAATCGGTATCCGCAAAATTATGGCGCTCTGCTCGGTGCTGGGGCTGGAACTGGTGGCGCTGCCGCTTGCTGCCCGCCGCCCCACCTTGCACACCCTTGTAGACGAAGCTGCCAACGCAAAACAGGCCACAACCCATGAGCAAACCCCCAGCAACCGACCAAGGCAGCCTCGACATTTACGTGCAGGGCAAATGCAGCGGCACACTGGGGCGGAGTGCGGTGCGCTCCCTCAGCTATGTGTTCGGTTATTTGCCAGACGCCAGCCCCGCAACAGGCCGTTTCCCTCACCATGCCGGTCATGCCCGACCAGTACGGCTACCAGCAAGGCGTCCACCCCATTTTCCAGATGAACTTGCCGGAAGGTGAATTGCGCGAATTGCTGCGTAACCGTTTCCAGAAAACCGTGCAAAACTTCGACGACCTCGCCCTGCTGGGGATTGTCGGGCATTCGCAAATCGGGCGCATCCGCATCGCCCCCAAGGGCAGCGAACCCGACGCCATGCCGTTGCAGGACATGCAGGAATTACGCACTTACTCCGGCACGGAAGACCTGTTTGCCGAGCTGATGCAACGTTACGCCCGTTATTCCGGCATTTCTGGCGTGCAACCCAAAGTCTTGGTGCGGGATGCCGACACCGTTGCCACGGCGGAGCAACTGGAACAATTCAGCTACCGCGACGCCACCCACATTATTAAAGGCTGGAACCCGGAACGCTTCCCGCAACTCGCCGCCAATGAATACTTCTGTATGCAGGCTGCCCGCAAAGCCGGGCTGGAAACCCCCGACGTGGAACTCGCCGCCAGCGGTCGCCTGCTGATCGTCAAACGCTTCGATCTGGATGCCAAAGGCGGCTATCTCGGCTTTCGAGGATTTTTGTGTGTTGAACGGCTTCAGTACCGATGACAAATACGTGGGCAGTTACCAAGACATTGCCCAGCGCATCCGCCAATTTGTTTCCCCGCACCGGGTACACGAGGCACTGGAACAATTTTTCCTCTCACTGGCGCTGACCTGTGCGGTACGCAACGGCGACGCCCACCTGAAAAACTTTGGTGTGCTGTACGATGACCCCGAAGGCGACATCCGCCTTGCCCCCGCCTTCGATATAGTGTCCACTACCCCCTACATCCCCAACGATACGCTGGCATTATTGTTTGGGGGCAGCAAAGCCTTCCCCGAACACAAAGCCTTGCTGGCCTTCGCCCGCCAGTTCTGCACCATCAACGAACGCCGGGGCAAACACCTGCTGGAATGGGTAGCGCACGGGCTGGAGGCCACCTTGCCAGAGTTGCAGGCATACCAAGCAGCAACACCCGGCATTCAGTGAGATTGGGCAGCGGATGCAAAGCGTGTGGAAACAAGGAATTGCCGAGTTGCGGGGTATCCATTAGTATGCACCGCTACACCACCGAGGGTTGTTAAAATGCCTATGCAAGGTTTGGCGCGTTTTGGTTTGATAAGCTGTTGTCTGCTGTTGCTGGCCTTGTCTGGCTGCGGCAAATCGCGCGAAGCACCGCCCACTTCCGACAAAATAGCGGTGCTGGAAACCCATATTCAGGATCTCAGCCCGGAAGATGACACGCTGCAAACCCGTTTCGGCAAATTGGAAATGGTACGCAGCCAGCCCGACACCCCACCCGACACCCTGAAACTGGACGGCAAACAAGTCTTTGAACAAGAAGGCTTTTACCTTTTCCTGCACCAATACATCAAACGAAATGAACGTGACCTCGTGCTGTTCGGCTCCAACTGTGGTGGCACGGCCTGCCCCCACAGCCAATTTTATTTCCTATTGCTCGCACCGGACAGCGAACCCAGAAGTCATCACCGATAAGGATTTTGTCGCCTACCCCGATGATGTGAAATTAAGTGTCGATAGCGGGCAAATGATTCTGGATTTAGGTTTCCAAGCAGGCAAACACAAACAGGCTATCCTGCAAAACGACAAACTCAGCATTAAACTGGAAACCGTTGCGAAAAGTTTCGTCGGTGAAGAAAATTGCCGCTGGCTATACGACGAAGCCTTGGGCGCTTGCAAGGACTATCAAGAAACCGACCCCAGTTGCCGTGACCCCCAAAGCCAGTTTTCAAGGCTATCTGACGCGTGGGGTGGCGGCGGTCAGCGAACACCCCGGTTTTGTGCAGGAATCCTTTGAGCGGCGCTGCAAAATTGCCTGCGAAAGCGCCAAAATCGTCGATTACCCCACGTTTGCCAAAGAAGTTTGCAGCAAGTAGGGGCAAATAATTATTCGCCCCTACCCAAAAAACGTAATTGGCGCTGGTTACCGCTATTCCCCGCCGACTGTTGGGTGCGCGAATTCTTGCGCACTTCCGTCAAAAACGGAATCTGCCCCTTCTGCCCGGTCAGCGCATAATCTTGCAACAAAACGGCTTCCAGTTCGGTCGCGTTCAATCCCCAACGCCGCTTGCCCACCCTCATGCACCAACACAAACAAACGCGGCAAGGCAATCTTGTGGGTCTGTTGCACCTCAGCATAAATCCATTCCGACAACTTCCAGAAACGCGCAAACGGCTCCATCACCCAGCAATAACGGCAAGGTATGCTCAAAACGCCCCGAATTGGCTGATCATGCTCCCAATAACGTGCAAAACGGTTCATCTGCTGCATGGTGTCGAAATCCACCCGATCGGTACGCAAAATGTTGTAAGGCGGCTGCGGGTTGTACACCATCCCGAAGCGTTCGCGTGTGGCGGATAATCGGCGTACCCCGCAAGCGTTTGAGAATACCCAGCTGAATTTCATGCGGCTTCAACGCCATCAGCCGGTCGAAACCTTCCCCAAAACTCTGCAAATCCTCCCCCGGCAGCCCAAAAATCAGGTCAGTATGCAAATGTGCCTGCGAATGTTCACGCAACCAACGGATATTGTCGCGCCGATTTCGCATTATCCTGCTTACGGCTGATCAGGGCTTGCACCTCCGGGTTGAAGGTCTGGATACCGATTTCAAACTGCAAAGCACCGGGCGGGAAACGGGTAATGCGCTCCTTGAGTGTTTCCGGCAAATGGTCGGGGATCAGCTCGAAATGCAAAAAGGTATCCGCATCCAAACGTTCCAGAAAAAAGTCCAGAATGGCAACCGTGGTCTGAATTTTCAGGTTAAAAGTACGGTCAACAAAGCGGAACTGGCGCAAGCCACGCTGCCAAAGCTGTTCCATCTCCGCCAAAAAACGCGGCAATTCAAACGGCAACGCGGTCTTGTCGAGCGCCGACAGACAGAATTCACACTTGAAGGGGCAACCCCGCGACGCTTCCACGTAGATGGAACGGTGTCGCCAAATCATCATCCGTATACTGCTGCGTAAGGCAAGGCCAAGTTGTTGCAATGGGACTTGTTCCCCCGGAATCACCTTGAGCAACGGCTTTTGCCCCTTCAATAACTGCCCACACAGGTGACGGAAACTGACATCCCCCGGCCCCGGTGATCACATAATCCGCCAACTGGGTGATGGTTGTTGCTCTGTTTCGTAGCTGACTTCTGGGCCACCCAAGCACAATAACCACATCAGGAGCAAGGGCTTTGAGCAGCTCAACCAACGCAGTGGTTTCGGTAATATTCCAGATATACACCCCAAGGCCAATGATGCGTGGTCTGGCATGACAACAGTTGTTCTGCAATGTCCAACGGGCGCATGGCGATGGTAAATTCCATGATGTCCGTGCAGCTCTGCCACTCGCCCAAATTGGCAAAAATGTAGCGTAACCCCAACGAAGCGTGGGTATAGCGGGCATTGAGAGTGGCAATAATAATACGCTTATTCATAAATAAAACCGTAATTTAATCATTCAAAATTCTAATAATACTGATTATATATAGCCAGATACAAGCATGTTTAACATAATATAAATAATAACATTGACTAAGTTTTCCCTAAAAACATTTTATTAAAAAACAGACAGATACGTCTCTGATATACACTCCAAAGCTTATAGATGTTGTTGTCTGGATACAGTGAAGGTGTTCAGTGTCGTCAAATATCCAGTAACGTTGCTGACAGCGAAAGGAAACGCTTTTAATGTTGCTATTGGTCATTTTCTTAAAAGGTCGCTGAGTATGTGTCTATTTAGCCTCACCAAACTTGCCGTTTGTCGGTTTTGCCACAAATAAACTTAATCAGTATATTTGAATATGCTAATATCCACCGACAGTCCTTCAACAAATCTGTAATTATTCTTTTTGAATCAACAATTTGGTTTAATTTATGTCTACTGTAAAACGTCTTCTAACAGTGGCTGCCCTGACCATAAGCATTGGCTTGGCAATCCAGCCTCCGCTGGAAAGGAGCGGTCAACTAGCCTTAAGGTAACCGCTACAGCCTATAACTCGGTCTCAAGACAAACCGATAGTACTCCAGACATCGCCGCATGGGGCGACCGTCTGGATCCAGAGACAAAAGTCCATCGCCGTTTCCAAGGATCTACTGAACAGCATGGCCTGACGCGGGGTGACAAAATCAAAATCATGGGCCTCGAAGGTGAATATGAAGTTCTCGACAAAATGCACTCTCGGTGGCGCAAAAAAATCGACATTTTCATGGGGAAAGATCAACGCAAAGCAAAACGCTGGGGAAAGCGTACCGTTACCATTCACTGGTAATGCGATAAAACACGGTTGAAGGAAATCCTAAAGCCCGCCGCGTGCGGGCTTTTTTATTGGCGAACACTAGGCTTATGATGCGTCCATGCAAACAACCCATACTTATGATGTCGTCATAATCGGCGCAGGCGCTGCCGGTTTAATGGCTGCTGCCGACAGCTGGCAAACGCGGACGGCGCGTCCTGCTGCTCGATAAAGCTGACAAGATCGGCAAGAAAATCCTCATTTCCGGCGGTGGGCGGTGTAATTTCACCAACCTGCACGTCAACCCAGCCGCTTACCTGTCGCAAAATCCCCACTTTTGCAAATCCGCACTGGCACGTTACACCCCAGCAGGATTTCCTCGAGCTGATGCGCCAACACGGCCTAAGCTGGCATGAAAAAACCCTCGGGCAACTGTTCTGTGACCAGAAAGCCCCCGCCGTGGTCGATATGCTGTGGGCAGAATGCCGCACAGCAGGCGTGCAATTGCGCTTAAATACCGACATCGACACCATCAGCCGTGAAGCGGAACAGTTTCACCTGCAAACCACTCAAGGCAGTTTCAGCGCCACCTCGTTGGTGATAGCGACAGGTGGCCCCTCCATCCCGCGCATGGGGGCAACCGACATGGGGATACGGGTAGCGAAGCAGTTTGGCTTGAAAAATATCCCGTTTTCCCCGGCACTGGTTCCCTTCACCTTCACGCAAGCCATGCTGGACGGTTTGTTTGCAGGGCTGGCAGGTGTCAGCACCCCTATCGCGGTCAGTTGTGGGGAAGGTTATTTCCGCGAACAGATGCTATTTACCCACCGGGGCTTGAGTGGCCCGGCAATGTTGCAGATTTCATCTTATTGGCAGAAAGGTGAAGCAGTGCAGATTGATTTGCTGCCCGGGCAAGGATGCGGGGGCATGGCTGCAAGCCCTGCAAAAGCAGCGCCCGAAAGCCGAATTGAAAACCGTGCTGGCAGAAGTATTGCCCAACCGCTTGGCGCAACGCTTGTGTGAAACCCTCTTCCCTAACCGCCCGCTGGGGCAATACGGCGACAAGCAGTTGCAGTCGATTGCCCAGCAATTGCAGGCATGGGAACTGACGCCCGCAGGTACAGAAGGGATGCGCACGGCGGAGGTGAGTCTGGGCGGCGTGGATACCCGCGAACTGTCTTCCAAAACAATGGAAGCCCGCAAAGTGCCGGGGCTGTATTTTATCGGTGAAACCGTCGATGTGACCGGCTGGCTGGGGGGATACAACTTTCAGTGGGCGTGGGCATCAGGGTGGTGTGCGGGGCAAGTCTGCCTAGCCCCGCACACCGCTCGTAATTACACGCAGCCGGTTGGCTTTGGCAAACCGCCGTATTTGGTGATCGGCTTCATCGGCCCAGTTTTCCACATGCTGAACAGCACTTTTTGGTCCATGTCGATGTATTTGGAGAACTTGCGGATCGGTGGGACAGTCGCCTGATCTTCGTAAAACTCACGCGCTTTCATGATCTGTTCCCACTTTTCATCAGTCAGATCAACGCCATCGGCTTCCGCCATCGCTTTGCCGATTTCTGGTGTCCAATCATCCATGCTCAGCAAGTAGCCGTCGCCGTCACGTCCTGGAATTTCAATACTCATGCTATGTTCCTCATTGCCTAGTAATTTAATCGGGTATTGTAATGAAATATCAACTCAAGGTCTTGTGCCAGTAGTCACACAAGTTGTATGCGTTAACAAACGGGCTATTGCTAGAAAGCCCAGTTGAGTTGGGCGCTGACAATATCCACGCTAGTGTCATAGTTACCCCGCAAGGTATAGCCTGTCCCCGTATCGGTATTGTCGATGGGGGTATCATCAAGAAATAGGTGGCTATACCCCACATCCATACTGAGATCTTTTTCAGCTTGTAATTAGCCCCCACAGAGCCCCAAGTACGCTCATTATCGGGAATACGGGCGGTGCGGTGCGGGGTATCAGGGATAGGTGTTTCATCCAACGCCACCCCGGTGCGCAATTTCAGGCGCTCGTTGTGCTGGTAGTTTAGCCCCACGGCATAGCGGTTGACATCTTGCCAGCTTTCATCCACATCCGTCACAATCGCCCCGGTCTCAGCATTTTTCACCGTCAGGCGCTCGAAACTGCTCCATTGGGTACGGGTAATGTCAGCCAACACCTCCACTTTGTCATTGACCTTGTGCGCGGCTGACAGGGAAAGGGTAGCGGGCATCTCAGCATCGGCGACAGCCGGGGCATCGTTAAAGCGGGTGACCCCGGTGGCGGCCAATACCGGCTGCAACGCAGCATTCACCGTGTAGGCAGCACTACCTTCCAGATTGTGCTGGGTCGCGGAGCGGTAACTCACCCCCAACTTGGTCTTGGGCGTCGGCTTATACAACAAACCCGCATTGTAATTGAGTGACCAGTCATCCCCCTTGATCACCGCTTGGCTGTCAGTGGCGGGGGTGGCGATGCTTGGAAATGCCGCGACACAGCGGGCAAGCAATGCAGCACTTTTCGCCGCAGCGGCAATACTGCGGCAAGCCGCCGCCGAATCCACCGCGCTACTGAGTTCCACCTCAATGTATTGGGCACTGACCCCGCCGCCTACCGCAAGCTTGTCGTTGACTTCGTAGGAAATGGCCGGGTTGACGTTGAGCGTTTTCATCGCCGATTTCAAGGCATGGTAACGCCCGTACCAGCCCGCGTCGTAATCGGTTTCCAAACCAAACGGGACATTCACCGCCAGCCCCGCCTTGGTCTTGTCATTGATGGGATAGACGGCATACAGGTTGGGGATAGCACCCGCCTTATCCAGCAGCGTATTTGCCCCGCCCAACGCCGCCTGCGCCGCTGCCACGTTCCCCCCGGTGAGTGCCGGATTCACCTGTGACCCCGCGTTAGTGAAGGCAATCTCTGGCATTAACCAGTGGACAGCGGTGGAAACCTGCCGCTTATCCGCCAATTCCGCCATGCCCGCCGGATTAGACCACACGGTCGAGGCATCTTCCGCCGCCGCCGCGCCCCCAGCAAACGCATTGCCCATGCCGGACGCGGAATTCTCAACCACAGAAAAACCCGCCGCCTGTAGCAGTGAACTGGCGCAGCATAACGCCAGACTGGCGGGTAATAATAAATGTGACACTTTCATTATTCTCTCCTCAAGACTCATCTCTGCTTAAGGTAGGAGTGTAAGCGATTTTCTTGTATCCTTCGCACTTGTTTTGTAATCCTGATATGCCACTGACCTCATGACACTTCTTCCCGGATCAACCATCGGAATGCTCGGCGGCGGGCAACTCGGACGCATGTTTACCGTCGCCGCCCGCACCCTCGGCTACCGCGTGATTATACTGGAACCCGACTTCCACAGCCCTGCGGCACAACTTGCCGACGACCACATCATTGCCGCTTACGACGATGAAGCCGCACTCACCGCTTTTGGGCAGCAATGTGATGTCGTCACCACTGAATTCGAGAACATTCCCGCCACAAACGCTGGAATTCCTTGCCCAATTCTGCCCGGTACGCCCTTCCGCCCGTGCGGTAAAAATGGCGCAAGACCGGATCGTGGAAAAGGAATTCGTGCGCAGTTGCGGCTTGCTGCCAGTTCCCGTTTGCGGCGATCCACCAGCCTGCGGATATTACCGCTGCACAAGCAGCATGCAACTTTCCCGCCATCCTCAAAACCGCCCGTTTGGGTTACGACGGCAAGGGGCAAGTCACAGTCCACTCGGTCGCCGAAGCTGAAGCCGCCTTTGCCCAGCTTGGCGGTGTGGCTTGCGTGCTGGAACAGCGGGTGGAACTGGAACGTGAGATTTCCGTGATCCTTGCCCGCAGTGTCGGCTGGCGAAGTGCGCTGCTTCCCGGTCGCAGAAAACGAACACCGCAACGGCATTCTGCACCAGAGCATTGTCCCGGCACGGATTGACGCCAGCACTGGCACAATCCGCGCAAGCCGCCGCCACCCGCATGGCAGACAAGCTGGATTTCATCGGGGTGATGGCGGTGGAATTCTTCGTCACCCGTCAAGGCGAACTGCTGGTCAATGAAATGGCACCGCGCACCCACAACAGCGGGCATTACACCCTGGATGCCTGCATTACCTCACAATTCGAGCAGCAAGTGCGCATGGTGTGCGAACTGCCCTTTGGCGCAACCGACCTGCTCTCCCCCGTGGTGATGGTCAATATGCTCGGTGATTTGTGGCACGACACCCAACCAGAATGGCTAGCGTTGCTGCAAAGCGCCAATACCAAGCTACACTTGTACGGCAAACACGAAGCCCGCCCCGGTCGCAAGATGGGGCATTACTGCACGCTAGCGAATCAACTTGACGACGCCATTGCAGAAGCGGGACGTATTTTTCAACAATTGCAATAAGGACGCACCACATGGATACCAACCTCCTAATACTCAAAGTACACGCCATCATCGCCCTGCTGTCAGTCGCGATTTACCTGATCCGGGGATTCTGGATGTTGACCAACAACCCGGCAGTCACCGGCAAAGCGGCACTGGCAAGTGCGTCACTGTCCATGCTGATCTTGCTGGGAACGGGTTTGTGGTTGGCGTTTGTCAGCACCCCGCATGGCGTTGATAATTTTGTCATCCTCAAATCCATTGGCTTGATTGTGTACGTGGTGCTGGGCGTGATTGCGCTGAAACCGGGCTTGGGCAAAGCAGCCGCTATCGTGTTGTGGCTGGTAGGTCTTGGCGACATTTGCTTACACCTTCCTGTATCGCTAAAAACCTGCTACCGGCACTACTCTAATGGCTGATATTCCTTACACCAAAAGCCTGCGCGACGACATCCGCTTTGACACTGAACTGTGCGGGCAGCGTTTCACCTTCCTGTCGACGTGGGGGATTTTTTCCCCGCGTGAAATTGATGACGGCACGGATTTGCTGCTGAAATATCTGGAAATCAACCCCACGGATGATTGCTTTGACCTCGGTTGCGGCTATGGCCCGGTCGGTTTGGTGATGGCAAAACTTGCCCCGCAAGGCCAAACGCTGATGGTGGACAAGGATTTCATGGCAGTGGAATACGCCAACCGCAATGCGGCGTTGAATAAGCTGCCAAATGCCAAAGCCATGCTGAGTAACGGTTTCCAGCATATCGACAAGGATGCACGGTTTGATGTGATTGCCTCAAACATTCCCGCCAAAGTCGGCAAGGAAATGATGAGCATCCTACTGCACGACATGAAACACCACCTCAAACCGGGCGGGCGCGTTTATCTCGTGACGATCAACGGGCTGCGCGAATACATGAAGCGCAATCTGAAGGAAGTGTTCGGCAATTTCGACAAGCTCAAGCAAGGACAGTCGTATACCGTATCGTATGCGGAGAAGCACAAGTAGAGTAGAAAAGCCCCTCACCCCTTGAGGGAGAGGGGTTGGGGTGAGGGGTGAATACGTTAGCGTTATGATACCCCGTCACCAATTCCACCTCATTACGTGACCCCATCACCACCGGCACACGCTGGTGCAGATCAGTCGGCTGGATGTCCATAATGCGGGTATAAGCCGTGGTAGCTGCCCCACCCGCCTGTTCAACGATGAAGCCCATCGGGTTAGCTTCGTACATCAGACGCAGTTTGCCGGTCTTACCCGCCGCTTTCATCTTGGAATCCATCGGATAGATGAAAATGCCGCCACGGGTCAGGATACGGTGAATTTCAGCCACCATCGACGCCACCCAACGCATGTTGAAGTCTTTGCCACGCGGCCCTTCCACCCCTAGCAGACATTCGCTGATGTAACGCTGCATCGGCGGTTCCCAGTAACGCTGGTTGGAGACGTTGATGGCAAATTCCTTGGTGTCCGCCGGAATTTTCACGTCTTCACGGGTCAGCAGGAATTCGCCGCAATCCTTGTCCAGCGTGAACATGTTCACGCCTTTGCCGGTGGTCAGCACCATCATGGCGGAAGGCCCATACAGGCAGTAACCTGCGGCGACTTGCTTGGTGCCGGGCTGCATGAAATCGGCAGCGGTCGGGTTTTTCACGCCTTCAGGAGCTTTGATGATGGAGAAAATCGTACCAACCGATACATTCACGTCCATGTTGGAAGAGCCATCCAGCGGGTCGAAGGTAACGAGGTAGTGACCGCGTGGGATATTACCCGGCAGGTTGTAAACCTCGTCCATTTCTTCGGAAGCCAGTGCCGCCGTGTGGCCACGGGAAAGGGCTTCGATCATCACGTCGTTGGTGATGATGTCCATTTTTTTCTGCTCTTCGCCCTGCACGTTCTCAGAACCGGCAGAACCGAGGACGCCGATGAGGTCGCCCTTGCTGGTTAATGCAGCAATTTTCTTGCAGGCCAGTGCAACGTCGTTCAGTACGCAACTGAATTCGCCGGTTGCGCCCAGTGTGTTTACGTTGTTCTTCGAGGATGAATTGTGTCAGTGTGGTGCCAATTTGGTACATACCCAGCTTCCAGATGTTGAAAAAAAATAGTATATAAGCTGATTATGATATGCTGATGTATGGCTTGTAAACAAAAAAAGGCGGATCCGAAGACCCGCCAGACTTGCGAGGGAGTATTATAACTTTTAAGGATTACTAGTTGAGTGTGTAGTGTTACGCTGATATGTCGCTACAATCATGCTAGCGGTTCAACGAAAGTTTAAAAAATTATCATTCAATTTTTTTTGAGTTCTTGATTCAAATTGATTAGAACCAAATAGGCAGTGAGAGCGACATAGAAGATGGAAGGCCATTCACAAGGTAGCAAACAACGGACTGAAGCAGCTAGGGCAAACTCAGCGATGAAGTGCTGATGGAACACATCAGTCAGCGGCGATCAACAAGCATTCAGTCAGTTGTACCTGCGATACCAGCCCCGATTGGTAAAGTATTGCGCGCGAGTATTGCGTGACGATATTGCTCAGGCGGCTGATCTTGTGGATGAGGCCATGTTTGATGTTTGGCGGTCAGCGGAAAATTTTGCAGGCAGGTCAAAGGTGTCGACTTGGATTTATTCCATCGCCCGCAACAAGGTTGTGTCGTGGTTACGCAAAACCTCGGAAGTGACGCTTGGAAGATGAGTCGATACTGGATGCCATGATTGACCCTGCCGCCAGCCCTCACGAGGAATTGGCATTGGATGACATGAAACAGCAGTTGTTACGCCTGATGGATCAGTTAACGGAAGAACACCGTGAAGTCATCAGGCTGACCTATTTTGAAGATAAATCCGTCAAGGAAGTTGCCAATATCCTGGATATTTCCGAGAACACCGTCAAAACCCGCATGTTTTATGCCCGCAAGCGCCTAGCACAGTTGCTGGAAAAAGCAGGCATTGTTGGTTTTGATCTTTAAAGGCATTCGAGAATATTGTTGTATGAGCCGATACCCACACGGTGACCCCGTTGAAGAAGCACGTTTGCTTCTGCCTTGGTACATCACCGGAAAATTGAGTGAGCCGGAACGTAAGCTGGTGGAACAACATGCTTGCGCAGCACCCTGAGCTGCAAGACGGAATATCACCGTGAACTCAACATGGTGGATATGATCCGTGCCAACACCGGGCTGTTGCAGTTGATCTGCGATGGATACCACGCAGCACCGTCTAGGATAAGCTGATGAAGCGCATTGGGCGCGAAGAGCAGGCAAAAGCCGAGCAGCGATGCCGCTGTAACAAAAGCCTGCGGGTAATAGCATCCCGGTCGTTTGGCTATCAGGTCAGTGGTGGCGTAATCTGCTGCCTAACATTTGAATGGCTAACGCCAGCCAATGCCGTTTTTGCGGTTATTGTTGCTGGTTCAGGCCGGGTTCCTTGGCTGGTTTGCCAATCACGACCACAGCACCACGGGAAGGCCTTTACATTTCAGCCGCCGTTGTCGATGACAAAGCGCGATTCCGCTCGCCAATGGCGCTGGTGTTACTGGTAGATTTCAACGCGGAAGCGACGATACATCAGGTGCGGGATTTCCTGCTACAATGGAATGCCCGCATTTTGGATGGCCCGGACGATAATAACCTGTTCAAAATTGAGGTCAAGGGTGCAGCCGCTATCCGACCAACAATCCAACGTGATCCTGCAACAAATGGGGCAGGATCGTGCCGTGATTGCCTTTATAGGTCGTGAATTCTGAACACCGTTATGCCATCATCATCCCGCCTGCTTTTCCTTCCCCTTGCTTTCCGCCCTGCTGCTAACCGCTTGTAGTGTCCCCGCAGAATACAAAGTCATTGGTAAAACCTCGATTCCCCCGCTTGCCAAATCAGCAGCAGCATTTGCGTTGAAACCCATGTGTTCCGCCCGATTGATTACGCCAAAGACGAAATGCTGCTGACCTATGACAGCCAGAAACCCGCTGACAATAGCTGATGAGGTGCTGAAAAAATACAAATTACGCGCCAAACACAGCGATACACTGGGTTCCATCAACACCACCATGATTACGGCGGCGACCAACGGGCAAGACCCGTATGATCTGGTCAAGTCCATCAAGGCCAGCGAAAAAGACGTGGATGCCAGCACCAACAATTTCTACACCACCGCAGCGCTGACAGGTGGTGATACGGCATGCCTATCCCTTGGGGTTGACGGGTGTTGGCGCAGCCCGCCAACGCACTGGCGGGCGTGGTGTCGTCATTGGCATGATTGACACCCCCGTTGACATGAGCCAGCAAGACTCCTTGAGTTCAGTCATTCAGCGTATTGAGTTGATTCCCGCAGGGGATGAACGTAACCGCCTGCACGGCACGGAAGTAGCCGGTATTATGGTCAGCCAGAACCCGCGTATCGGCATTGCCCCAGATGCCCGCTTGATCGCCATCAGCGCCTTCAGCACCAACCCGGCCAACCCGGACGAACGCCGCAGCAATTCCGGCCTAGTAGCCACGGCGCCTTGGAAATCGCCATGCACAAACGGCGTGCAACGTACTCAACCTCAGCTTTGCCGGTGGCTCTGACCCGATTGGTGGACAAATTGGTACAGGCCGCCATCCAGAAAGGCATTATCGTGGTCGCGTCTGCCGGCAATGGTGGGCCTGGGGCGCAACCGGCTTATCCAGCAGCGTTACCGGGCGTGATTGCGGTGACAGCCGTGGACAAGGGTGAAAGCATGTTCAGCCGCGCCAACCGGGGCGATTACATTGACTTGGCTGCCCCCGGTGTTGGTATCCTGACCACTGCACCGCGTGGCGCATTCCATGTTTCCAGCGGCACCTCCTTGGCAACCGCCCATGTCACGGGCGTAATTGCCTTGTTGAAATCGCTGAATCCCGGCTTTAACCCGGAGTCTTTGAACCACACCGCCACCGATTTGGGTAATCCGGGGCGTGACAGTGATTACGGCTATGGCTTGATCAATACCGTGCGGGCTCTCGGCGCACCTTAGCGCAAAAACCTCACAAAAACTTGATCTGTAGCAAGGAAGCGTTGCATCGCCTGCTCGGCATTTGATTTCGCGCAAAGCAGCCATCTGACGCCACGCCTTACGATGAAGCCCTATTTCATTGTAAGGAGCAAAGTCATGACACACTTTTTTGCCAGCTTTACCCAAGGCATTATTTTTATGTCTATTTTCACCATCGTGTTCATCTTGGGCTTTTTGAGCTATCTGGCTGGAAGTTCTACAAACTTTCCGGTCACAAACCAGCAGCCGGGTGAAAAAAGCTTGGTAAGTTTTCAGGCTTCTGCCAACCAATCACGGTGACGTAAGAAGTCGGTGTAGAGGCGTGCTTCCTCGCTGCCTGCTTCCGGTTGCCAAGCGTAACGCCATTTCACCAGTGGCGGCAGTGACATCAGGATGGATTCGGTACGCCCGCCGGATTGCAGGCCAAACAGCGTGCCCCGGTCATACACCAGATTGAATTCCACATAGCGCCCCCGGCGGTAAAGCTGGAAGTCGCGCTGGGTTTCGGTAAACGCTAAGCCTTTACGCTTGCTGACAATCGGGCGGTAAGCCTTGATATAGCTATCGCCCACACTGCGCATGAAGGCAAAGGTTTTTTCAAAGCCCCATTCATTCAGGTCGTCGAAAAACAAGCCGCCGATGCCGCGTGGCTCATTGCGGTGTTTGAGGAAAAAGTATTCGTCACACCAATGCTTGTAACGCGCATACACATCTTCACCAAACGGGTCACAGGCTGCTTTGGCGGTACGATGCCAGTCGATGCAATCTTCCTCGAAACCGTAATACGGCGTCAAGTCAAACCCACCACCAAACCACCACACCGGCTCTTCGCCCTCTTTTTCCGCAACGAAAAAGCGCACATTGGCGTGTGAGGTCGGCACTAAGCGGGTTGTGCGGATGGATCACCAACGAAACACCCAGTGCCTGAAAGCTGCGCCCCGCCAATTCCGGGCGTTGCGCCGTGGCAGAAGGTGGCAGTTTGTCACCAAACACGTGTGAAAAATTAACCCCGCCTTGCTCGAAGACTGCGCCATTGCTGATCACACGGGTACGCCCGCCACCGCCACCGGGACGATCCCACGCATCTTCCATGAAGCTTGCCCCGCCATCTTCGGCTGCCAACTGGCTGCAAATATCATCCTGCAAGGCCAGCAGGTAAGCTTTGACGGCGGCAATATCCACTTGCGACATGGTGTTCATTCCTTGATGCGTGAAAACCACCTATTGTAGCGGGAAATGCGCGCGTTGCTCTAATAGGGTTTCACGCCGATATAATTACCCGGTGGATTGTAATTGCACACCCAAATCTGGCCTTTGTCGGGGCAAATTGCCATGCCGCAGCCCACTTCCGTGGTGGTGTTCCACACCATTTGGGTGTAATGCCCGCAGATTTTGCCGGTGGCACAGGTGTTGCTGGCGTAATCATAATCAGCTTTTTCGCTTGCCCAGGCGTTGGCTACTTGAGCGGGGGTGATGGCTTGCACTTCAGTGGACGCCCATCGGTCCACGTCACGGGGCTGGCCCAGTACAGGTTTTCACCGACACCCAAGGTATTCGGCCCCGGCGGCAGAGCGGTGCTGCATCTGGCAATCGTTATTATTGGCCAGATGGGTTGCCCATTCCTGCGCATAACTGCTCATCTGGCTCGACCAAGTAAGCGGCAGTACCGCCACCGCGGCACGTACTTGGTTATGGGTATCCAACATACCTTGTCATAGTGGCTGGGTTCAGGCGGCGGGCGCTGAGCGGGAACGGTGGTAGCCGGCGGAGTATTGCCGTGACCGGCGGTGTCACGGGGGATTGCCGGAGCCGGAAGAGCCGCCGCACGCACACAGCAGCGTCAGGCTGAAAATAGCAAATTACGCACTTTATCGTCCTCGCATTATGGGATAAAGGGGTTGTGGTGCGCGTTCCTTGCCGATGGTCGTGTTCATTCCATGACCTGGAATGACGATAACATCATCACCCAGTGGCCACAACTTAAGCTTTATAGAGTCGATTAAGCTGCCGATGGTTCCCGCCCGGAAAGTCACTGCGCCCGATTCCGAACCGTTGAACAGCACATCCCCAGCGAACAATACCTTGCTGTCCGGATGGAACAACACCACATGACCGGGGGTGTGTCCGGGCGTATGCAGGACTTCCAATTGCTGTTGCCCAAACGCTCAAGGTGTCGCCTTCAGCCAGCCAGCGATCCGGCACGAAAGCGTCGCAATGGGGCAGGCCGAATTGCTGGGCTTGCACCGGCAGTGCATCCAGCCAGTACTTGTCGGCGGGGTGCGGGCCGGAAATAGGGATGTGGTAATGCGTTGCCAGCGCGAGTGTGCCGCCGACGTGATCGAGATGTGCATGGGTGAGGAATACGCCGATGGGGTGCAGACCGCGTGCTTCTACCGCAGCAATCAGCACATCTGCATCACCACCGGGGTCAACGAAAGCACATTCTTTAGTGGTTTCGCACCAGATAATGCTGCAATTCTGCTGGAAAGCAGTGACAGGAATGGTTAGATACTGCATAAAGCTACCTTGAGTCTGAAGTTTTTCCAAACGGGAGATTATACGGTGGAATGGCAGTTACTGGTTTCTTTTCTGGCACTGGGTGCGGTGGTTGGGGTAGCAGCGGGGCTGCTGGGGATTGGCGGCGGCGGCATTATGGTTCCAGTGTTGACCGGGCTATTCGTGTCGCAAGGCTTTCCAGCGGAGCATGTGGTGCATCTGGCCTTGGGCACGTCGATGGCGGCGATTGTGCCGACCGCGCTTGCCAGTATGCGGGCGCATCATGCCAAGGGCGCGGTACTGTGGGCAGTAGTGCAGCAGATTACACCGGGAATTTTACTGGGCACGTTTGCGGCGACGTTTGTGGCGGCTTATTTGCCGACGTATTGGCTGGCGATTATTTTTGCGAGCTTCATGGCCTATGTGTCGGTGCAAATGTGGCTGAATATCAAACCGCAAGCGCACCGTGAATTGCCGGGAATAGCGGGCTTGTCATTGGCTGGGCTGGTCATCGGGGGCATTTCCGCGCTGGTGGCGATTGGCGGCGGGTCACTGTCCGTGCCGTACATGATGTGGTGCAACGTCAATATCAGGAATGCGATTGCGACTTCGGCGGGGATTGGCTTACCGATTGCACTGGCGGGGACGGCAGGGTATTTGCTCAATGGCTGGGGCGTGGCGGGCTTGCCGGAACATACCGTTGGGTTTATCTATTGGCCTGCGGTGGTGCTGATTGCGCTGACCAGTTCGTTTACCACGCGGGTGGGGGCAAATCTGGCGCATTCATTGCCAGTGGGGACGCTGAAAAAAGTGTTTGCGGTGCTGCTGGTGTTGTTGAGTTTGAAGATGTTGGAGTCGGTGCTATGAGCGGTAAGGTGCTGGTATCTCGATATATTCGCTACAACCCCTTAGCCAACCAGCAAGCTGCTGAAGGGTTTCATCCTCTATTTTCTTTTTCAACCCACATTCCCAAACGATTGCTGCCCGCCAACCCATAACCTTGAGTTGGTAAAGTACTTTTTGGTCACGCGCCACATTGCGGGCAAACTTCTTTTCCCAAAATTCCCGCCGTGTTTCGGGAATATGTGCCACTTTGCAGTGTTGGTGTTGATGCCAGAAGCAACCATTGATGAAAATGACTGCATTGTATTTGCGCAACACGAGGTCAGGTGAGCCGGGCAGTTTTTTGTTGTGCAGGCGGAAGCGGAAACCTTGTTTGTGCAGTTCGGAACGCACCCATCTCTCCGGTTTCGTGTCCCGGCTACGGATGGCTGCCATCGTGCGCGAACGGGTAGCTTTGTCGATACGGTCGACCATATAATAGTAACCATGTATAAAGTTGTTTAAGGTATTTTAGGAAAAAATGGATAATAAAGCCAAAGTTGCCGCCGCTATCCAAATGGCTGTCAGTACGATGATGGATCGGGTAATGCACAAAGTGCTGGTTGAAGACCCGTTCATCAAAGAAAAGCACCATTCACTCAAACCCTTGTATGCTGCGCTCGTCCCGGATGAGATTTTTAAAGGCTCACACTTTGAGCGGCGTTTTGTCACTCCTTTTGGTGGCGTATGGGAGAAACTTGCCCAAGTGGTTGCCAAGGAAGCTCATGGAGAATGCCTGATGAGTCATTCCATCAACGGCAATGTCGGGAATGAAAGCCTGCGGCGTATCCAAGAAGCCCTAAACAGGCTGGAACATGCAGCCAAAGGGAAAAACCGGGTATTGCCCAACTGGCAGGAAGAACTGGACTACATCAAGGCAGGGAAAGGCAACCCCATCCCGGTATCAGTGGTGTGTGATGTCTACGTGCATAACCCGACGACTGGCAAACGCTATGCTTTTGAACTGAAAGGCCCATTGCCCAATAGCGATCAGACCAAGGTCAGCAAGGAGAAGATGTTCAAACTGCTGGCGATGGATGGCTCACCCGTAGATGGCGCTTATTACGCCTTACCCTATAACCCTTACGGCTTGCACAAGGAGGATTACCAGTGGTCATTCCCGAAGCGTTGGTTCGACATGTGCAACGATCCTTGTGTACTGATTGGTAACGAATTCTGGGATTTCATCGGTGGTGAGGGGGCTTATGCCAACTTTATCCATGAGGTAAATCAGTTAGGGCAAGAATACCGGGAGCGGATTTATCGGGAGTTTCTCGGCATCGAACCCCCTATCGACAATGGGGAGTACCTGCTGAAATGAGCCGCCGTTTTACTTTCATTGATTTATTTGCCGGAATTGGTGGTTTCCGGCTTGCCCTCAGTAACTTGGGGGGGAATGTGTCCATTTTAGCGAAATCCACAACGATGCCATTAACGCCTACTGTACCAATTTCGGGGAAGATACCGACCTTAACTTAGGTGACATCACCAAGGTAAAAAACTTGCCAGCCCATGACATCCTAACGGCGGGTGTCCCCTGCCAAAGCTGGTCAATTGCAGGCAAGAACCTCGGCTTTGATGATGACCGGGGGCAACTTTGGAATGACACGTTGTATTTACTCAACCAGTCCCGCCCCAAAGCCTTTATTTTTGAGAATGTCAAAGGGTTGGCAGACCCGCGTAACCAAGGCGCATTGGCCTACATCCTCACCCGTATCCGCCAAGCAGGTTATTTCGCCAAACATTTTGTGCTGAACTCCTCAGATTACGGCGTACCCCAAGACAGGGTAAGGGTTTATATCGTTGGATTCCAGCATGAAGCCCACTTGAAGAAATTCCAACTTCCCAGCCCACAAAAAAGTACCTTAAAACTCATTGACGTGCTGCAAGGTGAAATGGGCAAACCACAAGCAGTGGAAGCAGGTGCAATGACTGACCTGTTCGGCAACCCATTACAGGACAAACGCCGTTACCGCAAGCTCAGCGGCATGAACGACTTTTTCCTGTTCAACGACATTCGCAACGGCCCTACCACCATCCATTCATGGGATTTGCTCCCTACGACAGATAGGCAGAAGCATATTTGCCTGTTGATGTTACGTAACCGCCGCAAACGTACTTATGGCAAACTGGATGGCAATCCACTGTCACTCACGCATTTGCAAGGCTTGGACTCATCCATAGAACCAGCAGAATTGGAGACGCTGGTAACAATGGGCATCCTGAAAACCGTGGATTACGCCTATGTTGTCAAACCGCATGGGGATCTGCCCCTAACCCACGGTGAACGGTTAGTGTTACGGCACGTGGAGGCTGGAGAAATTACGCTAGATTCCCTGAAGGAGTGCCGCGAACTAAAAAAGATAAAAGTGCCCTTGGATAAAGTTATACCCACACTGGTTACGAAAGGGGTGCTGACTTGTGGCGAAGTGCGCTATGAATTCCGCTACACCAAGATCAGCACAGGCATTGAGGGCATCAACCGTATTTTTCTACCCAAATCTGAAGCTTTTCCCACTTTGGTAGCAAGCGACACCAATGATTTCGTAGCTCTGAAAGACATTGAGGCCGACACGGAAGAAGGCTACAAACAAGCCTTTCTACAGGAAATTTTTCACCCCAAACTGTTTAGGAAAATATCGAAGCAAGAAGCCTGCCTGATTCAAGGTTTCCCGCGAGATTTCCAATTGCCAGAATCCCGCCCCCGCTGGATGAAACTGGTAGGCAATAGCGTTTCTGTACCCGTCATCCAGATGTTGGGGCAGGCAATCTTAGAAACGGGCTGCATGGGGCATACTGCCTCGTTCAAGGTAGCCGCCTGATGGGCAAGCTCTATTCTGTTGCACAAGTCGCCGATATGTTGGGCGTTTCCAAAGAAACCCTGCGCCGTTGGGACAATAGCGGGAAGCTGCCCTCCATCCGTAACCCGATGAACAATTACCGTTTTTACAGCAAGGAGCAATTGCGCCAGTTCGAGGAACTGAGCTTTATCTTCGACGATTCAAAACGGGCAGACATCATTACCACCCATGCCTACAGAACGATTGAATTGTTTGCAGGAGCGGGGGGCTTGGCAATTGGTTTGGAAAAAGCGGGACTGGAAACCATTTTATTCAATGACATTGACAAGGATGCCTGTGCCACACTCAAGGCCAACCGCCCCCGTTGGAATGTGCAATGTGCGAATATTGCTGAGTTAGATTTCATGCCTTACCGTGATCAGATTGATCTGCTGACAGGCGGGTTTCCCTGCCAAGCATTTAGCTACATTGGCAAGAAAATGGGCTTTGAAGATGCCCGTGGCACACTGTTTTTCGAGTTCGCCCGTGCCATCAAAGAAACCAATCCCAAGCTGTTCATGGCAGAAAATGTGCGGGGCTTGCTCAACCACGACGACGGCAAGACACTGGAAAACATCCGTTCTGTCATTGACGAACTCGGCTACACACTGCTTGAACCGCACCTGATGAAAGCCATTTTCTACCGTGTGCCGCAAAAACGTGAACGCTTATTGCTGGTCGGCATCCGCAACGATCTTGCCGGATTGGTCAAATTTAACTGGCCTCGCCCCTACCAGAAAATCTACACGCTCAAAGATGCGTTGAAAGCAGGCGAACTGTTCCCCTGCGATGCGCCTGTTTCGGCTGGGCAAGGCTATCCCGCGAAAAAGGCTGCCGTCATGGCACAAGTCCCACCCGGCGGTTACTGGCGTGATTTGCCAGAAGATGTGCAAAAGACCTACATGATGCAAAGTTTTTATCTCGGCGGCGGTAAAACCGGAATGGCGCGTCGGATGCATTGGGATGAACCTTGCCTCACGTTGACATGCGCACCTGCCCAAAAACAGACCGAACGCTGCCACCCCGAAGAAACCCGCCCGTTTACGGTGCGCGAATATGCCCGCATCCAAACCTTCCCGGATGATTGGCAATTCAAAGGGGCGTTGACTTCGCAATACAAGCAGATTGGTAATGCCGTTCCTGCAAACATGGCGTATGAGCTAGGTTTGTCAATAGTGGATTTCTTGAATCGGCTTTGCAGGGAATCTGAAGTAATGCCAGCGGGAATACCCATACAACAGGAACTGAAGTTTGCTTGAGCAGCAGACTACCGCGCCTGCAACACTTCCCAGTGAAGCTCCACCTCACCATTCTCACCCGCGACATAGGCGGAATCGCCGCTAATCGTGACCGACAAATCCATCGTGCGCTTCACCAATGCAGCCAGTGCTTCCACCTCCTCCCACCGGAAACGGTAAAATGAGGCATCCAACTGGCTAAACTTTTTCACATTTTGTGACCACCAGACATCCGACTTGCTGTTAAAGCTGTAGACACGTACCGCCCGCGCCCGACTGGTGGCCTTTTTTACCCGTTCCGGGGTCGGCTCACCTAAGTCAATCCACAGTGCTATTTGGTCATCCAGCGTGCGTACCCAAACTGCCGGTTCTTCGGCATCTTCCAAGCCTTTGGTCAGCTCAATCCCTTCCTGTGCATTGAGGCAATAGGCCAGCATACGCACCATCATGCGTTCAATGGTTTCGGAGGGATGCTGGGCAATGGTCAGGTTCAGGGAGTCGTAGTAATCCCGTTCCATATCCGATAACGCAATTCTGGCCTTGTAGATAGTTGGTTTGATTGCCACGCTGCACCCTGTCTGTTGTATTGCTGAAATGAAGTGCCCGCATACTAACATTACACTGACAAAACATCAGGGGTTAGTTCTTTTCCCTGTCTGTTATGATGAGCAAGCTGTCAGAGCCGCGGTGAAACGAACAGGAAAACCCCATGAAAACACAGGTAGAGCTTCTCCAATTACTATCCCGTTTGTTGGCACTTCCAGCAGAAACCGAGTGGCTGGAGTTCAAGGAAGCCAAGGAAAATTTCGACTTCACCAAACTGGGCAAGTATTTTTCTGCTCTCAGCAACGAGGCAAACCTGAATCGGCAAACCGCAGGCTGGCTGATTTTTGGTGTCAACACGCACACTACCACGACCGCCCAAGTGGTTCTAAAGGAAATGCCGACAAACTACCGCCGCTACTCCGAATCCGCGCCCAAGCTGGGTACTCATGTTTGAAATCCCCCACCCCACGGGATACCAACGCATGGGAAGGCCATTTCTACGGGCGGAATGCACTCCCCCGTTGTCTTTGTCAGAGCTTGAACGTATCCGCCATCCTGCTCGCCCGGACTGGTCAGCCCAAACCATCGCCGATCACCTTGGAGATTTACTGCCCCAAGCTATTCTGAAAGCACGCCAACAATACCAAGAAAAACACCCACATCTGGCTGAACAGGTCGATAGCTGGAATGACACGATTTTCCTCAACAAAGCCAAAATCACCATTGCTGGGCGCATTACCAACACCGCAATCCTGTTGTTGGGGCGACCTGAATCCGTCCGCTGGCTATCACCCGCGCAAGCCCAAATGACGTGGGTATTGAAAGATGCCCAAGGTAATGATCGCGATTATCAGCATTTCGGCCCACCCTTTTTGCTGAATACCGATGCCTTGTTTGCCAAGGTACGCAACCTGACTTACCGTTACCTGCGGGAAAATACCCTGCTGCCAACCGAAGTCAGCCAATACGATTCATGGGTGATCCGCGAGTTACTGCACAACTGCATTGCCCATCAGGATTACGCTTTGGGTGGGCGCATCAATGTGGTGGAACAGGAAGATTCCCTGCTGTTCACCAACATGGGGAAATTCCTCCCTGATTCGGTGGAATGGGTGATTGAACACGATTCACCACCAGACCAATACCGTAATCCGTTCCTTGCCCAAGCGATGGTCGAACTCCAGATGATTGACACCATTGGCAGCGGTATCCGGCGCGTGTTCAGCAAGCAACGGGAGCGTTTCTTCCCGCTGCCGGATTATGATTTGCATGACCCGCAACTGGTACGAGTGCGTTTATACGGCAAGATTTTGAACGAAAACTATACCCGTGCTTTGATGAACAATACCGACCTGCTGCTGCACGAAGTCGTTGCACTCGACTGTTTACAAAAAGGGCAAGTATTGACAGATGAGCAGTTCCGCCTACTCAAGCGCCGCAAACTGGTGGAAGGGAGGCGTCCCAACCTTTATGTTGCCGCAGCAGTCGCGCAGGCAACGGAAGGAAAAGCCGCCTATATCCGAAACCGTGCATTCGACAAGGTATATTACAAAAGTCTTATCATTCAGTATTTACGGGAATGGAAAGAGGCATCTCCGGCGGATATTGAGCGGTTGCTATTAGATAAGCTCCCAGATGTTTTAGAGTACGCACAAAAGAAAAACAGGATCAGGAACCTATTACTTGTACTTGAATTCAAGAGAGATGACCAAAGAGAGGACGATCTTTAATCAAGGAGGGAAAGGGGGGAAATGCCAAATGGAGTTTGCAGAATCAGCTTGGCTTTAGTTTGGAATCGATGCAACACATTGATTCCAAACAATGAAATTCTGTTCGATTTAGCTTAGCTAAATATTTTTAGCTTGTCACGTTGCCACATAGTAGATATTCTGCGGATGTCATGCCTGCCCAAAAAACGCATTTGTGCGGTACCAAACAATGCCTTGACGCGGTTATCCAACAGTGCCGTTGTTCGACGACGGCTGGTCGGGGTAGCGCTGCAACCACGCATAGTAGCCACTGCGTGAAAGACCAAAACCACGCGCCCCATTCCGCTGATCGAAAACTGAATCCGATGCCATCTATCGTCGTATGCGTACATCACGTCGAGTTGTTGCCCCAAGCACGTCGCCGCATCATCTTAAGCTCGACAAGTCCTCGCCTGCTGGGCGGGTTGACGTTTCAAACTGACGTTTTCGGCTGCCAAGCCGTTTGACTGTCACTCACCGTTTTGGCGTGTTCCTGTCTCGCGCCAAGCGTATAGTTGTGATTCGTGTGAACCTGATTGCTTGGCTGCCTTGGCTAGATCCGCTGCCGTTCAGGGCTTCGCCCTTGTATTCCTGCTGTGCCGTATGTACGTGCTTTTTTGCCAGAAACGCCCGCATTAGCGGGCGTCCTCATTCCACTCGGCAACCCCGATCAAAACGCCCGCAACGGCGGGCGTTTTAATCTCTGCAAGTCAGCCTACAAATCAAGTCGCCTGATAGTAAAGGTTCTGCGGATGGTTCGCCTGCGCAAAGAAGAACCAACGTTCCGCCAGCAACCCCACATACTGAATCAGCGCCGCCGCCGCCAGCACCACCATCACATGGTTCGACCAGCCAATCACCAGCAAGGTCACCGGCACAATAAACACCATAATCAGGAAAAATACCTTAACCGTCTGCAAGAACTGCGGGCTTTTATGATGGAAAAACTCACGGGTATTGAATGAGCCGCCCATTGCCCCCTGTGAAATCTGGCGAATCTTCGGGTGACGTACCCCAATGGCGGTACAAGCGGTACTCTTGCGCTTGATGCGCCCATTGCGCCGCAGTGAAAACATCCGCGTAGCAAAACCCAGCAGGGTAAACACCAAGGCCCACAGCGCATACGCATCCACCAAGCCACTGCCATACGCCGCGCCCAGTGCTGCCGCCAGCATAAAGCCAGATGCCAGCCCCAACAGGGTATAATTGACCACCGTCAACGGCGACGCCCATTCCTGAATGAATTTAATCGCAGCGTAAATCATCGCCGTGCAAACATACAGCAACAGCGCCAACAGCCCCGCCACCAAGCCCACAATCAGCGACAGTTTCACTTCCAGCGTCCCGGTCGTCGCCACCACCGGGTCAAACCCGATGTAGTGCAACGCGCCCCAGATAAACGCCGCACCCGCGAATGAAGGCAATACAATCACCTCACGCGCCAGCCACGAAGTCCGCCACATGGTTGCCGCCCGCCACGCCCGCTCAGGCCGCCCCAGATGGAAGAAGGACGCAAACAGCCCCAAGCCCATCAGCAACATCACGATAAACGTACCGGCAAGGTACATATTGACCGGCACTTCTTCACCGACCACGCCGAAAGCGTTGTAAACCTGACCCGTATACAGCGCCAGAAACAAGCCCTGACCCGCGCCAATCAGCGTGGTCAGGAAAATAACCGAAAAAGCAGGATGCATAAACCTAATCTCCTTAGAACAAGAAGTCGTCGAGCGATGGCAAGTCGGTACTGACTGGCGTGCGCTGTTCTTCTTTCTTCAACGGGTTATCAATGCGGTGCAAGGATTCATCCGTCACCTGTGACTTGATCTTACGCCGAGGCAGGTAATGGTTAGACGGGCGTGTCCCCCATTCTGGCATTAACTGATAACCACCGCGTTCGCTGATTGCCAACGACACTTCTGACATCGGGTCATGCACATCACCAAACAGCCGCGCACTGGTTGGGCAAGCAAGTACACACGCTGGTTTACGGCGATCTTCGCGCAAGCTAGTGTCGTAAATGCGGTCAACGCACAAGGTACACTTCTTCATCACCTTCTGCTTCTCGTCGATTTCACGCGCACCGTAAGGGCAAGCCCACGAACAGTATTTGCAGCCGATGCACTTGTCGTAATCGACCAGCACAATGCCGTCTTCCTTACGCTTGTAGCTTGCACCGGTCGGGCAAACCGGCACGCACGGCGGATCTTCGCAATGCAAACAGCTTTTCGGGAAGTGGACAGTTTCGACATTCGGGTATTCGCCGACTTCAAAAGTTTGCACCCGGTTGAAGAACGTCCCCGTCGGGTCTTTGCCATACGGGTTTTTGTCCGACATCCCACCGCCCGCTTCGCCGGAGGTGTTCCATTCCTTGCAACTGGTGACGCAGGCGCTGCAACCCACGCACACATTCAGGTCAATGACCAACGCTAACTGAGTCATATCAACGCCCCTTGAACATATTCTTGAAGTTGCCCGCACCGCCGACGAAGTTCAGCCACTTGCCGACGGGCTTCGCCATGCCGGGGTAACGCGGCTGGGTCGGGAACTGCGGGAAGGTCGAACCTTGCTCATGCTTTTCCGCCTTGTACACCTTCACCCGCACATCGAACCACGCCGCCTGCCCGGTAATCGGGTCGGAGTTGGAAAGGTGTTCGCCTTCCGCCTGATTGGGCAGCTCTTCGCCGATGATGTGGTTGAGCAGGAAGCCACGGGTGCATTCGTTGGCATCTTTTTCCAGACCCCACGCGCCGGAGGCTTTGCCAATCGCATTCCATGTCCACACCGTGTTCGGCTCGACGGATTGCGAGTAACGCGCTTGGCAACGCACCCGCCCGTGGACCGATTCCACCCACACCCAATCGCCGTCTTCAAAGCCGTTTTTCTCGCCGACGCTGGGGTGCATGTGCAAGTAGTTGTGCGCATGAATCTGGCGCAACCACGCATTCTGCGAATCCCACGAGTGGTACATCGCCATCGGGCGCTGGGTCAAGGCGCTCAGCGGGAATGCTTGCTTGTTGATCATCTCGTTTTCGAGCGGCTCGTGGTAGAACGGCAGCGCATCGAAGAAGCGTTCCACCCGTTTGCGCAACCGTCCGGCGGCTGCTTGCCGTGCGAAACACCTTGTGCGGCACGGCGGAATTTGTGCAGCACCTCGGAATACAGGTGGATATTGATCGGTTCGGCGTGGCGGGTCATGCCGTTTTCCTGCGCCCACTTCAGGTAGCCCATATTCCAGTTACGCATGTACTGGTAAGACTTGGGCATCACATGGTGGTGCATACAATTGTTCTTGGCGTACTGTTCCCACTGGTTGGGGTTGGGTGCGCCGCGCATGGTCTTTTCGCCACTCTGCCCGCGCCAGCCGCTCAGGAAGCCGATGCCGGAACCGGGTGCGGTTTCAAAGTTGACGATGAAATCCGGGTAATCGCGGTATTTGCGCTTGCCATCCTTGTCGGTGAATGCCGGGAAACCAAGGCGTGAACCCAGCTCAATCAGCACTTCTTGGAACGGCTTGCACTGCCCGGTCGGTGGCAAAATCGGAATCCGCACCGAATCCACCGGGCCGTCGTATTCAGAAATCGGGCGATCCAGCATCGACATCACGTCGTAGCGTTCCAGATAAGTGGTATCCGGCAGGATCAGGTCGGCAAACGAAGTCATTTCCGAATGGAACGCATCGCACACCACGAGGAACGGGATTTTGTACTCGCCGTTTTCATCCTTGTCACGCAGCATGTCGCGGACTTCGGTGGTGTTCATCGACGAGTTCCACGCCATATTCGCCATGAAAATCAGCAAGGTGTCGAGCTTGTACGGGTCGCCGCGCCATGCGTTGGTAATGACGTTGTGCATCAAGCCGTGTACCGACAGCGGGTATTCCCACGAGAAACCCTTGTCGATCCGCACCGGCTCGCCCGCATCATCGACGAACAAATCATCCGGGTCAGCAGGCCAACCCAGCGGCATCCCATCCAGCGGGGTATTCGGCTTGACCGCATCCGGCGACGTACCCGTTTTCGGGCAAGGCGGAATCGGGCGCGGATACGGCGCTTTGTGGCGGAAACCACCGGGGCGGTCAATCGTCCCCAGCAACGACATCAAAATGCTCAGGGCGCGGATGCTTTGGAAACCGTTGGAATGCGCCGCCAAGCCACGCATCGCATGGAACGCCACCGGGTTGCCGGTGACGTGATCATGCTCATTGCCCCACACATCTGTCCACGCAATCGGCAGCTCAATCTTCTGGTCACGCGCCGTAATGCCCATCTCATGCGCCAGCCGCTTGATGGTAGCAGCCGGGATGCCGGTAATGTCTTCCGCCCATTCAGGCGGTATACGCTTCGACGCGCTCGCGCAGCAATTGGAACGACGGTTTGACCGGCGTGCCGTCTTTGAGCTTGAATTCGCCGATGAGGAACGGGTCAGCACCCGGTGTGTGGGTTGAAATCGGCTTATTGAGGTCTTTATCCCACCACAGCTTGTTTTGCGGGTCGAAACAGCCTTCTTCCAACGGCACTTCAAAGCGCAGGAACATGCCGTATTCACGGTTGTTCGGATCCATATTGACCAGTTCGGGGCCGTTGGTGTAATTCACCACGAAGTCGCGGTCGTACAAGCCTTGCTCAATGATTTCGCGGGTAATCGCCAGCAACAATGCGCCATCCGTGCCGGGGCGGATCGGAATCCACTCATCCGCCACCGCTGCATAACCGGTACGCACCGGGTTGATCGCAATCATGCGCCCGCCGTTGCGTTTGAAATCGCCAGCTCGATTTTCAGCGGGTTGGAATGGTGGTCTTCCGCCGTGCCGATCATCACGAACAATTTCGCGTGGTGCAGGTCGGGGCCACCGAATTCCCAGAACGAACCGCCGATGGTGTAAATCATGCCCGCCGCCATATTCACCGAGCAGAAACCACCGTGCGCCGCGTAGTTCGGCGTGCCGAATTGCTTGGCGAACAAGCCAGTGAGGGCTTGCATCTGGTCACGTCCGGTGAACAGCCCGAACTTTTTCGGGTCAGTGGCGCGGATGTGGCGCAGACGGGTTTCGAGGGTGTCGAAAGCCTCTTCCCACGTAATCGCTTCAAACTGGCCTTCGCCACGGGTGGCATTGGCTTTGCGGCGCAACGGCATGGTCAGGCGGGCGGGGGAATACTGCTTCATAATGCCGGACGAACCCTTGGCACAAATCACGCCCTTATTGAGCGGGTGATCCGGGTTGCCTTCGATGTACTTCACCTCGCCATTCTTGAGGTGGACATTGATGCCGCAGCGGCAAGCACACATGTAGCAGGTGGTGCTTTTGATTTCGGTTGCTTGATTTGTCTGGGTAGTCATATCAGTACGTAACTAAATAATGAATTACTGAAATACAGCGTTAACCGGATAGTGCTTGAGATAGGTCAAGGAATCAATAGGAAAGTTTATGTTCATTAATAGATTTAATCTATCAAACACTTATACAAGCCGTTAAGGCTGCCAATTCCCTAGAATCTACCTTTTGTCTTAGCAGTGCAAAGCCTTTAAGTCGGACTGATCTATACTGCTGGCAGTGTCAACTAGCCATCATAAAACCGGAGATTGGTATGCGGAAATTCATCTGGCCTTGCGGCATTGCCCTGCTATGTTTCGCTACAGGACTAATGGCGGCTGTCCCGCCACCACCGCCACCGACGGCTGCCCCAGCGGAAACCACCAAACCGGCTGAAACGGGCAATGTACTGGAAGCCGCCAAAAAGGCGGGGGTCTTGCGGGTAGCAATGGAACCTGACTTCCCACCCATGTATTGGGTCAATGAAGAAGGCAAGGAAGACGGTTTCGATTACCACCTTGCGCTACTCGTTGCCAAAGAGCTGGGCATTCCGGCAGTGAAAGCGGTTGAAGATGATTATTCTAAGCTGCCCGGTTTGGCGGTTGAAGGTAAGGCTGACATGGTGATGGGGGGCTACATCCCTGATGATTCCATTGAGGGTATCGCTTGGTCGGATAGCTATCTGGACTTCGGTCAATGCCTCATTGTTCCCCGTGGCAGCCCGATCAAAAACATCAAACAACTACGTGGCAAGACCATTGGCGCTTACGAAGATCCCGCCGTCATCAAGTGGATCAACGACCAACATCCCCGACAAGAAAGCACTGGTGACCTACGAAGGGGTAGGCTGGTTCCGTCATCTGGAACAGCGGGATGTCGATGCCATCATTTACGATTACCCGTTTGCCGTTGAAGAAATCAAACCGTTTAGCAGTAGTTTGCAAATTGCCGCATTCAACCTGAACGACAGCACCTACGCCATTGGCATCAAACAAGGTAACGATGACATGCGTGCTGCCGTCAACACGGCACTCACGAAGATCAAGGAATCCAGTGCTTATGCGGATTTAATCAAACACTACTTGCCCTTCAAGATTTCCAAGGACGTGCCGGAAGGCAGCGATACCTACACCATCCAAGCAGGCGATACCTTAGGTCAGATTGCGGCTGCGAAACTTGGCACCGCCACCGCATGGAAAACGATCTGGGAATTGAACAAACACCGCATCCCCAACCCCAACCTATTGGAAACAGGTGATGTGCTGATCATGCCAAAACCTAAGGTGACACCATGAGAATCGACCGTTTCTGGGCAAGCCAGATCATTATCTTTGTCGCACTGGCTGCACTGCTGATTGGCAGCTACCTGTTTTCGTTTGGCCCATTTGCCGCCAAAATCAGCAGCAACCCAGCGTCTGCGGCAACGGCTGAACACAACCGTGGCAATCCCCAGCCATCACGGCGAGCTTGCACAAAAAATGGGGCTGAAGCATCCCCTGCCGCCATTGGCGAGAGCTTGGCTAGCAATGACCCGGCGCAACAAAAAAGTTGTTTGGCATTCTTGCAAACCGAAAGCAAGGCGGGGGATAAAGGCGCAGATCTGTGGTTAGGCAGAGCCTACCACAACGGCTGGGGCGTCGAGAAAAGCCTCACGGAAGCCGCCAGCCACTATGGCAAAGCCGCAAGCAGCGACGATGCCGCGATCCGTGATTCCGCCAAACAGTGGCAACTACAGTTGGGCAAGGAAAAGCAGAAAGCTGCGCCCTACGGCTGCCAATTGACAAAGTTTTCCAACAATTTCAGGCCATCATCAGCGGATTTCTCCGGGTGCGCCTGAATCGCAAACACATTGTCTTTGGCAAGCGCCGAGGCATAGCTGATGCCGTATTCAGTCGCCCCGGCAATCAGCTCAGGCGTGACTGGTTCGACATAGTAACTGTGGACGAAATAGAACCGTGCCCCATCCGCAATGCCTTTCCATAAAGGGTGTTCCATCTGTTGCCAGATCTGGTTCCAGCCCATTTGCGGAATCTTCAGGCGCACACCGATTTCCTGATGCACGTTGCCGAAATAGCGCACATTGCCTTCGTACAGCCCCAAGCATTCGATACCGCCGTTTTCTTCGGAATGCTGCATCAATACCTGCATCCCCATGCAAATGCCGAGGAACGGTTTGGTTTGGATGACTTCGCGTACCACTTCCGCCATGCCACGGGTTTCGAGTTCGCGCATACAGTCACGCGCAGCACCTTGCCCCGGAAATACCACACGGTCGGCTTTGAGGATCACATCCGGGTCGGCGCTGATGATGACGCTGGCATTGCTGCCTGCGGCGTGGGCAACGGCGCGTTCCACCGAGTGCAGGTTGCCCATGTTGTAGTCGATGATGGCGATGGTTTGCATTACAAACTCCCCTTGGTGGACGGCATAATCCCCGCCATACGCGGATCAAGCTCCAACGCCATGCGCAACGCCCGCCCGAAGGCTTTGAAAATGGTTTCGGCAATGTGGTGCGCGTTACGCCCTTTGAGGTTGTCGATATGCAACGACACCAGCGCGTGGTTCACAAAGCCTTGGAAGAATTCGTAGAACAGGTCGGTATCAAACGCGCCAATGTGTGAGCGCAGGTAATCCGCCTGATGTTCCAGTCCCGGCCTGCCGGAAAAGTCGATGACCACGCGGGAAAGGGCTTCATCCAACGGCACATAAGCGTGCCCGTAGCGGCGGATGCCTTTCTTGTCACCCACCGCTTTGGCGAAAGCTTGCCCCAAGGTGATGCCAATATCTTCCACACTGTGGTGGTCGTCGATATGCTTGTCGCCCTTGCATTCGATGTCGAGGTCGATCATGCCGTGGCGGGCGACCTGATCCAGCATGTGTTCGAGGAAGGGAATCCCGGTATCAAAACGGGATTTGCCCGTGCCATCCAGATTGATGGTGACACGGATTTGGGTTTCAAGCGTGTGGCGTTCCACGCTGGCAGTACGTTCGGTCATAAATACCCTGTGTAACGGTGGTTTTGCCCAGATTCTAACACAGTGGGCGGGATGCCCTCTATGCTGCTGAACCGCTGCTTCCGGCTGATTTGTTTGCGTAAACAGCGAGGTGTAGGGGACAATCGCGGTTTTATCACACTTCGGGTATCCCCTTTGCTTATGCTAGCTGACACAGAACTCCGCGCCCGCCTGCATTTCTGGCGGGCCAAAGGCATCGGCCCTGGCAGCCTGCGCCGCATCGTCGAACATTTCGGCGGCGCGGCGGAAGCCTTGCAGGTTTCTGACCATGCCTTGTTGGAAGCGGGGCTGAAAAAGGAAGGCATTGCCGCCTACCGCGCCCAAGCCCGTGATGCCGCTGCCCCCGATTGGCGCTGGCTGGAAGCCGCCGACGACCACCATATCCTCGTCCCCGAAGACAGCCGTTACCCGGCCTTGCTGAAACGCATCCGCACCGCGCCGCCAGTACTGTTTGCACTCGGCAACCCGGATTTGCTTAATGACCCGCAAATCGGCATGGTTGGCAGCCGCAACCCCACCCAAGGCGGCAAGGAAAACGCCCGCGCCTTCGCTGCCCATTTCGCCGCCAATGGTTTAACCGTCACCAGCGGCCTTGCCGTCGGCATTGACGCCCACAGCCATGAAGCCGCGCTGGATGCCGGTGGTAACACCCTCGCGGTAGTCGGCAACGGCCTCGACATCATCTACCCGTTACGCAACCGCAAACTGGCGGAACGCATCGTCGCCCAAGGCTGCATCGTTTCCGAATTCCCCATCGGCATCCCCGCCCACCCGCAGCATTTTCCGCGCCGCAACCGCATTATCAGCGGCATGAGTTTCGGCGTACTGATTGTCGAAGCTGCCTTGCAAAGCGGCACGCTGGTCACCGCCCGCCACGCGATGGAACAAGGGCGCGAAGTGTTCGCCATCCCCGGTTCCATCCACAACCCGCTGGCACGCGGTTGCCACCACCTGATCCGCCAAGGTGCAAAATTAGTCGAAACCGCCAACGATGTTCTGGAAGAAATTGCGCCACAACTCAACGTCTGGTTGCAACAAGATAAAGCAGCGCCGAATACCCCCATCCAACTGCCACTGGCGGCGGCAGATATGCTACCGGGCAGTGATACCTTTGATCCTGAATATGCGCAAGTGCTTGATGCGTTGGGCTACGAACCACTACCGATAGACCAGATTATCCTGAACACAGGCTTGACCGCAGAAGAAGTTTCATCCATTCTGCTGATGCTCGAACTGCACAACCTTGTAGCGGCATGTGGTGGTGGGCATTACATGAGACTGGGTTCAGGAACTGGAAACTGATGAAAGAAAATACGCTAGACGTTCTCTTCTACCTTTTTGACAACTACCCGGAGATGGGCGACAACCTCCCGGAAGACCGCGCCTCCATGCACGGTTACTTGCAGGAAGCGGGCTTCCTCAACAGCGAAATTACCCGCGCTTTCGACTGGCTGGAAAGCCTGGGCGACGACGCCGAACGCGTGGAAGTCACCTACCGCTGTTCCGCCACGCGCCTATTTTCCGCCGCAAGAACGCTATTGGCTGGATGCGAATGCCAAGGCTACCTGATGTTTTTGGAAGATGCTGGCGTCATCAGCCCCGAAGCCCGCGAACAAATCCTCGACCGCGTACTCGAATTGCAGGATGAAGATTTCAACCTCGACCGCCTCAAATGGGTGGTGCTGATGGTGCTGCTCAACCGCCCTGAAGAAGGCAACAGCTTTTTCTGGGCAGAAGGTTTGAGCGTTTCTGGCGCTGCCCCGGTATTCCACTAAGCCCCTCGCTTAAAATTTAATAAAATTTCCCCAGACTCCGGCACTTTTCTGGGGAAATTAAGTCTATCAGCTCTGTATCTTGTCATTATCCATTACAGGGCTTTTATCTATGGTTGCAATCCCCCTTGCTGTGCCGCGTCAGCCGGTACGTTTACTGCTTGCGTCTACGCTCATCATCAGCCTTCTGAATGCTAGTGCCTACGCTGCTGCCGAACCTGCTCCTGCCCCGAACACCACCAGTGCTTATGCTGCCGCCGCCCAAGTGGCGGATGAAGCGGCTGCTGAAGCGAATGCGGCGGCACAAGCTGCCCGTGTGGCGGAAGTAGCGGCGCGGCAAGCGGCTCAAGTGGCTGCCCGTGCTGCCGCCCAAGCGGCTGCGCAAGCGGCCGCCGAAGCGGCGGTAGCCAACCGGGTTGCTGCCCAAGCCGCCGCCAAGTCTGAAGCCTTGCGCGGTAAACTCCAACTTGGTGATTTGCAAGCGCGTGCTACCCAAGCCGCGCAAGCCGCCGAACCTGTTGAAGCCGCCGCCTGCCGAGGTGAAAACCATCGAATGGCCCCACCGCTGAAATTGGCATTACCCAAGACGATATTTGGGGTACGGGTGGTAGCGTCAAAGTCGGGGCTGGCAATGAAACGCTGGCAGGGGCAATCGACACCGAATTCACCGCAGACGCACAAGCAACCCATGCATCCGCTGCATGGCAATTCCAAGCAAACCGCGTGCTGGTTGGCAGTGTTGGGTATGCCAGCGCCAACGCCAGCAAAGCCTTGCAAGGTGAGTTTGGCGATAAAGAATTACAGGCCAGCAATGTCCGCGTCGGCCTACAAACTGGCGACAGTGCCGTGGAATACGAGCAAGGGCAAGGCGATGACGCTGACCTTTCCAGCAGCAAGCGTTACGTGGGCAAACAATGGCAGGAAGTCAGCGCCAAGCAACGCCTTGCCGTGGGCGAACAGGCAGAGGTATTGGTCAATGCCGGGATACGTGAGGAAGAACAAGGCGGGCAGCAAGATGTGCGTGCCACAGGTGGCGTAGCAGGCAATTATTACCTCGCCGACAACCAAGGCAAGATCGAAGCTGGCGTACAAAACTGGCAAGAAGGCGGCGACTACGAAGCCAAAGTACGCTACGAACATAAACTCGGCGACAATAACACCCACTGGTTTACCGAAGCGAAAAGCACCCACGGCAACCGTGACGATGTGCAAGTCACCACCGGCTTGGCCTTGGGTGAAACCGCAAGCACAACGTTACACCCGCCCTGCTGCTGGCACTGCCAACGCCATGACGGCGCTTGCCATGCAGAAAAACACTTTGCATTACAACCAATTTGACGGTGGCTTAGGGGATCTTGAAACCAAGCCAGACAAAGCTGCGCCACGCTTGCTGAGTGTACCGAGCCTGAGCATCACCGCCGGGGAAAGCAGCGACACCACGCTGTCATTCGATGAAGCCAGCACCGTGAGTGTCTCTGCCCCCACCGGCATTAGCGCCACCCTCGCCGCAGGCAGCACCGCCGCGAGTACGCATCAACTCAGCCTGCACGTAGCGGATACTGTACCAGCGGGTAATTACACGGTCAGCGTGACGGCAACTGACAGCAACGGCAATAGCAGCAGCACCAGCATTCCCGTGAGTGTAACGGCGACACCCATCATCCCACCTGTTACCCCGCCGCCAGTGAAGGATGCCGATGGCGATACTGTGCCGGACAGTTCCGACAACTGCCCTGCCAAAGCCAACCTTGATCAGGCTGACCTCGACGGCGACAAATTGGGTGACGCCTGCGATACGCAAGATAACCGCGATACCGATGGCGATAAGGTGCAAAACTACCTGGATACTTGCCCGACTACACCAGCGGGTGTGAGTGTGACAGCAACGGGTTGTCAGGTGATCCGTTTGGATAGCAGCAGGCGACCAGCATCAGCACTTACTCAGGCGGGGAGCATTGGTATTTTTCTATGCCGTACCTGATCTGACCAAGATTGAAAATGTCCAGATGAACGGATCACCGTGACCAGCTCCATCGGTACGCCGCGAATCACCATCAGCACCAACGCGGCGGTGGTCTCGGTCACGCGGCACGGATATTGATAGCAGGTACACGCCCTGACCATCCAATTGTTCATTGATGGGGTAGTGGCAGCGACTGCCCGATAAGTATCGCTTCGTCACATCACGGAGATTTTCCCAGCGGGGTGCTTGTGGCATCATAGCGCCTTTGTAATTAAAGGGCGCAGCCATGAGCGAACAAAACTGGTTCACCGAATTATCCGATTCCGGCTCGATCTTCGGGCTGGAATTGACGGATGCGGGCAAAATCCACGAAGAGCAAACCCCGTTCCAGAAGCTGGAAATCTACGACACCAAAACCTTCGGCAAGCTGATGACGCTGGATGGCTGCACGATGGTGACGACCCGCGACAATTTCGTTTACCACGAAATGATGTCGCATCCGGTGCTGTTCAGCCACCCAGCGCCTAAGCGGGTGTGCATTATCGGCGGCGGTGATTGCGGCACATTGCGCGAAGTGCTGCGACACCCGGAAGTCGAATCCGCCATCCAAATCGACATTGACGAGCGTGTTACCCGCGTCAGCGAAATGTTCTTCCCCGAACTGTGCGAATCCAACAATGACCCGCGTGCGACCCTGGCGTTTGAAGATGGGATTGCGTGGATCAACAATGCCGAACCCGGTTCGCTGGATGTGCTGATCGTCGATAGCACTGACCCGGTAGGCCCCGGTGCGGTGTTGTATAGCGAAGAATTTTTCCGGGGTTGCTGGCGGGCATTGGGCGAAAACGGCTTGCTGGTGCAGCAAAGCGAATCGCCGCTGGTTCACGCGGAAAAGATCATCAAGCCGATGCACGACACCATGCGCAAAGCGGGTTTCAGCGATACCCAGTTGCACCAATTCCAGTTGGTGAGCTACCCGACCGGCTGGTGGAGCTGCACGATTGCGGCGAAAGGCGGCAAGGTGGAATTTGCGCGTGAAGCGGCGGCAGAAGCGCTGGCGTTCCCGACCCGGTATTACAATGCGGGCATCCATCATGGCAGCGCGGCACTGCCACAGTTCTTGAAGGAATTGCTGGGTTAAACGACAGTATTGGATGATATGGCAGGCGTGGCGGGGAAACTCACCACGTCAAGCCTGCCAACTCATGGATTTCTGCTCAAAACTTGATATTTGCAGTATATTTTTCGCCATGCCAATTAAGAAATGCGATAGAATTTAATTGAATTTAATAATCTATCGAAGTAAAACGGTAGGCATTTAAATCAAACCCATTGAATTCCTGACACGCAAGCAAGGGAGCTGGCTTGTACATCTCCTGTTGCAAAGATTAGGAGAACTGAAAATGTCAAAGAAATCCAAAGGCAAACGGTCACAATGGATCATGGTATGGTTCTATCCACTAATTTCAGTCGGTGGATTGTTTTACCCACTTTTAGGGTATCTGATGCTGGCAATGATGCTCTTTCTAATGGTTTATTCTTACTTCAAATCTCGGCATTGGTGCGGCAACTTTTGTCCGAGAGGGGCATTTTTTGATATTGCCATGCCTCATCTGACGCTTGATCACCCTTATCCCCGAATAATTACCCGCAAGTGGTTTCGTTGGGTTGTGTTTGGTCTGTTCATCAGTATTTTCATCTATCACATGGTCGCTACAGATGGTAGTTTGCTTGAAGTGGGCGGCGTATTCGTCAGCATGTGTGTGATTACCAGCATGATTGCCGTGCCGTTAGGCATTGCAACCCGCCCTCGGGCATGGTGCGTATTCTGCCCAATGGGAACACTGCAAGATGTTCTCGGCAAGCTAAATCCTCACCATGCCAAAGCGCCACACAAGACACTACGTCCTTGCGTTGACCCTGAGAAATAGGATTTATATCTCAAGAAATTGTTGGCTTAAACTGCCACCAGTTGCAGCACCAGTGGGGTGGGGCCGGTAACTTGGTAACGGAATTCAGCCCCCGGCTCTTCATGCAACACCGCCACTTGCGGTTCCATCGGGCAATTGCCGCCCGCCGCGTGCAATCAGCACGATGGCGGTGATGCTGGCAGGACGCCCAAAATCAAACAGCTCATTCATCGCCCCGCGCAGGGTACGCCCGGTGTAAACGATGTCATCCACCAGCAATACGTGGCGGTTTTCGACCTCGAAAGGCATCCGTGACGGCTTATTCTGGCGGTGCAAACCCACCTGACTAAAATCGTCGCGGTAAAACGTGGCGCTTAATTCGCCGAGTTTTTCCCCGATATTCAGGCGCTTATGCAGCTCTTGTGCGATCCACACCCCAGCGGTGTGGATACCGACCATCACCGGCTCAGTGATGCCTTTTGCTTGCATCCACTGGCGGGTTTGCTGTTCGAGTTGGTCGATCAGCGCGGCGATATTATAATTTTTGTTGTCCATGGGTGTATTCCTGCATCCAGCTTTCGAGAATGATAGTGGCGGCTATTTGGTCAATTTCTTCTTTGCGGACTTTGCGTTTGCGCCCTGCTTGCCGTGCCTGTTTGAGGCGTTGCTCGGCCTCAAGGGAAGACAGTTGTTCGCTTACCACGTCAACCGGCAGCGCATAACGCCCTTCGAGTTGGCGGATGAAACGCAAAATCGGTTCTTGCATGGCACTGTCGGAACCATCCAGTTTGCGCGGCATCCCCACCACCAAGCGGGCGGGTTTCCACTCTTGCAGGCAGCGGGTAATGGCGTTCCAGTCAGGTGTGCCGTCATGCGCCTGAATGGTGGATTCGGGGGTGGCAATGCCAGTGAGGGTATTGATGATAGCAACACCAATACGCGCTTTGCCGTAATCAAACCCCAGTACGGTCATGTGGCTCATGCGTGGCCTGCGGTCATGCCGAGCAAGTTGACATCAATGCCTAAGGTCAGCGCCGCGCCACGCCGCCGTTCGCTGTAGGCGGTTTCAAACAGGATGGGGGCAGTGGCTGGGCATGTCAGCCAAGCGTTTTCCTTGATTTCATGTTCCAGTTGACCGGGACTCCAGCCGGCACAGCCCAGCAGCAGCAAAAAGTGTGGCGGGCCATTGCCATTGGCAATGTCTTGCAGGATGTCGCGGGATGAGGTCAGCGCAAGGGTGTCGGATATGCGCAAGGTGCTTTCCCAGTTGCGCCCGCCATCATGCAGCACGAAGCCTTGTTCGGCTTGCACCGGCCCGCCGCTGAGGGCAAATTGCCCTGAAATATGCGGGTCTTGTATCGCAATGTCGAGCTGTTCAAACAGTTCGCCGACGGTCATTTCCAGCGGGCGGTTGATAGTCACCCCGAAAGCGCCAAATTCATCATGCTGGCAGATCAGACTGACAGTATGGTCGAAATTTGGGTCACCCATGCTGGGCATGGCGATCAGCAAATGGTTGCGCAGGTTGAGGATGTCTTGGGTCACAGGCTATTCCGGCTTAAAGCTCTGGCTATTGGGTATTCAGGCTCCCGCTGTGGAAAATCCACGTGCGGGTGATGTTTAGTTGATCCCATTTGAGGCGGATTTCCTCTGGCAATGCGGGGTAAGGGCCTGCGAGTTTAATGATGCGCAGCGCGGCCTTGTCCAGCACGTCATAACCTGATGATAGACTAATTTGTGAATCCACGACACGCCCAGAATGGTCGAGGGTGGCATTGAGGATCAGTTTACCGCTGAGGTTACGGGCAATAGCCTCTTCGGGAAAATTGATATTGCCGATGCGCTCGATCTTTTTCACCCATTCGTCGATGTATTCCGCTTCCACCGCGCTTTTGGCACTCACTGCGTCAATGAAGTGGATGCGCGGGCGGCGGGCGTAACGCACTTCTTCCTCATCCATTTCGGCGAGCAATTGGGCAATTTCCTCTGTGGCATCGCTGCGTTCTTCGGCAACAGGCACATCCTCGGCTTCTTCGGGCTGTTCGGGGGCTTTTTCCTCGCGCTTGAAGGTTTCGCCTTTGGTGGTGAGGATTTGCGGGGTAAGCTTGAAGGGGCTATCCGGCGAGCTGGCTTCCGATTGCAGCGGGGATTCGCCGCTGGTTTCCACTGGCAGCAACGACGACAACGGGCTTTGCGGGCGGTTTGGCTCATCACCGCTGCCACTGGCTTGCTGGTTGGCTTGGGCGATGAAGTCCACCTTGTCCGGCGCTTCCGCAGAATGGGTTTGCACCAACGTGATGTCCAACACTGGCGTAAAGTGCGTCATTAGAGTTTATTTCCGGCAGGAACCCCACGCCGAAAATCAGCAGCAGGTGCAGCAGTGCTGCAACCGGAAAGGTTTTGGCTAGCGGTTCATCGGCTAGATTCATTGGCAATACATGCATTTTTATAGTACGCAGATAACGTGTCCCACGGACAGGATATTGTTTTTAATATTATCCTGCTTGCTTTTTTTCAAGGTATGCCCCATTGATAAAGCATATCTTAACACCTAAATGAGTCAATTGAGTAGAGCCTTATGTGGAAACAAATACTTGGGATTGTTGTTGGCGGTAGCACTCGGTGGTGGTGCGGCGTGGTACGTGAGCGGCTGGTTCGGTACGGCTGAGGTTGCCAGCAATGCGCCATTACCGTTGCCAGAGGGCGGGGATTTCACCCTGCAATCCGCTAAGGGCGCAGTCAACTTGGCTGATTTTCGTGGCAAGGTGGTAGTGCTGTATTTTGGCTATACCGCCTGCCCGGACATTTGCCCCACCTCGATGGCTACCTTGAAAGGGGCAATGGCGCAGTTGACGCCAGCGGAAGTGCAGCAAGTGCAGGGCTTGTTTGTGTCGGTTGACCCGGAACGCGATACGCTGGAACACCTCCAACGTTATGTGGGCTATTTTCACCCCAGCCTGATTGGCGTAAGCGGGGCGCAGCCGGATTTGCTGGCAATTACCCAACGTTACGGGGCATTTTACCGTAAGGTGGAAGTGCCCGGTTCGGCAATGGCTTATACCATTGACCATTCCGCCATCCTCTATGTGATCGACAAGGATGGCAAGGTGCGGGAACAGGTGCAACACGCTGTCCCGCCCGCCGAACTGGCAGCGGCTATCCGCCGCCACCTGTAGTTAGCACTTGTTTTAGAAGAAACCCAGCGGGTTGATGTCGTAGCTCACCAGCAGGTTTTTGGTCTGCTGGTAGTGGTCGAGCATCATCTTGTGGGTTTCGCGGCCTACGCCGGATTTTTTGTAACCACCGAACGCCGCATGGGCTGGGTAGAGGTGGTAGCAGTTAGTCCACACACGGCCTGCTTGGATGCCACGACCCATGCGGTAAGAGCGGTTCATGTCACGTGTCCACACGCCAGCGCCCAGACCGAATTCAGTGTCGTTGGCAATCGCCAGTGCTTCGGCTTCGTCTTTGAAAGTCGCAACCGACACGACCGGCCCGAAGATTTCTTCTTGGAACACGCGCATATTGTTCGTGCCTTTCAGCAAGGTCGGCTGGATGTAATAACCTTCGCAGTATTCCGCTGACATCGTTTCCACCTCGCCGCCAGTAATGACTTCCGCACCTTCATCTTTACCGATTTGGATGTAGCTGAGGATTTTGTCGTACTGCTCTTGGGAAGCTTGTGCGCCGACCATGACTTCGGTATCCAGCGGGTTGCCGCGTTTGATTTGTGCAGAACGCTCGATCACCATGCCGATGAACTTTTCGTAAATGGATTCTTGAATCAGCAAGCGTGATGGGCAAGTGCAGACTTCGCCTTGGTTGAAGAATGCCAGTACCGCGCCTTCCACTGCTTTGCTGACAAACGCATCTTCTTGATCCATTACGTCAGCGAAGAAGATGTTAGGGGATTTGCCGCCCAGTTCGACGGTGGAAGGAATGATGTTTTCCGCCGCGTATTTCATAATCAGTGAGCCGACCGGGGTAGAGCCGGTGAAAGCGATTTTGGCGATACGGGTGCTGGTTGCCAGTGCTTTGCCTGCTTCCACGCCGAAACCGTTGACGACGTTCAATACGCCTGCTGGCAACAGGTCAGCAATCAGTTCCATCATGATCAGGATGGAGGCGGGGGTTTGTTCGGCGGGTTTCAGTACCACGCAGTTGCCTGCCGCCAGTGCCGGAGCCAGTTTCCAGCACGCCATCAGCAGTGGGAAGTTCCACGGGATGATTTGACCAACCACGCCTAATGGCTCATGGAAATGGTAAGCGACGGTGTTTTCGTCGATTTCACCCATCGTGCCTTCTTGCGCCCGCAAGCAGCCTGCGAAGTAGCGGAAGTGGTCGGAGGAAAGTGGCACGTCAGCGTTCAGGGTTTCGCGCACGGCTTTGCCGTTGTCCCACGTTTCGGCAACGGCCAGGATTTCCAGATTCGCGTCGATGCGGTCAGCAATTTTCAGCAGGATATTGGAACGGGTGGTAACGGAGGTTCTGCCCCACGCCTCTTTGGCAGCGTGGGCAGCATCCAGCGCCAGCTCGATGTCTTCTGCGCTAGAACGGGGGATTTGGCAGAAGGGCTTGCCATTGACCGGGGAAATATTGTCGAAGTATTCGCCGTTGACCGGGGCAACCCATTGCGCCACCGATGAAGTTTTCATAGCGTTCTTTGAAGTTAATGACTGCGCCTTCAGTATTGGGGTTTGCGTATTGCATGGTTATTCTCCTCTCTCATGACTAATTGATCAGGTGAAGCCGAATCCTCTATACGGCTCTTGATAGATAACATAATCCATCAAGGTTGGCTAAAGGTTGGGGAAACGTTAAGGTTGGTAAAAAGTTTGCTGGTAGAAACCCCGTCCAACCGCTATCTTCCTCGCTTGTTATCGCGCCTCATTGACAGCAAGGACGACTATGTTAACCGGCAAAATCCGCAATCAAGTTGATCAGGTATGGGAAATGTTCTGGACGGGGGGTGTCGCCAACCCCATTTCGGTGATCGAGCAGATCTCTTACCTGCTGTTTATCCGGCGCTTGGATGAGTTGCAACGCAATGCTGAACGTCAGGCGCAAGCCACGGGTGAATCCTTGGAAAACCCGGTGTTCACACTAGCTGAAGCAGAATTGCGCTGGGCGAATTTCAAGGATAAAGACCCGGATGTGATGTTTGAAATCGTACAGACCAAGGTCTTCCCCAAGATCAAAAGCCTGCAACGCGAAGGCAGTTTTGCCGAACACATGAAAGATGCCATTTTCATGATCCCCTCCGCCAAGTTGTTGGATCAGGTGGTGCAGCTCATCAATGAAATCAACATGGATGATCAGGATACCAAGGGCGATTTGTACGAATACCTGTTGGGCAAGCTGCAACAGTCGGGGGTGAATGGGCAGTTCCGTACCCCACGCAATATCATCCAGATGATGGTGGAACTGATGGAGCCGAAAGTTACCGATACGATTTGCAACCCAGCCGCCGGAACATGCGGCTTTTTAATGGCGGCGGTGGAATACGTCAAAAAACACCACCAGCACGCTTTGCCCAAACACCGCGAACACTTCAATAACCACCTATTCACCGGCTTTGATTTTGATCGGCACATGCTGCGGATTGGGGCGATGAATATGTTGCTGCACGGCATTGAGAATCCGGCAGTGCATTACCGTGACAGTTTGCAGGATCAGGGTGATACCAATTTGCGCGAGGCGTTCAGCCTGATTTTTGCCAATCCGCCGTTCAAGGGGAGTGTGGATTTCGACATTATTGCGCCGGATTTACTGCGGGCGTTGGGGAAGAATCCTGCCGCGAAAAAAACGCGGAGTAAGGCGCAGGATGCGGACGAGGGTGCGGCGAAGAAGCAGAAAGCGCCGACTGAAAAGTCCGAGTTGCTGTTTTTGGCGCTGATTTTGCGGCTGCTGAAAACCGGCGGACGGGCGGCGGTGATCGTGCCGGATGGCGTGCTGTTTGGCTCGACGAATTCACACCGTACCATCCGCCAGCATTTAGTGGATGGGCATAAGCTGGATGCGGTGATCTCCTTGTCGTCGGGGGTGTTCAAGCCGTATGCGGGGGTGAGTACCGCCATCCTGATTTTCACCAAGACCAATTCCGGCGGCACGGATAAGGTGTGGTTTTATGACATGCAGGCGGATGGTTTCTCGCTGGATGACAAGCGCACGCCGCTGGTGAAAGAGGGCGAAACGCCGACGCATGAGCAGAACAATATCCCGGATGTGATCGAGTGTTTCCATAGCTTGCCCAGCCCGCAGAGTGACGAGTATTCGCGCAAACGCACCGAGCAATCGTTTGTTGTGCCGGTGGCGGAAATCATCGCCAAGGATTACGACCTCAGCATCAACCGCTACAAAGAAGTCGTGTATACCGAAACCCACTACGACGACCCTAAAGCGATTTTGTCGCGCATCAAAACTTTGCACGGCAAGATGGCAAGTGGGATCACCGAACTGGAGAAACTGCTGTGAGTAAGAGCGCGTTTGATATGCCCATCACCGACATTATCCGTTCTGGTGAGAATCATTACACCGAATTCAAAACCTCGTTTCAGAAAGCCGTGATTGAAACGGTGGTAGCCTTTGCCAATACCCAAGGTGGGCAAATCATTATTGGGGTGGCGGATGACGGCAAGCTGCTGGGTGTTCAACTGACCCCCGAAACCGTGAAAGACTGGCTGAACCAGATTAAGAATAATACCTACCCCAGTGTGTTGCCGGAGATGGCAACGCATGAGCTTGATGGCAAAACATTGGTCGTAATCAGCGTTACCGAACAACCCATCAAGCCGATTGCTTTTAAGAGCCGTTATTTCAAGCGCGTGCAGAATTCCAACCATCTGATGACGCTGGATGAAATCGCCAATGAGCATCTGAAAACCATCAATTCCAGTTGGGATTATCACCTCGACCCGCGCCACGATTTTACCGATGTGTCGATGGATAAGGTGGTACGGCTCATCCAGCGCATTGAGCAGCACCAACAAAAACGTTTTGACGAAGACCCGTTTACCACCCTGCAAAAATACGAACTGGTTAAGGATGGCAAACTGACGTTTGCGGCTTACCTGCTGTTTGTTGACCGGAGTTCTGCCATTACCTCCTTGCAGATTGGGCGGTTCAAGACCGAGACGGACATTATCGACAGCCTCAGTTTGGATACGGATTTGTTCACGCAGGTTGATGAGGGTTTAACTTTTCTCCGCAAGCATCTGATGGTGGAATACATCATCACGGGTAAACCGCAGCGGGAAGAACGTTATGATTACCCGCTGGAGGCACTACGGGAAATCCTCATCAATATGGTGGTGCATCGGGACTACCGCGACAGTGGCAATTCGGTCATCAAGATTTATGACGACCGCATGGAATTCTTCAACCCCGGCAAGCTGTACGGCGATCTGACCGTTGCTCAACTTCACAGCGGCAATTACTCATCACGCACCCGCAACCGGGCGATTGCCAAGCTGTTCAAGGAATGCGGGATGATTGAGCGGTATGGCTCAGGCATTCGCCGCATCCAGCTGGCTTGCGAACAGCACGGCTTGCCAGAACCCGTATTTGAAGAATCACAGCAAGGCTTTCGAGTCCTACTCCGCAAGAACTCCGCCGATGAGGGTATAAATGAGGGTATAAATGAGGGTATAAACCTCCTTTACTCATTGATTCAACAACATCCCGGCAAACATTCTGCCTTCTATGTGGAACAGATGCAAACCTCAGTAAAAAATATTGAGCGGTGGCTTAAACAACTCAAGACAGAACAGAAGATTGAGTTTAAAGGTGCGCGAAAGACCGGCGGTTACTATGCAAAATCTATCTCGTAGCACCATGAAAGACACTCAATCGCCAACCCAAAACCAAATCAGCTTTTTCCAAAAGCGTCGTGACATTTATCAAACCGTTGTCGGTGGACTTCCCCCCAACATTGACAATGCCACCGAGCTTGCAGAAGCCCGTAAATTGCTGGCTGAAGACATCCGCCACGCCAAATCTTTCGTTACGAAAAATTCAACCCATACGGACGGAAAACTGCTGCTCGCCGATTTACTGCGCATGGCACACAATGTCGATTTGCCCAATGCCGCCAAAGAATCAGAGCAATGTTTACAAGCCATACTTCAAGATGACCCCAATCATGCCGAAGCCGTTTTTTGCCTTGCGTCGCTGTATGTCAATCTGCACCTTGATTTCATGCCACAAGCCGAACGGTATTTTTTACACGCCTTGGCATTAACCAAAGACCAGCCCAACCCCTTAATTTACCAAGGTTTAGGCTTTGCTTGCTTGCATTTACAGAAACGTGAGCAGGCGATGATATATTTCCATGAATACCTACGCCGTACTCCAAACGATAACAGGATTGCTGAACTTGTCGCTGAGCTATCCAGCGGAAAGCCTGCCGAGTCAGTGCGAATACCAATCACAAAACCGTGGTGGAAGTTTTGGTGATGGTTGACCCTATACGCATCAACTTAAGCAGCGAAGGCGGTCTCCTTCTCTGGTAGGCTATTAGTTTTGCACACCGAATAACCCCACCTAGACAAGGAGACCACCCGTGTTGATAGTGACAAAAGTAGCGAATGCATTGCAAGCCGTCCTGTTTGAGCAAGCCGATGAATTAGCAAAAAAACGGGATTCATCCAGCGCCAGCGGAAGCTGAGTGGCTCAAATTTCATCCGCAGCCTGCTGTTTGGCTGGATGGGCAACCCCGCCAGTACTCTGGATGGATTAAGCCGGACGGCAGCTCTCCAGCAACTCCCAATCAGCCCCCAAGGGCTGGACAAACGTTTCACCGAAACAGCGGGCAACTTCATCCGGGCGGTGCTGGAGCAAGCCATCGCCCAAGCGATACAGGCAGACCATCCCGTACCGTGGGCATTATGCCAACGTTTTTCCTCGGTCTATACTGAGGACAGCACGCAAGTAGCCTTGCCGGACGCCTTGTCATCCTTGTGGCAAGGTACGGGCGGTGGCGGTGAATCCAAGCTGGCAAACCAAGCGGCCCTGAAGGTTGACCTAGAATATGAGGTGAACCGGGGGGAAGTGCGGCTGGCACTGCTGGCAGGCCGCCATGCGGATAACCGTAGCCCCTTGCTGGATACAGCACAGACACCGGGTAGCCTGCATATCCGTGATTTGGGCTACTTTGACCTAGAGCGGATGGCAACCGAAGCCCAGCGCGGGGAATATTGGTTATCGCGCCTGCTGTCGGGGACGAAAGTCTATACGCCAGACGATAAACAGGAATCCGTGAATTTGGCCGAGGAGCTACAACGGCTGGATGCCAAGGGGATCAGCATTGCCGAGCGTCCGGTGTTGGTCGGGGCAGAAGCCCGGTTGCCCGCCCGCCTGATCATGGTGCGCCTATCGCCCGAATCCGCCGCCCGCCAACGGGCAGCCGCCCACGTCAAAGCGGCAAAAAAAGGACGCACCCCCTCAGAACGGCATTTGACACTCTGCGATTGGTGGTTGCTCATCACCAATGCCCCGCAAACATTACTGGACAAGGCCGAAGCCCCCACAATATACGGCTCACGCTGGCAAATCGAACTGATCTTCAAACTCTGGAAAAGCCAAAGCCAGATAGCCGTCTCCAGAAGCCGAAACCCGTGGCGAATATTGTGTGAGGTCTACGTCAAGTTGCTGGTTGTCCTCATCCAGCACTGGATCATGCTGGCAGGATTATGGGAAATACCCCAACGCAGCTTGACCAAAGGTGTCCAAGCCATTCAGGAACAGGCTTCCCATCTGGCTGCCTGTATCGGTGAGCGGCGTAGCCTGATCAAGTGCCTCAAACAACTCGCCAAACTCTTCGCTTCCTCAACGGCTTGCCGACAAAATAAGCGTAAGAAAAAACCCAATAACTGGCTAAGGTTACAGCAAGTCAGGGGGTGGGAGGCTTAAGTTGATGCGTATAGTATCGCTTGCGCTCAACCCACCCTACATCTGAGGTTATCCGCCATCTGGCATTGCAAACGCTGCAAAATAAAAGCCGCTATCATCTCCGGCTGGTTAATATCCAGCTTGGTCAAGTGCGCTGGCATCACCAACCCCGGATCATCCGTCACCACCGCGATAATATTGCCATCGGTCGGGAACATCAGCGGCTTACCCAAACTGGGGCGATGCACCTCAATTTTCGGGTACGCCTCATGTTTGAAGCCCTCCACTAACACCAAGTCGATGTTATCCGCCGAAATGCTACTTAAGGCATCTGCCAGCGACGCCTCCTGCTGGTTGCCCGCCACCTCCTGCATCGAAATAATGCGTTGGTGCGATGCCAACACCACTTGCTGCGCCCCCGCTTCGCGCATCCGGTAGCTGTCCTTACCCGGTTTGTCGAGGTCGATGACGTGGTGGGTGTGCTTGACCACTGCAATGCGCAAGCCAGCCGCCGTCAGCAGCGGGATAAGCTGGGTCAGCAAGGTGGTTTTGCCCGTGCCGCTGTAGGCACAAAAGCCCAACAGCGGGATTTGCCCTTCCAACAATCGCTTTTCGGCGGGCGTATTCATATTCCTGAACAGCAACGCATTGTCGGAAAAATCCACCGTTGCCATGCGATGGCGGGCATACCACGTCCTTGGGACTACGTCCGCCTTGCGCCAGAAACTCTTGCAGGTCATCCAGCAAACACAGGGGCAACAAGGCGTAAACGGGTTGCAAACGCAAGCCATCGTGCGCCACCGCCAGCTCCGCCCCTGTCCGTTTGCAAAGCCGTCAGCAAGCGCTGTGCCAGATGCGGCGGCACAGCGGTGCATCACACGGCACGCTCAGGATGTAAGGCGTGGTCGCCACCCGCATCGCAGCGGCAACCCCCGCCAACGGCCCCTGAAAGCCTTCCACGCGTATCGGCAACCACCATGCAGCCGTAATGCCGGTAAGCTATCCGCATGGCGATTGGCGCTGATCAGCACTTTACCAACCTGCGGTTTCAAGCCATCAAGGATGTGTTCCACCAAGCGGACGGTCCTGGAAATCCAGCAAGCCTTTGTCTTGCCCGCCCATGCGGCTGCCTTGCCCGCCTGCGAGTACCACTCCGGTGATACTCCTTTGGTCAGCTCATCCTCTGCTCCGTCATGCTTATTGCAGCTCCCGTGCCGAATTGGTAAAACAGTCACGATGATAGCAAGCTAATCCCGACCCCAACCTGTTGATTGACCGTTTTGGGCGGCAAGTCACTTACGTGCGCCTTTCCGTGACCGACCGCTGCGACTTGCGCTGCGTGTATTGCATGTCCGAAGACATGACCTTTGTGCCCCGCGAACAATTGCTGACGCTGGAAGAAATGGCGCGGCTGGGCAAAGCCTTCGTCGACCTGGGCGTCCACAAAATCCGCATTACCGGCGGCGAACCGCTGGTACGGCGCAATATCCTGCACCTGTTCCACGAGCTGGGGCAACTGCAAGGCTTGCGTGACCTGACCCTGACCACCAACGGCACACAACTTGCCCGTTACGCCCAGGACTTGAAAGAGGCAGGCGTCACCCGCATCAATATCAGCCTCGACACCCTCAACCCGGAACGTTTCCACGCCCTGACCCGCTTGGGCGACATCAACAAAGTGTTGGCAGGCATTGATGCAGCCCTTGCCGCCGGTTTCCAGCGCGTCAAACTCAATGCGGTGATCCTCAAACACCGCAACCACGACGAAGTGCTGGATTTGGTGAACTTTGCCCACGGGCGCGGCATGGACATCACCTTCATCGAAGAAATGCCGCTGGGGGTGATCGGCGACCATGACCGCGCTGAAGCCTATTATTCCAGCGATGAAATCCTGCGTGACCTGCGCCGGGCAGATCGATTTGCACGAAGTCGCCGATAATACCGGCGGGCCAGCACGCTATTTCCGCCGCGACGGCTAGCACGGCGCGGGTTGGCTTCATTTCCCCGCACAGCCACAACTTTTGCGACACCTGCAACCGCGTCAGGGTAACGGCGGAAGGGCGCTTGCTGCTGTGTTTGGGGCAGGAACATTCCATCGACTTACGCCGGGTATTACGCGCCAACCCCACCGATGATGCTAGCGTGCGTGCCGCTTTGCTGGAATCAATGCACATCAAACCGCAAGGGCATGAGTTTAATTTGCAAGCGCAACCGCTGATTTTCCGCCACATGAGTGCCACGGGCGGCTAATTCAACCCGGCTTCTGCACAAAATCTGCAAAACATTTCCGCCATATCTCCACAGGATTGAAATAAAGCCTGCACATCCGTTACGTAACATTACCCTGACACTACTCACCGAACCGGGTGCTGACGATGACAACAATAATCTGGTTTTCTTTACGGTCAGTTTTCCCGGTGGGTTTAAAAGCCCAAAGACTCCCTGAATTCCGCCCGGCGGCACGACACCCGTCGGTCGGAATTCCATATTTTTCTGCTATCATCCCCCGCTATGAATAAACATATCCTCATTGCTGACGACGACCCCCACATCCGCGACGTGATTAGCTTTGCGCTGGAAAAAGCCGGGATGCAAGTGACGCAAACCGAAGACGGGCGGCAGGCACTCGACACCTTCCGCCATCATGCCGCCGACCTGATCGTGCTGGACATCAATATGCCAGAACTCGACGGGCTGGAAGTATGCCGCGAAATCCGCAAGTTTTCCGATGTACCGATCCTGTTTTTGTCGTCCCGCGATGATGAAATTGACCGCATCCTCGGCCTCGAAATTGGCGGGGATGATTACGTCACCAAGCCGTTCAGCCCGCGTGAACTGGTGGCACGCATCAACGTCATCCTCAAACGTACCCAGCAGCAAACCAAACCAGCGGTGGAGCCGGAGCAAGGCGGGGTACGTTACGGCAAGCTCAGCATCCAACCCGAACAGCACACCGCCAGTTGGGATGGCAACGCCTTAAGCCTGACCGCTACCGAATTCACCATGTTGCAAATGTTTGCCCGCCAACCCACCCGCGTGTTCAGCCGCGACAGCATTATGGGCAGCGCCTATGATGGTAATGTGTATGTCAGTGACCGTACCATTGACAGCCATATCCGCCACATCCGCCAGAAATTTGCCGATGTGGGCTGTGAGAATGTCATCGAAACCGTCCACGGCGTAGGTTATAAGCTGGCAACCTGCCAGTAAGAAAAAGTAAATACTGAACTTTTGGTGCTGATTAAGTATCTATTTAGGCAAGTCGTGACAGACTTATGAGGCGGTAGGGCTTACAATAATCACTTTTTCGTCAACCTGTTTTCAGGCGGGGCACTAGAATCTATATGTACGGAAACACCAACAAGGGGGAACCCATGCGGATCTTGCATCTTGGCACAGTACTTTTTCTGTCCATTTCCATAACGGCTTGCAGCTCGCAGAATGTGCAACCGGGCACGGCGGTTGCCAGCGCGGGTAACAGTTATTCTCAAACGGATACCTTTGGGGAAGAGCAAAAATCAGCACCCGCGTACCGACAGGAACCACAAGCCTACCGTCAGGCACAAGCCGCACCAAACAACCGGTTTGCCAGCCAACCGGCGGCACAAATCCAACCTACCCAACTCAGTGCGGCGGGTGGGGACAAAACCTACCGTGGCCCCGGCAAGCTCAACCGCCTGCCTGACAGCATTGCCAGCAGCCTGCGTCTACGCGGCTTGCCAGAACAGAATCTGGGCGCTTATGTCCGCCCGGTCAATGGCGCTCAGCCCTTGCTGACCTCCTATGCCGATACCCCGCGTAACCCGGCGTCCACCATGAAGCTGGTCACCAGTTACACCGCCTTGGGCGTATTAGGCCCTGACTACCGCTGGCCCACCGAAATTTACACGGCGGGCAATGTTGCGGGTGACACCTTGCAAGGCGATGTCATTATCAAAGGCTACGGCAACCCGAACTTCGGCGAACAAGATTTCCGCCAATTACTGCAAGCCCTGCGGGCGCGTGGCGTGCGCAATATCGCGGGCAACTTTGTGGTCGATAAGAGCTACTTCAATGTGCCGCCCCAAGCAGCGATTGACGGCAATGCGGGTGCGGACTACAACGCCCAGCCGGAAGCACTGCTGTACAACGAACGCGGCAGTTGCTACGAAATGCGCAACAAAGCCGGGCAAGTCCAACGCATGTGCCCCATCAAACCGCGTAACGGCAGTGACCTGAATGCCAACCTGTTCGCCGATTTCTGGCGTATCTGGGTCGGCGAAATGGGTGGGCAGTTGAACGGTGGCCTGCAAGTGCAAGCCGTACCTGCGGGTGCGCAACTCGTCAGTACCCACCAGTCCGCGCCGCTGCGTGACATTATTGTTGAAATCAACAAGGAAAGTAACAACGTCAAAGCCCGCCAATTACTGCTGTCAGCCGGTGCCAAACAATTCGGCGCACCGGGCACTACCCAGAAAGGTGCTGGCGCTGTCGGGCAATGGCTGGAAAGCCGGGGTCTGCGCTTCTCCAACCTGAAGATTGAAAATGGCTCTGGCCTCAGCCGGGTGGAACGCATTTCTGCCCGCGAAATGGGTGAAATGCTGGTGGATGCCTACAACAGCCCATTCCGTGATGACCTGATGGGGTCGATGGCAGTGCTGGGTGTCGATGGCACGGTAAAAGGCCGCCTGAAAAATCTGACTGGGCGTGGCAAGTTCAAAACCGGAACCCTGCGCGATGTGCGGGCATTGGCTGGCTACATCACCGCTGCCAACGGTCAAACCTATGTAGTTGCCGCTGCTGCATAACGATGCCAACATCCGCGCCACCGCCAAAGAAGCCCACGACGATTTGGTGGAATGGGTGTACTACGGTAGCCAAAACAATTTTGCCAGCGCCCAATAAGCAACGGCATCCGCCGGCTGACATCACAAAAAAAAGCCCGCAACAGCGGGCTTTTTTCATTAAGGGGATTACGCTTATAGTATCGTTATCATACCGAATGCCACGAACAGCACCCACCCCAGCATCCCCATGATTTCATGGACAGGGATTTCCAGAATAGTCATCTGATAAAAAATAACTATAAGTAACACAGGTAATGCATCGTGCAAGGTTTCCAGCACCGCACCACACAACTTGTTGAATGTCTTAATCATATTTGTTAGCCCTTGTGCAGGCGTTTTATTAAATAGCCATTAGCAATATTAATGGAAACGCATTGTACAGTACAGTGATAATGATCACTTTATGAACAAAATTGCCTATCTAACTTTCGCCATCCCTGAATAGTCTTATTTTTAGGCAACTCTCAATCCTGAGAGTTCATTTTCAGCATAAATAAATCGACCGAGCAGGGCAAACTAAAATATCTTATTGATAGTTATTAAATTCTTGCCCAAAGGTCATGTTCATCGGCGTGGGTAATGCGTACTTGGGCAAATTCGCCGACCGGCAACTCCACGCCTTCAATGATTACCTGCCCATCAATTTCGGGCGCATCACGGCTGCTGCGGGCAATGCTTTGGCCTTCCCCTGCCTCATCCACCAGCACCGTCATGGTCTTGCCAATCAGGCGGCTGAGCTTGGCAGCACTGATGTCAGCTTGCACTTCCATGAAGCGTTCCAGCCGCTCCTCTTTGAGTTCCTCAGGAACCGCGCCGTCAATAGCATTGGCCTCTGCCCCGTCAACCGCTGAATAGGTGAATGCGCCTACACGGTCGAGTTCAGCCTCTTGCAGGAAGTCCAGCAGGATTTCAAAGTCGTCATCGGTTTCACCGGGGAAGCCGACGATAAAAGTACTGCGCACCGCAATATCGGGGCAAGTGCCGCGCCAACTTTGCAAGCGATCCAACACTTTTTCAGCGTGGGCAGGGCGGCGCATCGCTTTCAGCACGGACGGGCTGGCGTGCTGGAAGGGAATATCCAGATACGGCAAGATTTTGCCTTCCGCCATCAACGGGATCAGGTTATCGACATGCGGATAGGGGTAAACGTAATGCAAGCGTACCCACACGCCCATCTCACCCAAGGCTTCGGCAAGCTGCTGGGAATGGGTCTTGATGGGGCGGCCTTGCCAGAAACCGGTGCGGTATTTCACATCCACCCCGTAGGCGCTGGTATCTTGCGAAATCACCAGCAATTCTCGCACCCCGGCATTCACCAGATTTTCGGCTTCCTGCAACACATCACCAATCGGGCGCGACACCAAATCGCCACGCAACGAGGGGATAATGCAGAACGAACAACGGTGGTTACAGCCTTCCGAGATTTTCAGGTAAGCGTAATGGCGCGGCGTCAGGCGCACGCCTTGCGGTGGAATCAGGTGCATGTACGGGTCATGTAGCGGCGGCAAATGCGCATGTACCGATTGCATCACCGCTTCATACGCATGAGGGCCGGTGACCGCCAACACATTGGGGTAAGCATCCAGCACCGTGTTGGCATTCGCCCCCAGACAGCCGGTGACAATCACCTTGCCGTTTTCATGCAAGGCTTCACCAATCGCTTCCAACGACTCTTCCACCGCCGAATCAATGAAACCGCAGGTATTCACCACCACCAAATCGGCATCGTCGTAACTGCCGCTGATTTCGTAACCTTCGGCACGGAGTTGGGTGAGGATGCGTTCGGAATCGACCAATGCTTTGGGGCAGCCGAGGCTGACAAAACCGACGCGGGGCTGAGCTTGCTTCATAACAACAACGGGTAAGTGGCTGGAAAGCGGCTAATGATAGCTGATCCCTGACACATTACACACTACATCTTGTGTCAAGGTATTCTTGTTGTGGCTTTGGAGTTATGCACACACATCAAGATATGGGAAATAGCTTGCCCCATAACCAGGCAATACCCGATCAAAACCCTGCAACAAATTCAACTATTTGATTTTAAAGGAAAAAATGATATGTTTATTTTTGGGCAATCTGATAAGAACCGTTATAAAACAAGCCTTACCGACGGCTATCCACAAAACTTTCCACACACTTATCCACAGGATCTGGGGATAACTACCCTAACCGCCTGATTAAGCTGGCATTAAGATAATGCAGCAGCTGCATTCTGTGGCATCCCTATCGAAAGGCATATACAGACAAGCCTGCCCGTTTCGTTAGAATGTTGCCGGATTGCGCATTCATAATTCTGAGAGGAGAAGTTCTAATGTCCAAAAAACACCCAGTTATCGCCGTAACAGGTTCCTCCGGTGCAGGTACCACTTTCGTCAAACGTGCGTTTGAACACATTTTCTTCCGTGAAAAGATCACGGCAACCGTCGTTGAAGGTGACAGCTTTCACGGCGTTACCCGTACTGAGTTCAAACAACGCTCGGCGGTAGAACCCAACTTCAGCCACTTCGGCCCTGAAGCCAATGATTTCCATGCACTGGAAGCCCTGTTCAAAAGCTACGGTGAAACCGGTAGCGGCAAAAAGCGTTACTACCTGCACAACGATGCCGAAGCGGTACATCACGTCAAACGTTTGGCGGATTTGGGTGTGACTTGCACCGCTGGTTCTGGTGAATTCACCCCGTGGGAAGACACCGAAAAGAATACCGACATCCTGTTCTACGAAGGTCTGCATGGCTTGGTGCAAGACACTACCGCCGACAAAAAATACGGCGGTTATGACGTTGCGAAATACGTGGATCTGGGCATTGGCGTTGTGCCGAGCGTGAATCTGGAATGGATCCAGAAAATTTCCCGTGACCATGCCGAGCGCGGCTATTCACCGGAAGCGACGGTTGACACCATCATGCGCCGGATGCCGGATTACATTAACCACATCACGCCGCAATTCTCCCGCACCCACATCAACTTCCAGCGTGTGCCGACCGTGGATACTTCCAACCCGTTCATTGCGCGTGACATTCCGATCACCGGATGAAAGCTTTCGTGATTATCCGCTTTGCTGACCCGAAAGCGTTCAATGTGGACTTCCCGTTCCTGCTGTCCATGATCCATGACTCATTCATGTCACGCCGCAACAGCATTGTCGTGCCGGGTGGCAAGATGGTACTGGCGATGGAGCTGATCCTGAACCCGATCATCCATGACATGATTGAAACGAAGAATAAGGCGTAAGAAGATTCCCCCCATCCCTAACCCTTCCCCCGCAAGGGGTGAAGGGGACAAGAGGATGTTAGAGTTTTGCGCGTATTGCTTCGCAACGTGAGACTGGCCATTTCTGCGGTGTAAGGCTCTGGCGCAAACTTTCCCCACACGGGTGCAGGCCATGCGGCATCGGTTTGGAAGCGGGCAATGTGGTGCAAGTGCAATTGCGGCACCATATTCCCCAATGCCGCGATATTCAGCTTGTCAGGCTGGAATAACGCCATCAGCGCCCGGCTGACTTGATCCGATTCTGCCCACAACTGCTGGCGTTCTGCTGGCTGTCAACTCATGGATTTCACGAATACCCGCCCGGCGTGGCACGAGGATAAACCACGGGTAACGCGATTCATTCATCAGCAATACCCGGCACAACGGCAAATCGGTGACGAAATGCGTGTCTTGTGCCAATTGCGGGTGCAGGCTGAAACCAGTTCATCACTCATGGCTGATTTTCCTGCATCGCTTTGAGGGTATCGGGGCTGTACTCGAACGAATCGTAGAACAATTGCGCTTCCGGCAAGCCTTGCGCCAGAAACGCAGTTTTCGCTGCCTGCACCATCGGTGGCGGGCCACTCAAGTACACATCGTGACCCGACAAATCGGGGAAATCAGCAGCCACCGCAGCATGTACCCAACCAGTACGCCCTTGCCACGCATCTTCTGGCTGCGGCTCGGACAGCACCGGCACGTAAGTCAGTTGCGGGTGACGGGCAACCCAGCTGCGCACCACGCTATCCATGTACAAATCTGCTTTGGCACGCACGCCCCAATACAAATGCACCGGCTTATCCAGCCCTTGCGCCATCATCTGTTCCAGCATCCCTTTGAACGGCGCAAAGCCCGTGCCACCCCCCATCAGGATCAGCGGACGTTCCGATTCGCGCAGGTAAAAACTGCCCAACGGCCCCTCAATCCGCAGCAAGGCTTTTTCCTTCATCTCATTGAACACATGGCTGGTAAATTGCCCACCCGGTACGTGACGGATGTGCAATTCCAGAAACTGGTCGTTAAACGGCGCATTCGCCAGCGAAAAACCGCGCCGCTTGCCATCTTTCAGCAAAATGTCGATGTATTGCCCCGCAAGAAAGCGCAAACGTTCGGATGCAGGCAATTTCAGGGTCAGTTCCATCACATCAGCCGCCAGCTTGCGCATCTTCTCGACCCGCACCGGCAAGGCCTTGATTTCAATGTCCGGTTCCGCACCCACATGCGGGGAATCCATTTCCAGATCGCTGAGCGCATACGCCATGCACAGCAAGGCTTCTGCCACTCTCCTCGCTCGTGCGGCGACAAGCCCTGCGGCTCACCTGCCGGGTAATGCACCTGCCCACTCAGCACCGTTGCCCCACACGAGCCGCACACCCCGCCCCGGCAACCGTAAGGCAACGCCACGCCTTGGCGCAACCCCGCCTCCAAAATCGTTTCGTTGGCTTCTGCCCAAAAGGTATGCCCGGAAGGCTGCACCGTCACTTTGAATGTCATAGCGTTTTCCGTTGAATAATCGAATGGCTGGATTTTAACGCGCCTGACAGGCTTGTGCTATTCTCCAGAATTTCCCCCCACTTGTTGCCCAACGGAGACCCCCATGCGTATCGGAACCCCGCTTTCCCCCTCAGCCACCCGCGTGATGCTGCTTGGCAGCGGCGAACTCGGCAAAGAAGTCATCATCGCCCTGCAACGTCTGGGCGTGGAAGTGATTGCCGTTGACCGTTACCCGAACGCACCGGGGCATCAAGTCGCCCACCGTTTCCACAGCATCAATATGGCAGACCCGGCAGCCTTACGCGCCTTGGTGGAAGCCGAGAAACCGCACTTGATCGTGCCGGAAATCGAAGCAATTGCCACCGACGAACTGGCCGCTATCGAAGCGGCTGGGCTGGCGGAAGTCATCCCCACCGCCCGCACCACGCAACTGACCATGAACCGCGAAGGCATCCGCCGTTTGGCAGCGGAAGAATTGGGTGTGCCGACCTCGCGTTACCACTTCGCCTCCAGCCTTGCCGAGATGCAGGCGGCCGCGGATGACGTGGGCTACCCGTGTTTCGTCAAGCCGGTGATGTCGTCTTCCGGCAAAGGCCAATCCATGCTGAAAAGCGCGGATGAGGTGGCAGCCGCGTGGGAATACGCGCTGTCCGCCGGGCGGGTGAATCACGGGCGCGTGATCGTGGAACAATGCATCCATTTCGATTACGAAATCACCCTGCTGACCGTGCGGGCGCTGGGTGCAAATGGCGAGATCGAAACGCATTTCTGCGCCCCGATTGGGCATCGTCAGGTCAAAGGCGATTACGTCGAAAGCTGGCAGTCGCAACCGATGACCGATACCGCCCTTGCCAAAGCGCAAGACATTGCCGCGAAAGTCACCGGCAATCTGGGCGGACGCGGTTTGTTTGGGGTGGAATTATTCGTCAAGGATGATGATGTGTGGTTCTCCGAAGTCAGCCCGCGCCCGCACGACACCGGCATGGTGACGATGGCGACGCAATTCCAGAACGAATTCGAGCTACATGCCCGCGCCATTTTGGGCTTGCCGGTGAATACGGCGCTGCATTCTACGGGCGCAAGTGCGGTGATTTACGGCGGGATGGAAGCGGAAGGCATCGCGTTTGAAGGCGTGGAACACGCGCTGCAAGTGCCGGAAAGCGACATGCGCCTGTTCGGCAAGCCGGTGTCGTTTGAGCGGCGGCGCATGGGTGTGGCGTTGGCGCGGGGTAAGGATACGGATGAAGCGCGGGCGCGGGCGGCGGAAGCGGCGAGTCGGGTGAAACCCGTCGCTGGCTAAGGCTTACTACGGCAATGGCGGGTGAGGAAACGGTCAAGCTGGTTGGCAAACGCTTGCCGGTCACTCTGATTCAAGCGTCGGAGGCCCACCCGTCATCATCCCGCTGTTACGCATTTCTTCCATCGCATTACGCACCCGCAAGCGTTCGCGGATATTTTCCGGGGTATAAAACTGCCCGCGTGGGTTGAGCGCGTGCCCCTTTTTCTCAATCACCTCCGCCGCCAGCGGAATATCAGCGGTGATCACCAAATCCCCTGCCTCCAAGTCCTGCACGATGCGGTTATCCGCCACATCGAACCCCGCGTGTACCTGAATCGTTTTAACGTACAACGACGGCGGGATACGTAAGGCTTGGTTTGCCACCAAGGTGGTGCGGATTTGCATCCGTTCGGCAGCGCGGAACAGGATTTCCTTGATCACATTCGGACAAGCGTCGGCATCGACCCAGATTTGCATGGTGATTCCTTGGCTAATCAATCATTCAAAGCAGCATTCCCTGCCGCCGTTCACGGCTGGTGGCAGCAGGTACACTATCTGAGGGCATATCCAGTGTTTCCCCCTTGTAGTTGGGATATAAACTGGCAAGTTGCCGAATAGTCGGATGCAATGCGGCGAAATAAGTATCATCCATTTCCACCCCAAGCGCGTCATAGCGCACCGCTTGACACGCTGCCAGCGTAGAACCAGAACCACAAAACGGGTCTAACACCATTCCCTCTCCCAGTGGCAACAAGCTACGGGTCAGAATACGTAACAAATGCTGGGGTTTTAGGGTTGGATGGTGTGAAACCGCTTCTTCGATAATCGGTGTCTTGCCGCTCTGGATAATATCCGGTAGCGGTTGGTCGACACTCAAGCGCCGCAATGCGCCTGTTCCCCACTTCCGCAAATTTTGGGCAACGGTTTTTTCTGCAATGGGTTTACGGAACAGCATCCACGGCTCGTAAGCCCCTCGCGGTGTGACGCATACATTGGCAAATTCCTGTTCTGCCAATTTCGGACGATCGCCTCCCCGGAAACCGCGATACAAACGCATGACTGCCCCCCGCACTTCATAGCCTGCTTCTGCCATACCGCTTTGCACCAAGTGTTGCAACATTGGCGTCCCTGCCAGCAAAACATGCGCCCCCGGCACAAGGGCAGGCAGCAAAACTTCGCCGAACTCGCGGAAGTAAACGCGCACATGCTCACGTTCCTGTGGGGTCAGCGTGGTAAACCGAGGTAAAGGCGCACGCTGGCTGCCTCCAATCGTCGGCGGAATTCGCCACACCCCACCCCGCCCGCTGCGCAACTTTGCCATTTCATGGGGGAGGAACTCGACAATACCAAACGGCGGATCGGTGCAAACGCCCTGAATACTCAGTGGGGCTTGCTCCTTCAACCATTCAAAACAGTTCGCGTGGTGTACTTCATACTGTGCCATATTGGCAGTTTCGCCTATAGTTGAAAGACCATCAAGCAGATGCCCGGTAAACTACTGGGCTATGAGTGAAGCCCAGAAAATTATCGGCGCATGTGTGCGCCTGCTTCGAGAGCAACAACGCCTCTCGCAAGAAACGCTTGCCATAAAAGCAGGTATCAGTTACCAATACCTGTCGGGTATCGAAACGGGTAAGGAGAATTTTAGCATTCAAGTGCTGGAGTCTCTAGCCAAAGCACTTGGCTTGCCTATCCGCGCATTGGTTGTTGCCGCTTATGACGGGGCAGCGGGGGCGCAACCACCCCGCTTGGATAGCCGTTATTTCAGGCCACAAGCCCCATTACCAGAAGGGCTGACACTCACCCATCTTGAAGCAGCCGCAAACCTGACGCAATCCATTATTCACCGCATCAACCGCAATATGATGCTGGAAATTGGGCAGCCACTCCAATCCCTGATTCAGGGAAACAATTTTTCCGGGCTGGTTTCCAACATTTTCAGCAATGCAATGGATGAATGTTCCCCCTACAAACACAACCATGATCAGCGTTATCCTGACTTGATCTACCCGCAAGGTAACGCTGGGGCAGGTGTCGGGTTAGAAGTAAAAACCACCATCAATATTGGCAAAGGTGGCGAAAGCCATAATGGTCACAGTGGCTGGCACGTGATTGCGTGTTACAACTTCATTGAAAATGGTGACATTCAGTTTGTCCATCTCATGTTTGCCCAATTGAATGGGCATCAACAAGCCAATCCTGACTGGAGCTATGTGGGCAGCAAGGTCAATGCTGATACCGGCAGCCGTCGAACCGAAACTTACGTGACCACCTTGGCAGGTACAACCAAATTACGGGATGGTTCGGCGTATCTCCATACCGATAGGGTCAATTTTTCCCGTTGGCGTCAGGCGCGGGAAGGCGCTATTCCGCCGTGGTCTATTTTTGCCAATAACACTCCGCTTTAAGGGAAATGAAACCGAACAACATGGACAAATCACCCATCCTCGCCCCCCTAAACCCGCAGCAACGCCTTGCCGTTTCTGCCCCGCCCGTGCCCGTCCTCGTACTTGCTGGTGCAGGCAGCGGCAAAACCCGCGTGCTGGTCCACCGCATTGCATGGCTGGTCGAAGTCGAAAACATTTCGCCGATGAGCATCCTCGCCGTCACCTTTACCAACAAGGCAGCGGCAGAAATGCGCGGGCGCATCCACGAACTGCTCGACGTACCCGCGGTGGCATGTGGGTCGGCACCTTCCACGGCATTTCCCACCGCCTGCTACGGCATGCACTGGCAGCAAGCAAAATTGCCGCAGACCTTCCAAATCCTCGATTCCGAAGACCAAATCCGCATGGTCAAGCGCATCCTCAAATCGCTGGAACTGGATGAAACCCGCTTCCCGCCGCGTCAAGTTGCCGGTTTCATCAATGCCCGCAAGGATGAAGGTTCGCGCCCGCAACACATCGAAGACAAAGGCGATTTCAACCAACGCCAAATGGTGCAAATCTACACGGTGTACGAACAAACCTGCCAACGCAACGGCGTGGTCGATTTCGCCGAACTGCTGCTGCGCTCGCTGGAACTGCTGCGCGACAACCCCGACCTGCAACAACATTACCGCAACCGTTTCCGCCACATTCTGGTGGACGAATTCCAAGACACCAATGCCCTGCAATACGCATGGCTACGCCTGCTCGCGGGCGAACAAAACCCGGTATTTGCGGTGGGCGATGACGACCAGTCGATCTACGGCTGGCGCGGGGCGAAGATCGAAAATATCCGCAATTTCACCAAACATTTCCCGCTGCTGCGAAACCATTAAGCTGGAACAAAACTACCGTTCCACCGCCAATATCCTCAAAGCCGCTAACGCTTTGATCGACAACAACAAAGGGCGCTTGGGCAAAAACCTGTGGACAGACGGCAAGGACGGCGAACGCCTGCACCTGTACGCCGCCTTCAACGAAATCGACGAAGCACGCTTCGTCGCAGGGCGCATCCAAAAATGGGTGGAACAGGGCGGAATGCGCCGCGAGGTTGCCATTTTGTACCGCTCCAACGCCCAATCGCGGGTGTTTGAAAGCACCTTCAACGAAAACCGGATTCCCTACCGCGTCTACGGCGGCTTACGCTTCTTCGAGCGGGCTGAAATCAAAGACGCGCTGGCGTATTTGCGCCTCACCGCTAACCACCAAGACGACGCCTCGTTTGAGCGCATCGTCAACCACCCGCCACGCGGCATTGGCGAACGCACCATCGACATCCTGCGCAGCCACGCCCGCGCTAATGACATCTCGTTGTGGGAAGCCGCCCAGCAAGCCGCTGACATCGGTGAATTCACCCCGCGAGCCAGCAACGGCGTGCTCGGTTTCGTCAACCTGATCCAACGCATGGCGGCAGACATCCACAGCCTGCCCCTCAAGGAACAAGTCGAAATCGTCATCGACCTTGCCGGACTCAAACCGCATTTCCTCGCCAAAGAAAAAGGCGAAGCGGGGCAAGCACGGGTCGACAACCTGAACGAATTGGTCACCGCCGCACACGGTTTCGACATGAACACCCTCACTAACCGCCCCCTGAGCGAAGCCGAAGGGAGCGAAGCCGAAGGGACATGCCGGACATGGATGAGCTTTCCGCCTTCCTCTCCCACGCCGCGCTTGAAGCAGGTGAAGGTCAAGGCGAAGCCGGTGAAGATTGCGTGCAAATGATGACACTGCATTCCGCCAAAGGCTTGGAATTCCCGCTGGTATTCCTCGCCGGGCTGGAAGAAGGCTTGTTCCCGCACCAAATGTCTGCCGATGACCCGGCACGGCTGGAGGAAGAACGCCGCCTGTGCTACGTCGGCATTACCCGCGCCGAAAAAGAATTGGTGATGAGTTACGCCGAACAGCGCATGTTGCACGGACGCACCCAATTCAACCCGCCGTCGCGTTTCCTGCGCGAATTGCCGGAAGAATTGGTGGAAGAAGTACGCCCCAAAGTAAAAACTTACGCCACTGGCTACGGCAACCGGAGTCAGTCCTCGACTGGCAACAGACCCCATCTCACCCGCCACACCCAAACCGCCGGTTACCCGCACCACCAACTTCAACGAAACCGGCTATCGGGTCGGGCAGCGGGTGCGCCATGCCAAGTTTGGCGATGGCGTCATCACCGATTCAGAAGGTGCGGGCGCACATTCGCGGGTACAGGTGAATTTCAAAACTGGCGGGTGTCAAATGGCTGGTGCTGGGCTATGCCAATCTGGAAAAGGTGTAGCATGCGCTAATCAATGGGTTCAGTCGAATGTTCTGCTGCATCATCAGCAGGGCATTCAGCGCCGCCGCTGCCAATACCCCGCCGCCGCGAGTGCCATTGACCACAATGCATTCCAGCCCCAGCTCCTCGCGCTGATCCCACAGCATTTGCTTGGCAGCTTCCGCATTCACAAAACCGCGTGCAGCTGCAATCACCAAGGCAGGCGGGGTACGCCGTCTTTGAGGATTTCCAGCAAGCGGAACAAGGCCGTTCCTGATTGCCCAATCAGCACAATCCCGCCTGCCATATACGGTTTCCAGCAATCCACCGCCGTCATGGCACGGGTCTGCTTGCTGGTTTTGGCATGGGAAATCACCGATGCCCGCCCGAGAAAACCAAGCGGCTCCTGATACAGCAAGCGATTTATCCAGCGCCTGCTTGACCAGTTCCACATCGTACAGCAGGTTGTTGCGCTGTCTTGATGGCCTTGCGGGCAGCCGCCAGCGCGTTGCTCACTAAAGCGGATGTGGTGTGCCAACGCCGGGTCGCCGTAAGCCAGCACCATCTGCGATAACCACCTGCTGCTGGTCAGCGGTAAACGCATCCAGCGCCAACCTGTTCACGGATTTTGGCGTAATTTTGCTGGCGGATGCGTTCCGGGTCACGTAGGTAACTGATCATCGTGCAATCGCTGCCAACGAGCTGCTGTCAGGAATCAGGCTACTCAATCTCAGCGTAGGGTACCGTGAATTCTGTCGGCCCCATCGCGTAAGGCGCGACTTCGTAAGGGTTGAAATTGAACACCAAGCCATTCCCCATCACCCCAAAGTTGGTGTTCACCTTGAAGAGTATTATTGGCAAACCAGAAGCCTGCCTCTTCCAAACTGGCAGTGGGCGCGAGGTCACGCGCCTCACGGAAAGCGCGTTCACCTGCCGTATTCAATGCCATTTCATAACCCGCCGCGAGCAAGTCCATTCAGCGTCAGTTGCTTGCCGCTATCCAAATCGAACACAAAGTAACGCTGCCCACTAAACGGGTGCGCCCCGCCGGTATAACCATGTTCGCTGAAATTAAAGGTAGCCAGATGCTCAGCACCGAAACTGACCTCAACCTTGCGTTCCATTTCCCACAGCCCCGTCGCATCCGGCACGGCGTTGTAGTCATTGACGAACATGGTGGCAAACTCATCCGGCGTGGCAGGTGGTTTACCTTCTGCATCGCTGTATTCCAGCAATTGCGTCCTGAATGAACTGGTTAATGGCAGTGGCAGCGTGCGGGGTTGCCTGCTGCCAGCACCTTGGGATAGCTTATTTGCAGGCTGGCACAGCGCACATTTTCCGGGGTTGTTTCCGGCGCACCGGGACATTGCGGGCCACCGGCACGCTGGAATTCCACCATTTCGAGTTTTCAATGGCCCGCTGATACTGGTATCGCCCCCCAGACTCGGGAGTTCCAGTTTACAACCGGACAGCAGCAGCACACTCGCTGCCAAAAGCGTTGCTTTTGCTAACATGAACATTCCTCACCACAACCAGCGGGGAACCCGCGCTTTATAATCAAGATACGCTGCCACCAAACGTTTGTTCCAGAATTTTTTCCTCAGGAATAATTTGTTGCACCGTCAGCACCCACAAGAACAGCGGCAACAACAGAAACGGGCTAACACTGCCCAGCCACAGACACCAGCCCAGCAGAATAACCAGCATCCCCACATACATCGGGTTACGGGTATAACGGTAAGGCCCATCCGTCACCAAAGCCTGGGTACGCTCGGGGTGGATCGGGTTAAACGTGGTATGGGCGCGGAAAAACAAGCCCAAGCGACCAGAAATCCATCGCAATAGCCACAACGATCAGCAGCAACCCCAGCTTATTCCACGGCGATGGAATCAGATGAAACAACGGCAATCCAGTATGCACCACCCACATCAGCCCAGCGAAGCCAACAGGTAAACCGGCGGTGGAATTTTCAGCTTGCAAGATAGTTCATGGTGCTAACCTCGCAATATCCCAACCATCCGCCAGTACGGCGGTACTCAAAACGGTCATGCAAGCGACTGGGGCGGCCTTGCCAAAACTCGATGGTGTCCGGCACGATGCGGTAGCCCCCCCAGAAATCCGGCAAGGGAATTTCACCCGCACTGAATTTGCGCTTCATTTCATCCAGCTTCATTTCCAGCAACTTGCGGGAGGTAATGATGGAACTCTGTGCGGATACCCACGCCCCCAACTGGCTGCCACGCGGACGGGTAGCGAAGTAACGCAAGGATTCCAGCGTAGGAATTTTTTCTGCACGCCCGGTGATTTCCACTTGCCGTTCCAGCTCCTTCCAGAACAGCAGTAAGGCAACCTGCGGGTTTTCAGCCATTTGTTGCGCTTTCTGGCTGTGGTAATTGGTGAAAAATACAAAGCCATTGGCATCAAACGATTTCAGCAACACGGTGCGTAAGGTGGGTTTGCCGCTGGCGGAAACGGTGGCCACTTGCATCGCGGTCGGTTCCAACACCTCACCGTCTATCGCCTGCTTCAGCCACAGACTGAACTGTTGGTAAGGATCGGGGTCTAGTGTATGACGGCTCAGGCCAGCCTGGGTGTAATCGCTGCGTAGTGACGCAATATCCATTTATTGACTCCAGATGTTTGAGCCGGATTTTACCTGAAAATAAAAAAGCCAGACCCAAAAATAGTGGGTCTGGCCAAAAAGACACAAAGGAAGGGCTAAGACCTTTGTGTCAAAGCGGAGTCCGCGATGGACTCCAGGGGCTAACAAATAGGGTTTATAGCATATTATTTTATTGTAGTGAGTAATATTGGGAGATAAATTTTGCTTCTTGCGTCTGAAACAGGTCGCGACACTGCAATCACTGCGCCTGTTCACTGCCCCTGGGCTGCGCCATAAGGCATTTCCGTTGTCATAAACGGGCTGACGTAAGGCGCTGGAACGGGCATACCGTAAGCACCATAAGCACGTTCTTGCCACATGCTGTACAGCGGGTGTTGCTGTACGGTCGTGCAACCGGACAATGAAGACACGGTTAGCACTGACCATAAAACCTTACTTATTTTTGTTTTCATGCGTTTCGTTTTAGTCGTTTGGGTTTGCGATGGGGCTATAATGGCAAAAATCGCGGCGCATTCATAGCATTTGCTGATATACGGATACATAAAGTATCGATAAAGTATGAATGATCGTGAATACTACCTTCTATCACCTTGTTTTTGTTGCCCAATTGCCCATTCGATATGTTCCTGCACCAATCTCACTGGCAATATCTGCCTTGCGTTGCTGCAATAATGCCAGTACCGCAGCACTGGCGGGCATATTCCCCAAGGCCACCGCGATATTGCGCAACCAGCGTTCGTAACCGATGCGGCGGATCGGCGAACCTTCCAGCTTGCGCATGAAATCAGCCTCACTCCACTGGAACAACTCACTCAGACGGGCGCTATCCAAACCATTGCGCACCGCGAAATCGGCTTCGGGCGAAGTTTGGGCGAAACGGTTCCACGGGCAAATGAGCTGGCAATCGTCGCAGCCGTAAATGCGGTTGCCCATGAGCGGGCGCAATTCCAGCGGAATACTGCCCTGATGCTCGATGGTGAGGTAGGAAATGCAGCGCCGCGCATCCAGCGTGTACGGGGCAATAATCGCTTGCGTGGGGCATACCTCGATGCAGGCGCTGCATTGCCCGCAGTGCTCAGGACACTTGCCCGTTTCTGCCAGTGGCAAGTCAGTATAGATTTCACCGAGAAAAAACCACGAACCGGCGTCACGGCTGAGGATATTGCTGTGTTTGCCCATCCAACCCAAGCCCTGCTTTGACCGCAATGGGCTTTTCCAACACCGGGGCGCTGTCGGTGAATACGCGGTAGCCGAAACTGCCGATCTCTGCCTGCAATTGTTGGGCAAGTTTTTCCAGCCGTTGGCGCAACACTTTGTGGTAATCACGCCCCAGTGCATAGCGGGAAATGTAGGCGCGTTCGGGATGGTTGAGGATCATCACCGCATCCGCACTGTCCGGCGGCAAATAATCCATGCGCACACTGATCACGCTCAACGTACCGGGAACCAGCTCAGCGGGGCGGCTGCGTTTGCTGCCATGATGCGCCATCCAGCCCATATCGCCGTGGTAGCCTTGCGCCAGCCAATCCAGCAAGCGTTGCTCGGCAAGTGACAAGTCGATATTGCTGATACCGACGGCGTTGAAACCGAGTGATTTGCGCCAAAGGATCTGAAGTTGCATCGACCCTCATCTCTACCCACACTTCACCCCGGTTCCACCCAGCCCGCAATACCCGCTGGGATTCTTCTCCAAATAACGCTGGTGGTAGTCTTCGGCGGGGTAAAACGTCGGCGCATCCAGAATTTCAGTGGTGATTTTGCCGTGACCAGACGCGGTTAAGGCGGCTTGATAACTGCTCACGACTCGCTTCGGCAATCGCTTTTTGCTCTGGGCTGTAGGTATAAATGCCGGAACGGTATTGCGTCCCCACGTCATTGCCTTGGCGCATCCCTTGGGTGGGGTTATGCGCCTCCCAAAACACCTTCAGTAAAGCGTCATAACTGATTTGTTGCGGGTCGAATTCCACCAGCACCACCTCGCTATGCCCAGTCGTGCCGCTACACACCTCGCGGTAAGTGGGGTTTTGCGTATGACCAGCGGCATAACCGACAGCAGTGCGGACAACACCCGGCGTTTGCCAGAATTTACGTTCCGCCCCCCAAAAACACCCTAATCCGAACATGGCTTGTTGCATGGCTTTATCCTCACGATTCAATGCTGTGACTTATACGCATGTTTTGCGGTAGCATACAGCAACCCAACCAAGGATGTGACTATGCTGCTGATTCCCGCAATAGATTTGAAAGACGGCCAATGTGTACGCCTGCGCCAAGGCCGTATGGAAGACACCACCGTATTTGCCAGCAACCCCGTTGACATGGCGCAACGCTGGGTAGACGCGGGCGCACGCCGCCTGCATCTGGTGGATTTGAACGGTGCGTTTGAAGGCAAGCCGATGAATGGCGAGGTAGTGCGGGCGGTGGCAGCGCGTTTCCCGCATGTGCCGGTGCAAATTGGCGGCGGTATCCGCGATGCAGCCACCGTGGCGGCGTATCTGGAGGCTGGGGTGCAATATTGCATCATTGGCACGAAAGCGGTGCAAGAACCGCAGTTTGTCATCGACCTGTGCAAGCAATTCCCCGGTCACATCATCGTCGGCATTGATGCCAAAAATGGCATGGTAGCGACGGATGGCTGGGCGGAAGTGTCCTCTGTTTCGGCAATAGAACTGGCCAAGCAGTTTGAACAAGCGGGGGTGAGTGCAATCGTTTACACCGACATTTCCCGTGATGGCATGATGAAAGGGGTGAATGTGGAAGAAACCGCGCATCTGGCGGCAAGCATCTCCATCCCGGTAGTCGCCTCTGGCGGCATTACCAATATGGATGACATCAAGGCGCTGTGTGTGGTGGAAGACCAAGGCATCATGGGTGCAATCTTGGGCAGGTCAATCTACGAAGGCACGATTGATCTGGCAGCAGCACAAGCCTACGTCGACCAACAGCCCCTAACAAACGCACAAACACAGGAGGGCAATCATGCCCCCCTGTTAGCGGTTGGTAGTGCTAATCAATTAGCAACTTTCCACCTTTGCTCCAACCACCCCAGCTAGAACCGCTGTTGCTGGAACCAGTGCCACAAGAACCGCTGTTGCTAGAACCGCCGTTGTTGCCAGTGCCGCAAGAACCGCTGTTGCTGGAACCACCGTGCTGCCACCAGTATGGCTGCCACCGTTAGAACCGCCAGTGCCGCAAGAACCGCTGTTGCTGGAACCACCGTTGCTGCCGCCAGTAGAACCACCAGTGCCACAAGAACCGCCGTTACTGGAACCGCCAGTGCTGCCGCCAGTATGGCTGCCACCGTTAGAACCGCCAGTGCCGCAAGAACCACTGTTGCTGGAACCGCCGTTGCTGCCGCCAGTAGAACCACCAGTGCCACAAGATTCCGCCGTTGTTGGAACCACCAGTGCTGCCGCCAGTATGGCTGCCACCGTTAGAACCGCCAGTGCCACAACCACCAGCTGTTGCTGAACCGCCACCCTGTGAAGCCGCCGCCAATCTGCCCGCACAAACCGCCAAACATGTTGGACAAGCAACCAGACGCCACCCTTCGGAGCGCAACCACCCAATTACTGCCGCAAGACTTGCTGCTAGGCTTTGGGGTGCTGCTACCACAACCAGCTGTTAGATGAAGAAGTGCTGAGAAGTTTGGCTACCACCAAAAAGACCGCTAAGAAGACCGATAGACATAAAATAACTCCTTTTACTAAAATTAAAAATCCCTATCAACTCAGCAAACCTGCGAGTTAGAGGGCAAATGTAAGAGGCAAGTACTCAACACTTCCCTCTGCCACGAATCTTGCTACAGCGTTAATTTCCACATCCAATCAAAAGAGGATAAACGCCAAAACATTGCCTACCAACGGTCAATCAGCATAGGATACGGGATTGAATCCTTAACGACGGGTCACCACATGGGCTTAGCCAAACGCATTATCCCCTGCCTTGACGTAAACAACGGGCGTGTCGTCAAAGGCGTGAACTTTGTTGACATCCGTGACGCAGGCGACCCGGTGGAAATCGCCGCCCGTTACAACCGCGAAGGCGCGGACGAAATCACCTTTCTCGACATTACCGCCAGTTCCGACAACCGCGATACCATCGTCCACATGGTGGAAGCCGTCGCCTCGCAGGTATTCATTCCCCTCACGGTCGGCGGCGGCATCCGCAAGCCCGAAGACGTGCGCCGCATGCTGAATGCAGGCGCGGATAAAGTCGGCATCAACACCGCCGCCATCTTCAACCCCGAACTGGTACGTGAATGCACCGACTATTTCGGCTCGCAATGCATCGTGGTTGCCATCGACGCCAAGCGCGTCAATGAACCGGGCGAACCCGACCGCTGGGAAGTCTTCACCCACGGCGGGCGCAAACGCACTGGCATTGATGCGGTCGAATGGGCAGAAAAAATGGCACAATTCGGCGCGGGCGAGTTGCTGGTAACGAGTATGGATCGGGATGGGACAAAGATCGGATTCGATCTTGAACTCACCCGTGCTATTACTGAGCGGGTAAATATTCCCCTGATCGCCTCTGGCGGGGTGGGGAATTTACAGCATCTGGCAGACGGCGTACTCAAAGGCGGTGCGGATGCCGTACTCGCTGCCAGCATTTTCCACTTCGGCGAATACACCGTGAATGAGGCCAAACGCTACATGGCAGCACAAGGCATTGAGATGAGGTTGTAAGGTAATGGCAGCACCGTCACAAATACAAATCCGCTACATCCAAGAGGAAGACCGCATCCTGATGCGCATGAATACCGTTGCGGATGAAGAATTCCGCTTCTGGCTGACACGGCGTTTTCTGCTACGTTTATGGCCGGTATTGCAGGAAGCGTTGATGTCATCCCCGGCGGTCAAGCAGCACAGCGACTTAAGTTCCCGTCAGGCAATCATGGCATTTGAGCATGAGCGGGCGCAAAGCAAGGCGGAATTCAATAACCCGTTCCGCGAATCCGACAACCTGCCCTTGGGCAAAAGCCCGCTGTTGGTCGTCAAAGCCGGTTTCCGCCATCTGGACAACGGTTCGCTAAAACTTGCGCTCAAAGACACTGCCGAAAAAGGGGTTGACCTCAACCTGACCCATGAGCTGCTCCACTTGCTGTGCAAATTGCTCGATGATGCCGCGCAACAATCCGAGTGGAAAATGTCGTCATTGCTACCAAACATCGCCGCAACACAATCACCAGTCGCCGCCCACCAATTGAATTAGGTATACTTGCGCCCCATGATGAATGATACCGTACTTAACCAACTCGCCGAGGTGCTGGAAAGCCGCAAACAAGCGGAACCGGACAGCTCCTACGTTGCCAAGCTCTACGCCAAGGGGCTGGATGCGATCCTGAAAAAGATCGGCGAAGAAGCCACCGAAACCGTGATGGCGGCAAAAGACGGTGAAAAAGACAAGATTGTGTATGAAGTTGCCGATTTGTGGTTTCATACACTGGTATTACTGGCACACCAAAACCTGCACCCCGATGACGTGTTGAATGAACTCGCACGCCGCTTTGGCATGTCAGGTCTGGTGGAAAAAGCCAACCGACCCTCTTAACTGAAAGGATATAACGACTATGCACGCTCCCGGTATTTTGCCACTCATTCTCGTATTAGTGATTGTCATCTTGCTATTCGGCACCAAAAAGCTCCGCAACATGGGCGGGGACTTGGGCGAATCCTTCAAAAACTTCAGGAAAGCCCTCAAAGACGGTGACGAAACCGAAACCAAACCAGAGCAACAGGTCAATCAGCAAGCCCCCCAAAATGGGCGCGTGATTGACTCAGAAGCCAAAGAAAAGGACAAGGTTTAACCGACCGCTGACGGAAGCCTAACCTATGTTTGAAAGCAGTTTTCTCGAAATGCTGTTAATTGGTGTGGTTGCCTTGTTGGTGATCGGCCCCGAACGCTTGCCCACCGTTGCCCGCACCCTTGGCGTATGGGTGGGCAAGGTGCGCCGCTTTATTGCCAAAGCACGGGCAGATGTTGACCGCGAGTTGCATACCGAGGAATTGCGCAACATGCTTTATAAGCAGGAAGAAGAAATACGCAACATGCGTATCATGATGGAAGAAAAAACTGACTCGGTACGCAAGGAACTGGAGCAGCATGACAAACCCAACTAACGGCACACCTCAGGATGCCGGGTTCAAGGCATTCCTTGAACATTTGGTTGAGTTGCGTGACCGTTTGTTGCGCATCGTCATCGTCATGGGCGCGGTTTTCATCCTGCTGTCACCTTTTGCCCAACATTTGTACGATTGGCTTTCTGACCCCTTAGTGCGCCATCTGCCGCAAGGTGAAAAATTGATTGCTATTGGGGTAGCATCGCCGTTCCTGATCCCCTTCAAACTGGCATTGATGGTTGCCTTTCTGTTGACCTTGCCTTATACCTTTTATCAGATATGGGGATTTGTCGCCCCCGGCCTCTACCAACACGAAAAACGCCTCGTCACACCGCTACTGCTCTCCAGTGTTGTACTGTTTTACGCGGGCATGGCTTTTGCTTATTTTATTGTCATTCCAATGGTATCCAAAGCAGCCGTGGCGTTTGCGCCCAGCAACGTCAACCCTACGCCCGATATTGCTGCTTACCTTGATTTTACCGTTGCCATGTTTCTGGCATTTGGGCTAAGTTTTGAAACCCCAGTGGCTACGCTATTGATCATTGGCATGGGAATAGTCAGTGCAGATACCCTGACTAAAGCACGCCCTTATATCATCGTCGGTGCTTTTACTATTGCCATGTTCTTGACCCCACCGGACGTGGTTTCCCAAATTCTCATGGCAGTGCCCATCTGGCTGCTGTTTGAACTCGGCCTATTATTAAGCCGGGTCTTTGGCAAACATTTGGAACGTTTCAAGGTAGAAAAGGCACAACATGATGAGCAGAGCAAACGATCCACAGCAACAACCTGCCCGTAGCCACAGGTGCTGCTGCCGGTGCTGCCACAACGGCTGCGTGGGAAAATGACCAGTACATTTTCGAGGAAACCACCCCGGTTCAGCCCACCGATGAGACAGCTTTCCGCCCACTGACTGATGCCGAAATGGATGCCGAACTTGAGCGCATCGACGCGGAATTCAAGCAATTGGACGACAAGAAAGACCCGTAGGTTCTGGGTCAAACACATCACGGAAGCTGGCATAGCTGGCTGCCGTGAGTACCGGGATCAGCACCAGATAACCCAGCCCAAACGCAAACGACGCCAGTATCCCCAAGCCCACGGTTATCATGCCAAACAATACCAAGGGCACGATGTTCCGCAAGCAAGCCAACAAACTCGCTGAAATGGCATCCAGCGGCGACTGGCCTTCAAACAATACCAACGGTGTGGCATAAAAAAAGGCCATCAAGAACACACCGATCAGCCCCATCTGTAAGAGCAAACCCAGGGGGGAAGATTCAGTCATCTGCGCCAGTGTCAGCGCCACTTTGGTGTCACTGCCCGGAAAATAAAGGGCTTTGAAAATTTCGCCACTCAAGGGATAGAGGATAGCGAATAACAATAGCAATCCCGCCAACATCGCGCCCCCCAATAGTAGCAGCGGGTTGCGGAAACGCTGATCATTGAATCCCGCCAACATATCCTCAACCTGCGCCAATGATCCAGTGAGTGATTTATGGGCCGTAATCAACAGGCCCACCAATAAGAGCGGGAAAAACAAGGCAATCAGCGGAATTCCGATGAACGGCAACATCCCCAGCAGCAGCACTGCCAGCAAAAACAAGATGGAAAGCGCCAACCAAGCACCCAGATTGGTTTTGAATGCATACCAACCCGCCCCGAACCAAATGAACGCACGCCGAAACTCGACCAATTGTATTTTCATGAAGTAGCCCTTCTCACTAAAGTTATTGTTATTACTATGATTAACTCATTACGTGACAGTTCTCTTACTATCGTAAAAAATTTTGAAAGTCAATTCCACAAGCCAAATTAACCGATTACCTGTTACAATGCGCGACTTCACGACGGACTGTATGATGAGGGCAAAGTGAGACCAAGACACCCAAATGTTCCACGCCGTAAAACAATTCTGATCATTCTCGACGGCTTCGGGGTCAACCCCAGCAAACGTTTCAACGCGGTACATGAGGCGGATACCCCCAATTTTGACCGCTATTTTGGGCAATACCCGCACACCACCTTGCAAGCTTCCGGGCGGGCGGTAGGGCTGCCAGACGGGCAAATGGGCAACTCCGAAGTCGGGCATCTGGCAATTGGCTGTGGTGCTATCCTGCGCCAAGATTTGGTGCGCATCGACGACGCTATCGACGACGGCAGCTTTTACAAAAACCATTCGCTGCTGAATGCGCTAGGTAGTGCCAAGGCTGAAAAACGCCCCCTGCACCTGCTAGGGCTGGTGTCTGACGGCGGGGTACACAGCCACATGAACCATATTGTGGCCTTGCTGAAAGCCTGCATGGAACACAACGTCAAGCCGGTATTGCATGTCATTACTGACGGGCGCGACACTGCCCCCAAAGCAGCCAAGCAATTCATCAAGCACATCCAGCGCGTCATGGAGATGACCGGCGGCGAAATTGCCACCGTCACCGGGCGCTTTTACTCAATGGATCGTGACAACCGCTGGGAACGCACCAAAATCGCATGGGATGCAATGGTACACGGCATTGGCACGCCCGCCACCGACCCCTTGCAAGCCGTTGATGACGCCTACGCGGCGGGTGAAACGGACGAATTCATCAAGCCGCGCATCATGCCGAATGCCGAGCTGATCCAGAACAATGACTCCGTGCTGTTCTTCAACTTCCGCAATGACCGCCCGCGTCAAATGGCTAAGGCATTGGCAGATGAAGCATTTAACGACTTCGGGCGCGGTGATTTCGAGACCGTATCCCTCACCACCATGACGGAATACGACAAGCGTTTGCTGGCTCCGGTCATTTTCTCGCCGGAACGCCCTGCCACCAATTTAGCGCAAACTATCAGCCTCGCTGGCCTGAAACAGCTTCACTGTGCCGAAACCGAAAAATACGCCCATGTCACCTTTTTCTTCAACGGCGGGCGCGAACGCACCTACGCTGGTGAAGAACGCATTGTCATCCCTTCCCCCAAAGTCGAAACCTACGACCAGCAACCGGAAATGAGCGCCAAAGAAGTCGCCGATACAGTGATTAAAGCGGTTGAAAACAATAAATACTGCTTTATTGTGGTGAATTTCGCCAATGGTGACATGGTAGGCCATACTGCTGTCCCTGAGGCGGTCATCAAAGCGGTCGAGGCATTGGATCGGGAAGTCGGGCGCTTGCTGGATAGTGCCGTAGCGCATAATTATTCGGTGATCCTGGCTGCTGACCACGGCAATTGCGATGAATACATCGACCCGCTGAGTGGCGAACCTAATACCCAGCACACGGTTTACCCCGTTCCTTGTTTGATCATTGACAAGTCAAACTGGCGGCTATCCACCGAAGGCGGTTTGAGTAACCTTGCCCCTACCGTGCTGCAACTCATGGGGCTGCCGAAACCAAACAGTATGCCGGGAAAATCCCTGCTGCTGGAAGAAGTGCCCAGAGGCCAACGTACTGGCGGGAGTTACTGACACATGGAAATACTCGTCAACGGCACGCCCCACCTCATCCCCGCTGGCGCGACAGCTAGCCAACTGCTTGCCATCCTCGACTTGCAAGGCAAGCGGCTAGCACTGGAAGTGAACCAAGAACTCGTGCCACGCAGCCAATTTGACAGCTTCACGCTCAAGCCTAATGATACGGTTGAAATCGTCCACGCCATCGGCGGCGGCTAAGCACGCAACACCAGCAAGAAGGAACTAGCAATGCAACATTCTCCATCAACGACGGATACCCTCACCATTGCGGGCAAGGAATATTCCTCGCGTCTGCTGGTCGGCACGGGCAAATACAAGGATCTGGCAGAAACCAAGGAAGCCACCGAAGCCAGCGGGGCGCAAATCATCACTGTCGCCATCCGCCGCACCAATATCGGTCAGAACAAGGATGAACCCAACCTGCTGGACGTAATCCCGCTCAGCAAATACACCTTGCTGCCCAATACCGCAGGCTGCTACAACGTGGAAGATGCGGTGCGTACCTGCCGCCTTGCCCGCGAACTGCTCGACGGTCACGATCTGGTCAAGCTCGAAGTACTGGGCGATGTCAAAACCCTGTACCCCGACACCATCCAAACCCTGAAAGCGGCTGAAATTCTGGTGAAAGACGGCTTCAAAGTCATGGTTTACACCAGCGACGACCCGCTGATTGCCCGCCAATTGGAAGAAATCGGCTGTGTTGCCGTCATGCCACTGGCTGCCCCGATTGGCTCAGGGCTTGGCATCCGCAATCCTTACAATATCCTCGAAATCATCGAAAACGCCAAAGTGCCGATCATCGTCGATGCTGGGGTCGGCACGGCGTCTGACGCCGCGATTGCGATGGAAATGGGCTGCGACGGCGTGCTGATGAATACCGCGATTGCGGGCGCAAAAAACCCGGTATTGATGGCTTCAGCGATGAAAAAAGCGATTGAAGCAGGGCGTGAAGCATTTTTAGCGGGCAGGATGCCACGCAAACGTTATGCCTCCGCCTCTTCACCGTTGGACGGCACGTTTTTCTAAGCAGCCACCGATGCAAGCACACACACCCACGCACCATCAAAAGCTTCGTGTTACGCCAAGGGCGCGTCACTAAAGCGCAAGAGGAAGCCTTAGCGGCGCTCTGGCCGGTTTTCGGCATTGAACCCGCTGACACCCCGCTGGATTTCCCCAGCCTGTTTGGGCGGGAAGCCCCGGTGACGCTGGAAATCGGCTTTGGCAACGGCGACTCGCTGGCGCAAATGGCACAAGCCGCACCGGAACGCGATTTCATCGGCATCGAAGTCCACACCCCCGGCGTCGGTCACCTGCTCAAACTGATCGGCGAGAAGGGCTTGCAAAATGTGCGGGTGATGAATTCCGATGCTGTCGAGATTTTACAAAAGCGCATTCCCGCCAACGCGCTGGATCGGGTGCAACTGTTTTTCCCCGACCCGTGGCACAAAACCAAACACCACAAGCGCCGCATTGTCCAAGCCGAATTTGTCGCCCTGCTCGCCTCGCGCCTGCAACACGGTGGCGTATTCCACATGGCAACTGATTGGCAAGACTACGCCGTTCATATGGCAGCCGTTATGCAGGCCAGCCCGGACTTTGCTAACCTTGCACCCGAAGCACCCTATTCCCCACGCCCTGAGGTGCGCCCCCTGACCAAGTTTGAAAACCGGGGGTTGAAACTGGGGCATGGCGTGTGGGATCTGCTCTACCGCAAAACAACCCTCTAAACGACGCCAAGATCAAGATCATGACCGAACCAGACAACTACATCCTCACCGTCACCTGTCCGGCGAAAACCGGCATTGTTGCTGCCATCACCGGCTTTCTTGCCGCCGCACACTGCTACATCACCGAAATGGCGCAATACGACGATGAAATGACCCAACGGTTTTTCTGCCGCATCATGTTCCGCCCCGATGCAGCCCTATCACCCAATATTGGCGACATCCGCCAGCCAGTTCGCGGACATCGCCCAGCAGTTTCGAGATGCAATGGCGCATCACCAACGCCAAACGCCCCACCCGCGTGGTGCTGATGGTATCCAAAGCCGACCATTGCTTGGTTGACCTGCTGTACCGCAAAAACAAAGGCGACCTGAACATGGACATCGCCTGCATTGTTTCCAACCACACCGAGTTACGCTCGCTGGTGGAACGCGAAGGCATCCGCTTCGTCTGCCTTCCCGTCAACAAAGCCAACAAGCAAGAACAAGAAGCGCGGATGCTCGAAATCGTGGCAGAAACCCAAGCGGAACTGGTGGTGCTGGCACGTTACATGCAAATCCTTTCCGACGACACCTGCCGTAAACTGCAAGGCATGTGCATCAATATCCACCACTCTTTCCTGCCCGGTTTCAAAGGCGCACGCCCCTACCATCAAGCCTATGACCGTGGGGTAAAACTGATTGGTGCTACCGCGCACTACGTCACCTCCGACCTTGACGAAGGCCCGATCATCGAACAATCGGTGGAACGGGTAGACCACACCTACCAACCCGAAGACCTCGCAGCTCTGGGGCGCGACTTGGAAAACAGCGCATTGGCGAAAGCGGTACGCCTCCACATTGAGCGGCGCGTCTTCGTCGACGGTAATAAGACTGTGGTATTCAAATAACAACGGGAAATTTGCGTCCCAGCCATTCTATGCTGTAATCCTCGTTTCGCCTTTATCGGGAGCCATCCGTGTACCATCTGCTGGAACAACGCCTGCAAGACATCAATACCCACCAACTGCACCCCTACCTGCGCAATGCCCGCACCGGGCTGGAAAAAGAAAGCCTGCGGGTCAACACCGCCAGCCACCTTTCCCAAACAGACCACCCCAAGGTACTGGGTTCCGCCCTTACCCACCCGTGGATTACCACCGATTACGCCGAATCGCTGCTGGAACTGATCACCCCGCCGCAGGAACGTGCCGCCCAAGCCCTTGATTTCCTGCGTCAATATCGAAACCTTCGTCTACCAGCAACTCGGTGACGAACTGCTGTGGACGACCAGTATGCCCTGCGTCCTTGACGGCGAAAGCGACATCCGCATTGCCGAATACGGCAGCTCCAACGCGGGGCGCATGAAGCATATTTACCGCCAAGGGCTGGCGCACCGTTACGGCAAAGCCATGCAGGTGATCGCCGGTATCCATTTCAACTACTCCATTGACGAAGCCTTCTGGCAACCGTGGCAAGCGGTGCAAGGCGACAGCGGTGAGTTGCGCCCCTTCCGCGATGCGCAATACATGGCACTGGTGCGCAACCTGCAACGCTACGGCTGGCTGATCATTTACCTGTTCGGCACCTCCCCCGCCATCTGCAAAAGCTTCCTTGGCGGCAGACCCGTTCCCGACGGCATGGAAGTATTCAACCAATACACCCTGTACGAACCCTTTGGCACATCGTTGCGCATGGGCAATATCGGCTACACCAACAGCAAGGAAAGCAAAACCGGCGTAAAAGTTTGCTACAACACGCTGGAAACCTACATCAGCAGCCTGCGCCACGCCATTTCCACCCCTTGCCCCGAATACAGCAAGATTGGCGTCAAAGTCGATGGCGAATACCGCCAGTTGAATGCCAATATCCTGCAAATTGAAAACGAATATTACAGCACCGTGCGCCCCAAGCAGCCGCTGCAAGGTTTCGAGAAACCCACCGACGCACTGGAGCGGCGCGGCATTGCCTACGTGGAATTGCGCTCGATTGACGTAAACGCTTTCCACCCGGCGGGCATGACCCGGCGGCAACTGTTTTTCCTCGAAGTCTTCATGCACTTCTGCCTATTGCAGGAAAGCCCGCTGGTCAGCGCCGATGAATTCCACGCCATTAACCACAACCAGATGCTGACCGCGCATCGCGGACGCGACCCGGACGGTGCAACTGAGCTGTCTAGGCGAAAGCGTGTTGCTGCGCGACAAAGCCAAGGAACTGCTGCAAGCCATGCGCCCAGTCGCCGAAATGCTCAATACAGTACACACCGAAGATTGCTACACCGACTGCCTCGACAGCCAAATCCAGCTTGCCTGGAACCCAGACATCACCCCATCGGCGCGGATGCTGGAAGAAATGCACGCCAACCATGAAAGCTTTTTCGAGTTTGCCCGCCGCAAATCAGTCGAACACCGCGATTATTTCCTGCAACGCCAGCTTGCCCCAGCTTTGAGTGAGGAATTTCAGCAACTCGCCCGCGACTCACTCATCCGCCAGCAAGTCCTTGAAAACGATGTAGAGATGGATTTTGACAGCTTCCTGCACGCCTACCTCTCAGGAACATTGACTATCCCAAAAAATTAACCGCACAATTATCCGATTTTTGTTACCAGCAGCAGAAAACTGGGTTACACTTGATAACTTGCCTGATACTTGAAAGTTTTCGTGCGCTGCTTCGCTGCCACGTTTTGACTTACAGGTTTCACAGCGCATAACCTATCGTACCCTGTGGTCGATCGTTATCAGGTAATTTGGTGTGACTGATTACCTGTAACGTAAATTTCCGACAGCACACGCTTTTATGAGATGATTAACAGTGAATATTTACGTTGGCAACCTGCCCTATAAAATTACCGAAAACGACTTGCGTGACCTGTTCGGCGCCTACGGCGAAGTAACCAGTGTCAGCATGATCAAAGACAAAATGACTGGGCAATCCAAAGGCTTCGGCTTTGTTGACATGCCTGATGCTGCTGAAGGCAATGCAGCTATTCAAGGCTCTGAACGAGCAAGCTGTACAAGGCCGCAACATCAAAGTCAACGAAGCAAAACCACGTGAAGATCGTCCTCGTGAGGGCGGTGGTGGTCGTGGTGGCGATCGTGGCGGCTTCGGCGGCGGCGGCGGTGGTCGCGGTGGTGACCGTGGCGGCTTCGGCGGCGGCGGCGGTGGTAGCCGTGATGGCGGCGGCAGCCGTGGTGGTTTCGGTGGCGGCAGCCGTGATGGCGGCGGTCGCGGTGGTGACCGTGGCGGTTTCGGCGGCGGCGGTGGCTACCGTTAAGATCCGTTAAGCGATAACTGTTTCGCGCAACAGGCTGATGGAATATCCTTCAGCCTGTTTTCTCCACACCTGCTGGCAAGCAAACCGGGCATTCAATAGCACAAGTGTTTGTTTCTGCCCGTTTCGCCAGTTTTAATCTGCACTTTTGACTTGGCAACCCCACAGGTTTTTGCCACGAACTTCAGCAGATGCGCATTAGCTTTGCCATCCACTGGCGGGGCAGTAATCCTGATGCGGATACGATCTTCCTGCACCTCGGCAAATTCATCCCGGCTCGCCTTGGGCTGCACCCGTACAAACAGGTGCAACACATCCCCTTCCCAACGATAAAAGTCCGCCATGCGTCGTGCCCTAAAAAGTTACAGACCGAACGACTGAAGCACAATCAACACGATATACAACCCCAGAATCGCCACCATCGGCGACAGGTCAACCATACCAATGGTCGGTATCGCATTGCGGATCGGGCGCAGCAATGGATCAGTCAAGCTGTGCAAGATGTCCGCCATCGGGTTGCCATGAGCTATTCCCCACCCAACTCAGCACGGCCTGAATGATCAGGGCGAAAATGTAGATATTGATGACAGTACGCAATAGGTCAACCACCGCGTAAGCCAGCACCACCGGCAAACTGGCATCGCTGCCCTGCAACGCCACCAACAGGAACACCTGAATAATTTTCAGCCCCAGTGCCAGCACAATTGCCGCCGTATCCAGCTTGCCAATAGCTGGAATCATGCGCCGCAACGGCACTAACACCGGGTTGGTAATCTTGACCAGAAACTGCGACAGCGGGTTGTAAAAATTTGCCCGTGACCACGCCAACAAAAACCGGATCAGCACCGCGCCGATATAGAGCGAAAATAACGTTTCGACCAAAAAAACGCCGACATTCTGTAATGCTTCCATGAAAAACCCTTTCCTGTTTGTCTATCCGGTTTAGTTAACTGTTGGCAGCCGCCAATTCCCGCGAACGGCTGTCAGCAGCTTGTAATGCCTGTGCGAATACCGCGTGTAAACCACCATCGGTCAGCACCTTGAGGGCGGCTTCGGTCGTGCCGCCTTTAGAGGTCACTTTCTGGCGTAATTCCGCTGGCAAATCGCCACTTTCCAGTGCCAACTTGGCAGCACCTAATGCGGTTTGCATGATTAGCAAGTGAGCGTCTTCGGCACGGATGCCCAGTTGTTCGGCGGCGGCTTGCATCGCCTCCATCACCAGAAAGAAATAAGCCGGGCCACTGCCAGAAATGGCGGTAACCGCATCCAGCTTGGCTTCGTCCTCAAACCAGAGGGTAATGCCGACGGCACGCAGGATGCTTTCTGCCACACTGCGCTGGGCTTCGGAACGTGTGGCTATTGGCGTATAAGCCAGTTGCACCCGCCTGCACCAATGCGGGCGTATTCGGCATACAACGCACGATGGGCAGGTTGCCACCCAGCCAGCGGTTCAGGGCTTCTTCGCGGATACCGGCGGCAATGGAAACGAACAGCGGGCGACTGCGTTGCGCCGTTTCCGCCAGACTTTCGGCGACTTCACGCATGATTTGCGGTTTGACGGCAAGCACCACCACATCCGCGCCTTGGATGGCTTCGAGGTTATCGGTGGTTGCCAGCGACATCCGGCCAATGTTTGCGGATGGCATCCAGTTGCTGCTGGTCAGGGTCGGCGACACGCAAGGCAACGTTGGCCTTGTCCTGTAACAGGCCAACGATCAGGCTGCGTGCCATATTGCCAGCACCGATGAAGGTAATGGTGGTGGGCTTTTGTGCGAGTTGACGTGTGTCCATATGAAGCTCTTTACTTTGTGTCGGTTAGCGGATTTCCGTAATAATGGGTGCATTCTACTATTTTCAAGGACAAGAATGGAAAATCTGCTTTTGCTGGGGTTATTGGGGCTGGGAATTTGGTTCTGGTTTGACTCGACGAACGGCGCGGGAACGGGCAATAGCAGCGGCTATCCGTGCTTGCCAAGAAATCAATGTGCAGTTTCTGGATCAGACCGTCTCACTGGAAAGCCTGAAACCTGTCCGCAACACCCACGGGCATGTGGTACTGCGGCGGATTTATGCCTTTGAATACAGCGTGCAGGGCGTAGAACGGCGGCAGGGACGGGCAATCCTGCGCGGGCAGCGGCTGGAACAGGTGCAATTGGACAGTGATGAGGGCACAACGATTGAGCAGCATGAATAACCCGTCTGAACGAATTTTCCTGTCAGAAAATGACCTTCCACAGCAAAATCATGAACGACTGGTCGGTCTGGTAGGCGTACAAATACAGCCCTACCAGAGCGATTAGCAATGCGTAAAATAACCACGCCAACACCTTGCCCAACAGCGAGGCGGCGATCCAACCGACCACCAGTACCACGGCGGCGTACATCATGTTTTGTGTCACCATCCACGTACCGATGGTCAACAAAATGATCAGGACATGCAGCATAATGACAGCATTACAAAAACCGGCTGACCAGAATCATATCGCCATCCACCCCTTCTGGCAGTGGAATACGCATCTTGTGACCGCTGCCCGGTGCAGTCGTGACGGGAATGCCATCCATGTTTTCCATGCGTTCCAATACCAGCTCGCGGTTGCCGTCGGGTAATACCAACTCCAGCCGATCACCCACGCTGAAACGGTTTTTCACATCCAGCTCAATCCAGCCATTTGCGCGGTCAACGTGCGTGGCTTCGGCAACAAATTGCTGCTGATGCCCCATTGATGCGCCTTGCATGTAGTTCTGGTAATCGTGGGTATGATGGCGTTCGTAGAAGCCGTCGGTATAGCCCCGGTTGGCAAGATTTTCCAACACACCCAGCAGTTTCGGGTCGAAGCTGCGCCCTGCCATTGCATCATCAATCGCCTGTTTATAGGTTTGCGCGGTGCGGGCAACGTAATAATGCGACTTGGTGCGGCCTTCGATTTTCAGGCAATCCACGCCGATTTCGGTCAGTTTCTGGACATGCTCGATGGCGCGTAAATCCTTGGAATTCATGATATACGTGCCGTGTTCATCTTCCATCACCGGCATCAACTCGCCGGGGCGGTTGGTTTCTTCAAGGAAATACACCTTGTCAGCCAGCGGATGGCGTTGTTGGTTGCCGCAACTGCCCATGCTTTGCGCTTGGTTGAACAGATCCATCGGCAAGATAGCCTCTTTCGGTACGAATTTGCCCTCTGCGCTTCTACGGCTTCGGTGGTTTTGTATTCCCAGCGGCAGGCATTGGTGCAAGTCCCTTGGTTCGGGTCGCGGTGGTTGAAATAACCCGACAGCAAGCAGCGCCCGGAATAGGCAATGCACAACGCGCCGTGGACAAACACTTCCAGTTCCATATCCGGGCATTGCTGGCGGATTTCGGCAATTTCATCCAGCGACAATTCGCGGGAGAGGATCACGCGGGTCAAACCCAGATCTCTGCCAGAATTTTACCGTGGCGTAATTGACCGTATTGGCTTGCACCGACAGGTGTACTGGCATCTCAGGCCAACGTTTCGCGCACCAGCATGATCAAACCGGGGTCAGCCATGATCAGCGCATCCGGGTTCATCGCAATCACCGGCTCCAGATCATCCATGAAGGTTTTGATCTTGCTATTGTGCGGGGAAATGTTTGCCGCGACGAAAAACTGCTTGCCCAGCGAATGTGCCTCGGCAATGCCCAGCGCAAGGTTGCTGTTGTTGAACTCGTTATTGCGCACCCGCAAGGAATAGCGCGGCTGGCCGGCATAGACCGCATCCGCACCGTAGGCAAAGGCGTGGCGCATGGATTTGAGTGTGCCAGCAGGGGCAAGCAATTCAGGGCGTTTCATGGGTATTTAAACTTCCTCAACTTCCGTAATAATCCGGCTCATTGCCAGCTTTCCATTTGATATTGCAACCCAGTGAAGCCTTTTGCTCAGCGGGCGGGTACATATTGATCCAGCATCCGGTCGAGTGCATGGCGTAAATCATTGCCGGTCACCGGCACATCGCTGCGCGGGCGGGCATCGTCAAATTGCCCCCGGTAAAACAACTGGTGGTGTTCGTCGAACAGGAACAAGTCGGGCGTACAAGCTGCCTGATAAGCTTTCGCCACCGCCTGCGACTCGTCATACAAATAGGGGAAGGTGTAAGCGTGGTTTTGCACTTCTTCCACCATTTTTTCCGGGCTGTCATCGGGGTAGTTCGCCACATCATTGGCGTTGATGGCAACGACAGCAACCCCACGCTGCTGATATTCCTTCGCCATCGCCGCGAATACGTCACGGATGAGGATGACATACGGGCAATGGTTGCAAATAAACGCCACCAACAAGGGTTTGCCTGCAAAATCATCACGGGCAATGATTTTCCCCGTAGCCGGTTCGGGCAAGATGAAATCGGGTGCGGTCGTGCCGAGTTCCAACATGGTAGAGGGGGTGCGAGCCATAAGCGCCTCCTGTATATCTGACTGTGGTGCTGTGGAATGTCGATTATACGCAATTGCCTTACAACACGACAAACTATTATCCTTGTGGGTATACTGCTGCATCGCAACATCAACACCAGAGGACATGGCATGGCTGCACGTTATCAAGACCTCGGCAATGGCATTTACTGTATCGACACCGACCTTTACCGCCCACACATGGCGGCGTGTTATCTGGTACGCGAAGGCGATGCTGCCGCTTTCATCGACACTGGCACGTACCACACCATCCCCTTGCTGCTGGAAGTGTTGGCGGAACTGGGGCTTGAGTGCCGCTAACGTGCGTTACGTCATCCCCACCCATGTGCATCTGGATCATGCCGGTGGCGCTGGCGAGCTGATGGCACGTTGCCCGAATGCCGACGCTGATCGTGCATCCCAAAGGCGCACCCCACATGATCGACCCGTCGCGGTTGCAAGCAGGCGCAACGGCGGTGTATGGCGCGGAAGGCTTCGCCCGTGACTACGGCAAACTGGTTCCGATCCCTCCCGCACGGGTCATTAACGCCACGGATGGCTATGCCATCGACCTCAATGGGCGCTGCCTGACATTCTACGACACACCGGGGCACGCCAACCATCATGGCTGCATTTTCGACCAGCAAAGCCAGCATTGCTTCACGGGTGACACCTTCGGCATTTGCTTACCGCGAGTTTGATACGGAGCAAGGTGCTGGATATTTGCCCCCACCACCCCAGTGGCTTTTTCCCCCCAAGATTGGCACGCCAGCCTCGACAAACTGGCGGCGTTACAGCCCAGCGCGATGTTACTGACCCATTACGGGCGCGTCACCGACGTAGCCGGATTACTGCCCAAACTGCGCCGTAGTATTGACATGCTGACTTCCATTGCACTCCAGCAGGAAAATGCACCAGAAGGACGCATTGAGACCTTAAAAAAGTTCATTTTTCTCACCTGGCTTGAAGAGATAGCCGCACATGGCTGTGACCTTCCAGAAAGGGATATACGTGAATTACTGGCAGTGGATGCCGACCTCAACGCCCAAGGCTTGGAAGTGTGGTTGCAACGCCGTGCCAAAACCAAAACCTGATCTATATTCAGGTAATTACGAATACCCAAGCAATAAAGTCAACTAATTATTGATGAGTATTTCATAATATAACAATGTTCTTATATTCCTGAAAGATAAGCATTTATAAGCCCAATTAATAAGATTAACTTATGGTACGAAAGAAACAATCCCATTGGTTTATGCACTAAAAGTGTATAAAGTGTGCGTGTCCAAAATTTCAAGCAAGTGGCTAATGAAATTTTTCTATGCTAGATAGAATTTGTGTTGGTCACTTAAAATCTACACAAGATTTGGCGGGTACCCATACACTTACGGGAGATTGGCATGATCAAGCCTCATGGTTCTGAGGAACTGAATCCATTATTCGTATATGACAGTGCTGAAAACGAAGCACTGCGGAAAGAAGCAGAAGGTCTTGCTTCAATCGTAGTCAGCTCTGCGACAGCAGCGAATGCTGTGATGCTCGGCGGTGGCTACTTCAACCCGCTGACTGGCTACATGAACAAGGCAGATGCGCTGTCAGTCGCGAAAAATATGCACACCACGTCTGGCTTGTTTTGGCCAACGCCAGTACTGAACCTGGTTGAAGATGCTGGCAGTCTCAAAGCGGGTGATCGCATTGCATTGAGAGACCCCAACGTGGAAGGCCATCCGGTACTTGCCGTCATGGATGTCGAAGGTGTTGAAGAATTCAGCGCCGAAGACATGGCTACCATGACCCAGCAGATTTACCGTCCTGCTGAAGGTGAAGCGCATATCGGCGCGGATACATTCAATTCCCAAGGCAAGTTTTGCCTGTCAGGGCCGATCAAAGTCCTGAACTTCTCCTACTTCCAAAGCGAATTCCCAGATACTTTCCGTACTGCGGTTGAAATTCGCAACGAAATTACCGAGCGCGGCTGGAAGAAGGTCGTTGCCTTCCAGACCCGTAATCCGATGCACTTAGCACACGAAGAACTGTGCCACATGGCGATGGATCGTCTCGGCTGTGATGGCTTGGTCATCCACATGTTACTGGGCAAGCTGAAGAAGGGCGACATCCCCGCTCCAGTACGTGATGCCGCCATCCGCAAGATGGTAGAACTGTACTTCCCGCCGAACAGCGCGATGGTAACCGGTTACGGTTTCGACATGTTGTATGCAGGTCCAAAAGAAGCGGTATTACATGCCGTATTCCGCCAAAACATGGGTGCGACGCATTTCATTATTGGTCGTGACCATGCGGGTGTTGGCGATCATTACGGTGCATTTGATGCTCAGGAAATCTTCGATAATGAAGTGCCTAAAGATGCCCTTGCGATCGAAATCTTCCGCGCAGACCACACCGCTTACTCCAAGAAGTTGGATAAGGTTGTGATGATGTGCGAAGCACCAGATCATAAGAAGGAAGATTTTGTACTGCTTTCTGGTACCAAAGTTCGTGAAATGCTTGGTCAGGGCATTGCACCACCCAAAGAGTTTTCTCGTCCTGAAGTAGCCCAGATCCTGATCGATTATTATCAAAGTGAGAACAGTTAAGTCTGTTTAAAGTATCTCTGGTGCAGTCTGAGCTTTGAGGAAAGGGCAACAGGCTTCACTGGTTGAGTTCTGTGACCGTATGTAGCAATACAATTAATTTGAAGGAGTTACACAATGCCTACGTTTGTACGTACTGACAAATGTGATGGCTGCAAGGGCGGCGACCGCACCGCTTGCATGTACATCTGCCCACACAACCTGATGAAGCTGGACGTTGACGGTTCTGCCACAGGTCACGCGATGAAAGCGTATAACCAAGAGCCAGATCAATGCTGGGAATGCTATTCCTGCGTTAAAATCTGCCCTTCCAACGCAATCGAAGCACGTCACTATGCTGACGTTGTACCACTCGGTGGTTCTGTACAGCCTTTGCGCGGTCAAGATTCCATCATGTGGTCTATCAAATTCCGTAACGGCGTAATGAAGCGTTTCAAATTCCCGATCCGTACTACCCCAGAAGGTTCCATTGATTGCTACGGCGGCAAGCCTAAAGCTGATCTGGCTAACCTGGGTAAGAACACTGTTGACTCGTGATGTCATGGGCGGCTACCGCGCTGGCAACCCGGCTGAACTGATCTGCAAGTAATTTGTAGCACAAGATACGCTTCATTATTAACATTTAAGCATTGAGGAAATACAAATGGCAGGTACATTTGGTAATCCAGAAGTTGTCCAAGAAGAAGTGGACATCCTGATCATCGGTGGCGGTATGGCTGCGTGTGGCGCGGCGTATGAAATCATGCCTTGGATCGGCGCAGCGAAAGAAGCTGGCGTTGACATCACCGTTAAGTTGGTTGACAAAGCAGCAATGGACCGTTCCGGTGCAGTTGCTCAAGGTCTGTCTGCGATCAACACTTACATCGGTCCAAACCAAGATCCAGCGGACTACGCTCGCATGGTCTCCAACGACCTGATGGGTCTGACCCGTGACGACTTGGCTTACGACTTAGGCCGTAACGTTGACGATTCCGTTCATCTGTTTGAAGAATGGGGTCTCCCTATCTGGAAAACAGTTAACGGCGAACGTTTTGACGGTGCTACTTGGCCGAAAGAAGGCGGCAAGCTGTTGAAAGACGGCGGCGATCCAGTCCGTTCCGGTAAATGGCAGATCATGATCAACGGCGAATCCTACAAGTGGATCGTTGCTGAAGCTGCTAAGAAAGCACTGGGTTCTGACAACATTCAGGAACGTGTATTCATCGTTAAGCTGGTAAATGACGCTAACGACAAAAACCGCGTTGCTGGTGCTGTTGGCTTCTCTACTCGTGAAGACAAAGTATACGTTTACAAATTCAAGGCTTGCCTGCTGGTAGCTGGTGGTTGCGTAAACATCTTCCGTCCACGTTCCGTTGGTGAAGGCCAAGGCCGTGCATGGTATCCAGTATGGAACGCAGGTTCCACCTACACCATGGCTGCTGAAGCCGGTGCAGAACTGACCATGATGGAAAACCGTTTCGTTCCAGCACGTTTCAAAGACGGCTACGGTCCGGTTGGCGCATGGTTCCTGCTGTTCAAAGCTCAAGCGACTAACGCCTATGGCGAAGTCTACATGGTCAAGAACAAAGAATTGCTGAACGACTATCCTCCGTATGGTCAAGCAGCGGTTCCGGCATCTTGCCTGCGTAACCACTTGATGCTGAAGGAAATGAAAGAAGGTCGTGGTCCAATCTACATGGATACCGTGACTGCTCTTGCTAAGCTGCAAGAAACCCTGTCTCCTCGTGAAGTAAAGCACTTGGAAGCAGAAGCGTGGGAAGACTTCCTTGACATGTGTATCGGTCAGTGCGGTATCTGGGTTGGTGAAAACATCGAACCAGAAAAGAAAAACTCTGAACTGATGCCTACCGAACCGTACCTGCTGGGTTCACACTCAGGCTGCTGCGGTATCTGGGCTTCTGGTCCTAGAATGACGTTGGCGCACCAACGACTGAAGAGCATCCAGACAAGGATCTGATCCCTGCTCACCTGCCACAAGGCTGGAACTGGGGCTACCGCTCCATGACCACAGTACGTGGTCTGTTCACAGCGGGTGACGGCGTTGGCGCATCTGGTCACAAGTTCTCTTCCGGTTCACACACTGAAGGCCGTATGTGTGCACAGTCTATGGTTAAGTTCGTTATGGACAACAAAGACTGGGTTCCTACACTGGACACCGCTGTTGAAGACCTCGTTGAAGAAATCTACCAGCCTAGTTACGACTTTCTTGGAGCACAAGACTACACCACTGCGATCGACGTAAACCCACACTACATCACTCCACGTATGTTGCAGTTCCGTCTGCAAAAAATCATGGACGAATATGTAGCAGGCGTTGCGACTTACTACACCACCAACGGTCACATGTTGGCAGTGGCGGAAGAAAAGCTGGGTATGCTGAAAGAAGATGCGATGAAAATGCGTGCAAAAGACCTGCACGAACTGCTCCGCGCATGGGAAAACTATCACCGTATCCTGACGGCGGAAGCGCACATGAAGCACATCCAGTTCCGTAAAGAAAGCCGTTACCCTGGTTTCTACTACCGTATGGACTACAACCTGGTAGACGAAGAAAACTGGCATTGCTTCGTAAACTCTGTTTACGACAAAGAAACCAAAACTTGGAACGTGTTCAAACGCGCTCACAAAGACTTGGTTGATAAGTCCAAGCTGTTCAAGCCTGCTGCCCACTAAGGGGTTGCTCGACAACAGCTCTAAACCGTACTATCTGGTTTAGGCCAAATCAGGGCATCTCATGATGCCCTGATTTTTATCTACGGTAGTAAATTCTGGAGGAGTTCACCACATGAAAGTTATCCTGTTAGGCGGCCCGGTGCGGGCAAAGGCACACAAGCCGATTTCATCAAAGAAAAATATAATATTCCACAAATTTCCACGGGCGACATGCTGCGTGCTGCGGTTAAAGCAGGCACGGAAATGGGCATCGCTGCCAAAAAAGTCATGGACGCAGGCGGTCTGGTTTCTGACGAAATCATTCTCGGTCTGGTCAAAGAGCGCACGGCTGAAGCCGATTGTGCCAATGGTTTCCTGTTCGACGGTTTCCCACGTACGTTGGCGCAAGCTGAATCGCTGAAAACCCAAGGTGTTGATATTGATGCAGTGGTTGAAATTGCAGTCGATGAT
>CAWFRV010000020.1:0-394332 GCA_963818325.1 uncultured Gammaproteobacteria bacterium | reverse complement strand
ACTTCCCTTATTACTTGAAAACTGCAAGTTAATATTATGCAGCGTCTTTCCTTTTAACACATTACTCGGTATTAATTTCAGCAAATTTTTAACATCATCTTCATGATGCAATGTATTAAGAAATATTTTTCGTTGTGAGATCAAATAGTCCTTATAGAGCTGATCGGAACCTATCTCATTCACTTTTTTCCTGAATTCTGCTGGCCTCTCATCAATAGGAATTGAGTTCAACCTTAAATCATGCAAAGCCGACCCTATTAGCATAATAAATATTGGCGAGCAAATGCTATGGCGATAAATATAATCAAACACCCTCTCTGATTCACCAGTCCAAATATTATCTATCTTATTTAACCCAACAAATTTTTCAACACTATTGCATCTGGCATACTTCTTTATTGCATGAATAAACAATTGTTCTAAGGAGCGTTTGTCATAAGCAAGTATAACTGACTGCCCTTTTATCACTTGCCGATCATCAGCTTTAAATGCTGACCATGCTTCTTGCCTGATTGACACATAAACCTTCAAGTGATGGTTCGTACATCTAAGTCTATGTGTAGCCTGCATCAAGCCAATTTGAGCATTCTTCCAAACATCCAGAATTAAAAGAGAATTTCTCAGTTAAAGCACTATCGAATGAATCAATAAAAACACAAGTGGAACTATTTATGTAGTGCCTGCTGATCGCGTCAGTTTGAAATGCTGTCCTACACAGTTTCTGTAACGCCCCGACCCCCAAGTTCAATAATTTTGATACATAGTATGATGGTGGATTTAATGCACTGCCAGTAAAATCAAGCACTAGTTCATCTTTGAATGAATTCGGCATATTCATTCCACGAATAGAATTCCATATGGGCTCTTCATCCGACTCCCTCGATGAAGCGGAAATCTTATGGGACATAACGGAAAATATAATTGAGATTACCCATAAGTCTTTCCATAACTCAGCCGAATCCAATCCACTAGACGAAAGGTTTCCATGGAAATCAGGCTCATCTGACTCTTGATTTCTTGGTATTATTAAATGCCCATCATCTGATCTTTCAAGTATGTATTTTTCAGCACGTAACAATAAGGTTTTACCCATTCCTTTGGTGGCAATGAGAATAGTACGATCACTTTCAAAAAAATTATCTATTAATGCATTATGGTATAAACCACTATAGCTTATGTCTTTATGATGCCGCCCATCAACAGGCCATGTTTCTTGTCCAGACATATCTATAGTCTCCTCATTGTAAGGTAATATCACACGATGCTCTCATCACCCACGGCTTAGGAGCCGCATCGTGTAAAAGCGAAGACGGCAACGGGCCAACCCACTCCCGCCCATGCAGGTTGCAGCAAGCCTCGCTGATAGCCTGACAGTCCATTGCGGTACGCTGTATTTGATGCATGTAAACAAGTCCCTTGCCGGGTTGCGGAAAAATTTCCACATAAAAATAAAGCAAATGCCCTTATCCGCTTTTATAGCAAGTTTGTGTAAATTTTGCCATATTAAAGTGACACGTTACCCCCCATTTTCCCCGAAGGAAGTATGCCCCATGACGGCCATCGAACACCGCGTCTACAGCGCCGCCCAAGTCCGCCAACTCGACCAAATCGCCATCCAGCAAGCAGGCATCCCCGCCTACACCCTGATGTCACGGGCAGGCCAAGCCACCTTCGACCAGATCCGCGCCCAGCTGGCCTAATGCCCATTCCCTCTGCGTGCTCTGCGGTAGCTGGCAACAACGGCGGGGATGGCTACATCATCGCCCGTCTAGCCCTACAAGCAGGCTGGCAAGTCAGCGTGATCGCGCTAAGCAACCCGCAACGCCTGCAAGACGCCGCGCAACAAGCCTTCGCCGACTTCATCGCGGCGGGCGGACACAGCGCAAGCCTTCGACGGGGAACTGCCACTGGCGGATGTCATGGTCGATGCACTCCTCGGCACCGGGCTAGACCGCAAGGTGGAAGGCGCATACGCCAGCTGCCATCCAGCTTACTCAACGCCAGCAAACCGCCCCCGTCGTCGCCGTCGACATTCCCTCCGGCCTGCACGCCGACACCGGGCAGCCCTGCGGCTGTGCCGTCGCAGCCAGCCTAACCGTCACCTTACATTGGCCTGAAAGCAGGTTTACTGACCGGCACAGCCCGCGATTACTGCGGCACGCTACACTTCGCCCGCCTAGACGTGCCGGATGCGGTATACGCCCAAGTCCCCACCAACATGCACCTCCTCGGCCCACACACCTTGCGCGAACACCTGCCACCGCGCCGCCGTTCCTTCCCACAAAGGCAATTACGGACACAGCCTACTGGTCGGCGGCGCACCCGGCATGAGCGGCGCGGTACGCCTCGCCGGGGAAGCCGCGTTACGCACCGGCAGCGGGCTGGTTTCCATCGCCACCCACCCCGCACACGCCGCCTTCCTCAACCTGCAACGCCCCGAACTCATGGTACACGCGGTCGATTCCCCCGCCACCCTACGCCCGCTGCTGCCGCGCATCGATGCCATCGGTATCGGCCCCGGCATGGCGCAAACCGCTTGGTCACGCGACTTACTCACCCTCGTCCAAAACGCCGCGCCACCCAAAGTGCTGGATGCCGATGCCCTCAACCTGCTCGCCCAAACCCGCAGCCAACGCGACGACTGGATACTCACCCCGCACCCCGGCGAAGCTGCCCGCTTGCTAGCCTGCACCAGCGTCGAGGTGGAACATGACCGCATTAGCGCCGCCCGCCGCTTGCAGCACGAATACGGCGGCGTTATCGTACTCAAAGGCGCGGGCACACTGGTCGCATCCGCCAATGGCATCGCATTCTGCCCCGCAGGCAACCCCGGCATGGCGTCCGGCGGCATGGGTGACGCCCTCACTGGCATCATCACCAGCCTGCTCGCGCAAGGCTTGAGCTTGAACGCCGCCGCCGACACTGGCGTCTGGCTACATGCCCACGCCGCCGACCTCGCTGCCAGCAGCGGCGGGGAACGCGGTTTGCTGGCAAGCGATGTCATCGCACACTTACGGGAAGCACTCAATAATGAATGATTGGCAACGGGTAGAAGACGAAGCCGCGATGCTCGCAGTCGGTGCAGCAATCGCCCAGCGGTTCCCCAAGGGCGGCCTGATCACCCTGCACGGCGACTTGGGCGCGGGCAAAACCACCTTGGTGCGCGGGCTGCTACGGGCATTGGGGCATACCGGCAACGTCAAAAGTCCCACTTATACGCTAGTAGAACCGTATTATCTGGAAGGGCGCGACGTATTCCACTTCGACCTGTACCGTTTAGGTGACGCGGAAGAGTTGGAATACATGGGCATCCGCGACTATTTACGCCCTGACGCCTTGTGCCTAGTAGAGTGGCCTGAAAAAGCCGGTGGATTCCTGCCTGAGCCGAATTTATGCATACACATCAGGCATTGCGGTACAGCCCGTGAAATTTTGTATAGAATGAGCTTATTCAATACAATCATATAGTTGTGGCGTCTTGATAAAAAACCACTTGAAAAACACCGACTCTGGATTAATACTTATAAGGAAGGTGTGATTTCCACCCATTTTAACAACGATGCTTAAGGCGTTTGAGAATTAGTCCATGAACAGCAAACCCCTGACCCGTAGAAACTTTATTCTGAAACTAAGCGCGTTGGCAGGTGCTGTCGCCAGCGGGTTCACCACCTCGCACGCCTTGGCTGCCGAAGCCCGCTGCCGGGCGGCTTGACTGGCGCAAACCTAAAAGGTGGCCCTGACAAGCTGACGTTCCTGTTACAACTGGATGAGCCAGTAGACTACAAAGCCTTCACCCTAGACTCGCCCGACCGTGTGGTGATTGACCTGATCAACACCACCATGTCCGGCAAGCTCAAGCAAGGCGCACATGACCGCCCCCCGCTCACCGGCATCCGTTACGCCGTGCGTGATGATGGGCGCTTGCGGGTCGTGCTGGATATGAAAGAACAAGTATCCGTCAAAGCCTCCATGCAAGCCGAAGGCAGCAGCAATGTCCTCGCCGTCACCATGACCCCGACCGGCAAAGGCAGCAGCAAAGACGACGCCCCCTCGGAGCAACCTGAAAAACCAGAGCAACCCGAAGCAGCAGAACCACCCAAGAAAAAAACCTCCGCGAAACAAGAAACCAGCCGCTGAACCCGAAGCGCCCATTACCTCCGAACCTTCCAAAGCCAAGTTCATCGTGGTGATTGACCCCGGTCACGGTGGCAAAGACCCCGGTGCGGTCGGCTCCAACGGAACCCGTGAAAAAGACGTGGTATTGCAAGTCGCCCGCAAACTCAAATCCCGCATCGACCGCGAAAAAGGCATGAGAGCCATCCTCACCCGCGATAGTGACAAATTCATCCCGTTGCGCGGACGCATGGACATTGCCCACCAGCACAAAGCCGACCTGTTCATCTCTGTCCATGCCGATGCCAACCCCAGCTCACGGGTCAGCGGCTCTTCCGTCTACATCCTGTCGGAAAACGGCGCATCCAGCGAAGCGGCACGCCTGATGGCAGAAAGCGAAAACTCTTACGAGCTGAAATTCGGCGGTGGCAGCCTGAACAATACCAGTGACCGGGTGGCCTCCGTACTGCTGGATCTGAGCCAGAATGCCATGATCGACCGCAGCCTGAACTCTGGCAAAAGGCGTACTGGGTGAACTTTCCAAGGTCAACAACCCCTTGCGCAACCGGGTGGAAAGCGCCCGTTTCGTGGTGCTGCGCTCACCGGACATCCCCTCCATGCTGGTGGAAACCGCCTTCCTCAGCAACCCGACCGAGGAAAAGCGCCTGCGTACCGCCAATTACCAACAAAAACTCGCCTCGGCGGTGTTCCAAGGCGTGAAACGTTACCAAATTGCCTACGCCGATAATGGGCGGGCTGAATACCTAAGCCGGTTTGTACGGCGAATGTCGCTTAGCCGAACGCATATAATCCGCCACTGAATTCATGCTCATAAGCCGCATGACGGGCAACCGCCTGCCGGAACGCGCCTTCCCGCAACCAATGGCTCGAGCGGGTCAAGGTCGGGATAAAACCACGCGGAATCTTGTGTTCCCCCTGCGCCCCCGGCTCAAACACCTGCAAGCCGTGGCTGGATGCAATATTCAATCCCTTGGTAATAACACGCCTCAAAATGCAGGCTATCGATCTCCTGCGTACTGCCCCAATGCCGCCCGTACAAACGGGTAGCACTGCGGAACATCAACGAACCGGCAATGCATTCCCCCTCCCGATTATCCGCCATGATCAGCAACACCTGATCGCCCAAGGCACGCGCCATTTCACGGAAAAAACCGACAGTTCATGGTCGGAATCCCCCACTTGTTTTCAAAGGTATGCTGGTAGAAAAACGCAAAACGTTCCCAATCCGCCGCGGTCGCGGTATGCCCATCCAGTTGCCGCAAGGTAACCCCGGCATCAGCCACCTTACGGCGTTCCTGACGGATATTTTTGCGCTTCTTGGGGGTAAGCGCGGCAAGAAAATCGTCAAACGTACGCATACCCCGCATTGCGCCAATGAAACTGGCAATCGTGGCGGATGGTCAAGCCTTGCTGCTGCCATCCATTCCAGTTGCTCAGCAGGCGGAAACAGGCAATGGAAACTGCTGGCTTCCAAGGCTTCCGCCACTTGCATCACCGCCGACAGCAGCAGCGGGAACAGTTCCGCTTCGCGCCCTGCTTGCACCAAGAAACGTTGCCCGCTGGCGGGCGTATACGGGATGGCGGACACCAGTTTCGGGAAGTAACGCATCCCGCGTTGCTCATAGGCTTGCGCCCACGCATGGTCGAAGACGAATTCGCCGTAAGTATTGTCTTTTTCGTACAGCGGCATCGCAGCAACCAGCGTGTCGTGTTCGTAAACCGCAATGTGGCGCGGTAGCCAACTGAAACCTTCCACTCGACACAGCCGTGGTGTTCGAGGGCGGCAAGGAATTCGTGGCGCAAAAAGGGGTTATCGTCCTGCACCAGTGCATTCCACTGGTCGGCGGGGACTGACATCAAGGCTTGTCGAGGATTTGAATTTGCATGGCAGCGGATGCTAACCGTTTTAAGCCGGGCGGACAATTTCCCCAGTAAGTCCGTGGCGGATTTCGGTGGGCTGATTTTGTTCACCGAGTGGCGCATCGAGAATGTACTCAACTTGTGCCCGAATTGCTGCCAAACCTCGGCGGCACTGCGGGCAGGTGGCTGGTCGCTGCGGTTGGCGCTGGTGGAAATCAGCGGATGTCCGAGTTGCTGGCACAATTCCCGGCACACTGGATGGGCGCTGATGCGCACCGCGAGGGTATCGTGGTTGCCACGTATCAGCGGGGAAACTTCCGGGCGTACTGGCAGCAGCCAAGTGACCGGGCCTGGCCAAGTAGGGCAGGATGCGGGCTTGCAACGCTGCATCCAGCGGTAACAAATACGCTTCGAGTTGGGCAAGGTCGGCGGCAATCAGGATCAGCCCCTTATCGGCAGGGCGTTGCTTGAGGGTGAGCAGGCGTTGTACGGCATCAAGATTGGCGGGGTTGCAGCCAAGGCCGTAGACGGCTTCGGTGGGGTAGGCGAGGATGCCACCTTGCTTGGATGCAGTGGAGGGCGGAGGAATGAATTCCCCCAAGGTCCCCAGATCTTGCTGGATAACTCGCCACTAACCTCTAACTGGCAGACTTCTTACTGCCGGTAGTTTTCTTGAGCAGGCGCTTTCTTAGCCGCCGGTTTCTTGGCGGTAGCAGCCTTTTTCGGTTGCTGCCTTAGGCTTCTCAGCAACCTCAGCAGTGGCGTCACCTTCCGGCTTGGCTACCGCTATCCTTGGCTTTTTTCGCGCCTTTCTTCGCGCCCTTGGCCTCAAGCGCCACCGCAATCAAGGCTTCGCATTCTGCCAGCGTCATGCTGTCGGGTTCGCGGTCTTTGGGCAGGCGTATCTGTAACTTGACGCGCTTCACCACCTTATTGATGTAAGGCCCCCAACGGCCTTTGAGGATCTGGATGCCATTGCCAAAATCAACCAAGATTTTTTCCGCATCCTTGATTTTCTTCTCAGCAATCAGTTCCAGCGCGTGTTCCAAGGTGATGGTGTGCGGGTCGTCTTCCTTTTTCAAGCGAGGCAAATTGGTCACCGTATTTGACGTAAGCACCAAAGCGCCCAATATTGGCGCTGATGGCTTTGCCATCCTCGGTTTCACCCAGATGGCGCGGCAGCTTGAAAAGTTCCAGCGCATCTTCCAAGGTGACCGTATCGAGCTTCATGCCGGGGCGTAAACCCGCGAACACGGGCTTTTCCTCGTCATCCTTAGTGCCGATTTGTACCATCGGCCCAAACCGCCCCAAGCGCACCGAAACCGGCTTGCCGCTGGTCGGGTCAATGCCCAGCTCGCGGGACTGGAGTACGTCGCTGCGGTTGACGCTTTCCATTTTGTCGTCAACCAGCTTGTGGAACGGCTGCCAGAAGGCATCCATCACCGGAACCCATTCCTTTTCACCGCGCGAGATTTCATCCAACTCATTTTCGAGATTGGCGGTGAAATCGTAATCGACGTATTGGGTGAAATGCTCGGTCAAAAAGCGGATCACGATGCGCCCAATGTCGGTCGGGGTAAAGCGGCGGTTTTCCAACTCAACGTATTCACGCGCCAACAGGGTGGAAATAATGCTGGCATAGGTGGACGGGCGGCCAATGCCGAATTCTTCCAGCGTCTTGACCAGCGAGGCTTCCGAATAGCGCGGCGGTGGTTCGGTGAAATGCTGTTCCGCTGCAATGTCGTGCAGGGTGACGCTTTCGCCCTCTTCCAACGGCGGCAAGGCGCTTTCCTTTTCACTGGCGCGGTCATCTTGACCTTCTTCGTACACCAGCAAAAAGCCGGGGTCACGGATGGTGGAGCCAGAGGCACGGAAGAAAGCTGCCCGTTTCAGCCGTCAAATCAGCCGATACCGTGTCGAGCGTGGCGAACACCATTTGGCAAGCCACGGTACGTTTCCAGATCAACTCATACAGTTTGAACTGCTCTTCGTTGAGGTGGGCTTTGACCTGTTCCGGGGTGCGGAAGGCAGACGTCGGGCGTACCGCTTCATGCGCTTCCTGGGCATTTTTGGACTTGGTTTTGTAGAAATTCGGCGTTTCCGGCAATTTGTCTTGCCCGTAACGTTGCCCAATCAGCTCGCGCAATTCACCAATGGCTTCATTCGCCAGCGTCACCGAGTCGGTACGCATGTAGGTGATCAAACCCACTGGGCCGCTGCCGAGGTCGATGCCTTCGTACAATTGCTGGGCAACGCGCATCGCCCGCTGGGTGGAAAAACGCAGCTTGCGCACCGCCTCCTGTTGCAGGGTCGAAGTGGTGAACGGTGGCGCGGGGTAACGTTTGCGCTGTTTCTTGTCGACTTTGCTGACCAGCAACTTGCCTTGTGCGGCTTGCAACAGACGCTCGCGGACTTCGTGGGCGCGGGTGGCATTATTAATGTCAAACTGGTCGAGCTTGCTGCTATCAAGGGTGTGCAAGCGGGCGTTGAAGGCTTGCGCATCCTTTTCGGTTTGCGCCGTCATCGTCCAGTATTCTTGGCGCACGAAGCGGTCGATTTCGTCTTCACGCTCGACAATCAGACGTAATGCAGGGCTTTGCACCCGCCCGGCGGAGAGGCTGGGCTTGATCTTGCGCCACAGCAGCGGCGAGAGGTTGAAACCGACCAAGTAATCGAGGGCGCGGCGGGCTTGCTGGGCATCCACCAAGTCAATCGCAAGGTCACGCGGGTTCTGGATAGCTTCCTGGATGGCGCGTTTGGTGATTTCGTGGAACACCACGCGCTGGACGTTTTTGCCTTTGAGTGCGCCGCGTTCGTTGAGCAATTCGTATAAATGCCAAGAAATGGCTTCGCCTTCCCTGTCCGGGTCAGTGGCGAGATAAAGGTTTTTGGCTTTTTTCAACGCCCGCGCAATCGCATCGACATGCTTTTGGTTGCGGTCGATGATTTCGTAGCGCATTGCGTAGCCATTTTCAGGGTCTACTGCGCCTTCCTTGGGGATCAAATCGCGGACATGCCCGTAGGATGCCAGCACTTCAAACCCATCACCCAAGTACTTTTGGATGGTTTTACCCTTCGCCGGAGATTCGACGATTACTAGATTTTCGCTCATTATTGATATGCCAGACCGCCGTTACCTGCGTTCCAAATTAGTCACAAGGGCGCATTTTATGCTTGGAATCGGGGGGAAAGTAAAGTTTTGCGAGAGTTTATGGTGAAATTAGGGTAAACGTCAGCCCGTATTTCTGCAAATATACCCGCAGACGGTGCGAATCATTCGTGGCTTGCCCGCTGGGTACGGCTGACATTGAACAGGGTACGCCCTGCATCCGCCAGCGTTTTTGAGGCACGGCATACGCGGATCACTTCCGCCAGTTGCACCCGGTCGAAGTGGTCGATAGTTGCCAGCACTTCCGCCGCCAGCACTTCGCGTAACAGGCTATCGGTATCGGTCGTGCTGCTGACGGCTGCGGGCTGGAAACTGCCCCAATCGTAGCGCAGCCGTTGGATTTCGCCCGTCACGCTTTCCTCGGTAATCCGCCCGCCATTCGCCAGCGTTGCCATGCGCGTAATGCTGGAATTGAGGTCACGGAAATTCGCCCGCCAAGTCGCCGCTGGGGTTTGCGCAAACGCGAGGTATTGTTCGCGGGCGGCTTTGTTGAAGCTGACTTTGTGCCCGACTTTGCGGGTGAATTGCTGCAATTCGTATTCGATATTCGCCTCCAAATCTTCGAGGCGGTGGCGTAGACCGGGGAGTTCATACGTCCACAAATTGATGCGTGCCAGCAAGTCTTCGCGGAATTTGCCGTCACGCACCCGCTGGAACAGGTCGCGGTTCGTGCCTGCAATCAGTTGGAAATCGCTGCTGGTTTCCTTGTCGCTGCCGAAGGGGGTGAATACTTTGTCTTCGATGGCGCGTAACAACATCGCTTGTTCGTCCAGCCCCAGTTCGCCGATTTCATCCAGAAACAGCAAACCCTTGTCGGCTTCACGCAGCAAGCCGCTGCGGGCGGTGAGTGCGCCAGTGAATGCGCCTTTCACATGCCCAAACAGCGCGGACATGGCATTGTCGCCGCGCAAGGTGGCGCAGTTGACTTCCACCAGTTTGCCGCTGACTTGCCCGCGTTGCTTTTTCAGTTCGTAAATGCGTTTGGCGAGGCGCGATTTGCCCACGCCAGTTGCACCCGTGAGCAGGATGGGGGCGGCGGAGCGGATGGAGACTTGTTCGAGTTGTGCAATCAGGGCGTTGAAAGCGGGGTTGCGGGTGTCGATGCCGCCTTTCAGGTAGGCGATGCCTGCTTGGGCTTCGCGCTCGAAGCGGCTGGCGATTTGGTCGTAGCGTGACAGGTCGAGGTCGATGATTTGATACGTGCCTTGCACACCTTCCGCACTCGGCGAGGTTTGCAGCAATTTGCCGGGGATGTAATTGGCTTCGGTGAGCAGGAACAGGCAGATTTGCGCGACGTGCGAACCGGTGGTGATGTGGACGTAGTAATGGTGTTGTTCGGGGTCGAAACGCTGCTGGCGGGTGAATTCGTGGAGCTGGTTGTAGACTTGCTCGAAGTCCCACGGGTTTGCGTAGTCGACCACGTAGGGGGTGATGCGGGCGTTTGGCGCAAGGTCGCGCATGTCACGCAGGGTGACGGCGGCAAGTGCGGCTTCGTCGCTGTGGTGGATGAGGATGAATTCATCCACCGGAAAGTCGGGGTGCATGAGGATGCTGACCGACGGTCGCCAGCGCGAGTGGCGGCGTTTGCCTAAGCCTTGCTGGTCAAGGCGCGAGCCGAGGATGCCGATGACGGTGTTCATGTTGCTGCTCCCTTATAACCATTCGCAATGGGTAACGCCGTCTTATCCACCACCCGCCGCAATACAAAGCTGGAATGCACCCCGCTCACCCCCGGTATGCGCGTAATGCGGTTGAGCAGCAATTCCTGATACGCATCCATATCCTTCACCACCACCTTGAGCTGGTAATCGGCGGACTGCCCGGTGATCAGCAGGCATTCCAGCACTTCGGGGATGTCGGCGATGCGGGTTTCAAAGGTGTCGAAACGTTCTGGCGTATGCTGATCCATCGAAATGTGGATCAACGCCATCAGCGACAGACCGAGCTTTTTCGCATCCAGCAACGCCCGATAGCCGGTGATGAAACCCGCCTCTTGCAACAGCCGTACCCGCCGCAAACAGGGCGAAGGCGAAAGCCCAATGCGGTCAGCCAAATCCTGATTGCTGATACAGCCATTGTCTTGCAGCACTTGCAGGATGTGCCAGTCGTAGCGGTCGAGTTGCATGATTATTCCATTATTGAGTTGATTTAAGCAATTTACTGCCAATACGATATGTTTTTACCCCTCAAAACGCAATCGCCTGCCACGCCCTTTCTTTTAAACTATCGCATTAACTACTAGAGCAGCGTGCCATGTTGAAACAGCCCTCCACCAAATATCAGCCGTTCCCGCCCGTCGCATTGGTTGACCGCCAATGGCCGAGCCGCACCATTACCCATCCGCCAATCTGGATGAGTACCGATTTGCGTGACGGCAATCAGGCGCTGTTCGAGCCGATGAACGTGGAGCGCAAAATGCGCATGTTCCACACCCTCTGCGACATCGGTTTCAAGGAAATCGAAGTGGCGTTCCCTTCCGCCTCGCAAACCGATTTTGATTTTGTGCGCGAGTTGATCGAAGGCCAGCACATTCCCGCCGATGTCACCATCGAGGTGTTGACGCAGGCGCGGGAACACCTGATTCGGCGCACGATGGAATCCTTGCGCGGCGCACGGCGGGCGATTGTGCATGTCTACAATGCCACCTCCCAGCCATTCCGCGACACCGTGTTTGGCATGAGCAAGGCGGACGTGTTGGGCATGGCAGTGTCAGCGGTGGAATTGATCAAGCAATTGGCCGCTGAACAGCCCGAAACCGAATGGGTATTGGAATACAGCCCCGAAACCTTCAGTGCCACCGAATTGGAATTTGCCCGCGAAGTATGCGATGCCGTGACCGCTGCATGGGGCGCAACCCCCAACAGACCGGTGATCCTCAACTTGCCCGCGACGGTCGAAATGGCAACGCCGAATGTGTACGCCGACCAGATTGAATGGATGCACCGCCAGCTTGCCCGCCGCGACAGCGTGATTCTCAGCGTGCATCCGCACAATGACCGGGGCACAGCGGTTGCCGCCGCCGAATTGGCGTTGTTGGCGGGTGCTGATCGGGTGGAAGGTTGCTTGTTCGGCAGCGGCGAACGTACCGGCAACGTCGACATCGTGACCTTGGCATTGAACCTCTACACCCAAGGCATTGCGCCCGGTTTGGACTTTGCCGACATCAATGCGGTGGCACGGACAGCGGAATATTGCACGCAATTGCCGATCCACCCGCGTCACCCGTATGTGGGTGATTTGGTGTTTACCGCGTTTTCCGGCTCGCATCAGGATGCGATCAAGAAAGGCTTGGCGGTGCAAACGGCAGAGTCGTTCTGGAACGTGCCGTACTTGCCGATTGACCCGGCGGATGTGGGGCGCAGTTACGATTCAGTGATTCGCGTCAACAGCCAGTCGGGCAAAGGCGGCATTGCCTATTTGCTGGAAAGTGCTTATGGCATTGTCATGCCGCGCCGCTTGCAGGTCGAATTTTCCAGCGTGGTGAAAGACCACACCGACCAGCACGGCTGCGAAGTGAACGCCAGCGACATTTGGGGCATTTTTGCCGCGACGTATTTGGACACCGCCACGCCCGTGCGTTATTGCGAACACCATTTGTTTGAACAGGGTAACGCGCAAGGCATCCGCTTGGTGATTGAGCGCGACGGCATCCAGCACGAACTGACGGGTACGGGCAATGGGCCGATTGATGCGGCAGTTCATGCCTTACAGGGGGCGGGAATCCGCGTGCAAGTGCGCAGTTACGAGGAACGTTCCATCGGCGCAAGTGCTGACGCGGGTGATGCGCAAGCCTGTGCTTTCATCGAATTGCGGCAGGCAGGTGCGGGCAGCAGTGCCGAATGTTACGGCGTGGGGATTGACGGCAATATTATTACTGCCTCGATCAAAGCATTGGTGAGTGGGGTGAACCGGATGGGTTACCAGCGGTAAGCCGCGCCTGCGTAACCACCCCACACCGTGCTGCTGTCGATGATCGGGCTGTCAGCAATGGCGCTGCCATAGCTGTTGGCGCTCACGCTGCCCACTAAGGTCAGGCGGCGGCTGAGGGGCTGTTCCAGTTTGACGCCGACTTTCAGCGCGAGTGAATCATCGGCTTGGTAGGCAGGGCGACCTGCTTTGGCTTCCGTCGGATCTACGCCCACGTAGTAGTCGGTGAGGTCGGCGGAAAGCCATTGCAATTCGGCATACGGGCGCAAGTTTAGCGCGGTGCCGGGGTGATGGGTGTAACGCAGTTTGGCTTGTGCGCCTTCGTGGGCAGCAAGGTCTTGGGCAAGGTCGGCGGATACCACCCCGGCAGCGAGTTTCCACGCCCCGCCCACCCGTAGGTTGAGGGCGCGATCCAATTCACCCATGTCTTGCAAGGCGGCGCTGTCACCGCGTTCTGCATCCCATTCATCCAGCCCTGCCCCCACATAAAACTCGCGTTCCGGGGTGGCACTGAATGACCATGCCGGGCCTGCAATGTCAAAGCCGTTCGCTTTGATTAGCACAGGTTTGACGCCAATTTGCGCATCGCCACCCACGAACGGCGATTGGTCGGTAGTAGCGGCAAGCCCGACATTCCACTGGCGCGGTTCGGCGCTGGCAGCGGGGGTTTGGGCGGTTGCCAATAGCGTGAGTGCGGCACACAATGCGTACTTCATGTCATATCCCCGGTTCAAATTAAATGAAATCCAGCAGCGCCGCCCTGATCTTACCGATGCTCCAGCAACACCTTGGTACGGGCATTGCCATTGCGCGTGTCGAGGCTGCCAGCGGCGGCTGTATCAACCAAACCAGTACGGTAACACTTGCCGATGAAGCCGCTATTTCCTCAAGGTGAATCAGGCCAGTTTGCTGGAAATGTTCGCGGCGGAAGCGGATGGGTTGAACGCGATCCGTGCAAGTGCCAGCCTTCGCGCCCCTGAGCCGCTGGGCTATGGGGTGCAAGGGCAACAGGCGTATGTGTTGCTGGAATACTTGCCGCTGCAAAATCACGGTAATCAGCAACAGGCGGGTACGCAACTCGCTGCGATGCACCGTCATACTGCCGCGCAACACGGCTGGTTTCGCAGCAATACCATCGGCGCAAGCCCGCAGCGTAATACCCAAACGCATGATTGGGTGGAATTCTGGCAACAGGAACGGCTGGGTTTTCAGCTTGAACGGGCGCGGCGTAACGGCTATCCGCCGCGTTCTTATGAGCAAGGTTTGCGCTTGAAAGAGAGCATCGGCGCATTGTTTACGGATTACCAGCCCGTGGCTTCGTTGTTGCACGGCGATTTGTGGGGTGGGAATTTGGCGTATTTGCCGGATGGCAGCCCGGTGATTTACGACCCAGCGGTGTATTACGGTGATCGTGAAACTGACCTTGCGATGACCGAGCTGTTTGGTGGGTTTGGGGCGGATTTTTACGCGGCGTATAACGCGGCTTGGGCGTTGGATTCGGGCTATGCGGTGCGCAAAACGTTGTATAACTTGTACCACATTCTCAACCACTTCAACCTGTTTGGCAGTGGTTATGGGGAACAGGCGGCGCGGATGACGGAGAAACTTTTGGCAGAGATCGGCTAATATAGGCGTAATATTCTATACGCCACTTATCAATTTTACGCCCATATCAGAAGAAACCCCACCTAACCTCCCCTTATCAGGGGAGGGACAAAGAAACGGCGCTTATCTCTTCGCCCCTCCCCTGATAAGGGGAGGTTGGGAGGGGTTTCTTGATCTGCGGAAACCGAACATTAATGCGTAAGCCGGATTGGGTGCGTTTGGCGCGGATGAATTGGAAAGATAGGTTTTATCTTTTTAGATAGTAAATTGAGTTTGGTTGTTTGGATGGCAAGACTAGATAAATAATTTTAGTAATTTACTTTCAATAACTTGATTGATTTTTCTTTTGACTGGCACACCCCTTGCAATACCGTAAGCGTAACCAACGACAAGCAAGGAACACACCATGAGCACTACCGCCACTCCCTACGAAGTCCTCCACGAAGCAGGTCACGCGCCCGTTAAGGCGTGGACAAAAGGCGTGCCTTTCGACGACAACTCCAAAAAGCAATTGCTGAACATTGCGCAGATGCCGTTTATTCACCAATGGGTGGCGGCGATGCCGGATGTGCATCTGGGGAAAGGTGCAACCATTGGCAGCGTGATTCCGACCGTGGGGGCGATTATTCCGGCGGCGGTGGGCGTGGATTTGGGTTGCGGGATGATGGCGGCGAAAACCACCTTGACCGCAGCCGATTTGCCCGATTCGTTGGAGGCGATGCGTAGCAAGATCGAGAAAGTTGTTCCGCATGGGCGCGTGGCGACTCGCGGTAAACGCGATACCGGCAGTTGGGGTGATCCGCCGGACGATGTGCTGGAAAAATGGCTGGCGTTGAGTGCGGGTTTCCAGCGGTTGTGCGAGAAGCATCCGTTCCTGAAAAACACCAATAACTTGAAGCATTTGGGGACGCTGGGTACGGGCAACCATTTCATCGAGGTGTGTCTGGATGAAACCCAAACCGTGTGGGTGATGTTGCACAGCGGGTCACGCGGGGTGGGCAATGCCATCGGTACGCACTTTATCGAGCAGGCGAAAAAGGATATGGAACGCTATTTCATCCACCTGCCGGATAAGGATTTGGCGTACATCCCCGAAGGTAGCCCGCATTTCCGCGACTACGTGGAGGCGGTGGCGTGGGCGCAGGATTTCGCGCAAGCCAACCGCGAGCTGATGATGGCGCGTACTTTGCAGGCGATCCGCGAGGTGTTGCCGATCCCGTTCACGGCGGACGTGGAGGCGGTGAATTGCCACCACAACTACATCAGCCGCGAACACCATTACGGCAAGGATGTGTGGGTGACGCGCAAAGGCGCGGTGAGTGCGCAAAAAGGTCAGCTTGGGATTATTCCGGGCAGCATGGGGGCGAAATCGTTCATCGTGCGCGGGCTGGGTAATGCCGAAAGTTTTTGCAGTTGCAGCCACGGCGCGGGGCGCGTGATGTCGCGTACTGAGGCGAAACGCCGCGTGTCGCTGGATGAGCATAAACGCGCTGTTGCGGGGGTGGAATGCCGTGTGGATGAGGCGGTGATTGACGAAACGCCGTCGGCTTACAAGCCGATTGACAAGGTGATGGCGGCGCAGAGCGATTTGGTGGAAGTGCTGCATACGCTGAAGCAGGTGGTGTGTGTGAAGGGGTAACGTTCCAGCGCGACTTCAAAGAGTTTATCGAGATACTCAACAATCACTCGGTTGAGTATCTTACCAAGTTCCGCTAGATTACATGCTTTGTTTTTGAACGCAACATTTTCACGGGGCTTGATTTTAACGCATGAAAATTATCACATGGAATTGCAATGGAGCATTCAGGAAGAAATACAGCTTACTTGAATCATTTGACGCTGACCTGTTTATTATTCAAGAGTGTGAAAACCCAGCGCAATCAACTACTGAATATAAAAACTGGGCAGGGGATTATTTATGGATAGGGGATAATAAAAACAAAGGTCTTGGCGTATTTTCACGAAAAGGGCATAAACTAGAACAACTTAATTGGGATAGCGGTCGTTTGCAACTTTTCCTGCCATTCCACTTTAATGATAAGACAACCATCTTAGCTATATGGACAAAGCAAGCAGGATCAAAACACTTTGGATATATAGGTCAGCTTTGGAAATATATTCAACTACATAAAGAGAAATTAATTCAAGAAAACACTATTTTATGCGGGGATTGGAATAGCAATGCCATTTGGCATGACCATGAAGCGTGGTGGAATCATTTGGACGTAGTGCGCGAATTGGAAGAAATTGATATATGCAGCCTGTACCATAGGCTATATAACAAACAACAGGGTCAAGAAATACATCCAACGCTATACATGTACCGCAAGCAAGAACGCCCCTTTCACATTGATTACATTTTCACGCATAACAAACTTGTTGATCATCAAACCTCGTTGGATATAGGAACAGCAGATGTATGGCTTGCGCACAGCGATCACATGCCAATCATTGCAACTATTCCTTTAGAAAAAAAACCTGATTCCAAATTAAGGAAATAGACATGGAAAAACAAAAGCTTCCAGAATTTTTGAGTTTCAATAGATCAAAAGATCATGCGCTAATAACAACAGAAGAACTTTGTTGGGAAGGTCCATTTTCTTGGACGGGCTATAACAAACATAACGACCTCAATGAGATTCATGATGTTGCTGGTGTGTATTTATTTACCTTCGAGTATCAAGATGGTTATATTTTGCGATCAGCGGGCGTAAGCAAGTCGATAAAGAAGAGGATAAGTCAGCACACCCGTGAATACAAAAAAGGCAACTATACAATACTGGATGTCAACTCTGCAAAAGCAGGTATAAGAAAAGAAGTATGGCACGGATGGGGTTATGCCAAGAAAAACATTGATCAATTCAATCTACACAAAGACTATATGCTGTCAGCAATTGATGATGAATTGGCGGCATATCGTTTATTTACTGCCAATGTTTCCGACAAAAGAAAGCGGGAAAGAATCGAATTTTCCATCATGCATAATGTATATGGAGCAAAAGAACCTTGGTCTGATTTGGTTGATGGAGGAATGCATTTAATAGGGAGATCGAATTACGACACTCCTATCATTATCAATAACAAATGTTCACACAGAATATATGGACTTGCTGATTATTTGGAGATATAAGCCTGCAAATCACAAACCACGCAAATATTCCAGCTCCGCTTCAAGTTCGCCGGGGTCGTAGTTAACCACCGGAATATCGCGTTTAGCGCATTCTTCGTAAAAGCGGTAACGGTCTATGCCTGCAAACTCACAGGCACGTCCAGAGGATATTTTCCTTGCATGAAACAGTGCAATGCCCGCCTCCAGCTTAATTTGTTTTTCCAGTTCGGGAAGCGTGCTACGCCCGAAATCTTCGGGTATCTCCAGTATAATTTGCATGTCGAACACCTGTATTTGCGTTTCCATACTCCATCATAACGTGAGATTTCCGCATGACCTACCAAGAATTCTACGCCCACATCGACTGCCATTTCCCCTATCACGACACCGCCGCATGGCAGCAACTCATTGCGCAATCCCTAGAAATCGGTGGCGATGCGCCGTTTCTGGTGTTGCATGAAATTTGCCGCTTACCTTCATCCGTCACCCTGAACCTTGAGCAGCACTTGGCGATGTATGCCTACTGGAAAGCGGCGTTTTCTCACCCCGTGCAAGACATCGTTGAACCCGCGAGTTTGGCATTGATTCAACGACAGTTTTTGAGCGATGCGGAAGTTATTCACATCATGGAGCAATTGCGAGCCTACCCCCAGCAATATTCTGCGCTGCAAGTGGCATTGTCTGCGTGTGCTGATGAGCAGGGTTTGGTCGATGCGAAATACGAGGAAATTGTCAGTGAGTGGCAGCGGTAGGCATTCACTGAATCGCGTGCGAGCGGGTGAGGTTTAGTTGTCAATATCGCACCGATACAACGTGATAAACATACCCATCCCCAAAGCGCTCATGCGACTCAGAGTTGCATTGGTCAGCTCATTCCTGACCCGTACCCCATCACCACATTGATAACCAATGTCCAATGTTTTGCTCATGCAAGCATCCCAAAGAGCACGGGCTGAAGCATCCAGTGCTTCGATAGCATCAAGCATGGCGACGATGGTCAGTTCAGGCTGGCGCAGGTGCAATGCCTCGTCAGCCGCTTCATTGATTTCCAACGTTGCATACCATTTGCCGTCATCGCCAACCCCCGCGTGCAATGAATAAAAGCCACTGGCTTCCAACGCCTGCACCAGAAGCGTCAAATCCTGCTCAGCAATCAGGTCAAGGTCTGTATTGAGATAGCGTACTGTTTCTTTCATGAAAATAGATTCCTATCTTTATAGATAATTAATTCCATTGCCCCGTTCTCACCCTGAATCGGAAAATCAAATAAAATTAACCATTATCAATAACTTAAAAAATACCAACAAACTTGGCACACCCCTTGCAAAACCATTCACGACTTTCGTTACTCGTGGAGCAGGTTCAACCGCCTGCCTGACGCGACCACCCCTGGTGTTACCGCGTATCTGTTCTGATAGTCAAAACCATGCAGCCATAGCTCAGTCTGGTAGAGCAACCGAGAGATTCGGTCGGTCGTTGGTTCGACTCCAACTGGCTGCCCCATCACTGTAGCTCAGTCTGGTAGAGCACTGGATCTTGTATCTGGTTGTCGTCGGTTCGACTCCGGCTAGTGAACTTACCCTGAAACGGTAACTTGGCCCGCAAGGGCAAACAAACGGCAAACCACCACGGTCAATGCCCGCCAGCATTCGTGCTGCCACGGCAACGACCAACACCCGCGCCGCCTTGACGGTGGGTCTGCGAGGTGCGAAACCGCGACAGCTTCGGCTCACGCGGCTTTCCCACCTTGCACAAACCGTCAAGCCTGCACGGGTGTGGGGGAATGCCACCCAATTTTTAAAGGACAACGCCATGTTATTCAAAACCAAAATCATTGTTCCAGAAACACATCGCGGGCTGTTGTTCAAAGACGAACAGTTCGCACAAGTCCTGCCTGCGGGTGTCCACACCTTTCACGGCTGGAAAAATCAGTATCGCGTCCAGCAATTCGCCGTCACCGGCAGTGCGCAAACACTTGTGCCGGAGGATGTCGTCAGCCTTGCCGATTTGCACGCCGACCCATTCGTCGCGCACCTCCAACGCTGGGAAACCGGCGAACAGGAAGTCGGCTTGCTGTACCAAGACAATGTGCTGAAAGACATCAAGCCGCCTGCGCAACGTGGCGCGTGCTGGCAAGGTCAGCGCAGCATCGAAGTCCGCAAGCTCGACATCAGCACCGATTTCAAGCTGCCCAAAGCCTTGGCAAGCCAATTGCTGACGGCAAAAGATGCCACCTTACGGGCGGCGGCGTTAAACGCTTTGGTGATGGCGACCATCCCCGAAGGTCACACCGGCTTTCTGGAAGTCGACGGCGAACAGCGCGAAATACTGACAGCAGGTACGCACGTTTGGTGGCAATTCAACCACACCATCAAGGTCACGCAACTCGATTGCCGCCTGCAAAACATGGAAGTCAACGGTCAGGAAATCCTCACCAAAGACCGCGTAGGCTTGCGCATCAACCTGTCCGCCATGTGGCAGATTGTTGACCCGCAGCAAGTCAAAACGGCACTGGCAGACCACAAGGACTACCTGTACCGCGAACTGCAACTGGCGTTACGTGCCGTGGTTTCCACCCAAACGCTGGACGAATTGCTGGCAGACAAAAACCTGCTGAACCAATCCATCCAGCAAACGGTAGCGGAAAAAGCGGCGGCTTACGGCATCGACCTGAAAACCGTCGGGGCGCGTGACATCGTATTGCCCGGTGATATGAAAGCGATTCTGGCGCAAGTCGTCGAAGCCGAAAAACGCGCCGAAGCCAACCTGATCCGCCGCCGCGAAGAAACGCAGGAAACCCGTTCCCTGCACAACACCGCCAAGGTCATGGAAGGCAACCCGGTCTTGCTGCGCCTGAAAGAGCTGGAAATCCTCGAAAAGATCACCGGGCGCATCAGCACCCTGAACGTCTACGGCGGTCTGGATGGTGTCATGAACGATCTGGTCAAGCTGACCGACAAATGTAAGGCATAATGCCCTCAACGTGACCATGAGATTACCCTCATGGTCACCTTTAAACACGGATATTGTATGAAACTAAACTTTTATGAGTTACTAACGAAGGATCAGAACTTTTGCTCCGCGTTAGGGAAAACTGTTTTGGCGGCTGGGCGATTAGAGAGTACTTTGAAATCATACTTGCTCAGCAAAACCCATAAAAAAAAGCATTTCAATGCTCCACTATCTCAATTAATTAAGCTGGCAGAGCAACACGGCCTACCTGCTCAAATCGTGATAATATTAAACAATCTCAGAAGTCAGCGTAATTATCTAGCCCACAATATCTACCCTCTTATGGCTGGTCTTATTGATGAAACTTTTCTTGAGAGGGATTCACTTGTTGATGAAGATATATCTCTTTTTGAGGAGAGAGCAACCCAACTTGCTGCTGACTTAAATTACTTGTCACAGCTTATAGAAAAACATACCGTTATTTAATATCGACAAAATTAATAGACAAACCATGGTAAAACAAAGTAAATTCCTCAGCCTCATTCTGCGCCACCAGCCAGAGAAAATCGGTTTGATATTGGACGAAGCAGGTTGGGTGTCCGTGAGCGAATTACTCACACAATTAGCTGCGCACGGTCGCGGCATGAGCATGGAAGAACTGGAGCACGTTGTCGCCACCAACGACAAACAGCGTTTCAGTTTCAACGCAGACAAAACCCGTATCCGCGCCAATCAGGGGCATTCCTTGCAAACACTCGATTTGGGGTTGCAGGCTGTTGAGCCGCCCGAAATCTTGTATCACGGCACAGCAGAACGCTTTTTGGAGTCGATTTTACAAACGGGGTTGGAAAAACGTTCGCGCCAGCATGTGCATTTATCAGCAGATACAGAAACCGCTTACAAGGTTGGTATACGTCACGGTAAGCCTGTCATTCTGAAAGTGGCGGCAGAACAAATGCAGCGCGATAGCCTGATCTTTTATCATTCCGCTAATGGTGTGTGGTTAACCGATCATGTGCCAGTCATGTATGTGGAGGTCATGGCATGACCTTCATCATGGTCGACATCGAAGCCGACGGCCCAATCCCCGGCGATTACTCAATGGTCAGTTTCGGCGCGGTGATCGTCGAACCCGGCTTGAACCGTACCTTCTACGGGCAACTCCAACCGATTTCCGAACACTGGATTCCCGAAGCACTTGCCGTCAGCGGGCACAGCCGCGAGGAAACGCTTACGTTTGACGAGCCAACGGTGGTGATGCAACGCTTTGCGGATTGGTTCAAGCGCGAAGTCAAAGGCCGCCCGCATTTCATCGCTGACAATAACGGCTTCGACTGGTCGTTTATCAACTGGTATTTCCACCACTTTCTGGGTAGCAATCCGTTTGGCTACAGCTCCACCAATCTTGGTTCACTGTACAAAGGCGTGGTGCGGGATATGTTTCAGAACTTTAAGCACTTGCGTAAAACGGCGCATGATCATCATCCGGTGAATGATGCGAAGGGGAATGCGGAGGCGTTGTTAGCCATAAAAGCGCAATACGGCTTAAAACTGCCAAGTTAATGACAGACGTTTTACAACTGCCAACGAACTTCCTCGCGCCCCTGCGCCTGCAAAAACTCATTCGCCCGCGAAAACGGCTTACTACCAAAAAATCCCCGCCGTGCCGACAACGGCGACGGGTGGGCGCTTTGCAAAATCAAATGGCGCGATGCATCAATCAACGCCGCTTTTTTCTGCGCATGACCACCCCACAGTACAAACACCACTGGCTGCGTTTGCTGGTTAACCGCTTGAATCACCGCATCGGTAAAACGTTCCCAGCCCTGTTTCTGGTGGCTGCCTGCCTGACCCGCTGCCACCGACAGCACGGTATTCAGCAATAACACGCCCTGATCCGCCCACGCTTGCAAGCAACCCGTATGGCTATTGTCTACCCCCACATCGGCGAGCAATTCCTTGACAATATTCTGCAAGGAACGCGGCAACGGCTTCACTCCCGGCAATACCGAAAACGCCAAGCCATGCGCGTGACCGACGGTCGGGTACGGGTCTTGCCCCAAAATCACCACCTTGACCTTATCCAGCGCGGTGGCTTGTAAGGCATTAAAGCGCATGGCGGCGGGCGGCAGGAGGGTTTTCCCCGCTGCTGCTTCTTGCGCAAGGAAGTCCTGTAAGGTTTGCCAGTACGGTTGCGCCAATTCAGCGGCGAGGGCTAGCTGCCATGTTGTATCCATATTACTCATCCTCCGTTTTTACCCCCAAAGGCGCGGCATGTTTGATCCGCAAACTTTCACGCCATTCACTGGCAAAATCGCGTTGTAACCACAGATTCAGCCCCGCTGTTATCCCCATTGCCAGCAGCGCCCCTAGGCTTGCCAGCAACATATCCTTGTGCGCGTCCCACACATCGCCTTGGGTGCCGAGGTAAGCCATGCCCAGTTCGCCGCCGAAGGCTTCTGCTGCCAACCATTCCACCAATTCGTATAGCATGGCGGTGGACATGGTGAGATCCAGCGGCAGGAAATAGCTCCAGAAACCTTTCACATCCGCTATGCGAATAAACAATTCCCGCAGTGGATACGCCAGCAATAAGCCGTGCAGGAAATGCACCAGCCGGTCAAAGTGATTGCGCTCGAACCCCAAGGCTTCATTCAAGGAATAGCCAAACGCCGCCCGCCACCAGTCGTCATACGGCACTTCGGCGTAAGTGTAGTGCGAACCGACTTCATGCAGGTACAGGAAGCTGAAAATCAGCGTGTAGGATAGGCGTGACAACGGAAATGACTGGCTGGTACTCAGCAACAGGATCACTGTCACCACCGTGAGGACGTTTTCCAGCATCCAGTCAGCGCGGTACAGGGGTGCAATGCCCAGCGCCACTGCCCACACTAAAAACATTCCCAGCAACAATAAGAACCAAGCACGATGCGTCATCTTTTTATCCTTACTTCCTTTATATCAGGAGCATACATGAATAAAGGGCCTTAGCTCATCGTACCGCTGAACTTTCCCCCCGCCCGCCGGTCTTTTGCTGTATCAACACATCAAACACGAGGGGAAATACCTGTATGAAACTGTTACTGACCACTGCACTCACTGTGGGCTTACTGAGTGGCTGTATGGCGACTGCACCGTTCATCGGTCAAAATGGCGACGCGGTGGTGCAACAACCCGCAGCTTCCGCCGAAACCTACTTCATTGCCAACCGCGACTTGTTGGCAGCCGAAACCAAATGGCGGCAAAACAAGCCAACGCATTACAGCTACACCTTGCAACGTTCGTGCTTCTGCACCCCCGAATTCCGCAAGCCGATTGCTATCGAAGTCTCTGGCAGCACCGTAATGCAAGCGACCCTGCAACCGGAAGGCGTTCCCTTGGCACTGGAACGCCGCGCTGATGCGATGGGTGTGGAAGGCTTGTTTGAGGTGATCCGCAAAGCAGTGGATGCCAAAGCTGCCCGCATCGACGTGCAATATGACGCGCAAGATGGTCACCCACTGTCCATTAGCGTCGACCAGAATCTCCAAATCGCTGATGATGAAATGTACTACACCGCCTCTGAACTCAAGGCCGTAGACAAAGTAAAACCCAAGGCTAAAGCCAAAAAGAAAGTGAAAAAGACCGTAAAAAAGTCCACTAAGAAATAAACTGAAGCAAACCCCAAACCGTAGGGGCGAAAAATTTATCGCCCCTACCCAAACGTATTACAATGCGGTACTTTATGGCTAACAACCATAACGTAAGTACCCCATGCCGCAGACCACCGAACTCATCGCCACCCTAAAAAAGCTGCTCAAACGCCACAATAAAACCTATGTGGATGTTGCCGCATGTCTGCAACTCTCCGAAGCCAGCGTCAAACGCCTGTTTTCCGAACAAAACCTCTCGCTGCAACGCTTGGATGAAATCTGCGCCTTAATGGGTATGGAAATCTCCGACCTCGTGGGCGAAATGCATTCCGAACACGCCAAACCGATCAGCGAAATCAGCCATGCACAGGAAAAGGAAATCGCTGACGACCTGCACCTGTTGCTGGTGACGGTGCTGATCCTCAACCGCTGGGCGTGGCAAGACATTATCAGCCACTACAATTTCAGCGAAACGCAGGTGATCCGCTACCTTGCCCACCTTGACCGCCTGCACATCATTGAATTGCAAGCGGGCAACCGCATCAAGCTGCTGGTTGCACCCAATTTCAAATGGCGCGATGATGGCCCGATCATGAAATTGTTCCTCGCCAAGATCGAAACCGAATTTTTCCGCACCAGCTTCACCAAACACAACGAAAAATTGGTAGTGCTGAATGGCATGTTAAGCGATGCCAGCAATGCCCTGTTCCAGCGCAAAATGGCACAATTGGCGAAAGATTTCGACACCCTGAGCAAGGATGATGCCAGCCTGCCGCTGGGCGAACGCAAAGGTTCCACCGTACTGCTGGCGATGCGCGACTGGGATTACGAGCGCCTGTTCGGCGACCAGCGTAAGCTAAAACAAGGAAGCAAAGCATGAACCAACGCCTTTACACCCAAGGCTGGGACGACTACGAACTGATCGACGCGGGCAACGGCAACAAACTGGAACGCTGGGGCAATATCATCACCATCCGCCCCGACGTGCAAGCCTATTTCAAACCGGGCAAGCCTTACAGCGAATGGCAAGCCCTTGCCCACTGGGAATTTACTGAAACCGACAAGCATTCCGGCGACTGGCACGCCTTACGCGACAACGCCCCCCGCACATGGGAAATCGGCTACCGCAGGCTGCGTTTCCAGCTCGAACTCACCCGTTTCAAACACCTCGGCCTGTTCCCCGAACAGCGCAGCAACTGGGATTTTATCGCTGAACACTTAGCCCGTGACGGGCGTTTCCTCAACCTATTCGCCTACACTGGCGCGGCATCGTGCATGGCGCGGCAAACGGGCGCGGAAACCCTGCACGTCGATTCCATCAAGCCATTGCTGACGTGGGCGCACACCAATATGGAACGCAGCGGGCTGGCTGACATCAAGTGGGTACGCGAAGATGCGCTCAAATTTGTGGAACGCGAACTCAAGCGCGGCAGGCATTACCAAGGCATTATCATGGATCCGCCCGCGTGGGGCTTAGGCAAAAAAGGCGAAAAATGGAAGCTCGACAATAAACTGGAAGCACTGTTGGAAGGCGTGCAAGGTTTGCTGGCGAAAAGTGGTTTCCTGATCCTCAACACCTATTCACCGACCATCGGTTTGCCCGAAATCACCCGGATGGCGCACCACTATTTCAAGCCGAAAGATTGCCAGATCCACGAACTGTGGATGCAAACCAGCACGGGTAAAGAACTGTACTACGGCAATTTGCTGCGGGTAGCGCAATTGGACAGATAAAAAAAATCCCCGCCAGTCACCCAGCGAGGATCTTTCTTAGCCCCTCGCCCCTTGAGGGAGAGGGGTTGGGGTGAGGGGTTCTCTCCCTTATTTCTCAGCGTCCAACGCTTTCTTACGTTCTTGCGCTTCTTTGATGACCTGATCGGAAACCGATTTCGGGCAAGCTGCGTAATGTGAGAATTCCATCGAGAACTGACCACGACCCGAAGTCATGGTACGCAGTGAACCGATGTAACCAAACATTTCAGACAACGGCGCTTCTGCCTTGATACGTGCACCAATCGGCGCAGTATCTTGGGATTTGATCATCGCACGGCGACGGTTCAAGTCACCAATCACGTCACCCACGTGGGAATCCGGTGCGAACACGTCAACTTTCATGATCGGCTCGAGGATTTGCGGGCCAGCTTTTGGCATGGTTTGACGGAAGCCGCCTTTCGCCGCAATTTCAAACGCAATGGCCGAGGAGTCAACCGCGTGGAAACCACCTTCGCGCAAGGTGAATTTCACGTCAACGACCGGGTAGCCAGCGAGTGGGCCTTTGCCCATGCTGTCCTTGAAACCTTTGTCGACCGCAGGCCAGAATTCGCGTGGAACAGAACCACCGACGACCACGGATTCAAAGACATAACCTGTGCCCGGTTCGCCCGGTTCGATGGTGTAGTCGATTTTACCGTATTGACCAGAACCACCTGACTGCTTCTTGTGGGTATAGCTGTCTTCAACGCGGGTGGTGATGGATTCGCGGTAAGCAACCTGTGGTTTACCGACGTTAACTTCCACACCGTGGGTACGCAGCAAGATGTCGACTTTGATGTCCAAGTGCAATTCGCCCATGCCTTTGAGGATGGTTTCATTGGTTTCTTGGTCAGTTTCAATGCGGAAAGACGGGTCTTCTTTCGCCATTTTGTTGAGGGCGATACCCATTTTTTCTGCACCGGCTTTGTTCTTCGGTGAGATAGCGATGGAGATGACCGGATCAGGGAAGACCATCGGTTCAAGTGTCGCTGGGTTTTTCGGGTCACACAGGGTATGACCAGTTTGCACGTTTTTCAGGCCAACCAGTGCGATAATGTCACCGGCTTGGGCGAATTCGATGGAGTTCGCATCATCCGCGTGCATTTCCACCATACGCCCAACCCGTTCGGTTTTGCCGGTGAAAGTGTTGAGGATGGTGTCGCCGGTTTTCAGCGTACCGGAGTAAATACGGGTAAAGGTCAGCGCGCCGTATTTGTCGTCCATGATTTTGAACGCCAAGGCACGCAGTGGACGGTTCGCATCAACGATAGCGAATTCGCCAGTCGGTACGCCTTCCAAGTCAACTTCAGGCTGTGGTTTGACTTCAATCGGGCTAGGCAGGTAGTCAATGACCCCATCCAGCACCAATTGGATGCCTTTGTTTTTGAAGGCAGAACCTGCAAACGTTGGGAAGAAGTCCAGACCGATAGTACCTTTACGGATGCAACGCTTGATCACGTCCATTGATGGCTCTTCACCACCGAGGTACATTTCCATCGCGTCGTCGTCTTGCTCAACTGCCATTTCGATCAGTTTTTCGCGCCACGTTTCGACCAATTCAGCCATGTCAGCGGGTGGGTCTTGAATAGTGTAGTTCATTGGGTCGCTGGAGTTATCCCAGACCCATGCTTTACGGGTCAGCAGGTCAACCACGCCGACGAAGTTGTCTTCTGTACCGATAGGCAGCACCATGACCATTGGGCGTGCGCCGAGTACGTCTTCGACTTGCTTAACAACACGGTAGAAATCCGCACCCAAACGGTCGAGTTTGTTCACCAAAATGACACGGGCAACGCCGGAGTCATTGGCATAACGCCAGTTGGTTTCAGACTGTGGTTCAACACCGCCGGAACCACAGAATACGCCCACGCCGCCGTCAAGGACTTTCAGTGAACGGTAAACTTCGATAGTGAAGTCAACGTGCCCTGGGGTGTCGATGATATTGAAGCGGTGGTCTTTCCAGAAACAGGTAGTCGCAGCAGACTGGATGGTGATCCCGCGCTCACGTTCTTGCACCATGAAGTCAGTGGTAGTCGCACCATCATGCACTTCACCAATTTTATGGATTTTGCCTGTCAGTTTCAGGATACGTTCGGTGGTGGTGGTTTTGCCCGCATCAACGTGGGCAAAAATGCCGATATTTCGGTAAAGTGTTAAGTCAGTCATGTGTCCAAATCTCAAAGAATAAGCGCAGGAACTGCGGATAAGGGGGCGATTGTAATGCATCTTGAAGCATGGAGTAAGAGGAATTTCAAGCGGGAATCCTCTGATTCAGTGATTTTTTTGGGAATGGATGGCTATAACATCCATTCGGCGGGTATCTCAGCCGCAAAGGGTTGCACCGTGATCTCGCGGAAGGTTTCCCCCGGACGCGCCAGTTTGCACACCACTTCGGGCGCATTTTTGCCCTTGCTGTAGCGGGCGGAAATCTGTGCTGCCAGTACCAAATCCTCCTCGCTGATATTGTCGCCATCCAGAATCGTTAATGGCCCCGAATGGCTGGCGGTTTTGATCCACGTAAATTGGTTTTTGTAGCCTTCGAGGAAGTTGGTTTCGCCTTCTTCGCGTGACACGATCATTTTGAAATGCGGGCGCGGGCGCAGATGCCGCCCGATTTTCAGCAGCATAATGTCGTCGAGTTCGTAGTCGCGGCTGGGGCGATGCGCCCACAAATCTTTGAGTTTGTCGGTGTAATTCGCATCGGTGAGGAAGCAGCAACCGCCCGCCGGTTGGGCGTATTCTTCAATGCCCCATTGCGCTGCCAGTGCCATTTGCGGCTTGCGGCTGCGTCCGCTGAAACCGTAAAGCTGTTCGCGGTTGACCCAGCCTTCGCGTTCGGCTTTGCTGGGCGGCAAGTTGTGGGCGGACAGCGGGCGCAACAGCAAATCTTCCGCACCCGATTCGGCGGCAATGATCGGCATGGTTTTGGCGCGTTGCGACATCGGGCGTTGCCCGACCACTTCGCCGGTGATGATGAAATCGAAGCCTTTTTGCTGAATCCATTCATGGGCTTTTTTCACCATGAAAATCTTGCAGTCGAGGCACGGGTTCATGTTCGCGCCGTAACCGTATTTGGGGTTGAGCACCACGTCTTTGTATTCTTCGACAATATCGACGATGTGCAGCTTGATGCCGAGCTGTTCCGCCACCCACAGCGAATTATTGCGCTTGGGCTTGTCGCTGTGTTGCTTGCGGATGGCGTGGGTATGACCTTCCACACAAAAGCCGGTGTAAAAGTTGATGCCTTCGACGTGGATGCCTTGTTCCTGCACCGCTTTGGTGGCAAGCATCGAATCAAGTCCGCCGGAGATGAGCGAAACGGCGCGGTATTGTCGGGTCATGGTGGTCACTGCGTGGTTGGGAAAGGTTATTATACCAGAAAACCCCAATTTCCTACCGCGTATTCAGTTGGGGTGCTGAATGCAACAGCAGCTTGCAGTATACTTGCCCACTTTCAGGCATAAACGTAAAGCAAGTAAGTTATGGCTAACTATGACCTTTCCACCTTTCAGGGGCTGATTCTGGCTCTGCAAGATTACTGGGCGCAACAGGGCTGCGTCATCATGCAACCGTATGACATGGAAATGGGCGCGGGGACGTTCCATCCCAGCGACATTCCTGCGTTCCATCGGCCCTGAGCCGTGGCGTGCGGCCTATGTGCAACCGTCGCGCCGCCCCACTGACGGGCGTTACGGCGAAAACCCCAACCGTCTGCAACACTATTACCAGTTTCAGGTCTTGCTGAAGCCGTCACCGGACAATATTCAGGAACTGTACCTCGGTTCCCTGCAAATGCTCGGTTTCGACCCGCTGGTGCATGACATCCGCTTCGTCGAAGACAACTGGGAATCGCCCACGCTGGGCGCATGGGGCTTGGGTTGGGAAGTGTGGTTGAACGGCATGGAAGTCACCCAGTTCACCTACTTCCAGCAAGTCGGCGGCTTGGATTGCAAACCGGTCAGCGGCGAGATCACCTACGGTCTGGAACGCCTCGCGATGTACATGCAAAACGTGCAAAGCGTCTACGATCTGGTGTGGACGAAAGGCCCGCAAGGCGTCGTCACCTACGGCAACGTTTACCACCAGAACGAAGTCGAGCAATCCACCTACAACTTTGAACACGCCAATGTTGAAGAGCTGTTCCACACCTTTGATGTGTGCGAACGCGAAAGCCAGCGCCTGATCGAAGCCGGATTGCCCTTGCCTGCTTACGAACAAATGCTCAAAGCCTCGCACACCTTCAACTTGCTGGATGCGCGCAAAGCCATTTCCGTGACCGAACGCCAGCGCTTTATTTTGCGGGTGCGTACCTTGTCGCGGGCGATTGCCGAAGCCTATTACAACGTCCGTGAAGCCTTGGGCTTCCCGATGCTGTCCGCAGGAGAAAAATAATGTTACACGATTTATTGGTGGAAATTGGCACCGAAGAGCTGCCACCCAAAGCCCTGAAAAAACTCTCCGACGCTTTCACAGCGGGTATCGTTGCGGGTCTGGCAGATGCGGGTTTGGCGGCTGCGCGAAGTCATTCCTTATGCCGCGCCGCGCCGTCTTGGCCGTGTGGTTGAAAGGCGTACCGATACAGCAAGCAGACCAAATCATTGAGCGCAAAGGCCCCGCCTTGGCTGCCGCGTTTGACAAGGAAGGCAACCCCAGCAAAGCGGCGGAAGGTTTTGCGCGTTCGTGCGGGGTGGCGTTCGCTGACTTGCAACAGATTGATACCGACAAAGGCGGCTGGCTGATCTTCCGCCAGCAACAGGTTGGGCAACAAACCACGGCACTGTTCCCGGCTATTGTGGAAAAATCCCTTGCGGCACTGCCCATCCCGAAGCGGATGCGTTGGGGCAGTGGCACGGCTGAATTCGTGCGCCCGGTTCACTGGATTGTGATGCTGGTGGATGACTCATTCGCGATGCCCATGTGATTGATGCCGAAATCCTCTCGGTACGTAGCGGTCGCCACAGCTACGGTCACCGCTTCCATGCCCCGGCGGCACTGGAAATTGCCAAACCTTCCACCTACGCCGAGCAACTGGGTGAGGCGTATGTCATCGCCCGCTTTGAAGCTCGCCGTGACATGATCCGCACCAAAGTTGACAGCACTGGCAGCCGAACTCGGCGGCACAGCCATCATGCCGGAAGAATTGCTGGATGAAGTCACCGGCTTGGTCGAATGGCCTGTCCCCGTGGCAGGGCGTTTTGAGGAACGTTTCCTCGACGTGCCGCAGGAAGCCCTGATTTCCACCATGCAGGACAACCAGAAATACTTCGCACTGGTGGATGCGGCTGGCAAATTGATGCCGAATTTCATCACCATTGCCAATATCGAAAGCCGTGATGTTGCGCAAATTTCCACCGGGAACGAGCGCGTGATTCGCCCACGTTTCAGCGATGCCGAATTCTTCTGGACGCAAGACAAAAAGACACACGCTGGAAAGTCGCCGCGAACAGCTCAAGAAAATGGTGTTCCAGCAAAAACTTGGCACGCTGTACGACAAATCCGAGCGCGTCGCCTTGCTGGCGGCAGACATTGCCCAACGCATGGGCGGGGATGAAGCCTTGGCTATCCGCGCTGCCCAACTCGGCAAGTGTGACCTCGTGACCAGCATGGTGTTTGAATTCACCGAACTGCAAGGCACGATGGGGCGCTATTACGCCAACCACGACGGTGAAGCGGCTGAAGTTGCCAGCGCGATGGAAGAGCAGTACATGCCACGCTTTGCGGGTGATGAACTGCCAGCCACCGCTACCGGACGCATTCTGGCGCTGGCAGAACGGCTGGATACCCTCACCGGCATTTTCGGCATTGGGCAAAAACCGACCGGCGCAAAAGACCCGTTTGCGTTGCGCCGTGCTGCCTTGGGCGTATTGCGCATCCTGATCGAGCTGCAATTGCCGCTGGATTTGGCAGACTTGCTGGACAAAGCCGCTGACGGTTTAACCCCGCACCTCGGTAGCAAACCGGATACGCAGGAAGCCTTGGATTACATCCTCGAACGTTTGCGTGCTTACTATCAGGAGCAGGGCATTGGTGCGGAACTGGTGGAAGCGGTTGCCTCCCTCAAACCGACCCAGCCGCTGGACTTTGATCGCCGTGTGAAAGCGGTTGCCGCGTTCCGCCAATTGACGGCTTCTGAAAGCCTTGCCGCCGCCAACAAGCGTATCGGCAATATCCTCAAAAAAGTCGAAGGCAATTTGCCAGAAAACGTCAACCCGACCTTGTTGCAGCTTGATGCGGAACAAGCCTTGGCGAGTGCCGTGCAATATCAGGAAAACAAGGTTGTACCGTTGTTTGCAGCAGGTCAATACGAAGCGGCGTTGCTGTCGTTGGCGGAATTGCGCGAACCCGTGGACAAGTTCTTCGATGATGTCATGGTCATGGCGGACGATGTGGACTTGAAAAACAACCGTTTGGCCTTGCTGAATCGCTTGCGTGGCTTGTTCCTGCGCGTGGCTGATTTGTCGGTGCTGTAATGTCTTGAACTGGGATTTTCAGGATTAAAGGATTCACAGGATGAAGAAGCTAGACCTCTTCATCCTGATCAATCCTTCAATCCTACGAATCCCAGTTCAGACTATTTGACTCACCTGCGCGAGCATTTCAGCCTCTTCGTCGGCAACCCCACCCATGACGTTGGCGATATTGCCGCCGAACATCTTGCTCATCAGCCCCATATTCATGCCTGAAATCATGACTTTGCCATCCTGAGTTTCATACACTCCCGTGCGGCAGGGCATGACGGCAGAAATACGCTTGTCAGCGTCGTTTTTGAGAATGTTGTAGGCATATTCCGGCTGGCACAGCGAGATGATGGAAAGCTTGGTCATATCTGCATAGCCTTCTTTCTTCAGGCTGGCTTGCATGTCATAAATTTTCGGTACAAGCCACTTTTTCCCCTGTGCGGCTGTTTGCAGGGTACTCACTGTGTCCTCAAACCCCAAACGGCTTTCATGGGTAGTAATCATCAGCTTAGGCATCATGACCCATGTAGCAGCACCTGTCAGTACCACACCCGCTACCAGACCCAGTGTCAATGCAGTGAACGTTTTCATCACTTTTCTCCTCTTGCGCATTAATCTCTCAACTTGTAGTGTCAGATTAACGCCGCTAATCAGAGAAAAAATTGTTAAAAATCAAACCTAATAGGCAAACAAAGCAATCGTTGACAAATATTAGTATTTCCTAATATTTGATGCCAGTCCCGAATTTTGTGCATCTGCAATAAGCCTTAGCGGAACTCCGCCGTCGGCGTGCGCACTGCATCCAGACGGTAGGGCGTCGGGTCAATCCGCGGCGTATTGCCCAGTATCATATCGGTCAGCATTTGCACCGATGCCAGCCCCATCGTCACCCCGTAGCGGTAATGCCCGGCATTCACGTACAGCCCCGCAATGTCCGGGTGTTCGCCGATGTAGGGCACGCCATCCGGTGAACCGGGGCGCAAGCCGCTCCAATGGTTTTTGATCGGCAGGTCACGCAAGGCAGGCATGATGCTGATAAGCCGTTTCCCGCAATTCGGCCTCGGGCGGCTTCCGTGGTGTGTTTGTCGAAACCGTTCATTTCCAGGGTCGAACCACACAGGATACGCCCATCCTTGACGCGGGATCAGGTAACGCCCTTCGTGCAACACAATGCGTTTCAGCAAGCCTTTTGGCCCCCGGAACAGGATCATTTGCCCCAACACCGGGCGGACATTGACATTCAGCGCCTGCATTTCCGGGAACAGCCCTGTCCATGCGCCAGTCGTCAGGATCACCCGTTATTGGCCTGGAACACTTCATCGCCGATGCGACACGCCAGTGACGCGCCCATCGGTCATTTCCAGCCTGGTACGGGGTAATATTCGGCAATGTCAATGGGCAAGCAAGCGCAAGCTGGTGCGCAAGGAATCGGCAATGCGCGGGTTACGCACTTGCGCGATTTCTGGCAAGAACATGCCGCGTTGGAAACGTTTCTGCCAATTGTGGTTCGCAACTGTGCATGGCGTCAGCGGATGTGCAGGTGTTGCAGATCGTAGCCCCAGGTTTGCTGCCCACGCTTGCGCTGCTGCATATCCGTATCATCGGTAAACACCAGGCCGGAGCGTATCCATTGCGGGTCAATGTCGGTTTCTTCCCGCACGGTTTCGCACAGCGCCGGGTAATGTTGCTGACCGTACTGCACCAGTACGCGAAATGGCTCGGGGTAACGCCACGGGTACAGCGGGGATAAAATGCCGCCACCCGCCCATGTGGATTCCTTGCCCAGTTCGCCTTGGTCGATGATCATTACATTCAGCCCTGCTTCGTGCAGGAAACGGGCTGTTAGCATACCCGATCAGACCACCACCGACAATAATTGCGTCTTTCATGCGTCATCTCAACAACAGGGGGCTTAAAGTATACGGGAGAGGCAGCGCGAGCATCCAGCCATGAATGAGTTCCGGCGTCATGTGTAGGTGATGGATGAACTGGCGTCTCGATAAAAACTGCCTGTATTCCGCCATCACGGGTGCTGGATAGAGCAGGTTTGAGCCAGACGTTGCTGGATACTTTCCCAAAAGTCGTTGGCAGGCTAGCTTGTTACCCCCATTGTGGGGGTAACATTATCCACCGCCCGGCTGAGGGTCTGGATGCAGCCTTTGCAATCATCGGTGCGGCAATGGCTGACTCAGTTTGCCGAAGGTTTCCCAGCCGCCCAATTCATGGCAATTGGGTGATGACTGTGCCACTCGGGCAAATTCACCGCGCCGGAAATAGAACAGGCAGGGCACGGTGCGCAACGGGTCAGGGTAACGCGAATTCAGCCCAGCAATATCCCGCATGCAAGGTGAAGGCGAGTTCCCAATGGCCGCAGCGCACACAGCCCCACCGCCATCAGATGTCCGCCTGCTGCAATCGAAGGGATTGACTTGGCGGGCGGTTTCAATTTCCACCTGCCCCATTTCGTCATCGCCCCGGTGGAAGCATTCCAGCGCGAAGATGCTGTGCGCCAAGGCATTGCCGGGGTTGAGTTCCAAGCGCCCGCAATGCCAGCCGATGCCACAGGGTTTCCAGCGGGGTACCTAGGTCACAGCCAAGCATGTAAGCGTACAGGCACAGTACCGCGTAGTGCAGGTGGGCCAGGGCATCATCATGGTAGCACTGGGTACGGGTTTGGCAGGCTTGCAGGAAAGGCTGGATGTTGGTCTCCCCGACTTTGTCCTGAATAAAGCTCGACGTGTTCGACCAGCACCTGATAATGACCGGGGATAGTGTCCTGGGTTTTCCAGTAACGGCTCCAGTAGGCCATGGCCACACCCCGGTGCAGGCTGAATGTTTCCCGTATCAGTTGCTAAACACCGCTTCCAGCGTTTGCTGGGATATGGTGCAGGGGCAATTGAGCGGTATCCGACCACACCGCTTCACGGGTCAGGGTATGGTACAGGGCAAACTTGATCGATAAAGCTCCCTGTTCCACCTCGGCAGTACATTGCAACAGAAATTCAGCCTGATGATGCCGCCAAGCAGCGTCCAGCTCATCGACCTTGATGGCCTTTGGGTTGGCTGGCACGGGCGCAGCGCAATGCGTACTTCGCGGAAATGCCCCAAGGTCATCGGCAAAATGGAGCGCATGTTATACACCAGCCCGCGCAAGGCATCATCGCGGATGAGTGCCGGATTCTGGTAACTGATATGCACCTTAGGCCCTAGCGACTGGATGCTTTTTGGCTCGAAATGTTGCAGCGGTTTGGGTCGATGAGGGGGTAACGCGTTTCAAAGACTGGCTGGTAACTGCCGATAGGTAACACGATCCTGATTTTGCTGCCTCTGCCCTCGGTGGCGTAATACTCTTCCAGCAACTTGCGCACCCGACCGGCTTCTACCCGCACGGCAGGGTTTTCGGTGGGGCAGTAGTCCGCTGGTTTGCCGAGTGCTTCAATGGCAATACCGTACTGGGTGATCTTTTCGCCGCGTCCCGCCAAGGTTTCTTCGACGATGTAAGCGAGAAAATTACACGCCTGCTTTTTGTTTTCCAATAATCGACTGGCTAATATTTGACTAAGCTCTTTTTCAATAAAATCTTTTTCGTCCATAAAATCCCTTTTCTTCTTAATAAAAAATTAGCTATTTCCTTCAGCGATATTATTACATGGTTGATTTTCTGATGGTTGCATGAAAGCAACACCCCAACAAGTTGGCAATTGTAACGCATAGTTACAAAATATTGCCAACTACATAGATAAATACAATTACTTTCAATTACTTGATAAGTTACTTTAGCGGGCGGCTTGGAGTGACGTAAACGCCACAATAACACTAAAAAATACCCCCGGTGTTACGGGTAACAGGGCTGTTTTACTTGGTTTTAGCCCTCGTGAGCCTAATATGCCACCAATGCATGAGGGGTAATGGGAAATGTTTTCAGGACTCGGCACCGCTCTCCGCTGCTCGCCGGTTATTTCGGATTATTTTGATTGCCGGTATTTTTTAGCGAGAAATGGAGTTGTGGTATGGGGGCGTTAAGTCATTCAGGTAATCATCTTATCTTGAGTAACCGCTATGCATTATTGGAATGCTTAGCCGTTTCTGGTGCAGGAAAAATTTACCGGGGGCGGGATCTGGAGCAAGTCAAGCACCAAGGGCTTGAGTCACGCATCCTGATCCACGTGTTGCCAGCGATGACACCCGCGTTGCCGTTGGATGCCCTATTCCAGCAAATCACCGCAACCTGCCAGCGCATTGCTGCACCGTGGATCCTTGCACCGCTGGCTTATGGGCAAGATGGTGACCTTGCCTATGTTGTGATGCAAAGCCCGGACACGTGGGGCTTGCACAGTTTGATCAGCCAAGCGGGCAGCCGTAACCCTTTCTATCAGAGCGCAATGCAACGCATCAACCCGCTGGTGAAACAGCACTATCTGGATGCGCACGTTGACCCTGCGCTGTTGCTGTGCGTTTCCAGTGAGGACATTTACTTGCTGGCAACCGCCTTGTCGCCCGTGGTGCAAATGTTGCAGAGTCCGGCAACGCAGCGCCGCAGCATGATACCGCGCAAGCCATTAGGAAAAACTGCTGCCACCGGATCACTATTTGCCCTGTTTGCCATTTTCAGCGCATTTGCAGGGAATGCCATTCTGGACGGGAACACGGCTGGACAGGCCATTACCTCACCTCTGGCACAAACCGCCCCACCGCCGGAAAAACTGCTGTTGGCATCCCTCCCCCAAACTGAAACCAGCGTTATCCTTCCTACCAAGCAAGATTACACGGTGTCAGCGGCGCAAGACGCTAGTGTATCCCTTGCCGCCCCCCAGCCAGTTTCAACACCCAAACCAGCACCCAAGCAGGCACTAAAACCGCTGTCAACGCCAGAACCAGCGCCGCAACCAGTAGCGGATTTGCTCCGGTAGAAACCCCTGCAACCTCCCTTATCAGGGGAGGCACAGAAATGGTGGTATCTCATAGCTCCTCCCTTGATAAGCGGAGGCAGGCGAGCGGCCACTTCGACGGGTATTGATGACATTATCCAGCAAGCCTATGCCGCCTTGGCTAGCGAAAATCTGGCGGCAGAAGCCTCCGGCGCACTCCATTTCACCCGCTTATTGCGGGAACAATCCCCCCAACACCCGCAGGTAGCGCGGTTGGGGCAGGAAATTACCGCCGCCTACCTGCGTCAGGTAAGGGTGGATTTGCAAAGCGATAACCTTGCAGCGGCAGCCGCTTTGCTGCCCACCACCCGCCAATTGATCGAAGAATTCAACCTAAACAATCTCACCCCAGCACAGCAAGTATTGGAAGAGAAGGTCGACCAGCTCAGCGGCCAATTCCAGTAACAAGGGCATGATCAACATACTTTTTAGTCAACACAACCATATAAACAGGGAATATTCACCATGACATACACAACACGCACAGCATTTTACCCAGCAACTGCAATACAGCTACCCACAGATCGAAAACATCCAGTTATTGACGGTGGATGGGCTTTCCATGCACAGCGACAAACGCCTGCCCGATGAGGACAAGCTCTCCGCCTTGTCAGCCCTGCTGTACAGCGGCGCGGAACGTTTGGCAGATTGCGTCAATGAAGACAGCTCCAAAGGGCTGATTGTGTGCATTGGGGCATCGGCTTACGTCATTGCGCGGTTTGGCGATGATCTGGTGCTGGGCTTGCAAGTACCGGCGGATTTGGGGCATCCCCAATTTCTCCAGACCGTGTGCAATTTTATCAGCCACCATGAGCGTGGCCTGTCCATGCTTCACTAAAGACCGATCAGGGCAATAACAAGTACGGGAGTATGACAATGGATTTAACCAGCATGACCAACAGTATCCTGCAAAAAATGCCGGGGATGCTGATACCGACCGCGAGCGATGGGGCATTAGTCCAACGCTATCAGGGCTTTTTCAAGAAACACGAAGATGCCGTCATCAGGGGATTTTACGACATTGTGTATAGCGACCCTGCCACCCAAATGTACCTGAACCCCAAGGATCGCCCAATGCGGGAAAATACCCTGCGCCAGTGGTATCAAGTGACCACTGCGCGGGTATTTCGATGAGCATTACTGGTCTTGGCAGGCATTGGTCGGGATTGTCCACGTCAAGCACAACATCCCCAACCCGGTGATGCTGGGCATGTGGGCGTGGATGATCAGCTTTATTCAAGCCCGCCTGCTGGAAGAGTTGCCCGCCAACGAAGCACTCGATGTCCTGCATGTGTTCCAGAAATTGCAGGCCACGGTATGCAGCTTGATTGTGGAAAGTTACATCATGACCCAGCAGGAAGCCATCAGCCGCGCATCGGGTCTGAATGCAGCCATTTTGGGGCGTTTTGTCACTATTGAAATTGACCGTCTGCTTAGCCAAGGCCGCGCTATCTTGCAAGATAAAGTCCAACAGGCAGCAGCTTGACCATTTCATAAACACGCCAAGGGGATATAGCGTGAATCATTACCAGCATCATCCATACTGCGTAGCGGGCAAGACACTCGTCAATAAAGTGCCTGCCCATGTGCGCTACGCGGGCTTTTTTAATGGGCTGTTAGGGCTGGCGTTGCTGGCGACCTTAGCCGCGCTTGGCTATACGACTGTATTGCTGAAACAGTTCATGGAAACATCCCGTCATCCCACGAACCCGCCAGTTGCCAATTTCTGCCCTTTCCCGTTCAACCCAGCTAATCCGGGCTGCAAAAAAGTGGCGGAGGTTTCCGTACCTGAGACGCCTGAGGCAGGGATTGAAGCAGAGGTTGTGGCAGAAACCAGCGTCCCGGCGGCGGTCACTGGCGCACCCAACGCCTTGGGATGGGTTTATGTCGGCAAAAACAATATTCAACAGGCGCTCAAAACTGAGGGTGAAGTCCAGACCGGCAACGTTTACACCATGCGCCAAAATTTGAATGTGCGCCGTTTGCCGGTATCCAGCACATCCCGCGAAAACCGCAAAGTCCTGCGCACGGTTTTTGCCGGTGAAAAAGTTCGGGTGTTGGCACTAGCCAGTAATGGCGCACACCGTTGGTTACAAGTTGCACAGCCCTGAGGGGCAGGCAGCACTTCACTACAGCAAACATAAGGGAAGCAAACTTAATGGCAAGTGGCAACGCATTTTTCGTGCAGCGGTTGAACGACCATATCCAGTACCTGAGACGGGTAAGCAATACGCTGAAAGGGGAAGATAACTTTCAGGGTACGGCTTGCACCCACTGCAAACTGGGGCTGTGGCTATACAGCGAGGGCAAAGAAGACTTAGCCGCAGATACCGAGAGCGGCGCACACCTGTTTGAGGCGCTGGTTGAGAAGCATAAACGCTTTCACCTTGTCAGTAATGAGGCACTAGCAAAACATGCCGTGGGTGATTACATCAATAGCTACCGGGCGATGACCGATATGCACAGGCTATCGGGCGAATTGGTCAGCCTGTTGCTGAAAGCTGACCAGCAGGCCACCAGCGCCGCCGTTGCCTGAGGGCAAGGTGAGCAGTGCATTAAACAAACACTTGATTGGAATGATTTAGGAATTAAGACATGAAAACGTATTTTACTACACTGCTGCTGACGCTAACATTCGCCAGCGTGGGCTTGTCTGCCGAGCCTAGTGATACCGCCGTGCCGCCGCTACCCGCCGGGGTTTGCCCGCTCAACAGTGGCGGGCCATCCCTATTGGGTAGCGAATGGCGCTTACAGTCCATTTATGGCAACGAAGTGCCTGCCGAGTTGAACATCAGTTTGAAGGTTGGCGAGAATGCGTTAAGCGGTACTGGCGGTTGCAACCAATATACCACGGCGTTTAAACGTGTCGGCCATACCGGGTTCATGATGACGGGGATGGAAAAAGGCGCGGAAAAATGCCGCGTATTATCGACAGTGACGGGTGGCCCCACCATCAACGTGGGTAGCTGGGAAGGCAGTTACTTGCGCACCTTGCAACGGGCGGGCAGCGTCCAGCAAGAGGGGGATAAGCTGCATTTCTATAACCGCAGCGGTGAGTCTTCGGTGATTTTCAGCCGAAATACCGGCGGCGTATAAGCCTATCGACCGTTCGATCCCTGAAATCTGGCAATTTTCAGGGATCCCCTGTATATCTACACGCAGCTATATCTCAAAAAATAACAATAACACTTGCTTATATATTGGTCGGCTCATATGAAATATTGCCTGTTTGCCTACTTATCCCTTGCCGTTCTGCCCATGATGCTATCTGAAGCCCGTGCGGAAAATATTTTTCAGGTTTATCAGGATGCGCAACAGCATTCACTGGAAAATGGCATCCAACTGGCAAATTATCGTTCAACCCAAGCCTCCTCAGCACAGGCTAAGTCAGGCTTAAAACCAACGGTTGAACTATCAGCCAGTGCCAAGATCAACAACCAATTATTGCTGGATACTGACAGGCCAGCGGGTGCTGATAATGCCTTTAATTATGCCGATGCTGAATATAATGTCCGCTGGAGCAAACCCTTGTTTGACCAACAGGCGCAAGGCTCTATTGCAACTGCCAATGCGCAAGAAGCCCAAGCACGATTGCCTTGGACAATCAGCCCAAAGAACTCTTACTGACGGTCGCCGAGCAGTATTTCAAGGCATTAAAAGTTCAGGCCAAGCTAAATTCAAGCCAACAGGAACAACAATACCTTGAGGAACAACTGGGCGATACCCGCAAAGGGTATGATGCCGGGGCATTTTCGCAAGTTGACCTCGCTGAAGTCGAGGCGCAGCACGCCCTTAACCTTAGCGAGATACAGGATACCCAAGCGCAATTGTTGGCGGCAAAACAGGCACTGGAACTACTGACACAGCGTAATTATGCTACATTAGCCACGCCGCTAGCCGGATGGTTACCTGACAAAGTAGCTGCCGATGCCAAAACGGCCGAAGCGATTACCCAAGAAAATAATGCCAAGGTTAATATGCTGCGCCAGAACCTCGCGGTGGCGAAGGAAAAGGCCAAGCAGGTCTATGCCAACGCCTCCTCCCAGCTCAATCTGGTGGCGAAACATTCCGGTCAAGTGGTGGCGGGTGATAGTTTTAATCAGCATAATCAATTTGATACCTCGATTGGTGCTGAATTTAAAATGGACTTTGACACCAACCAAGCGGTATTTTTTGAATCCCAAGCGATGCGCCAGCAGGAAATTGCCGCTGAATTAGCCTTAGCCGCAGGGCTGGAAAAAAATGTGCAAGACACCCGCAACCTGTATAACCAGCTCGACAATAACCGACAGCAGATGCCGTTACAGAAAAAAGCCATTGAGGCCAGCCAAAAAGCTGTCGAATTGACCCGCCAAGGGTTTGTGGCGGGCGTGCGCACGGCGGATGATTATTTCTTAGCAATCAAACGCTTATCCAAAACCAAACTGGATTATGAATATGCCCGTTATGATCATATTCTGGACACCTTACAGCTAAAAGCCAGCCTCGGTTCGCTATCCGCATCAGACCTGCAACAGCTCAGCCAACATATGCGCTAGCACCCAGCACGCCGCTTATATTAAAAATAGCCACCATCATCCCCCTACGAATAGAGAACTAAGCGTCTGCCACGTACTGTATGGGCTATCTGTTTTAGATAGGTTCAAGGTAATTGTGTGGCTGAAAAATTTTACTGGGATAACCCAAGCACTGCACTGCACCTCCAAACCTCTATTCCCTTAAAGGTACAGGTGGGTGCAAAGGTATTTGCTACCAAATCATGGAGCTTATCAGGTTTCCGGCTGATTAACTTCCATGCCAAGCAAACTGAGCTTATTGGCAAAACGTTTCCAGCCACGTTGCAGGTGCATTTCCGTGATTTTAATATTTCTATCGACACAGTTGCCGTTGTCAAAGAGTATTCGCTTGAAACCCAAGAACTAGAAGCCGAATTCAAGGTTTTAAAAGAAGAACATAAAGAGCTGTTGCGTTACTTTATCCAGTCCATTGTCAGCGGGGAAATGGCGAGCATTGATAATATCATCCGCCGGGTTGATATGCCGGTGGAAAGCCCCACCATAAAGATCCCAACAGCCGAGGCATCCGCCAAAACCGGCATAATCAGTATGTCCAGCTTATATTGGTTGGCTGGCCTGCTGCTGCTGGGTTATTTGCTATTTAGTTTATATAGCAGCAGTTACCGCATGGAAATCAGTTCCGCCGTCGTCAGCAGAAAAGTGCTTACAGTACAATCCAGCGTCAATGGCACTATCACTAAACTGGGCATCAAAGCGGGCGAAACAGTGCAAGCGGGCGCGGTATTAGCCTCTATTATGCCAGCCCCTTTAGAAAACATTGCTGATACCCCAGATAACAGTGCGCAATCCTATGAATCATCCATACAAGAAGTGCAAGAGTTATTAACAATTCAGGATAAAAAGTTATCCACTTACCATAAGGAAGCACAAGCAGATACGCAGCAAGCCATGATAAGCTATGAAGCGGCAAAAAACAGGTTAACACTGGCGCAAGGCAATGTTGACCGTATGCAAAAACTATTCACGCAAGGCATTATTAGTGCCATGACATTCAAAAAACACCAAGAAGAATTACTGAAAAATCAAGAAGATGTGGCTATTGCCAAAATAGAGCTAAGCAAAAAACAAGATGTTCTTGATAACGTCAACAATGGTTATCTTTATAATGGGAAGAATCTGGATAATGAGCGTGAAAAGCTCTTAGCCAAATTGAACAACCTGCAACACAAACAGCAGTTGGCACAAGGCAATGCCGAAAACACTATCAAACCGTTACCCGGCACAGCCAGCATCAAATCGCCAGTTAATGGCATACTAAAAGAATGGCTGGTGGATGAATCACAATATTTACATAGTGGCCAAAACGTAGCAAAACTGATTGATACCAGTGAAAACCAATACATTGAGGCATTTTTAACCCAAGAAGAGGTAGGCTGGGTTGGGTTAAATGCTGCTGCCGTTGCTTATATACCGGCGATTGACCGATCCTTACCTGTTTATGTGTCTTATTTAGACCGTACTAATGGTTTTTTTGAAGAAGTTAATAATCGCTTTGACTGGCGTAATCCTGAAGAGAAAACCGCCAAAGTAAAGCTTGAATTTACTGCACCACCGAGCGAAGAAGTGACGGCTGGCCTTCCGGTTATTATTAATTTCTCTAAAAATAATAAAACATCTGCGGGCATTTTTTCTTGGGTATGGGACTTTTTCAAGCCCGCGCCTGAGCAAGCAACGGAAGCGACTAAAGTGGCTGCCACTGCTTGTAAAAATTCGTTATGGCCTGAAGCGTTTATCCCCAGCCCTAACAGCCAAGCACTTTTACCCAAAGCATTGTTAGAAAACCTTATCGCCAAGGCAGATGCTGCACTAACACTAAAACCGCAAGCCTTGAGCAACTTAAACAGTTCGGGCGTTATTGACCCCGATGATAAAGATTTGTTGAAAACGCGGGAATCGCTTCAGGATAGCCAACGTAGCGCCCTATTGGCTATTACCTACAAACTGACGGGGCAGCAACCCTATTTTAAACAGGCTAAAGCCATTCTGCTGGCATGGGCACAAACCTATAAGCCGAGTGGCAACCCGATTGATGAAACCAAGTTGGATTATATGCTATGGGCTTACGACTTAGTGCAATGTGAGTTATCTGCCGATGAAAACAAGATGATGGAATCGTGGCTAAAAGACATCCAAGACAAAAAAAACCATTGGTCATTTGGTGAAAGCAGCGCCATGAATAACTGGAAAACACATCAATTAAAAATGCAACTAATGTTGGATAAATTGCTTGATGACCCAAAAGCATGGGACAACGACATCCAAGCAACCCAGCAACATCTGGCGGTTAATATCTTAAAAAATGGCTCGACGTTTGATTATGAGGAACGCAATGCACTGCATTACCATGTTTATGATCTGGAAGCATGGTCAGAAATAGCCCTGCTTGATCCTGACTATTTGGGTGCAACAAAAAAAGCCTTTGATTTTTTGATAACTAAAATTGAGAACGATGAAATCCATGACCAGTTCACTGGCAGCAAACAAGCCATAGATGCAAAACGCGCCAATGCCGGGTTTGAATATGCCCAGCAAGGCAGTAGCTACCCGGTAGAAAAGGCTGCGCGGTTGATCCTCAGCTATGCAACGGCTAGCCATATCCCTTTGCAGCAAGCTATCCCGCCACGCCATGCCAAGGTGTTTACCGAGGATGTTTTTGACCAAGCGTTATTTACTTATATCCGTTATTATTTGTGGCGTAATAAAGATGAATAAGCAACCTTTCATCACCGCCAAATCTGCTTTCAGCTTTATTCTGTATATCGGTATTTTATTACTTATTCTCCAGAATATGCCTAATGCATCCCACACCCTATTAGATCAGCGTCTTGCCATACTGCTGGGGGTATTGGGCTTATGGCGTTACGGCTGGTGGCTAATCAACTTTTTCCGGGCGTTAATCTACCGCTACCGGGTTTTCCCTCGCTGGCGTCATCAAGCCACGCATTTATGGGATAGAGGATGGCGTCCCCAACACATTTACTTCGTGATTGCCTCGTATAAGGAAGAACGCGAAACCACCGAAAACTTGTTACGCGCCATGTTGCGGGAGTGCAAGTCGGTGGGGGTTCCTGCCACTTTGTTTCTGGGGGCTTCAGCGCAGGATGAATACATTGTGCGTGAGTATGTGGAACGCCATGCCCGCCACTTAGATTTTCAAGTCGTGGCAGTACGCCAAACCTTACCGGATAAACGGATTGCCTTGGGCCAGTGCTTACGTTCCATGTCACGCAAGGGGGTTATCCCGGATTCCCCAGTTATTTTAATGGATGGTGACGTGATTATGGGTGAGGGATGCCTGAAAAACTGCACGCCCTTTTTTCACTTGTTTCCCGCCATGCACGCCCTCACCACGCATGAAGCCGCTATTTTCAATGGCCCACAGTGGATGGCGGATATGACCGAATTACGTTTCGCCCAGCGCCATTTAATGATGCAATCACATAGCCTATCCAAACGGGTGCTGACACTCACCGGGCGTTTATCGATGTTCCGTTCCCAATCTATTACTGCGCCTGATTTTATTGACAAGTTGGAAAACGATTATTTGCAGCATTGGTTGTGGGGAAAGTTCCGATTTTTATCCGGTGACGATAAAAGCACATGGTACTGGCTGTTGAAAAATGGCAAGGAGATGCTGTATATACCCGATGTCATGGTTTATACCGTCGAACACATCAAAGGTAATGGGCTGTCACGCACTTTCCAAAACCTAATGCGTTGGAGTGGCAATATGTTGCGGAATAATGGCAGGGCAATCAGCTTAGGGCCACGGATTGTCCCGCCGTTTATTTGGTGGTGTCTTATTGACCAGCGCATTGTGATCTGGACAGCACTCACCGGCCCTGTCGCCGCCATTATGGCGACATTATCGCTGGGCTGGGCATTCATCCCTGTTTACTTACTCTGGATTGGCGTTAGCCGCTTACTTCTGTCGCTGATTTTGTTTGCCTATTCGGGGCGGGTAAATCTGTCTTACCCTTTTTTGCTGTATGTTTTGCAAATCGTGAATGCGCTGATCAAGTTGTTTATGCTGTTTCACTTACCACGCCAACGTTGGTCGAACCGGGCGACGATTACTGGCAATTACGTGTTTACGCCGGGGAAACGGCTGATGGCCTTGTCGGTTATGTCGATCTACATCGGCGTATTTATCCTATTACTGGGGACGTATGCGGGGCAATTCCATGTGCCGTCGTTGATAGATGCCAAGATTTTGCTGAATTCAACGCTGAGGTAGGGGCGAAATAAGAACCTCGCCCCCCGCCGTTCCCTGAGCGTAGCCGAAGGGAACGGCGGGGGGCGAGGGGATAAGGTTCTTCGTCGGGATTATTTTTCCAACTGCGTCACGTCACGCACCGCCCCGCGTGAAGCCGAAGTGGTCATCGCCGCATAGGCTTTCAACGCTGCACTGACGTAACGTTCACGGTTGACCGGCTTCCAGCCTGCCTTGCCGAGTGCATCCATCGCCACACGGCGCGCTGCCAAGTGTCTTCATCGCTGATACGCACGTTGATGGTACGGTTGGGGATGTCGATGTCGATCATGTCGCCTTCTTGCACCAGGCCAATCGCGCCGCCTTCCGCTGCTTCTGGGGAAACGTGCCCGATGGACAAGCCCGATGTGCCGCCAGAAAAACGCCCGTCAGTAATCAGCGCACACGCTTTGCCCAAGCCTTTCGACTTGATGTAGGAGGTGGGGTAGAGCATTTCCTGCATCCCGGGGCCGCCGCGTGGGCCTTCGTAGCGGATCAGCACGATGTCGCCCGCCACGATTTGTCGCCGAGAATGCCTGCCACCGCTGCATCTTGCGATTCAAAAATACGCGCAGGGCCGGAGAATTTGAGGATGCTGTCATCCACGCCTGCGGTTTTGACCACGCAACCATCCAGCGCGATATTGCCGAACAACACTGCCAAGCCCGCCTTCGGTGCTGTAAGCGTGGGCTTTGTCGCGGATGCAGCCGTGTTCGCGGTCGAGGTCGAGCGTATCCCAGCGTTTGCTTTGGCTGAACGCCACTTGTGTCGGCACATTGCCGGGGCCTGCACGGAAAAATTCGTGGCGTTTGGCATCGTCGGTCAGGCGCACATCCCACAATGACAAGGCTTCTGCCATATTGGTCGCGTGAACTGTGCCGACTTCGCGGTGCAATAATCCGGCGCGGTCGAGTTCGCCCAAAATCGCAAATACGCCACCGGCACGATGCACGTCTTCCATGTGGTAAAGCTGGGTGGATGGCGCAACTTTGCACAATTGCGGCACTTTGCGGCTCAAGCGGTCGATGTCGTTCATGGTGAAATTCACCCCGCCTTCTTGCGCCGCTGCCAGCAAGTGCAGGATGGTATTGGTGGAACCACCCATCGCAATATCCAAACACATCGCATTTTCAAACGCTTCCATCGTCGCAATCGAACGCGGCAACACCGAGGCATCGTCCTGTTCGTAGTAACGTTTCGCCAAGCTCACGATAATGCGCCCCGCTTCGAGGAACAAACGCTTGCGGTCGGAATGCGTTGCCAGCGTCGAACCATTCCCCGGCAAGCTCAAGCCCAGTGCTTCGGTCAGGCAGTTCATCGAGTTGGCGGTGAACATGCCGGAACACGAGCCGCAGGTAGGGCAGGCGGAACGTTCCATCGTTTCCACGTTTTCATCGCTTTCGGCACTGTTGGCGGCGGAGACCATTGCATCCACCAAATCCAGTTTCACCAGCTTGCCACCGATCACCGCTTTGCCGGATTCCATCGGCCCGCCGGAAACGAAAATGGTGGGAATGTTCAGGCGCAGCGCGGCGTTCAGCATCCCCGGCGTGATTTTGTCGCAGTTGGAAATGCACACCAGCGCGTCGGCACAATGCGCATTGACCATGTATTCCACCGCATCGGCAATCAGTTCGCGGGAAGGCAGGGAATACAACATCCCGCCATGCCCCATCGCAATGCCGTCATCCACCGCAATGGTGTTGAATTCTTTGGCGACACCGCCAGCGGCTTCGATTTCACGCGCCACCAGTTGTCCCATGTCTTTGAGGTGGACATGCCCCGGCACAAATTGGGTGAATGAGTTGGCAATGGCGATGATGGGTTTCTGGAAATCCTCATCCTTCATCCCGGTGGCACGCCACAAGGAACGTGCGCCAGCCATGTTGCGACCTGCGGTTGAGGTGCGGGAACGGTAAACGGGCATGGTGTACTCCTGACAACGAAAACCTGTAAAGCAGCATTCTAACGCCGGAAGGGCGGCACGTCATATTTTGCTGGTGAGGTATGTGGTGATTTTTGTAGTATGTTGCTTACCACTTCACCATGAGAAGCACGCCATGAGTATTCCGGTTTTCCTCAGCTATCCAAGACCCCACGTTTCCCGCCAAACCCAATTCATCAAATCGGTACAGGAATACTTGCGGGTGCGGGGGCTTGAACCGCGTACCCTTGGAGTCACTGATTATGATATGGATTCCCCTTTAAAAGCGATCCGCCGCTTGATGCTGGAGTCAAATGGCATGATCACGATTGCTTTCCGGCGTCTGCATATTTCAGATGGGGCAAACAAATATGGTGCTGATGAACCTGATACCTCCCCCACTCCGGTGCAAGATGCTTGGCTCACCAGCCCGTGGTGTCAGATAGAACCCGCAATGGCTTATCAGCTTGGTTTGCCGGTACTGGTGTTGCGTGAAAAAGGGGTATTGGCGGAAGGGATTCTGGAAAAAGGGATCGTTGGGACTTACATGCCTGAATTCTCCCTTGAGGAAAATCCAGGCATCTATTTACAATCCCTTGAATGGAGTTCCCTGATTGGCAAATGGGAAGGTTATGTACGTTCGGTGGTGGATACCAAAGGCAGCCCACCGAAGTTATATTGAGCAAGTAGCTGTCTTTTATGGTTGTACTGGCTGTTGTTCGCTTGTGGGCTATCCGCACCGCCATCATTCTGGTAAGCCGTCAGGAAATCATGCGGATTGACGTAAAACACCTGATCCAGCCCCAGCGGTTGTCCCGCTTTCCACTCAGAAACCAGCGGGGGCAGGCTGCGGATGGAATAGTACAGGTTGGCATCACTCGGTTTGGTGTGCGCTGCCATGCCCACTCGTGCCAATTTTCTCGCCGGTTTTGACCCAAGAAGCGGGTTTGACAGCCACTTGCCCCAGATTGGCGTAGTGATGCAAACGCCATTTCGCGCCCAGCACCCAAACGGAATTGTCACCTTGTGGGGCGTTTTCGCTGTAAAGGACTAAACCACTGGTGGTAGCTTCTACGGGCGTGCCACTGTGGGCAAAAATGTTAATGCCTTTTTGCGCATTGATGCCACCGATCTTGTAACCGTAGGCAGTGCTCGAGTTCCAGTCATAAGGTTGTGCGCCTTCAACAGGGACGTGACGGTCTTCCGGTATCCAGTAGCCGATCATGAATATGGTTAGTGCTAGCAAAAGTAGCAGAGGTTTCTTGCTCATCGTATACACCCTATTTCTCAGTCCGTTGTTGTTATTTTTATGACGGACATCACGTTGGAAAGTTCATATTTTTATAGAGGGTATAATAAAATCATTTGCTAGATCAAAAAACCTTTTTCCGAAGAAAGGTCTATCCATCCGGTGTTGAGCAGTATTTTCTTAATTTCTTTAATGGTTGGATGTCCACTCAGTCGGTACATTTTGTTGCCAATCTGCTGAGGTATTTGTTCAATGATTTGTCATTAGTGTCATCGCCTAAGTTCAGGTAGTTGAGGGTAGTCCAAGTTTCTGGTTTATCAGCAAAAATAGGCAGCAATTGGTTGGCAACCAGCTCATCCAAATCACGCCCTTGGGCATAGGGGTCGGCACTCAGGGTCTCTTGGTATTGCTGATACCACTTGGGCAGTTTCATGCCTTTGGGTAGCCTGCGGTGTGCCTGTTTGAAGTTGTCCTGTTCGTATTCGGTGAATTTTGGGGCGTACTCTTTCCACTGCGGGTAAGGCGGGTTGGTTTCCCAGTGTTGTGCCATCTTTTCCAGCGCAAACAGGCTGAAGGCTTCACACAGGGATTCCTCGAACCATTGCTGGCGGGAAACGTTCTTGGGGGCAAGATCGTAATTGGACATCAGGTGGCAGGTTTCGTGGGAAAACTGGTAGGCAAGTTGCGCCCAGTAACGCCCATTGACATTCAGCAAGACGATGTATTCGCCGTTGGCGCCTTTTTCGTACAGCGATACTGGGCCAGTCTTATCGTTCCTGACGATAATGTTGCCAAATTGCCGGCTTGCCATGTAGGGGGAAATGACTTCAATGACGGATTGCAACACGGTTTGCACATCGTCGGGGTTGGCGTCACCCCATATCTTTGCTTTCCACCTGCACCTGTGCGGGCGGGGCGAAGGGGAATGCTTGCAGCGGGACAAGCGTGAGCAGCAATAGGCATATGAGGCTGTAATAAGCGCATGGTTTGATCCGCGGTAGTGGCTTTGCCCCTATTTTGGGTTGAATCCTGCCGTTGCGCTTAAACGGCTCAGCCAACCGGTAGCAGAACGACGATAGTTGTATGCGTCAGGGTTTTTCGATGGGCAATTCCAGCACGAATTCGGCACCTTGCGTGGCATCCCCCAGGCGGATGCTGCCGCCATACGCTTTGAGGATCGAGACGACGATTTCCAGCCCCAGCCCCGTGCCACCTTTGTTGCGTTTGGTGGTGAAGAACGGGGTGAAAATCTTGTCGCGGTTGGCGGGGGAAATGCCTTCACCGTTGTCGTGCAGGCGCAGTTGCAGCTTGTCTCCCCACTGGCTGGTATGCACGTCCACGCGGGTTGCGCCGTGTTGCAGGCTGTTGTCCAGCAGGTTGGTGACAATGGTTTCCAGCGCCGCCGGAGCAATCGCCAATGGCACGGTTGGGGAGGGTGTGGCTGAAGTGCAGTTCCAACCCACGTTCTTGGTAACGGTTGGTCAGGGCTTTGTAGATGCCGGGCAGGGTGCTGGTTTCCTTGCTGGGTTCGAGTGAATCGGCACGGGCGAGTTCCAGCAGGCCGTTGACGAGCTGTTTGAGGCGTTGGGTGTCGGCCAGCAGGTTGTGGATGAATCGCTCGCGGCGTTCGGGCGGCATGGTGTCCAGATGGTCACGCAGCAATTCCAGTGCGCCTTGCATCGCGGTCAGCGGGGTTTTGAATTCGTGCGAAACGTGGGTGGCGAAGCGGCGGATGTAGTCGGAACGTTCCGCCAGCGCGTGCGACATGCCCGCAAAACTTTCCGAGAGTTGCGCCACTTCTTTGGTGACCGGGTTCTGGATGGGTTCCACCTCGCGTTGTTCCCCGTGGCGTACCCGCTCGGTCTGGCGCAGCAGTTCGCGGATCGGGCGTGACACGGTGGAGGACACAAACAATATCAGCAATACCGCCAGCACCAGCAAGCTGAGGGTGGCGAGCAAGACCACTTCTTTGTTTTCGTACAGGTGTTTGATGATATTGGTGGGGGTGCGTGACAGGTAGACAACGCCTTGTAGCCGCCCGTTTTCGATGATGGGGAACGCGGTAAATACGCGGACGTGGGTTCCCCGGCTGATCGAATACAGCGGCGGCGGCGGTTCATCGGAAACCCGTTGGCGGATGATGCTGGCGTATTTGCCCTGCAATGCCTGTTTCACTTCCGGGACGTGTGCCAGCGACAGGCCGACTTCTTCGCGCCCGCCAATGACCGTGCCGTTGGCATCCAGCAGGCGGACGCCAGAGAGTGTCACCTGTTGGGTATCACGGATAATTTGCGCCATGTGTTCGCCGATCTGGTGGGCGAGCGGGTCTACGGCCTGCGTGCTGGGGCGGGCATCGGGGCGTGGTGGTGCAATCGGGTCAATCAGGTCAACCGTGGGGGTGACCGGGGTGTAAAAGGAGTTGCCCGGTTGCTGGTCGCGGGTGTAGGGGGCGTCTGGCTGGGTCAAGGAGGCGGAAAACTGGATGTAGCCGTAATCGCTTGTCGCGTTGCTGGTCACGCACCATCTGGCGGAAGGTTGCCGCCAATACTGCCGACTGGGAAATCAGCTCCAGCTCGGTTTGTTGCACCAGCTCATTTTCATAAATGCGGAAGAAGTACAGCCCGCCCAGTGGCAACGCCAATATTGCCAACATCACAATCAGTAAGATGCTCCGCAGCCGGAACAGGGTTTGGCGTGGTAATGGCAGGCGGGCGTTTATTGGCATGGGTTAGTGTAACGCTACCCCTAGCGTGGTTTCAATAGTCAGGAAATGCGCTACTATCTGACCACGCCACCCAGCAGGATAACCATGCGCCTACAACTCGAAGACATCCCTTATTAAAAAGCCAACCATCTCCCGAAAGAGATGCAGTGCTACAAAGCCAAATAGAAGAAAAGCAGAAAACTAAATAGATACTTAATCAGCAGCAAAAGTTCAGTAAAGTTCAATATTGCACCTGAATAGACTTGACATAAGGTACTGATATTGGGTTTTACTAGGGTTAGTACCGTGCTATCCTTGACAACTACGTTCGTTGAGTAGGTGGAGATATAGAACAATGAAAATAGCTAAACAAGATGGTTTATCAAGATGGATGCAGCGTGTCGGGGTCGGTGTTACCGCCTTGGTGCTGGCTGCAACTTTTAGTATGCCAACGTCCGCCGTTGCTAAGGAAAAAGCCAGCAAGGTGACAGCGAGCAAGAAAGTCAGTAAGAAAGTTAGCAAGAAACTGAGTAGCAAGGTCAGTAAAAAAGCTAGCAAGCCCAAAATACAGGCAAAAAAGTCAAAGGTAGCTAAAAGCAAATCGCTGGCTAAGCACCATACATCTGTTACTAAGCACCGCTCGTCGCTTAGCAAACATCACAAATCGGCACTAAAAAAACGTAGTAGGAAAACCACTGAACTCTCATCCCAGTATGAGTGGAACGCTTCCCAAGACCCCAAACAACCTTATTATGTGATACCCGCCTCAGTAGCAGGGGATGTGGCAAGCCCACAACAGCAACCCGATTTCCTGCAACCTGCCGCAACATCCCCGCAAAATTATCAAGCCGACGCTCCAGAACCAGATCAACCCGCCGCTAAATCTGGCAAAGTCCATCAGGTTGGGACAGCCTCTTATTACAGTGACAAGTTCGACGGTGGCAGGACTGCCAGTGGCGAGCGTTTCGACCAAGATAAACTGACCTGCGCACATGGCAGCTTGCCGTTTGGTTGTAAATTACGTGTGACCAATATGCGCAATAACAAGGCAGTGGAAGTAAAAGTCAACGACCGGGGTGGTTTCCACAAATACGGGCGGGTGATTGACCTATCCAAAGCAGCGGCGAAAGAAATTGGTATGATGGGTTCGGGTACGGCTAAAGTTAAGGTTGAAATAGTGCCAGAGTGATGGTTATTGCCGCCACTCATAGCGTGCAGCCACTTGTTCTGGTTGACGGATCTTCTTATCTGTTCCGTGCATTCCATGCGTTGCCGCCGCTGACCAATTCGCACGGTGAGCCGACCGGCGCAATGCATGGTGTGCTCAATATGCTCGACAAGCTGCGCAAGGATTATGCCCCGCAGCACATGGCGGTGATTTTCGATGCCCCCGGCAAAACCTTCCGCGATGCCATATTCCCGCAATACAAAGCCAACCGCCCGCCGATGCCCGACGATTTGCGCTGCCAGATCGAACCGTTGCTGGCTATTATCCGTGCGCAAGGTTACCCGCTGCTGATCATTCCTGACGTGGAAGCCGATGATGTCATCGGCACACTGGCAAAAGAATACGCGGGCAAGGTGATCATTTCCACCGGCGACAAAGACATGGCGCAATTGGTGGATGAGCGCGTCCATCTGATTAATACCATGAGTGGCTTCTACGCTGACCCGGCTGGGGTAGTGGCAAAGTTTGGCGTGCCGCCGGAACGCATCCGCGATTACCTCACGCTGATCGGTGACACGGTGGATAACGTTCCCGGTGTCACAAGGTCGGGCCAAAAACAGCCGTCAAATGGCTGGAAGAATACGGCTCGCTGGACAACATCATGGCGCACGCCGCCGACTTCAAAGGCAAGATCGGCGAAAACCTGCGCGAAGCCTGGCGCATTTGCCGCTGTCTTACGAGCTGGTGACGATCAAGTGCGATGTGGAACTGGACTTGCAGCCGGAAACGCTGGCATTTAATCCGCAGGATGTGGAAGCGTTGCGCGAGTTGTATACGCGCTATGAGTTTCGGACAAGGTTGGCGGCGTTGGATGTGGTAGATCCCCGCCTAACCCCCCTGTCAAGGGGGGAACGGAAGAAGATGACCGCAACTGCCTCTTGCCCCTGCCCCTGTGAGAAAGGGGGGATGCGGCGGTCGACCTACTCTATCCGCCATCCTCACCCAACCCGACCTCGACCGCTGGCTGCAACGCCTGCAAGCCGCTGGCGAATTCGCTTTCGACACCGAAACCACCAGCCTTAATTACATGGATGCTGCAAATCGTCGGCGTCTCCTTCGCCATCCAGCCCGGCGAAGCGGCGTACTTGCCGCTGGCGCACGACTACCTCGGCGTACCGCCGCAACTTAACCGCGAAGCTGTTTTCGCCCAACTCAAGCCGCTGCTGGAAAATCCGGCCTTGCGCAAGATCGGGCAAAACCTCAAATACGACCGCAGCGTATTGCTCAACCACGGCATTGAACTGCGCGGCATTGCCCATGACACCATGCTCGAATCCTATGTGCTGGATTCCACCGCCAGCCGCCACGACATGGATACGCTTGTGCGCCAAGCACCTAGACCACACCAATATCAGCTTTAGCCGACATTGCAGGCAAGGGCAAAAACCAGATCACTTTCAACCAGATTGCGCTGGAACAAGCCACGCCTTACGCTGCCGAAGACGCCGATATGACCCTGCAATTGCACCAGCATTTCTGGCCGCAACTGCAAGCCCTCGACGGGCAACGCAAGCTGTATGAGGAAGTGGAAGTGCCGCTGGTCAGCGTGCTGTCCACCATTGAGCGCAACGGGGTGAAAGTCGATGCCGCGATGCTGGCGACGTCACAGCAAGGAACTGGAAGCGCGGATGCACAACGGTGATGTTGCAAGCTTACGAATCCGCCGGGCAGGAATTCAACCTTGCCTCGCCCAAGCAGATACAGGAAATCTTTTTCGACAAGCTGGGTCTGCCGGTGATCCGCAAAACCCCCAAGGGGCAACCTTCCACGGCGGAAGATGTGCTGGAAGATTTGGCGCGCATGGGGCATGAATTGCCCACCCTGATCCTCGAACATCGTGGCTTGGCGAAACTCAAATCCACCTACACCGACAAGCTGCCGGAACAGATTAACCCGCGTACCGGGCGGGTACATACCTCCTACCATCAGGCGGTGGCTTCCACCGGGCGGCTGTCATCCTCCGACCCGAACTTGCAGAATATTCCGGTGCGTAATGAGGAAGGGCGGCGCATCCGTCAGGCATTCATTGCCGACAACGGGCTGCAAGCTGCTGGCGGCGGACTATTCCCAGATCGAATTGCGCATTATGGCGCATTTGTCCGGCGACAAGGGCTTGCTGGATGCCTTTGCCCACGGGCTGGATGTACACCGCGCTACCGCCGCCGAAGTGTTCGGCACGCCACTGGCAGAAGTCAGCAACGAACAGCGCCGTGCCGCCAAGGCCATCAATTTCGGGCTGATTTACGGCATGTCTGCCTTCGGCCTTGCCAAACAAATCGGTGTAGACCGGCGTGATGCCCAAGCTTACGTCAACCTGTATTTCGCCCGTTACCCCGGCGTGAAACAGTACATGGACGACACCCGCGAACAGGCACGGGCGCAAGGCTATGTCGAAACGCTGTTCGGACGCCGCCTATTCTTGCCCGACATCAAGTCCCACAATGCTGCCACCCGCCAGTATGCGGAACGCACCGCCATCAACGCACCGATGCAGGGCACGGCGGCTGACATCATCAAGAAGGCCATGATTACAGTGGATGCGTGGTTAGCGTGACAGTGGCTTGCAGACCAAAATGATCATGCAGGTGCATGATGAACTGGTGTTTGAAGTGCCGGAAGCGGAATTGCCGCTAGTGCGCGCGAGTGTCACCGACTTGATGACCAATGCCGTCACCCTGGCAGTGCCGCTAGTCGTGGATACTGGTGTTGGCAATAATTGGGATGAGGCGCATTAGTTTATTTAATTTTATTGGCATTAATCCCTTATCTTAGGGATATTTCCGCTTAAAAAATACCACATACGCGCAATTATCAACCGTTCATGGTTGCTGGACAATACCTGCCTAAGGACAAGCTCAGGAGCTGGCTTGTTTATCACCACTAGGCGGGGCGCTATTCCCGACAGAAACGCTTAGATTCTATGCTGCCTTGCCTAAGCGGGTAGCTAATTCTTGCCCTGTAGTCTGGTGCTTGCGAGGACTACATAAATAATTTGGGCAAAAGGGGAGTCTGCATCCATGACCAGCAGTAACGATGTTCATGAGGATGCATTGATCAAGCTGTTGCAATCGCTGCGGCATGATTACGATGCATTGGCACTTTCACCACGTAAAGTTGTATTGGAACACGCCATCCGTGCGTGCCAGTCTATTTTGAGTAATCAGCTTGAGGTCAAATGGCATCGCCATCTGTACCAGCAGGGCTTGACGCAACATCAAGGGCTGGAAGAACAGCTTGCTTTGGCACTGGGGTTGCTAGAGGATATTAGCGCCCCGCCTGATCCAGAACCCGCCGCTGACATCGGGCTGCCTGCTGCGGGCGCAAGCCTCGAAGTGTATTGCTTGGGGGCATTCCGCCTGTACCGGGATCACGAACCCATTGATACTTGGCCGAAAGGGCGTGCCAAGCAATTACTCAAGTACCTGATCCTGAACCGCAGCAGCCCGATACCCAAAGAAATCCTGATGGATAAATTTTGGCCTGATCTCGATGAAGGCAATGCCCGCAACAACCTGAATGTGGCGGTGTACGGCTTGCGCCAATCCTTGAAGAAGGCAGGCTCGGTAGCGCCCGTCTTGTTTCAGGAAGGCTGTTATTTATTGAATCCTGAATTGGCTATCTGGGTGGATACGGAACAATTCGACGCGCATCTCAAGGCCGCCGCCCGCCACGAGTCCTTGAACCATAGCAGTGAAGCCATCGCGGAACTCGACAAAGCTGAAAAGCTGTACCATAGCGATTTTCTCGCGGAAGACATCTACGAAGATTGGACGGTGGATCTGCGCGAAAGCTACCGTGCGCGTTACCTTGCCTTGCTGCGGAAACTGAGTGAATACCAGTTTCGCCAAGGGAATGGCGAGTGTTGTATCGACCTCAACCGCAAAATTCTCAGTCTGGATGCGGCGGATGAGTGCGCCCATTGCCGCCTGATGGAATGCTTCGAGCGGTTGGGGCAGCGGCATTTGGCGTTGCGCCAGTATCAACTGTGTACGGAGGCACTGGAACGCGATTACGGCTTGACCCCAGCGGCTGACACCCACGCCCTGTACCAGCGCATCAAAAACCAGCAGAAATCTGCCGGGATTCCCCCTCCACTGCTTAATTCTGATGCGCCGCAACGCTTGCGCCATGTATGACCGACGATTCTGGCGGTTAAGCGTAATTTAAGCACGGGCTTAGTCGTTACTGCCACACTGCCCGCTATACGCACGATTTGGTTCCGATTAAGTAAGGGGATTTATGGCTGAGGACCCCACACAAAACGCTACGATTATCCCGTTTCACCGCACGGGTAGCTTGCCGCGTGCTGGCGATGACTGGGAAGACGTGGCAACGTTTTACGTGACCTATCAGCGTAAACAAGCGAGTTACCGCACCTGTGTTGACCATATTGAAGCCAATGCGGCACAGGAATGGGCGGGCATCGAAGTGGAGACGCTGTGCGAGTGGATCAGGTGCCATGTGGTGGCGCTGGTCGGCGAAGAAGCCGTGCGGGAAGCAAGCGAAGCCAATGCCGAGGACGAGTCTTAATCCGATGGAGGTGTGCTATGGCACTTGAAGATACTGAAACAGTCGATATTGATCATCACGATGTTGAGCAGCAGGATATTGAGCATCAAGATGTTGGACAGCACGAAGCGCCGCTGTTGCAACATGAGTTAACCACCACACCGCTTCACATGGTGGTTCGCCCCTTCCAGTTGGTGGTGGACTCACGCATTGAGGGGCTGGATATTGTAGCGCCCTCGGATGGGCATCCGCCGCGCTGTTTATTGCAGCAGGAATGCCGCCCCGGTGCTAGGCCACTCGAACGGCTGGGTATTATTGTCGATAGCCGCTACGAGTGGGGGTTGCGCCTGCAATGGCGGGTGTGGGGGCAAACGGCAGAAGTGCTGACGGGGCATTGGAATATCGAGGCATTGCTGTTGCGGGTCGATGGGCAACGCGGCCCCGCCTTGCATCGCAGTGTCGAACACCTACGCACCGAAAACCACGATTACGATACCTTGATTACGGTGCCGCCGGGTGCGGTGGCGGGCGGGTTTTATAAGCTCTTTGTTACCTTGGTACTGGATTTGCCCAATGGCGATAGCGCCCCGATATGCGCTATCGCCAGTACGGTGGTGCGTTTCATGGGTTAAGCACCGGCTAATTCCCGCTTAAGTCCGACCCCGTATAAAGTGCTTTCGATGTTCTATTTAATCCTGTAATCGGTAAGGAGAACGACCATGAAAGGCACTAATTTTTTTGCGGACAGCACCATCCAAGCACTGGGTAAAACGTGTGGCTATGATCACGGCGTGGCGACGCATATCCTTGAAGACACTATCCCTTCCAGCGGCATGAAGGTCTTTAAGGTATTTTTAGGCGACCCTGCCCGCCCCAACGCCCCTGCCAAAAGCGTGGTGGTGGATGAAAAAGGGCAAGAAGTCGATCTGAGCCAGTTAAACGTTGCCGAAATGCGGGCATTGTTCGTGCCTGACATGCCGATTTGTCCGCCGCCGCCAGATGCGGCAGATTTCGCCATCACCATCTCACCAACCTTCAATGATTTTGTATTGTCGGAATGTGAACCCTTTAAGGAAACCATCACTGTCACCATTCCAGCGGCTGCCAAACGGGCGGATGTCTATTTTCTGGCGGATACCACCGGCAGCATGGGGCCGACGCTGAACGCGGTGCAAGTGGGTGCAAATTCCATGTTAGCGTCGCTGGCAGCAACCGGCTGGGATTTGAATTACGGCGTCGGCAATTACAAAGACTTCCCCGGTTCGCAGCCGCTGGCGTTCAATCACCAACTGAGCATGACCAATGTTACCGCTGGCGTGACCAGTGCCATCAATACGTGGAGTGCAGCAGGTGGCGATGATTGGCCAGAGGGGCAATTTTTCGCGCTGGATCAGTTGGCGGACTTTTCCCTCAGCGGTACGTTTGGGTGGCGCGGTGGCAATGTCAAAAAGATCATTGTCTGGTTTGGCGATGCCCCCGCGCACGATCCGATCTGTGCCGCCATTTCAGGCTTGGGTTATGACATTAGCGAAGCTAGCGTCACCAATAAACTCATTGCAGAACAAATAACCGTGTTGGCGGTGAGTGTCACCACGTTTTATCCACTGGCATTGGATGATGACCCCGTTGCCACCAGTAGCGATTATGGCACGTGTGCCGTCCCCCCCAGTGGCACTGCGGGGCAAGCCAGCCGTATCGCCGCTGCCACGGGGGGCAGTTACACCGCAGGCGTCACGCCCGCGACTATCGTGCCAACCCTGTTGGCAGCTATCACCGCCTCGGTGAGTGCCATCGGTAACGTGATGCTGCAACCTGATTATGTGATTGAACCGTTCTTGACCAGTATCACACCCGCCAGTTATGGCCCGCTATCCGGCACGGCAGATCATGTGCTGACCTTTGAACTGGAATTTACCGCCCCAGAATGCGCTGACCGTGAGCGGGTTTACAGCGGCACTATTGATGTGCTGATGGATTACTACGTCGTCGCCAGCAAACCCACTAAAATCACCGTTCCGGCATGTGAATACACTTACAGCATTAAATATGTGTGCGGCGAGCAAGGCGATTGCCCCTGCACATGTAGCTCGGTAAGACCGGGCAAATACGCCACCGAAATCAATATCCACAACCCCAGTTGCTGCCAGTACGCCAATATCAAGTTATCCGTGTTGCCGCTGGTATTGATGGGGTCAGCCCCGGAATGCGGTGCTGAAGTGTGCAGGGATGAGCGTTACGAGGAATGGATGGGGTTGTCACCAGGCTGTGCAACCCTGCGCGATTGCTGCACCACGGTGAGCAAGTTGGTCGGACGCTGGTGCAGTAGCGGCACTTCCAGCGCGGCTACCACGCCGTTGAACATTGGTTTTATCGAAATCCGCAGCAGCGTTAAGCTCAATATCACAGCGGTGTATACCGCCACTGACTTGCTCGGCAATGGGCTGAGCATGGATGTTACTACCATCACCGGCGAGTTACTCACCGCCTGTAATAAACCGCCCTGCTGTTAAATAACCCCTACACAAAGCCCCGCTGGGTGACTGGCGGGGTTTTTTTTCGCCTGTGAAAAAATTTTACGAAATGATGATGTTTTATCCAAAAATTAAGTGCCTGCCAATTTTCGCTTAAGTCTGACCCCGTATAACGTACTCAGCGGCAAGCAATAGCCACCGCGACCCATGCCAAGGTAGGATCCAATCCACCAAGGCGACTGACTGATTCCATTATTGCGTTAAGGAGTTTGACATGTCTGAGAGAAAGTGTTGCCCAAATGACAATCCCGCCCCTATCTGCTTTGAAGAAGATATAGCGGGCTTTATTATCAACGGCTGTTGCGGCCCTTGCCCAACAATGACGGTGTGCGAAGGCCCAATGGTGCCACCTTGCCCCACCCCGCCTTGTGCTGATCCTGTCCCTAATGCTTCCAGTCTGTTGCGTAGTGATCAGGGGTTTCATGTGACGTTCTGCTGGGGGCAAGATGGCCCAACCGCAGTCATTATGGTGGGTACTTGGGAAGTTTGCGTTCATTTGCATGGCGTTGATCAAACGCGGCAAATTACCAAGTGCGCAAAGATTACACATGTACCGAAATGCCCACATTGCTACATGCTGACCGTCTCGTTCGCACCTGGCGAGATTCCCGATGGTTTGTATGAAATCTTCGGTTCAGTCGGCTTTGAAGTGCCAGGGCCTGCTTATGCGGCTATTTCTGGTATGGCTTACGGGCCGGTTCTCAAAGTTTATTCTGCCAAATAAGGTTTGGTGGGTTAAATCGGGACATTGCCGGGTTTTTTAACCCGGCAATTTTATTGGTGGATTTGCGCCAATACTTGCAAGGTTTTGCTGGAAGGTGCAAGACCCAATTCTTTTTGCAGTGCCGCTTCGCATAATTGGTATTGGCGCAGCACCATCTGGCGTTGTCCCATTTGTAAATAGCAACGCATGATGCGGCGGTGAGCGCGTTCATCGCAGCTATCTTGCAGCAGGGCTTTTTGCCACAGGGTTGCGCATTCCTGATAGTTGCCGCTGGCAAACATCTGATCCCCCAGATATTCCAATAGATTCAGGTATTTCAGCCGGTATGCCTGCCGGGTAAGATTTGCCCACGTATCGTCGTCATCTTGCAAACAATCCCCTTGATAGAGCATTTCAGCAAGGCGGTAGGCCGCGACGGCTTGTTCCGTTTCATGCAGTGCCGCATAGTGTTGCGCTAGGTGGAGGTAGCGGTCGAAGGCTTCGGTGTCCACCCAGAGGTTCAAGGCTGGATTCAGGAAATAGCAGTCATCCCGATAACACACGAACTTAAAATATTTGTGGTAGCGGGATAATTCCTGCCGCAGGGAATACAGCGATACATTCAGGTTGTTGCGGGCAGCGTGGGCGGTAATATCCGGCCAGAAAGTTGCCATCAGGCGCTCGCGGCGCACCGGGGCTGCGCGGTGTAACAATAGGTATTTAAATATTTTTTGCCCACGCCCATGCGACCAACGCTTGATTTCGCAGGTATCCAAGTTAGCCTTGAATTCCCCAAAAAGGTGTACTGATAGCGTCAGTGCCGCTTCATCTGCTACGTATCGGCTGTTGCCAGTGTGGTTAATATGTGTCGTTGTCACCCGATGGTCTCCCCAACAGATTTCTATATTTTTATTTTATAAGGAAAAAATTAAGCAAGCTGTTATTAAAGTAGCCTAGCCCGTGCCCCCCTGCTGTTAGAAATTCCTATCAGCATCCCCCTTGAACTTATGAGTTTAGGTGACAATTGGTTTTTTATCGCTCTAAGTCAGGTTTTTATCACTTGAATGCTGATAAATTTTTACAAAAGCCAAATTATTAAAATGAATAGATATTATTGGCAAGTTATTTATTGCAATGAAATCGTAATAAAAACATCCTTTTACCTGCATCATGCAACTACGCTATGGGCATACAGTGCTTATGCCTGAGTTCTCAAGACAATATTCTCAAAATATGACCAGCTAACAATTGATCAGCAAATAACCTCCGATTAAGTGCTTCCCCACACAATGCACACAAGAGTTACAGCAAGCCACAAGGTTTGATTAGCGGCTCTTGATACATCACTTTGTTCGATTCGTTATTAGGAGAATAGCAATGTCAAATGAAACTGAAATCCGCCGTGGAACTTCAAGTAAGGCGGAGCAAATAGGGAAACAAGCTAAAGCCCAACTGGAAGCAATGCTGCAAGCACCGGGGAAGGAGTTGACCGAGGTTCCTGATTGGGCTTCTGGTGTTGGTGATAATTGGGAAATCTATGCGATGGGCCCTTTCCAGACTTTTCCGGCCAATCCTCCGGGTCGGATCGTTTTTCTCGGTGAGACGGCCTACGTTATCACAGTGTTGTGGCTGAATCCCAATATGGCAGCACACTTGGCAGGCATGGGGGCTTGCGTCAATCTCTGCTATCACACTGCCAATACCCAGACCATGACACCCGTGTCAGCGATGGACTACACATGCAGTATCGACCCTGCGGCACCTACGTATGCTGATCCCGACTACGGTTCATTCTATATAACTGTTTGGGAATTCACGCCTACTGAGGCTGGTTGCCTTTTCGAGACGAACATCTGCGGCACGGTTTGCAACTGCAAGGGTAATGTCGCTCCGGGGTACGCGGGCTTCGTGCGGTGGGTGTACGACTTCGATTGGGATGTGTTCTTTGGCTCTCCGGGATGGGAATTCAACAACCCTATCCGCTATCTCGTAGCCGATAAGGAAGCAACTTGCAACTGCGATAACGCTTGCACAGTCGTCCAGTGAGAAGAGAGTCCGTACTGATTCTTGAATGTCAGCACGGTCATTGAGGATTTGGTCCGGCCTTTGGGTCGGGCCAAATCAACATTTACGCAAGCGTAAAGGTACGGGGAGGCAATATGGACAAGACAAGTTGGGCTAATAGGCGGTCGGCAGTTGAAAAAGCTGTCCGCAATTGGCTAAGTGACCCCAATGTCATGTTTGTCGACTTTGGGTGGCGCAAACGTGACGACGTGCGTATGGAGGACGAACCCTGTATCCGCATACACGTAATGAAAAAATTCTGCGAAGGGCCAGCACTCGAAATGGCAACGGAAAGGGGAATAACTCGGGGCACGATCCCGAAGACCATCGACGGCTTTCCTGTCGACGTGCCAGAACACATTTACCGGCTGCATCACAACTCAGACCCCAGAAGGGATCAGGTCGCTCCGATGCAAGGCGGCATCAGTATCTCGGATTATAAACGCAATATCGCGGGCACGCTGGGCGGGCTGGTGGTGGATCGTAAAACCGGAGACCCGATGATCCTCAGCAATTTTCATGTACTTGCTGGTGTCTGGTCTGCACAACCCGGATGGCGCATCTATCAACCGGGTCGGGGTGATGGCGGAACCGAGGCAAACACGGTGGCCCAGTTTGTTCGCCACGCCATGTCATCCAACCTCGATGCTGCTGTCGCCAAGCTGACCGGCGACCGCCAACTGGTTAACAAACAGCTTGATCTCACCCCCCCGGTAAACGGTGTGGCGTGGGCCCAATTAGGCATGAAAGTGGTTAAATCCGGCAGAACATCTGGAATCACGCACGGTCGCATCATCGGTGCCGAGGGTTCCTTGAAGATGACCTACGATGGCGTTAAACGTGTCATCCGCAATGTGATAGAGATCGAACCGCGAGAAGGCTCAACGGTCAGTGAACCCGGTGATTCGGGGTCGTTCTGGCTGGACGAAGAGACGATGTGTGCTGTAGGTCTACACTTCGCCGGGGGCAATAACCCTGAGCGAGCTTTGGCAATGGACATGCATCCAGTGTTGGATGCACTGAATGTAGATCTGGTTATCTGATAGATACATTTGAGGAAATAGACCGATGCCGCAAAGCAATTCTGAATTCTGGAATAAAGCACGTCTCGCCCGCGAGAAGCTTGCCAAGCAGTGCCTTAATCATCCTGATGTAGGTCTTATTGACATTGGTTATTCGCCAGAAACAAGTGAAGAAAAACAGCCTGAAGTTGTGTTGAGAATCCATGTGGCTGAACACAAGTTTAAGTCCTTTGCGGAAAAGTCAGATCCATTCCCTGACGAAATGGATGGCTTTAAGGTGATTGTTATGCATGGAAATTACAAAGTTGAATAAAGATAGACCAAATATTGATCCAGCACTCTGGTGCTGGGCTGTTTAGCAAAATTTTTATTGGTGAGGTGTGACATGAAATTCGATGACGCTTTTATAGAAGTGGTAGGTAGCGAAGGCTGCTTTTCGGATGACCGTATGGATCCGGGTAATTGGACTTGCGGTGTGCTTGGCAAAGGCGAACTCAAAGGAACAAAATTTGGTATTTCTGCTGCTAGCTACCCCTATCTGGATATTTGTAACCTGACTTTGGAAGAAGCAAAAGAGATTTATCGGCGTGATTACTGGGATATTTGGCAACCTTTGGAAGGTTTACCGGGAGGAATGCCGGATAGCCTATTGTTTGAGTTGTTTGATGCCAGTGTCAATACCGGCAGAGGGAATGCTATCCGGTTTTTACAACGTTCTATTGATGTTGTTGCTGATGGACGGGTTGGGTTAGTAACAATAGAGGCATTGGATACGGCACTCCGGGAAAACGGTATCGCCCGTGTCGAGCAATGGTTTCTTGCTGAAAAGCTGGAACATTACACCCGCTTGACTTCATGGGACAGGTTTGGACGGGGGTGGGCCAGGCGGGTGGCAAAAAGCCTGCGGAACATCTAAGGCAGGAAGGGGGATGTTGAGGGGGTCTGGTAATATGGATCAGTGGGAGAATGGGATCATGAAACAAGATGAAAAAATACCGACAGGCCAGAACAAAAACGTTGATGATCCTGAGCCTGTTGATGACAGTACCAGACACAGGTGCATGGAAACAACATGCCGGTTTTTCCATATTTTTTGATTACAAGCAGGATGAAAACGGCAACAAGCAATGGCATACCCGTTTGTGGAAGATCAAGGCTTACCATGAGGAATCTGGTGAATCACGGGAGGTTGAAGGCGTCGATACCGAAGCTTGGGTCAAATGGATCATGGAAAAAGCCGGTTTTGAAGCCATGGAGCTTCCCGTTGCAGAAGAGGCAAGCCTCCCCCAGCAGAAAAAGCAATCTGCTGGGCAGGAAATAGTGCTGGATGATTTTATTTTGTTGATCAGATCCAGAAACCATTAGAGGGTTGTTTTGTTAATATTCCTGTGTTTAATAAGAGAGATTTTTTACAAGGAAATCTGTGCCATGGAAATATACAACATTTTCCAGCTTGCTGGCAATGTATCAAAACCACTGGTTTTGGCTGCTTTTTTTGCGGTCATCCTGTTTTTTATTTTCAAACAAATTCTTGCTAAAGATATATTCCCCTCGCTAACCAAAACAGGCTCTTTTGTTGTTATCAAGATAATTATTGATAGGTTGTTTTGGTTGTCACTAGTTACTGCATTATTGAGCTTCGCAGCTTATGTCGCAGACAAACCCCTATTTGATCCATATTCGGAACCAGAGAATAGTATTCTTTCTCTTGAGCAAAAGGCCATTGCGCTACACTCGGACTATAAATCAATTGATGATTCCGTTGCAAACGATAATTCTAAGAATATAGTGAAAAAAGAGGCGTCTAAACTAGGAAGGCAGATATTAAATATTCAAGATGACAAGTTGGGTATGGCAGCCAAGATCACAAAATATGACACGGCTCTGATGGTTTTTGTAATGGCAGCTTCTGTGGAAACTAACAAAAGTGCAAGAACTCTTTTTGCAGATAAAGCCATCAAAAGTGGGAATGATGCGCTGGAATCAATAGATGTGGCTTTTAGTTATGCGAAAAGTGCGAAGCCAGAATATCAAGAAATTGAAAGTTGGATTAATGACAATGAAAAAGAAGATTACATTAACTATTTATTGGCAGGAGCATATGCAATAAAAGTTAAGGATGGCGACGTGGCTTGGGTTGATGAAACCAAGAAAAGAATAAATGCTATAAGTAAAGGTAAAGGAGGTTACTTAGAAAGAGAACCACTTGAAAAAGAAGAAATTCTCAAGTGGTTTTTGGATAAATATTGGCCTGACTACAAGGGAGGCTGATTTATTTTTCCCGTAGGAACCTAGGGAAAACGCATGAAAAATGTAACAATTTGATTGTGAAGATGTTTTTCTGAAAACTTTAATTCACAATTATCGTGAAAATCAAATAGTTACGCTCTTTCATGCGCTTGCCCTGCGTGGGAACCCTGATGGCTTATGTGGCCAGCCAACCGTTTTTATGATTTTTTCACGGTTTGGAATGCATACGCCGTAAGCTTCATCGAATGCTTTATCTGCATAGCTTTCAGAAACAAGTGCATAGCCATCATTGCCCCACTTTGTTCCCCAGCTATTGCGCACAATAAAGTCGCCTTCCGTTGTATAACCAGTCAGCAATATCGAGTGACCGCCTCTTATATCGGCTTCATCGTAATCGGTAAGGTCAAACCGTTGCTTTCCTTCACCATTGTCGCACCAAATGCCATCCATATTGATCCGCACGATGATAGGGCCATTATAATATAGCCATGTTCTCCATACTGTAAATTTGTATTCTTTTGGGATTTCACTTTCATTGATCAAGTTAAAATAACTGGAAATTTTTAGGTTTGCTGCTCTGGCATAAAATTCCGATGCACTGCCTTGATATGCCCCGTTTCCTTCAGACGAGAAAAAACTTTCCGTAACGATTCCGTATTTACGGGCAACATCCAACGCTGCTTTTATAGTGCTGCCTTCATTTTCAATAAAGGTTGTAGGTCGATTATTGATTTCATCGGTTTCCTTAGCTGCCATCCAGATATAGCGTGCAGAAAGCTTCATGTCTTGTTCAAGGTATCCGGCATCCACGAAATGCCAACGCAGTAAATCAGCCACTGCCCAGCCAACACAGGAATGGTTTTTACCTTGCTCAACGATAGCCCACCACGTTTTTTTGTTTCCACCTACATCTTCACTTAAATTGAGGCTATCTGGGATTTTTTCATGTTCTTCCAACGCGGTGAGAGGCGGGTTAGCTTGATAAGCATCAATGATTCCCCAGTCTTGCACTTGTGCTGGCGATTGGGAAGCCCACTGGTGGGCTACTTTTTGTTTGGTTTCAATGTTTGGATTGGTGTCTGTGCCGGGCACGACAGATACATTGATGTTTGCCGGTTTTTTCATGGTACAACCCTCCACCTTTGACATGACCCTCAAGTGAAGCTGACCTAGACTTTCGGGAACTAAGCCCTCTTCATCCGTATTCTGCGTAAATAGTGTCACACAGTGCATGGTTATTAGTCAATCAGGATTAACGGTATTTTTATGGGAATATCAATTGTCTGTAAACCAAACGGGTGGCGTCTGAAGGCGGTAACCCCAGAGTTTCCTTCAATGCCTGCACACAAGCTTGGTATTGCCGCACTACCATGTGGCGCTGCCCCTGATTCAGGTAGCACTGCATCAGGATTCGGTAAGCCGATTCATGGCAATTATCCCGCTCCAGCAAGCGTTGGCATTGGAAAATGGCGGCCCGGTATTGTTGCTGTGCAAAATAATAGTTACCAAGTTTGTCGGCAATCTCTAGGTAGAGGTTCTGAAGCTGGTTGCGTTTCAGTTCCGCCCATTCTTCATAGGGATTGTCTTGCATAAATTCCCCCTGAAATAGCCCTTCGGCGAGCGCGTATTCTTCCATTGCGGCAGGCATGTCTTGTTTGCTCTCCAGAGTCACGCCCTTGCTGGACGTGCTTTTCAAATTCCACGAAATCAATCCATACCTCGACTTCTGGGTTCAATAAATAGAATTCATTTTTGAACAGGAGGTAATGCAGTTCGGGATTATTGGCCTTTAAGGTATGCCGCAGCGAATAAATGGCTTGATGGAGGTTGCGGCGGGCAGCTTCAGGGTCGGCTTCAGGCCACATTGCTTCCATCAGCTTTTCTTTTGAAACTGGCTTACCCGCTTGCGCGACTAAATATTTCAGGATCAATTGCCCCTTATGCCCGTTCCAGTTATTGGTTGGGCAGTCGTCCTGCAAGAGGCGGAAAGACCCAAAGCAATAAAAGGCCAGCGTTGATGTGGCTGGAATCTGAGTAGGCTCAGGTGTCGGTTCTGCCCGTTCGTCTTTTGCTGGCTGTACGGATGGCTGAATCTCATCCACATAGCCGTCCACTAGTTTGAGCATGTTTTCCAGATCCATTTTCAGTTTGGACATGATGCCATCCAAGTGCTGGGGGTTATCTGTTATCAGGTATTTTTCTGCGAGGTTCATAAGCTTTACCATCCTTCAGGTCTATTCCTGTCCGTAGGGTTCGGTTCAGGTCACAGCTTAGGGAGGCAGGTGTAATTAATTGCTCAAATTAAAAGCACTGCAAATTTGAGTGTTTATTAATCGTTTTTTAACTGCGTCATGGTAGAGTTTTGGTCAGTGATTAATACAAGCTTGATGCTATAAAGAGGTGTTTTATGAACGGTAGCGATAACCATGTCCCTGAGGGAACCCATCTCGCGGATGAAAACGGGTGGGATTCAGTGGCAACTTTTATTGTTGAATACCAGACCCGGACACAGGATCAGGGTGAACATGAGTTCAAAACCTTGGTCACGCAGATGGAAGTGGAGCAAGAAGCCAGTATTTCAGAGCAAGAGTGGTCAGGGTTGCAGGAGCAAGCCCCCAGCGAATGGATGGGCGGGCGCTTGGCAGGCATACTGGCAGCACTGGGGTTTAGCAAATAAGTGGGGCTAACTCATGCGTTGGCTTGACGGATTTGCTCCAGCAGTTGCAAGGTCTTGGGCGAAGGTTCAAGACCGAGTTCCTTTTTCAACGCCCCGGCACAGAGTTGATACTGGCGCATTGCCATTTGGCGCTGCCCCATTTGCAGGTAACAGTACATGATGTGCCGATGCGCCTCTTCATTGCAGCTATCCAACGCCACTGCTTTTTGCCAGAGGGATGCGCACTCCTGATAGTCGCCAGCCTCCAGCAGCCGTTCAGCCAGATATTCCAGCACGCGCTGGTATTTCGCCCGGTATGCCTGCCTGATCAAGGCCGCCCATTCATCATGGGTTTCCTCTTGCAGGCAATCTCCCTGATACAGTGCTTCAGCGTAGCGATAGGCTGCTACCGCTTGTCCAGTTTCATGCCGTGCGTCATGCTGTTGGGCGCTGCGGATGTGCTGGTCAAACGCTTCGACATCTACCCAGATGGATAAATCGGCATTCAGCAGGTAGTTGCCATTCTGGTAACAGACAAACGGGAAAGTCTTGTGGTAGCGCGACAAGTCTTGCCGCAGATTGTAGATGAATACATTCAGGTTGTTGCGTGCCGCTTGTGTTTCAATATCTGGCCAGAAGGCTTCCATCAGGCGTATTTTGGGTATGGCGATGCTGCGGTGCAATAGCAGGTATTTGAAAATCTTTAGTCCTTTACCGCGAGGCCAGCGTTTGATTTCTCGCCCGTTCAGGTTGGCCTTGAATTCTCCGAACAGATGCGCCGTCAGTTTCATGCCCAGTTCTTGTTGCGCTGATGGTGTGGTGATGGGGTCATCTGTTTCTATGCTTGGTTTGCAGTCGCATTTTTCTTGGGCTGAAGGTGTTTTGGCTGGTAAAAGTGGCGTGGCGGGTGGGCTGGCCTGATTCTGATGCGGCATTTTCTGGTGTGATAGTTGCAGAACTTCGGTAATCAGGGAGCCAATCGTGTCCCAATAGCGGGTTTGTTTATCTGCGTCTTGCACGGTACTGCCGCGTATGGATTGACGTGACGCTTCTTGGATGCGCTCCAGTTGGGCTTCCAGATCGGTTTCCCGCGCCTCTGTACGTTGCAGCCGTTGCCAGTCATGCTGTTTGTCGAGCATGGTTCGCAAATAGTTTTGGCAAAGCTCGACCGCGTGTTCCATCAGCGCATTACTGCGGGTGGTGTCCGCCACATGCTGAGCCAGTGACTCGCATTCAAACATGCGATCGAGTAAGGTCTGCTGTTGCCCAACGCCTTTGGTCACACCCAGTAGGTTTCCGCTAGGTATTCTTCCCACAAGTCGTATCTCCCATGGATAATCGGCGTCTTTTGACCGCTTATCCCCTCAAGCGCCCACGATGACATTTAAAAAATGTCCACTTTTACAATAAAATAATTATTTTTTAAGCGATTTGAAAAATATTCAACCATTCCGCTATTAAAGTAGCCTAGTATTACGATAGATGCTAATTGAAATAACTATAATGAATAGATGTTAAAGTTATAACTCATCGTTGGCATGTAATTAACTGGTATTTGGATGTTTTTTGCTCGAACGTATTAGATCAGAAGAATGAAGGGTAATGAGCTGCCAATAACCACCGTTCATCCACCTGCTTGCTGTTACTGACAAGATTATGCGTAGAATCAGTACTGTATCAACCAGAATCCGTGAATGACTATGCGTATTGGTTTGCTGTTTTTACTGTTAGTTTTTGGTCTTTCGGCTGTTTCAGTCCATGCCGAAATTTACCGTTGGGTCGATGCCGCCGGTAACACGGTGTATGGCGACAACCCGCCGAAACAAAGTGCCGCCAAGCCAGTGGATTTGCCGTTGCTGACCGTGGCAGATAGCCCCGCACCTAAACCAGAGAAGCGCGAGCCGGAGCCTGCCAAAGGAAACAGCGGAGGATGCTGCCGCCTACACGGATTTCAAAGTGACCTCACCCACGGCTGATGAAGCCATCCGCGCCAATGATGGCAATATCACTATCGCCGTATCGCTAAAACCACAGTTAAAACCGGGCGATGGCGTGACCTTGTATTTGGACTCGAAACAAGTGGCTTCCGGCGTGTCGCTGTCGTTTGCGCTAACCGAAGTGGATCGTGGCGAGCATAGCGTGTTCGCGGTGCTGAACGATGCAGGCGGCAACATCATCCAGAATACCGAGCCGGTCAAATTCAGCGTATTGCGTCAGGCCGACGCTTGTAGGGGAATCGCTTGCAGCAAGCTCCTACAGTTCGTACCCCAAAAATCGCCGTGCCAATCCGCACGATGGTTGCACCTTCCGCAATCGCCGCTTCCATATCATCGGTCATCCCCATCGACAGGGTATCCAGCGCGAAACCTTGCGCCATCAGACTTTCCTGCAATGCCCGTACTTGCGCAAACACTGCCCGCTGTTGCGTCGAAATCGTGTTCAGGGGCAGGAATCGCCATCAAGCCCCGCAAGCTGATCCCCGGTAATGCCGCCACCTGCGCTGCCAACTCCGGCAATTCCTCCGGCTGCACCCCGGATTTGCTGGCTTCCCCGCTGATATTCACTTGCAAGCAAATGTTCAGGTCGGGTGCATCGGCTGGTTTCTGCTCGCTCAGGCGCTGGGCAACCTTGAAACTGTCCACCGAATGCACCCAACGGGCAGTTGCCGCAATCAGCCGGGTTTTGTTGGATTGGATCGGGCCGATGAAATGCCATTCGATGCCGGCACCTGCCAGTTCGGCGGCTTTTTCCACCATTTCTTGCACATAATTTTCGCCAAATAGGGTCTGTCCCGCCGCTAAGGCTTCGCGGATATTGGCGGCGGGGTGTTTCTTGCTGACGGCCAGCAGGCTGCACGCTGCCCGGTTTGCGCCCGAAACGCTGTTCGGCAGCGCGGATGCGTTCACCGATTGTCTGGAGATTGTCACGGATTGTCATGGCTTGTGGTACTTTCCTCGCTAATAAAAACCTAAACCTACAACGCGAATAATAACAAAAATGGACATTACCCAACTGCTGGCGTTTAGCGTCAAAAACAATGCCTCCGACTTGCACTTGTCAGGCGGGATGCCACCGATGATTCGTGTCGATGGCGAAATGCGCAAAATCAACTTGCCGGTGCTGGATCACAAGCAAGTTCATGCGCTGGTTTACGACATCATGAACGACCATCAGCGTAAAAACTACGAAGAACACTGGGAATGCGACTTTTCGTTTGAAATTCCCGGTGTGGCACGTTTCCGGGTGAACGCCTTCAACCAGAACCGGGGTGCGGGCGCGGTGTTCCGTACCATCCCCAGCAAGGTATTGACCTTGGACGAACTGGGTGCACCCGGTATTTTCCGCCAAATCTCCGAAAATCCGCGTGGCTTGGTGCTGGTGACCGGGCCGACCGGTTCGGGCAAATCCACCACCTTGGCGGCGATGGTCGATTACAAAAATGACACCGATTACGGGCATATCCTGACCATCGAAGACCCGATTGAATTTGTCCACGAAAGCAAAAAAAGTCTGGTCAACCAACGTGAAGTCCACCGTGACACCAAGGGCTTTGAGGCTGCATTGCGTTCCGCCTTGCGTGAAGACCCGGACACCATTCTGGTCGGGGAAATGCGTGACCTTGAAACCATCCGTCTGGCCCTGACGGCTGCTGAAACCGGGCATCTGGTGTTCGGCACGTTGCACACCACCTCTGCCCCCAAAACCATCGACCGTATTGTGGACGTGTTCCCGGCGGCGGAAAAGGAAATGGTGCGTTCGATGCTCTCCGAATCGCTGCAAGCGGTCATCTCCCAAACCCTGCTGAAGAAAAAGGGCGGCGGACGGGTAGCAGCACACGAAATCCTCATCGGCACACGGGCGGTACGCAACCTGATCCGCGAAAACAAAATTGCGCAAATGCGTTCTGCGATGCAGACCGGGCAGGCTGACGGGATGCAAACCCTCGACCAGTCGCTCAAGGCATCTGGTGATGAAAGGTCTGGTTGACCGCAACGATGCCCGCCGCAAAGCGGACAACCCGGATTCTATTTAAGGAGGTGTAGGTATGGATCGTGATTCCGCCGTCAGCTATGTCCACAAATTGCTGGCTACCATGCTGGAAAAAAGACGCCTCCGACCTGTACATCACAGCGGATGCTGCACCTTCCGCCAAGGTTGATAGCGAAATGGTGGCGCTGACCAACCAGCCGCTGAATGAGCAAAATGCCCGCATGTTGGTGCGTGCCATTATGAATGACCGCCAGTTGAAGCAGTTTGAGGAGGAGATGGAATGCAACTTTTCCATCAGCCTGCCCGGCAAGGCACGTTTCCGGGTCAATGCATTCACCCAGCGCGGTTGTGCGGGCATGGTGTTGCGGCATATTCCCAGCCATATTCCCGGCGCTGAAAGAATTGGGCTTGCCGCCGGTGTTGCGTGACATTGCCATGACCAAGCGCGGGCTGGTGATCATGGTCGGTGCGACCGGCTCCGGTAAATCCACCACGCTTGGCGTCGATGGTCGATTACCGCAACAATAATTCCAAAGGGCATATTGTTACCATCGAAGACCCGATTGAATTTGTCCACCAGCACAAGGGTTGCCTGATTACCCAGCGCGAAATCGGTGTGGATACCGCCAGTTACGAAATTGCCATGAAAAACACCTTGCGCCAAGCACCTGACGTGATCCTGCTGGGGGAAATCCGTGACCGCGAAACCATGGATTACGCCATTGCCTATGCCGAAACCGGGCATTTGTGCCTGTCCACCTTGCACGCCAACAGTTCTAACCAAGCGATTGACCGCATCATTAACTTTTTCCCCGAAGAGCGCCGCAACCAGTTGTTGATGGATTTGTCCCTCAACCTGAAAGCCGTGGTGTCGCAACGCTTGGTACGCAAAGCCAAGGGCGATGGGCGTTTGCCTGCGGTGGAAGTGGTGATCAATACCCCGCTGATGGCTGATCTGATTCTCAAGGGCGATGTGCCGGGGATGAAAATCCTGACCTCCAAATCCCGCGAACACGGGATGCGTACCTTCGACCAAGCCTTGTTCGACCTGATCGAGGCGCGGCAGATTACGGTGCACGAAGCCTTGCGCCATGCCGACTCGCAGAATGACTTGCGTCTGCGCCTCAAGCTGGAAAGCCGTTTCGCCCAAGACAACGACTTCTTTAAAGGGCTTGGATGACTTGGCGATTGAACCGCATGGAGAATGGACGCTAATGACCATCATCACCGACATTGAACCGACAGCTGCGCATTACCCCCTTGCTACAAATGATGGTGAAACAGGGCGCATCCGACCTGTATTTGACCACGGGTGCTTATGCCACCCTGAAGGTGCGGGGGCAATTGGTGCATATCAGCCGTGAACCGATGAAACCGGGGAATATCCGCCAGTTGGCAGAGGAAATCCTCACCGCTGACCGAAATTGAAGCCTTTTTTACTGAGCGTGAATTGAACAAAGGGTTTTCGCTGAAGGGGATCGGGCGCTTCCGCATGAATTTCTATTTTCAGCGCGGCGAAGTGTCGATGGTGATCCGCCACATCCGTTCCGACATCCGTTCGCCGGAAGAGCTTAAGTTGCCGGAAGTCCTGAAAAAATTGGTGATGCAAAAGGAAGGGATGTTGCTGTTTGTGGGTTCTACCGGCTCTGGCAAATCCACCTCGATGGCGTCCCTGATCCAGTACCGCAATGAAAGCCACTGCGGGCATATTCTGACCATTGAAGACCCGATTGAATACACCTTCCGCCACGGCAAATCCATCATTGGGCAGCGTGAAGTCGGGTTTGATACCCTGAGTTACGCCAATGCGATGCGCGAGGCGATGCGCGAAGCACCCAATATGATCATGGTCGGGGAAGTGCGTGACACCGAAACCATGGATGCGGTACTGGGGTTTGCCGATACCGGGCATCTGGTGTTGTCCACCTTGCACGCCACCAACGTGATGCAGGCGCTGGAACGGATGCTGTACCTGTTCCCCAGCGGAAAACAAGCACCGGGTGTTGATGGATTTGTCGCTGAACCTGCGCGGTATCGTGGCGCAACGCTTGATTCCCGATGAGAACGACGGGCTTGCATCTGGCGGCTGAAGTGCTGATCAATACCCCGTATGTGGCGGAACTGATCCGTACCGGGCAGTTTGGTGAGCTGAAAGACATCATCGCCAAAGGCACAGTGGATGGGATGCAAACCTTCGATCAGGCACTTTACCAGCTTTACAGCGACGGGCATATCAGCAAGGCAGATGGCACTGGAATACGCCGGTTCGCGCAACGACCTCGAATGGCAAATCAATTTCGGTGCCGCAGAAAACACCGCCGGACAGGCGGCTGATCACGATTTCAGCGACGGCTTACCCGACATGGTTTAGTGGGACGGAAAGCGTAACACTGGGGCATCCAAATGTTGGCGTAGGTCGTTGAGATTATCCATACCCTCCGGTGTGGGTGGCGGGCATTCAAAATCACCCCGGCAAGCTTCAGGCGTTTCTGTTTGACGGCCTCCGCGACCAGCAAAATATGATTGAGGCATCCCAGCTTGTCTTCCGCCACCACAATCACCGGCAATCCGAGAGTTTGTGCCAGATCGGCATTCAGCCCATCGTGTGCCATCGGTGAATAGAAACCGCCCGCACCTTCCACATACAAGAACTGTTTCTTGCCCAAGCGGGTCGGGCAGGTGGCGGCGATGTCCACCATCCGCAGGGTTTTGCCTTCCAGTGCGGCTGCCCGTGGCGGGGAAATTGCTGCCCTGAAACGGTGCGGGCAAACGTTGTGGAGAGCTGCGGTATGTTTGGCTGTATCCAGCGGCAGCCCAGCAGCTTGTGCCAATTGCCAAGCATCGGTCTGGCTGACATCGCTTGTCCAGCCTGATTCCACCGGCTTGCGGGGAATCACTTCATGCCCTAGTACCCGTAAGGTGTGGATCAGTTGCACGCCTATCCACGTTTTGCCGACCCCTGTACCAGTGCCTGTCATGAATACACCCTTGGAACCGCCAACCCCTGAATCTTCCAGCCATTGTGCGAGTGTGGAGGCAATCATACCCATTGCATTTACCTTCTGTTACCTTTTGATACGTTAGTGCAGTTTGCTGCATTTGCACCATCATGCCGCCCTTGTCACTGGAAAATCAATAGCCGTTACTTAAAGTATCATTAACTTTTAGTTAAGGAAGCAGGCTGCCGCTACGGATTCGCCACCCAAACCGTATCATTTTGGATGATACTTATACGCATGAGTTAGTGTCGCCATCACCATGATACTGGCATAAGGGCAGATACTAGGTAGTATCTTTTCCATGATACTTACCCTGAGGTGAATGTAATGATAAATTAAATTTATTGATCTTGGTATTTGGTTGATAATTAATGCGTTTGATGGATTGATCATTCCAACGATCGGGCTTGTTAAAAATATCAACAAATTGCTAAATAGCTTGCTTGGTAAATAATAATATGACGATGAAACTAGTCTCCCTCACCTTGGGCGTCAGCCTGCTGCTGCACCAGTACCAGTTGGGCCAGCATGGACAAAACTGTAATAGCAATATGCAATCCACTGCCCCTACTAACGGTTTTATCGAGCATGGTAACGGTACACTTACCGATACCCGCACTGGCCTGATGTGGAAAAAATGTCTGGAGGGCCAAGAAGGCAGTAATTGTTTTGGTCAGACCCAGCGTGATGCCGTGGGAAGATGCCGCCAATAATGCCCAACTTGCCAGCAGTGACAAATTCGCAGGCTACACCGGCTGGCGTTTGCCCACCCTGAACGAGTTGGAAAGCATTGTGGAACAACGCTGCCAAGAACCCGCCGCCAACCTTGAGGTATTCCCGCGTATGCTCGCCGCTGGCGTATGGTCAGGCAACCAGTCCGACCCACGTGCATGGAGCATGGACTTCGCCAAAGGGCAAAGCATTCGAGAACTTCAAGGCGGCGGGCAAGTACGTCCGCTTGGTGCGTGACTCACGGTAACGTCCCCGTCGGCAGCATCAAGCTCACCCAATACTGGCTGCTGGTTTCGGTCATATCCAAAATCCCCTGCGGATAGAAACCGAATACCAGCACCAGTATAACTATCAGCAGCAGGACACCGAGTTCCCGCCGCTTCAAGTCAGGCGCGTCACGGATAATGTCGTGACGTGCTTCACCCAAAAACGCCTTGCGGTAGAAATTGAGGAAATACGCCGCCCCCAAAATCACCACAAACAACACCACCAGCCCCGCGCCAGTATGCACTTCCAAAATGCTCACAATCAGCAAGAATTCCGCCGGAAAGCCGCTGGTAGCGGGCATCCCGATCCCCGCCAAGCCCTAGGAAAAAGAACAGTGACGCCAGCAACGGCATGGATTTCGCCACCCCACCCAAGCTCAACAGTTCCGTCGAACCGGTGCGCTGGTGCAAGAAGCCCGTAATCAGGAACAGCCCGCCCGCAATCAGGGTAAAGTTCAGCAACTGGAACACCGCGCCCTGAATCCCCTGCGGGCTAAACGCCGCAATCCCCAGCACCACCAAGCCCACATGGCTCAAGGATGAAAACGCCAACATGCGCCGCAAGCTGGTCTGGCTCAAGGCCGCCACCGCGCCATACAGCACCCCGATCATCCCCAAGCCCACCAGAATCCAGCGGAAATCATGCGCCGCATCCGGCACTAAGGGCAAGCCGAAGCGCAACAAACCATACGCCCCCACTTTCAAACCCGGTCAGCAAGGCCACCGTCGTCGCGGGGCCTTCCTGCGCCACCACCGGCAACCACGTATGCAGCGGGAACAGCGGTATTTTCACCCCAAAGCCCACCAGCAACAGGAAAAACACCGTCACCTGCACCCCATAATCACGGCTGCCCTGCAACAAATCGGTGTAAGCAAAGCTCATTCCCGTAGAATTATTGATCGCCAGCACCACAAACCCGATCAAGATCGGCAAGCCCCCTGCCAGCATGAACAAGCTGTATTTCACCCCCGCATAGCGCCGGTTCGCGCCACTGCCCCACAAGCTGATGAGGAAAAACAGCGGCAGCAAGGTCATTTCCCAGAACAGGAAAAACAGGATGGTATCCAGCGAGGTGAAAATGCCCATGATGGTGCATTCCAGCACCAGCAATAGCGCGAAATACAGCCGCGTCATGGTGCGGATCGCATTCCACGATGCCAAGATCACCCCCACAAACAGCAGCGCGGTAAACGGCAGGAACAGCACCGACAGCCCATCCACCCCCAGCAGGTAATGGATCCCCAGACTCGGCATCCACGGGGTCTTTTCCACCAACTGGAACCCGGCCTGTTGCGGGTCAAAGCCCGCCACAATCACCAGCGTCACCCCCAAGGTCAGCACCGCCGTGGTCAATGCCGCCAAGCGTGCCTCCTTCCCCGGCATCAGCGCCGTCAACACCGCGCCCAGTGGCAGCATCAGCAACAGCAGGCTCAACCACGGAAAATCCATACCCGTTAGACTGACCATCAGTGACCTCCCTCCGTGCAATTCGCCGGTATATTCCGCAAATAGCCCCGCCAAACCCTTGACCGGCTGTTCAATCAATTCAATCCACGGCGCGGAGTAGAAACCCACCACCACCGTTACCAGTATCACAATAGCCGCCATCATCATTTCGGCCGGGTAAGTCGGGTTGCGTATCCCAGCGGCTGGTATCCATGCCCGGCGTTGCCAGAAATGCCTGCTGGAATGCCCGCAGCAGGAAACCCGCCGCCACCAGATTCCCCAATGCCGCCGCCACCGTCACCACCGCGCCGAAACGCTTGATGGAACCTTCCAGCACGAAATGCACCGCATCAAACCCCGGCGTCCCCGGCATCCCCACAATCGCCAGACCCGCCACCAGAAATGCCAGCCCCACGATAGGGATATAATCCAGCAAACCACCCAGCTTGCTCAGGCGGGTAGTGCGGGTACGCTGCCACACCATCCCGGTCATCAGCAGCAGGCCAGTAATCGCCAACCCAAAATTCAGCGCCAGCAACACCGCGCCTTCAAAGGCCATTTGGTGCAAGCTAAACAAACCAATGGTCAAAATCCCGGTATGGCTGATGACCGCAAACGCCAGCAATTCGCGCAAGGTCTGTTGGCGCATCGCCAGAAATGCCGCGTAAAACACCCCGGTTGCCGCAAACACCGTCGCCACCGTATGCCATTCCCACACCGCATTGCGGCAGAATCGGGAACACAAAGCGCAACAACCCATAGACCCCCACTTTCAGCCCCAGCAGGTAAATCGGCGCAACCGCCACATTGCCGTGCAACATGAAACTCGGTAGCCAGCCATGAAACGGGAACAGCGGAATCCGCACCGCTAGTGCGTAGAACAGGGCAAAAAACACCAACGTCCCCACCATGCTCGTGTTTGCCGAACCCCAGTTGCGCCAGCTCATACAGGCTAAAACTCCAGCGCCCGGCATTGGCATCCGCATAGTTCCAACCCAGCACCAGCGTGCCAAACACCATCAGCAGCAAGCCCACCACCATGAATTGCAGGTAACGCGCCAATGTTGGCTGGATGTCGTGGAAGGTCGGCCAGCGCTTGGTCAGATACCCCACCAACACCACTTCCAGACAGGACATCAAGGTAAACCACAACAAATCCACCGTCACAAACTGGCTGGTAATCGTCGCCTGAATGCCCATCATCACCGCCAGCACCGAGCTTTCATGCAAGCGCCGCACCACGATGAACGCCACACTCAGCAGGCTGACCACGCTGGTCAGCAGCACAAACATCACCCCGATGCCATCCACCGCCGCGTGGTAGTGGAATGCCCCCAGAATCTGGAAACTTTCCGCAAACTGCATCACCCCAGCAGGCTGGTGGACATCAAATTGCGCGGTACAGGTTCATCGCCAGAAACATCTGTGCCAGTGCCATAATGCCCCGCCAGTGCCACGGCAGCATTACCCCGCACCCGGATCAGCACCAGCCCGGTCAGCAAGGGCAGCAGTTGCAAGGTTGCCAGCAAGGGCGTAGTAGCCGCAATTTCAGAAAAGTTCATGGTTGCACTACCCTCGGAAAATGACGACTAAGGTTGCCAGAATCAGCAACACCAGATAACGCGGTTGGGTCAGCAGGCGCTCGATCCTGTCCAGATAATGCCCCAGCCGTGTCCAGCGTGGCTTTGGCCTTGCCGCCACCCTGTTGCAACAACAGGCGGTTTTCAAACCACTCCAGCCGTTCCGCCACCCACTGCATCAGCTTGCCCAACACGCCGGAACCGACCCCGATACTGCTTTCCACCCGCATCCGCCCCTGCTGCATCGCCTGCATATCGGCAAGGGTGGAAATGCCGCTGTGATGCCCCGGTGTCCCGCTCAGTTTGTCGAGGATCTGCCCGTCGAACACCTGGGTTTCCTGCGACAGCGCCAGTGTCGGTTTCACCAGCAACCAGTCTGCCAGCGGATCCAGCCAGAAACGCTGCAAGGCTGCATTGTGCAACCAGCGTTGCTTGCCCAGCCAAGCCGGGGCAGCGGGGGCGGCTTGCCATTGCGTATGCAAGGCAAACGAGGGCGAATGCAGGAACTGGTACGCCCGCCACACCGCGTGCAACAGCAAATGCACCAACGCCAGCGTGTACCAGCCGAAGGCTAATTTCCACCAGCATCAGGCCGGTTTGCGCCAGCGTCGAAAACATCAGCGAGGTCTTGATGTCGGTCTGCGCCAGCCCACCCAACCAGCCATACAGCACGGTCAGGATACCCACCACCAGCAACAGGTATTGCAAGCACGGAGCCTGTTCCAGCAGCGGATGGATGCGCAGCAACAAATACACCCCCGCATGAACCATCAACGAGCCGTAAAACACCGTACTCGACGGTGTAGGCCCTTCCAACGCCCGCGTAATCCACGCCGAAAACGGGAATTGCGCCGACTTCACCAATGCTGCCGCCATAAAGCCCAGTGCCGCCACCCCCACCAGCAAGCTGGATTTGTCGGCTTGCGGAACCAGCATCACATCCCATTCCGTGCTGCGGAACAGCGAAAACGCCATGAACATCCCCAGCAAGAAACCCGCATCACCAATCCGGTTGGTGACAAATGCACGGGTAGCATTGGTGGTCGCCGTCCGGCTTTGCCAGTTATAGCCGATCAGCAGGTAAGAACTTGCGCCCGCCAGTTCCCAACCCACAAATGCCAGCAACGCACTGCCAGACAGCGCAATCAATTGCATCGCCGCTGTGAAAATTGCCAGCACCATGAAAAAGCGTTGGAAACCGGCTTCCCGATGCAAGTAATTCACCGAAAAGCGCGTCACCAGCAGCGTAATCACACCCACCAGCGTCGCCATGCTCAAGCTCAACGCATCCAGCGTGAAACTGATGCTGGCGGTATACATGCCGCTGTGCAACCACGGCAACAGCACCACATGGCGGCTGCCAGCCAGCACGGTAGCCCACATCCGCCCACAACACCAGCAACAGGCTCAGGAAACCTGCCAGCAGCACCAGCCGTGCAGTGAAACGTTCGCCGTCATCGCCCCGGCTCCAGCCAAACAGCCTGTCCAGCGCCATCAACAGCGCCGCCAGCAGCGGCAAGCCGGGAATAAGTAACAACAGCATATCAGGCATGATTCACCTCCAGCAGAACCCCGCACTGCCGCAGGCGACAAATGCCCATGATGCCCTGCATACCAGTCAGCGCGAATGTTGTACCTGCGGCAACTGATGCACCGCCCCCCGCCACTGCACAAACCCCTTGCCCGGTTGGAACACATGGATTTCATTACGCTCCGGTGGTTTCACTGCCAGCAGCACCCAGCCGTTATCCAGCAACAGCCGCAAGTAATCGTGGCGCTGGTAAATCGCCACCAGCGTTTCAAGTTCCGCCTCCGCAATCGACCAGCAAGCGCATTGGCTCGTGCAATTCCACCATCTGCTGCGCAAGCCCGGTACGCAAATCGCTGGAACCGCCTTCCATCACCCCGAACAAACCCGTCAGGTTGTGGGTGGCCTTGCTGCCTGAACCGAAGTAACCGCTTTGCATCCGCGAAAAATAATAATCCATCTGGATGCCGACCCCGACCACGCCATTGCCGTTCAACTGCGCTTCCAGCAGCTTGCCATCCGGGTCATGGTGCGGGTCGTAGGAAATCAGGAAGGAACGCCGATCCCAGAAAATCCCCTTGCTCAGGTTGCGCCGCCCGATGAAAGCCACCGCACAGCCCTGATGCCCCAGTTCCGCCCGTACCTGGTCGGGGGAAGCGGCACGGCCTTCCACATGGCGTTTGGCCTTGCGCTGGGGTCAGGTGCTGGCTGGCGGAGGCAAACTTGCGGCAACGTTCATGGGACGACTGGCTGGCAGCCTGTTCGGTGGCCTGTTGTGACCCGCCCGAACAGTGCCTGATGGCTGGTCGGGATCAAATCGGTATCAAACCAGTCGATGTCATCGCTGGTGGTGTCATGTTCACTCGCCATGAACCAGCAACCGTCGGGAATGTGGATGCCATGCTGGGCGGCAAGCTGGGCGCGGACTTCCGGCTCATTGCACATGCCCGCAAACGCCCGCGCATTGGGGCCGCCGAAACGCCCGCTGCACGCCCCACAGCCATAGCCGAGGATGTGCGGGTTGTTCAAATGGCGCGAACGGTGCGCCATCAACACCACCAAGGGCGCAAACCCGCTGGTGAAGCCGGTCAGTTTGAGGAAGGCCGCGACCTTGGCAACCTTTTCCGCTGCACTCAAGCCAAGCTGGTTGTGTTCCTTGCTGGGGCATTCCAGCACTTCGCTGGCAGTGTAAGCCACGCGGGTCTTGAGTGGCAGGCTGGCCTTGCGCTGCACCTTGCTGATAAAACGCTGGTAAGCCGACGGCATCAACCCGCGCCCCAGCATTTCCAGCAAGGCAAACGGAGCCAGCAGCGGCAAGCTGAGCGCCGTACCCACGACGCTGTGGCGCATCCGGTGGTTTTTCAGCCGCTTAAGCCAGTTCAGGGAACGTTGGCGACGCTGGTGGGCAGGCAGTTGTGGCTGTGCGCCGCTGTCGGGACTTCGCGGAGTTCGTGTACCGCAGTGACCACCGGCTGTGCCAGCTTGAGCGGGCTGGGGGCATCCAGCCCGCGCCAGTTGTTGGGCAGGCCGAATACGCCCGCCGCCCCCAGGGTTTCGAGGTCGGGGGCGATTTCTTCCAGATGGCGGCGCACGCTTTCTTCGCGGTCATCCATGCAGAAAATCAGTTGGGCAGCGGGTGGGGTGGAGAGGGATGGGGTTATGGCGTTGCGTGCTTGTTCAGCACGGCGCTGAAGATTTCTTCACTGTAGTGGTGTTCATACGCCTGCAACCACAGGTAGCCGCTGGTGTTGGGGTCGTCGAGTTCTTCCAGAATCGCCAGCAGGCGTTTGATCCTGTCCGCTTCCAGTTGGGCGAACGCGGCTGGCATCCATCCCCAGATGTTGCGCAAGGTGGAACAGCCGCCATGCCTTGCGGTAAATGTCGGTTCCTACCGGGATGACGGTTTCGGGCGCAAGGTTCCACGTCAGGATCTGGTGGGCAAGCTGATGCCAATCGTGCGGCTGAATGTCTTCCTCACTGCCCAGAAATTGCTGGGCAAGCTGTTGCAGGAATTCCGGCAAGGTGGTGTTGTAGGCATGGTAACGGACAAAAAACTCGTCCTGATGCTGGTGGAAATAGCCGCGCAGGTTGTTGGTGCTGGCATCTAACTTTCCAGTGTTCGCTGGTGTATTGGCGGCAATACAGGTGTTCCAGCACCAACCTGACCGCGAGGTAATCTTCCATGCTGACGGGGGCTGGTCAGGCCGTAATAGCCGGGATTTTTCGAGCGCCAGTTGAACATGCCCGACCAGCCCGGCAATTCCAGCGCCAGTACCCGCAGGTAGCCGCCCCAATGCTGCTTGTCGATACCGATGCGCATCAGTTCCTGATGGATGGTTTCCAGCGGGTCATCGTGCAGGGAACGCAGGTAATCGTCCCAGTCATCCATGCCCTCCAGCGTCAGGGTCATGTCCTGCAAAGTGGCTTCACGCCAATAAGCGTAGAACCCCTGCCCTTCGACTTCGCTCGGGCGGAGACGGAGGGCAGACACGCCCTGATCCAGCCAGCTTGCCAGATGGCGGTTCAGCAGCGGCAACAGTTGTTCCATGACATCCACATTGACCAGCTTGTGCAGCAGGCTGCGCAAGGTCAGGGTTTCGCCCACCTGATCCAGCAATTGGTGCAACAGGTGGCGGCTTTCGGTGTTGATGAAACTTTCCGCATCGGGGATGGCTTGCCCGATTTGCCCTTGCTGCTTGATCCGATCCCAGATGCCGTTGATGTCGGTCAGGCGCAAATTGAGCAAGGCTTCCGGGTGCGGCAGGTCGTAGCTCAATTCCAGCTTTTGCAGGCACGTTTCCCACAGGGCGCGGATGGCGCTGGCTTCGTCCTGCCCCGCCGCTTCCAGCAGTTTTTCGCGCTGTTCGAAGGCAACATCGGACTGGAAGCGTTCCAGCGCATGGTTTTCTTCCACCTGCCAGCGCATTTGCTGGAAGCTGATGGCCTTGATGTTGTTTGCCAGTACCGTCAGGTAAATGTCTTGGTCAGCGGTTTTGTCCGCATCACTCGCCAATACGCTGACAAATGTCGTGGCGGTTGATGCGGCCTTCGCGGAAAAAACGCCGGTATTCGCTGGCAGGCAAATAGCCCAGTGAGCCGCTATGCGCATGGGCGCTGCGCAAGGCTTCCGCAAACGGCAGATGTTCGTAATTCATCAGCGGGTTGAAATGCACAAAATCCTGCAACGGTGCTTGGATCGGTAATACCGCATCCAGCCCCGCAATGGCCTCACGCAATTGTTCGCGCTGTTCGTTGTGTGCCTGACTGTGGTCGCTCATGTCATGGTTTTTCCTACAAAATAACGGCGAGGGTAGCCGCTATCAACAAAATCAGGTAACGGGGCTGTGCTAGCAGCTCCTCGATCAGATCCAGATGTTCGCCGAGTTGCCGCAAGCGTTTGCCCAGCTTGCCGCCGCCTTTTTTCAACAGTAGCCGGTCTTCCAGCCACTCAAAATGTTCCGCCACCCACTGCATAAATTTGCCCAGCAGGCCAGAACCTGTGCCGATGCTGCTTTCCAGCCGCAATTTGCCTTGCTGGAATGCCTGCATTTCCGCCAGCGTGGACAGCATATTGCTGTGCGAAGCTGTCCCGGTCAGGCGGTCAATCACGCGGGTATCAAAGGTTTGCGCCTCATGCGCCAGCGACTGGGTAGGCCGCACCAGCAGCCAGTTTTCCAGCGGAACCAGCCAGAACCGTTGGAGCGCCGCAGTATACAACCATTTACGCTGGCGTAACCATTTTGGTGCGGGTTTGGCAGGTTCCCAGCCGGTCTGTTGCAGGAAAGACGGCGAATGCAGGAACTGGTACGCCCGCCAGACTGCGTGCAGCCCCATGTGGATGGCAGCGAAGGTGTAAAAGCCCAAGCCGATTTCCACCAGCATCAGGCCGGTTTGCTGCTGGGTGGAAAAGATCAGCGAGCTTTTGATGTCGGTTTGCACTTGCGCACCCAGCCAGCCGTACAGCACAGTCAGTGTAGCCGATCAGCATCAGCACCTTACCCAGCAGCGGGGATTCTTCCAGCAAGGGTTCAAGGCGCAGCAACAGGTAAATCCCCGCGTGTACCATGATGGAGCCGTAAAACACCGCACTTGAGGGGGTGGGGCCTTCCAGCGCACGGGTAATCCAGGCGCTGAAGGGGAATTGCGCCGACTTCACCAGTGCTGCCAGCATGAAGCCCATCGTCATGATGCCCACTGCCATGCCGGACATACCCGGTTTGTCACCAAACAACACGTTCCATTCCACATTGCCCAGCCAGGCTAAAGCCGATGAACATGCCGAACAAATAGCCGGTATCGCCAAAACGGTTGGTGACGAAGGCACGGGTTGCACCTTCGACGGCCGTTTCGCGCTGCCATGCGTAGGCAATCAGCATGTAGGAGCTGATCCCCGCCATTTCCCAGCCAATAAAGCCCAGCAGGGCGCTGCCCGACAGCACAATCAGCAGCATCGCGCAGGAAAACAGCGAGATGACGATGAAAAAGCGTTGGAACCCGGCTTCGCGGTGCAGGTAGTTGACCGAAAAGCGCGTCACCACCAGGGTAATGGTTGCCATCACCACGCCAAAAGTCAGGCTGAGGGTATCCAGCATCAGGCTGATGGAGGCTTGGTAGTCGCCGCTTTGCAGCCACGGGAACAGCATCACATGACCGGGTGCGCCGTGGGTGAAGTCGTAAATCGCCAGGCCCAGCATCGCCAGCAGGCTCAGGGTGTTGGCAGTGACGGCGACGAAGGCGGTTTCGCGTTCGCCTTTTTCACCCCGGTTCCAGCCGAAGATGAAGCCGAGTGACGATCCACATGGCGGCTAGGAAGGGGAGGCCGGGGATGAGCAGGAGTAACCAGTTAGGCATGTTGCGCCTCCCGTGCGATTCGCCGTCACCAATGCCGGTTCCAAATGCCCATAATGCCCCGCATACCACTCCGCAGATTTCTCCACCACCGGCAATTCACTCACTTCCCCCTCCCAGCGCACAAACCCCGTCCCCGGCACAAACAAGTCAATCGCCGCCGAATCCGGGTCTTTCACCGCCACGATGATCCAGCCGCCGCCAATCAATTCCTGCAAGGGCGGTTGCCGTGCGTAAATTTCCCCAACCATTGCTGCCTTGGCCTCGACGATCACCAGCAAGCGCATGGCCTCGTGGATTTCGATCATCTGCAAGGGCAAGCCGGTACGCAAATCGCTGAACACGCCTTCCATCACCCCGAACAGCCCGGTCAGGTTGTGGGTCACTTTCGTCCCCGCGCCGTAACGCTCGTTGTTGACGGTGGAAAAATAGTATTCCAGATTGATACCTGCCCCGACTGGCCCCGCATTCAGCAGGATGTTTTCCAGAATCCTGCCATCCGGGTCGCGGGTGCAGTCGTAGGAAATCAGGAAGCAGCGCCGGTCAAGGAAGCTGCCACGGGTCACCGAACGCCGCCCGATCAGCGCACAGGCATTGGTGGCATGGCCCAGTTCAGGGCGTGCTTGGCTGTAATCGAAAGCACGTCCGGCAATGTGCTGGCTGGCTTGTTGCAGGGTCGGGTTGCGTGGGGCGGAAGCCAGCTTGCGGCAGCGTTCGTGCGCGGAATGGCGGGCAGCCTCGGTCAATTCGGCCTGCACGGTGTGCAACTTGCCCAGCAATCCGGCGGGCACTTTGTCGGTATCCAGCCACGGGATCTGTTCGTCGCAAGTGTCGTGTTCCGCCGCCACAAACCACGTATCCGCAGGAACAACAATGCCCTGTGCTGCCAGCAGTGCGCGGACTTGCCGGGCGGTTTGCCATTGCCGCAAACACCCGCGCATTCGGGCCGCTGTGGCGTCCGCTGCACGCCCCGCATTCATAGGCGGCGGCGTGGGGGTTGTTCTGGCTGGTGGAACCGTGCCCCATGATCACCACCAGCGGCGCGAAGCCGTCGGTCAGGCCAATCATGCGCAGGAAGTCACCGACTTTTTCCGCCTGTTCCGCATCGGTGAAACCCATCTGGTTGTGGTTGCCGGAACGTCGCGTATCCGGCTTGCAAGGCGATGAATTCCAGCTTGGTGGGAATCGGCAAGTCGGCTTTGCGCCGCAGGTTTTTCACCCATTGCCCGAAGCCCAGCGGCAAATAGGATTTGCCCAGCATAATGCCCAGGGATGCGGGGGCCAACAGCATCTGGCTGAGCGTTCCCAGCAGCAGGTTGTGGCGGGTAACGTGTTGCAGGTTGGCGAACAGGCGTTTGCGCCAACCTGCCCGCAATCATGCTGGTGTTTGAGTGCAACAGCCTCATCAGCGGGCACTTCGCGCACCAGATGTTCGGGGGTGACCGGAACGGGGCAGAGTTTGGTGACGGTTTTGTCGTCCAGCCCTTGCCAGTTCATCGGCAGGTTGAAAAACGCCGCAGCGCCCAGCGTTTCAATTTGCGGGTTGAGTTCTTCCAGATGGCGGCGGATGCCTTCCTCGCGCTCGTCCATGCAGAACACCACCTGTGCCTGCGGGCGCTGTTCGCGCTTGCCCCACGCGCCGCGCCCGTGGTTGTTCACCACGGCGTTGAAAATTTGTTCGCGGTAATGGCGTTCATAAGCTTGCAGCCAGAGGAAACCGCCATGCTCCTCGTCCAGGCTTCGAGGCAGGCAAACACGCGTATCGAGTTGTTCGCGGCGTAAGCTGGCGCAGGGTGGCGGCATCCAGCGGCAGGCATTGCGCCAGCCGGAACAAGCGCCAGCCGTGGTCGTAAGCAGCACCGCCGCCGCTAGCCACCGCGCCCGAACTCTGTTCCCATGTCCAGATTTGGTGGGCAAGCTGTTCCCATTGCTGCTCTTCGTAGACACGCGGGCGGCTGTGGCGGATCAGTTGTTGCGCCGGGGTCAGCAGGTATTCGGGCAAGCGGCGGTTGAAGGTGTAGTAGCGCACCAGAAATTCGGTCGGGTGGTGGCGGAAACGCCCGCGGATATTGCCAAGGTTGGCTTCCATCAGCCAGATCTGGCGGCACAGGCGGCGGGCGAACAGGTGTTCCATGCTCAGGCGTACTGCCAGATAATCGAGCATGTCGACCTGCGGGGTGGTCATGCCTGCATAGCCGGGGTGCTGGTGACGCCACAGGAACATGCCTGACCAGCCGGGCAGTTCCAGCGCGAGGCGTTCCAGATAGCTTTCCCAATGTTCTTTGGGGATGCCGATGCGTTGCAGTTCGGCAATGATGGCGTCTTCCGCGCTGTCGGGCAGGGAGCGCAAGTGTTCGCTCCAGTCCGGCAAGCCTTCCAGCGTACTGGTGAGGTCATCGTCGCTGGTATTGCGCCATGCCTCGAAAAAGCTGTTGCCTGCCGTGCCGTTATGCCATGCCGCCATGCCCTGATCCAGCCACGAAGCCACTTGCCGCAGCAACAAGCGGGCGGATGTCGTGGAGGATGTCTTCACCCGTCACTGCCAGCAACAGGCCGCGCAAGGTGAGTTTCTCGCCGACCTGTTGGGTCAGTGCCAGCAATTGGTGTTGGGCATCGTGGGTGACCACGCGGGTCGATGCTTTCATCCGTGCGCCATCCAGTTGGGCGGCAAACAGGCGGGCAGCACGTTCGGGGGAAAAATTCAGCAGGTCTTCGGAATGCAGCAGGTGGTGGTCGAGTTGCAGGGCTGTCCATGCAGGCTGCCCACAATTCACCGCTGTGTTCCAGCACCCGGTTTTCTTCCACCTGCCAGACGAACTGGCTGGGGCTGATGGGCTTGATGGGGTGGATCATGGCAGTGCGGTAAATGTCGCCGCGTGTAATATCGCCGCTGCCATCGGCATGGCTGAACAGTACTTCCGCACTGTTCAGGCTGGCATCGGCCTGTAACACCGCTTGTAAATCTGCTGCGTGATGCGCCCACGCTGGAAATACTCGCGGAATTTTTCCGCCGGCAAGTAGCCGTAAGAGCCGGTGATGCTCATGGGCTGACTGTCAGGGCTTGCGGGAAAGGGCAGGTGCTGGAAGCCGTGCAGGGTATTGTGATGCACGAAATCACGTAACGGCGCTTGACCGGGCAATACGTGTTCCAGATGTTCCAGCAGGTGCTGGAAAATACCCCCACTCACGGCATAATTCCCCCTGAGAGCTGCGCCATGCTATCCAGCGCAAAGCGGCTAATCAGGTGTTGCACTGACATATCCATCATGTCGAGCAAGGGTGTGGGGTAGAAACCCAGCAGCAGCGTGCCAAAAATCAGGCTGCCCGCTGCCACCATTTCCAGCGGGCGCATATCTTCCACCTGCTGCATATCCAGCCGTATCGGGCCGGTGTAAAGCTGCTTGACGGTGCGGATACTGTAAGTTGCGGTCATCAGCACCCCCAGCGACAACAGCACGATAGCCCAGCCCCAGCGTCTCGAAGCCGCCGATCAGCACATGCAGTTCCGCCACAAATCCGGCAGTACTCGGCAACCCCACCCCGCCCACAAACGCGAGGATAATGAGGAAAGCAAAACGCGGCGTGACCTTGATCAGCGAGCCGTAATCATTGATGTCGCGGGTATGGGTACGTTCATACAGCAAACCGATCAGCATGAAGGTCGCCCCCGCCACCAGGCCATGCGCCACCATCTGGTAAACCGCCCCGGTCATGCCGTGGACATTCAGGGTGGAAATGCCGATCAGCACCACCCCCATGTGGCTGACCGAGGAATACGCGATCATTTTTTTCATGTCGCTTTGCCGCCACGCCAGCAGGCCACCGTAGAGCAAGCCGATCACACCCAGTGCAAACAGCAAGCCCTGCATGGCGATGGCCGCAGCAGGCAAAATATCAATCGCCCGCAACAAGCCATACGACCCCATTTTCAGCAGGATGCCGGACAGCAAAATACTCACCGGGCTGGGCGCTTCCACGTGCGCCAGCGGCAACCAGCCGTGCAGCGGGAACAGCGGCATTTTTACCCCGAAACCCATCAGCAAGCCCGCTGAAAATCATCACCTGTTCCGCCGGGCTTAACTGCCTTGCCCCTTCCGCCATTGCCGCAAAGGTAAACGAATGCGTCGGCGTGGCATCAAACAGCACCAACAAGCGCCAACAGCATGAACACCGAGCCGCCCATGGTATACAGCACGAAATTCAGCGCTGCAGTCTGGCGGTTCTTGCCCCCCCAGCGGTCGATCAGGAAGAACAGCGGAATCAGCACCAATTCCCAGAACACGTAGAACAAGCCCCAGTCCTGCGCCATGAACACGCCCATCGTGGCGGCTTCCAGCAACAGCATCAGCAGGTAATAGCCTTTGACGTGATGGGTAATCATGTGGGAGGCCAGCAAGGCCATCAACACCAGCAAGGTAGTCAGCAATATCAGCGGGAAAGACAGCCCATCGACCCCCAGCGAAAAGGAGGTTCCCAATTGCGCATTCCAGACCACGCTAGTCCCCAACTGGATAGTCGGGTTGGAAAAATCCATCTGGCTGGTCAAGCCAACCGCATAAGCGAGGGTTAATACCGCCACAGCAATGGCAGTATTGCGGATCAAGGTGGGGCGTTCACTGGGTAATAGCGCCAAGACACACGCACCCACAACGGGCAGCAGCAACAACAGGATTAAAGGGTGATCCATAAAGTCCATAAGATCCAATACGCCTTCAGGTCTTGTCCCTCCCCTGATAAGGGGAGGTTAGGAGGGGTTTATTTCTTGCCAACATCCTTGGGGATGATGAAGTACTGCGGTGCGCCAGCCGCTGGCTGTTGTGCCGCTGCGGCAGGTTGTGCTTGCTGCACAGGTGCTGCTTGGGTTGCATCCTGTTTGTCAGCCTTTTCAACCTTGTCAGCTTTGGGTTCTTCTACCTTGGGTTCCTCTGCTTTGGCATCGGCATCCTTGGCTGGCGCGGCTGCATCGGCTTTTTCAGGCTTGGGGCTGTACTGCTCGAAGCTGCCATTATCCTCAAGGTCGCTTGCCGGTGCGGCGCTGTCAGGCATGTCTTGCTGGAGTGCCGCTGCCAGTTGCTTGGGCGTGGAAGTCATGAATTGGTTCATGGCTACAATGTCCTGGTCGGACAGCGTACCCGCTGCTTGGCGCAGTTTCAGGGTATTCAGCAGGTAAGTGTAACGGGTCTGGGAGTAGTCGCGGCGGGCGCTGAACACATTCCGCAGTGCGGTCAACACGTCAACGGCGGTGCGTGTGCCGACTTCAAAGCCTGCTTGGGTAGCTTCAGCGGCAGTTTCGGCCGAAGCCAAGGCACGCTGGTTGGCTTTCACTTGGCTGATGCTGGATTGCACGGTCAGGAAGGCATTACGTGCCTGCTGTTCCGTGGTGCGGCTCTGGAAGTCAGACTGCTGCTGGGCTTGGCGGAAATTGTGCTGGGCTTCGCGGATTTTGGAAGAAATCGCCCCGCCCGGTATACAGCGGCATACTCACCTGTACCCCAACACTCGCCCCGTAGTTTTGCGGGTCAAGTGCTGCATTGCTTTGGCGTGTCGCTGCCAGTTTGTTTTGCCACCAGATCAACCACCGGCTGTTTGGTGGCACGTTGCACGTCGATAGCGGTTTGTGCCGTCTCAACAGCGTGCTGGCTGGCAAGCAGTTTTTTGTTGTTGGCTTTGGCAATTTTGACCCACTGCTCAATGTCACCCGGTGTCGGCATGGTCAGTGGCATATTGGCTGCTGGGGCATTTAGCGCCTGATAGAAACCGCCGGTCAGCACCCGCAACTGTTCACGGCTCAGGTCAAGCTGGTTGACCGCGTTGATCTCTTGGGCAACGGCTAGGTCATAGCGTGATTCGGCTTCCTTGACATCGGTGATCGCGGAACGGCCTGCATCAAAATACGCCTTAGTCTGTTCGAGCTGGCGGTTGATGGCATTTTTTTCGGTACGGGCAAATTCGAGGTTGTCTTGCGTCAACAGGAAGTTGAAATAGGCTTCCGCCACCCGCAAGACCAGATCTTCCCGCGAGGATTCCAGCCCCGCACTGGCTTGGGCGATGATGGTGTCAGCTTGTTTGACTTGAGAATTCAGCGTCTTGTTGTACAGGGATTTGCTCAAACTCAGGCTGTAACCGAGGCTGCTGCCACTGGCGACGTTGTCCGGGTCAGTCAGGGTGGCATCATAGGCAGTGCGCTGGCGGCTCTCGGTGGCAGAGCCGGAAATGGATACTTGCGGTTTAAGGGCTGCCAGTGCTTGGGGTTTGCGTTCCAGTGTCGCCAGATAATCGCTTTCCAGCGCCTTGAATTGGGCGTCGTAGCCTTTGGCTTGCTGGTAAACCTGAAGCAGGTTTTCTGCTTGTGCTTGTTGGGTTGCCAGTGTCAGGGAAGCGGCAATCAATAATGCCAGTGTCTGTTGTTTCATGAGAAAACGGTTCCAAAAAATGGTAGCGGAAATTATACACCCTAAGCGACATTAGTAGGGTTGTGCCCATAAAAAGTTCAGAATACAAAAGTGCGGTCAGCGTCAGTTTCAGCGCCCACCAAAGCTTTTAGGCGGGTTTCAAACAGGTTGGTGCGGGTAAACTCACCGTCTTCCTCGTGTTTGACCAGCATGCGCTTGCATCGCCGCACCGTGCCCGACCACGATGAATAAACGCCCGCCCGGTGCGAGTTGGGCTTCAAAGCGGGGCAGGTAAGCGGGGATAGAGCCAGTTACCGCGATAACATCGTAATGCTTGTCTGATGCCCAGTCACGCAAGGCGTCAGCGGTGTGCAGGGTATGGTTGCGCAGCTTGAGGCTATGCAAGCGTTCTTCCGCCTGTCGGATAAAGTCCTCATAAATATCTACGCTGTCAACATGTTTGCTAAGATGGCTCAGGCAGGCAGTGACAAACCCGCTGCCTGTGCCGATTTCCAAGCAAGTGTCTTCGGGTGAGATATTGAGTGCTTGCAACATGCGGGCTTCCATACGCGGGAACATCATGTGTTCGCCGTGCCCAATGGGAATTTCCACATCGGCAAAAGCGAGTGCCTTGTGGGCCTTCGGCACAAATAGTTCACGCTGGATGAAACCAAAGGTCTCCAGAATGGTCTGATTCAGTACGTCCCACGGGCGTATCTGTTGTTCGATCATGTTAAAGCGGGCGTGTTCCAGATTCATGCACAAGCTCCTGACGGAAGGATGACGTAATAATGGGATAAGAGTACGGATTACGGCGGTATGTCGCAAGTTATTGAGTACCACCCAAAACAATCTAATGCGAGGTTTTTATGAAAATGTCGGGAATGCTGCTGTTGATAGGCATATTACTGACTGTTGCCTTGTCGGGGTGTAGCCGTTCGGATGCAGAGGGAAACATGGTCAATACCCTGTCTTTCCAGCAATGCCGTGAGCCGCGCCCGGAAATTTGTTATGAAGTGTTTCAGCCAGTGTGTGCAACGCTGAACGATCCGGCTATCCGTTGCCTGATCGCGCCTTGCCCCTCCAATTTGCGGGCAACGTATGCCAATGATTGCAAAGCGTGTGCCGACCCGCAAGTGCAGGGGTTTGTGGCGGGGCAGTGTCAGTAAGGACGTACTCGTAGGGGCGATTCAATGATTCGCCCCTAGCGGGTAGCTTACGCCAAACCTTCGTTGCCGTCCACATTTTTCAGTTTCGGGGTATTCAGCTCCACCTTGCCGATGGTTTTCTTGTCACGCAGGTAAGCTGCGACCACTTCCCAAATCTGCTTGTTGGGCTTCACGTCTTCCTGCACGCTCGCCCAGCCTGCCACGGGGTAGGTTTTCGTCGGGTCAATCGGCTTGCCATCCAGTTCCATGTCGGAAACACGTTTGCCGATGGTTTCTGTCGGGTCGAAGCTGAATTTCAAACCGCCGACGCGCACCATGTCGCCACCTTGCTGGTAGTAAGGGTCGGCGTTGAACAGGTTATCCGCCACGTCTTCGAGGATGGTCTTGAGCATTTCGCCCGCCATTTCGTTGCGCGTGACCGTGCCGTAAGTGATCGCGGTTTGGTCGGCAACGTGTTCAAAGGTGATCGGTTGGCCGGGCAGCACGCTGGTTCCCCAACGGAAACCGGGTGAAAACGCAATCGGTGCATCCAAGCCTTCCATCAGCGCATTACAGATCAATTGGTCGAACGTGCCGTTGAAGTTGCCCCGGCGGTACAGGGTGTCGTCACATACCGCGAGTTCTTCCGCCAACTCTTTCTTGTACGGTTCGCGGATTTTGTCGATCAGTGCGCTCATGTCCTTGTTGGCTTCCAACAGGTTGGAGAACACCGGCAGCAATTTGTAACGGAAATCTGCCACCTTGCCGTCTTTTACATCCAGATCAAGCACGCCGAGGAATTTGCCGTTGGAACCGGCGTTGGTGACCAGCGTTTTGCCACCCTTGTTTTCCACCACCACTGGCTGGAATACGCCGTCGTGGGTATGACCGCCCATAATGGCGTCGATGCCGCTGACTTTGCTGGCCATTTTCAGGTCAACGTCCATGCCGTTGTGGGACAGCACGATGATGACTTTTGCACCTTTGGCACGGGCAGCATCGACCGCTTTCTGCATGTCTTCGTCACGGATGCCGAAGCTCCAATCGGGCACAAGGTGCTTGGGGTTGGCAACCGGGGTGTAAGGGAAGGCTTGCCCGATAATCGCTACTGGAACCTTGTTGATTTCCTTGATCACGAACGGTTCAAACACGCGCTCGTCGAAGTCGTTACTGAACACGTTTTGCGCCACGAAGTCGATTTTGCCCGCAAAATCTTTTTCAACGATTTCTTTTACGCGGTCAGCGCCGAAGGTCATTTCCCAATGCGGGGTCATTACATCGACACCGAGGGCAAGCTGGGCGTCCACCATGTCTTGCGCATTGGTTTTTAGTGCCGTCCATGAGCCTTGCCACGTATCGCCGCCATCCAGCAACAGGCTGCCGGGACGTTGGGCGCGGATTTGGTCAACCAGCGTTTTCAGGTGGGCAAAACCGCCGACCTTGCCGTATTTTTTCGCCGCTTCCGCAAAGTCGAGGTAGGTGAAAGCGTGTGCATCCATTGACCCGGCTTCAAGGCCGTATTTTTTCAGGAAGTGTTCGCCGACCAGATGCGGAGCCGCGCCTTTCATGCTGCCTAACCCTAAGTTGACGCTGGGTTCGCGGAAGTAAATCGGCAACAACTGCGCGTGGCAGTCGGTGTAGTGCATCACCGACACATTGCCGAAAGCAGGCAGTTCATAAGGGTTGGCGGGGGCTTTGGCAGCGGTGGTGCTGCCTTCTTTGCTGGCATCATCGGCGGCAAAAGCGTTTTTCAGGCTGAAACCGGCAACACTGGCAGCCGCCAGCATTTGCATAAATTCACGGCGGGTTAGACTCACGTTATTTCTCCTCAACGGGCTGAAGTTATTCTAGCTACAGGTGTAGTGACGGGAGGCATAGGAAAATATTCCCTTTTTTTTGGAATATTTCGGCGGTTTTCTGCATCATGTCTAACAGAACCGCTACAGAACCGCTAGAGAACTTAATCAACCACATGTTTAGCCAGTATTTCCGTTTCAACCGCCTCGACCACAAGCTGGCGGAACACCGCGCCAAGTTGCATCGCATGGCGGTGGCTTGGTGTGGCGACCCTGCATTGGCTGACGATCTGGTGCAGGATACGCTTGCCAAAGCCTTGGAAAAACAGGAACAACTCAAAGATGAGGAGCGTCTGGGTGCGTGGCTGTACAAAATCTTGCATAACTGCTGGATGGAACACCTGCGTACCCAAAAGCCGCAACTGGACATTGATGGGATGGAGCTGACCTGCACCGATTGCCCAGAAAAACAGTTTTCCGACGACCAGCTTGTCGAACAGGTGCGGGCAGCAGTGGAAACCTTGCCCATTAGCCAACGCCAAGTCATGACCTTGGTGGATCTGGAAGGCTGCAGCTACGAACAGGTTGCCGCCATTCTCGATATTCCGGTGGGTACGGTGATGAGCCGCCTAAGCCGCGCCCGTGATGCGATGAAAAAACGCCTGCAAAACATCCGCAACAGCGACAACGTGCATTATTTACGGAGAGTCAAATGAACCCGGATCAGCCAACCATCCACGACCGCCTCCACGCCTTGGCGGACGGACAATTGGATGCGGAACAAAGCCGCCGCGTGTTAGCGCAAGTGGAAGCCGACCTTGGGCTGCAAAAAGAATTGTGCGACATCCAGCGCATCAAGCACTTGGTCAAATCCGCCTACCCCTTGCCGGTGATGAGCAGCAACGCCCAAGGTGCAGCGCCGCCCGCCCGTTTGGCGACAGGCCGCCGTGTATGTACTGGTGTTTGGCTTGACCTTCCTTGCCGGAATGGGCAGCCACTACTTGCCACACTGGTGGCAAGCGGAAGGCTTAACGCTGGAAAATGCCGCTGCATTCGACAACCGTTTCATCGTATTCCTTGATTCACACGAACCTGCCAAGCTGGAAAAAGCATTGACCAAAGCCGAAAACCTTGCCCAGCAAGTGGCTGATAAGGACGGTAGCGTGTACGTGGTCACCAGCGCGGAAGGCATTGATTTGTTGCGTCTGGGGACTACCCAGCACGAAGGGCGCATCCTCCAGATGAGCGAGAAATACCCGCACCTGCGCTTTGTGGCGTGCAGCAATACGCTGTATTCCTTCAAGCAGCGTGGTGAGATGGTGGAATTGGTCGATGAGGCTGAAGTTGCCCCGTCAGCCGTGGAGTTCGTGGTGCAGCATATGCGCGATGGCTGGCGGTATATTGCGATTTAACAACTACGGATGAATTTCTACCTATCGGGGTGGTGAGTAGCATATTTCAATACCTAAAGGTTCGCTGCCTTCCACCTCTGCCGTTAGCGTTGCACCCTCTGCAACCTTCACCTAATCTTCCTCTCAGAGCATAACAACTGTTAATCGCAACCAGAGGAACACCCCATGAACGACAATATCACCCTGCCCAACTCCACTAGCTGGTTATTCTTCGTCAAACTCACCTTCGGCGTTGCGCTGGTGGGGATGGCGGCCTTCATCTTCTTCCTCGAAGGCAACCTGCTAACCAAAGGCTACCTCGCCCTAAATTCCCTGTTTCTGGTCAGTTCCACCATTATGCTGTCGAAAACCCTGCGTGACGAACACGAAGCGCAACGTTTATTGAACCGCATCAGCGAAGCCAAAACCAACAAAATCCTCAAAGAATACGCAGAGTAAGGGAGGCAATCCGCATGTTTTACTTAATCGAAAAACTTGCCACTGCCATGCGCGGTGGCACTCGTGAAGTGCTGGAAACGCGCGGTAGATGCCAACGCCATCCGCATCCTAGGTCAGGAAATTTACGAATCCGAAAGCAGCCTGCGCCAAGCCAAGCAACACCTTGCGCAAGTCATGGCGGACAAGTTACGCCTGCAACGCCAGCTCGATGCCCAGCAAACCCAACTGGTGGCGAAGGAAGCCCTGATCCGCCGCCACCTCGAACAAGGGGATGAAGCCGCCGCACTCTCACTGGCTGAGGATTTCAGCCAACACGAAGCACCGGCTTGGAACAGCAACAACGCCAACACGAGCAGTTACACGCTTACGAACAACGTTTGCTGCAAACCCTGAAAAGCACGGCGAACAAGCTGGAACATTACCGCGCTGAATTACGCATGGCGCAAGCCACCCAACACGCCCAGCAAGCCGTGGGCAAATTGTCCCGCCATGCCAATGTCCACAGCGACAAGTTTGCGCGGATGCAAGATTCGTTGGAACGCATCCACCAACGCCAAGACACCTTTGACGACCAGATGCAGGCGCAGCAAGACATTGACGCTTACCTCAACGGCGACCTGCCACCGCCACAGCAAGTGCGCAACAAAGCAGCAGAGGTACTGGCACGCTTGCGCAACGCCCCACGTCCCTGACATTTGTCAGCACCTTTTTGACCCATTTTTGCTAGCATGGGAACGTTAAATTTTTGTGAAAAAAATGTGGAGTGCGTAATGGATAAAGAACAAGTAGAGCAAGTTCAGCCAATGGCTGCTGACCCCATAACCGAACGGGCGGTAGAAACGTTTGCCGTGCTGCAAGCCAGTAGCGAGGCGCAGGACGCGCAGCTCAGCGCAGCAGAAGACATTCTGGAACACACCGACCCCAAACCAACCGACAGCGAAGCTGCTTTCAAGGTACTCGAATCCATTCTGGAAGGCGCATCCCCCGACGATGCCGCCGCCCTCAAAGCCGCGCTGTTACGCTGGCAGAAATACGAAGCCAAGATGCCGGTCAGCCCCGATGATGAGCTGGTAGATGATTGGCGCAATGCGGTTTACCCCTACAAAAACCGCCTGTCGCGCAAAAACTATGAGAAGCAGAAATACCACTTGCAAGTGGAGTTGCTTAAGCTGCAAGCGTGGGTCAAGGAAACCGGGCAACGTGTCGTTATTCTATTTGAAGGCCGTGACGCCGCCGGTAAAGGTGGCGCGATCAAGCGTTTCATGGAACACCTCAACCCGCGTGGTGCGCGGGTCGTGGCACTGGAAAAGCCCACCGAAATGGAACGCGGGCAATGGTATTTCCAGCGTTACGTCCAGCACCTGCCCTCTGCCGGTGAAATCGTGCTGATGGACCGTTCGTGGTACAACCGTGCCGGTGTTGAGCGCGTCATGGGGTTCTGTAATGAAGATGAATACCTCGCGTTCATGCGCCAAGCACCAGAATTGGAGCGCCATCTGGCTAATAGTGGCATTCACCTGATTAAGTTCTGGTTCTCGGTGAGCCGTAAGGAACAGCGCCGCCGCTTCAAGGAACGCGAAATTCACCCGCTCAAGCAGTGGAAACTTAGCCCAATCGACCTTGCCTCCCTCGAAAAGTGGGACGAATACGGCAAGGCGAAAGAGGCGATGTTCTTCCACACCGATACCTCAGAATGCCCGTGGATTATCGTCAAGTCAGACTGCAAGAAACGCGCCCGCCTCAATGCGATGCGTTACGTGCTGAACAAGATGGACTACAGCGGCAAGGATCTGCGCAATATCAGCCAAGCTGACCCGCTGATTGTTGGGCGGGCCAGCTTTAACACTAATAACGGGTGAGGTTCTTCATCTAATCGGCAAATCCGGCCAAGGCAAGCTCGTTACCTTGGTCGGGTTGGCTTTCCATGCTGATTTCCATGCCGATTTTTTCTCAGCTTTCCACGACGCTTTCTGGAAAACAGGCTCAACGCTTGGGCGTGTCCCTGCAAACTTGCCATAGGCTTGCATCACCTTGCTGACATAGGCTTTGTTGGGGATGCGCCCACCCGGCTTGATCCTGCCCTCGCCCGCATTATAGGCCGCAACCGTGTGTTGCAAATTGCCGTCATAGCGTTGCAGCAAATAACCGAGGTAGCGCGTACCGCCGTGGACATTTTGCTGGACATTGTAACCGTTGCGGATATTGAAACGACGGGCAGTCGCGGGCATCAATTGCATCAAGCCCTTTTTCACCCAGCGAGCCGTGGGCTTTGCGGCGGAAACAGCTTTCCACTGTAATCACCGCTTTGACCAGACTGGCGCTGACCCCGTACTGGCTGGCAGCACTCTGGATGGTGGGGTGATAGGTGCTGGCTTTTGCCTGCAAACTGTCGCTGCTCATGGCCTGGCAACCCGCCGCCGCAGCGGGATTAAAGCTTGCCGTTGCCAGCGCAAACAGCACGGAAGTCAGCGTGACGCTGACGGCGTAGGAGACACTTTTGTTCATGTGGGGTTCACTTTATTGGAGTCAAAGCGAACCTTTTAAGCAAAAATGGCTTAATGGTCAATAAAAATTTATGCCAACGCCCGGTAGCGTTCCATCAGCGCATTGGTCACTTGTGTCGCCATTGGTTGAATATCGGGGTCAACCAATTCGTGGATGAAATCCAACTCGTCCAGCACCCGGTCGATTTTTTCGCGGGTGTCATAGCTCTCCATTTCGGCGGAAATTTTCTGCAAGTGCTTATGGGGATTGCTGGCAATGTGGGAAATACCTTGCATACTGCTTTGTAACACGTCTGCACGGCTGTCTCCTTGAATAGTGGTTTGGCATCAAGTTTTACCAGTATTCAGGTGCGCCTGCAATATCGCTGCTGCCTCATCTGCCCCCGTGGGCAAGACAGGCGGCTTGCCCCAGCGCGTTTCCAGCAATGCCATGATTTTATCGCCGAATGCGCCTGCTTGCATTTCACGCCAGTCGGTGAAGGCGATTTCCCCATGCTGCTCATGCCAGCGCGGCAAATTCGGCTCTTCCGGCCAGCCGGGGCGGGCAATGCACAGGGTTGGGACTTGGTTCACCACGGCTTCGGTTTGCGTGCCATAGCCGGTTTTGGTGATGATGGCATCACAGGATGCCAGCAAATCCACATAATCCAGCCCAAAGCATGATGCTGGCAGAAAGTCAGGCCGTCGTTGGGTCAGCGCCCCCTCTGGAAAAATCCAGCAGATGCCGGGCAGTTGCGGCCAGCTTGCCAGCGGGTAATCCATCCCCAAACCACCGAGTGCCACCAGCACGAAGCGGGTGTGATCCGGCAGCCCCACCTGTTCCCGCAGCAATGCAGGGTTGCGTTTCCCCAATGCTGTAATGGGCGCAATCGGGCGGATGTGGATCGCGGGGTGCATATCCATTGAGGGGGTCGGTTGCAGGAATACTGCCGCTTGGGTGTAGGCGTGGAGGATTTGCTCCCGAATCCTGCCCGCCCCCGGCAACGCGCCGCAATAAGTGTGGAACACATCCGCCCAGTTCAGCGAACACAGCGCCACCGCTGGCACGCCAGTTTCCCCCGCTGCATCCAAGCTCAGGTAGGGCACGTTGGCGAATAGCAAGTCGGGCTGGAGTTGCGCCAATTCGCGGGCTGCTTGGGTTTTGCGGGCGGCGTAACTGGCGTGGAAGTTTTCGTACCATTGCATACTGGCGGCGGCATCGACCCGCAGCGCGTCGTGCATCAACATGCCTGCATCTTGCTGGTAGGGGATCAGGGTGAAGGGATGGCGGATGCGTCCGCGCAGCATCTTTTCAGCGGCACTGGAGCGGATGGTCAGGCGGGTATCAGTACAATCCAGCGCGTTCAGCACAGCGGAAGTTTGCGCGATGTGCCCGAAGCCGTGGGCGGAGATGTCGATGACAAGGTGTTTCATACGATGCCCTATCATTTTAATCATTGCGTAATGCAGGGCATCATATCACGGTTCAAAATATCCACTAATTAGACAACTCTGCTATCTTTAATAACAGAAACATCGGGTAAGGGGGAGTATTGCGTCACATGCCAGACAACGACCATCTCACGCAGCAGCTTGAGCAACTGCAAAAACGCTGGAAAACCTTGAATGACAAGCAGCAGAAAATGCAAGCTCAGTATGACGGGGAAACCCGTGCAGAAGAGCGTTTTCGCCTGCAACACCTGTTGGAAGAAAATCAGGTGGAAATGGACGGCGTTTCAGTCGAGCTGCAAGCCGTACAAACTCAACTCAAGCAGGGCAAGTTGCAAAAATTGCGTACCGAACTAGCTAACCTGCGCCGCAATAAGGCTTACCAAAAAGCCCTGAATGTCGCCCGCCAGATTCAGGCAGAATTGCCGCCGGATGACCCACACATTGCTGATGAAATCCATGAATTACAGGGCTTGTTGCAAAAAGGGGAAGAGGCCAAACGGGTACTCGCCCTGTTGTCTGCCTATTTCGTTGAACTTGCCCCCATCGTCAACACCCTAGCGCAAGTCCTCAACCCCAGCAATGAGCATGAACACATGCAGACCATTGCCACGGTGGCACAGATTTTCCTGAACAAGCAAATGCCTGCGGAGGCTTTTATTAGTTTTTGCCAAAACCTGTTGACTGCACCTGCAACTCACCAATACGCCCAGATTGCTGGCAGTATCCGCAAAGGGCGCACCGTGCTGTTCTTGGGGTCTGCGGTTCCCAGTTTGTATGCCGCCGCTTCGGGCGATGAACAGGTGCTTGCGGGGAAACTCGCGGAAGAAATCCAGTACCAGAATTTTTCCGGTAGCCTGTCGTCGATTGCCGAGTATTACCAGTTGGCGGCAGGCTACGGGCGCGGCAGTCTGGTGGAAAGCCTACAAAAGTTCCTGCCACAGGATATGCCAACCCTGCAACTGTATGCCTCGCTGGCTCGCATCCCCACTCAGGTACTGCTCATCTCGGCGGCTTACGACAACTTGTTGGAAAAGGCTTTCCTCGCAGCAGGTAAGCCGTTTGTGGAAATCGCCTCCATCATTATCCCGCGTGAAGATTACAAATTGGGTTATGTGGTGATGAAATATTCCGACCGGGAAGGCGAACACCTGTGTCCGCAGGAAGAGCTGTCAACACTGGACTTGCTGGCAACGTATTCGGTCATCTACAAGCTGCGGGGTTCGTGTGAGGAACAGCATACTAACGGGAAGCAGCAAGCGTGGCGTGACACCCTCACGCTGTCGGAAAGCAACTATTTTGCCTTTGCCGAGAATGCCAGCAAGATTATCCCTGATTACCTGACCCGCCAGTTACGTGATAAGGAATTCCTGTTCATTGGTTTTTCACCTGCCCGCTGGGAAGACCGGCTGCTGGCTCATGCGCTGCTGTTGAAACGCCCGACGTATTCGGAATTGTGTTACACCCTCGGCAAGTCGAGTGACCCGCTCCAGTCGGTGTTTTGGGAAACCCGCAATGTGCGTCAGTCTGATATGGAATTCGCGGAACTCGACCGGCATTTGCTGGAGGCTACCCAATGAACTTGTTGTCCAATTCCTCCAGCATCCATGAACCATATCCCGGTTTACGCCCGTATCATGAATCGGAAAAAGACAAGTTTTTCGGGCGCGATGCTGACTGCAAAATCCTGACTGACAAGATCCTCGTACACCGTTTGACGCTGTTGTTTGCGGCAACTGGGGTGGGCAAGAGTTCGTTGTTACAGGCGGCGGTATTGCCGCAACTGAAATCGCCCAGTGGGGAAAATCTGGATGTGGCGTATTACATCGACTGGGTATCCGACCCGTTGGATGGGCTGAAACAGGCGGTGCGTCAGGCGTTACAAGACAGCGGTTCGTGGCGGCCTGAAATTGTTTACACGCCGCCTGCCGATGAAAAGCTGTTGGACTTTTTTAGCTTTTGCACGCTGTTTGTGCGCCAGCCGCTGGTGGTGGTACTGGATCAGTTTGAGGAGTTTTTCCGTTATCAACGTGGACGCGATACCTTCGAGCCGTTTCTGGAACAACTGACCGGGGTGATCACGGCTGAACGCTTGCCGTTGCATCTGGTGTTTTCCATGCGCGAAGATTTTGCGCTAGAACTGAATGCGTTCAAGAAATACCTGCCACTGTCGGTGTTCGGCAACTTGTACCGACTGGAAAAGCTGGGCAGAAAGGCGGCACAGGAAGCGATTCTGTCGCCGTTGAAAAACACTGGCTTTCGCTATGAACCAGAATTGCTGGAGCAATTGCTGCAAGACCTGCTCAGCCGCGAAATGCGCCGTGATGCGGATAGCCCGCTGGCGGATATGACCGAAATGGTCGAGCCGCCGTATTTGCAGATCACTTGTCGGCAGTTGTGGGAGCGCGAGCAGGCCAACCCGGAAAAAATCCTGCGCCTGAAGACCTATCAGGCGGCGGGTGGGGCGAAGGGGTTGCTGGAAAATTACATCCTCACCACCTTGCAGGCATTGTCTGAGTCGGAAAAGGTGCTGGCTTCCCATGCTTTCAATCATTTGATCGGGCAGCGTGGTACGAAGGTGGCTCATACCGTCCCTAAGCTGGCGGAACTGATTCAGGTTGGCGAGGCTGAACTCGACAAGGTGCTGGACAAGCTGGGTAAGGCACGCATCCTGCGTGGGCAAAAGCGCGAGGACACGCTGTGGTATGAGTTGTACCACGATATGTTTTCGGCGGGGCTGGAAAAGTGGAATGCTGGGCAGAAAGAGAAAATGCGCAACCGCAGGCTGGTGAAAATTGGCAGTGCGGTTGCTGCGGGTATTATCGTCCTCACGGGCGGTACGGTTTGGAGCATGAACCATTTCAACCACCATTTGAGACTAGCACGCTTGGTAGGTAGTCATGTGGAGGTGTATCGTGGCAGGGAAGGCTGGCCTGATCTGTTCAACCAACAGCGATATGAATATGAAACCTATCTGCCAGATCAGGATATGGAGCCAGATAAACGCTTTCAGACTAGGGGGATTCTGGATTATATCGATCTGAATAACGAGCTGACGGGCTATCGTCCGTTTGCCGAGCGTATTCATGGTTATATCGAACATGGCAATTTCAGCAAGGCGCTGGAACTACAAGAAAAAGCTTTTTCAGGCAGCAGCAGCCCGGAACTGTCACGCGATGTCATCCGTGGATTGTTTAGCTTGAAAACACGAACAGGCTTTGGCTTGGTGAAACAACCGGCTCTTGTAGACAAACAAAGCTCCCTTAACGATACGGTGTTCTCCCTGCTGCAAGACAACACGCTACTCTTTCCGCTGGATGAACTGACGCATTTCCCATTTTTCTATAGTCAGCTCAAACGGCAAATTGTCATCCAACCTTCAATATTTGACCCACGGTTATTGAACAAAATCACCAACTACTTGACCGACAAAAATACTGCCGTTCGCCAAACCACCGCTGAAGCTCTCGGACGAATCGGCGATCCACAAGCCATTCCTGACCTCCGCAACGCCCTCAAGGATGAAGATGAATCTGTGCGTTCTTCCGCCGCTGACGCACTCGGACGAATAGGCGATCCACAAACCATTCCTGACCTCCGCAACGCCCTCAAGGATGAAGATGAATCTGTGCGTTCTTCCGCCGCTGACGCACTCGGACGAATAGGCAATCCACAAGCCATCCCTGACCTACTCAACACCCTCAAGGATGAAAATGAATCCGTGCGTTATTTTGCAGCTTCTGCATTCGGGCAAATCGGCGATCCACAAGCCATCCCAGAACTCCGCAATACCCTCAAGGATGAAAATAAATCCGTGCGTTATTGTGCCGCTTCTGCCCTCGGACGAATCGGCGATCCACAAGCCATCCCGGAACTCCACAACGCCCTCAAGGATGAAAATGAAGACGTGCGTCAATACGCCGCTTCTACACTCGGACAAATCGGCAATCCAGAAGCCATCCCTGACCTACTCAACGCCCTCAAGGATGAAAATAAATCCGTGCGTTATGCTGCTGCTGAAGCACTCGGACGAATCGGCGACCCACAGGCCATCCCGGAACTCCGCAACATCATCAAGGATGGAAATAAATCCGTGCGTTATTCCGCCGCTGAAGCTCTCGGGCAAATCGATGATCCAGAAGCCATCCCTGACCTACTTAACGCCCTCAAGGATGAAAATGAATCCGTGCGTCAAAACGCCGCTTCTACCCTCGGAGGAATCGGCGATCCACAAGCCATCCCTGATCTACTCAACGCTCTCAAGGATGAAAATGAATTCATGCATCGATACGCTGTTTCTGCCCTCGGGCGAATCGGCGATCCACAAGCCATCCCTGACCTACTCAACGCCCTCAAGGATGAAAATGAATTCGTGCGTCAAAACGCCGCTGAAGCCGTCGGGCAAATCGGCGATCCACAAGCTATCCCTGATCTACTCAATGTCCTCAAGGATGAAAATAAATCCGTGCGTCAAAACGCCGCTTCTGCCCTCGGACGAATTGGCGATCCAGAAGCCATCCCTGACCTACTCAACGCCCTCAAGGATGAAAATGAATCCGTGCGTCAAAACGCCGCTGAAGCCGTCGGGCAAATCGGCGATCCACAAGCTATCCCTGATCTACTCAATGTCCTCAAGGATGAAAATGAATCCGTGCGTCAAAGCGCTGCTTCTGCCCTCGGGCGAATCGGCGATCCCAACCAGATTCAGGTTGACGCTGTTACTCCAAAAGAAAAAGAGGGTACATTCAAATGGGCTAACTTCTTTAATGATGAAAGATTGAGTTCAATTTCAGGCTCAGTCAATGACCGTAAAACATTGCTGCAAGCACTTAACCTGTCCGTTTCTCCCGAACGCAACCAGCAATTACTAACACTTGCCCAAAAAACAGATGCCCATATTTCCATCCGTCAAAAAGCCATTGAAACACTAGCTGAATTCAAAGATGCCAGCCTTGTTGAGCCACTCCAACCTTTAAAATCTCATCCACAAACTCAACAAAACGATTACCGAACTCGAAGACAAGGTTTTACCTGCACAGCAAATACTACACGACACTTCCCGTAAACTGTCTATCCGACTTGCAGCCTTCAAACGTCTTGCCAAAGAAGACCCAACCGCTGCCCAACAGGAAATCCTGCGCATCATCCAGCAACCAGAAGAAGACGCCTTCAGCAACCTTGCCTACCGCCTGCTGGGTGATTTGCAAATCACCGACAATGGCGTTGTGCCACTCTTGCAACAACGGCTGGATGCGCTGGATGAACAATTCCACTCATGGCGCGAACTGCGTGACAGCAAACCCTTGTCCGGTCTAACTACCGAACAACAAGACAAAGTATTAGATGACATCCGCCAAGCAGAAGAGGCCATAAAAAATCAGCAATTTGCGTTCGACTACGCCTACGCCCTCGCCCGCCTTGACCCTGACATCGGCAAACAACTCCTCACCCACAACCTCGCCGAGGTGCGCAAAGGCGCATACATGGGTTTTGCCATGAAAGCCAACATCGAATGGCTGCAAAAGCTGGATGAAGAACGCGAAGCCCGCCGCGACGACCCGCTTTTCCGCCACGAAGCCTTCCGCGCCATCGACCTTGGCCTGCGCCGTCTGGAAATCCTCGGCAACAACCATAGACGGTGAAAACGACAAAGAACTCAAGGAACTGCAAGCGTGGCAACAACAACTGGAAAGCACCGCCCCGCGCACCACGCCGGACGACCCCGACGATGAAGTCCTCGAACGCCTGCAATGGACAACCCTGATGATGGAACACTACAACAAGTTGGATAAGGAATTCCGCGAGAAATACGGCAAGATGCGCGTGTGGCCTGAAGATACGCTGCCGGTTAACCAGCCCTATCCAACCGCGGAGCCAACCCATGACCACCATCCTCCTCCTCGGTGCAAAAAGCAAACTCCACCCGCTGGAATCCGTCCCCGCTGAACTCAGCCGCCTCAAGCAGCTTTTCACCCACGCCCCCAGCCTGAACGCGCAGGTTGAATACGAACCCTACCTCACCCGCGCCATCCTCGGCGACCAGCTACGCCGCCTGACGGATCAGGTCAGCATCCTGCATTTCGCCGGGCACAGCGGCGCGGAACAACTCCAGACCGACGACGAACTGGTATACGCCCGGCACATCGCCGCCATCCTGCAAACATGGCAACGCAAGCCATCCCTATTGTTCCTCAACGGCTGTAACAGCGCCGGGCAGGCTGACCCGTTTCTGGAGGCAGGCATTCCCTGCGTCATCGCCACCCACAACTACATCGACGACAAAGTAGCAGCCCTGTTTGCCTACGAGTTTTACGCCAACCTGCTGACCAAGCCGGATAAGGTCACGTTCGGGGAAGCCTTTGCCCGCGCCGGAGCCATGACCCTCGCAGGGGAAAACCGCGCCCCGCGCTCACTCGACATCGACACCCGCCAGCAAGCCAGTAGCGGCACTTGGGACTGGGGACTGTTCACCCGTGACCCCGCCCTCCCAACCCATGGACACTCGCCACCATCCTGCAAAACACCCCCGCCGCAACCCAAGCTGCCCCCGCCGCAGCGTTGGACTTCATCACCAAAGCCAAACTGGATGGCCTGAAAACCCGCTGGCAACGCATTTACGAGCTTCACCAAGCCGTGCTGGAACAATACGACTACGAAACCCGTGCCGAAGAAAAGCAACGCATGGCCTACGTCATGAAACAAAAGTGGGAAGATCTGGAAACCGTCGAAAAGGATCTCGCCGCCCTCAACCATTAACCCCATCTTCATCTGGAAATAGTCGCCCTTTGCCCCTTGCAAGACTACACTGGTAGCCAATACAAACAACAAATCCACTGCATCTGCAAGGAGCCTTTCATGACCTCATTTGCCATCGCCGTCCTCGTCTTCATCGTCGCGCTCATCTTCATGGGCGTGAAAATGGTGCCGCAAGGCTACAACTACACCGTCGAACGCTTCGGGCGTTACGTCTACACCCTGCAACCCGGCCTCGGCCTGCTGATCCCGGTCATTTACCAAGTCGGGCGCAAGGTCAATATGATGGAACAAGTCCTCGACATCCTCCCGCAGCAAGTCATTACCGCCGACAACGCCAACGTCAATATCGACGGCGTGGTGTTCTACCAAGTGTTCGACCCTGCCAAAGCCTCGTATGAAATCACCAACCTGCAAACCGCCATCCTCAATCTGGTGATGACCAACCTGCGTTCGGTGTGCGGCGCACTCGAACTCGACCACCTATTGAGCAAGCGCGACGAAATCGGCACCCGCATCCTCTCCATCGTTGACGAAGCCACCAGCGCATGGGGCGTCAAAGTGCTGCGGGTTGAAATCAAAGACATCGAACCGCCCGCCGAACTGATCCGCGCCATGAACTTGCAAATGACCGCCGAACGCCAAAAACGCGCCCAGATCACCGAAGCCGAAGGCAAAAAACAAGCGCAAATCCTCGAAGCCGAAGGCGCAAAATCCGCCGCCTTCCTGCGTGCCGAAGCCCGCGAACGTGAAGCCCTCGCCGAAGCCAAAGCCACCCAAATGGTCTCCAAAGCCGTGGCGGAAGGCGATGTGCAAGCCCTCAACTACTTCGTGGCGCAAAAATACGTCGAAGCACTGGGCAAGTTCGCCACTTCCGACCAACAAAAAACCATTTTCATGCCACTCGACACCAGCGGGCTGATGGGTTCCATCGGCAGCATCAACGAGTTGTGGAAAGCGATGAAGGATAAAACCTGATGGACATGCAACACCTTGAATTCTGGCACTGGCTGATTTTTGGCATGTTGCTAATGGCGTTGGAAGTGATGGCTCCGGCAATGGTGCTGATGTGGTTTGGTTTCGGTGCGATTGTCGCCGGGATTGCGCTGTGGCTGGTTCCATCGCTGTCGTTGGGGGTGCAAATCCTCATTTTCGCGCTGGTATCGCTGGTCAGCGTGTTTGGCTGGCGCAAATCTGGCTTCCGCGAAGAAAATATCCGCTCCGATACGCCCGAACTCAACAACCGCCTGCACAGCCACATCGGCAAGGAATATGTGCTGACGGAAGCCATTATCAACGGGCGTGGCTCAATGCGCGTGGGTGATTCCCCGTGGCGGGTGCATGGCGCGGACATGCCCGCCGGGACGCGGGTGCGTGTCACTGGCGTGGATGGGGTGATTTTTGTGGTGGAGAAGGTGGGGTAATGCTTACCCGCGCCGCATCTTGGCAAAATCCAACATCCGCTGTGTAGACTTCAACGCCTTCACGCGGATTTCCTCATCCACAACAATCTCATTCCCCCCGGTCTCCAGCACCTGTCAGCAAGTTGTGCAAGCCATTCATCGCCATCCACGGGCAATGCGCACAGCTTTTGCAGGTTGCGCCCTCGCCCATCGTCGGCGCGGCAATGAAGGTTTTGCCCGGTGCTGCCTGTTGCATCTTGTAGAAAATGCCGTTGTCGGTGGCAACAATGAAACGCTGGTGCGGCAAGGTTTGCGCCGCTTTGATGAGTTGCGAGGTGGAACCCACCGCATCCGCCAGCGCAATGATTTCTTGCGGCGATTCGGGGTGGACTAGCACGCCTGCATCGGGGTATTCCTCGATCAGCTTGCCCAGCGCCCGTGACTTGAATTCGTCATGCACCACGCAAGCCGCTTGCCAGCGCAACATATCCGCCCCGGTGATGCGCTGGATGTAGTTGCCCAAATGCTTGTCAGGTGCCCAGAGGATTTTCTTGCCCTGTTCATCCAGCCACGTCACCAAATCCACCGCGATGCTGGAGGTGACGACGTAATCGGCACGTGCCTTCACTTCCGCGCTGGTGTTGGAATACACCACCACGGTGCGGTCGGGGTGTTCGTCGCAAAATGGGATGAATTGGTCGGCGGGGCATTCCAAATCCAGCGAACATTCCGCTTCCAGCGTTGGCATCAGCACGCGCTTTTCCGGGTTCAAAATCTTGGCGGTTTCGCCCATGAAACGCACCCCGGCGACGATCAGGGTTTTGGCGGGGTGTTCGTTGCCAAATTTCGCCATATCGAGCGAATCGGAGACGTAACCGCCGGTTTCTTCCGCCAATTCCTGCAAATCGCGGTTGACGTAATAGTGGGCAACCAGCACCGCGTCTTGCTCTTTGAGCAGGCGTTTGATCTTGTCCTTCACCACCGCTTTTTGTTCGGGGGTGTAATGCGGGTTCATGGACTCGATCAGCGCGGTAGCGGGACTTTGATGATGGGGATATTGATGGGTTTATTCATGATTAACGCTTCTTTCCTTTTTTGGCTGCCGCTGCTTTTTTAGCAAGTTTTTTCTTTTTACTGCCCGCCGCTTTGCCGGAGGCTTTGAGTTTTTGGGGCCGGTGTACGTGCCTACCAAGCCTTCGATGGTACGCCGTTTGAAACGCTGTTTCAAAAACCGCTCGATATTCACCATTAAATTCCATTCGGAACTTTGCACGAGCGTAATCGCCGTGCCCTGCGCATCGCCGCGCCCGGTGCGCCCAATGCGGTGGATGTAATGCACGCCAGTGCGCGGCACATCAACATTGATCACCAATTCCACGCCCGCAATATCCAAACCCCGCGCCGCAAGGTCGGTCGCAATCAGCGCCTTGATCGTGCCATCGCGGAAAAACGCCATAATGCGGTTGCGTTCTTTTTGATCCATATCGCCGTGCAATACGCCGCAACGCACGCCCTTGGCTTGCAAACCGCCGCACCAACGCATCCGCTCGCGCCCGGCTATTGGTGAATACCACCGCTTTGGCAAAGGTTTCATTCAGCAACAACCACGCCAGCAAGCGTTGTTTGTGGGCAGTGTCGTCGGCAATAATCACCTGTTGCTCAAGGTTTTCGTGTTCGTCTTGCAGCGTATTCAGGCGCAACATGTCGGGGTCACGCAACAGCTTTTCGGCGATTTTGATCATGCCGTATTGCTGAAGCGTGGCGGAAAACAGCAGCGTTTGGCGCTCTGGATTACACGCCGCCGCAATGGTTTCCAGCTCTTGGCTGAAGCCCATTTCCAGCATCCGGTCGGCTTCGTCGAGGATCAGCACTTCCAAACGCGAAAACTCAGGGGTTTTTGCCGCCATTAATTCCAGCACGCGCCCCGGTGTGGCAATGACGATTTCAGCATTGTTGAGCAACATATTTTGCTGCACGCGAAAATCTGCCCCGCCGGTAATCAGCCCCACTTTTAGCGCGGTGAATTCGGTCAGTTGCAGGCATTGTTGGTGAATTTGCTTCGCCAGTTCACGGGTCGGCACCAGTACCAAGGCGCGAGTGCCGAAATACTCGGAAGGGTTTGCCAGCAAATGATGCAAGGTTGGCAGCAAAAACGCGGCGGTTTTGCCGCTGCCGGTTTCGGCACTGACCAGCAAATCGCGGCGCGTCAGGGCGCGGGGAATCGCGGCTAACTGCACGGGGCGGGGCTGCGCAAAGCCCATTTTTTGCGCGGCTTGCAACAGCGGTGCGGCGAGCGCGAAGTCAGCAAAAGTGGGGGAAGCCAGTTCCGGCGCGAGTGCTTGTTCCATGTATCGTGATTCCTTGCTGCCATGACGGGATGTCGTGACGATGTTGCCCCCGATTGTACGGCATTTGCCATCCAAGGCGTATCATGCGCGTTAACCTAACCAGACCTTTACCCTGCCATGACCGATAACGACCAAAAAATCCGCCATTTTCGCCAACGCATTCCGACCTTTGCGTGCGTCCCCGGTTGCCACGATTGCTGCGGCCCACCACCACATCCAGCGAAGAAATGGCACGCTTGCCAGAAAAAAGCGCGGCGGAACACGATGCCGCCCTCGCTGAGTGGCGTTGCCCACACCTCGGCGCAAACGGTTGCCAAGTCTACGCAGAGCGCCCGCTGATCTGCCGCCTGTTTGGCACCACCCCGCGCTTGGCGTGCCCGAATGGACAGCGCCCAGCCGTGATGATTGACCCCAAACTAGAACGGCAAATCATGCAGTTTTTCAAGGAAACCCGCCAAGTGTTGGTGTGAGCGGCTACAACAAATCCGCCCCAATCGTGCCGCGCAAGCTCTCCAAATACCCCGCCGTGCGAATCCGCGCCAGCTTGTCCTGCGCCTGTTGCAACCGTCCGGCAATATCCAGCCGTTCCGCCACATCCTGATGGGTTTCTTTGGCGAGGAACGCTTGCAGATACGCGCAATGGCGTTCCCACAACGCCGCATCACGCTGCTGCTTGGTTTCCAACCGCTGCTGATACCAGTCGGATGCCAGCAATGCCTCGCGGGTAAACAATGCGCGGATGTCGGGATGATGCGCATCCTTACCCTCATACTGCCCCGTTGCCATGATATGCAGCAAGGCTTTCAGCGGTGGGCAAGCATCCTCAATACTGCCGTCGTCCAAATACGCCTGCGCCACTTGTTGCTGCGCTTCGACGATATTGTTCACGCCATCCACGAACACCTCCATGCCCTGCGTTTCGGGTTTGAGGATGTCTTCGCCGAACACCACCGCCGGATTGTCGAAGATTTTGCCCATGAAGGTCGCCACAAAGCGGTCAGTAATCCGATACCCCAAGCGGCTGGCTTGCACCCATTGCCCGTGATGCTCGAAATCACTCAAGGCTTCCAGATAGCCGTGTTCGATCAAATACGCCGGATCGCGCTCGTTTTCGCGCAAGCGTGACCAAATTTCGGGAATCAGCAAGCTAATGTCGTGATCAACCCGCAAATTCGCGCCGATATAGCCCGCCGCGCTGGAAAATCCCGCGTAGCCGCTGATCATGAACGACACCAGCGCATTGTTCAGATCCGCCGTGGTGCGCAACGCATTGAACGGTGCTTTGGTCAACGCACCTTCGCTGCCCGCACCCGTGGTGGAGGGCGATTTGCCGGTCACGCTACAGATGAAATCCATGAACAGTTCCGGCAATTCCTGATAATGGATCGGGTTGAATACCGCCAGCGGACGGATGCCTTTGCCCGGCGGATTATTACGCCGCCCGGTCAGCACTGCATCCACCGGAGTCATCAGCGGCTGATCCAACGGCACGCGCCGCAGGAAACGCGCCCCCATTTCCGCGATGTATTTGCGCATCGGCTGCTGCAAGTCAGGGCGGATTTGCAGGTAACGCGGGTTCTCGCTGGGCTTGCCATTCACCAAACGCGGGTTGGCGGAAGACACCACGTATTCGCCGGACTCACACGCCGCTTGCAGCAAATTCGCCATTGGCGCGGTGTATTTCTGGAACTCGACCACATCCTCAACGATTTCGGTGAGGTTATCGCCCTTGAGCGGCTCGAAATTGGCAATGAAGTTGCCCGGTTGCGCCATGTCGAACTCGGTTTGCTTGTCGAAACCGCGATGGATCGCTTCATCGGGGCGTTGGAACAAGCGGTATTCGCAGTTTTTCACCAGTTTGACGCTGGGGTTGGAGGATTTCGGCGAACGGTTCGGCAACTTGTCCGCGCTCACCACCACCGAGGCGCTAATGTCGTCTTCCATCTGCACTTTTTCGGTGGCGATGAAATCTTGGCGGACTTTGTAGGTGCGCCAGTTGCCGCCCTTGCCCAAGCCGACCCGCAAATACGAGGCCACCAAATCGCGTCCGTTGTGTTTGAGCGCGTTACCCGGCATTCCGTTGATCACGTCCACCGAGAAACGGCTGCGCCAATCGCTGCCCCATTCGGGTTTGTACATGCGCTTGATAATGAAGGCTTGCGAGAGGATGCGGGCCGGAATGGTTGCCAGCCACGCATTGTAGGCATCGGTATGGCTGGGTGATGGCGTAAACAGCTTGATCACCGAACCGAGGCTGCGTTCCGCGCTGAGCGGTTGGCGGGTAGGGTCACGGTCTTCGTCCGCACATTCCGGCTTGAAACGGGTGCTGTAATCGTAGTCGAAAATCGCCGCCACCTGATCCATATCCGTCTCGAAATCTTGCACGAATACCGGGCCGTAAATCACCGCATCATTCAACGATTTGGAAATTTCTGACTTGCCGCCGCCGGATACGGTGCAGGGCTTGTGGCAGAACGTGCCTTCCGCATCCGTGCCGATAATCCGCCAGCTTGGGGCGGACGGGTGTTTCTGCATTTCGGTCTTGTAGCCGTTGGGCTGCATGTAGACTTTGTTGGGGCGCAATTTCAGGCTGTGTTCGCCTGTGGCATTTTTCCAGCGGATGCTTTGGGTGCGCAAATCCATGCGGATGTCGAGCGGCAAATAGATCAGGTCGGGGAACTGCTTGTCGATGGCGTAGCCTTCGGGCTGTACGTCCATCACTGCGCCGTATTGCGCCACCATGCTGTCGAAATTGTAAACTTCGGGGCGTTTGCGGGTGCGGCTGTCCGTGCCGTATTCCTCACCGTGGTTGCGGCGTTGGAACGCGAGTGCGCCGCCTGCGTGTTCTTCTTCAGCCAGTCCGAACAGGTTGGCGGAATAGCTGATCTGGGTTTTGACTTCTTTCTTGCAGTAGCCGTAATAGTTGTCGGCGAGGATGGTGACAATCACGCCGCGTTTGTCGCGTGCCATAATTTTGAAAGCGCTGCCGTCGTTGTAACGCTCGCCTTCTTCTTTCCAGCACATGCCGTCTTTGCGTTGGCGTGCGGTGGCTTGATCGTAGTGCGGCAAACCGAGTTCTTGCTTGGTCAAGCGGGTCAAATGCGGGGCAAGGATCACGCAGCCGGTATGCCCTGTCCAATGTTCCACATCGAGCGCGGCATCGTGTTTGGGCAGGTAGGGGTTGCCTGCATTGCCGAAAATGCTTTCGACGAAATCGAGGTTGCTGACCAGATTGCCGGGGGCAAAAAAGCGGATTTCCATGCTTTTTTCGGCTTCGCTACCGGGGATTTCGGGGCAAACCACGGGGCGCAACAGCAGCGACACGAACAGGCGGGCTTTTTGCGCTTCGTTGGCGGTGAAGGGCAATGCCAGCAAGTCGTCCGGCGGGTTGAGGGCGTGTTGCAACATCCGCGCATAGGCGAGGGTCGGCACGGCTTTTTTGTCACCGGGGATCGGCAAGCCACCTTCGGCAATGTGGAACGAGCCTTTGGTGGTGCGGCGGTCATTCGCGGGGTTGTGCAAAATGCCTTGCTTGATGCGGTAGCTGGATACGATGTCGGATTTGAATTCATCGCCGTCAGACGGTAAGGAGAGTTCCCGCGCCACGCCGTAGCGGTCGAGGACGATGCTGTTACCGGGCAGGCGTACTTTTTCCGCGCCACAATCCGCGAGGTAGCTGTCGAGGAAATCTTGAATACGCTGGTCGGCGGGGCAAAGATAGCCTGCCAACAAACGGTTTTTTTCGCGGTAACTGGCGAGCAAGTCGTCGGCGATGGAAAGGAATTCGTTGTCCCCGGCGTGGGAGGCGGGTTGCCCGGTGGAGGAGAGTTTGAGGTTGATGTAAAGCTGTAAGCGGCGGCGCTCGGCATCAGTGTCTGGGCGTAACTTACCCAAACCCAAGGATTGTTCCATGTTCATGTAGGGCTGCTCTCTTTGGTGTGCTAACTGTGGGTGGTTTCGGGGGCAGAGATTACCGACAAGCGGTGTAGAGTTCCATATCCCACTTGCATGGGTGAGGATTAGCAAGTGCTTATTTTTGTGGGGAAACCCCCATCCCCAGCCCTTCCCCCGCAAGGGGTGAAGGGAGCAAGAGGGGATTTCAGATGAATTGTCGGGCTTCAGCCTGATCTATGGGAAGTCATTATTCTGAGATTCGATCTAACCAGTGTGAGGGTTCTCTCGCTTGATGAACAACGGCTACAACCGTGATGAACAGGGTATCAACACGATAAAAAATCGAGTAGGGAAACCGCTTCATGGGATAACGCCTGACCCGTAACGTCGGGTAAGGGCAAAAGAATAAATTGGGTGTATCGCTTATCCGTAACAAGTCCGCTTCTACTTGCGTAACAAACTGATGTCCCAAGCCTTGACTCTTCTCATCGTAGTAGTCAACAGCATCTTGAAGGTCATCAAATGCTGCCGGATGAAGGAAATAGCGCATCAGCGAATTCTGGCAAGTGAACGTTGTTTCAGTTGTTGAAGTGCTGTCTCACCTTCGATCAGTGCGACTTCACCCGTGTCCAATTGCGCTAAGCGTGCCGCGATTTCTGCTTCTAAGGCTTGTTCTGCTTGATTTTTCTGTTCCAGTGCTTGCAACAGGCTGACGTACAGCCCTTTGATACGTTGATATTCATCCTTGTAAGAGGTTAGCGGGAGATATTCAACCACACAGCGCCGCACTGCTTCGCTGGCAGTCTTGTAACCTTCCCGCGCCATGATTTGGTGCAGGCATTGTTCATCTTCTTCACTCAGTCGTAAGGTAAAAGCCATGATAGTTTCTCCATCGGGGGCAATAGGGAGTATGATACCATTTGTTGCTTATTTTTGTGTGATTTTTGTAAAAAGTGATACCTATTTGTTGATTGCACTCCGAATCCCCCCCATCCCCGGCCTTTCCCCCGCAAGGGGTGAAGGGGGCAAGAGGAGGATTTACTTGTCACAGAACAAGCCGATCCTCTTCATGACGTTTTCAATCTGTCCTGCTTCTGGGATTTGTCATATTTGCGGGCAGCCACCAGTGACTGACCAAGCAATTCCTGTATCCGGGCTGCATTGCTGGTTGCATCCATTTGCCAAAGCAGAATAGCAAGCTTGGTGCGACTCACCAGTAGCTCATATGCACAACCTAATTTCTTGAATACTGTGATTTCCTCCTCCCTGCAGAGTTAGAGCTTCATTCAATCGCCCCGAAATCTGAAAAATATCAGCCATTTGGCTTTGAGTAACGGCATCTGCTGTTTATCCTGTAACGATACGAATATGTCGAGAATTTCAGCGCAGTATCTTGCAAAGCCTTATCCAATGCATCAGAAGGAGGGATCTGGCTTTTCAGCCGAATGAATTCCGAGAGCATCGTTCGAGCTTATCTCGGGTTTGCAGGATGTCCGCAATCTGACCCATCGTTACCGCTATTGAGCGCACATCGCCGAGCTTCTCATAGACGGGTAGCTCATGGTTCTCACGAATGTTGAGCGCCTCGTCGAGTTGACCTCGGGCTTGCAGGATGTCCGCGATCTTACCCATCGTCACCGCTTTTCAGCGCACATCGCCGAGCTTCTCATAGACGGGTAGTACTTCTGTGCTGCCGAATGTTGAGCGCCTCGTCGAGTTGACCTCGGGCTTGCAGGATGTCCGCGATCTTCAACCTAGAGTCACCGCTTTTTCACGTACATCGCCGAGCTTCTCATACACTGGTAGCTCATCGGTTCTCGCGGATGTTGAAGCGCCTCATCCAGTTGACCACGGGCTTGCAGGATGTCCGCGATCTTACCCATCGTCACCGCTTTGGAGCGCACATCGCCGAGCTTCTCATAGACGGGAAGCTCATGGTTCTCCCGGATGTTGAGCGCCTCGTCGAGTTGACCACGGGCTTGCAGGATGTCCGCGATCTTACCCATCGTCACCGCTTTGGCGCGCACATCGCCGAGCTTCTCATACACGGGTAGCTGCATGGTTCTGCCGAATGTTGAGCGCCTCGTCGAGTTGACCACGGGCTTGCAGGATGTCCGCGATCTTACCCATCGTCACCGCTTTGGAGCGCACATCGCCGAGCTTCTCAAACGAGGGGAGAACCTGTTCCTGATAGAGTGCCTAAGGCTTCGTCCTGCCTTGCCTTGCTGGATCAGTAAAACTACCGTAGTTGAACAGTGTGGCAGATTTTTCACGCAGCATCGATTCATCCAGCCCCTCATCCGAATCCGGCAACAAGGCAACAGCACGTTCAAAGTGCTGGCGGGCTTCGCTACGCCCCAGACTTTGTTCCGCACGGGCAAGCTGAGTCAGTATTCTGAAATCTTCACCCAGTGTCAGCACAAGTTGGCACAAGTCTTCGGCTTCACGGTAACGGTTGTGTTGCAACATATTAGCGGCAAGTTTGTCGCCCACTTCCACCGCAATGTCCTGTTCCTGCCCCAGCACTGCCAACCGCACGATTTCCAGCCACCACGCTTCCGACCTGCCATCTTTGGTCGCGTCAAACAGGTATTGGCTGGCTTTGGCGGCGAGTGGCTGGCGTTCGCTCACATCGAGGGTTTCGGCGAGCGCACTGTCCAGCAGGTTGGAGACGAAGTAGTGGTCGCCGTCGGGCGTGGGGGTGATTTCCACCAGCCCGACGCGGGCGGCGGTTTGCAGGTGTTGCGCGGTTTGTGGGTCATCGCTCAGGGCTTCGATGGCGGCAAGCACCACGGGCAGGCGGTAGAGCGCGGCACAGGCCAGCGTATGGCGCACGGCGGACGTTTGCGCGTCCACCAACTCGCTGATCAGCACGTCTTCGCGGAATCGCGCCTCTTCCTGTTCCAGCTTGTCGAGCAAGGCACTGACCGGCAGGCTGCGCTCTTGCAACACGCCATGCAGCCATTCCAGCAAACGCGGATTGCCCGCCGCCACTTCCACCGCCCGCAAGCGCAAGGCGTTTTCCACATCCCTATCCTGCCCATTGCCCGTGGTGACAGGCAACAAGCCCGGCAATTGCGCCAGCTTTTTGTTCAGGTCGGCAGCGTGCAGGGTTTGCGGGTTCTCGCTATGCAAGCGGCAAGGGCGCGGCACGGGCACGTCAAAGCGGCTGGTGACAATCACCCGCGTGTCACTCTGGCTGTCGTGGATGGCTTGCAACACGGTATGCAGCACCGCCAGACTCGCCGGATGGTAATCCGCCTGCCCCAGCTTGCGCCGCTCCAGCGGGATGTTTTGCTCGAAATCGTCAAACACCAGCAGCAACGGTTTTGCACACAGCGGATTGTCTTCCGGCTCGAACAATTCGCGCAGGCGTTGTTCCAGCGTTTGCTGGGCATCGTTCAGCAGGCTTTGTGCCTTGGGCAATGCCTTGCCGAGTGCGGCGACCAGCGCGGTTTCATCCAGCCCGCCGTAACACACCACCGCTTCGTGGCTGTTACGCAAACGGTCAATCAGCCGCGCCGCCGTGCTGCTTTTGCCCAAACCGCCCATGCCATACCAGCAGGATACCCTCGGCATACGCCTCATCCCCCTGCCATGCCCGCAAGCACCGCAAACTGCGTTGCAACAAACGCCGCCGCCCGATGAACGCCGTCCGCGCACACACCGGCACACGCCCGCCCGCATCCAGAAACTGTTGCGGCGTATCGTGCAGACGCAGCCGCAGCTTGCCTTTCGCCACCAGCGGATTCAGCGCCGAGCCGTCCACGTAACAGCGCAACAAATGCCAATAGGGCGAATGGTTTTCCAGCAATGCCTGCCGTGCCAATGCCACCGCCTCGGCAATCCCAAAGCCCGTCGCCAGCTTGTCATACAACGCTGCCGCCGCCTGCGAAGCCGCCACATCGCCCACCGGCAATGCCCACCCCAGCACCACCGGCACACCCGCCGTCACCACTTGTTCGCTGAACGACAACATATCCTCTTGCTGGCTGGATTCCCCGGTACGGCAACCGGACAGGAACACCACACGCGGCGCACTGTTGGCATCGCGCAAGGTCTTCGCCAGTGCTTGCGGGGTAGCGGGAGCGCACAGACCCACTTCATCTTCCAGCAAAAACACCGGCTGACCGCTGGCCTTGTCAATGTCGGCATGACCGCTGAAGTGGATCACATCCGGGCTATCGGCACGCTCCGTCAGCCGCTCTGCCAAGCCTTGCAAGGAACCGCTTTCTTCCACCTGCAAATCCAGCGGCTTGCGTGCCGTCGCTTGCAGGATGCCGGACTCTTCCGCCTCGAAATCCAGCACCGGCTGCACATCCTCCGGCGAACTCGCCATGAACAACACCCCAAGCTGACGCTTTTGCGGCTGCCAGTCATGCTTGCGTTCGGCGGAAGTCACGCGGCGCAACGGCGTAAACCACTGGAACGGGTCAGCGCACAAAAACTGCACCCCATCGTGCAGCAATTCCCACGGCAAATGCCGCAAACCCGCTTCACGCACATCCAGCACCAAGGTCATCGGCTGCTGTATTTGGCGCACCCGCCGCAACCAACCGTTACTGTGCCGATCCACCCAGCCGAACAGGTCTTGCCCGCGTTGTTCCAGATCGGGCGCATTCACACGGTAATCTTCCGCCGCCAATGCCAACAACGCATCAATCTCCGCCTGCTCAATCAGCGGAAACGTTAGCCATGTGCCATCCAACACCCGCAACTCAAAGCGCGTGTCATCCTTGCGGAACAATTCCAATGTGTAATGCTGCATGAGGAATCCTGTAGGGTGGGTGGAGCGCAAGCGATACCCACCGCGTCGTTAAGATAAATGTTCATAATTGGTGGGTATCGCATTCGCTCCACCCTATACGCATCAACTTAAGCCTCCCACCCCCTGACTTGCTGTAACCTTAGCCAGTTATTGGGTTTTTTCTTACGCTTATTTTGTCGGCAAGCCGTTGAGGAAGCGAAGAGTTTGGCGAGTTGTTTGAGGCACTTGATCAGGCTACGCCGCTCACCGATACAGGCAGCCAGATGGGAAGCCTGTTCCTGAATGGCTTGGACACCTTTGGTCAAGCTGCGTTGGGGTATTTCCCATAATCCTGCCAGCATGATCCAGTGCTGGATGAGGACGACCAGCAACTTGACGTAGACCTCACACAATATTCGCCACGGGTTTCGGCTTCTGGAGACGGCTATCTGGCTTTGGCTTTTCCAGAGTTTGAAGATCAGTTCGATTTGCCAGCGTGAGCCGTATTTGTGGGGGCTTCGGCCTTGTCCAGTAACGTTTGAGGGGCATTGGTGATGAGCAACCACCAATCGCAGAGTGTCAAATGCCGTTCTGAGGGGGTGCGTCCTTTTTTTGCCGCTTTGACGTGGGCGGCTGCCCGTTGGCGGGCGGCGGATTCGGGCGATAGGCGCACCATGATCAGGCGGGCGGGTAACCGGGCTTCTGCCCCGACCAACACCGGACGCTCGGCAATGCTGAATCCCCTTTGCATCCAGCCGTTGTAGCTCCTCGGCCAAATTCACGGATTCCTGTTTATCGTCTGGCGTATAGGCTTTCGTCCCCGACAGCAGGCGCGATAACCAATATTCCCCGCGCTGGGCTTCGGTTGCCATCCGCTCTAGGTCAAAGTAGCCCAAATCACGGATATGCAGGCTACCCGGTGTCTGTGCTGTATCCAGCAAGGGGCTACGGTTATCCGCATGGCTGCCTGCCAGCAGTGCCAGCCGCACTTCCCCCCGGTTCACCTCATATTCTAGGTCAACCTTCACCTGCTGCTCGGTTTGCCAGCTTGGATTCACCGCCACCGCCCGTACCTTGCCACAAGGATGACAAGGCGTCCGGCAAGGCTACTTGCGTGCTGTCCTCAGTATAGACCGAGGAAAAACGTTGCATAATGCCCACGGTATACACTTGTTTCAACACCGCTTTAATAGCCGTCAATGACCCGCTAACCTTCACTTTCTTCCCATCATCGGTTTCGATAGCCACTTCCACTTTGCGGCTTTCGATATACTTTTCCAGCACCTTCGCCAGTGCCGACAAGCCACCGTCCTTGCCCAAAAAAGCCGTGAGTGCGCCACCTGCTGCCACTGCCGTTGCCACTACACCCCAGATGACTGGATCACCGCGTGTCGTTTCTTCATTGATTGGTGTCGTGAGTTGCACATCCGCATCCAGCCCGACCCGTTGCAGGTCTTGCGTCAGTTGTACGGATAAATCTTGCATGAAAGCAGCATCGTCGCCGCGCAGTGTGATAGTTGCCATGTATTGCCCCTTAAGCCCAAGGAAATGATTGCTTAAGAGTTTAGCATGACATAAAAAGTTCTATGTGTAATTCAGGTCACAATAATGACCAACGATTTAAACATCAACTGCCGCCATATTGCACCTTCAACTCATCCAGCGTCGGCAAACCCGCATCCTTGGTGGTGAGGTTTTTGCCCAATACCATTAATACGCGGTCGACTTTGCGGATGCCGAGGTCGTTGAAATCGTTACGTTCGAGTGCGCCGATGGTGGTGCGGTCGAGATTGCACCTATCAGCGAGCTGTTGCTGACTCCAGCCCCGCGCTTTGCGGGCGGAGCGGATCGTTTCACCGATGTCTGCTAACATGATGCATATATTCATCAAAATGGGGATATTGGAGAGTATTGATGAATATGGGCATCTTTTCAAGGGGGAGGATGTCGGCTTGCCTTATTTCCACAGGGATTCGGGTAACACTGCGGCTTCCGCAATGGTGTTCTGGTCGTCACGCCATGCTTGCCTTTCGGCTGGGGTCAGATTGGGAAGCGCACGCTCGCGGCGGTAATCGTAGTCTGCGTCGTAGTCGATTGTGCCGAACAGTTGCAGGACTGAGGCGCGTTTGTGGCGTTGGATATATTCCTGCAAAGCGTGGGTAACAGCCTCCCGTTTGGTTTTTAAACCACTGAGTTTGGTTACTGCTTCGATCAGGTCATCGTCGAGTTCGAGATTTGCCATAAGTCCCACCTCCTTGTTGGTATGCACATTTGGAGTATAGGTTTGTAGGTAAACAAGGAACAAGCGTGTGCGCTAAATCTAAGCCGTGCCTACTGTGCCGCGCAAATACTGCAAGCGGTGCACTTCCGGGAATTTCTCAATCGCGTAACGCAGCATGGTGCGCGGCATCTGGCGGTAATGCGCTTGCAGGAAGGTTTCTTCCGCCTGCCTGTCGCGTTTGCCGATTTCGCGCAGCATCCAGCCCACCGCTTTGTGGATCAGGTCTTCGCGGTCAGTAAGCAGCCGTGCTGCCAGCGTGAGGGTGTCGGCAAAGTCACCGCGCTTGATGAAGTGGAAGGTTGCCATCACCGCGATCCGCCGTTCCCACAGCTTGGTGGAAGTGACCAGTTGGGTGAGCAATGCCCGGTCTTGCGCCAGCAGGTGTGCGCCGATGATGTGTTCGGCGGAGGAATCGACCAAATCCCAGTTGTTGATGTGCGGCAGGTTGCGCAGGTAAAGCGCGAAAATGTCCGCCTGTTTGGGTGCGTCCGCCTTGGGGTATTGGTGTACCAGCATCAGCAGCGCCAGCAGGCGGTCTTCGTGCCACGGCGAATGCAGCAGGGTTTCCACCTCCGGCAGGCTGAGGTTCGGGTATTGCTTCACCAGTTGCCGCAGCGCGGGGACGCGGATGCCACGGAACTGGTCGCCCGCGCCGTATTCGCCGGGGGCGGTTTTGAAGAAACGCTGGAGGTTGGTGGCGTCGATGGGGTTGGCGAGCTGGGTTAGGTGGTGGTGGAGTGAGCGTTTGGGGCATCGTATTATTACCGGGTAGATTGCTTAAGAGTTTATCACACCGAAAAAGTTCTGCACCAAACCTGCACCACCCTCCACCGTTTTTCCACACCGCCCCCACCGAAATCTCCATCACTATTTCTTATAGTTAGCCCACCACTAACAACACGGAGATTCCCATGCACAACCGGCGTTTTTACCTCAAATTTGCCGCCATCGCCTTCATCATGGTGTTTTTGCTGATCCCGCAAGCCTTCATCCTCGGTCTGGTGGGGGAACGTGCAGGCTGGCGTGAACAGGCGTACCAGAGCATCGGGCAAAGCTGGCCGGGGGAACAAACGCTGGCGGGGCCGGTACTGGCGGTTCCCTACCAATTGACGTTCAGCCGCAAGGAAAGCGTCAAGGATGCCAATACCGGGCTGGAACGTGAAACCATCCGCGAGGAAACGCTCAACGATACGCTGTATTTATTACCCAAAAAACTCGACATCCACAGCAAGCTGGACAGCAGCCTGCGCTCACGCGGCATTTATGACGTGCCGGTTTACGCCAGCGGTTTGCAAGTCAGCGGCGAATTCAGCAACCAACCCTTGCTGGAACTGCTGGCAGACAATAAGGACAAGCAATTTCGCTGGGAAAAACCCTATCTGGCGGTGCATGGTACGTGACCAGCGCGGCATCGTTGCCCCGCCCAGCCTGACATGGAACGGCGGCAAACTCGCCTTCCAGCCGGGCAGCAACCTGCCGGGGAACGGCGCTGCCGCCGGGATGCACGCCAAACTTCCCGACCTTGCGCTGGATGCGGAAGCCCGCCTGCCTTTCGCCTTCGAGCTGGAACTCAACGGAATGCGGGCGATGAATTTTGCCCTGCTGTCGGAAGATACCAGCGTGCAACTGGCTGCCGACTGGCCTAACCCCAGCTTCAGCGGCGAATTGCTGCCGGTCAAACGCGACATCACCGCTGCGGGTTTCACTGCCCAATGGCGTGCCTCGTCATTTTCCTTCAACGTCAGCTGGCGCGCTGGAACAATGCCGCAAGGGTGAATGCGCCAACCTGCTGGAGCGTGCGGTCGGTTTCGAGCCTGATGCAGCCGGTGGATGTCTACCAGCAATCCGAACGCAGCGTGAAATACGCCGCTGCTGTTCATCGTGCTGACTTTCGTGGTGCTGATCCTGTTTGAATTGCTGAAAAAACTGCGGGTGCATCCGGTGCAATACACCCTGGTCGGGTTTGCGCTGCTGGTGTTTTATCTGCTGCTGATTTCGCTGTCGGAACACCTTGCGTTTGTGGCAGCGTATGGGGTGGCAGCCTTGGCGAGTACCGGATTGCTGACGCTGTATTTCGGGGCAATTTTGCACAGCCGCAAGTTGGGGCTGCTGCTGGGTTCGGGGCTGGCAGGGCTGTATGCGCTGCTCTACATGATCTTGCAGGCCGAAGAAAACGCCTTGCTGATGGGCAGCGTGCTGATCTTCGTGGCACTGGCGGTGCTGATGCTGGCAACGCGGCACTTCGACTGGTATGCGCTGACGGCGGGCGAGGCTAAGCTTCCCCGTACAGCTTCCGGTACAGACCATCCTGCGCCAGCAATTGCTGATGACTCCCCTGTTCGCTGATGCCGCCATCCTCGAACACGAAAATATGATCCGCCTGCCGCACCGCACTGAGGCGGTGGGCGATGATCAGGGTAGTACGCGCCTTGAGGAATTCGCTCATTGCCGCGTGCAGTTTCTGCTCGGTTTCCATGTCCAGCGCCGAAGTGGCTTCATCGAGGATCACCACGCTGGGGTTGGAAAGGATCATGCGGGCAATCGCCAGCCGCTGGCGTTGCCCACCGGACAGGCGCATCCCTTGGCGCCCGACGATGGTATCCAGACCCTGCGGCTGTTCGCGGATGCTGTCTTCCAGTTGCGCAATGTGCAAGGCTTCCCACAGTTTTTCATCGGGCAACTCGCGCCCCAACGTCAGGTTGGCGCGTACCGTGTCGTTGAACAGTGCCGGTTGTTGCAACACCGTGGCGACGTGTTCGCGCACCACGTCCAGCCCGATTTCAGTCACTGGCACGCCATCAAAATACAACTGCCCCTGTTGCGGCTGGTAAAGCCCCAGCAACACTTGCACGAAGGTGGATTTGCCGCCACCACTTGCTCCCACCAGTGCGATTTTCTGCCCGGCCTTGAATGGTCAGGTTCACATCTTTCAGCACCGGTGGCTTGTCACCGTAGGCAAAGGTAATGTTCTCGGCCCGCACACTGACCGTGGTTTTGCCCGCAAACGGGTTGTGGAGGTGCGGGTAATGCGGTTCCGGCTGCATCGCCAGCAGGGTGTTGATGCGCTGCAAGGCTGCCCGTGCGCCATACCAGCCGTACTGGATTGCCAGCACTTCCTGCACCGGCCCCATCATGAACCACAGGTAGCTGAACACCGCCAGCATTTCGCCGATGCTCAGGTCGGAAAACACCACCATCAGCATACTGACCGCGCGGAACAGGTCGAAGCCGGAGATGAACACCGTAAACGATAGCCGGTTGGCGGCATCACTGCGCCAAGCGAAACGCCCTGCATGGACTTTCACCTCTTGCGCCTGCCCTACCACCCGCTGGAAAAAGCCCCCGGCACGGTTGCTGGCACGGATTTGCTGGATGGTGTCGAGCGTCTCGGTCAGCGCCTGCTGGAACAGCTCAAATGCACTGTTTTCCTGTTTTTTCAGATCCTTGACGTATTTGCCGAGCTTGGTGGTCAGCAAAATCACCAGCGGGTTGAGGAACAGGATGAACAGCGCCAATTGCCAGTGCAGCCACAGCAACACCACCGTTACCCCTACCAGCGACAGCACCGCGACGATGAACTTGCTGATGCTCGCGCCGAGGAAACTGTCGATGGTTTCCACATCCACCACCAGCCGCGAGCTGACCGTGCCGCTGCCGAGGGTTTCGTATTCGGTCATGGAAATGGTTTCGAGGTGCTGCAACAGGCGGCGGCGGATGCTGTAGGTCAGATCCTTGCTGATCAGGGTGAATTCGCGGGTCTGGTAGACCGAAGTGACCAGCCATGCCAGACGCATGATCACCGTCAGCACAGTGAGCGCGGTGATGTACAGCACCGGCCCATGCCAGCTTGCCGGGAACAGGCTGTCCATGCTAGCAACCATCCAGCCCGGCTTGTGGAGCAGCACTTCATCAACCAGCAACGGGATCAGCAGCGGAATAGGCACACTAATAAGCGCCGCAAGCACAGCGATGCCATTGGCCAACAGCAGTTCCTTGCGGTGAGCTAAGCGCCTGCCGGAACAGGTCACGCCATTGGTATTCGGTAGGTGGGTATTCATGAAGCGCCATGCTAACGGGATTTTATTGCGCTGCAAACAAGAAAGGCGCTGAAACAGCGCCTTTCCTGAAAAGTGACCAGCAGAAACTGCTTACTTGGCTTTGCCAACCATGAAGTCAACCGCAGCCTTGACTTCATCATCTGACAGGGCAGCATTGCCACCTTTGGCAGGCATAGCGTTCTTGCCTTTGAGTGCGCTGGTGTACAGGGCGTCATTGCCAGTGGCAACACGTGGACCCCATGCTGCTTTGTCACCCAGTTTAGGGGAACCCGCAACACCTACGTCATGGCAGGAGAAGCAGATACCTTTGTAAACTTTTTCACCATCAACGGCAGCAGGCAGGCGCTTTGCAGCAGCTTCTGGCAGCAGCGGAGCAGCAGCTGCGCATCAGCAGCAGCTGGCGCAGCAGCAGGGGCAGCAGCAGCAGCTTTATCAGCAGCAGTGGCGGCAGCGGCAGCTGCAGCAGCTTTTCAGCAGCGGCTGGAGCAGCAGCGGCAGCGGCTGGCGCAGCGAGCCTCTTTAGCAGCAGCGGCTGGTGCAGCAGCTTTGTCAGCAGGTGCTGGAGCCGCAGCTTTGCAGCATCACCCGCAGGGGCAGCCGCTTTCACTTGGCTGGAGAGGTCGTGACCTGCTTTGCCTGTCATGTAAACAATAGCATTGCTCAGCTCTTCATCAGTGATCGTCGGGTCACCACCACGCGCAGGCATGGAACGAATGCCGTTAACCGCATTTTTCATCAAGCCATCCAGACCCTGAGCAACACGTGGAGCCCATGCAGCCTTGTCGTCGATCTTCGGTGCACCCAATACACCCGCCGCGTGGCAGGAAGTACAAACAGCGTTATAGACCGCATCACCAGAACGCGCTGCCTTGACGATGGATTTGTCCACCGCATTGACCGAACCAATCGGCGCAAGGTTGGCATCAGCCGCCGCCGCTTGCATCGTCGTATCTTCAGCACCTTTGATTGAGTTTTTCTCAATCGTGCTGAACAAGCTGGAAACCAGTACAGCCACCGCTGTGCCGATCAAAAGCAAGACCGCCAATCAGTACTGGCTTGGCCATTGGGTCTTTATGTGTAGAGTGAGCCACATTTATCCTCCTGTAGACTGGGCGATAGTGCCCAGCAATCTAGTGAATCTTAAGAATCAGAAAATCGTAAACCGGCGGATTATATTCAAAATTACTAATATTCGCTATGCATCAGGCACGAAAACTTGACCTGAATCATACTAAAGATGCGGTTTCCCGCCGTCATGCGGTGATAGACGTAGGGCCAAGGGTTGGGTATGATGCGCTTTCACAATGCATCCGTAGCTCAGGGGATAGAGTATTGGCCTCCGAAGCCAAGGGTCGCTGGTTCGATTCCAGCCGGGTGCGCCACTTTTATACACGGCAATAACCGCAACCCCGACCGCAATCCCTCGCCCATTAGCCTGCCTGACCACCTGATGTCACCACACAATAAGATTTGATCAGCGTCTGCTGTTCCTGTGACTGCTGCTGATCAGCCTGAGGGTTTTCAACAGTCAGCTCCACCAAAATATGCTGCTTGCCACTGTGGGTTTCCTGATGCCAGCAGACTGAACCGGACTGTTGCACCGGCTGACCGAATTGTTCGCTGTAGTATTGCAACACCTTTTCGTGCGGATCACGGGTAATGAACGTATTACGCGCATAAACCTTGCGCTGCCCCTGCTCCGTGGTGGCAGTACCATGACGTGAGCAAATCTGGCTGGCTTGCGGGTAAGGTGTCACGCTGGGAACAGCGCGGCGCTGGTTGTTAGTATCGTTGTTACTGCTCATGGTTTTATCCCCTAAATTCAACTGTTGTTTATTTGCTACGTTATATCTATTTACGACCGGAAAAACTGTGATTAATTTCACAACCGTAGCCAAAGAAGCGACATACGTGCGCTGCCATTTATGAAAGCAACTTATGTGCCAGACACCCCTTTCGCCTTTTGTCGACTTTTTTTGAGCAAATCTGGGGAAAACCGCAAAATCGGGAGCTTTAAAGCGCCAATAGTCAGCAATAATAATGATGAGCCTTGCAATCGTTTACAGCCGCACCAACAGCGGGCTGGATGCACCACTGGTAAGCGTGGAAGTGCATCTGGCGAATGGCCTACCCGGTGTTTCCATCGTCGGCCTGCCAGAAACGGCGGTGAAGGAAAGCCGTGACCGGGTACGTGCCGCCATGACCAATTCCGGTTTCAACTTCCCGCTGCGGCGCATTACGGTCAACCTTGCCCCGGCGGATATTCCCAAGGATGGCGGACGTTTCGACCTGCCGATTGCCATCGGGATGCTGGCGGCAAGTGAGCAAATCCCCACCGAATCCCTGCAAGACTATGAATTCATTGGCGAATTGTCGCTAGGCGGGCAATTGCGCCCGGTGCGCGGGGTGCTGCCCACCGCATTCGCCGCCCTGCAAGCGGGTCACGCCCTGATCGTGCCACAGGAAAATGCCGCCGAAGCCAGCCTGATCAAGGGTCTGAAGGTGTACGCCGCCAGCAACCTCAGCGAAGTAGTGGAACACCTGCACGGCAGTGAACCGCTGGTGCGCTGGGAACAGGCCATTGAAACGGCTGAAATTGAATACCCGTTTGATCTAAGTGACGTGAAGGGGCAATTCATGGCACGGCGGGCGCTGGAAATTGCCGCTGCCGGAGGCCATAACCTGCTGATGGTCGGGCCACCCGGAACCGGCAAAACCATGCTGGCGAACCGGCTTGCCACGATTTTGCCGCCGCTGTCTGAAGATGAAGCACTCGAATCCGCCGCGATTGCCTCCATCAGCCACCACGGGTTTGATGCCAGCCGCTGGGGGCAACGCCCGGTACGCGAACCGCACCACACCTCATCCGGCGTGGCGCTGGTCGGTGGTGGTTCGCAAGTGCGACCGGGGGAAATTTCGCTTGCCCACCACGGCATCCTATTCCTCGACGAACTCACCGAATTCGACCGCAGCGTACTCGACGTGCTGCGCGAACCGCTGGAAACCGGCAAAATCACCCTGTCACGCGCTGCCCGCCAAGCCACTTACCCCGCCAAATTCCAGTTGGTGGCGGCGATGAACCCTTGCCCGCAAGGCCGCGCCTGTGATTTGCGCGAAAATTGCGAATGCACCCCGGAACGCCAGCGCAAGCACCGCAGCCGCATTTCCGCCCCGTTCCTCGACCGCATCGACCTGCAAATCGAAGTGCCACGGGTGAAACAAGAAGACCTGCAAGCCTTCAAACACGGCGAAACCAGCGCGGTAGTCCGCCAGCGGGTCGAAGCTGCCCGTAGCCGCCAACACGCCCGCCAAGGCAAAATCAACAATGCCTTGAGTGGGCGCGATGTTGACCAGTATTGCGTATTGGTGGAAAAAGACCAGAAGCTGCTGAACACCGCGATGGAACGTTTCAAACTGTCGGCACGGGCGTATCACCGCATCCTCAAAGTGGCGCGTACCATTGCGGATTTGGCGGAAAGTGAAGCCATCCGCACCGCGCATTTGAGCGAAGCATTGAGTTACCGGGCGCTGGATCGGCTTAGCGGCAATGTAGTGGGGGTTAGGCAATTTTATTGCGCAAAACGCCAACACTTTCCACCTCACACTCCACCACATCCCCCGGCAACAAGAACTCCGGCGGATCGCGCACAAACCCCACACCGCTCGGCGTACCGGTGGCAATCACATCCCCCGCTTCCAGCGTCATGCCGCGTGACAGCCATTCAATAATGCTGGCAACGTCGAAAATCATATTGCGGGTATTGGATGCCTGCTTGGTCACCCCATTCACCCGGCAAGCAATCGTTGAGGTTTTGCGGGTCGGCAATCTCATCTGCCGTCACAATCCACGGCCCCATCGGGCAGCCACCATCCAAGCTCTTGCCGAGAAAATACTGCTTGTGGTTCAACTGGATGTCGCGCGCACTCAAATCATTGATCACGGTGTAACCAAACACATGCGCCAGTGCATTCTCGCGGGCAATCTTCTTGCCGCCCTTGCCCAGTACCACACCCAGTTCCGCCTCCCAATCCAGTTGGGAACAAGTGTCCGGGTCAAACGGCACTGCCGCTTCATGCCCAATCACACTGGTGGGGCATTTGGTAAACACGATCGGGTATTGCGGCGCTTTGCCAGTACGCCCGATTTGGCTCGCGGTTTCTTCGGCATGTTCCAGATAATTCAAGCCGAGGCACATCACGTTTTTGCGCGGGCGCGGGATCGGTGCAAGCAAGCGTCAGTGCGCTAAGCGGCACACGCATCAGCGGCGTCGCCTGCGCCCGCACCGCCTGCAAGTCAATCCCACTGTCAATCAACGTCAGCATGTCACGCCATTCAGGCTGGTCAAACGCCGGGTCAAGTGCCGGAAGTATGGCAACATCCGCCTCAACAATGCCGACATAAGGTCTGGTTTTGGTATTCGCAACTGATCAGTTTCATAGGTTTGCGTCAAAAATGTGGCTGAAATAGCGAAAATGGTAACAATCACAGGTACAATGCCGCCATTCTTTTTAAGAACGGAATTCATTAGTCTCATGGACATTGCCATTTTATTTGGCCTGATCTTATTAAATGGCTTTTTTGCCATGTCAGAAATCGCGCTGGTCGCCGCCCGCAAAGCCCGCCTGCAAAACCTTGCCCAGCAAGGCGATAGCGCCGCCGCCACCGCGTTGCGCTTAGGCGAAGACCCCACCTAATTCATGTCAGCGGTACAAATCGGCATCACCTCCATCGGCGTATTGAACGGTATCGTCGGGGAAGCCGCCCTCAGCCCACCATTCAGCACCTGGTTGCAAGGTTGGGGTCATGGCGGCTGACATTGCCAACCCGCTGGCAACCGTGCTGGTGGTGGTCAGCATCACCTATTTTTCCATCGTGCTGGGCGAACTTGTCCCCAAGCGCATCGGGCAAATCAGCCCGGAAGCCATTGCCCGTTTCGTCGCCCGCCCGATGCTATGGCTAGCCATTCTCACCAAACCGTTTGTGCTACTGCTATCCGGTTCCACCCACTTGCTGTTGCGCCTCTTAGGGGTGAAAGATGATGGCGGCGCGGGTGTGACCGAAGAAGACATCCACTTATTGCTCAGCGAAGGTTCTGATGCAGGCGTGATCGAACAGCAGGAACACCAAATGGTGCGCAATGTGTTCCGGCTGGATGACCGCCAAATTGCCTCCTTCATGGTTCCGCGCAATGACGTGGTGTATCTGGATGTGGAAAAAATTCTGGAAGACAACCTCAACAACGTCGAAGCGCACCGCTATTCACGCTTCCCGGTGGTGCGCGGCAATTGGGAAGAAGTCCTCGGCATTGTCAGCACCAGCCAATTGCTCAACCAGATGTTGCGCGGCGAACAACCCAACCTGACCGAATACCTCAAACCGGCGGTATTCGTCCCCGAATCGCTCACCGGCATGGAGTTGCTGGAAAATTTCAAGGATTCCGGCGGGCAAATGGTGTTCATCATCGACGAATACGGCGAAGTGCAAGGCATCGTCACCCTGCACGACATGATGGAAGCGATTACCGGCGAATTCAAACCGCAACATCAGGACGATGCGTGGGCGGTACAGCGCGACGATGGCAGTTGGCTGACTGGATGGGCTGATCCCGATCCCCGAACTCAAAGACCGGCTTGGGTTTGCGCACTGTCCCCGAAGAAGACAAAGGCCGCTACCACACCCTCAGCGGCATGTTGATGCTGCAACTGGGGCGTTTGCCGCAAACCGCCGACCATTGCGATTGGGAAGGCTGGCGGCTGGAAGTGGTGGATATGGATGGCACGCGCATCGACAAAGTGCTGGCAGCCCCAGTCAGCCATAATGCTGACAGGGACAACTCAGACCAAGACAAACCGCTAGGACGAAAACTCACCTTCACGCTTAACGACTTATACCATTAACGGCCTGCCACTTGCACGACCGGAGCAGCTACTTGTGCTTTTGCCAGCTCAGCTTTCTGAATCTTGGCATTAGTCGCTGCACCCATGCTGCCGATAGCAATGGTCAACAAGAAACCGAGTGTGATCGGGTCAACAAAACCACCCATTTTTTTCATGTTCATGATCTTCACCTTTACGTTAGAATGTAAGAAAATAATAAAAAACTAATATTTATTACCCTATGGCTAGGCAGGATAACGGAGCAACGTCAACCCAGAGTCAAAACGTAACGTGAAGATTGAAAGCCATGCATAAATTTACCCTCACCCTGTTTGGCGGGTTTCATCTGGCGGATGCCAGCGGCAAGCCGCTCAACCCCGCCACCCGCAAAGCCAAAGCCCTGCTGGCTTGGCTAGCGTTGAACCCCGCCGTGAACACTTGCGCGAAAAGCTAGCGTCGATCCTGTGGCCGGATAGTGATGAAGCACAGGCACGCCACAGCCTGCGGCAAACACTGGTGGAACTGCACAGAATCGTGCCGGAAACAGCGGGCGTATTGCACACCACCCGTGAATCGGTGCTGCTGGATGATCAGATACTGAACGTCGATGCGCTGGCTTTCAATGCAGCATTGGCACGCGGGGATGAAGCGTTCACTCGACCAAGCCATCCGCCTCTATCAGGGGGAATTGCTGGAAGGCTGCAACCCGCGTTCGGATATGTTTGAAGACTGGCTGGCCAATTACCGCAACGATTACAGCGTGCGGGCAACCAGCACCATGCGCCAACGGCTGGCGGCCTTGCTGCAACAGCAGGATTACCCCGCCGCCATCCTGACTGCCAGCCGTTTGCTTGCCATTGACCCGCTGCAAGAACCCGCCTACCGAGCATTGATGCAAGCCAGCGCGGGCTTAGGTGATACAGCGGCGGCGCTGAATTGGTACAAGCGTTGCCAACGGCTGCTGCAACACGAACTCGGCGTTGCCCCCAGCCCTGAAACCCAAGCCTTGCACCGCAAGCTAAGCAGCAACCGCGCAACACACGGTTGCCCGCTACCGATTCGCCATCAACGGCAAGGCTGGTAACGCCCATTAGGCCAGCACGGTGCCGACAATGACTCGCCCAGATTTGCCGCTTGCAAGCGTTCGCGCACTTCCAGCAAGCGGCTCACCAAGCCCTTCTTCCACTGCGGCATAAGCCTCAGAATCCACTTGGCGCTTGACCACAATCCCCAGCAATTCAGTAATGGCATTGCCCACCGAATTCTGCGAAATCGTCACCACCAAGCGCCCCTTATCATCGCGGAACAGGATTTGCTTGTAAGCCGGACGCCAGCGGATGTCATTGGCAAACTGCGGGTCTTGGATCACTTTTTCGCGCAAATCCCGCGCTACCCGCACAAAACGTTGGTTGCCCAGCAATACATCATCAATCTGGTTGGCAAAATTCAGCATCATCCGGCACGCGCGCTTCACCCGTCGCCACCAGCGTGAAAAAGGTGCGGTAGAAATCCAGAAAGCCGCGCAATACCTGCTCGTATTCATACCAGAAATACTGGTCTTTCAGGCGTTCCGCCCCGCCTAGCACTTCCCAGCACGGCAAGCCTTGCGGGTAGCCGGTCAAGCTCAGCGCCGCATCTTCGGTGGGCAGCAGCTTGAGGATTTGCAAATCCAACACTTCCAGAAACTTGCGGTAAGCTTCGCTCAACTGGCGCAGAAACAGGGTGTTATGCCCACTGTCAGTCAGGTTGGGGTTATTGGCATCCGCTTCCTTGGCATCGCGCAACTGCGCCATCGGGAACACCATGAAATGGTTGTGGATCATGCGGATACTGGGCACACCCGGCTTGTTCAAAGGCCAAGTGGAATCGAGGCTAGCTTCCCCGCACAGAATCAGGTGTTCGGCAGGGTCAGGGTATTTTTCAAACATGTAGTCGCAAATGATCTGCGTCATCTTCGACCAGACCTTTTTTTCCTGACGCTTCATCTGGTCACGGCGCACCGGCCTGCCCAGTGGGTCAAGGATGCGGCGCGAACTGAATCCAGAATGATGGAAGTGTCAAATTCCACACTATGCCCGACCAGCTTGCGGTACATCAGCAAGTCTTCGGGGGTGCGGAACAGGCCGTTTTCTTCCGCCAGATTTTTCAGGTTGGCGGGGCTGTTGAAGAATTCCACCTGCGTCATGCCTTCCGGCACTTTCAGGGACATTTGTGGGCAAGGGGTAGCGATTTCACGGGGTGCTGTTTTCATGGGTGCTGCTTTCAGTTTGTTGTCAGGGGAAATGAAAATACCAGCCATTTTTACCCCGAACGGAACAGGTATACAAGCAGCAAAATAAATCCAGCAATCAGTAGCCAGCCGCCGAATTCCTCCCACAACATCCCCACGACACCGGGTTTGGGCGGGAGGCGCGATTTTTTCTGTTCAGGTCTTGGTATTAATCGCTTTGAGCAATTCATCCTTGACCTGCTGGTGCAAGTCTTCGTGCATACCGGGAACGGGCTTGGCATCCACCAAGGTGGTCACCATGTGTTCCTTGATACCTGCTTTGAGGCCCGCTTTCATGCCCTCACGCCTTCCTTGCCCTGCTTGATACCCTCCCCCAAACCCATGCCGTAGCCCCAATACAAAACGCCCGTGTTCATACAACTCGCCTCCTTGTTGGATAAGGGCTACCATATGCCTTTTGACTTACCAGCGTCACATTGATCACCGAAAAAGGACAAATACTGCATGGCTGTTTAGTCATTTACGACGAAGCCAGCCGAAGAAGGTATCCCCCCTACGCGCTGGGAAGACACTTCTGACTGGTGTTGTCCCGATGTGGCCTGAGCAGATTTTGAGATGATGAAGTCTGAAATTATGTCTAAACTGCAACGCACTTTTTGAGACTAAAGACGAGAGTTCGACATGGCCGGTCATAGCAAATGGGCAAACATCAAACATCAGAAAGCCGCAGTTGATAAAAAACGCGGCAAAATCTGGACGAAAATCATCCGCGAAATCACCGTCGCGGCACGCGAGGGCAAAACCTCCGACCCCAACGCCAACCCGCGCTTACGCTTGGCGGTGGATAAAGGGCTGAGTGCCAACATGACCCGCGACACCATCGAAAAAGCCTGCAAGCGCGGCGCGGGTGAAACCAGCATGGATAACTATGTGGAAGTGCGTTACGAAGGCTACGGCCCTGGCGGCATTGCGGTCATCGTCGAAACCATGACCGATAACGTCAACCGCACCGTCGGCGAAGTGCGCCACGCCTTCACCAAGCACGGCGGCAACCTTGGCACGAATGGCTCGGTAGCCTTCCAATTCAAGAAAATCGGCGTAATGAACTTCGCCCCCGGCTTTGACGAAGAAAAGCTGCTGGAAGCCGCCTTGGAAGCAGGCGCTGACGACATGCAGACCGAAGACGACGGTTCCGCCGAAATCGTCACCAGCCCGGAAGATTTTGCCGCCGTCAAAACCGCCCTGATCGCCGCCGGTTTCACCCCGGATCATGATGAAGTGACCATGCGTGCCGACAACCCACTTTCGTGGAAGGCGACACTGCCGCCAAACTGCTCAAAATGATCGACATGCTGGAAGACCTTGACGACGTGCAAGAAGTCTTCACCAATGCCGATTTCAGCGATGAAGCACTTGAGGCACATGGCTAAGTGACCCTACGCCGTATCCTCGGCATCGACCCCGGTTCCCGCCAGACGGGAATCGGCATCATCGACACCGACGGGCAACGCAGCCAGCATATTTTCAGCACCTGCCTACGCTTGGGTGACGCACCCTTTCACCGAACGGCTGGGGACAATTTTCCGCGAACTCACCCGCATCATCCACGAATACCAGCCGCAAACCATGGCGATAGAAAACGTTTTCGTCTCCAACAATCCCGCATCTGCACTAAAATTAGGGCAAGCACGCGGTGCAGCGATTTGCGCGGGCGTCATCGCCGGTCTGCCGGTAGCAGAATACAGCCCGAAAGAAATCAAGCAAGCCACCGTGGGCAAAGGCGGGGCAGAAAAAGCCCAAGTGCAGCACATGGTCAAACTGCTGCTCAGCCTGCAAGGGCGCTTGCAAGCGGATGCGGCGGATGCGCTGGCGGTGGCGCTGTGCCATGCCCATGCCAGCCATTTGCAACACCGGATTGCGCAAACGACAAGATCACCCCCACCCCAACCCTCCCCCTCAAGGGGTGAGGGCGTTAAGAGGCGCCTATCATGATTGGATTATTACGCGGCAAACTGCTGATCAAACAACCACCGGATTTGATGCTGGATGTGAATGGTGTCGGCTACGAAGTGCAGGCATCCATGACCACCTTCTACGATCTGCCGGAACTGCACGCGGAAGTCACCCTCTACACCCATTTTGTGGTGCGCGAAGATGCCCAATTGCTCTACGGCTTCAGCTCCCAAACCGAACGCGAACTGTTCCGCCACCTGCTGAAAGTGAATGGGGTGGGGCCGAAAATGGCGCTGGCGATTGTGTCGGGGATGAATCCGCTCGAATTCAACCAAGTGATCCACGCAGGTGACATTGCCCGCCTGAGCCGCATCCCCGGTGTGGGCAAGAAAACGGCGGAACGGCTGGTGATTGAGTTACGTGACCGTTTGCCCAAATCGGACGGGCATGACATCAGTGCTACCGATATAGCACGCGCCTCACTCCGCTGTATCGGTCAGCGATGAAGCCATTAACGCCTTGCTGGCACTTGGCTACAAACCCCCACAAGCCAGCCAGATGATTGCCGCTTACGCCGACCAAGGCTTGAGTGTCGAAGAAATGATCCGCCAAGCCCTCCGCGCCAGCTTAAAGTGACACGCCTGCGTCACCCCATTGTCACCTGACACCGCGTTGTCATGCCAGAAGTGTCATTTCTGTCACTTTCTGACAGGAATATTAGCTGCCAAGCCCAGCTACAACACTCATCCAATCTTATCTATAAATCAATAAAATTAATGACTTAACTGTTTTGCACCCCAGTTGGCACAGGGGTTGCAATATCCCTTGCACAGACTGAGACGGCAAAGACTAGAAGGTCTGGAAAGGGAAGACAAAAAGGAATGACAATAATAATAAGAAAAGGGTTAAGGAAAGCATTTACCAGCAAGCCCCAAGAGGTAGAGAGCAGGCATAAGCATTAATAACAATAAAGCGCCTGACCATACCTCGACTCCTCTCCCCCCTGCGGATAACGCAGGGGGACTTTACTCGGGAGTTTCATTGTTGAGAACAACAATAATAGTTGAATAATAATAACATTTGCCCGTGTTGACTGCCCCCACCTGCTGGGGGCTTTATTTTTCTTCCTGTTTAGCAGTATTCCACGCACTTTCCATCTGTTCAAGGTTGGCATCCGCCAATGCAATGCCCGCCGCCGCCAACAAGGCTTCCACCCGCAGAAAACGCCGCTCAAACTTTAGGTTGGACAAACGCAAGGCATTTTCGGCATTAACCCCCAGCTTACGCGCCATATTGGTTGCCCCCATCAGCACATCACCCACTTCTTCCTCAATGCGTGCCTGTGACTCGCCTTTAGCCACCGCATCCACCACTTCATCCAATTCCTCGTGGATTTTGGGGATCACCTGTTGCCAATGATCCCAGTCAAACCCCACCTCGGCGGCACGGCGCTGCACTTTTTGGCTACGCCGCAACGCAGGCATAGCAGCGGGGATTCCAGCAAAAAAGCCTTGCGGTTCTGGTTGGGTTTGCCGCTCCTCTTGCTTGATTGCATCCCATGCCTGCTTTTGCGCCTGCTCATCGGCATACACTGCATCACCAAACACATGCGGATGCCGCCGGATCATTTTGCGGGAAATGCCTGCCGCCACATCATCGAAGTCAAACAAGCCCTGCTCACTGGCAATTTGCGCCATAAACACGATCTGGAACAGCAAGTCACCCAGCTCATCACACAGCGCCGCCGCATCCTGCCGGTCTACCGCATCCGCCACCTCGTACACTTCTTCCAGCGTATACGGGCAGGATGGATTGCCACGTCTGCTTGATGTCCCACGCGCAACCCTGCTGTGGGTCACGCAAGCGCATCATAATATTAAGTAATTCATTGATTGGCTTATGCGCCGATCCGTTTTTGCCTTGCATAGAATTCACCTGTGGGGTATTGTGCTTTTGTCGTGCAATATACACAACTGTGGTATTCATGCTACGCTAAAATATAAAGCACAATCCAACTACTGAACTCAAAATCAAGACTTGAAGGAGATCACTATGACTCTGAAACAAATTGCAGGCATTAGCTTTGCTGCCCTGATGCTGACCGCTGCTGGCGTTCACGCTGAAGACATGAAAATCGTCAAAAATGGTGATGGCATCGCTGTCAAAAACAGCTTCGGCGAATGTGTCCGTGCACGTGTATGGCTTCGAGCCAGAAGGCTGTGAAGCAGCACCTGCGGCTCCAGTAGCGGCTCCAGCACCGACGCCTCGCGCTGCACCGCGTCACGCACCGGTTATGCCGAAAGTGAAAGCCAAAGGCAACTACAAAGGGCCTGTCAAGATGGATCCGGCGGCGCGTTCCAGCATGAAGCGTTACAAGAAATAAACCCACCATCGAATCAATCTGATTGATTTATGAAGGGTTGCCAAGCCCCCTGATGCTAGCGTCAGGGGGCTTTTCTTTTTGCATCCCACAAAGAAAATTCCCCAGAACTATAGGAACTTACCCTGAAAGTAACCTATAATCGTAGCCGTTGTTGTATATTTAAGACACTATAGTCGTAACTTCCACTTACTGCCGACAGAATCAGTATTTCACGGGTGCAGGGGTGAGAGGTTCAACAATCCCAACTCAAACACCAGGCTTAAGGAGATCACAATGACTCTGAAGAAAGTTGCAGGCATCAGCATCGCTGCCCTCATGGCAGTCATGATGGCCACCACTGCGAATGCAGAAGACGGCAAATACGTCCAAAACAGCGACGGCAAAGCGGTAAAAAACAGCTTTGACGAATGCGTTAATGCCCAATACGGCAGTATGCCAGAAGGCTGCGAAGCAGCCCGACCGGCTCCAGCCCCCGCACCGGCTCCACCGCCACCTAAGCCAGCACCAGCGCCTAAACCCATTCAGCAAATGACGCTGAATTCTGATGCCAACTTCGACTTTGACAAGGCTGCCCTGAAACCGGCTGGCAAAGCGAATCTGGATCAGTTCCTAGCCGGTTTGGCAGGTGCAAAAGTCAGCGGCATCAGCGTTGTAGGCCATACTGACAGTGTAGGTTCCGACGCTTACAACCAGAAGTTGTCTGAACAGCGTGCTGCTGCGGTTGCTAACTACCTGTCCAGCAAAGGCGTTCCTGCCTGCTGCTATTCAGGCATCTGGCAAAGGCGAAGCACAGCCAGTGGCTGACAACGGCAGTAAAGCAGGCCGTGCGGAAAACCGTCGTGTAGAAGTGGTTGCTCGCGGTACGCGCAAGTAAGCTTAATCAATCCAGTATCCCTGCGGATACCGGATCTGATCCAGAAAAGCCGGGCTAGCCCGGCTTTTCTTTTTGCTATCCACATGTAATATTTCATTCCCACTTCATATTCAGCTAAGATTGCAGCCTTTATTTTGGTCGGGGAGACAGAGAGTATGTCAATCAAAGTGGCTGTGCCCAAGGAAACCTTTGAGGGCGAACGCCGGGTTGCCATTGAAGCCAGCGTCATTGCCAAACTCGCCAAATTGGGAGCAGAAGTACTGGTCGAAACCGGGGCAGGCAGTGCCGCCCACCTTCCTGATAGCGCATTCACGGGTGCTACGCTGGTGCAATCAGCCAGCGATCTGTATCAGCAAGCCGACATCGTGCTAAAAGTCCAACCGCCCTCCGACGCTGAAATTGCGCAATTAAAAGATGGCTGCGTGCTAATCGGCATGTTGCAGCCTTACCAACACCCAGAACGGATTGCCGCCCTCAAAGCGAAAAATATCACCAGCTTTGCGATGGAACTGATCCCACGCATTTCGCGGGCGCAGTCGATGGACGTGCTGTCCTCGCAAGCCGCTATCGCCGGTTACAAAGCCGCCATCATGGGTGCTGACCTTGCACCACGCTTTTTCCCGATGCTGACCACGGCGGCAGGCACGATTCGCCCCTCCAAAGTCATTATCATTGGCGTGGGCGTGGCAGGTTTGCAAGCGATTGCCACCGCGCGGCGTTTAGGTGCAGTGGTTGAAGCCTATGACGTGCGTTCCGCCACCAAGGAACAAGTGCAATCCCTCGGTGCAAAATTCATCGAACTCGGCATTACCGCCGAAGGCACGGGCGGTTACGCACGCGAACTGACTGCCGAAGAAAAGCAGCAACAGCAAGAAGCCTTGGCAAAACACATTGCCACCGCTGATGTGCTGATCACCACGGCGGCTGTACCGGGTCGCCCTTCCCCGAAAATCATTCCCGAATCCACCGTTGATGGCATGAAATCCGGCGCGGTCATTATCGACTTGGCAGCGGAAGGCGGCGGTAACTGCACCCTGACGCAACCGGGCAAAACCATCGTGCATAACGGCGTGACCATTCACGCCCCGCTGAACGTACCCAGCCAAGTGCCGGTACACGCATCCGAAATGTACGCCAAAAACCTGCTGAACTTCCTCACCCCGATGCTGAAAGGTGGCGCTTACGCCCCCGATTTCAGCGACGAAGTGATTGCAGGCGCGTTACTCACGCACGAAGGCAAGATCATGAACGAAGCCATTCGCCAACTGGTTGAAGGAGCATAACAATGGACGGTTTTATTGCAATTTACATCTTCATCCTCGCCGGATTCGTCGGCTATGAAGTGATTTCCAAAGTGCCGGTGATCCTGCACACCCCGCTGATGTCGGGTTCAAACTTCGTCCACGGCATCGTCTTGGTCGGCGCAATGGTGGTGTTAGGTCAGGCGGAAGGCTTCATGGAACAACTGGTCGGTTTCATCGCGGTGGTGCTGGCAGCAGGTAACGCGGTCGGCGGTTACGTCGTGACCGAGCGGATGCTGGAAATGTTCAAAAGCAGCAAGGGGGGCAAATAATCATGAACCTGTTTGTTGAAATTTTTTATCTGGCAGCCGCTGTGCTGTTCATTCTCGGCCTCAAGCAAATGGCATCCCCGGTCACCGCACGGCGCGGTATCGTGTGGGCGGGTGTCGGCATGGTGCTGGCAACGCTCATTACCTTTGTCCACCCGCAGCGTTAACAGCAATTACTTGCTGATTATCATCGGTATTGCGGTCGGTGGTGGTATTGCGTGGAAAACCGGCAAAGAAGTCGCCATGACCGACATGCCGCAAATGATTGCGCTCTACAACGGCATGGGCGGCGGTGCAGCGGCGGCGATTGCGGCGGTGGAATTGATCAAGCACGCACGAGATGGATCGCACCGTGCAATTGCTGGCGGTGTTCGGCGCATTGATTGGCTCGGTAGCGTTTTCCGGCTCGCTGATTGCGTTCGGCAAGCTGCAAGGCATCAAGCAATTGCGCGGCGCAATCCGCTTCAAAAACCAACAACGCATTAATGCTGGCTCTTTGTCGTGGTGGTGTGGATGGCGTTGGGCATTGCCACTAGCGGCACGGATTACGGCATGTTTGTGCTGTTCCTGTTCTTCGCACTGGCGCTGGCGTTTGGGGTGATGATGACCCTGCCGATTGGTGGCGCGGATATGCCGGTGGTGATTTCACTGTATAACGCCTTCACTGGCCTTGCGGTCGGCTTGGAAGGTTATGTGCTGGACAACCCGGCGATGATGATTGCGGGCATTGTGGTCGGCTCGGCGGGTACGTTGCTGACGCAATTGATGGCCAAAGCCATGAACCGCCCGATTACCAACGTGCTTGTTCAGCAATTTCGGCGAAACCACGGGCGAAGCGCAGGAAGTCACCGGCTCGATGAAAGCGATTGAATCCCCAGACGCTGCCATCATGATGGCGTTTGCGGAAAAGGTCATCATCATCCCCGGTTACGGCATGGCGGTGGCGCAAGCGCAGCACAAGATTTGGGAAATGACCAAGCAATTGCAAGAACGCGGCGTGACCGTGAAATTTGCGATTCACCCGGTTGCAGGGCGGATGCCGGGGCACATGAACGTATTGCTGGCGGAAGCGGGCGTGCCGTATGACATCATCTACGATCTGGACGAGATCAACGAAGAGTTCAAAACTGCGGACGTGGCGCTGGTGATCGGTGCAAACGACGTGGTGAACCCGGTTGCGCGCACTGACCCGAACAGCCCGATTTACGGGATGCCGATTTTGAACGCGGATTACGCTAAGAACGTGATCGTGGTCAAGCGTGGTCAAGGCGCGGGCTTCTCTGGGATCGAGAACCACCTGTTCTTCGCTGACAACTGCCGGATGCTGTATGGCGACGGGCAGGCGGTGGCGAGTGAATTGATTGCGAATATGAAAGAACTTGTAAGGGATAAAACCCCTCACCCCAACCCCTCTCCCTCAAGGGTAGAGGGGCTAAGATTCCCGCATCAGTCCGACACTTTTCCCAAATTGGCTATTTTTTGTTGGAAGAAACGTGGACTCCACAGTTTTAGGCTGGGGCGCTCCAATACTGGCACAAAGCGTTCTACATCGCTGGCGGCAGCTTGCCAGTCAATCGTCGCTACTTTTTCCAATAGTGTTGTCTGTAACCAGTCTTTATCCACCACGAATTCTTGCCCTGCCCATGCGCCTGCCTGCTGTAAAGCGGCTTGTAAGTGCGGCAAATTGGGGCTAATTCCCTGTTTCACATACCACGCGAAATCATACCAATCACGCCCTTTGAGATACGGGCGGCATAACAGCGCGTGAATTTTGAGGGCAAAGTTACTCGCCAAGTCCTGATGGCACACTTCAAAATCCAGCGGAAAGTCCAGATAGCTATACGCAAAGTCCGAACCAGATGGCGGATTCACGTCGATTTCCAGTTTGATTTTTAAATGGCGCGGTGTGCGTGGATTGTTGCCGAGTCCGGGGTAAAACGAGAGATTCAGTTGCCCACCAATCGAATCATCCTTGAGCAAGGCTTTGCGGATGGCATTATCCATGTGACTTTTATCCAGCACCTCTGGACGCAGACCGAATAACGCAAAGACATCCAGTACGGGCTGTAAGTAACTCACCCACGCAAATGCACGATCAGGCTGTTTCAACATGAAATCCAAGTCTTCGGAAAAGCGCGGCAATTGGTGCAGGATGCGCAAACTGGTTCCGCCCTGAAACGCGGCAACCTCAAAAAAGCCTGCCCGCCACAGGGCATACAAGGCAATTTCCTGCATGATTTCCTTGAGAGCCTGTTCTTCTTGCAGCGCATCTTTAGCCTGATAGCGGTCAAGCCGTTGTTGTAACAATTCCAGCATCAGGCTACCTCCTCTGTTACGGACAAACCCAAGGCGTGGGCGAGTTGGGTTAAATAGGCTTGCATCTGCTGGTGTTTGTAAACGCGCTGTAAGGCTGCAATGTCAGCCCATGTCACCAACTGAAGCTGTTCAAGCTCAATGCGCAAGCTATCTTCTAGGAACGCCAAACCTTGCCACGGCTGCTTGTGCAGGCAAACCCAATCCATCAATGCACGTAGTGGACGCGCCACTAATGCGGCTTGCCCCTCTAGTTCGATACGCTCAACCTGCACCAAAAAATAGCCAGTGTGGATGGCAAGCGGATGGAATGAAAAATGTCCAAAGGGTTCAGGCTGGTATTCGAGTGTTTTGCGCCCCGGTGTGACGCTGGCAGTTGAATACACCGCTTCGGGAATCCAGCCATGCCACGCCAAGGCGGTTTCAAATGACACATAACTGGTGGGAAGTAGCTTTTGCGCCAGCACAAAGGGATGAAGTTTGGTACGGCGGAATGGCGATGCTAAAACATACAGCCCGCGTTTGAGCCGTTGTAATTCCCCCGCTTGTAAGGCACGGTTAACCAAACCATAGCGGCGGGCAGAGCTTCCGCCCAATAGTCTGGCGAGTTGCCCTTCATCCAGAATCCGCTCATGTAATGGGTGGAACAGCAGTTGCTCCGTGATAGCTTGCATATAAAATTCCAGAAACTTCTATTTTCTGGAAGTATAGGTCATGAATATGAGCGCGTCATCCACTTTGCCTACGCTCAAAAATACGCAGGTAACGGCTTCTAGCCTCTCGAGAGACACCAGCAGATCATAGGTCTTGCTGAAGATCGGCATTTGCTGCACTGGTGCATTCGTTTCGCTCATGTCAGAGATTCATCGTTCAGAGGTTTCATCGGTCAGAGTAATGGGGACAACACAACACCGAAATCCAACGTTGTTGAGACGGGTGACGCGCGTGAGGTAGCGGCGCACAGCAGACCGGACGCTGAGGTGATAGTTGAGGAACGCCCCGCCGCGCAACACGCAAACGGCTCGTGAGCCGTTTGTACGTTTCTTCCATTCGTCTGTGCCAACCGCTGGGTAAGGGTAATCACCCCGTTCGCTGCGTGTCCATTCCCATACATTGCCGCTCATGTCTTCACAACCATAGGGGCTTGCACCTAGCGGGTACACACCCGGTGTTGTCACTTGCCCAATGTGCATCTGGTAATTCAAATGTTCATCCGTAATTTCATTACCCCACGGGTAACGCCGTTGCGGTTCAAGATTATTTTCCAACCCGCCCCGTGCGGCTTTTTCCCATTCCGCTTCATCTGGCAAGGTCACACGCCAATCAGGGGCTAGCAGGTTTTTTTCGTGCAGGTGTCCGGTCAACCATTGGCAGAACTGCATTGCCTCCGCTTGCGATACCTAAACCACAGGCGCATTGGCAGCACTGCTCAAAGCGTTTTCATTGCCTAATTTAAATCCTGTAGCATCGACAAACTGTTTGAACTGCGCCACTGTCACCGGATATTTGGCTATCTTAAAAGCGTAGCTCAAGTCATATTCACCTGCCGGGGTTTCTGCTAACCATTCTTCACCTTCTTTGTCATGCTTGCCTTTGCCCATCCAGAACTTGCCTGCGGGGATGTCGCAGAACTGCATAGCCTCAACGGTCACGATTTCAGTGCGTGGGTCGCCGATGATTGCCAGATAACGCCCGATGGCGGCACGTTCCACGGCTGATAGCAACGGCGTACTTAACGCTTGTGGGAGCGCAACGCGGATACGCTCCAGCACCTCCTGTTCCCAATCGGCAAGATCGTCCAAACGCAGGCTTTCCACCATGATTTCCGCCGCCAGACGTAAGCCCCAAGCCAATTGCGCATCAAACCCCTTGTGCCGTTCGGGGCAGAGCTTATCCAACAAATCCCAAGTCGAACTGGCATCTTTCTGGGCATTGATGCCACCCGACAACACCACCACTTCGCGCCAACGGTCTGGGTCTTCCTTGCCCAATTTGGCGGCAACGTCGTACCATTTACGACATTTCGGGTGGGCTTGGAACAGGTCTTTTTCCGCCCGCCGGAAATAAGCCGCAGCAAGGTATTCCTGAAAGCTGCGGTGCGGAAAGGTGTAGACCGCACACTGATCGTTCGCCCCCGCCCGCTGATACAGAATCCCGACCCGATCACGCAAATAATCACAAATTTCCGTTTGGTCTACTTTTTGGTTATTACGGCGAGCTTCATCGTATAGCTCATAAATCAGGTCTTTTTCGGCAATGTCAGCAGTCTCACGTTGTTTCGCTTCCTGCATGGCGTGGGCGCGGAATGCCAGCCGCTCCAATACCCGCCGGATAGTATCCTGCCCAATCTGCAAAAATTCGGCGAGGCTGTATTGCTCTAGCCGTTTGGCGGCTTCGCTGTCTTTGGCATTAAAACGTGCCTTTTCCCAGCGGTTCACCAGTAATTCCAGCAACCGCTCATACAACTCAGCGCGGCGTTCCGGCAAGTCATAGTGATAGCCATCCAGATAGGCAATCAGGCTCAGTAATAGCGGACGTTTCGCCATGTCTTCCAGCGAGTCACGCTCAAACACGGCGGCTTGCAACTTTGCCGCACGCGATGCGGTTGCATCTTTATCCAAAGTTTTCAGGCTGGCATACCAGCGGTTGATGAAACGGATAATCTGCCCCCGCGAGAACGGCGCAAGATGGGAAATCGCAAAACCGCGTATGTGCCACTGCGGGTCACGGTAAGCATACGGGCGGCACGTCACCAACAAACGGCAACCCGCATAACTTTTGGCAAAACCTTCGATGCACTCAACCAAGCGTTTGCGCCTATCTCCGGCTTGCGGCACTTCATCCAAGCCGTCGAACATCACCAAGGCATTACCATCACGCAAACGCTGTTTCAGTATCTCAACGTAAGTGAGGCAATCGTTGAATCCCAGCAAGGCTTGCAGGAAAGCCATCAAATGACCCGCATCCCCACGTTCCTGTTCTGTTGGAAAATGGCTAGACGCTGCAAAGTCCCGCAGAATGATCCGTACCGGAATCAATGCCCCCTGTTGCCAGATTTGGCGGATTTCACGCTGTTCTGGCTCATCCTTGCCCTCAACTTTGATCCCCTCCGTTTGCGGGTTGCCGTTATCATCAGGTAAGGGCGCGGTCAGCGTGTGCAGGTTGATTTGCTCGCTTTTCAGCGTTTCACCTGCCAAGCACAGCATCAGGTAATTGACGAAGGCACTTTTGCCGCTACCGGGGTCGCCTGTCAGTACCAGACGTTTTTCCCGGTTCAGCACATCTAATGCGGACAAGGGTTTTTGTTGACGTTCATCGGGGTGCAGGTCGCGTGTCGCTTCGGTGGTAGTCGTTAGCAAAGCTGTATAAACCGCATCGAGTGCTAACCCTTGGCTATTGTCATCCTGCAAGCCTATCAAACTGAGCCATTCCAACCCGCCACAATCCCCGATGACGCGGGTAAGGTAATGCGCTTCCCGCTGGCGGATTTCATCCACGCTGATGACATTGCCATTGATAATGGTGACAGTGCTGTTCTGGATAATACTGGCGGCTACCGAGCCGTTTTTGGCTGTGATGCCCTGCGACGGCTGCGGTAATGATCCTGCCGGGGTGTCTGGTTGGCCGGACTGGATAGAATCCAGCAACGGGGCATAATCCTGCGCCCGCAGTTCCGCCAATGGCGTGTTAAGCCTGCCTGCCGCGAAGTTCACCAACTCACTGGCATTCTGGCTGATGTCGCGGATGATATTGGCCTTCTCATACTCCTTGCCGATCAGTGCGGGATCAACACCCTCCAGTGAAGACCTGACTTTTGCATACTCAGCCAGCCAATACTTGACCACACCAATCCGGTAAGCCATGTCCTGCAAATCACAGTCATCGGCGATGATGGGGTGGGTACGCTCTTGGAAACTGCCTTTCTGCCATGTCCTCAGCAACTCGTACATGCACCACGGCGACTGGAAATAGGGCTTGCTGAAAACGGTGATAACGTGTTCGCCGCCCGTGAGTTTATCCATGAACTGCTGGATCAACTCGCCGTGGCGGATTTCATTGTTATCACGCAGCAGGCGGATATGGCGGGATAGGCAGTGCTTTTCGAGTTCGGCAACAATGCCCGTCTTGCGCTCGATGTTCCATGAATAGGATACAAATACTTTCGTTTCGCTCATGTCAGAGTTTCATCGTCCAGAGGTTTCAGAGGCCAGAGTAATGGGGACAACACAACACCGAAATCCAACGCTAGCCATTCCAGCCCCATGCAATCCTGCATCATGTAGTCAAGGTACTGGTGTTCGTGCTGACGGATGTCGCCTTCCGTCAATCAGCCACCGGCTGCATTGATGATCTGGATGACGCTGTTATAGGCAAGACCTACGGCTGCCGAACCTTTTTCTGCATGTGGCATGGCTTGCTCTCAGTCTTTGAAGGTATTGGTCAACGTAATCGTACCGCCATTGATGACCGCCGCCGCAACACTACCCTTTTCCGCCTTGATGTCACCTTGCACCTGCACCGCCGTTTGCTGCTGAAAAGCAGGGTGTTGCGCCACCGCCTTAGTCAGCACGTCTTCCAATTGCGCTTTCAGGCTCATATCCAAAGGATTTTGTTGGTACTGCTGCACCGCCTGCCCAACTTCGGGCTTGCATAACAGCTCATCTTTCAATTCAGCCAGCTTCAACGCGCCATTAACAGCGAAGCCTTTGAGAGCCTCAAGCGCCGCATCAGAAGCACCCATCGTAAAAAATGTTACCAGTGTGCTAACGACGACAGGTATATCAATCAGGTTTGCCATAAGGACTCCCAAGAAGATAATAAAATTGCCTTGATAGGATAACTTAATATGCCCACATATCAACCACAAACCTGAAAGAATCCTGAACGTCAAGTCTTGACAATCCATAAAACAGCCCACTTTATCCGAGCTTTTTTATAAGTTGTCCACATTATGACCCTACGTTCATATTTCATTTATGTTTGTCAAGCACCGCTCACAAAAATAATACAAGTCATTGATTTTAAAGCAATAAATTTATAATGTCTATTTTTTAGATCAAAGTGTAAAAGTGCTTATTAGACAAGGCTTCTGGGTATCTGTCCGCAGTTCTTCCACAGAGTTATCCACAGCTTCTGTGCATAACCGGAATTTCCTCTTATGTAGCAAGCAGTTGTTAAGCTTTTATAAAGTTTACGCGTCCGAATTCCGCTAAACTTGCCCCCATGAATCAAACCCACCACATTGCCCAAATTGCTGTCCCCCGCCCGCTGCACACCCTGCTCAGCTACGCCTTACCCGATGGGCAACTGCCTGAACCGGGAACCCGCGTCCTCGTACCATTCGGCAAGCAACAAGCGGTCGGGCTGGTCATTAGCGTCGAAGCAGCCCACGCCAACAGATGCCGACAGTAATTTCACCCTAAAACCCGTGGAAGCCATCCTCGACACCACGCCCTTGCCCGACCCGCACCTGCTGGAACTGCTGCAATGGGCATCCCGCTACTATCACCACCCGGTCGGCGAAGTCATCTTCTCCGCCATGCCCATCGCCTTACGCAAACCCAAACCCCTCTCCAGCCGCCTGCAAAAATGGCTGACGCTCTTCACCCCCGCCCCCTGAGCGGAGCGAAGGGAGCCGGGCCGATCGCTACGCAGGGACAAGCATCGTCTCCACCTCACCGACGAACAACAACAATGCCTGAATAGCATTCAGCAATGGAATCACGCAAAGCCCCCTGCGCCCCATCCTGCTGCACGGCATCACCGGCAGCGGCAAAACCGAAATCTACCTGCGCCTAATCGCCCCGCTGCTTGCCGCCGGTAAGCAAGCCATGGTCATCGTGCCGGAAATCGGCCTGACGCCCCAGCTCCTGATGCGTTTCCGCCACTTTTTCGGCGACACCCCGCTGGCCTGCCTGCATTCCGCCCTCAGTGACGGCGAACGCCTCAAAGCATGGCTGCAAGCCCGCAGTGGGCACGCCCGCATCATTATCGGCACACGCTCCGCCATTTTCACCCCCGCCCCTCACCTAGGGCTGATCGTGATCGACGAAGAACATGACGCCTCCCTGAAACAACAGGAAGGCTTCCGCTACCACGCCCGTGACCTTGCCATCAAGCGGGCGCAAATGCTCGATATCCCCATCGTCATGGGAACCGCCACCCCCTCGCTGGAATCGCTCTACAACGCCCAAACAGCGCGCTTCCACTACGTGCGCCTCAACCAGCGCCCCGGCACTACCCGCAAACCCCACCTGCAAATCCAAGACACCCGCCCCTTCGAGCTACAAGCCGGTTTAACCCCCCAAAGCCTGCAAGCCATCCGCCAAACGCTGGCACGCGGCGAACAAGTGATGGTCTTCCTCAACCGGCGCGGCTTTGCCCCGGCACTGTACTGCCCCTCCTGCGGCTGGCAAGCCAACTGCCAGCATTGCAGCGTCAAAATGACCTGGCACGCCCGCCGCAACAAGTTGGTATGCCACCACTGCGGCGCGGAACAAGCCACCCCCTTGCAATGCCCCATCTGCCAAAACCCCAAGCTCACCACCCAAGGGCAAGGCACGGAACGCCTCGAACTCACCCTGCAAACCCACTTCCCCGCCGCGCTGGTGGTGCGCATCGACCGCGACACCACCAGCCGCAAGGGTGAACTCGAAGCCAAGCTCACCACGGTGCGCAGCAACGACCCGCTGATTCTGGTCGGCACGCAAATGCTCGCCAAAGGCCACGACTTCCCCAACCTGACGCTCGTCATTATCCTCGACATTGACCAATCGCTACTCAGCACCGACTACCGCGCCCTCGAACGCCTAGGGCAATTGCTGGTGCAAGTCGCAGGGCGGGCCGGGCGTGCAGACAAAGCGGGCAACGTCATCCTGCAAACCAGCCAGCCCGACCACCCCTTGCTGCACCAACTGGTCGGGCATGGCTACACCCCTTTCGCCCGCCAATTGCTGGAAGACCGCAAACGCTGGAATTTCCCACCGTTCGGCCACCAAGCCTTGATCCGCGCCAGCAGTACTGCCAGCATGGAAAAAGCCCTGCAATTTCTGGAACACATCAGCCAACTGCTGGCCTCCGCTGAGGGAGCGGACATCCAACGGCTAGGGCCGATTCCAGCCCTACTGGAAAAGCGGGCTAACCGCTACCGCGCCCAATTATTGCTGGGTAGCAAGCAACGTGCCGCCCTCCATGCAGCCCTGCACCAATTGCTGCAACAAGCAGCAAAACTGCCGGGACGTTCGGGGGTGCGCTGGTCAATTGATGTTGACCCCATTGACTTCAGCTAGATTTCACCTGAAAACATGACGCATAAGTGATTCATTCTGGAAGTTTTCGCTATAATCATAACTGCACCCTAAAATCGAGACCCCAACAATGACCAAAGATTTCAAAAAACAGGCAGCGTCTGACGGTGCCTTTGGGCAATACGGTCTGGGCTGGATGGTAGGCGGTGTTGCCATCGGGCTACTGATTGGTGCTGGCATGTATGCACTTGCCAACAAAGGCAACGCCCCTAGCAACGCCACCACCCCAACCAACATCAGCAGCACCACCGCAGGCACTGACGTTGCCCTAACCAGTGGGACAACCACCCCCGGCATCCGCAAGGCACAGCCGTGACCGCAGGCAATGGCGCAAGCCTCATTGCAGGATGTTGCCGCCCCCGCCAACGAACCACGCGAAGAAACCCCCGGTTTCAGCTACCATGCGGTATTGCCACAACTGGAAGTAGACGTTCCCCCGTCCATCTTGGCTGAACAACGCGCCGTTGCATCCCAAGCAGCCGCCGCAAAGGACAAAGCAGCCGAGAAAAAAGCGCCAGCACCCGCCGCTGCCAAAGAAGCTGACAAAAAAGCCGCCGTACCCACCGCCCCCAAAGCAACAGACAACAAAACCGCCGCCGCGCCACCCGCGCCTCCGGCTGCTACTGCCACGCCCACCGGCTTCAACGGTTTCCAGATTGGTTCCTACAAAACCAAGGATCAAGCCACCGACATGCAAAACCGCCTGAAGAAAAACGGCCTCAACAGCCGGGTTGAACAGGCCAATGTGCAAGGGGCAACGTGGTTCCGGGTACGCTTAGGGCCTGCCTCATCCCCCGACATGCTGGACAAGTGGCAACAAACCTTATCTGGCATGGGAATTAGCCCGCTAGCGGTACGTATGTAATCATTATTCCCACTATGTCATTCCAGTAAAAACAAGGAGCTGATCACATGGCACATTTGGATATTCATTCCGGCACACTGGTGGCAAACGCCAGCGAGACCGAACGGGCGGGTTTTATCCGCCGCACTTACCTGCATCTGGGCGGGGCAATCCTCGCATTTGTCGGGGTTGAAACCGCCCTGATCCAGTCCGGCGTGGCTGAGTCTTTCGTCCACCTGCTGCAAGGCGGTGGCATGTGGATGTGGCTGATCGTCATGGGGCTGTTCATGGTGGTTTCCTACGTCGCCAACAACTGGGCGCATTCTGCCATTTCCAAGGAAATGCAATACGCAGGCTTGGGGCTGTTTGTGGTGGCAGAAGCCGTGGTGTTCATGCCGCTGATTTACATTGCCCTGCACTATGCACCTAACAGCAACCTGCTGGGCAGTGCGGCACTGCTGACCCTGATGCTGGTGGCGGGCCTTACCTTTACCGCGTTTACCACCCGCAAGAACTTCTCATTCTTGGGGCCTATCCTGAATATTGGTGGCTTGATTGCAATCGGCGTGATCGCTGCCAGCATCCTGCTTTGGGTTCACGCTGGGCTTGGTATTCTCCGGCGTTATGATCATCTTTGCGGCGGCATCGGTGCTGTACAGCACCTCCAACATCATCCATGAATACAACACCGAACAGCACGTAGCGGCGTCGCTCGCGTTGTTCTCCAGTGTTGGCTTGCTGTTCTGGTATATCCTCCAGTTCCTGATGAGCCTGACCGGTCAAGACTAAGACTAGAATTAGCTGACAACCGTTTTTTGACAAGGCGTCCTACGGGATGCCTTTTTATTGCTGGAACCACAACGATGGCAACATACGCAATTGGTGACGTACAAGGCTGTTATGACCCGCTCATGCGCCTGCTGGACAAACTCCGCTTCAACCCCTCGCAAGATACCCTGTGGTTTGCGGGCGATCTGGTCAACCGGGGCAGGCAATCGCTCGAAACCCTGCGCTTTATCCGTTCCCTGCGGGACGCTGCCATTTGCGTGCTGGGCAACCACGACATCAGCCTGATTGCCGCCTTCCACGGCTTGCGTAAACCGCACAACAGCCTGCAAATCCTCACCGAAGCACACGACTACCCCGACCTGATTAGGTGGCTTGCCCAACGCCCGCTGCTGCATGTTGATACCACCCTAGGGTATGCCATCAGCCACGCCGGGATTTGCCCGCAATGGGATCTGGCCACTGCGCAAGCCTGCGCCCGCGAAGTCGAAACAGCAACTCACCAGCCCCAACGTCGCCGCTTGGCTGGCTACAAGTTTACGGCGACCACCCCGATCACTGGAACCCCGCTATGCCCCACACATGACCGCCACCGCTACATCCTCAACGCCTTTACCCGGATGCGCTACTGCCGCCCCGATGGCAGCTTGGACTTTGACGCCAAAGGCAAACCAGATGCCGATAGACATATTCCAACACCATCGGCGGAACTTATTCCTTGGTTTAATTATCCAACAAGACAGTGAACTAGGGTTGACCGTCCTATTTGGACATTGGTCTACTTTGGGGTACTATCAAATGGAAATAATGTCATTGCGCTGGATACGGGCTGTGTATGGGGCGATCAACTCAGCGCCATTAGAATCGATAGCAGCAAGCAACAACTGATCTGCATTGAATGTGACGACTATGGCTGACGAAAAGAAGACACCAGAACCAAGCAATTATGCCGGAACCGTTAAGGTAAATGTGCGTGGACGGGATTATTTCGTCCACATGACCGCACCGATGCCGATGATGCCAGCTGGAAGATTTGGAAAAAGGGCTGGAACGCAACCGCGAAATCATCAAGCAAAGCCAAGACAAAATGCGTGAAACTTTCATAATGGAAGCATTTGAATACGCCGCGCCTTGGCTGCTGAATTATGACGGCCCTACCCAAGACGCCATCCAAGCGCACATCAACATCAATATGCTGATCCCGCTGATCAATCTGAAAGGCGGCACTGCCAAGGGCTTTGAAAAGCCCGAAACGCCATTTCCAAAAACGGCCTCAATGACAGACGCATTGAAATCATGCGCAACGTGGCTGAAAAAACCGTCTTCATGGATCGGATCAACAACAGCACCAACACCTTCAATACCGCCATTGCCCTGACCTTCGTGCTGATCGTATTGCTGTCACTGGTGCTGACCTACTAAAACACTGGCTCGCGCTGTTCTGCGGTCAGTTGCAGCACTTCTGCCAGCGCCGCCTCAATCGCAGGTAAATCCGGGATAAAGCACAGCAAATGGGACGCCCGTACTTGCCGCGCCACATACGGGCAACGCTGCACATTACCGCTGTGGTCATCCCGCAAGGTATCCGGCAAAATTTCCAGCGTATTCAAGCCCACCCTGTACCCGCAAGGCAATGAACGGCAAACCGGGCAAGGCTGACACCGTATGCAAAATCAAGCACTTGCCCTCGTCGGACTCACTCGCATCATCCTGCATACACAACGATTCCAGCGACACCACCGGAATATGGCGGTTACGCCAATGCAGCCAGCCCTCCACCCCCGGATGTTCGACGGCTCAAGCTCGCCACCTGTCACCAATTCTGCCATCAGATTAACCGGCAAAATCAGGCTAGCCTTTATGCAAACGCACAATCAGGCTTTTAATAGCGGGTGCTGTCTCATGGTTCATGCTGGAATATCCTCCCACTCGTGTGTATTGTCTTGCTTCATGCCCGGTTGCCAACACTTCCTGCAAGGCATCCAGCAGCACCTCATTCTGATAAGGCTTACCCAAGAAGCCCGTTGCCCCCAACGCCCCGGCATGTTCACGGTGCTTCTGTGCAGTCCGGGAACTGATCATAATCACCGGCAAGTTTGCCCATTGTGGGTCACGGCGCAAATGCCCCAACAATTCAAAGCCATCCATACGCGGCATTTCAATGTCGAGCAACACCACATCCGGCTGGAATTCAGCCATCCGTTCCAGCGCCTCCATGCCATCCTTGGCGGTCGACCACCGTGTAATCGCGGCTACTGAGGAATTTTTCCGTCACCCGCCGCACCGTAATCGAGTCATCCACCACCAGCACCCGTGGTGGCCCAACGGGTTCTTCTAGCGCACGCCGTGCCTGCGTTTCCGGCACATCCGGCTGCGGTGTGCGGCTCAGCTGCCAGCCGTGCCAGCTCTGCCATATCCGGCACTAAGAAAGACGCTACCATCCGGTGAAACCGTTGCCGCCGAATACAAGCGACAGTTCTTGAACAACGTACCCAAGGGTTGCAAGCACCACTTCACGCCGCCCCCGGATACGGTCGATAACCCAAGCCACTGGCTTGCCCCTGTGACTGGATAAACACCACCGGGAAACGCTCTTCCGCCGCAAAGTCATGTCCCACTTGTTGCGCCCCCAGCACATCCGCCAGATGACGCAAGCGGTAAGGCTGCCCGGCATAATCCAGCGCCGCCTCTTCTGCCTGCAACGCCTCCTGAATCTGCTGCCCCGACAAGCCGTGCCAAACCTTGCACCCCAGTAATCGGCAAGGCATAAACTTGCCCCTGCACTTCCACCAGCAACACCGGGTTCACCACCAGAGTGAACGGCAAGCGCATGATAAATGTCACCCCCTCCCCCGGCTTGGGAGTCGATTTGCAAACTACCGCCCAAGTGCCTTGAGTTCGGAATGCACCACATCCATGCCGATACCGCGTCCCGGCAATCTGGCTGACCGCTGCGGCAGTGGAAAAACCGGGACGCAGGATCAAGCGATCCAGTTCCGCTTCCGGCAATGCCTGCCCTTCCCCGACAATGCCCAGCGCCACGGCCCGTTCACGCAAGCGTTGCACGGTCCAAGCCAGCGCCCATCATCACTGAAACGGATCACAATTTCAGCATCATCCCGGCTGATGCTCAGGGTGATTTTGCCGGTGCGCGGCTTGCCGTGTTGCTCACGCTCATCGGGCGTTTCAATGCCGTGGGAAATGGCATTGCGGATCAGGTGTTCCAGCGGGGCAGTCATGTGCTGCAACAGGTTGCGGTCGAGTTCGCAATCTTCGCCCTGCACCTCCAGCGCCACTTGCTTACCCAGTTCGCCCGCCACCTGCCGGGTCAGACGCCGCAAGCGCGGAACCAGCATTGTCACCGCCACCAGTCGGGTATTCAGCAATTCCTGCTGAAGCTTGCGGGTAGAACGCATATCGGCTTGCAACAACTGCTCGCCTTTGCGCACCTGTGCGGCCAGATCAACTTCCAGATTCACCAAGTCATTCAGGCTTTCGGCAAGTGAACGGGAAATGCGCTGAATTTCGGCATACTGATCCATTTCCAGCGGGTCAAAGCCTCTCAGTGCTACCGCGTCTGGAAGCTTTTGCTGCGCCCATCATGGATTTGCGCTTCACTTTCCACTTCCAGGGTACGGATTTGCTGGCGCAAGCGGGCAACCGTGCGCACCAGTTCATCCACATCCATGCCCATGCTGCTGAAGTGTTCGGACATGTGTACTTGTTGCACATTGAGTTCGACCACCCGGTCAATCAGGCCATCCACAAACAGGGCAGGCAAGCGGATGGTTTCGTGCGGATTGGTACTGGCTAGCCGTGCGGCTTCGTTGGCGTCTGGCGCAGGGGTTGCTGGGCGGGTCGCGCTGTCCAGCAGTGAAATATCCGGCAAGCTGTCGGCTTGTTCCAGCAACAACCGTTCCAGCAAGCTGCCAAATTCCCCCTGACCTGCCCGCATGCCGCGCCCAAGTATCAGCCAGCGAAGCAGTTCTTCTGTCGGTTCTGCTACCGCTTCTTCTGTAGGAGCTTGCCCTGCAAGCGATTCTTCCGTGTAGATACCTCCTCCAGCAAAGAATCGCCAGCAGGGCTGGCTCCTACAGGAGCGGGCGTTGCTGAGTTCCTCCGCCAAGCGATGCAAACGGATCAACCGCCACTTGCAAGGTATCAATGTCAGCCTCACTGACCCGCCCTGATCCTCGTGCAAACGGCATAACAGGCTTTCGGCCTCGTGGCTGACATCGGCCAGTGCCGTCAGTTGCGCCATGCGTGCCCCACCTTTGAGGGTGTGGAATTCGCGTTCCAGTTCACGGATGGTTTCCTGATCGTCGGGCGCATCCCGCAGGCTGTTGCAGGTTGCGGTCGAGGGCTTGGAGTTGCTCGGGCACTTCTTCCCAGAACAATTGCCAGATCAGGCGCGATCTCAGCATCCGCTTCCGCAGCATCCTCTGGTTCTGGTTCTGGTTCTGGTTCTGGTTCTGGTTCTGGTTCTGGTTCTGGTTCTGGTTCTGGTTCTGGTTCGAGCGTGAATACTGGTTCAAGTTCAGGCAACGCAATACTGGGTGTGGCATGCTGGGCGCAGGTGACGAAAAGTCGAAGACTTCCTCTTCTTCCTCAGCGTCAAGCGCTGCATCAACGCAGAGAAAGTCCAGCGTTTCCACGGCGATTGTCGTGGGCGGCACCAACACCGCTTCAGCCTCGGCAATCATGGCGTCAACACGGGCGTCTTTCTGTTGGGCTTCGAGGAAAAAAGCCAGCCGTGCCTGTAATTCATCGACTGCCTTGCCCATTTGGGTAGACAACCCGATCATCGACGGCGACGCTGCCCACCCATAACCTGATTCAGCAAATCTTCGTGAATCCACGCAAAATCACCCAATGCAAATGCGCCTGCCATCCGCCCACTGCCTTTCAGGGTATGGAAGGCGCGGCGGATTTCCATCAACAGGGCGCGGTCGCTAGCGCGCTTGCTCCCATTGCGGGTAAAGCGTCAGCAGATTGTGGCAAATCTCGGTGACTTCCTCGCTGAAAATCTCAAAGATTTCCTCCCCCAGTGTTTCACGCAAACTGGGGGGTGTGGGCACTGGCGGTCGCAGTGCGGACGGATGGCGACTGCCGCTTCTGCTGCTAGGCTGTCGCCAAGACTTGGATAGATCGGCTCCGTAGCGTTGGAGTAAAGTCGATGGAGTCTGCTGTCGTGCTTTTTTTTTTGCCTCAACGTCGGCTTCCAGACTCGTTCAGATCCACATCGCCCAGCAAGTTCAGGGCACTGAACTGATCCAGTTCGCGCAACTTGGCAAAGCCGGTGGGCAACAGTGACAGGTAATCTTCGTGCTGCAAACGGGCCGACACCGACGCCTCAAACAGCGTCAAAATATCCGCAAACGTGGATAATTCTTCCGGTGAAGGTTCGCGCTTGTGTGCCAGCAAATCTTCACGCACATAACGCAAAGCCGTGTCGACCATTGGCAGCAGTTCAGTGGAACCTGCGCCACTGTCAAAGCACCACTGATGCTTTCCAGCGAAGCGATGACTTCTTCCAGACAAACAAATGCCCAGCCTTCTTTGTAAAACGCCACCATGCGTGATTGCGCTTTGCTCAGTTCCGTCAGGGTGGTGCGCAACAGACTACGTTCGCCGGACGGGTCATGGATGTCGCCCTCCTGACTGAAAATACTGTCGGTCAGGTCATGACCGGTTTCCGCATACTCAGCCAGCACTTTTTCCAAACGGGCATAGTGGGTGCTGATGTGCAACATCGCCTCCAAATCCTGCACTTCCCCACTGGCTGCCAACTTGTTTTCAGATCCGTCACCAGATCTGTCGTCAATCCGGCAGCACGCCCCAAACCCAGCATCGCCAACGTGCTGGCAAGACTATCGGTCGTGTCGATCAGTTTGCCCAGCAATTCGGGCTGGCGTTCCTTATCCTGCATAGCATCGAGGATACCCTGCAAGCTGCGTAATTCTTCCGTGACCGAAGTGGCAACGGCACGCCACATGTCACGTCCCGGCGTGGTGTAGTAATGGCGCAATTCGTCCAGCGTCTCGCCTTGCGGCAGGTACAGGTCAAGGTGGTAAGCCGCCTTGACCTTATCGGTAATGGGTGCACCACTTTCCGCCAAACCGACGTAATACAGCAAGTTTTTGATCAACTCATCCGACAAGCTCTGGTCGTAATTGGCTTCACCCAGCTCCCCAAAATGGCGGATTTCACGTTCCAGCCGCCCCATCAACATTTTGACCGCAACACCCTGCTTCCAAGCGTCCGTGTTCCAGTGCATCAGCCAATGCGGACGCAATCCACCACAGCGAACGCAAACGCCGTGACTGGTTGAGCTTGATCATATTATCGGTGACTTTGCCCGCCGCCTGTAACATGCGCTGCGGCTGCTCGTTGCGGAACCAGCCCAGCAAGGCTTTTTGCAAGAAAAAGCGCAGCTTGGTGCTGACCTGTTGCAAACGGTCCAGCGGCAGGGCAACGTATTCATCTGTGCCAATCAGCTCATCACTGGCGTGCCCGTCTTCGGGCAAAAACACCAAATGTTCGGACAGCAATTCAGCATCACGTGCAGCACGCAGATTGTTCAGCGTAGGCAGGACAATCATCGGCAAATCCGCATAACCTTCCTGCAAATGCTTGAGGTATTCGGATAATTGCAGCAAACCTTCAGCCACCGCATCTTGTGCTGCTCGCCAGGTTTTCCACCCGATCTTGAATCAGGGCATCCAGCAGACTGACGATTTCGTGGCTGAGCATACTGACACCACTGGCATCCAGTATCTCCAGCACCCCATTAAGTTGGCGGCAAGTCTCGCGGCTGGCACTCAATTCACTCTTGTCAGTGGCTTCAATGTAACGCCCAAATGACTGCCGTGCCTGCTCAATCGCCTGCTCGGTATCCTTGGCGATCCACCCGATACGGCTAGCCAAACTTGATTTATCCGAAATCATATTGCACCTGTCGTTATTGTTTTTCTTCGGCCAGATTGAAATCCGCGATTGCACCGCGCAAATCAGCAGCCGTGGCATTCAGGTCGGTCACCAATTCTCTGGTTTCCTCACTATACCGGGCAGTTTGCTGGGTAATTTCCTGAATCGCACTCATGGTATTCACCACCTGCCCAGCCATATCGGCCTGCTTACCCGCAGCGTCCGAGATATTACCAATTAGACGTGCCAAACCCACGGTAACGTCTTCCACTTCATCCAGTGCCGCGCCTGCCGATTCGGCATTCCGCGCACCGTCCACCACCTTGGCTGTGGTTTCTTCCATCGACGCCATCACCTCACTGGTATCCGCCTGCATGGTGCGGATCAGCACATCAATCTTGCGTGATGCTTCCGCCGCCTGCTGTGCCAGTTGCTGCATCTCATCCGCCAACCGCCGGAAACCGCTGTATTGCCATTCCCGCCCGTTGCTTGGCTGGTGCTGGTCTGAATCGAGGCATTCAGCGCCAGAATATTGGTCTGTTCGGCAATATCATTCATCAGGCGCACAATGTCGCCCACTTCCTGCGAGCTTTCCCCCAGACGCTTGAGGCGTTTGGAAGTTGCCTGAATCTTTTCGCGGATAGCCCCCATGTCGGCAATCGTTGCCCGCACGGTATGCGCCCCCGCCTGTGAAATATCCAGCGACTTGCGGGCAACCTCCGCCGAACTGGAGGCATTGCGCGACACCTTCTGGATGGATTTCGTCATGGTGGCAATCGCCGACGTCACCACCGCAATTTCCTGCGCCTGCCGCGACGCGGAACCCGCCAGACTGTTGACCCGCGTTTCCGCATCCTTAGCAAAACCAGTCAGGCGGTTGGAGGTCATATCCATACGCACCACCAGCGCCTGCAATGCATCGACCGCGTAATTGACCGCATCCGCAATCGCCCCGGTGACATCTTCCGTCACGGTTGCCCGCATGGTCAGGTCGCCATCCGCCAACGAACTCATTTCATCCAGCAAGCGTAACACCGCCTGTTGCTGCTGGCGCGCCTCCGCCCGCCATCTGGGTGTGTGTCTGACGTTTCATGTGCAACAACAAAACGCCCAGTCCCAGCAATAGCAGCAGCAATACACCGATGACTATCTGGTAAGCTAGCAGGCTCATACCCGTATCTCCCCGCTTTCCAATGCCGCCACCAGCTTGCCTGCATCCAGCACCGCCACTGGCTTGTCATCCAGCAACAACCACTGGCGCGTATAGCGTAACCAGTCACCCGTCACGGCTTGGGGCGAATCGCAGCATCGGGGTATCCGACCAAATATGCCGCACCCCTTCAAAGCTGCCCGCTTGTAGCCCAAACCATTCCTGCGTACCGCGCACCACGAAGGCACGCCCAGAGGCAGCCGCCCCCGCCTTCCCCAGCAACAACGCCGCCACATCCACCAGCGTCACCAGTTGGGCGCGGCAATATACCACCCCATTTACCCACGCGGGCACGCCGCGCACACTCGCCACGTGGGCAGGTGTCACCACCTCTTCCACCTGTTCACACGGAATCAGGCAAACCACATCGCCCACATGCACCTGAAACCCAGACCATTCCTGCAATTCTTGGGCATTGTGCTGGCGGGAGCGGCGCTTTTTTTCACGCAGCAATGCCAACCCTGCCAATAGTTCGTAAGGGCTAGCCATTGTCCGCCGCCTTTGGTGCAAATTGGGCGATAGTTGCCAGCAACACTTTGGACTCTACCGGCTTGACCAGATAGGCTTTAGCCCCTTGGCGCAATGCCCACACCCGGTCAGTTTCGGCTGACTTGGAACTGCATACAATAATGGGGATATGGGCGGTTTCGGCGGCACGGGTCAATTCACGGGTCGCTTGAAAACCGTTCAGCAACGGCATGACCACATCCATCAGGATAACATCCGGCTGGCGGGCTTTGGCGACCTGAATCCCCTCCTGACCGTTACAGGCAACACTTACCCGATAACCCTTTTTTTCCAGCAAAGCGGTAAAAATACGGGTTTCTGCCAAGGAATCGTCAATGATCAGTACGTGTGGCCCAGACATGGCATTCCCCTTAATCGTCAATCAGGTCAATGAAGGGCAGCGGCTCAACAGAGGAAGCAACCGGCGCAGGCGTTTCATCCACGGCTGGTTCACCGCTATCGGGCAGTTTCACATGGGTATAAATGGCGGTCAGCAAATCGTCTTTGGTGAAAGGCTTGGTCAGGTACTTGTCCGAACCCGCCAACCGCCCCCGCGCCATATCGAAAATGCTGTCCTTGCTCGACAACAGGATAACGGGCGTATCGCGGTATTGCCGGTTGGCTTTGATCAGCGCACAGGTTTGGTAACCATCCAGACGCGGCATCATAATGTCAACGAAAATGACATCGGGCTTGAAGGAGGCAATTTTCGCCAGTGACTCAAAGCCATCACCTGCAGTGACCACCCAACACCCCTGCTCGCTGAGCAAAACCTCAGCAGTACGCAGAATGGTCTTGCTGTCATCCACCACCACGACTTTCAGGCCGGTCAGATCGCGTTCAAGCACATTGTTTGAGGTATCAGGCATATTCACACTTTGATCCTAAGCTTGTTGTTTTTATAATTAGGCACTTCATTTATCTGAGCAGTCTACCCAAACGACGACAACATCCCAAGTCTTTCAGATAAAGCGTCATGCCGCCAGCGGGTAATAATCCCCTGCCACCAAGGTCACATGGGTAATTTCTGGCGCACAGTTGCGGCGCATCGGCACACCCGTCGTGCCAATGCCACGGCTGGTGTAAACCCACGATTCATTTACCCGGTACAAACCCTGCACATATTTACGCCCCAAATAAGGCCGAATAAACGGCTTGCCCGGTTTGAGCTGCACCTGACCGCCGTGGGTATGCCCGGAAAGTTGCAGGGAAATGCGGCTATCATCGGCATACCAGTCGATCATATCGGGCTCATGCGCCAACAACACCACTGGCTTGTCACCACGCAATTTATCCAGCGTCGCCTTAATGTCCGGCTGACCCAGCCAACCATCGTCAATACCGGCCAGATGGAATACCCCATTGCCGTGCTGAATATCCACCCCATCGTTGCGCAATCACCTGAATGCCGTGTTGCGCAAAGGTATCCTCAATCAGCACCGGGTCAGTCTTGATGTCGTGGTTGCCCATCACCGCAAACACCCCGTAACGGGCATTCAACCCCGCCAGCACCGGCACGAGATCGAGGATGTCTTCGCCATCGTGCCAGACGTAATCGCCCGTCAGCACCACCAAATCAGGTTTGAGGGCATTGGTTTTATCCACCGCCCGCTGGATATGTTCCACTTGCGTATAAGGCCGTAAGTGCATATCGGTAAGCTGCACAATGGTGAAACCTTCCAGCGCAGGCGGCAGGTTTTTCACCGGAATATCAACGAACTCTTCCACCAGCCAGCGGATTTCATTGGTGCGCTCCGCGTGGCGGTCATCGTGGAAATAGTTCATCCGCCCGATACGGTTAAGTACCCGTTGCGGGGTCATTGCAGCAGATTTCAACATGGTTGATGCCTCACCAAAAGAGCGTTACATGCCATTACGGAACATGTCCGTTTGGGTAATACCGGAGGCGCGTATCGCCTTGAATGCCTCTGCATACGCACACAGGATTCCCCCTGCATACACGATACGCTGACGGAAATAACCATCCGCATCCGGGTTGTTTTTGTTAGCGTCCGCATTGAGGACTGATTCCACATTGCGCACAATGAGTTGTTCAGGGATGTAACAGATACGGTTATTTTTGTAACTGCTCATGCGTAATTCGGCGACGGGATAAGCGCCACCATCGGCTGACGATACCGCCACAATCAGTGCCGGTTTATGTGCCAGCTCCCCTGCCCCCCACAGCAGGAAAAAATTTTTCAGCCCCGCTGGCACTTGCCCATGCCATTCGGGTGAGATAATCACAAAACCATCACTCGCCGCCAACTTTGCCGACAAAGGGTTGAGCAGGCTTTGCCACTTGGCATCACCGTTCCAGATGCCCTCATCCCATAGCGGCAAAGGGTTGCCCGCCAAGGAAAACACCTCAGTTTCAGTGGCTTGACCATTATCAAGCAATGACTGGGCGATGTAGCGTGCCACCTTTTCACTCTGGGAATTGTCGCGGTGGCTACCACTGATCAGCATGATTTTCATAATTTATATTCTCCAACAAAAAGCCGGGATATACCCGGCTTTTCGCTGACTGTCTAATAACCTTCGGAAATTAGATGAACAGGCAGATGTCGGATTCACCCGCGAATTCAAAGAACATTGCCGCACCAGCGTATTCAACGCCGTCGATAAATTCCTTTGGATCCATCTCGAACAGGTCAACTGTCATTTGGCAGGCGATGAATTTGACATCAGCTTCCTGACACAGTTCACGCAGTTCCGCTAAATCGGCAACGCCTTTGTCCGCCATTTTTTTCTTCATCATGGCAGTCATCATGCCCTGCATACCGGGCAGTGCTTGCAACAGCACTGGCATCGGCATTGGCATCGGCATACCGGGGTTGCCCAATGAAGTTACTTGCAGGTCAAGTTTCTTCTTCAGCAGTTGCAGGCCGTAGAACGTGAAGAACACCTGTACGTCATAACCGAGGGCAGCCGCAGTGGATGCCAGAATAAACGGAGGGTAGCCCCAGTCCAGGGTACCTTTGGTTGCGATGATCGCCAGCTTTTTGCTCATGCTTAGTGTCTCATGGATAAATTACAACTCACGGGCCGATAAAGACCCACCTCTCTCAAATACCTAAACCACTATAACAGAATTCTCTAATTTAGGCAGCGTTCGGTAACACCACCTTCAGACCCGACTGATACCACGAGATAATGCCACCGCGCAGGTTCACCGCTTCAATGCCGGTATTCTGGGTCAGGAACATGCACGCTTGGGCTGAACGTGCGCCACTGCGGCAATAAAACACAATGGTTTCATTTTTTGGCAGGTCGTTCATACGCAATGGCAGGGTGTGCAAGGGCATGAATTCGGAACCTTCGATAATGCCTTGAGCGACTTCTGACGCGGAACGCACATCAATCAAGTGGACTTTTTCACCTGAATCCAGCAATGTCTTCAAACCGGCAGCGTCAACTTCACGAATTCCAAACATAAACGATCCCACATCCCAAGAATATTAAAAACTGCTTATATTCTAATTGAGCTGTGTCAAGTGTCAAGCATAACCGTTACGGTATTCAGGGAAGGGCGGTTCGTGAACCGCCCCTACTGTTGTTCCACATACCACACCGCTGCCTCCACCCGCGAGCGCAGGTTGAGCTTGCGTAACAGGTGTTTGACATGCACTTTGACCGTGCCTTCGGTAATGCCCAGCTCCCGCGCCACCAGCTTATTGCTTTTGCCAGCCGCTACCCGCTCGAGGATGCGCTGTTCCTGTTCGGTCAAACCTGCCTCATGGCTGGTTTTGGGGTGCGAAGCATCGTAGCGCATCGCATGTGCCAGCAAATTAATCAGGCGTTCGGTCAGGGTAATGCGCCCCGCCGCCGCTTCGGTGAGCTTTGCCACCAAATCTTCCGGCTCCATTTCCTTCAGCAAGTAGCCGTCTGCCCCGGCGCGTAACGCTGCCACCAAGTCTTCTGCTTGGTCGGAAACGGTCAGCATCACCACCCGCGAATCTGAGCCGGAGGCTTTGATCACTTTCAGCACGTCAATCCCGCTCATATCCTTCATGTTCAAGTCCAACAGGATCATATCGGGGGCAAGTGCCGCTGCCATTTCAATGCCCTCCTGCCCACAGGAGGCTTCACCCACAATGATGAAGCCGGGAACCATATTGACCAAATAGCGCACGCCCTTGCGGAATAAGGGGTGGTCATCGACGATCAGCAGGCTTTGCGGGGTCTCATGCGGCATGGGGCATCCTTGTATTGCTGGTATCGGGGTTGAATTCTAATTGTACACAGGTTCCACCCGCACTGCGGGGCAAGTAGCGGATCACACCATGCAGGGCGCGGGCGCGTTCATCCATAATTGCCATGCCGTAATGGTGCATGGTGGCAGTTTTTTGGATACCGATGCCATCGTCTTCAATCTGTAGCTGTAAGTTGCCATTGGCTTGGCTTTGCACCGTCACCCAAGCGTGGCTGGCTGCTGCGTGCTTGAGGGTGTTGGATAGGGCTTCGCGCACAATTTGCAGCAAATGGATTTCCTCATTGGGGCCGAGGTTGCGGTTACCCAGATTCACCTCCAGATCAATCGGCAGGTTGCCGCGTTCAGCAAATTCGGTGGTGGTTTGCGCCAGTGCCATGCCCAAATCAGCGTCCTCCATCCGCAGGCGGAAAGTGGACAGCAGTTCGCGCAATTGCTGGTAGGAACTGTTCAACCCGTCACGCAGCTCTTCCAATGCATCGGTAATTTCTTGCGCATCATCGGGGTGTTTGAGGGCATTACGCAGGCGGCTGACCTGAATTTTCATGTACGCCAGTGATTGCGCCAAGGAATCGTGCAATTCGCGGGCGATGACGGCGCGTTCTTCCAGCAGGGAAACGCGGCGGTGCTGTTCGCTACGCTGTTCCGAAGCAATGGTGACGCCGATGTGGCGCGACAAGGCTTCCAGCAGTTGTACTTGCCAGAGTTCCGCCGTGGTGTTGGCGGGCACGTCGATAGCTAACATGCCGTAGCGTTTTTCGGCATCGGTCAGCGGCATCCGCAGGATTTGCCGCCCATCGGGGAGTGTATCCATGCGGGCAGCGTGGGGGTCGTGGCATTCGGCGCAATTATTGGCGTGCTGGCAGAGTGGGCTTTTGCCGTCGCTGGCGGTGGTGGCAACCACTTCGCCTTGTCGGTCGTTGTCTTCTTTGAGGCAAATGGTGCTATTGCCCAAGCCCAGCACGGCTTCAGCATCTTGCAACACGTTGTGGAACACGGCACGGTCTGGGGCAATGCCGTGCAGACGGGTAATGGAGCGGTACAGCAAATCCAGCGAGCGGTTGCTGCGGGTGAGTTCGGCGGTTTTTTGTTCGACCCGCGCTTCGAGGTCTTGGTAGAGCTTGGACAAATCTTCTGCCATAAGGTTGAAGGCTTGCCCCAATTGCCCGATTTCATCTTCGCCCGACAGATCGGTGCGCACTGCGAGATTGCCTTGGCGGATTTGGTCAGTCAGCGCCAATAAGCCCTTGAGCGGGGTAACGAGGATGCTATTGACCAGATAGATAGAAAGGATAACCGCAAGGATCGTGCCAATCACTGCGACACCTAAAATGACCCGCAACACGAAGATTTTGGCTTCGGTGGCTTCCTCAATCTGTTTGACCAGATCGTTGATGTGGGCAACAAAGGTGGGGATGGCATCCAGCAGCGCGGCATCCGCTGCGGGGGTCGTGGTGGTGGTCAATAAGGGGATTAGGCCGGGTTTAATTTGCTGATGCCAGCCGGTTTCCACTTGCCGGTAAACCTGTTTCAGCGGGGTAGTTTCATCGCTGGGCAGACACCGAGAGGATCGAATCAGCCGTCAAGTCCGCTTCAAACCGCTGGATGGCTTGTTGCAGGTTATCGCGCTGGGCAGGGGTGACATGTTGCATGAGGCGCTGGTAAAAGGATGCCATGCGCCAGCTTTGCATCCGCAAACTGCCCGCCACGTTGATGGCCTCGCCGTTGCCTTGGGTGGTTTCCGCCACCATCCACGAGGTGGACATGCCGACCACTGCCAGCAAGGTGATCGCGGCAATCATCCCGCCCAGCCGTAGCAGCAGGGAGTTTTGCAGTTTGTTCCACGGAAAACGCTTCAAGTGGTTGGCATCCTATCGTTGGTATTTGTGCTGCACGCTATGCCTAGGGTAATACACTTGGTTGCTGACGTGGTGAAAATAACAGTGGAAATTGCAAATCACAGAAACCATTGCCCAAGAAGCGCAGGATGTGAGTGCATGGCTCAAGTTGTAATTGCCGATGCAGGGTCATTGCTTGCTTTGGCAAAATTGGATTGTTTACACCTGTTAGAAAAACTGTTTGGCACAGTATTGATACCGGAATCCGTGCAACGGGAATGTATGGCAAAGTCTGCTGAAGATAGCCAACGTATCCAGCAAGCGGTTGATTGTAAACAATTGCAAGTCATTCCCAATGATGCCGTATCCTCTATGGTTTTGCCCCGCAGCTTGGGCGATGGCGAAAAGGAAGCCATTTGTCTGGCAATGCAGCATGAACATTCCCTACTCATCGTGGATGACCAGTTAGCCCGTCGGCAAGCGGCAAAACTGGGGCTGGCGTTTATCGGTTTGGTGCGTTTGCTGGCAATTGCTGCAAATTCAAGGGAAATAGCATTCCCGTCCGGCTACCTACCCCAATTATGTCTCTTTCCCCCCTCCATTTAGGCCGTATTAGTTGGAAAAATACGCTAAAATTCCTTGAAATCATTGGCATCCAATCGGGTGTATGCGACAGGATGTCATTTTTAATAGCGACATTAGGTCGCCTAGTTTACGTTAGGCAATTGCATTCGCGTGAATGGAGGTCGTTCATGGCCGGTAACAAGACTGTAGCGATTATCGGCGGCGGCATGTCGGGACTGACCGCTGCCAAGCTGCTCTGCGCAAGAGGCGTGGAGGTGAGACTGTTCGAGGCAAATGGCAAGGTGGGCGGCTGTTGCGCTACCACACGACTTGGAGACTACACGTTCAACGATGGCGCCATATATCTCGCCATGCCGGGAATGCTGGATCACCTGTTCCAAACGCTGGGGCTGGATCGAAATCGTCTCCTGCCGCTGCGAAGAATCTCCGCCATCCAATCCACCACATTGCCCGACGGGACTACCGTGGACTTCAGTAGCGGGCCGGAAGTTGCCATCACATCCGCGCAGGGTGCAGCAGCGACTGCCCACCTGCAAGTGGAAGTGGAAGAATTCCTGAAACGGTGGGAGCCGACGCTGCAATTTTTTACAGACGATATCTTGGTTCATCCGCTCTCGCTGCCACATTTGCTGACCAAGGGCTGGCGGCATTTGGCTAAATTGCGGGGAACGGCAGCGTCGCATCTGAACCGCAGTTTCAGCAGCGAGGCAGCTCGTGCCGCCTTTGGCAGCGCCCTACTGTATGCTGGCTCGCCGCCCGACAAACAGCCTGCCGCCTCTCTGCTCGGCCTAGTGTCTATGCTGCGAGACGGGTACTTTCTCCCCGAAGGCGGGATGGGGCGCATCTCCGAGGTATTGAGCGATGCCGTGGGGGCGCAAGGGGGCGTCACCCATCTCAATTCCGCCGTCCGGCGGATTCTGGTGAAAAACGGCCGCGCCTGTGCCATTGATGTGGAGAATGAAGGCTTGGTCGAAGTCGATGCTGTGATTTCTACTGTCAGTGCCATGCATACATACGGTTCGTTATTGTCCGAGTACGACGTGCCAGCGCACATGATGCGCAAGGTGCAGCGGGCTCCACTGTCGCATCGGGGTTTCGTATTGCAGCTTGGGCTCGCCAACAAGATCGAGGCGCGTAGTCACACTCACTGTACGATGCCATGGTTGGGCGAACAGTCGCAGGTCTTTGAAACACGCGGTGGCGATATGCGTTGGTCAACTTTCACCGTGCCGACGGTGACACTTCCTGAGCTGGCACCGAACGGCGGCAGCATCGTCGAAATGTTTCCGTCCATCAGCCAGGAAATGGCACCTGACGACTGGAGCGAGGCACGCAAGGAAGAGGTAGCTGCTCAAGCGATTGAATTGTTGCGCCGCGATCACGAGATCGACATTGTGGTGAGCCGCATCCTGAGTCCCAAAGAGTTTCAGGATGACATCCATCTTTATGCCGGAGCCTTGTATGGCCTTTCGCCAGTTGCCAGACCTGCCGCACTGTTCAAGCACCGCTCCCCGATTCGCGGTTTGTATCAAGCGGGCCAGACCACATGGCCGGGGTTTGGCGTGGTCGGTGCCGGGATGTCCGGTGTTTTTGCGGCCGAGACGTTGATACGTTACAAGGGATGGTCGTAGTTAGGGCTACAAACGCCCCCGGAACAACAAAAACGTTCGGATGCGCAATTAATAGGCAACTCGTATCATAAATCTATGTGCCTAACACGTTAATCACTTCCAATTTCCCCCCTCATTGGCGGGCGAGAGACAGCTAAAAAGGCGTACCACCTTTACGCTACCACCCCCATCCCCACCCTACCCCCTAAAATCACCACCTTACAAAACAACAGGTTACGCAATACCACCCGTACCACCAAAGTGGTATTTCACTGCCATTTCAGCCATTTACCCCCACTAGAATAAGGAATTCATCGGCATAGAATCACCTTGAAACCATTTATCGGTTTTGTCACGAGGTGATTTATGGCAACGCAGCAATACAAGGCTTGGTCGGTCGTCATCATGAGTACGCTGGCTTTTACGGTGTGCTTCATGATCTGGATGATGTTTGCCGTTATCGGCATTCCCATCAAGGCAACTTTGGGTTTGAACGAAACCCAGTTCGGCATTCTGGTCGCAACACCCGGTTCTGACGGGTTCGTTGATCCGTGTCCCGCTGGGGATGTGGACGGACAAATTCGGCGGGCGCATCGTGTTTTTCATCCTGATGCTGTCCACGGTATTCCCGATCTGGATGATTTCGCAGGCAACCCAATTCTGGCATTTCCTCGTGACTGGCTTGTTCGTTGGGGTGGCTGGTGGTTCATTTACCGTTGGTATTGCGTATTGCGCCCGCTGGTTTCCTAAGGAGCGCCAAGGGCTGTCAATGGGGATTTTCGGCGCGGGCAATACCGGCGCTGCCGTCACCAAGTTACTTGCCCCCATTATCGTGGTGGGCTATGGCTGGACAATGGTGCCAAAAGTCTACGCGGTGCTGATGCTGGTCACGGCGATTGTATTCTGGTTTTTCACCTTCAGCGAACCTAGCCACAAGGTAGATAAATCTGTCACGGTGCGTGAACAGCTTGCGGCTTTTAAAGACCCCAAGGTATGGCGTTACAGCCAATATTATTCCATCGTGTTTGGCGGCTATGTGGCGCTGGCGTTGTGGATGACCAAATATTACGTCAGCGAATACGGTTTTGACCTCAAGACCGCCGCATTACTGGCAGCCGCTTTCAGTATCCCCGGCGGGCTGTTGCGGGCAGTCGGTGGTTATTTCTCCGATAAATTGGGCGCACACACCATGACGTGGTGGGTGTTGTGGATTTCACTGGTTTGCCTATTTTTCCTGTCTTACCCGCAAAGCGACATCACTATCCAAACTGTCAACGGCCCTAGCACCTTCCACTTTGGCCTGACCCCCACCGTATTCACCATCATCTTGTTCAGCTTGGGTGTCGTATTCGCCGTCGGTAAAGCCTCGGTTTTCAAATACATCTCCGACGATTACCCGCACAACATTGGCGTGGTTTCCGGCGTAGTCGGGCTGGCTGGCGGCTTGGGTGGTTTCCTGATGCCGATCATGTTCGGCGCATTGGTTGACCTAACGGGTATCCGCTCTTCCGCCTTCATGTTGATGTTTGGAGTGGTGTGGGTATCGCTGATGTGGATGTACTGGACGGAAGTCCGCCCGATGGACAAGGAGCGGGAAAGCAAGCGCATCCCCGCTGTTGACCCGATGGAATGAAAGGCAAGGCTCGCGCACAACCCAAGTTAGTTAATTGAGGAGAATACGTTTATGTCTAAACTACCCAAATGGGAACCGGAAAACCCGGATTTCTGGGAAAAAACCGGTAAGGCCATTGCATGGCGCACCTGCGCCATCACGACCTTTTCACTGATCTTCTCGTTTGCGACTTGGTTCGTAATGAGTGCGGTGGTGGTACGGATGCCCGCCATTGGCTTCAAGTTCAGCACGATGGAGCTGTTCTGGCTGGCGGCGATTCCGGGGCTGTCGTCCGGGATTCTACGCCTGATCCATTCCAACTTCATCCCGGTGTTGGGAACACGCCCGGTGGTGAGCATTTCCACTATTATCAAAGTGTTCCCGATGATTTGGTTGGGGTTTGCCGTGCAAGACCTGAACACCTCATGGGGTACGTTCATGATCATTGGCTTCCTCTGCGGCATGGGTGGCGGTGACTTCTCCTCCTTTATGCCCTCCACCAGTATCTTCTTCCCGAAACGCCTGCAAGGGCTGGCTTTGGGTATCCAAGCGGGCTTGGGTAACTTCGGGGTGAGTATCGTCCAGTTCGTTGCACCGTGGATCATCGGCTTTGCGGCAATTGGCATGGTGGCGGGTGGCCCACAAGTGTTCACCAAGGGTGATGCGGTCAAGGGTGCGATCACCGTGACCAAGGAAGCGGGGATTGTTAAGGACGTGGTGGTCAAGCCAGAATTTGCCTCTTCCATTGAGGTGGTGAAGGAAAACGGTGTCATCAAGGATATTATCTTCAAGGAAACCGATGCCTTCAAAGCCATCAAGCCGGATGTCAAAAAGGATGACAATGGCGTTATCACTGAAGTAGTAACGACCAAAGGGGTCAAGCTGGATGTGGTGAAAAACCCAGAAGGGGCAATCACCGACGTGACTTTCAAGAATGTGGTCAAGAAAGGCATGTGGTTACAGAACGCCGCCTTCATCTGGGTGCCGTTCTTGGTGGTGGCTTTCTTGTTTGCTGTGTTCGGTTTGAAAAGCATCTCCGTGCCGTCACGCGGTTTCATGGGGCAGTTTGAAATCCTGAGTATGCGCAACCGCGCCGCAGTCCATACGTGGAACTGCACCATCACCTACATCTGCTCCTTCGGTTCATTTGCGGGTTTCGCCGCTGCTTTCCCGATGATGATTAAGACCATTTACGGTGGTTTTGACGGTGCGCCCGACCCACTGGCTTACGCTTACCTTGGCCCTTTGATCGGTGGTGCGGTGCGTGCTTTGTCCGGTGGTTTCTTCGACAAGATTGGCGGCAGTAAAGGGATGCACTGGACAACCTTGGGGCAAATTGCAGGCTGCGCGTATCTGGTGTTGAGCGGTGCGCTGACCCCAACGGGTGTTGAGAATTTCCCAAGCTTCTTGTACGGGATGCTGTGGATTTTCCTGATGACCGGCATCAATAACGCAGCAACCTTCCGCCAATACCCGATCGTGTTTGCTTATTCACCTGCCAAGGGCGCACAAATGCTCGGTTGGACAGGGGCTTGGGCAGCTTTCGGCCCGTTTGTGTGGACTTCACTGGTGGGTGCGGCGATCACTGCCACGGGTAATGCCAATGTGTTTTTCATCGGGGTGGCAGTGTTCTACGCCTATTCCTTCGTGGTGAACTGGTACTACTACACCCGCAAAGGGGCAGAACGCTTCGACTATGGCAATACCAATGGCACATGGTGGGACAAGCTCAGCGAGCGCGAAAAGGAACACATGCGCCAAGTTGACTTGCACAAGGCATAAGCGATGAACCCCGACGTACTGGTTAATGTGCTAGGCATCCTGTACGGCGCGGTGTTGGTTGCTGCGGTATTTATCCGCAGCAACTTTACCGAGGCACTCCGCATCGACGCGCTGTTCATCAAGGAATATACGGAAAGCACCCGACCATTGAACCTTGTGGTTGGGCTATTGGTAGCGGGCTACGGCATCTATGCCTTGATGTCCCGCTAAGTGATTTATCTAGGGAGATAAACATGGCAATTCAACAATACGACGACAATCTGCAAACCAACCCTTACGCGATTTATACCTTGGCGTTGGAAGTCGATGGCAAGCAAATCCTCACCGATCAGGAAGGTTACATCCAGAACATGGATGACTGGAGCGAAGGTTTCGTGGAAGCCCTCGCCGAACGTGAAGGCTTGGTGCTGACCGACGAGCATTGGGAAATCATCGAGTTCTTGCGTAACTACCATCAGGAACACGGGGTGCAAGCCCCCGTGCGCGACATGCTCAAGCACTTCAAGCAAGCGTGGGGTGAAGAGTTCGCTACCAACCATTACCTGCATGAAATTTTCCCTAAAGGCGGCCCGCAAAAGCAGGGCAATCGCTTGGCGGGTATCCGTAGAACCAAAGGGGAGCATTGATTGCCATGAGCCACTTTATTGACCGACTGAATTTTTTCAAACGTACCCAAACGCCGTTTTCCAACGGGCATGGTGCGATGACCGAGGAGAGCCGCGACTGGGAAGACGGCTACCGCAAACGCTGGCAGCACGACAAGGTGGTACGTTCCACCCACGGCGTGAACTGCACAGGTTCATGTAGCTGGAAAATCTACGTGAAAAACGGCTTGGTAACGTGGGAAACCCAGCAAACCGACTACCCGCGTACCCGCCCTGATTTGCCGAACCATGAGCCGCGTGGTTGTCCGCGTGGCGCAAGTTATTCGTGGTATATGTACAGCGCGAACCGTCTCAAATACCCCTTGATGCGCCGCCAGTTAATGGAATTGTGGCGTGCTGCCAAAGCCAAAACCCCTGATCCGGTCACGGCGTGGGCTTCCATCGTTGAAAATCCAACCACGGCGCAATCCTACAAAACCCGGCGTGGTTTGGGTGGTTTTGTGCGTTCTTCGTGGGATGAAGTGAATGAGCTGATTGCCGCTGCCAATGTCTACACCGCCAAGCAATACGGCCCAGATCGTGTGATTGGTTTCTCTCCAATCCCTGCAATGTCGATGGTGTCGTATGCGGCGGGTAGCCGTTACCTGTCGCTGATTGGTGGCGTGTGTTTGAGCTTCTACGACTGGTATTGCGACTTGCCACCTGCGTCGCCGATGGTGTGGGGTGAGCAAACCGACGTGCCGGAATCTGCCGATTGGTACAACAGCAGCTACATCATTGCGTGGGGTTCTAACGTTCCGCAGACTCGTACTCCTGACGCGCATTTCTTTACCGAAGTGCGTTACAAAGGCACGAAAACCGTGGCGATTACGCCGGACTATGCGGAAGTTGCCAAACACGCTGACCAATGGCTGAACCCGAAACAGGGGACAGATGCGGCGTTGGCAATGGCGTTCGGACACGTCATCCTCAAAGAATTCCACGTTGATAAACCTAGCGAATATTTCACCGATTACGTGCGCCGTTACACCGACTGGCCGAATCTGGTGTTGCTGGAAGCGCGTGACGATGGCAGTTATCAAGCCGGACGTTTTGCACGTGCCAGCGACTTCGTATCCGGTTTGGGCGAAGAGCAAAACCCGGATTGGAAAACCGTCGCGATTGATGACGCTACCGGCGAAATCATTTCCCCGAACGGTTCAATCGGCTACCGCTGGGATGGTAGCGGTCAGTGGAATCTGCAACAGAAAGATGGCAAAACCCACGAAGAGGTCAAACTGTCATTGTCCTTGGTTGAGCGTCACGATGAAGTGGTAGACGTTGCACTGCCTTATTTTGGCGGTGTACCCAGCGATTATTTCCAAGGCAATACGCTCAAAGACATTCTCAAGTATAAATTGCCTGCCCGCAAAGTCACCTTGGCGGATGGTAGCGAAGGCTTGCTGGTGTCGGTGTACGACCTGAACATGGTCAACTACGGTATCAGCCGTGGCTTGGGCAACGATGACAGTGCCAAAGGTTTCGACGATGCCAACGCGCCGTACACGCCAGCATGGCAGGAAGCGATTACCGGCGTACCGCGTGACAAAGTGATCCGCATTGCGCGGGAATTCGCCGATACCGCCGACAAGACCAAGGGCAAGTCGATGATTATCGTCGGCGCGGGCATGAACCACTGGTATCACATGGACATGAACTACCGTGGCTTGATCAATATGCTCGCCATGTGCGGCTGCGTCGGGCAATCCGGCGGCGGTTGGGCGCATTACGTCGGGCAGGAAAAGCTGCGTCCGCAGACCGGCTGGTTGCCACTGGCGTTCGGGCTGGATTGGTCACGTCCGCCACGGCAAATGAATGGCACGTCGTTCTTCTACAACCATTCCAGCCAATGGCGTTACGAAAAACTGGAAATCAAGGAAATCCTTTCCCCGCTGGCGAACAAAGAACGCCAATCCGGCAACTTGATTGACTACAACGTGCGGGCAGAACGCATGGGCTGGTTGCCTTCCGCACCCCAGCTCAATACCAACCCGTTGCGCATTGCCCAAGCCGCCAAAGACGCAGGCATGAGTCCGGCGGATTACACCGTTGCCAGTCTCAAATCCGGCAAAATCGCGTTTGCGGCGGAAGATCCCGATAATGCGCAAAACTTCCCGCGTAACCTGTTCGTGTGGCGTTCCAATTTGCTGGGTTCGTCCGGCAAAGGGCATGAATACTTGCTCAAGTATTTGCTAGGCACAAAGCACGGTGTGCAAGGCAAAGACCTCGGCGAAATGGGCGGGGTGAAACCGCAAGAAGTGAAGTGGCATCAAGACGCGCCCGAAGGCAAACTCGATTTGCTGGTGACGCTCGACTTCCGTATGTCCACCACCTGCTTGTATTCCGACATCGTGCTGCCGACCGCGACGTGGTACGAAAAGGACGACCTCAACACTTCTGATATGCACCCATTCATTCACCCGCTGACTGCCGCCGTAGACCCGTCATGGGAAGCGCGGAGCGACTGGGAAATCTACAAAGGCATTGCCAAGGAATTCTCACGGGTGTGCGTCGGGCATTTGGGTGTGGAAACCGATTTGGTGACACTGCCACTGTTGCACGATGCGCCAGCCGAATTGGGTCAAGCCTTCGGTGTTAAGGACTGGAAAAAAGGCCAATGCGACCTGATTCCGGGCAAAACCGCCCCAGCCATGATTGCCGTCGAACGCAATTACCCCGAAACCTACGACCGCTTCACCTCCATTGGCCCCTTGATGGAAAAGCTCGGTAACGGCGGCAAAGGCATCGGTTGGAATACCGAAACCGAAATCGCCTTCCTCGGCAAGCTCAATCACCAACACACCAGCGGCACAAACGAAGGTCGTCCGTGTCTGAACAGCGCGATTGATGCGGCGGAAATGATCCTCTCGCTTGCCCCAGAAACCAACGGGCAAGTGGCGGTGAAAGCGTGGGCAGCTTTGTCGAAAATCACCGGCATTGACCACACCCATCTCGCCTTGAACAAGGAAGACGAGAAAATCCGTTTCCGCGACATCGTGGCGCAACCGCGCAAAATCATTTCCAGCCCTACTTGGTCAGGTTTGGAAGACGAGCATGTGTCGTACAACGCCGGTTACACCAACGTTCACGAGCTGATTCCGTGGCGCACCTTGACGGGGCGGCAACAGTTCTACCTCGACCATGACTGGATGCGTGATTTCGGCGAAAGCATGTTGGTGTATCGCCCGCCGATTAACACCAAAACCATCAAGCCGATGCTCAACCAAAAGTCCAACGGCAACCCCGAACTGGCGTTGAACTGGATTACCCCGCATCAAAAATGGGGCATCCATTCCACCTACACCGACAACTTGCTGATGCTCACGCTGTCACGCGGTGGCCCGATTGTGTGGATGAGTGAAGACGATGCCAAAAAGCTGGGCATTGTCGATAACGACTGGATCGACCTGTTCAATGCCAACGGTGCAATCGCAGCGCGGGCAGTGGTCAGCCAGCGCGTCATGCCGGGGATGGTGATGATGTACCACGCGCAAGAACGCATTGTGAACGTACCCGGTTCGGCGATTACCGGCGAACGCGGCGGCATTCACAACTCCGTCACCCGCGTTTGCCCGAAACCGACCCACATGATCGGCGGTTACGCGCAACAGGCTTACGGCTTCAACTACTACGGCACGGTCGGTTCTAACCGCGATGAATTCGTCATTGTGCGCAAGATGACCAATGTCGATTGGCTGGACGGCGAAGGTAATGACACGATTCAGGAGGCAGTAAAATGAAAATCCGTTCCCAAGTCGGCATGGTGCTGAATTTAGACAAGTGCATCGGCTGCCATACCTGCTCGATTACTTGCAAAAACGTCTGGACTTCACGCGAAGGCATGGAATATGCGTGGTTCAATAACGTCGAAACCAAGCCCGGTATTGGCTATCCCAAAGAATGGGAGAATCAGGACAAGTGGAAAGGCGGTTGGTTGCGCCGTGCCGATGGCAAGATTGAGCCGCGTATCGGCGGGCGGTTTCGAGTACTGGCGAATATCTTTGCCAACCCCGATTTACCCGCGATTGACGACTATTACGAGCCGTTCGATTTCGATTACCAACACTTGCACAACGCGCCCGATAGCAAGCATCAGCCGGTGGCACGCCCACGCTCGCTGATTTCTGGGCAGCGCATGGACAAAATCGAATGGGGGCCAAACTGGGAAGAAATCCTCGGCACGGAATTTTCCAAACGCCGCAAAGATAAAAACTTCGACCAGATTCAGGCGGACATTTACGGTGAATTTGAAAACACCTTTATGTTTACCCTGCCACGTTTGTGCGAACACTGTTTGAATCCGGCGTGTGTCGCGTCTTGCCCTAGCGGTGCGATTTACAAGCGTGACGAAGACGGCATTGTGTTGATCGACCAAGACAAATGCCGGGGCTGGCGCATGTGCGTGAGTGGCTGCCCTTACAAAAAGATTTACTACAACTGGAAGTCCGGTAAATCCGAGAAGTGCATTTTCTGCTACCCACGCATTGAAGCGGGGATGCCGACGGTGTGTTCGGAAACCTGCGTGGGGCGTATCCGTTACCTTGGCGTGTTGTTGTATGACGCGGATCAGATTGAGTCCGTCGCCAGCACACCCAACGAAAAGGATTTGTACCAAAAAGCAACTGGACGTATTCCTCGACCCGTTCGACCCGAAAGTGATTGAGCAGGCGAAGAAAGACGGCATTCCTGACAATGTGCTGAAAGCCGCGCAAGAGTCTCCGGTGTGGAAGCTGGCGATGGATTGGAAGCTGGCACTGCCGTTGCACCCTGAATACCGTACCTTGCCAATGGTGTGGTACGTGCCGCCACTTTCCCCAATCCAATCGGCGGCGGATGCGGGCAAGATCGGCTACGACGGCGTATTGCCGGACGTGGACAGCTTGCGGATTCCGGTACGTTACTTGGCAAACTTGCTCACGGCGGGTGATGAAGAGCCGGTGAAACTGGCACTCAAACGCCTGATGGCCATGCGCCAATACAAGCGGGCGGAAACCGTGGAAGGCATCCACGATACCCGTGCGCTGGAACAGGTCGGTTTGTCTGAAGCGCAAGCCAAGGAAATGTACCGTTATTTGGCGATTGCCAATTACGAAGACCGTTACGTGATTCCGACCAGCCACCGCGAATTGGCGCGTGAAGCCTTCCCGGAACGTGGTGGCTGCGGTTTCAGCTTCGGCGACGGCTGCGGCACTAGCACGGGGAATAACGAGGTCAACCTGTTCGGCGGGCGCAAGCAAACCGTGACGATGGTGCAGAAAATCGACTTCGTGAAGCAGGAGGTCAAGCCATGATTAAGATCTTTGCCGTACTGGCACGCTTAATGGATTACCCCACGGCGGAACTGATCGAAGCGCGGAGTGCCTTGATTGACGTGGTGCGCGAAGAAACCCGTTTGCCGGTGAGCTTGCGCGATTCCCTGACCGCTTTTATCCAGCAACTGGGTACGGGCGATTTGCTGGATGCGCAGGAAGATTACGTATCGCTGTTTGATCGCGGGCGTTCGCTGTCTTTGTTGCTGTTTGAACACGTTCACGGTGAATCGCGGGATCGTGGGCAGGCAATGGTGGATTTGCTCCAGCAATACCGCGATGCGGGGCTGGAGTTGAGTGTCAAGGAATTGCCGGATTACATCCCGCTGTATCTGGAATACCTCGCCACCCGCAGCGAAGCAGAAGCGGCGCAAGGGCTGGGGGATGTTCACCCCATTCTCGCGCTGTTATCGGCACGCTTGCAGGAGCGCGGCAGCAATTACCACCTGTTGTTTGATGCGTTGCTGGCGATGATTGGCATCCAGCCGAACATGGGGGAATTGCGCGGTAAAGTGGCAACTGAACCCCGCGATGACACCGCCGCTGCGATGGATAAGGTCTGGGAAGAGGAAATGGTCGCCTTTGTGGAAGACAAAGGCGCGTCGTGCCGACCCACCCAATCGACCAACCAAACCCACACGCTGCATTTTAGGGAGAACTGATATGTCTTACTTTGATTCACTTTTCTTTGGGCTGTACCCGTATGTGGCGGGGGCGGTGTTTCTGATTGGTAGCTGGCTGCGTTACGACCAAGCGCAATACACTTGGCGGGCGGGGTCTAGCCAGATGCTCAGTAAATCGGGAATGCAGGTGGCGAGTAATTTGTTCCATGTGGGCATTTTGGTGATTTTTTTCGGGCATTTGGTGGGATTGCTGACCCCGCATTGGTTGTATGAACCGTTTATGTCGCCGGGTACGAAGCAAGTCATGGCGATTCTCATTGGTGGGATTGCAGGGGCGGCTTGCTGGTATGGCGCGTTCTTGCTGTTCATGCGCCGCAAGAATGATCCACGGGTACGCGCTACCGGTTCGACGATGGACTTGGCGGTGATTGGTATTTTGCTGGTGCAAGTGACGCTGGGTTTGCTGACCATCATTCCGACCTTGGGGCATTTGGATGGCAGCAATATGTTGCGGCTGGCGGAATGGGCGCAATCCATTGTGTTCTTTAAAGGCGGTGCGGCGGCGCATCTGGCGGATGTGGGCTTTATCTTTAAGCTGCATATTTTGCTGGGCTTGACCGTGTTTTTGCTGTTCCCGTTTACGCGCTTGGTGCATATCTGGAGCGTGCCGGTGCAATACGTGAATCGTCAGTATCAAATCGTGCGGGCGCGGGGGTGATGTATGGAAGTTGAAACGTATACCCCGGTGCGCGTTGGTGCACAAGTGTTAGCGGCGGAGGCGATTGCGGAGGAGTTGCAATACCACCCTGCTGCACAATTGGATGAAGCATGGCAAGCAGCGGCAACCAGCTTGGTGGTGAAAACCTTGCTGGAACAACGCGCTGCACAACTGGGTATCGAAGCCGCTAGTGAAGAAGAACGCACCGCCCTGTTGTTGGAAAGGGAGCTGCAAGTGCCTGATCCAACAGAGGCGCAGTGTCTTCACTATTTTGAGAGCAATCGGCAACGCTTTCAAACGCCCGTGTTGCTGGCAGTGAGTCATATCTTGTTGCCCGCCGCGCCGGATGATGTGCAGCAACGTGATCAACAGCGCATTCTGGCGACGCAATTGCTGCGGCAGTTGCAGGCTGACGCGGATAGCTTTACGGCATTAGCTCAGCAATATTCTGCCTGCCCGTCATCGGGGCAAGGCGGCAGTTTGGGGCAATTGTCGAAAGGGCAAACCGTGGCGGAATTTGAACGCCAAGTATGGCGCTTGCCCGTTGGTTTAAGTGCAGAACCCGTGGAAACGCGCTTTGGTTTCCATCTGGTGCGCGTCGATCAGCGCGTGGAAGGCGAGCCGTTGGAATATGAGCATGTTGCGCCGCGCATCCGCCAGTATTTGCATGAGCAAGTGACGCGGCGGGCGTTGAGCCAATACCTACAGGTGTTGGGTGCGGAAATTGGTGTTGAGGGGATTGCCTTCAATGCTGCGGGTTCGCCGTTGATGCAGTAAGTTTTTCACAGACCCTCCGAAACCGGTCGGAAGTAAGCCACTGACCGGGGGTGCGGGCGGTAGCAATATCGCCCGTTTTTTTCTTCATGAGGTGGTGTATGGGTAAGATTGAATGAAATGTGATAATTACACCCTGACTATTTTGCACCGCTCACCACTGTTCCGGGCGCTGGAGCCTGACCAGTTCAATGCGCTGGTGGATACGGCACACGTGTACACCCTGAACGAGGGCGAATTCCTGTTCCGGCAAGGTGACCCGATGAACGAGGTATTCGTCGACATCAAGGGTTTTGTGAAACTGTTCCGCCTCACCCCCAATGGTGATGAGAAAGTGGTGGATATTATCGCCCCCGGCAGCAGTTTCGCCGAAGCGGTGCTGTTCATGGGCGGACGCCAATATCCGGTATACGCGGTGGCACTCAAACCCGCCGTGGTGGTCGGCATCAATGCGGCGCAATACGAACAAATGTTGCGCTCTTCCGTTGACCTGTGTTTCGGCATGATGGGGCTGATGAGCCGCCGGATGCACTGGCTGCTCAACGAAGTTGACCGCCTGACCTTGCACAATGCCACCTTCCGGCTGGTTATCTGGCTGCTGGAAATGCGGTGCAGTGACCCGGCTTGTAACCGCATCGTGCTGGACGTGCCCAAGCATGTGGTGGCTTCGCGCCTGTCGATCAAGCCGGAAACCTTTTCGCGCATCCTCAAACGCCTAGCCAGCCAAGAACTGATTGCGGTCAACGACCAGCACATTGAGCTGCTGGATGTGGCTGCATTGGAAGTACTGGTGCGGATTGAGCTTTAAAGGCATCCACTATTTCTTACAGCTCCACCTGCACATTCAACTGGCTAAGAAATTGCGCCGTCACAAAATCCATCGAGCCAATGTGCTGTTGCAGCCATTCGCGCCAATACTGGATGTAATCCTGCAACATCGCGGTATCGCGTTCGCGTAACCATTGCTGTTGCACGCCTAGCAATTGCAGCAACGCCGTCTCGTGTTCACCCTGATGGCAAGGCGTGGCGAAGAAATTGTATTCCTGCATCAAGCGTTCTTCGCGGGCAAAATGTGCTTTGGTGTGTTCGACCCATGCGGCGATTTGCGCGTCGATGATGTCGGGCGCGGCAGCGTTTTCGAGGCTTGCCCGCAAACGCGAAACCAGAGCTAGCTCAGCGTTATGCACCGTGTTCATAAACGGCATCGCCACGCTCGGCAACGCCTCCCAATCAGCAGAAGCGGGTTCGCTATAAGCCATTATCATCCCCTTTGGATCAAGCACTGAATCAAGCATCGCGCAAGGTTAGGGCATGGCAGCGTGGGGGGCATTGATTCAAGTCAAGTGGGCGGAAGTGTTCCTGAATATACGTGGATTGTTCGCGCAGTGATTATTTTGTCAGCAAATATTTAAGGACAGCCTGCCTACGCCGTCCCATCTCCGGGTCGGCGAGTGTGGTAAGGGGCTGCAACTCGCCATACTGGATAGCAAGCTGCTTGGCGGCAAAGGTACGCACCGGGGTTTCTGGGAAATTGGACAGGCTGACGTGATCCAGCGCATGGCTGTTGATGGCATTGCTCAGGGCTTTGCGCAGGATGGGCAGGACATGGGTGCGGCGCTCATCCCCAGCGGGGATACTGGGGAGGGCATCCGCCACGATGCGTTTGCTGCTACTGTATTCCGCTACCCGCTGTTCCAACCATGCTTTTAGCTGGGCAAAATCCCTGCCGCCGTTTTGCCGCCGGTATTCACCAAAGGTCAGGTTGCTGAACCTGTCCATGAAGGCGTAGTACCTGAAACGTTTTAGCCCAACACTGACTAACTGGTGTTGTTCCGGGATACCGAAGCGGTCATCCACAATATCCGCCGTCTGCTTGCCCGGTATGCCCAGCAAACGGTTATTGCCCAGCGCCAGCTTGCCGTATTGCAAGCGTGGTTTTCCAGCCCCCTCAGCAGCAAAATCCAGGATGTAGACCATGCCTTCTTCTGCCAGATTGCCGCCGATGCGGGCGGGGTAGAGGCGGATGACCGGGATTTTGCCATCCACCGCCTGCAAGGTATTGCCCGATATTTCACCGCTTAGCAAGCCGTTAATGACAATGAAATGTTCCCCAGCCGTCTGGATGCGGTTGCCGACCAGCCTGAGATTGGCAAACAGCCCATCCGCGCCGAAAATGCCCTGCAAGGGGCTGGCACGGGAACGGATGGCGCAACCGTGAACCGTGACATTTTCCAGAATTGCCCCGCTCATCTGGTCACAAACCACCCAATCCTCCCCCTGAACACCTGCCATTGAGCGGCGGCTCTTGTCAATCGTCCGGGGTGGGATCAATTGGATGGCATCCCGATGGGCTACCGTGTAAACCCGCTTATCCAGAATATTCAGGTTCTTGACGAGGGCATTGCCTTTCCAGATATGGACGGCATCGGTTTGGCTGCCAATGAGTTCAATCGAGCGTCCGCCCGCTAGTGTGCCGCCTGCATTGCCGTCAGCCATGAGGGTAACGCTCAGCAGCAGGCCAGCCAGCCAGTGGGCGTTAGGATAAGCCACTGTATTCCCGCCTTACCGGATAGGTCTTGCGCAACTGGTCGAAATAGCGGGCAGTATCCAGCGTCTGGTCATGCAGCAGTGCTTTCAGCCGCCCATCATCGGCGCGGATGTCGTAGGCATGGAGGATGTCGCGCCGTCCCACCGGGGCAAGCGGGGATTCCCAACGCGGTGCCACTTGCAGGAATTCGCAGCAAGCGCGGTAGACCATTGTTGTCCCCCGGATTTTGCCATCCAGACTGTAACCGGCAATATGCGGCGTGCCGAGCAGGGTATGTTGGAGCATGGTCAGATTAATGGCGGGTTCGTTTTCCCACGTATCCAGCACCACATCCAGATCGGCGCGGGTTTGCAGGCGTGCCAGCAAGGCGCGTTTCATCCACCACCCCGCCGCGTGCGGTGTTAAGCAGCAGGGTTGCGGGGCGCAAAGCAGCAAGGCGAGCGGCATCCAGCAGGCGGAACGTGGGGTGAGTGCCATCGCGGGTAAAGGGGACGTGCAGGGTGACAATATCGCAGGCGAGTGCGGCTTCCAGTGGGTGCAAGCCTGCCACACCCTGTTCCTGCAAGGGCGGGTCGTTGACGATGCAACGCATCCCGATGCTTTCACACAAACGCCTGACCCGTGAGCCGACATTGCCGTACCCGATGATGCCGATGCTGCATTCCTGCAAGGGTTTGTTGCGCAACAATGACCAGTGGCTGAGGGCAGCAAGCACGTATTCCGCCGCCGATACCGCATTGCAACCGGGCGCACGCGCAAAGCCGATGCCCTGTCCGCGCAGGTAGTCGAGGTCAATGTGGTCAAAACCCGCCGTGGCGGTGGCAACGAAACGTACCGGCGTACCCGCCAGCAGTTGCGCATTTACCTTGGTGACGGAACGGACTACCAGTATGTCAGTTTCCTGCAAATCGGCATTGCGCATGGAACGCCCCGCCAGCAGCCGGGTTTGCCCCAGCGTATTGAAGGCTTCCGCAGCGTAAGGGATATTTTCATCAAGGGTAATCGTCAGCAAGGTTCAAGCTCCCAGTTGTTCGGCAATCTTGTTCAGTACTAGCCACTTTTTGCCGCACCACTCCGGCGCAAGCAATATTTCCGGTGCGGCGGTGGCAGTCACACGGTGGAATATCACCTCTGGCGGGGTTTGGTGGATTAAGGTTACGGCAAGTTCCACGTATTCGTCCAGTGTCAATGGCTGGTATTCGCCTTGCCGCCACTCATTTGCCAGTTGTGTGCCTTTGACAACATGCAGCGGGTGCAATTTCAAGCCTTCCACGCCCAGTTCCAGCACCCGTATCCAGCGTCACCCGGCTATGTGACAGGCGTTCCCCCGGCAACCCGGCAATCAGGTGGGTACACACCGGCAACTGGCGGGCATGGGCGCGGCGCACCGTATCCACGTATTCGCCAAAGCCATGCCCCCGGTTGACCCGCCGCAAGGTGCGGTCGAAGCTGGATTGCAGCCCCAGTTCCAGCCATACCTCATAGCCTTGGTCGCGGTAGCTGGCGAGCAAATCCAGCACCGCATCGGGGACGCAATCCGGGCGCGTACCGACGCTCAGGCCAATCACATCCGGTTCCGCCAAGGCTTGGTCATACAACGGTTTCAGCACCTCCAGCGCGGCATAGGTGTTGGTATATGCCTGAAAGTAGGCGAGGAATTTTTTCGCCCCGGTACGTTTCGCCAATACCGCCCGCCCCGCTGCAATCTGCTCGGCGATGGTGGGCGGATCCCTGCCTTGCGGGTTGAAGGAGGCATTATTGCAAAAGGTGCAACCGCCACGCCCGATGCTGCCATCGCGGTTGGGGCAGGTGAAACTGGCATTGAGGGCAAGCTTATGCACCCGCTCGCCGTGGCGGTGCAGCAGGTATTGCCCGAAAGTATTGAGATGCTTGGCAAGGTTCATACTGCTATTGGACAGGAAGGCTTCTGCATACACATTGACTTAAGTCAATGTTACATCAGTTCATACTACATATAGTGTTTTAAGATTAATTTTAATCTATATATAGTATAACTTAAGAGGTATCACCAACGATGTATAGCCCTTTCCTGCTGGACGATGAAGCCCTGTACTACCGCTGGCGTGAGCAAAAACTGCGGGGCTACCCAGTTTATCTGGAAGACTTGGTGGTGGAAGTCCGCGACCCACGCAACCTAAGCGATGCCGAGCATCAAGCAATGCTGGCACGCTGCCGCAAAGCCAATATGGTGATTTATGCGGGCAAGACCGGGGATGACCCCGACCGTTCCATCCCGCACCGGATGGCGCAACAGTTTGGCCTCCAGCATCTCGACCACAACTGGTTGGCGGATGATGACGGACTGACATCCCTGACCGTTGCCGCTGCGGATAGCGGGGCACGCGAACATTACATTCCCTACAGCAACCGCCTGATCCAGTGGCATACCGATGGCTATTACAACCTGCCGGAGCAACAAATCCACGGTCTGCTGCTGCATTGTGTGCAAAGTGCGCCGGAGGGTGGCGAAAACCGTCTTGCTGGATCACGAAATTGCCTACCTGCGCCTGCGTGACCAGAACCCGGACTATATCCGTGCCCTGATGCAGCCGGATGTGATGACCATCCCCGCCCGTACCGATGGTGATACGGTTGCCCGTGCAGAAAATGTCGGCCCAGTGTTTTCGGTTGACGCTGCGACAGGGGATTTGCACATGCGCTACACCATCCGTGGGCGCAATGTGGTGTGGAAGGATGACCCACTGACCCGTGAAGCACTGGCAGCCCTCGGCGACTGGCTGGAAGGCGATTCCACCTACATTTTCCGGGGCAAGCTCGAACCGGGCATGGGGCTGGTCAGCAACAATGTGCTGCACGACCGCAGCGGCTTTACGGACACGCAAGACCACCGCCGCCTGCTGTACCGCGCCCGCTACATGGACAGGACTGCAGGCACCAGGATCCGGGAGTGGCTGGCATGAGCTGCGTGGAGGTTGCCGACACCATCGACAGTTACCTGCAACAGCGTGATTGGCGGGTGAATGCCAATGCCAACCAAGGCTATTCCGTCGGTGGGCTGATCCTGAACACGGCGGGGAAAATGATCGCCAATTACTGGCTCGACCATGTGTACCCACCGGATATTGGGCAGGCGCACCGCGAGGGCGACGTGCATATCCACGACCTCGACATGCTGGGTGGTTATTGCGCGGGCTGGTCATTGCGTAGCCTATTACACGAAGGCTTCAATGGTGTGCCGGGGCGTACCGATGCCAAAGCACCCAAGCATCTGGACAGCGCCTTGTGGCAGGCGGTGAATTTCCTCGGCACATTGCAGAATGAATGGGCGGGCGCACAAGCGTTCAGTTCCTTCGATACCTACCTCGCACCCTATATCCGCAAGGATGCGCTGGACTATGGGTATGTGCGGCAGTTGATGCAGTCGTTCATTTTCAACCTGAATTTCCCTTCGCGCTGGGGGTCACAGACACCGTTCACGAATTTGACCTTCGACTGGACTTGCCCGGATGACCTGAAAGCCCAAATTCCGGTGATTGCTGGGGAAGAAATGCCGTTCAGCTACGGCGACTGCCAAGCGGAAATGGGCATGATCAACCGTGCTTTCCTTGAAATCATGGAAGAAGGCGATGCCTGTGGACGGGTGTTTACCTTCCCGATTCCCACCTACAACATTACCCGCGATTTTCCGTGGGAGAGTGCGGACACCGACCTGCTGTTCCGGGTGACGGCGAAATACGGTTTGCCTTACTTCCAGAATTTCCTCAAATCGGGGTTAGAACCGGGCATGGTGCGCTCGATGTGTTGCCGCCTGCAACTTGACCTGCGCCAACTGGAACGGCGCGGCAATGGCCTGTTTGGCTCGGCGGAACAGACTGGCTCGCTGGGGGTGTTCACGATCAACTGCGCCCGCTTGGGCTATTTGTACCGGGGTGACAAGGCGGGGCTGTTTGCACGGCTGGATACCTTGCTGGAACTGGGGCGTGACAGCCTTGAGATCAAGCGTAAGGTAATCCAGCAGCACATGGATCAAGGGCTTTACCCTTACACCAAACGTTATCTGGGAACATTGCGTAACCATTTTTCCACCATCGGCGTGAACGGGGTGAATGAGATGATCCGCAACTTCACGGCGGACACGACCCACATTGGCGAACCTGCGGGGCAAGCACTGGCAGTGCGCTTGTTGCGCCACATCCGTCGCCGCCTGCGGGATTTCCAAGAAGAAACCGGGCACATGTACAATCTGGAGGCTACCCCGGCGGAAGGCACGACCTACCGTTTTGCACGGGAAGACCGCAAACGCTTCCCCGACATTTTGCAGGCGGGAACAGCAGAACGCCCGTACTACACCAATTCCACCCAGTTGCCCGTGGGCTACACCGATGACCCGTTTGTGGCACTGAGCCTGCAAGATGGCTTGCAGACCCTGTACAACGGCGGCACGGTGCTGCACCTGTATATGCAGGAACGCATTTCCAGTGTGGCAAGCCTGCAAGCAATTGGTGCGCCGCAGTCTGGAGCGTTTCCGCCTGCCTTACATCACAGTGACACCCACTTTTTCCATCTGCCCCAAACACGGTTATCTCGCCGGGGAACACGAGTTTTGCCCGCGCTGTGACGATGAATTATTACGCCAAAAACAAGAGGAATCCTTATGCACCATCCAGTAAATCCGCCATGCTTCGACTTCGCTCAGCAACCGATCAGGCTGGAAGACAGTGAACGCCAGCGTTGCGAAGTGTGGACGCGGGTCATGGGCTACCACCGCCCAGTCAGTTCCTTCAACCCCGGCAAGCAAAGTGAACACGCCGAACGCCTACCGTTTGTGGAAACCTCCCCACGGCTAGAAGGAAAACGCCCGTGTTGCAGTTAGGTGGGATGGTTCCGCTGACCAGCATCGACTTTCCGGGGCATTTGGCAGCGGTGCTGTTTTGCCAGGGCTGCCCGTGGCATTGCCGTTACTGCCATAACCCGCATTTGCTGCGCACCGATGTCCCCAGCAAGCTGGAATGGGCAGAAGTGATGCGTTTTTTGCGGGAACGGGTCGGGTTTCTGGACGGGGTGGTGTTCAGTGGCGGTGAGCCATTGTTACAGCCACGCCTGCCGGAAGCCATGCAGGCAGTGAAGGCAATGGGCTTCAAGGTTGCCTTGCACACGGCGGGGATCATGCCTGCACGCTTGGCGAAAGTGTTGCCCTACGTGGATTGGGTGGGGCTGGACATCAAAGCACCTTTCGATGCCTACAAAAAAGTGACCGGGTTGGCGGGCAGTGGGTTCAAAGCGGAGGAAAGCCTAGACTTGCTGCTGGCTGCCAAACACGTGGATTATGAAATCAGGACGACGCTGGACAGCAGCTTGCTGAGCAAGGAGGATGTTACAATGCTGGCAGAATCCTTGGCAAAACGCGGGGTCAAGCGGCATGTATTGCAGGCTTGCCGGAATGAACCAGCACACTAGCCGTAACGCCCATCCACACGCGGTTTGATCAGCATCGGCGCGTACAGCCAGACAAACAGGGCGAACGCTGCAATCCAGATAAATTGCGCACTCAATATCCAAATGGGATAAAACTGCGGCAACAACCACACTGCGACCACCCGCACCAGCGTACCGATGAGCAATAAACCGAAAATCACGCTGACCAACGACGGCGGCTCCGCCACATTACGCCCGGTATGCCCCAAGGTCACACGCGCCATCATCCCCACCGTCAGGGTAGCAATCCCGCCATACGCAAACGCATGGACTGCCAAAAACGGCGAAATCCCCGCCGCCACGCTCAGAAATTTCAGCACAAAGCCCGCAATCAACCAGCCATACGCCAGATACAGCACCCATAACAATGGTTTTTGCCAGATAGCCGGGTGATACCAGCCCCGCAACCGCATGAGGTGTAACGGCACTTGCACCAATGCCAAGAGCGCCGTTGCCCACGCTGCACCGCTATAACCGCTTGCCATTGCCAGCAAATCCGCCAGCATAAACAGTAAAAACAAGATCAGGCTGGTGCGGTCAATCCACGAATGGTTCTGCGCGGTAAACGGGCAACCCACACCGCGCTCAATGAAAAACGGGATCACCCGCCGCCCCATCGTAAAAATTAACGCCACAATGACGTAAAAACCTGCATACAAACCCAGTTGCATCCCTTGCGCCCAGATACCCAGTAAACCCAAATAAAACAACGTGTTCGCCAGCAACAGCAACGCAACCTTGCCCACAATCGCCGCTTGATTCCATTGTTTCACACGGATAATGGGCAGTGCCGCCGCGACCAGTAAACCGCTGAGCCACAACACATCCAACACTGCTATCCACACCAGCGGCAACCCCGTAAACGGCAATACCCGCGCCGCCAACCACAACCCCGCCAATAGCAGCAATGGCGTACCACTCAAGGTTTGTTGCCCCGTCCAGTTTTTAATGGCTGTCAGCAAAAATCCCGCCGCGACCGCAGCCGCATACCCAAACACCATTTCATGCGCGTGCCAGGTTATCGACGGGTAAGCACTGTGCAAGCCTTGCCAGTTAAAGCTGTAAAGGGCTGTCCATAGCAACATGCCCACCACCGCATACAAGCCCGCCGCCAGAAAGAACGGGCGGAAACCGAGGTGGGTAAACGCCTGACGCGGTGACGCAGGCGGGGTAATCTCCAGTTTAATCATGGCGGAGCCTTCTCAAGAATAAAGTTGATGCAAACACTAGGGTAATTGCTTGGGGCGGGCGTTGATCTACATCAAGAGTCATTTTGCAACAACGCCGTTCCCGCCTTCACACCCGCCGCCCCCATCATGACTAATGGTGGTTTGTTGACATGGGTCAAGGCATCCCACTGTTTGCTAGCGTATGAAGTACCATCCGCCGCTGTAACAGGTACAACCATGCCCAAACCACTGCTCGAACTCATCTGCCCCGCTGGTAGCCTGCCCGCACTCAAGGCAGCGGTAGACCACGGCGCGGACGGGGTATATCTGGGCCTGAAGGACAATACCAACGCCCGCAACTTCAGCGGCCTGAATTTCGACGCCAAAGCACTCGCCGAAGGTGTCCGCTACGCCCACGCCAAAAACCGCAAAGTGCTGATGGCGCTCAATACTTTCCCGCAACCCACCACCCTCAAACGCTGGCAACAAGCGGTGGATACCGCCGCCACTGCCGGGTTAGATGCGATCATCCTCGCCGACCCCGGCCTGATGGCGTATGCGCAGAAAACCCACCCGCAGTTGCGCCTGCACCTTTCCGTGCAAGGTTCGGCGACCAATTACGAAGCGATCAATTTCTACCACGAACATTTCGGCATCCAGCGGGCGGTCGTGCCGCGTGTACTGTCGCTTGCCGCAGGTGGAAAATGTGGTGCAACACACCCCGGTGGAAATCGAACTGTTCGGTTTCGGCGGCCTGTGCGTGATGGTGGAAGGGCGCTGTTTGCTGTCCTCGTATGCGTGCGGCGATTCGCCCAACACCTTCGGCGCGTGTTCCCCCGGTCATGCGGTGCGCTGGCAACAAACCCCCACAGGCATGGAAACGCGCCTCAACGGGGTGCTGATTGACCGTTACGCCGACCACGAAAAGGCAGGCTACCCGACCCTGTGCAAAGGCCGCTTTGAAGTGCAAGGCGAAACCTATTACGCACTGGAAGAACCCACCAGCCTCAATACGCTGGAAATGTTGCCGGAAATGCACCGCATCGGCATTGCCGCCATCAAGATCGAAGGCCGCCAGCGCAGCCCCGCCTACGTTGCCCAAGTGACGCAAGTGTGGCGTGCCGCGATTGATGCGGTGAAACGCAATCCCGCCACCTTCAAGCCGCAACCCGGCTGGCTTGCCCAACTCGACAAGGTTTCCGAGGGCAGTATGCACACCCTCGGCGCTTATTACCGCCCGTGGAAATGAGGCATTGATGACATCCCCATCAAATCACCCATCAAACTGGCTCTTGGGCCTTTGCTGTATTACTGGCCCCGCGACACGGTGCTGGCCTTCTATGAACAGGCGGCAGCGTGGGCGCTGGATACCGTGTATTTGGGCGAAACCGTGTGTTCGCGCCGCCACGAATTGCGCCTTGACGACTGGCTGTATCTGGCTGAAATGCTCACCGCCGCAGGCAAGGAAGTGGTGCTTTCCACCCAGACGCTGATCGAGTCCGAGTCCGACCTCAAGGCATTGCGCAAGATCGTGGATAACTGGGCCGTTCCGGGTGGAAGCCAACGAATTTGGCGCGGTCAGGCTGTTGTTTGAGGAAGGCATGGCGTTTGTGGCAGGCCCGGCACTGAATGTGTACAACCCCGACACGCTGGCTTTGCTGGCAAGCTGGGGTGCGGTGCGCTGGATTCCGCCGGTGGAAATGCCGCGTACCATGCTGGCTGAGATGCCGATCCCGGCGGGGCATGGAAACCGAAGTGTTTGCCTACGGGCGTTTGCCGCTGGCGTTTTCGTCGCGCTGTTTCACCGCACGGCATTACAATTTGCAGAAGGATTCCTGCCAGTTCCGCTGTATCGACCACCCGGATGGCTTGCTGATGAATACCCGTGAAGGTGAAGGTTTCCTCACCATTAACGGCACGCAAACCCAGTCCGGCAAGGTGCATACACTGGCACAACGGCTGGGTGAACTGGCGGGAATGCCGGTGACGGGGTTGCGTTTGTCGCCGCAGCGCAGCATATGGCTGAGGTGGTGGCAACGTTCCGGGACGTACTGGATGGCGTATTGCCTGCGACACAAGTGGCGGCACGGTTACAGCCGTTTTTGCCCGCACCCGCGTGTGATGGGTATTGGTTGGGAAAGGCGGGGCTAGACCTTGCTGCTGTTTAAGGAGAGAGCATTTTGATGAAATTAACACCGCCAGCAGCACTGGCAAACCTGATTGCCCGCCTGCCTGCCTACCCTCCTTCGCTGGCATTCACCACCGCATTCAACCTCACAGTGTGGAAAAGCCTGCAAGAGCTGGAGTGGGAAGCCCTGCAAGGCCGCCGCTTTTGCGTGGATGTGCGCGATACCGGCATCAAGCTGTGGTTTTCGGTGGCAACGTCTGGCTTGAAGGCAGAAAAAGCAGGACAAGCCGATGTCACTTTCACCGCCACGCTCATGGATTTCACCCGATTGGCATTGCGGCTGGAAGACCCCGACACGCTGTTTTTCAACCGCCGTTTACTGATTGAAGGCGATACCGACCTTGGCCTGCGGGTGAAAAATATGCTGGATGGGGTGGAATTTGAAACCTTGCTGGCGAGTTTCCCCAGTGTGTTAGGGCGCTTGGTGAACCGGGCGCGGGAGCAGGCGTTGCAGTAACCCGACCATCACCACACACCACGTCGCAAACGCCACCCACAACATGAACTGCGAAATCCACTGCAACGGCGGGAAATCAGCCGCCAACCCCAGCCGGAAACTGGCAACCGCGTACATGCCGAGCGGGAACACCATGCTCCACAGCGCCGGTTCATAGCGTAAGGGATAGCGTTTGATACCGTGTTTCCAGATGCCAAAAATAACCAGCAACGGAATCCACCACGTTGACCATGCCCACATCACCATAACCATGCCATCAATGAACGGGCGCTGCGACAACAGGAAAGGCAGGTGTACCTCCGCTTGCAGCAAGCCAGTCCCCGCACTCACCCCCACCGCCGCCGCCCCCATGATGACCCACAATAACGGCGAGGTATCTTCTGGTTTGAAGCTCAGGAAAAAAATCCGGTAACAGAATAAAGTCACGAAAATGCCGTACAGGACTAAGCCCAACATCCACAATAAATGGACTTCCACCATCATGTAGTCCGCATAATCCCCCAACTGCGGCGCAATCGCCGTCCCCAGCAATACCAGCGATTGCGTGCCAATAATCGAGGTCAGCCAGTCGCCATGCACCACATTGACGGTATGCGGGTGGGTCAGGAACGTCAGCACACTGAAACTCAGGTACAGCAACGCTGACCACACTACAAAAGCCACCACCCAACAGGCGATGGCTAATTGCGTATAACCGTGTTGGTGAAGCAAAATGCCCACCACGTTAGTCGATACCACCAGCGTAAAAAAGGCGAACACGCGGCGAATATTCAGCAAATCAATCTTCACCGCATGGGGAAACCGCACCAGCCGCCATGCGCTCAAACCCAACAACGTCCCCCACGCCACCAGTGTCAGCCAGAACAGCACTTCGGACAAGGAATCTTGCCCCACCATACCGAAGGCGATGCTAAGAATGCCGGTTGCCATTGCCAAGGCGAAGTAGCCCGGCAACAAGCCTTCAAGCCAGCGTAGTGATGATGTAGCAGATGAATTCATGGCAGTGACAATACCGCGCCCCCGGCACTTTCCACAATAACCCCAAGGTGGGGCATTAACCGTCGCCTAACGCCCGGTCAGCAACGCATACAACTGTGGCAATTTCTGCGGTAACGCCTCGGCCTTGTTCACCAGCGCCCAGCCATTCTGCCCAAACAAGCGCGGCAAATACGCCTCCGCCTTGGCGTCGATGGTGACGCAAAACGGCTTCAAGCCTTTCTGGCGGGCTTCCTGCAAAGCCATGCGGGTATCTTCCAACCCATAACGGCCTTCGTAAATGTCGAGGTCGTTCGGCTTACCGTCAGTCAGCAGCAACAGCAATTTTTGCTGCGAAGGCTCCTTTTCCAACAATTGCGTGGCGCGGCGGATGGCTGCACCCATGCGGGTATAATAGCCCGGTTGGGTCGCCATAATGCGCCCCCGCACCTGCCCGTCGTAACGTTCAGTAAACTTTTTCAGGTGGTAAAAACGCACATGTTGGCGGTTGAGCGAGGAAAATCCATACAGCGCGAAACGGTCACGGGTGGCACTCAGGCTTTCTGCAAACAGGATCAGTGCATCACGCACCACATCCACCACCCGCGCCTGATTGCTCACCCAACTGTCGGTAGACATGGAAAAATCCGCCAGTAACAGGCACGACAAATCGCGCCCCTGTTCGCGGCAATCGCGGTATACCATCGGTATATCCACCTGCCCGCGCTGGCGTTCGGTCAGGTGCAGGATGTAACTGTCGGTGTCGAGTTCTGCCCCGTCTTGCTGGTGGTTGCGCCATTCACGGCGGGGCTGCAAGGCTTCAAAACGGCGGCGCAGCTTGCGGGCGGGCGCTTGCAAATGGGCGGGCAACGCCAGTTCCTCCGCCCCGCGTGGCAGCATCACTTGCAAGCAACAATGGTTGGGGATCAGGGTTTGCTTGCGGTAATCCCATTCCGGCAACGGGATGCCCTCGCCTTGCGGAATGTCGTCGTAGTCGGCGTTGGGCAAATCCAGATCAAGTTTGATTTTGTGGGAACTGGCCTTGCGGTCACGTGCCACGGTAATCACATCCATATCCTCAGCGGCACGGGCGGCATTGTCATCGGGATCATCATCCGCAGTGCGGTCAACTGGCACATAATCTGTCCACGAAAACAGGCTTTCGAGACGGAACATCAGCAGGCCGCTTTTGCCATCGGGCATGGCAGTGCGTTCAGCACGCTGGCGTTTGTTGCTGGCGGCGGCGGGTTTGCTGTTGGGGTTGGATTCGGGCAGCGCGGGTTCTGCCAAGGGGGATGATGGCTGGGGTTGGCTGCTTTCGGGTGGGGGAAGCAATGACAACAAGGTGGGTTCAGTGTCGGGGTATAGGGTTCGCCATGCGTCGAGTAGGCGTTGGTAACGGGGTTGCAGCAACGGGTAGCATTGCCCACTCCCCAACGCAGCCAGCCACAAATACACCTCCCGGTTCAATTCACGCTGCGGAAAAATCGCAATGCTGTCCGGCAAGTTCAAGGCTTCAGCATCCCGCCACGCTGCGCTGGTTTTCAAACCAGTTCCAGCAATCCGCTGCAACACATTGCGGGCTAGCACCGCTGGCAATCTCGCTGCTTTGGCGGATTTGCAACCCGGCATCGCCCCCCAGCGCCCGCAACACAATACCCAGCGTTTTGCGCATCTCATCCAGATGCACCCGTGCCTGCGGGTATTCGCGGCTGGCGCTGCGCGTAATCAGCTTATGCCAAGCTTTACCGACCCATTCTTCCATCGTTGCCCCCTAGAAAAACGTTTTCACCACTTCCATCAACGCTTCCACCGTCTCTGGGTCATCGGTCAGCGGTTCCACCAGTGCGGCACGGCACGCGGCTTGCGCTTCAAAGCCATCCTGCATTAGCGTGGCGGTGTAAACCAGCAAGCGGGTGGAGGCGGATTCTTCCAGATCGTGTTCTTTCAGCACCCGCAAGGCATTCGCCAGCTTCACCAATTGCGCTGCCAGCTTGTCATCCACCCCGGCTTCTTGCGCCACAATACGGGCTTCCAGCTCCGGTTTGGGGTAATCGAAACGCAGGCAACGAAACGCTGGCGGGTGGAGGGTTTCATGCCCTTGAGCAAACTCTGGTAGCCGGGGTTGTAGGACACCACCAGCATGAATTCGGGCGGGGCGTGCAAGGTTTCGCCGGTGCGTTCGATGGGCAGGATGCGGCGGTTGTCGGAGAGTGGGTGCAAGATCACCGTGGTATCTTTGCGGGCTTCCACCACTTCGTCCAGATAGCAGATTGCGCCTTCACGCACCGCACGGGTCAAGGGGCCGTCATTCCAGTAAGTTTCGCCATCGCCAATCAAATGCCGCCCGACCAAATCTGCCGCGCTCAAATCGTCGTGGCAGGCCACCGTGTACAACGGCCTGCCCAGTTTGGCTGCCATGTGTTCGACGAAACGGGTTTTGCCGCAACCTGTCGGGCCTTTGAGCAATACCGGCAATTGGCGGCGGAAGGCGTGTTCAAACAGGGTGACTTCCTGCCCTTGTGGTTGGTAGTGGGGAATTGCTGGACTGCATTGTTTCGATGGCTGTCATGTTACATTCCTATCCAATAAGCCAAAAAAATCAGCCCCAACACCAGTACCAACCAGCCATGCACCAACGCCCGCCACAGCAGTGCCACCCCGCGCAGCCCCATGAAATCGGCAATCACAAAATGCCCTTTAATGAAAATGGAAGCCAGCAACGCGACGACCAGCCATTGCCCACTGTAACCTGCTTTGCCCGCCCACCATGTCAACAGGGTGAGTACGATGAGCAATATCCACACAAGGTAAATTCTCACTGCCATCACCGTATTACATAGACCAAGGGGAACAACACAATCCACACCAAATCGACCATGTGCCAGTAAGATGCGCCGGTTTCCACCCCCGTATGTTGGGTCATGGAATATTCCCCCTGATGTGCTTTCCACGCCACCGCACCGAGGATCACCATGCCAAGGATCACATGCATGAAATGGAAAAACGTCAGCGACAAGTAAAACATGTAGAAGCTGTTGGTGCTAAGGCTAATGCCCTGCCCAAACTTATCGGCAAATTCAATCATTTTAAGGATGACGAACAGCAGTCCCCATCCCCATGCCCGCCAGCAGCCAGTTACGGCACAACAGCGCCTTGCCAGCCTTGATCGCCTGCACCGCCAACACCACGAACAAGCTGCCCGTGATCAGGATGACCGTATTTGCCGCGCCAATATCCCGGTTGAGGGTTTGCTGGTAATGGTTGAACAATTCGACGTTATGGCTGCGGGCAAAGGCATAAGAGGTAAAAAATATCGCAAACACCAGCAGTTCGGCGAGGATGAAAATCCACATCGCCAAGTCCCCCGGTAGGGGAACAGGGCGACGGGATTCGGGGCTAACAGGTAGGGCAATCGTTGTATTCATAGCAGGCAGGTTACGGGCGTAATGCCAGTTTCTCCTTGATGCAGATCAAGTCGCCCGCCCCGCTAAACCCGTTATAAGGGTACATGTTGGGTATTTCACAGGAATAACGCTTGTGCATGATGGATTATCAGCCTTTAGTTGTTTTAAACGCTTACCTCAAGAACAACGCCGCTACTTGTTGCAAGACGCCCGCCTCATCAGCGTACCGCGTCTGGAACGCTTGTTTGAGGCCGGTAACCCCAGTGCTGGGGTGTTTTGTTTAAAAGCAGGCCGTATCAGGATGGGTATCGTTGCCGACGGCGGTCATGAGCGCACCATTGACATCGTGTTGCCCGGTGAAACCTTCGGGGAGGCGGGTATTTTCAAATCCTCTGCAACACCGATTTACGCCCAAGCCATTATACCGTCCGAGTTATTGTGTATCAGCAATGCAGCAATACTGACCGGCATCCAGCAATGGCCGGAAATGGCCTCGGTCTTCTTGGAATTGGCCTGCACCCGCATCAACCAATTACTCGCGGGCATGTATGTTTGCTGTTTGCGTAGCGCCCATCAACGGGTGAATGATTTTTTGCTGCAAAATGCCCAACCCGTGGGAAGGAGCCGGATTCAGGGAATAGTCTCCTTGCTGGTCAGCAAGTCTGTAGTCGCATCCAGCCTGAACCTGACCCCCGAAACCTTTTCACGCGAACTCCACGCATTGTCCGACCAAGGTTTAATCAAGGTGGAGCGTGCCTCAATCCACGTTTACGACCTTGAAAAACTGCGTCGCCAGTGCCTTGCTTAGAGGAAACGTCTACATGCTGCTAGAAGTGGTAGGTCTCCAGTGCATACGCGGCTACCGCGCCCTGTTCAGTGATCTGACGTTTACGTTGGAAGCGGGGCAGTTGCTGCTAGTGGAAGGCCACAATGGCAGCGGCAAGACCACCTTGCTGAAAACGCTGGCGGGGTTGCGCGAACCGGATGCGGGGCAGGTGTTGTGGGGTACAGGATACCGCCCACAATTTGTATGGCTAGGTCATGCCAATGGCATCAAAGACGACCTGACGGCGTTGGAAAATTTGCGTGCCATGCAAACGAATTCTTCGCCACCCAAAACTGTGTTGGAGCGCATGGGCTTGGCAGGTCACGGCAACCGCTTCCCGCGCCATTTTTCAGCGGGGATGAAACGGCGGCTTGCCTTGTGCCGCTTATTGCTGTCTGACGCGCCCCTGTGGATTTTGGACGAACCCCAAGCAGCCTTGGACAAGGCAGGCATCCAGCTATTTGAAGCCTTACTCAGCGGACATCTGCAACAGGGAGGCAGTGCCATCATGACATCCCACCACGCTATGGGTTTGGAAGGCCAGCACATCCGCCGCCTAGGATTAGGCACTTAATGCGCCTGACCCACGCCTTCGTGTCACTGCTGTACCGGGATTTCACCGTGGCTTTCCGCCATCGCAATGAAATCCTCAACCCCTTGCTGTTTTTCTCGCTGGTGACGCTGTTGTTCCCGCTGGGGGTTGGCCCTTCCCCCAAGTTGTTGCAAACCATTGCGCCGGGGATTTTGTGGGTGGCGGCACTGCTGGCGGCCTTGCTGGCGGCAGACAACCTGTTCAGGACAGATTATGAGGATGGCACGTTGGAACAACTGGTGTTAAGCCCCTTACCCTTACCGCTGCTGGTCATCGCCAAAATACTGGCGCATTGGTTGGTGAGCGCGGTTCCGTTGCTGCTGCTAGCGCCGCTGCTGGCGGTAGCGTTTGGCTTGGAAGCGCCCGCGATTGGTGTTGCTGAATTGACCCTGTTGCTTGGGACACCCGTACTGGCATTCGTCGGTGCAATCGGCTCGGCACTGACAGTCAGCCTGAAACGCAACGGCATGTTGCTGGCGCTGCTGGTGTTACCGCTGTATGTGCCGGTGCTGATTTTTGGCAGCAATGCAGTCGATACAGCTGCGGCGGGATTGCCAGTCAGTGGGCAGTTATACCTGCTGGCGGCAATGCTGGTGCTTTCCCTGACGCTTGCACCGTTGGCGATTGCGGCGGCTTTAAAGATGAGTGTTTCGCAATGATGAAGAATACCCCTCACCCCCGCTCCTCAAGGGGCGAGGGGGAGCAAGAAAAGAACCTCTTAGCCCCTCGCCCCTTGAGGGAGAGGGGTTGGGGTGAGGGGTGCTCGGTTTCACCGCCTAGCCTCCCCGGTCTGGTTCTACCGCATTGCCGGGAAACTGCTCCCGTGGCTGTGGGCATTATTCGCCGTGCTGCTGGTGACAGGCTTGTACGGCGGCTTGGTGACTGCCCCGGCGGATTACCAGCAGGGCGATTCCTTCCGCATTATTTACGTGCATGTGCCAGCGGCGTGGCTGTCGATGTTCGTCTACATGGTGATGGCGCTCAGTGGCGCGATTGCGCTGATCTGGCGCATCAAGCTGGCTGAAATGGTGCTGGTCAGTTGTGCGCCTATCGGGGCGAGTTTCACCTTCATCGCGCTGGTGACAGGGGCATTGTGGGGCAAGCCAATGTGGGGCGCATGGTGGGTGTGGGATGCCCGCCTGACCTCGGAACTGATCCTGCTGTTTTTGTATCTGGGCATCATCGGCCTGTACAACGCGATTGAAGACAAGCGCATGGCTTCACGCGCCGTCGCCATCCTCGCGCTGGTCGGCATCGTCAATATCCCCATCATCCATTATTCGGTGGAATGGTGGAACACCCTGCATCAGGGCGCAACAGTGACCAAGTTTGACAAGCCCTCCATCCATATCGACATGCTGATACCGCTGCTGCTGATGGCGGGGGCATTCAAAGTGTTCTTTGTTATCAGCTTGTTGTTGCGTACCCGGAATGAATTGCTGGAACGTGAATTGCCCCGCCAGTGGGTAAAACAGTTAGTGGAGGAAAATGCGAATGGCTGAGTTTTTCCACATGGGTGGCTACGCGCTGTATGTCTGGGGTTCGCTGGGAATGACCTTCATCGTGTTGCTGCTGAATATTGTGCTGCCCTTGCAACAGCACCGCGACGTATTGCGTAAGGCGGCGGAGTTTCATGAAGTACCCCACCCCCCCCCCCCCCGCAAGGGGAGAGGGGAGAAAGGAGTCGCTTCATGACACCTGTCAGGAAAAAACGCCTGCTGCTAATTCTGGCATTGGTTGCCGGGGTTGGCATTGCCTTGGCGTTGGTGTTGCAGGCTTTCAACCAGAACATGATGTTTTATTACGCGCCAAAAGAGATCAAGGCGGGCAAAGCGCCTGCCAACCATGATTTTCGTGTCGGTGGGCTGGTGGTCAAAGGCAGTATGCAGCGCAATAAACAATCACTGGAAGTGCGTTTTGATGTGACCGACCTGACCGAAACCGTGACGGTGAGCTATACCGGCATCCTCCCCGACTTGTTCCGCGAAGGGCAAGGCATTATCGCCCGTGGCAAGCTATTGCCGGATGGGGTCATTGAAGCCTCGGAGGTGCTGGCGAAACACGATGAAAATTACATGCCGCCGGAAGTGGCTGCCTCGCTACCAGCCAAGCCTGCCAAGGAGGCAAAATGATCCCCGAACTTGGACACCTTGCCTTGATTCTGGCGCTGCTGATGGCTGTGGTGCAGGCAGTGTTCCCGCTGCTAGGCAGTTGGCGCAGGCAGGAAGCGTGGCTGGCACTGGCGAAACCGGCAGCACTAGCGCAAGCGGTTTTCATCCTGCTGGCCTACGCTTGCCTGACTTACGCTTTTATTACCCATGATTTCTCGGTGAAATATGTGGCGGGAACGTCGCATTCCAGCTTGCCGTTGCTGTACCGGATTTCCGGGGTGTGGGGTGCGCACGAAGGTTCTTTGCTGCTGTGGGTCACGCTGCTGGCAGTGTGGACGCTGGCGGTCAGTGGGTTCAGCCGGGGGATGCCGCCCTTGATGCTGGCGCGGGTATTGGGGGTGATGGGGTGTGTTAGCGTCGGCTTCCTGCTGTTCCTGCTGGTGACTTCCAACCCGTTTGAACGCTTGTTGCCTGCGCCGCTGAATGGGCACAGCCTCAACCCGCTGCTGCAAGACCCCGGCTTGGCCTTCCACCCGCCGATGTTGTACATGGGTTATGTGGGCTTTGCGGTGGCGTTTGCTTTTGCCATCGCCGCCATGCTGGAAGGCAAGCTGGATGCGGTGTGGATACGCTGGGTACGCCCGTGGACGAATGTGGCGTGGGTGTTCCTGACCTTGGGGATTGCGCTGGGCAGTTGGTGGGCGTATTACGAACTGGGCTGGGGCGGCTGGTGGTTCTGGGATCCGGTGGAAAATGCCTCGCTGATGCCCTGGCTGATGGGGACGGCACTGGTGCATTCGCTGGCAGTGACGGAAAAGCGTGGCGCGTTCAAAGCATGGACACTGTTGCTGGCGATTTCCGCATTTTCACTCAGCTTGTTGGGGACGTTTTTGGTGCGTTCGGGGGTGCTGACTTCTGTCCACGCCTTTGCCAATGACCCGGAACGCGGGGTATTCATTTTGGCATTTCTGGCAGCAGTGGTGGGGGTTTCCCTGACGCTGTATGCGGTCAAGGCGCACCAGATGGAAGGTGGGCAAGGTTTCCAAGCCTTGTCACGCGAATCCGGTTTGCTGATGAACAATGTGATCCTCACGGTCATGGCTGCCAGTGTGTTGCTGGGGACGTTGTACCCGCTGGTGCTGGATGCGCTGGCAGTAGGCAAAATTTCGGTGGGGCCGCCGTATTTCAACGCCATTATCGTGCCGCTGGGTTTGCTGCTGGCGGTGCTAATGCTGCTGGGGCCGTTGTTGCGCTGGCGGCAGGATAATCTCCGGCAGGTGGGCAAATCGCTGCTGGCGGCACTGCTGTGGTGGCGGCGCAAGCGTTCCTTGTCCGGCTGGGGAATGTGGCTGGCACACCTCGGCGTGGTGGTGCTGATGGTCGGCATCACCATGACATCCCTGTACAGCAGCGGCAAGGATGTGCGCATGGCAGCGGGGCAACATTACCTGCTGGACGGCTACGATTTCCATTTTGTGGGGATAAAGGAGTCCGTGGGTGAAAACTACCTCGCTTACCGGGGGACGTTTGACATACACCAAGGACGATCAACTGGTCAGCCAGTTATTGCCTGAAAAGCGTAACTATGGGGGGCAATCCATGCCGATGACCGAAGCGGGGATTGATGGCGGGTTGTTCCGCGACTTGTTCGTGGCACTGGGCGAACCGCTGGACGGCGGGGCGTGGAGTTTGCGCATTTACCACAAGCCGTTCATCCGCTGGATATGGTTGGGGGCATTGTTGATGGCGCTGGGCGGGGTACTGGCGGCGCTGGATGGGCGTTATTGGAGAAAGGTAGGGGGTGCAGAATGAGCCGTTATTTCATTCCCTTGGCGGGCTTCTTGCTGCTGTTGGTGTTACTCGCCGTCGGTCTGAACCTAAACCCACGTGAAGTGCCCTCCCCCTTCATCGGCAAACCCGCCCCGGCCTTTACCCTGCCCAGCTTGTATGGTGAGGCAAGCATTTCCCCCGCAAACCTCAAGGGAGAAGTCTGGCTATTGAACGTGTGGGCATCGTGGTGTGCCACCTGCCAACAGGAACACGCCATGCTGGAATACCTGATCAAACGCGCCGACATTAAAGCCATCGGCCTCAATTACAAGGATCAGGCTGGGGATGCCAAACGCTGGCTGGAACGTCTCGGCAACCCGTTCCAGTCCGTGGTGATGGACACTGATGGCAAGGCGGGCATTGAGTGGGGAGTCTACGGCACACCGGAAACCTTCATCATCGACGCGCAAGGGGTCGTGCGCCACAAGCACATCGGGGCGCTGACGGAACCCGTGGTGCAACGCGAATTGCTACCCCTGATACAACAATTACGCAAGGAGGCAACACCATGAAACACCTGTTGCTGATGCTAGTCCTATTGTTACTTCCCCTGACGCTCAGGGCTGAAATCGACATCCACACCTTCAAAACCCCGCAACAAGAACAGCTTTACACCCAACTGATCAACGAGTTGCGTTGTCTAGTCTGCCAAAACCAGAACCTTGCCGATTCCAACGCCGCACTGGCGCTGGATTTGCGGCAGAAAACTTACGAAATGGTCAGCAGCGGCGCATCCCGCGACGAGATTGTGGATTTCATGGTCAGCCGCTATGGGGAATTTGTCCTCTACCGCCCACCCGTGCAGCAAAACACCTTGCTGCTGTGGCTGGGGCCGGGGCTGTTCCTGCTGGTGGGTATCGGGGTGGCAGTACGGATCGTGCTACGTAACAGCAAGAGGGATGCAACATGATGTTCTGGATAATGGCGGCGTGCCTTGTTTTGCTGGCGGTCGGGCTGCTGTGCATCCCCCTGTTGCGTACCTCCCCGCGACCCAAGGGGACGCTGGCGATGCTCATCCTCGGTTTGCCACTGGCGACGGCAAGTTTGTACTTGTGGCTGGGCAACCCCGCAGCCATCACCAGCCCCAGTAACCAAGAATTACTGGCACAGGCCGATGCCCTGCTGGTAGCCGATGACGATGCTTCCGGTCGTGCTGCACAGCTCATCCAGCAAGTGCTGGCAAGCGAGCCGCAAAACCCTACCGCCCTGTGGCTGGCAGGTTCACAAGCGGCCTTGCGTGGTGACAAAGCCAAGGCACAGGGCTACTGGCGCAGCCTCTTGCCGTTGCTGCAAGACAGCCCGCAAGAACAAGCCGAAGTGCAGCGGCTAATTGACGCACCTTAACCTAGATCAAGGCGCAAGGCAGCCATCACCTGTTTTACTGGCAACACACCCCGTAGCGCAAAAGAGGAAATACTGGTCATGCAAAAGAAATTACTGGTCATTTTGATCGCAACAAGTAGCAGCAACCTCTGGGCAGATGCGCCGGATACCTTAAGTGACATCACCATCACCGCTACCCGCAGCGAAATCATGGCAAAACAAGCCCCCGGTAGCGTCAGCGTCATTACCCGTCAGGAGATTGCCCAAAAAGGCGGTGAGAATGTGCTGGAAACCCTGCGCGGTACAGCGGGTGTCAGCCTGCAAGGTATCGGCTCAGGCGGGCGCAAAGCCATCAGCCTACGTGGCATGGAAAGCAAACACACCCTGTTGCTGCTGGACGGCAAACGCCTCCCCGCCAGCAATGATGTCATCGGCCCCAACACCGATTACCAGTACGACTGGATTCCAGTCGAACAGATCGAACGCATTGAAGTGGTGCGCGGCCCGCTATCCGTGCTGTACGGTTCCGATGCCTTGGGCGGGGTGGTCAATATCATTACCCGCAAACCGGACAAGGAATGGTCAGGCAATGCCAAGCTTACCAGCCGTAGCGCCTCCGGTGATGCAGGCGGTGATGGTCACGATGCCGAACTCAACCTCAGCGGCGGCGTGCGCGACAACCTGCAACTCAGCATCGGTGGGCAACAATCCCGCCGTTCCGCCGTCGCCAGCCAACTCGACCCACGCCAATCCGCCATCGAAGGCAAGGAAAAGCAGCAAGTTTCCCTCAGTGCCGACTGGCAACCCGCCGCAGGCCACAATATCAAGCTGGAACACACCGCAGGGCAGGAGGAACGCTGGTACAACACCGTCACCCGCACCAACGCCCCTTACCAAAGCAGTTACGACATTGACCGCCAACAAACCTCTCTGGGCTGGAAAGGCCCGCTGGGTAAAACCACCTCCTCCTTACGGGCTTACCAAAGCAGCGTCGACATTAGCAACCATGCCACTGCACCCGGTACTGCCACCGACCCGCAAACCCTGCAAGACACCGTAGTGGAAGGCAATACCCGCTTTGCCATCGGCGACAAACACTTCATTACCACCGGCTTGGAACACCGCAGCGAACGCCTAGAAAACCCCAAACTGGCAGGCGGCAAGGATGACATCAGCCTTAAATCAGCCTACGTGCAAGATGAAATCGAAGTCTCCGAGCGCACCCATGTCACTCTCGGGGTAAGGCAGGACGAACACCAAACCTTCGGCGGCGAAACCAGCCCGCGTGTCTCCATCGTCCGCGATGTCAGCGCCAACCTGACCCTCAAAGCCAGCTACGGGCATGGCTTCCGCGCCCCTACCATCAAACAGGTATCGCCCGGTTATGCTTTCCAAAGCGGCAAGATCATCATCAAAAGCAACCCTGATCTGCAACCGGAAACCAATGATGCGCTGGAACTGGGGGCAAATTACACCCACGGCAAACTCAACCTCAATGCCGCCGTCTTCGACAACAAGGTCAAGAACCTGATTGATACACGCCTGAATAAAACCTTGGCTGGCGGGGTACAAGAATGGGTATACGCCAATACCGACGAAGCCCGCCTGCGGGGGACAGAGGTTTCAGCCGAGCTAAAGGTTCGGGATGGGCTGAAACTGAACACCAGTTACCAATACCTCGACGCCAAAGATGGTGACGGCCAACGGCTAGACCGCCGCCCGCGCCACACGCTTTCCACGGGGGTTGCATGGGAGAAAAATGGCTGGAAAACCAACCTGCAGGCTGAACACCTTGCCGACCAAACCATTGCCTCCCCCACCACAGGTATCATGGCAGATGCACCGGATTACACCCTGTGGAATGCCGGAGTACGCAAATCCGTCAGTAAGCATCTGGAAGTGGGTGTCGGGATCGAAAACCTGACCGATGTACGGCTGGAAGAAAAATCCACCGCTTTCCGCCATGAGGAATACCCACGTACCTTACGGCTGGAATTGCGGGGAGAGTTCTGATGCTGAACACCCATTATTCAGGCAAGTCAGGTGGGTCATCATTAAACTCAACGAGATAAGCCAGTAAATCGGCACGGATCTTATCGTCGGGAATGCCCCGAAAATTCATGATGCGCCCCGGAACGGCACGCTCGGTCTGGGTCAAATAATAGTTCAAGGTGGCAAAGTCCCACGTATGCCCCGAACCGCGCATCGCGTCGGAGTATTCAAAATCTTCCTTGCTGCCTGCTTTGCGCCCGAACACATTCCACAGCAACGGCCCGGTGTTATTGATGCCATCCTGCGCTATGTCGTGGCAGGTGGCGCATTTCTTGTCAAAAAACTTAGCACCAGCCCCGGTATCCGCATTCCGCAGCAATCCTTTGAATTCATCACTCAGGGTGGGGGTGAAATAGCGTAGGGATTCCTTGGCATCAAATTCCTCTGCCCCCACCGCAGGGGACACGACACCCAGCAAAAACAGGCTGGTGAAGATAGAAGCGCGTTGTTCCATACACTGACCCTCATCAAGGCACTAAGCTAATTCATCCATACATTGGTGGTTTTATTGGATGCCTGTGCAGTATCGGTTACCCGCAGATCAAAACCACAGGTTTCATCCCCCAAACCACCGATGCAGGAAACTTCTTTGGCTTGGACTTTTTTGCCCAAGATCGTTTCAACCACCCCGGCAATCAGCCCACCCTCGAAGTGGCACAAAGTACGCCCTACCGGGGACATACCGGAACAGGTCACGCATTCGCACACATCCACATGGATGTGGGTAGCCGTCATGACAGGGATTTTAATCTTGCCAATCTTGAGCTGCTCGCAGAGTGCGAGAAAGTCATCAAGCTGCTTGATTTGGAGTCCATGACCCAACTTCTTACCCGCGTAGTAACTGACGGCAGACGCGCCTGTACCTAGAATATCTTCCAAGGCAACCAATCTGACCAGACGGTACAAACCAATCCCTACTTCATTGCCCATTTCCGGGCGGTGGATTTGCAGGGCGTTGGCAATGTCCACAGGCTTCATTCAGGTGTCCCCATCTTATGGATGAATGCGCCGTAGTCCTTGTCCGTGCCGTTGATGTGGTTGATCAGCCAGTTTTTCAGGTAATCGGCAACGCCAGCCAATGCCTTGTGGCCTTTGCTGCGGTAATCTTTCACAAAGGCTTCAGCATCGGCGACCATTTCCCTGTGCAGTTTCTGGTGGGCGGCTAGGTCGGGGTAGCCGTATTGCTGCATCAGTTCCTCCTCACGCTGGAAATGGTAACGGGTGTAAGCCATTAATTCCTCCAGCGCCTCCTGCTCAAACTGCTCGCCCGTTTGGTAGTGGATAGCCGTTTGCAAATGGTTAATCAGATTGAGCAACTTGCGGTGGTCGTCATCCATCGCGACAACCCCGACGCTGTATTCATCCTTCCACACCACGAAGTGTTCCTTTTCCCGCCATTTGCTGTAGAACGGGATGGCGAACAGGGCAGCGGTGAGCAGCCAAGGGACAGGATTCCCCACCCCCAGAGCAAAAAAGGTCAGGATGGCAGCTACCAACAACGTGCCCAGCAGCAGCACTGTCCCCAGTGTTTTAATGTCTTTGCTCATGGCTATCACCGTTTCACTGCGTTGATTTCAATACCTTCCTCTTCCTTGTCGAAGCCCAGCCGATAGCCGAGGGAGACATGGTGGAAACGCGCATTGGTGTGGTCGTCATGGATGGCAAAACCGAAGTTGTAGACCTGATCCAGCGCCATGCTGACATCGCCCGGTTTGTCGGATTGCAGCTTGCGGCGCACTTGCACCACCCATTTGCCGCCATCCAGTTTGGCATCGAAATCAGCGCCCTGCCCGCCTTCCATCGTGCGGTCTGCCAAAATCTGACCGTCTTCAGACTCACCCTTACCGGATTTGAAGCGGATAATGTCCATGTAATGTTTGGCATCCATTTCAGCCTTCAAACCCGCTTCGTCCTTGGGTTTGTCCCAGCCGCCGCGCTTCTCACCACTTTTGCCTTCGATCTCAATGGCGGTGCGGCTTTCGGTGATGTATTTGCTGACCTCTTTGCCTTCTGGGGCATCCGGCATGGTTTTGGCATCGTTATGGCAAGTTCCCCAGCACCCGGCTTGGCTGGCGTATTGCACGTCATCGGTGGCAAACATCATCGCCAGTTTCATCGGGTTGTCGGCATCCATCTTGCCGCCTTCGGCAAACGGTGCGGGGGTATGCGCGGCATCTTCCCAACTGAAACGCATATACAGGTAGTCATCATCATGGCTGGCCTGCACACTGACTGGGATGCTGCCACGCTTGCCCGGAATCAGGGTGGCACTGGGTTCAAGTTTTTCACCCGTGACAATCCTTTGCCCCATATCGGCGGCCTCTTGGTCATGGCAGTCGAAGCAGCGGTCGCCTTTCTTGAGCGGACGCGCCCCGCCGTGGTCTTTGCCGGTTAACAGCCATTCCATTGATGCTTGCCCCGGATAGAGCAGGGTAATGTCACGTGCCGGGACATTCGCCCAGTCCTGTTGTGCCCAAGCGTTATCCGTACCAGCGGCGGCAGGCTTTTTGGCGTCGGTCGCTTCCGTGGCTTTTGCTGCGGCAGCCTCAGTGACAGGATCGCAATCAACACACGGGCCTTTGCTTGCCTCGGCTTCTGGTTTGGCAGGTGCAAGCGTTGCCGTGGCAGCCGCTACCGCATCCTTGACGGCTTTGTCTTGTTTGGCTTTCTCTGCTGCTGCTTGGGCTTTTTGTTCAGCATCATTCTTTTCTGCTGTTTTCATACCGTCAAGGTAATGTTGCGGCACTTCGCGGATAAAGTCTGGGTTGGGTTTCTCCAAGGCTTCCAGTTCATCGGCGGGTAATTGGTCACGCACATTCTTATGGGCAATGCCTTTGTGGCAGTCAATGCAAGTCTGCCCAGTCTCGAAGGCGTTCAAGTGTTGCTTACGCGCCCTCGGTTTCTGGAAGGAAGGATCCATTGACTCGATGGTGTGGCAGTTGCGGCATTCGCGGGAATCGGTGGTTTTCATGGTATTCCACACGCGCTTTGCCATTGTCAGGCGTTGTTCATTGAATTTTTCCGGCGTACTGACTGTCCCCATAATCTTATGGTAGACCTCATTGCTGGCTTGTATTTTGCGCACTATCTTATGTATCCACGGGTCGGGCACATGGCAATCCGGGCAGGTGGCACGCACCCCGGTACGGTTGGAATAGTGGATGGTGGGTTTGTATTCCTGATAGACGTTTTCTTCCATCTCATGGCAGGAAATGCAGAAATCCAGCTTATTGGTGGCTTCCATGCCAGTGTTGAAGCCGCCCCAGAACAGGATGCCCAACAGGAAAAAGACCAGTGCGGAACCGATGGTTGCACCCATCACGGTGCGCCGTGACCAGAAAGGGGGTTTGTGTGATTGCGGCGTTGCCATGTTTTTTCCTCATGCCATGCGTGGAAGCTGGAAACCAGAGTGGCGGCAAGCCGTAGCCTGCCGCCTTGCCCGGAGGAGGGACTTTTAACCTTGATGGTTGTTACGGATAGACACGTTGAATTTACCCGTTGGGGCGTACAAGCCTTTGATGCGGGTCTTTTCTTCCAAAGTATTGGCGTCATACACGATGATTTCGCCGTCAGCATCCTTGCTGTTCTTGCTGTTCCAGACAGAAGCCCAGACTTCGGTACCGTCCTTGTTGAACTCGAAATGCACCGCCAGTTGCCCAGCCTTGTCAGTCAAACGGATAGTCTTGACGACTGCACGGGTTTCCTTGTCGATGACTTTGACGGACTGCTGAATTTCAGGGTCGGGGTGTTTGGTCTGGTCAGCCCACACGTACTTGCTCTTCGGGTGGGTACGGATAAACAGGCCAGGGCCGTCGGTTGGTACGGTGTAGCAAGGTTTCCACGCTTTATCGGGATGCCCAGCAGGGTCATTGCCCCAGACAGAAATAATGCCCTCACCGATGTGGGTTGTGCCACCGACTGGGCCACATTCTTTGTCATCCCAGTTAGCACCCGCGCCGGGGTGCGGCATTTTTGCCACATCCATCAGTGCCACCTGTTTTTCCTCTTCCGTATCAATCACGGTGATCTTGTTGGAGGCATTGGCAGCAAGCTGGAAGTAGCGCCCAGTCGGGTCATAGAAACCGTCATGCAACATCTTGGCGGTGTTGATTTTGGTTACTTTCAGGTTATCCAAGTCTTTGTAGCCGACTTCCCACACCTGCCCCAGTTCCTTGACGGCGACGAGGAAGTTGGACTTGTTGGGGGTGGGGTGGACGGTGGCAACACGGGCTTCATTGATGAATTCACCATTAACGTCAGTGCCACGGGTGGACACCACTTTCAACGGCTCCATCGTCTTGGCATCGACAAAGGCAAAATGGGGTGGCCAGTAACCGCCACCAATGACATATTTACCATCACCAGACACCGCTACACCACGGGCGTCATAGGCGATCTTGGTTTCTGCCACCAGCATCTTGTCAGGGGTTTGCCACAAGTCGATCTTGTTCATTTTGCCATCGCGCCCCATCGTGAACCAGAAACGGCCGGGTGGGTTGGTGGGGTCATCTGACTTGTCGACTTTGTGGTGATCCATCGACTTGATGTTATGCACCGCATAACCAGAATCCACGTGGGTCACGACTTCATGCTTGTCACCGTCGATGATGGCGATTTTGCCCACATCCCGCTCAATCACGAGGAAAAAGTTTTCCCAGTTACGGTCATGCATTGGCTTGGTGGGGTAATCCTTGGGGTCTACGTAGACTTTGGTGTGTTCCTTCATCTGCGCCAGACTCATTTCCGGCGGGACAGGCGGGGTCATCTGGAGGAAGGTCGCCATCAGGGTAATTTCTTCCTTGGAGAGGATGTCACTGAAGTTGTTCATCCCGCCCTCAGTGCCTTCGGTAATGATCTTTTCCAGACGTTTCTGACCGAGTTTGAGTGTACCGACTTTTTCTTCCGTACCGTCGGGCTTTTTCTTGACAGCAACGGGCTCTAGGCTTTTGCCGGTTGCACCTTTACGCAATGCCCCGTGGCAACCTGCACAGTTTTGGAAATAGACGGTTTTAGCGCGTTCAAAGTCGGCTTCCGGCATGGTTGGCATGGCTGCCTTCGCATCTGCCTTGGTATCCGCTGCGCCAGCATCCTTAGCATCCTTGGTTTCCGCTGCCTTAGCGGGTTCTGCCGCCTTGGCAGCCTCTTCTTTTTTAGCCACTTCTGCCAGCCCTGCCAAGCTGGTGAAGGAAAGTGCCAGACCCACTGCCAAGCTCAAAGCAGCGATCTTGCCCGGTACGTATTTCATGCCTCGTCTCCTCGATTCCACGGAATCTCTATTGTTTGCCAGTTTCGCCATTACCTTCCGACCCAAAACCATACCTTGGGCAGGGGTTTATCCAGAGGTTAGGGAAACCGCAAAATCTCCACCTTGACTTGAGTCAAGCGCAAAATCGGGATACAGGGGTAATGTTCCCCTGTACTTGAATTTCTGATAGCGGTGAGGAGGTTGGCAATGACGGCAAAGCGTTTACCCGGCTGGGTGATGGCGGTGGCGGTGTTATCCGGTTTCCTGTTGGTAGTGGCGGGGGAACGGCTGTATCCGCTGCTACAACCCGACACGATCCTCACCCTGCCACATGACCCAGCGTGTGACTTGCGTCAGGGCAATTGCAGCAGCAGCCTGCCACAGGGGGCTACAGTGACATTTGGCATCGAACCCCGCACCCTGCCAGTACTGAAACCCCTCGCCCTCAGTGTCACGACTCGAGGGGCTACAAGCCCGTAAAGTGGAAGTCAATTTCAACGGGGTGGACATGAACATGGGGCTGAACCATGCTGACTTGCAAGCTGCCGGAGAGGGAAAATTCACCGGCTCCATTATCATCCCAGTGTGTATCCGCAACGGCATGGAATGGGAGGCCAAGGTACTTTTACACACGCCTGATGGCATTATTGCCGCCCCCTACCGCTTCTGGACAGGTAAATGACATTGGCACAAAAACCCCATCTGGACGACACTTTCGGCTACCAGCAAGTGACACACCACGAACGGGAACAACGCATCCGCGCCGTATTCAACGGGGTTGCCCCGCGCTATGACCTGATGAACGACGTGATGAGTTTTGGTATCCACCGCTTGTGGAAGCGCAGCTTTGCCAACAGGGTAAAACCACAAGCAGGGCAAATCGTGGTCGATCTGGCAGGTGGGACAGGTGACATTGCCCGGAAACTGGCGGGAAACGGGCATCAAACCCTGCTGCTAGACCCCAGTTTAGCCATGATGCAGGCAGGCCGTGCTAAAGCAACGGTAAACCTGCATTACCTCGCCAGCACAGGCGAAAACCTAGCCTTACAGGACAACTCGGTGGACGTGCTGACCATCGCTTTCGGTATCCGCAACATGACCCACATGGAAACCGCACTGGCTGAAATCGTGCGGGTACTGAAACCGGGTGGGCGCTATTTTTGTCTGGAATTTTCCCGCCCGCACTGGCTGGTCAAGCCGTTTTACGACCTGCATTCTTTCTACATCATCCCGCGCCTAGGGGCATGGATCAGCCGCCAGCCTGCCGCTTACACCTATCTGGTGGAATCCATCCGCCGTTTCCCCGACCAGCAGGAACTCTGCCGGATTATGCAACAGGCCGGGTTGGAACAGGTGGCTTACCGCAACCTGAGTTTCGGCATTGCCTGCATCCACAGTGGTATCAAGCCCGGATTAGCCCAGCCACAACATCAAGCTTAACAACACCCCATACAGCACCATACTGCCAATGGTCATTTTGATCGCAGGCTCTAAGGCTTGCGGCTGATGGGCGTGCTGGCGCAGGAACAAACCCGCCTTGAACGCCACCCCCAACGGCAACAGCCCCAGCAATGCCCACACTGGCAACAGGCTGGCAGCCACCGACAGCAACAGGATAACCGCTGTTAGCCCCACTGCCCCCAAATAAATCCACGGCGCTTTATCCACCCCTAGCCGTACCACCCAATGGTGTTTGCCACTGGCAGCATCCGCTTCCCGGTCGGGGAACTGGTTGATCACCAGAATATTCATCACCAGCAAGGCCATCGGCAAGCCAATCAACACCGGATAAACCGCCATTTCCCCGGTCTGCACAAACCATGCCCCCAGCGGGGTCAACACGCCGAAACCCAGTGCCACCGCAGCTTCACCAAACCCCCGGCTATTCAATTGCAACGGTGGCGCGGAATAACCCCAACCCAACAGGAAACCGGCAATGCCAATCCACAGCAAACCCGCCCCGCTCGCCCACGCCAGCCCAAAGCCCAGCAGCGTCGCCGCCAGCAACAGCAGCACCCCGTACAGGAAAGTTTCATCCACCCGCATCACCCCGTTCTGGATAAAGCGGCTGCCCCCGGTGAACGGGAAAATACGCTGCACATTGCGCCGGTCAGTACCGTTCTGCTCGTCGTAATAGTCGTTCAGCACATTGATGCCGCCATGCACCAGCGCAATCCCCAGCACACTGAGCAGCAACAGCAGGATATTGATGTTTACCCCACGGTAAGCGGCAGCCGCAGTCCCCAGCAGCACCGGCACGATACTGGCGGCAAGGAAACCGGGGCGTACCGCCAGCCAGTAACGCAACAGGGGTTTATCCAACAGTGATACATCGGGTTCTTGCGGCATGTTTATTCCTAACAGGTTAACAAAGGCTATGGCAGGTGAGCGCCAACAGTAGTTCAAACCGCTGCTTCAAGGCAAATCCCCGCGCTGGAACAGAAAGTATCCCAGCCCCGCACAGCCCATCCCCAACGCAATCGGGTAAAACAGCGCCCACAGCAAATAAGCGGTATTGCCAAAAATATCCAGAATCAGGTAAGCCGAAGGCCCCAGCATCACCAATTGCGGGTCAAACAACATCATCGACGCAGTACGGAACACTTGCAGCGGGTTCGCCAGTGCAATCGCAATCACGTTATCAGGCTCCATCCCGCCATTGACCAATGCCCCCAGCAGGATCAAATCCAGAAACAGCAACAACACCAGCCACAGGATAAAAGCCACCCCTTGTGCCACATCCGCCGCCCGCACCAAGGTAGAAATCAACATGCCGATGCCCAGAAAACACCACGCCAGCGACAGCAAAAACCCGGTATAAAACAACACTTGCGTCCACGGAATATCCGCCCCCTTGAGTGCTGCCCAGACAACCGCCACCAGCATCGCCAACACCACCGGCAGGAACACCACCAGAAAACGCCCCGCCATTTTGCCCCAATACCACGCAGACAAGGACACTGGCAGCGACAGCAGGTATTCAAAAATCCCCGCTTCCCGGTCGCCTGCCACCGAACGCACCGTGGTCAGCAACACAAAAATCGGCAAAATCGCCATGGTGATTTGCAGGTAAGTGACCAACAGGCGCGACAGCCCGGTGAAACCCATCACCCGCGATTCGGTCAGCCCCGTCATGAACAGCGCCACCACAATGCCGCCAAAAATCAGGCTGTAAACAATGAACCAGCGCGAACGCAGCGATTCGTTAATGTCCGCCATCGCCGTCAAGCGCAGGTGATGCAACTGCCCACTGTCCGGCCACTTGGGCAAGCGCAGGCGTTGCAGCCGCCCCCTAACATCCAGCTTGTTGGCCATCACGGCAAGGTTAGGCAGGTTAAGGGCATTCAGGGCTTTCATCGGGCGGGTTCCTCAGCGGGTGGAGGGTGTGCAGCCCCTCCGTGGATATTGTATTTTTCTTCAACTTTATAGACATGTGCCTTGGCTTGGGTGAAATCCAGCGTACCCGGCTGTTGTTCCGGTTGCGCACCCAGCCCGTAAGCCATCGGGGTAATCTTGTTCGGGGCGTACCACGCTTTGCGGGCATCAATCCACTCACCGCTGTTGAAATCCGTCACCCAGATTTCCACCGCCGGGTTATCCTTCCACGGCTGCTCATCCAGCCAGATGACGGCACAACCAATGTCGTCAAATTTGTAAACCTTGGCTTTTTCCCCCGGCACACCGCCGCGTATTTGCGCCGAATAATGCCGGTCACTGACCGCCATTGCGCAGCGCACACAGGTATCGCTATCCCAGCGGACTTTCTCCGGGCCTGTGTCGGGTTTGCCGGAACAGGCGGTGAGGAACAGCAGCAGGAAGAAAATCCCCCCCAGCCCCCCTTTTGCAAAGGGGGGAGCCAAGAGTGCGGTGCTTGAAGCCCCCCCTTTGCAAAGGGGGGATGAGGCGGATTTTCCCCGAAGATGTTTGCGTTCATAACCGTTCCTCCATGCTGATCCCTTTCAACAGCCCCGCATAACGCGACAGCACCCCCAGAAACCGCAGCCGGTCTGGCCCTGCCACCTTGCCTTCCCAGACATTGCCCGCAGGCGGGCTTGGAAACCCCATTCACGCACCGTTTCGGCAAAGGCGCTGTTGGCGCTGCTCAAGGTAATGCGGCAATCCAGCAGGCTATCCATTGCCACTTGGTCGGCAACGTGGTCATCCAGCACAATGCGCCCCTGATCCAGTTCCACCACCCGGTTCACCAGTGCGGCAACCTCATCCAGACGGTGGCTGGAAATGATCATCGCCACCTCGCGCTGCTTTTGCGCCAGCAACTGGAAAAAAATATGGCGTGCGGCGGGGTCAAGGTTGGCGGCGGGTTCGTCCAGCACCAGCAAATCAGCGTCACGCCCCAGCGCAATGCTGATCAGCAATTTCTGCTTCTGCCCACCGGACAATTTGACGAAAGGTTGGCGGCGGATCGCGTGGGCATCCAGCCCCAATTGGGTGGCAACCGCAAACATGCGTTCGGCATCACTGTCACACACCCCAGCGGCAAACTGGATCAATTGCCCGACCGGCATTTTCAGCGGTGGCGGCAATTGCGGCACGAAACCGATCTGTTTCAGCACTTCCTGACGGTGATTGCGCGGTGCTTTGCCATTGACGCTGACCGTGCCGCCGTGCAGGTATTCACCCAACAGGCAGCGGAACAGGGTGGTTTTGCCCGCGCCGTTGGAGCCGACGAAGGCCACCCGGTCGCCCTGCTTGATGTCAAGGCTGATGTCGTCCAGCACCTTGTTGCCCCGGAAGGTTTTCGACACCTTGTCAAACTGGATGGAGATTGGGTTTCTCACTGGGTTCGTCATAGGTGTTTCCCGATGCCCTTGAATTTGAAGGTCAGCGATTCGGTGGGGCAAGCGTCCACGCAACGCCCGCAACGGGTGCAATCCGCGCCGATTTCAACCTGCATGTCTTTCGCCCGCCCTTTGATCACCGTATCCAGCACATGCGGGACGAGGCAAACCTTGCGGCATTCACCTTCGTGGAAACAGTTTTCCAGCTTGTAGGTGACCACCAGCGGCGAAGTAGCGCCGACCAGCCCGTAAGTCAGCCCAATCGGGCAGGCATAACGGCACCATGCGCGGCGCGAATAGAAAATTTCAAACAGCAGCAGCGTGACCACCCATGCCAACGCCATGCCGGGGCCATAAATCAGCGCCCGGCTCAAAATGCCTACGGGGGAAATGGTTTCAAACACGGTGTAACCCGTGACCAGTGCCAGCAGCGCAAATACCAGCCAGAAAGCGGTGCGGGTACGGCGGTCGAACGGGTGGTCTTTGACCAGCTTTTTGTCCGCCAGTTTCAGGTGCAGGATTTCCGCCCATTCCGCCAGCAGGTGGTAAGGGCAAACCCACGAACAGAAGGTGCGCCCGCCCAGCAACCACCACATCAGTGCCACCGTGACAATGCCGATCAGCAGGTTGATCACCACCTCCTTGAACGCCAGCATCACTTGCAGGGCAGAATTCAAATCCGCCATGTGGAAACCGACGAAGCGCGAAGCCGGTCAATGCGCCTTCCAGCATCTGGATGTCCAGCCAGTAGGACAGCACGAACAGCAGGTTGACCACGATCAGCACCGCCCAGCGCCGCCGCCGCCATTTCTGGGGCGCATCATGTGCTGGCTTTGTGTGCCAGTTCGGCGCGGATTTGGGTAATGCGGCTTTTGTCCTCGCGGTGCAGCTTGTGGATCACCTGCGCGGGCGGGGAAATGGCATCCTTTTCAGGCTTTACCGGGTCACGCCCCAGCAGTTCCAGCAGTGAGTCTTTCAGTTTCATGCGGATACCCCCCGACTGGCAGTGCCGTCGCGGCAACAATGACCACAATGGCGGCGGGTTCTGCCGGACAAACCATTTCGCATACCCCGCAGCCGACGCAACCTTCGAGGATTTCCGGGCGCATCTTTTTGGTGCTGCCGTCTCTGGTCAATATCCACCAAGCCGGATGGCGTGGCGCGGCGGGCATTGACCGGGGTCGCCGGAGGGTGGCTTGCCTGCATCGCACTGGTTGGCGCGGATTTCAATCGGGCATAAGCGCACACACAGGTCGCAGATTTCCAGGTCGAAGGGGTGTTCCGCCAGCGGGATGGGGTTCCAGCGGTCGATTTCTTCAAAACGCAGTTTCCCCGCTGTAATCCGCCCCGCGTGCCAGCCCTTTGAAGCCTTTGCCCTGCACCGCAAGGCAGGTTTGCGGGGAAACGACCTTGGCAACTGCCATTTTGGCTTCGTGCGGGTAATTGATGTGGTGGGTCAAGGCTCCGGTAGGACACGCCAGCACACATTGCAGCCCGTCACAGGAAAAATCGCAGGCTTGGGCGCGGGCATCAATGTACGGCGAACCGACCCCGAAGCCATCATTCAAATCAGCCAGCTTGATGGCATTGACCGGACAAACCTGCACGCATTGCCCGCACTTGATGCAGGAAGCGAGAAATTCCCGTTCCTTCAACGCACCGGGCGGGCGCAGGCGTTTGACCCATTGCCCCAGCACGGGTATTGCCCCCAGCAGGGACACGCCCACTACGCCTACCATCAGCAAGGCAGACCGCAGGAACTGGCGGCGTTGTTTCTGTTTGATCAGCGGGTTCAGGACACTCATTGTTGTGCCTCCAGTAACATTTCCAGTGCATCTTTTTTCTGCGGTTTGACCACTGCCGCAGGCATCGCTTGCAGCATCGCCATGCGTGGGGTTTTGTCGCGGATCAGCAGGGTGGGCTTGGAAAATGGCGCAAGGCGTTCCAGAAAATCCAGCGCCTCCAGCAGGGGCGAGCCTTTAAAGAATTGTGCATCCGAGACTTGCTGCCACAGCCGGTCGGCATAGGAATAAATTTCATGCGGGGTATCGCCGACCCCATTGGCATCACGGTCAAAGCCCTGGTAATCGCTCCAGTAATTGCCATCCCAGACATTGTTATTGGCAGTGCCGCGCCCGGACACCACCACCGGGGTCATATTGTCCACAAACTGGTTTTGCTGGAAGGTATTGCCGCGCCAGTCATTCAAAAAACGCACCCCAATGTCGTTATACGCCAGCAGGTTGTTTTTGAACTGGTTGGTGGTGTCCGGCTGGAACGGCGACATATCAATGTAAAACCCACTGGCGCAATACAACACCTTGTTGTTCTCAACGATCAGGTCGGAGGTTTCCTTGAAACCGATCCCCACCCCGGTTGGCCCCGCCGCATGGGTGATCGAATTGTTGCGCACCACCACCCCGTCGCTGTACATCAGGAAAATGCCGACCGCATTGTTGTAGTACTCGTTGTCTTCCACCAGATTGGTCTTCGAGTACATGAAATGCAGCGAATAGCGGCTGTCTGTCACCTTGTTGCGCTGGATTTCATTATTGGCGGAATACCACACCACCATGTCGCGGCTGTCCTCCACAATATTGTCGGTGATCTTGTTGTAGAAGCTGTACCAGAGGCGCACCGAGTCGCCGCGCAAGCCCAGTTCAAACGGCTTGGAACTGATATGGTTGCGGCGCACCACATTGCTTTCCGACTGCTGCAAGTCCACCCCGAACAGGCAATCGTCGATCACGCTGTCCTTGATGACATTGTTTTTGCCGCGCACTTGCACGCCCGAATCAATGTCATTGTGGGATACGCCGGAGTTGGTCAGGTGCAGGTTTTTCAGGGTGGCGTTGTCGGTTTTCAGCACTACCACCGTGCCTTTGCCGCCGCCGTCAATGGTGACTTCATTGCGCCCGTCGATTTGCATGGGTTTGTTGATGACGACCGGGCCTGCATACGTTCCGGCGGGTGGGGTCAGGATGCCGCCTTCTGCGGTGGCATCGACTAGGGCTTGGAAGGAGGGGAAGGCTGCCAGTGCTGGTAGGGGGGAGAGTAGCAGGATGAAGAAAATCCCCCTCAATCCCCCTTTTGCAAAGGGGGAGGCTGGAGAGTGCCACCTTCTGGTTTCCCCCTTTGCAAAAGGGGGGCTAGGGGGGATTTTCTTGGCCTGCCACATCATCACTCCCCCGCTTGCAGTTGCTTACGCCGCAGCAAGGCCGCCAAAGCCAGCAGCACCGCCGACAACAGCATCAGGAAGAAGCCGATATAGGGGTAAGAATGGGTGGTGAATTGCGCCACCTTGCCCTGCCCGAACACCGTCGGCATGAACGGCTTGACCGTAAACGCACCCATTGCATTCAGGCTATGCCCGTACCACCACAGCCAGCCGGAATACTCGATGATGAAAAACAGCGGCAATGCCAGTGGCACCAAAATCAGCAACCAGAACAACGGCCCGACTATTTTTACGTGCCCCCCACAGCAGCAACAGCATTGCCAGCGGGATGCCCCAGAACACCACTTGGGCAACCAGCGACATAGTGCGCACCATCGGCACGATTTCTGCCGGATTATTGAAGTAACGCCCCAGACTTTGCCCGTAATGCCACGACATCACCTGTGAGCCGCTGCCATTCCACGTCTGGCGCTCAGCGGCGGGCTTGCGTTCCTGCGCCTTCTGGAACATCACCTGCAAATGCTGGATGTAACCGTCCTTTTCCGCCCCTTCCGCTGGGGTTGCTTTGGGGGAGCACAGGGCGAGCAGCTTCCCCGGTACTTTTCGCCATTGATGCTTTGAGGCGTGCCACAATCCCCGAATCCGAGTCGGCATCCGCCGCCCCTTCATCCTTGGAAGTATCCTGATCCAATGAGGTGACGAGGGCGTAGACATAGCCCGTGCTTTGGTACTTCAAACCATCTGCCCCGTACCACGCCATTGCCATCCACACCACAATGCCGCCAAAGCCGATCGCCATGACCCCCACCCGTGCTTTCGGGTTGGTGAACAAAAAGCCCAGCAACATCACGATCAGCAAGCCGGTCAGGAACGGGGAAAAGGCTTTTTCCACCACCCCGCCTGCGGCAATCGGGTACATGCCCACGTAGTGGTTGATGGTATCCATCTCATGCACGCAATCGAGCGCCTCACCTTCGCTGATCTCGGCCTTTTCCACCTTTTGGCAGCCGTTGGTCACGCCGCTCATGCCGAAGTGGATGCGCACCCCGTCGGGGAACGCTTCCTCAGGGTAATTGGGCGCGGTCAGCGATACCCACCACACCGGGGTGAAATAGATTGCCACCAGCGTGACAATCGCCCCGATGATCAACAGGTTGGCGAATAGCGCCCGGTTTTTGCCAATGTTCATGGTGTTCCATCCCTAGTTAAAGTCAGGGTTTTTCCAGTCCTTCGAGGGCGCTACGTCGTCCTTGGGAACTGGCAGGCGCGAGGCATAGTTGACCACCATCTTCATGTCCATGTCAGTGAACACTTTGATCTGATCCACCATTTCCGGGTTGGCGTTGCGGCGCTTGCCATCACGGATCCACTCAAACTGGCGCAGCATGTAGTTGTAATGCTGCCCGTCGATGCGCGGGTAGAACTTGTCGGCCTTGCCCATGCCGTCTTCGCCGTGGCACTTCACGCAGTTGTCGGCGTAGAGTTGCTTGCCCTTGGTAAATTCGGGTGTGCCTTCCGCCCATTCGCCCTTGCCGTTGTCCGGGTTCATGGGCAGGCTTTCGATGTAACCGACCACATCCGCCAATGCCTGTTCATCGCCGATGGCTTCGGGCAGGGCAAACGGGTACATGGTGGGGTTGTCGCGGTTTTTGGCGCGGATGTCGGCCAATTGCTTGATCAGCACTTCCTTGTGTTGCCCGGACAGTTGCGGGAAGGTGCCGTCCGGTTTGCCCCAGCCTTCGCCCAGATGGCAGCCGGAACAGACTTCGTAGACTTCAAGGCCATTTTTCAGGTCGGGTTTCAAATCCATGACCGCTTCGCGCTCAGAGCCTTCCGCCATCCACACGTTCTTGCCTTCACCGCTTTTGCCCGTCATCGCAGCGGCGGGTTTCTCACCCGTGGCGGGGGCTGCGGATGGGGTGGCTGCTGCCGCAGGCATGGCTGCTGCTACGGGTGCAGCCGCAGGTGCATCGGTTTTGCCTGCCGCTGCAATCTTTTTCAACTGCTCTTCCATGCTGTCGGCGGGTTTGGCTTCTGCTGTGGGTGCTAGCCGCAGGCGTAGCTCGCTGCCGCAGGGTAGCCGCCGCTGGTGCAGCCGTTTTATCCAGCCTGGAAACCGCCATCCCCGGCTTGTATTCCAGCGTGGAAACATATTTCGCCAAGGCTGCCATTTCCTCGTCGCTGACCAGTTGCATGACGACCTTCATGGCTTCGGCCTGACCGTTGTTACGCGCTCCGCTTTTGATGTCCTTCATTTGCTGGAGGGCGTATTCGGCACTTTGCCCGCCAATCGCCGGGTAGCCTGCCATGATCGGGGTATTGGCATCCTTGCCGTGGCAAGTGGCGCAGGTCTTGTCGGCAAACAGTTTTGCGCCATCCAGATCGGCGGCAAGTGCATGGCTGCCCGCCGTGCTGGCAAACAGCGCCAACAGCGCGAGGGTGATTTTGTTGATTCCTGTCATGATGGTTCTCCCCGTATTACTTCAGGCCAGCAACATACGTTGCCAAAGCTGCCATTTCTTCATCGGAAACAGTCGTCATGACCGCTTTCATCGCTGCTGACATGCCGTTGCTGCGTGTCCCGGACTTGATGTCTTTCAACTGTTGCAGGACGTAAGTTTCATTTTGCCCGGCAATTTTGGGGTAAGCAGGCAGGATCGGGGTTTTGGCATCCGCACCGTGGCAGGCAACGCAGGTTTTGGCGGTGTACAGTGCCGCGCCGTCGGCTGCTTGCAACAGTGCCGCTGGAAAGGGCTGCCAGTGTCACGGCTGTCAGCAAAGCGGTTTTGGTAAACTTGAACATGAACGGTTCTCCTCGAATTGGGTTAGCCCAAAAATAAGGGGCAGGTAGACTGCCCCCTTTATCACCTATTCCTTATATTCCCGCCTTGACTCAAATCAAGAGCGATTTCCGCTACTTGGCTGCTGGAGCCGGTGCGGGCGCTGCTGGTGCCGGTGCTGTCGTAGCTGCGGGTGGAGCTGCTGCCGGAGCAGCTGCTGGCTGCTGGTGCAGGCGCAGGTGCTGCTGCTGGAGCTGCGCCGGAGCAGGTGCTGCCGCCGGATCAGCCGCTTTCGCGCCATGTTCCTCAAGGAAGGTCTTGGCACGCAAGCCCATGTCAGCCGTCTTCACCTGATACTGCCACCACTGGTTCGCCCAGCCCATTGCCTTGTTCCAGTCGCCTTTCGCCGCGAACTCTTCGCCCTTGGCTTTGGCATCCTTGGCGAACCCTAGCTGGTCGGTCGCGTCCTCAACCAGTGCCACCACTTCAGGGAAGTCCTTGTAGTTGTGGCTGGTGATGAAGCCCACCACCGAGTCGATAACCGCTTGGGTTTCAACGTTGGTCTTGGTTTGCTTGTCGTAGTCCGCTTGGGTGTACTGCGTTCCGTCGGTCACTTCACCTTCACCTGCTGGCGCGACGTAACCTTTGGGCTGGACTAACAAGTAGCCTTGCATTTCCAAGTGCAGTGCGGAACAGAACTCGGTGCAGTAGTAAGGGTAAACACCCGCTTTCTCAGCCTTGAAGGTGACGGAGGAGGTCTTGCCCGGTTCGATGGAAAGCTGGACGTTCTGCCCGTACATGGCAAAACCGTGGGTTTCGTCTTCCGCCCGCTCCAGGTTGGTCAGGTGGATATGCACGGTATCGCCTTCCTGCACCTCAATGGTTTCAGGGGTGATGTGGGAACGGATGGTCGTGCCGTAAACATGCACATCAGTGCCTTCACGCACGGTCTTTTCCTGACCGGCACGGGTCTTGTAGGCGGATTCAGTGTCTGTACGTGAGTTCCAGCCAGACTTGTAGCGGATTTCAGGCTTGAGCTTGTCAGCCTTGATCGCTGCCACGTAGTGCGGTTCGCCCAAAGGAACGGGCATGTCGTACAGCAGTTGCATCTTGTCGCCACTGATGTCGATCAACTGGTGGTTTTGTGGGTGCAACGGGCCGACCGGGTTGAAGCGGTCAATCGCCAGTTTGTTCAGGGCAACCAGATACTTGCCATCCGGGTTGACGGTATCGCCTTCCATCGTCATCAAGTGACCGACGTTGTAGTGGATGGCCAATTGATCCAGCACCTTGCCTTCGCAGTAGTCCCATTTGGTGATCATGGAATCGACGTAGATGGAGGTGTAGGCTACGCACGGTTTGGAGTCAAACTGGGTATGCAATGGCCCCAAGCCCACTGGCACGGATTTGTGCAGCGCGTCTTGCAAGGAAATGATCGGCACGCCGTACTCATCCTTGCCTTCAAACTTCTTGTCGGTAATGGCCTTCTGGATTTTTGCCCAGTCATACACCCACGTATTGCTGTCGAGCTTGCCGCCGACCACAATCTTGTCGCCAGTTGGTACTACGTCCACCCCGTGCGGGCTTTTGGGTTCGGGGATCAGGTACAGCAAACCTTCCTCAGTCGCCTGCTTCAGGGTAATCAGGTAAGCACCGTTGACTTTGGGGACTTTACCCGCTGCCACCAGTTCAGCAGCCTTTTTCCAGTTGGTGACGTGCATGAAGTCGGTGTCCTTGGCGGAACAACCAGCCTCATAGGGCGGGCGGCCTTTCTCAATACCGCCGACATAACGCTCGGAACAGAACGAGTTGGTGAAGCCCCAGCCTTCAGATGGCCCTTTGCCCGCATCGGACAAGTCTTGGCTGTAAGGGGCAAGCTCAAAGGTAAATGACTTTTCCGGGTCAATCCGCCCCTTTTCCTTGTCGAACTTCCAGTAGGTCAATGCCCCCCGGTATTCGTCGTTGAACTTGCTTAAGGGCACAAAGTCCTTGCTGTAAGGTGCAGCATACTGGCTGGCTTCCATCACGTATTCGGTGTTGGTGGTGACGAATGCGCCGCCGTGTGCCGATTTCATGAAGGGGTTGACCACAATCTGCTTGGTCTCGAAGTCTTTCAGGTCAATGACGGCAATACGCGGGTTGGCCTTGTCATTGATGAACAGGTAACGCCCGTCGTAATCGCCGTTGGTTTCGGAGAAGGCCGGGTGGTGGGTGTCACCGTAGTTGATGTCCTTGCCGTTGATCTTGCCTTGGGCAAGGACTTCCTTGGATTCGTCATCGAAACCGTAGCCTTGCCACGGTTCAGGGGTGAAGACCCCGATGTATTTGAGGATGCGCATGGACGGGATACCGTAAACGATCACCTGCCCGCTTTGCCCGCCAGAACTGAACGCAAGGTATTCATCGCGCCCGCCGGTAGGGGTATAGGTTTTTGAGGCTGCCAGGATGTCTTTTTCAGTCAGACCACGTGCCTTCATTACATCCTGAAGGGTGGCTTCTGACCAAACTAACCCCGGTAGAACCGCTGCCGTGGCTACGGCTGCTGCCAGCAATTTTTTTTGAAGTTTCATATCACTGTGTCCTGAGTTCTGGATAGGTCGGGTAACGCGCTGGAAATACTGCGTGATTTCACACAGTTGGCAGTGTGAAATCACGCACCCCGTTACGCCTTGACCTGAGTCAAGCGGGGAATGCCCCGCAGTGATCAGTCATACTGCCCATCAACCCGTGGTTTCTTCTTGCCATGTTGAAAACAATCTGCCGGAGGGTTCGCCGCCACCCCTGCATCCTTTGCCACTGCCTTGGCACACTCGCCATCCACCCATTGCAACAGGGAAACCCCGCTGGCGTGTTCCTGCACTTTCCCGCAGGCATCAATGCAGCTATGGCACTGGGTGCAGGTGAACATATTGCGCTTGATGGTGCGCGGTTTCAGGCGCATCGGGCAGGCGTGTTCGCAAGACGCATCGCAATCACTGCACAGCTTGGCGCGTTGGCTGTCGAAACCCACCACCAATGCCTTGCGGTTCGTCATCCAGATGAAACTTTGGGCGACACCAAGGGCGCAGCCGAAGCGGCAAAACAAATGGCGTGCCAAGGTAAACTCAATGATGAGTAACAACGTACCCACCCCGATGAACAACGACTGGTTGCGGGTCAGCGAAAAGCGTCAGCAGGTTGGTGTAAATTTCCTTTGGTGGCAGCAGGTAGGTCAACAGCACCACCGCCCACACGAAGGAAACCAGCAGCACCACCACCCCAGTGACTGACCAGTACCAAGGGTTACGGGGAATGTGTTTGCCATCAGCTTGCTGTTCCGGCAGGCGTTGCTTCTCCCACAGGCTGGGCTTGCCGGATGCCCGCCGCATCAGGCTATTGATGATTTCCACCACCGCAAAATGTGGGCACAGCCAGCCGCAATACAGACGCCCATATTTCCACGAAATCCAACCGCCCACCCCCACGACCAAAAAGAGCGGCATGAAGATGCGCAAGAAAATGCTGCCCACCATTGCCATACTGTCACTCTGTGCCGTGAAACCCAGCCGCCACGGTTCCCCCAGAAAAAACAGGTGGTTGGCAGTCAGGTCAAAGCGGAACAGATCCAGCGGCGGGGCAAGCATGAATAGCAGGAAAAAAGCCAGCCGGGCTAAAGTGCGGTAATGTTGCATCGCAACCTCCCTATAAAAAAACCGGCTGGAAGAGTTCCTAGCCGGAATATGCCGCCTTTAGTACACGTTTACCACCAAAGGAGTCGAGCGGCTCGATTACGCTAAGGCTTACACCCGTTGCGCTTTCTTGTCAGGCAAGAAGCTCAGCGACGAACAGGACAACCCCGACCAGGAACACCAGCCCGGTGAACTCCCGCATCCAGTAGAACAGGCTGATTTTTTCCTGCACCATCATGAACGCTTGCGGCGCATCGCTGTAACGTTGCAAATACACTTGCAGGATGCCCGCGCCCGGTCAGGAACAAGGTGATGAACACGATAGAAACGGTCATCAACCAGAACGACCACATTTCCATCACTTGCTTGGCATTGCTTTTTGCTTCCTGCCCGCGCATCAGCGGTACGGCATAGGAAATGATCGTCAACACCACCATCACATACGCCCCGTAGAATGCCATGTGCCCGTGTGCTGCGGTAATCTGTGTACCGTGGGTGTAATAGTTCACCGGAGCCAAGCGTATGCAGGAAACCCCACACGCCCGCGCCGAGGAATGCCATGACCGCCGTCCCCATTGCCCACAATACCGCTGCCTTGTTCGGATGCTCACGCTTGCGCTTGTTGATGACATTGAAGGCAAACAGGGTCAGCATGAAGAACGGGATAGGTTCGAGTGCGGAGAAAATGGAACCCCACCACTGCCAGTATTCCGGCGTGCCAATCCAGTAGAAGTGGTGGCCTGTGCCGATAATGCCGGTAATCAGGGTCATGGCAATGATAATGTACAGCCATTTTTCGACCACTTCACGGTCAATCCCGGTAGTTTTGATCAGCACAAAGGCGAGGATGGCGGCTAGGATCAGTTCCCACACGCCTTCTACCCACAGATGCACCACCCACCACCAGTAGTACTTGTCCTTGACCAGATTGTCCGGGTTATAGAACGAGAACAGGAAGAACACCGCCAAGCCCGAGCAAACCTGTCAGCAACACGATGGTCACAACCGTCTTGCGCCCGCTCAGTACCGTCATACCAATATTGAACAAAAACGCCAATGCCACAATGACTATGCCTACCTTGGTAATGGTCGGCTGTTCGAGGAACTCACGCCCCATCGTGGGCAGCAGGTCATTGCCAGTGATTTGCGCCAACGTTGCATACGGGACAGCCAAATAGCCGACCACGGTTAGTGCCGCCGCTATCAGGAATGTCCAAAACATCAACACTGCCAACTTGGGGGAATACAGTTCCCGTTGCGACTCTTCCGGCACAAGGTAATAGGATGCCCCCATGAAACCCATCAACAACCACACAATCAGGGAGTTGGTGTGAACCATCCGCGCCACGTTGAATGGAATTTCGGGGAATAGGAAATCCCCCATCACGTACTGGAGGCCCATAATCAGGCCAAACAGGACTTGCGCCAGCAAACAGTCCGATGGCAGCGATAAAATACAGTTTCGCTACCGACTGCGATTGATATTGCATAATGTATCCTCCTTAACCCTGAATGTTCGGTGGCCAATTATTGGTATTGATTTCACTGGTGTATTTCAGGAATTCAACAATTTCGTCCAGTTCCGCTTCAGTAAAATTGAACTGCGGCATACTGCGGCGACCGGGGATACCATCCACTGGGCGGCTACGGATAAAGCCTTTGACCGCATCCTTATTTTCGCCAAAACGCTTGTAGACATTGCCCAGTTCTGGCGCAAAGTACGCGCCTTCACCCAGCAGGGTATGGCAGCCGATACAGTTATTGCGCTCCCACAGGCGCTTGCCTGCGGAAACCTGCTCGGTGATGTTTTGGTGGTTGTCACGCTCAGGCCAAGCTTGGTGCGTGTCGTAGGTCAAGGCAAGGAACAGCAAAATGAAAAAGGTGGAGCCGCCGTAGTAAATGTTCCTCGCCATGCTTTTGGTGAAGATCTCCTGCATGGTGTAAGTCCCTCCGTATTGAAAAGTGTTGAATACGGGACAGACTAGGGGAATGGCGGGGCATATAGCCTTGACTCAGGTCAAGCTAGTATAGTGGTGCATCCCCTACGGAGACCGTGTGATGCCAACAATGAAACACCTGATACTGACCAGCCTGACAGCCCTCAGCCTAACGCTTGCCAACCTTGGTCATGCCGCCTTGGATCTAGAAGTGCCCGACCTGAACATCCCCGATCTCGGCGACCCCGCCAGCAGTGCCATGAGCAGTACCGAAGAATCCGTCCTCGGCATCAAACTGATCCGCGAACTGCGCGGTAGCGAACCCGTCATCGAAGACCCCGAACTCAGCGGCTGGCTACGCGCCCTCGGCAACCGCTTGGCGGCACACGCCCCCGGTGGCGGCAAGTACTATTTCCTGATCGTCAAAGACCCTGAAATCAATGCCTACGCCATGCCCGGTGGGGTCATCGTCATCCATTCCGGCCTGATCCTGAATACCCGTTCCGAAAGCGAGCTGGCCTCGGTGATCGCCCACGAAATTGCCCACGTTTCCCAGCGCCATATTGCGCGGATGATGGCGGGGCAACAAGGCAACCCGCTGATTACCGGCCTGGGCGTATTGGCAGGTGCAGCCGCCGCCAGCAAAAGCCCGGAAGCCGCCCAAGCCATCATCACCGGCACCGTTGCCACCCAGCTTCACCAGCAACTGAGCTTTCAGCCGCCAAATGGAAACCGAAGCCGACCGCACTGGGCTTCGCATCCTTGCCAGTGCTGGGCTAGACCCGCAAGCCATGCCGCTGTTCATGGAAAAGCTCGATCGCCGCACCTCTGACTTGAACGGCGACATTACCCAATATTTGCGCACCCACCCACTCAGCATCGACCGGCTCAGTGACACCCGCGCCCGTGCCAACCAATTGGGCCAACGTCCGGTGCGTGAAGACAGTGATTACCTGTATGCACGCGAAAAACTACGCGCCCTGACCGCGCCCAACTCCCCCGCCGTCACCGACGGCAATCCAGCAACTGACCCAATATGCACAAGCCATCAGCCAATTACAGCGTGGCAATGCCAATGCTGCGCTGCAAACCCTCGGCACGCAGTCACGCCAGCTGCCGGTGGCGCTGGCGATTGCCGAAGCCCTGAATGCCACCCAACGTTACGCCGATACCGAAAAGCTGCTGACCCCGCTGGCAAACGCCTACCCCGGACAGGAAGGCATTCTTGCCCTGCTGGCGGAAGCCTTGCTTGCCAACCAGCAAGCCGCACAGGCTTGGCAACTGACTCAACCGCGCCCACTTGACCGAACAAACCAGCCTGGAATTCCTCGAAATCCGCCAGCGGGTTGCCGAACAAGCAGGGCAGCCAGCCGAAGCCTACCGCTCCGCTGCCGAGCGCAGTCTCCGCATGGGTGAATACAAACACGCCCGCGCCGTCCTCGAACAAGCCTCCCGGCTGCCCGGAACCCCTGCCCAAACCAGCCGCCCGCTTACAAGCGATGGCACAGGACATCAAGCGGATGGAGAGCTCAGCAAAAACAACTGGATAAGTTTTAAAACAAGCCTCATCCCAAGATACATCAATATATCATTATATACTTATAAATGATTGGTTTCATTAAAGTTTTTTTTGCGTGTTTTACCACAATCAGTTAAGCTGCAAATCCGGCTATTGATATATCTCAAGTTTTGAGGGGATCAGAAGTTGCTTTGCTCCGGTAATGTGGTGTATTTTGTCGTATGGTTAGAGAGAGGAGGTAATCATGCGGAAACTTTTTCGCATTTTGGCAATGTCAACAGCGGTTTCCGTGTTGGCTTTGACCGCAGGGTTCTCGTCTGCTTATGCAGCCGATGACGCAAAAAAAGAGCAGCATGAAGCCAAGAAAAAGCTGATGCAAAACCGGCTGAAGCAAAAAAAGAAGTAACAGGTAAAGACCTGGCATTTGACCGTGCAATGGGTAACTGTCTGGCTTGCCACATGATTGCAGGTGGCGAACTGCCCGGCAATATCGGCCCGCCACTGGTGGGTATGGCAGCGCGTTTCCCCGACAAAGCAAAACTGAAAGCGCAAATCTACGATGCGCGTGTTGCCAACCCCAACACCATCATGATCCCGTTCGGCCCGATGGGCATTCTGAACGACGAGCAGTTGGATAAGGTCGTGGACTTCATTTCAACCCTGTAACAACTTATTTGCTGAATTCTTGGAGAGAGGAATTTATGAAACGTAGAACATTTTTGCAAGGCACGCTGGCAGCAAGCGCGGCTGGTCTGGCGGTTAGTGCTGGTTTGCTGACCCCACGCATGGTCATGGCAGAAGGCGGCGGCGCATTTGACGCCAAAACCTTGGATGACGCCCTGAAAGCCATGGCACTCACCCCCACAGAATCCGCTGACATCAAAATCAAAGCCCCTGAAATTGCTGAAAACGGCGCGGTTGTCCCGGTCACGGTCACCTCTGGCGTGGCGGGCACCACTGAAATCAGCATTTTGGTGCAGGACAACCCGACACCACTGGCGGCTACCTTCATCCTTGGCGAAGGCGCACAACCGGAAGCCTCTACCCGCATCAAAATGGGTAAAACCTCCAACGTCGTCGCGATCGCCAAAGCCGGGTGACAAAACCTATTCAGCCAAGCAAGAAGTCAAAGTCACCATCGGCGGCTGCGGCGGCTAATTACAGGAGGAACACACACATGTCTAGCATTAAACTCAAAGCTCGCGCCAAAGATGGCGATGTCGTTGAAGTCAAAGCCCTGATGACCCACCCAATGGAAACCGGGCAACGCAAGGATAAAAAAACCGGCGAACTGGTTCCCGCACACTGGATCAAGGAAATCATTGTCACCGCTGGCGACAAAACCGTCATGACCGCCAACTGGGGCGCTTCCGTCTCCAAAAACCCTTACCTCGCGTTCAGCTACGCAGGCAAGGCGGGCGACAAAGTGAAGCTGTCCTGGACTGACAACAAAGGCGAAAAAGACTCTGCTGAAGCAGACGTTGCCTAACTGAAGGAGGTTTTCATGAAACAAGCATTTATAGCAGGTAGCGATTGCACTGGCTCTGACTGCTTCCGCATTTGCAGTACAGGCTGGCCCTGCTGAAGATCTGGCAGCATTCCAGGATCACTACAAAAAGCAGTTCCCGAATATTCCCTTTGGATGATTTCAAAGACGGTGCTTATGCACTGGATGCCAGCTCTGAAAGAACAATGGCAAACCATGGAAGAGTTCCCACCTTACGAACCTGATGTCGATGCAGGCAAGAAGATGTGGGAAACCCCGTTCAAAAACGGCAAAACCTATGCAGATTGCATGGGTGACGTGAAAGCTGTCCGCGCCAAGTTCCCACACTATGACGCCGAAAAAGACACCATTGCCACGCTGGAAGGCGCACTGAACGCCTGTAAAACGAGCCGGTGATGGCGAAGGCTTCATCGACAAGGAAGGCAAGCCGCTGCTGAACAAAGGTAAAATTGCCCAACTGGCAGCCTACGTTGCGATGGAAGGCCGTGGCGGCAAAATTGAGGTGGCAACACCAGAAGGCAAGGCGCTCGATTGGTATGAAAAAGGCAAAAACTTCTACTACGCCAAACGCGGTCAGTTGAACATGTCGTGTGCCGATTGCCACACCTACAACGCAGGCAAAATGATCCGTGCTGACCTGCTCAGCCCTGCAGTAGGTCACGTTACCCACTGGCCGACCTACCGTTCTGCGGATGGTGAAATCACCACGCTTGCATAACCGCTTCATGGGTTGCAACACGATGGTACGCGCCAACAAGTTCAAGCCACAAGGTGACGAATATAAGGCACTGGAATACTTCGTGACTTATATGTCCAATGGTCAGGAATGGAACGGCCCAGGCTCACGCAAGTAATTCGCTTACGTTTGATCTGACAATCAACGCGAAACCCGGCTTAACGCGCCGGGTTTTTTTTACCTGAAAATTTTCAAAAAAGCGGAATATTTTCACGGCTGTTACATCATTCTTTCTGAATGTTGGTAACACATCCTCTAGAGAGGAATTATGAAACGTAGAACATTTTTGCAAGGCACACTGGCAGCAAGCGCGGCTGGTCTGGCGGTCAGTGCCGGTTTGCTGACGCCCACGCATGGTCATGGCAGAAGGCGGCGGCGCATTTGATGCCAAAACCTTGGATGACGCCCTGAAAGCGATGGCAGTCACCCCCACAGAATCCGCTGACATCAAAATCAAAGCCCCTGAAATCGCTGAAAACGGCGCGGTAGTCCCGGTCACGGTCACCTCCGGCGTGGCGGGCACGACTGAAATCAGCATTTTGGTGCAAGACAACCCTACCCCATTGGCGGCTACTTTCATCCTTGGCGAAGGCGCACAACCGGAAGCCTCTACCCGCATCAAAATGGGTAAAACCTCCAACATCGTCGCGATCGCCAAAGCCGGTGACAAAACCTATTCAGCCAAGCAAGAAGTCAAAGTCACCATCGGCGGCTGCGGCGGCTAATTACAGGAGGAAACACACATGTCTAGCATTAAACTCAAAGCCGCGCCAAAGATGGCGATGTCGTTGAAGTCAAAGCCCTGATGACCCACCCAATGGAAACCGGGCAACGCAAGGATAAAAAAACCGGCGAACTGGTTCCCGCGCACTGGATCAAGGAAATCATTGTCACCGCTGGCGACAAAACCGTGATGACTGCCAACTGGGGCGCTTCGGTCTCCAAAAACCCTTACCTTGCGTTCAACTACGCAGGCAAGGCGGGCGACAAGGTGAAGCTGTCGTGGACTGACAACAAGGGCGAGAAAGATTCAGCCGAAGCTGACGTTGCCTAACAGTGAACAGAAAGAACCCGGCAAATGCTGGGTTTTTTCTTATGGAGACAAGGGGGTATAACGGATGGTGAACTGGATTGTTTCTTGCTGCAAAAACCTGTGGTTTCGTGACCTCAACGCGGAAAAGCCTTATATCAATGATACAGCGGTGCGGATTCGGGCTGGCATCCTGCTGGCAATCCCGATGTACATGGCATTAACACTGTACGTTGCCATTTTCGGCTCACGCTGGGTGGTCACGGGCGAGGTCATCAGCGACACGCTGGAAACCGATTTCGACGGGCACATCATCTACAGTGTCGAAGCCATACAGCGCACGCTGGACTATTCCACCCAAACCCTTGTGCTGTGTTACGCGCTATTTGAAATGCTGGCGGGAATGTTTGTCAGCACCTCACGCTTCTCGCCCACCATTCTGCTCAGCAGTTTTCTCGCCAAAGGCAGAAAGCCGGTGTGGAAACCTCTCACCCCCAAACGCTTTGCTTGGTCAATTGGCGCAAGTTTTATCATGGTGTGTTTGGCCTTTTTCAACCCGGAAGTCTTAGCCGGGTGGGTGAATAGCCTTGCCGGGCATGAGGTGTTGCCGCCCACTGAAAATTACATGCCACGCTGGATTCCGCTGGTGATGGTGTGGGTCTGCTTCGGTTTCATGTGGATGGAAACTGTGCTGGGGTTTTGTGCCGGATGCAAAGTCCATTCCTTGCTGGTGTGGCTGGGCGTGTTGCAAGAGGAGTGCGAAGCCTGCAATAACCTCGACTGGGGTGATGCTGTCAGCAAAAAAACCTAGCGCACACATGTTGGTGATGCCAGCGAACAAAGATTAGTTTTGACATCATTACACGCTTCTGGGACTATAAAAATTACATAAAATGTAGTCTCAACAAGTGCATTATGCAAATCTCTATCCGTGAACTGAAAGTGAACCCTTCCCATTACATCCGCCAAGCACAGGCGGAGCATACGGTGTGGCTGACCTCCCACAAACAGGTGGTAGCACGTCTTGTCCCGGTTACCGCACCCGCATCCCAAACCTTGCTGGGCAATATTCCCAATGTGCATTGGATGGGTAAAAAACCTGATTTGAGCCGCCCACGCCCCACCTTACGCGGCAAATCCCTCGCCGATACCGTGCTGGAAATGCGCTAAGCACGTCGTTACCATGAAAATGATCTGGACGCGCCCACCTTTGAGGGGTTGAAACAAGCGTTCAGCGCAGATTGGGTAGACTATTTACAGGTTGAAGCAGACTTGAGCCTATTGCAAAGTGCAGCAGAATTGGCGGAAGCCTTTTCCCTGCGAGCCTACGACAGCGTGCATCTGGCAGCAGCGCGGTATTTGCAGCAACAAACGGCCTTGCCGCTGGTATTTGCCTGTTTCGACAAAAGACTGAACTTGGCAGCCAGAATGCTGGGGATGCAGGTTATTCAACTGGAGTCACAAGGCTAAAACAAACCCATTTGCGCGGCTTGCTGTTGGGATGAACGCAATATGCCGATGATCATGAACTGCTTCTGACTGCGCATCATGTTACCCATGATGAAATGCGGGTCGAAGTTCAATATGTCTTGCCCGTAAAACTGTTGCATCATGTTCAGAGCCTGCACTTGACCACCATAACTCTGTTTGTACTGGCGGTAAGTTTCCTGAACCTCCCAATCATGTAGCTGCATCTTGTGCGGCTTTCCACCTGACTTGAAGCTGTAATAAAAGGCAAACTCTGGCTTTTCCAACGGAGTGAGGGATTTCTCAAACAAACAGGCTTGATCGTAAAGGCTGGCTTGGAACTCGGCATCGTCAGCACTCTGCTCTTCAAGCCCAGAATAAGAAAACTTCAATGTGCCGGGGTCGGGGCGGATAATGCCAAGGCTTTTTTGTGACTGTTGTTGGGCTTCTTTCAAGCTACTCAATGAATCGCAGACCAGCGGCTTCCATAAGCTGGCCTTGCTTTCACTGCTTGCTTTTTTACCGGAGTGGATGACCTTGATGCTGTCTTCGGAAACTTTGTAGCTTTCTGGGCGGGGGTCAGTCGGCGACTTTTCCATCTGGATTTCAACCAGATCAAACCGTCCAAACTGCTGCTCAGGTTTCAGTTTCCGATAACGGATCGGATACAGTCGCAACAGCTCACCCTCTGGGGAAATAGCGGCGCAACAAACCGTCTCTTCATATTTGGCACTCGGCTGCGGGTAGGCTTTGACCAAAATCCAGACCTTTTGAGTATGTAACTTTGCCTGCATCCTTCCTGACTCCTATGTGTAAGGGCTTTTTATGGACAAATTGCTCGAAACGTTGGGCAACGGAAGAACGGTGGCAAATTTTGTAATCACGCTCGTAACACAGTAACACGACCGTTCCAGCCAATTGACTAGACAGATTTTCAATCAAATTCATTTGAGTGTCTATGTATTGATCAAATGCCTGAAAATAAACTGGGTAATTTGAATCTTCACGTAATTGATGACGAATATCCCGTGGCGAACCCAACCGTTTCTCATGGTGATAAGCAATCCCACGACTAGCAAGCTCCTCCTTGAGGACATTTTTGGAGAATCCCTTGCGGCGTGAACCGGGGTACTCCCGAATGTCCAGCAGCCAATCCACACCCTGCTGCTTGAGTGTTGCAATGAAATCTTCCAATGAAGAACCTTCGTAACCAATGGTTAAAATATTATCAATCATCTCTGCTTACCGTATTTGGGAACGCCAGTATTCCAAATTTGAATCGTAGGAGATACCCCTACCCTATTAAATATAGCAGAACTCAGCGAGAAAAACGAACAAAAAACGAATATGACGGGGATTTTTTTCGTCTGGCAAAGCCTAAATCGACGGCATTTATAATTAAATTAAAATAACTTATCAATAATTTTTATCTATCTAATTCGTGCTTCTGGACAAAAGCCGTGCTTTTTGTAAGGGATTTGTAAGCGATTTTGCCCATAATATCCACAAGAAGAATAACAATTAAGCTCGAAACCGGATTAAGTATTTATTGATTCATTCCGTTTGGGGCATTTGCGAGGGAGGGCTGTTGAGGGGCAGCCTTAAGAGTGGCAAGTGGAGGGCTGATCTCATGTGTCCAGAAAGCATCGTATGGGCTGATTTACGTTTTAACCGCAACGCACCCAGTAACCGCCGTCTGATCCCCAGTGGCTGGCGGGTCGAAAAAGTGGAAACCCCGGATTATGTCAGCAACGTGACAGCGCGTGAGTCGCCGGGGTTGCTGGTGTTTGAATTCGACCGCCCTGATCTTCCTTCCCTATCCAGTTTAAGCAGTATCCGGCGGCGGTTTGCTGCTATCCCGGTGCTGATGCTGACCGAATACCATTCAGAGGCGCTGGCAATCTGGGCGTTACGCAACCGGGTATCAAATTATCTGGTGGTTCCGGTTTCGCAGCATGAATTGGTGGATAGCGTGGAAGAGGCCATGACCACTTCTAGCGCACAAGGGGTGAACCCGATCCCCAATGAATTGCGTTTTCGCTCGATTGCTTGCCACAAAACGGCGGCGGCAGTGAGTTATGTGGAAGTGCATTATCACGAGGCAGTGCGGGAGGAGACAGTGGCAGAGGTTTGCGGCATGGGCGTCAGTGCTTTCAGCCGGATTTTCAAGAAGGAGCAGGGGAAAACCTTCCGGGATTATCTGCTGGATTACCGGATTGGCAAGGCGTGTGAGTTGTTGAGGACGCCGGGGGTGAATGTGACGGATGTGGCGTTTACGGTAGGGTTTAATGATGGGTCGCATTTTTCGCGGACGTTTAAGCGGCTGGTGGGGGTGACGCCGACGGGATTTCAGCAAAAAAATACAAATAATTGTGCATAAAAATCCTAACCAACTAATGCCTATCACTAATAACATTAAAGCAGTCTTTTAGACAATATGATTTCAGACTAAATTTATTTGAAAAGGAGATATTTATGTCTAACGAGTCTGATGTTAAATTACTTTCAACTCAAGTTATAGTTGAAGCGTGGGATTTATGTCTCGATAGTCCTGATCGTCGTAAAAATCAAACGCCACAAAGAAGAGCTTTAGTTCATGACTTCAACGATGGATTGACGGTAAATTGGAGCAATGATTATCCAGGAGGTGTCACGATTAATGGATTAAACCGAATAAATTCAAAAGAAGGCATAACAATTAAAGGTAAGGCGAATGTTGATTCTTTATATTTAATGAAAAATGAACAAAACACTACATATTCATTAAGAATTGAGGCGAATGAGATTATTTATACAATAAGAGAGCATCCGTTTCTGCGAGGGAATCCTTTACGTGCATCTGATGGAGGGAATGCCAATGCGGGGCTTAACCCATTTGTAAGAGAGATCAATGTTTTGGGTGAGATTATGGCTCTGCGTGAAGAAGTGGATAAACTCAAACAACAAGTTACAAGTAATTAGCTTTTAATTAACAAGCCACCATTATCAATTTAACCAGTTCAAGAGTAATGAAGATGAATATTGAACATTTTATTACCTTTTGTCGCCAATCACCGCAAAGCTCCCTACGTGATCATGAAGTATTTCGCCGTGATTTTTTACCATATACACTTGGCTCACGTTTACGTGCATCAAGGACACTTAGTGATTACCAATATAACACTCCCAAGGGTACTGCTTTTGCCGACATTCATCACGAAGCTTGGGCAACGCTCTTGACCAATCTTGCACATTGGGAAGAAGGTCGTTTGTCATTGAAACTTCCCCAACGTGAACGGATTTTTATTGCCGGATGGTATTTCCCAACCATTCCCCTTCTTTTTTCATTTGCAAAACAGATCAATGCATTGCTTCTGGTTTCCCAAGATGCCCCGTGGCTTGCGTCGTTGAAAGAAAGTGGTTGCACCTTGAATATTCGGGAACGTGAAGCCTCCCTGCAACTAAAACAAAATATGGAAGCAGGCCGTATTATCGCTGGGATGCTTGACCACTATTTGCCTGATATCCGTTCTTTTCAGGAAACCAAACTGCTCGGACGCACCGTCAAGACACCGTCAGGTGTACTCGATCTGTGTAGCCGTTACAACTATCACATCATTTTCATAGCCCCTCGAAATGATGGCATTGAAGTTGTCGCAGAAACAGAGGCTGCTGGCATGTCAGCAAGTGAATTGGCACAGCAATATAACGATTGGCTTGAAGTAGAGATTCGTCGCACACCAGAACAATGGCTGATGTGGCAAGCACTTCCATCACACTGATAAAGCCTGAATTCTTTGTCGGGCTAACTGGAGAAATAGTAATGGAAATAAAATTCAGGGAATTATCCCGGAGTATGGATCTGATGTACCCACCTCAATCATGCGTGGCATTAGCACGGCGGTTCCGCTACCCTAGCATTGTACCGGGAGGCTTATCCTCAAGCACAATCTCACTACGGGGATTGGGTATGAGGGTGATGGGGGAGAAATCAAAACGAGTCGACTTCTTACACTACAACACATTTTTACTACGTGATTATCTTAAATTTGCTGACTTCATTAAGGCCATTGGCGGTTTGCCTCATTTCGTTAGCTGTATGGGGTTAAGCGTGGCAGACTTACTGGCTGGCATACTGAGACATATAGGTACATCTGGGATATGTGACAGGTTTTTTCCTCCAATTGTGGAGATATGTGGAATTTCTCCAAACCCATTCAACGATGCCTGTAAATTGATTGGTGCAGCAGGGGAATTGGCAGCCTATTTAGTTGAAGAAGTGGGAATTGTCGTTGATGAGATTTTTGATCTCTTCGCGATTCCTTTTGATATGGCTATCGATATAATATTTGAAATAATAGGTTATGTTATTCCATTAAAAGTATCGGCAAATGAAAAGCCCGACATAGAGGATCGTATCATGGAAATTGGCAATCAGGTATTTTCTTATGACGTTGTTTCCTTATGTGAAGTGTGGCGTCCAGAATTCAAAACTGCACTTCTTGAGAGAGGTGCAAAAGTCGATACCCTTACTGGCCCAAGCGATCCCACCATTGGTGATTGGGAACATCTTGGAAGTGGCTTACTGGTATTTAGCCCAACTTATAGGATAGCCAATGGCGGCACCCATAAATACATGAAAACAGGTGTTAGTAGGATGATGCCGGGGGGATGTGATTTCGGTAGGGCAGTTGATAGTGATGAATGGGCACGCAAGGGAGTTCAACGGGCATTGGTTGATCTTGGTATTGGTACAGTTGAGATTTACTCAACCCATTTATACAGTGGCGGAGATATGCCAGATTGGTTAAACAGTATATGTGGTGGTGCGCCTTCTACTACTGAAAAGGCCGAAGTACGTAAGGCACAGATTGATGAGCTTATAACTTTTATTGCCAATACGCATATTAAAGAAAACATAGCTATTATTGCAGGTGATTTCAATATTGGCCCCTCTGAACGAGACTATTTACTCACACAGTTACAGAAATATAAACCTAGGCTGATATTTGATGATTGGTATGGGCTTGGTACTTTTACTCCCCTCTATCCTAAGAATGTATCCGTTGATGCTGGTCATACTAATCGTGGGGAGAGTGTTGCCACATTCGATACAATTTGCAAAATATTTCCGACAAGCAAGGCTGCTCCCCCATCCTTGGCGGGCGATTACTATTGTGATGAGGCAGTCCCTTCTGATGCAAATGCTACGGGTGAACGGATTGATTATATTTTTGTACAACGCGCTATGCCGGAACATTCATTCAATCTCGATATTTCTCGTCTCAGGCGGCGTGCTTTTAAGCGGACTGATTATTATGGCAAGCCTCAAAAGGACAAGTCACCACAATGGTTTATGTCTGATCACCTTGGCTTAGAAATAACACTCTTTGCTAGCCCACGCATGTAACATAATTAAATAAACGAAAAAATAGCTAATGAGTTAAATTGAATTATCAAATAAATACTTCATTAGCACTTAAGTGTGGGCTAACAGTGGAAGTGAAATACTTGCAAAAAACTACCAGTTATTTGCAAAAAAATCCTAATCACAGACACTCATACTGGCGCACACTGATAATAGAGATATTGGGCAAATGAAAATACAAGGAAACCATAGTTATGGATATTCGTTTAATTACGCTAAATTGGGCAGAAGATACGCTAAAAGACAGTATCATTGATGAGATGAAAACAATAGGTATAGTGCCGGAAGAAAACCCAAATCCTAATCATAAAACACCTGTCATTATATTTTTTGGCAATAATACCTCAGAGTTTTGCGAGTGCCTTAAACAGGAATATCATGCAGGCCAATCCTGCATTATTGTCATCGCAGAGTCCCCTATTGCCCTTTCAAATGGAACCAACTGGTTAGCCCTAAAGTATGGTGCTGCTGATGTCTTGCTTTGTAAAAAAGAAACCCCTGAATTACTGGCAGGCCAGATTGCCGTCCGTATCAAACGATGGCAGGAATTACAGGATATATTGCAGTTACCTGTTGTTACAAACAACATGATCGGCAATAGTATTTGCTGGCAAGGAATCCTTAAACGCACCGTGGAGGTTGCCCGATTTACTGACTCGTCAGCACTGATCCTAGGGGAAAGCGGCACCGGTAAGGAATTGTTTGCCCGACTCATCCACACGCTGGATACCCGGCAAAACAAAGGGGAACTGGTGATACTGGACTGTAGCACCATTGTCCCGGAACTGTCCGGCAGTGAGTTTTTCGGTCATGAACGTGGGGCATTTACGGGTGCGGTTGATGCCCGTGACGGTGCATTTGCCCTGGCAGATGGCGGCACACTGTTTCTGGATGAGGTTGGTGAACTGCCGCTGGTGTTACAAGCGCAATTGCTGCGGGTGATACAGGAGCATACCTACAAACGGGTCGGGGGTAACAAATGGAAACAGACTGACTTCCGTCTGGTTTGCGCAACCAACCGTGACCTTGCTGAAGAAGTAAAAAAAGGGCGTTTCCGCGCTGACTTGTATTACCGGATTGCGATGTGTACCTTCCGTTTGCCACCCTTACGGGAACGCCCTGACGATATTCTACCGCTAGCCCGACACTTTCTGAAGGAACTGGCGGGCGACGGGGAAGCGCCGGAAATGGATGATGTGGTCAAGGAATGTCTGCTCAAACGCGAGTACGTCGGTAATGTGCGCGAATTGAAGCAACTGGTGACACGCATCAGTCACCGGCATGTGGGTGGAGGCCCGATCACAGTTGGGGACATTCCAGAAGAAGACCGGCCTACGGAAGACACACTAGAAGCCGACTGGCAGGATCACCGCTTCGAGGATGTGGTACGGCGGGCAGTGGCACTGGGCGCAGGTCTCAAGGAAATCAGCCAAGCCGCATCCAATGCCGCCATCCGTGTTGCGGTTGGTTCTGAAGAGGGCAGCCTGCAACGGGCAGCGGACAAGCTGGGGGTTACCGTGCGGGCGCTTCAGATGCGGCGTGCCAACCAGCGGGCTTGAAGCGGCGGGCTTTGGCGGTCAGGCGCAGGAAGTTTTCCCCAAGGATTTGGCGTTCTGCACTGGCGGGCAGTTTCAGCAGGTAGATTTTTTCCAGTTCAACGCCGGGATGTAACCACGGGCCATCCGAGCCGAACAGGATTTTGGCAGGGCTTGCCCGTTCAACCGCCTGTTCCAGCAAGTCGAAACGCCTTACCCCGGCAGTATCCGTATAGATATTGGGGTGCCTGACCAGATGGTCGATCAGGGCGAGTTGCGCCTGCCAGTCATCACCGAAGCTACCGAGATGGGGAATGATGAAATTCACATCGGGGTATTCCTGAGCCAGCAATTCACATACCGCCACTTCACCCATGACATCGTAGAGGACAGGGAGGTGGAAGGCGCGGGCAACCTCGCAGATTTCACGGGTAATGCGGGTGTCATGGCGGTGTACCTTGATGCCGACGAAGCCGTAGCGTTTAACGGCGGTTTCCACTAACATCCTGACCCTGCCCCGGTCGCGTTGGGGGTTGATAAAGGCAAAGCCGTAAAAACGCCCCGGCTGGCTGGCGACAATACCCGCCACTTCGCGGTTCGCCACGGCATTATCAGAGTGGAAGGTGGAAAATAGCACGCTGTGGGTGATACCTGCTTCGCTGGCGCGTTGCAGGTATTTGTCCAACGGGGCGCTAGTGTCCCACGGGCCGGTAAGGCCGTCGCCGTTTCCGGCGTGGCAGTGGCTGTCGATGATCATGTGCCTATCTTCTCCCTATGGAGGTTAGTGTTCATGTAATGACAAACCAACCATTATTAACAGATTGTAATTACATCATAATATTTCTATTTATTCAGGCAATGAGAGTTTACTCGTGCCACATGTTTGCATATATCTAACATGCGGTTGCAGTCATCTTGACAAGAGGAAAGCCGGAAATATTCATCTATTACCTCTTTAGCGTAAATTCCACCTAATGGAATAGCACATGCTGCCACTAGAACAGGGTTTTTCAGAGAAAAACAACTAGCAATGGCCACATTGTCTTTTATTTTGTTCCAAATAAGGTTCTTGTCACTCTCACATTTTATAATACACTCACGAATTTGTTGGCTGCATCTACTCAATCTACGGTTAAGATCATCTACATCGCATTTATCTCGTAGAGGTGTGGGTGTGGGTGTGGGTGTGGGTGTGGGTGTGGGTGTGGGTGTGGGTGTGGGTGTGGGTGTGGGTGTGGGTGTGGGTTTTTTTATAGGAAGCAGTACTTTTGTTGAAAGAAATATTTCTACCCTTCGATTTTTAGCTTGCCCCGTAGGCGTATTGGTAAAGTCAATTCGCTCGGACTCTCCTTTGCTGGCAGCAAGAACTAACACCTTATAATATAAATCACGTTGTTTATTTTTAAGTGCTTGTTGGAGAGCTGACCTGACCGCTAATGCCCTGCGTTGACCAAGAGCCTGATTATAGCGGGCAGAACCTTCAGGATCAGTGTGACCAATAACTTTAACGGTAAAAAATGGCTTTCCAGCCCTCCAGCTCGCAACAATTTTGTCAGCAATAATGTTAATGTCTATTTGATGAAAAGGCTTTAATTTGGAACTGTTGAAATCAAACCCTGATAGTCTGGCATTTGCGCGGATAATTTTTTCTGGGGGTATGATTACAGGTGGTTGGTGGGTTTGTGATGATGTTCCGCTCAAAGTGACAAGAGCTTGCTCTGTCTTCGACCCAACTATTCCGTCTGCTACCAGACCTTGTTTTTGTTGGAAACTACGGATGGCACTTCGTGTTTGCGCCCCCATAACGCCATCAACCTTAAGTGCCAATCCTAAAATTTTGTTAAGTGATTTTTGAATCCAGCGGATACGATTAGGGTTCATTGATACAACCTCGTCTTGCCAGTTTCCAGACTCATTGTTATCAAACTCGCCTTCATAGGAAAATGGCAGTGTTTCCCAAAGAAATTCAGATTGATAATTTAATTGCTCATTCATGGTTTCTCTCCCATTACATAAGGGGCACAAGCCCTCTTCAGATTCAGAATGTGTAGTGTTATCCTGACACGTAGCACGTAGTGCCTCTTCCGTATCCGGCCCCACCAACCCGCTGACCTGCAACCCCCGCCGCTCCTGAAACAGCCGCACTGCACTACGGGTCTCGCGGTTCAGGGTGCCATCCACCACCAGTTGCAACCCCAACGCCCGGTTAAGGCAATCCTGCACCCAGCGGATATGTTCGGAAGTCACATCCTGCGGTTGTTGCTCCGGCGTTGGTGCTGGGGATGAGGCACTACCGCCCGATCCGGTGGAGGCCGGTTCATTCTGCTTAGCCGTTGGCGCACCCATCCCTCCAGACATAACAGCGGCAACGGCTCCACTGCTAGCTAGTTTGGATGGCTTGAAGGCGGATGCTTTGAGAGCCGATGCCTTGACAGCGGATGGCTTGAATTTGCCGGGTTGCGGTATCTTTTTCGTGCGGGGTATAGCGCGATACGCTTTACGGGGACGGGGACGCCGCCGCCCAACTTCATCCTCCAGTTCCGACTCCCCTGCATCCATATCGGGTGCATATTCTCCCGCCCACTCACCCATTTCAGCGAAGGGTTCAGGGGTATAAGCCAATAACTTGTCCATGATGTCCTGCCTTGTTTCCGCTGGGCGGAATGCTGTGTCTTATGATGGCTGCCACTCGTGCGGCAGCATGGTCAATGTCTGGTGGCGAATGCGCCGCCGTGATCAGGAAGCTGAGTTTTGCCGGATACGCCGTCCCGTTCGCGGTGCAGCACCGTCCCGATACCTTCAGCCTGCAATTGTGTGTGAATGCGTCTGCTCAGAGCGCCAAAACGGGGGGTTTGTACCGGGAAAAAACCGCCGTCAACACTCACCCCGGCCTGCAACAAATGCCCCCGAAAACGGCGCACATTTTGTAACAGGCGCTTGCGTAACCAGTCACCACGATGGCTGTTCAGCCGCAGCGCATGTTCGGTGGCAGCAATGACGGCGGCTGATGGGGGGCTGCAATGCACGCTGGTTGAACTCTGGTCTGCAAACCGCTCCAGCACGGTGCTACTGCCCGCCAATACCGCCACCGGCACGCCGAACCCTTTCGCCAAGGAACTACCAACAATCAGTTCGGAACCTTTGATGCCATGCCAAGCAGGTGTCCCACTCCCGCCCCAGCCGTAAGGTGCTTCCCGTGAGGCTTGCGCCCCCATAATCCCCAACGCTTGGGTATCGTCGATAACCAGATAACCGCCTTCCGCCCTCACAAGGTTCAGGTAATGGTCAAGCGGGGCGGGTCTGCCAGCAGCAGGGCAAATACCATCGCATACCACTACCGGGCGCAACCTGCGATGGCGGTTCCGCACCAGCAATTGCTGGAGTGCCAGCGGGTCATGTTTGCGGAACCCGACCACTGGCACACCCTGTGCCGCCACCCGTTCCACTCCCCAGCGCACAATCGGATAGGTTCCCTCATCCAGATAGATACAGATACCTTCCGCTTTCAGGATGTGAAACAGATCCCAGAAAAGGTGCAGGGTTGAGGAACCCAGTACTGCCCGCTCACATCCCAGCAAATGCGCCAGACCATGCGCCACTGCCTCACTGCCGGAGGGCGGTTTTAGTGCGGCTGGTCGCCCGCTGGTGAGTTGCGTCCAAGGGCGCAGCTCCGCATGGGGGTGGCGCATGTCCAGATAGAGTGCCGAGGTGAAGTCCAGCATGGGGTGACCCGCCCTCAGTCTTCTTGCTGGTATCTGAGCGCCCTAGCACGTGGCCTAGCCACCGGCATTGCTGCATAGCCGGAAGCCATACCCCCCAAGGCAACCGCCGCACGGGCATTGGGCAAGGCACGCGGCCTGCTTTGGGCTGACAGCTTGCGTTGCAACAATGCCGAAGGCATCAGGTAGCGTTCGCTGGCATCGCGGCTGTCGGTGGTATCAGCCATGAGGTCTACGCTGGTGACGGCTTGGTAGCCGTGCAGGTAACGCTGAATTTCAGGTTTCCAGTAACGCACCCAGTTTTTGGCCTGTTCCTCAATATTGTCGATGCTGCTCCAGTCGCCGTAACGGATGGAGAGCAACAGGCGTTCACCATCGACTGCCAGTTGGTGGAAATGGGTAATCGTAGTATCGCCCCAACCCTGCAATTTCTTCATGGCATCGACCGCCCCCATCCATTCCTCCTGATAAGGAACCATGTGCCGCCCGCGCAGGAATTCGCGCATTTCAGGCCGCGCCAGCATCCACTGCATGGTCAGCATTTCGGAACGGGATTGGGTAGGCATGTCGCCAAACTGGTTGTGGGCGCCTTCCGCCAACACCAGATGCACATCCTTGAGCGCGTTCAGCAGCGGGAAGGCATCGGCAATCACCGTCGTGTCGGAATCCTCACGGAAGAACACCGCAGCCCGGTACATTAGGTTGTGGAACGACTCGATAAACTTGGAACGGTTATCCGCTATCGGCTGCTTGGATACCGCACGCCCCAGCAGCCGCAAGCCGTAATGGTGACCGTATTCGCTGTCACGGCGGCGCACTGACAGGCGGTTATGTTCATCCTGAATATAGCCCCAGATGATGTTATTCAGTGGGCGCAACGGATCAATCTCCAGTTCCCCCAATGGATCGTATGCGGAAGAAGAACGCTGGTTCTGGAAACGCATGGCAACCGTGTTCATGGTCTGCACCAACATGCCCTCTTCCTGCCAGTAAGACCAGATCAGTTCCTGAAGGCTAGGGTTGGTATAGCGGTGTTGCAGGACACCATAACAATAGGGCAGAACTTCCTTTTCATCACCCGGATTCACGGCAACCAAAGCCCCCACAATCCGCTTCAGGTAAGGCAAAACTTCACCGCCATAGGTATTGGGCAAATATGACTGTAAAAGCCCGGTCAATTCGGGGAGGCTGACATTTGATTTACCAAGGCGGATAGCTTCCTCCATTGGTTTGAACATGGAGCGACCATCCAAGTCACCATCGCGGATAACAACCCCAGACTCAAGGGTTAAAAAGACTTGGGTGGCGAATTTCAACAGCGTGTAAGCGTAAGGGCCACGAATATCCAAATGGATCTGATCCTGAATACCCATGGCGTTGGCGATGCCAATCAAATGCTCCCCCTGTTTGGAATTAAGCAAGCCTGAAACGTCATCCTTACAGTTAAATACCCGATTGATAAAGTTTTGGTAACGCGAAAAGCTGATGGCATTGGTACGGTTGCGGATGGCTACCCACAGGGCTTGGTCGTCGGTCGGGTGGGTTCCGGGGCGCTGCATGATGACATCAGCAGTAATGTGCTGCTCAACCCCTTCAATCCGAAACACTGCTATTGTTTTTGGTGTTGGTTCGTTTCTGCTGCTGTTGCCCTTGCTCTTGCTCTTGCGCTTGGTTCTGCTGCTGGCCCTGATTCACCTGTTGCGCCTGATCCCACTTCGTTATCGTAAGTAGCCGACACACTATAAACACCAGGTTTTTGGTCTGACGTATCCCATTCATATTCGGGAATGTCACAACCTAGGGAAATCCTATCAATTTGGTTTTCTGGCAAGAGCTTCTCGCCCTCATACAGGGAAAGCGTATAATTTTTATCTTGCAGCAGTGTGCCTGAAGCAAATTTAACCTTAAAGGTAATTTTTTTGCCTCTCGCAACTTTATTGGGTGATACGGTAATATTTTGGATTGCCATGACTTATTACTCCTGAATCTTTAGTTGAGAACCGCGCCTGCTGCTGCTTTTGGCAATACCGCGCAGGAAGCAGACGTATCGAGCGTGCTACGCATCGCCCAGTAGTTGAGGAGCTTCGTCAGAAGCTCGCTTTCGTCCTCCGGGCTGAGTTTCCCGTCCGCCTTGGCCTGACCGAGGACGGCAAAGGTCAGGCAAGGGGATGCCCGGTACATCTGGGCAGGTGTGTGCTGCCACGCCTGATAGAAACCAGCCAGATGTTGCGGCTGCCGTTTTTCCACCCCCATGACTTCCCGCAGTGCCTTGCCGCGCAGGGATTTGGGGCGATGCCCCAGCAGCAGTGCGATGAATTCCGGCATCCCTGCCTGCACTTGTGCGATCACTTGACGCCGCTCCCCATCCAGTGAACCAAGCGGGTAAAACGACTCCCACATATCCGCCAGCCGCTGCCATTGGGGATGCGGATACAGCGCATTGCCCAGCGCACAACTGAGCTTCACCCGCAACCACGGCATGGGGTGTGGGTCATCCAAATTCAGACGGAACACAAACGGGCGCGGCAAACTGACCACCCCAATCAGCCCCAAGGTGGACACCACGCCTACCCGTGCAACCGACCAGAAATCAGCCAGAATCTCAGAAATCCAGCGTTCCCACAGTGCCCACACCTGTGTGTCTTTCCCCTCCCGCTGTTTGGCCTGAAGCACGGGGCGCAAGGAGCCAACCAGATCCAGCAACGCCGACGCCTGATGCCCCACTTCATGTACCAGCGAAGAAGCAACCCCACTGCCGACCATCCGCTCCCGTGGGACACGGATAACCGCCACCGGATTCTCCCCCCCACCGGGCATACGGGTACGGGCGCGGCGGATGGCGGCCCCGATCCCCCGGTCGAGATAACACACCACGGGTGGTGCGGTGTAATACCCCGGCAAGGCCAAGGCATCTGCCGACACCACATCTAGGCCGGACATCCAAATACCGTTATCACTTTCACTGCGCTGGGTAATCACTTGACTGAACAGGTCAAGCTGGGTCAGCACCGCATTGAAGCGCAAGCGCAAAAAGGTGAAACGGCGCTGCGCCTCCTCCGCCGAAGCGGCCTTGCCAGATTCCTGCAACCAACGCCGGAAATCCTCTACCCGCTGTTTCAGCTCATGCCGCCCATTAGCAAGAAAGCGTTCTATCGCAATCTGCGCCGGGGGCAGGAGACTGGCAGCCAGCAACATTGGCTCGTTCATGACGAAGGGTTTAACCCGCGCCAGCCGGGTCAATAATGACCGCGCCTCCTGATCCAGCATCCACAGGGTAAAAGTCTTGGCGTTCATGGGGTTACATCCCGTGCAAGATGATTTTGTTGCCACGGCGCGTCCAACGGCCACTGCTTGCCGTCGCTATACCAGAGTATGGCTGCGGCGGTCTGGCAGAAGCAGGCGGAGTGCGGGGTTGCAGCAAACCAGGGGCATGTTGCTGGGCGGCACTGATGATGGCGTTACGGACATTTTCCTGCGGGTTTTGCCCTTGGGGTGACAGTGCAAGGTTTTTCACCGCTTCCCCAGAGAAACGCACAAAGCGGCGGGCAACCTCAAACTCTTGGTCTTCCCCACTCAAGCCTTCCAGTTCCAGCCCGAACAGGGTTCCCGCAGCATTGGCGACCTGTCCGCCAAACTGTGCGCCCCGTTCCCCGCCAAGATAACCACCCATAGCGGAACCTATCCCCGGCAATACCTGTTTGGCAGCATTTTTCAGCATACCGCCAATCCCCTTGCCTTCTGGTGAGCGCACAAACCGACCAACCGCTTGGCCTGCCCGCCGCAATAGCTTACCCAGAAATTGGTCGAGTTCGGCCTCATCCGTGATTTCCAGCAAGTCACTGGCAAGTTCCATTTCATCGTTTTCATTAAAAACAGCTTCATATTCGTACTCAGCATACGGATACTCACCTTCCTCATCCTCGAACTGTTCAGCCTGCAACGGGGCAGCGCCATACTGTTCATTTTCAAACTGGGATTCCAGTCGCACACGGTCTATATCGTGCATGGCATACTCCTTGTGTCATCGGTAATAAAACGCATGATTAGTAACCCATAATCACGATGCTGTTACCTTTACGTACCCAACGCCCGCTATTGCGCCCTGCGGGAATACCGGCATTGGCATTTGGCCTAGAGGCAGTAGCGGGAAAATTGGGTGCAGTGCCAGAAAAGCTGGGGGCAGCACCGGAAAGGTTGGGTGCATGTCTTCTCACCGCTGTCACGATAGCGGCTTGTGCAACTTTGGCGGGATTGGCATTGGCGGGCGCGGTAGCAGCGATTTTGACGGCATCACCCGCTATCCGGGCAAACTGTTTGGCACCTTCAAATTCGCGGTCTTCGGCTTCCATCATTTCAGCTTCCAGACCGAATGCCCCACCTGCTGCTGAAGCAAGCCCACTGCCGATTCTTGCCCCCAACGGCCGACCAAAGAACCCGCCAATAGCGCCACCCGCCAACGGCAAGGCTTTTTTAGCCACGCCCTTGAGTAGCCCGCCCACTGTCCGACCCAACGGCGAACGCATCAAAGAGCCGAAAGAACGCCCAGCCCTTTTGATCATCTTGCCCAGAAACTGGTCGAGTTCGGCTTCCGAATTGACTTCGAGCAGCTCCCCGGCAAGTTCCATCAGCTCGGCTTCACTGAATACCTCACTATCCTCACTTTCCCCTTCGCCGCTCCACTCGAACTGTTCTGCCTCGAAGTTTTCAAATTCCGGGCTGTATTCCATATAAGTGTTATCTAAAGTTGCCATAGCCTTGATCTCCTTCTAAATGAAATTGTTTGCAAAGCATTGCGCTTCACCAATTGTATAAGCAATGCGTGTGCCAATATCTAAACCATTGAAAATAAAGAAAATATTTATTTATTGGGATGAAGTTGCCTTCGTATGCCCTGAATTGAGTGGGAATTTGGCGAAGATTACTTCGCGGCTTATTTAAATGCAAAAAAGTACCAATGTTTTGCAGAAAACTCCTAATACATCCCTCTAGCCATCCATATAATCAGGCATTGTTTTCAAATTATTCACTGATTAAGCTAACGGAATTATTGCAATGAAAACTTATACTTATCGTTTGTTAAACTTGATGTTTGGGGTTATGTTCATGTCCAGCCCAGCAATAGCAACAGATCTATGTGAGCATCTGGAAGGGATGAGGCTAAGCATTAACGCCAATGGTTATGTAGGGATCACCAGCAGGGATATAAGAATATCTTTAGAAAAAGCAGCAGACAATTCATATATTTTTGAAACAGAGTTGCAAATGATTAATGACCAGCCAGAAAAAATAACAGGGGAGTGTAAAGACCGCCACATTATATTCACAAGAAAACAAGAAAATCTTGAACAGGTTTTTGATGGATGGATTTTTGAAAAAGACGGCTATAAGATGGCTGGCATTTTCTCCCACAATGGGCCAAAAAGGTGGGGCTGGTATGGTAATTTAACCGACCAAAACAACACGCCCAAAATGAGAGTTCCCAAAATAACGGTGGCTCCTCCAAATCCACCCGTTGCGGAAGCCCAACAAGGGCTGGTGACCAACCCCTTCGCAAGCTTCCGTGACCGTTTGACAGATTCGACAGTGAACTATAGCTCCGGGGGGAGGGGAAAGATGATACTGCTCAATCAAAGCAATTTCCAACACCTTCCAATGTGAACTTGGTTCCATGGTTAAACAGCCACAAGGCTGAGCTTGGCAACATCCTGAAAAAGCTGTTCAGCCGCAATGACTACCAGCAATTCCAGACGGCGGAAACAACGGGATGCCAGCGTAACCTCCTGTGCGAAATCAGCTACCGCCAGCAGGCCATTAGTTATTCATTGGGGAACCCCTGATGGCTAACGGGAAAGGCAGAGTGTGGCTGCTGGTTTTTACCACCCTGCTTGTCCTGTTGGCGTCTGCCCGTTGGGGTATGGCGCAGGAAGCGGATGGGGGTGAGACTGCGGGCAAACCCCCGAAACCTTCGGCGCAGGAGTTCTTGGCAACCCACCAGCCTCCACTCCCTGCTGCGGCAACCAGCAAAGCTGCCACACCAACCATCCCGGAAGTATGGTGTGCTGACATTAGCGACCAAACAACCCGCGAGGTGTGTTGGCAAGCCTACCGTGCCAGCCTTGGTTACTATGAGACGGGGCTGGCTCACCGTACCCGGGTGTTTTCGTGGCAACATTTGTCCACACGGATCATTTTTTTCATTGTGGTCGGCTTGGTGCTGGTGGGTATCTACTTCGCGTGGATGCAGTTCCGCCGTGACATGGTTACTGGCAGGCAAGGAAGCGATGTTACCAATACGGCACACGAAATTGAGTTATCCGCATCGGGCATCAAGGTGAGATCCTCAGTGCTGGGCGTCATCATCCTCGCCTTGTCCCTCGGTTTTTTCTACTTGTATCTGGTGTACGTTTTCCCCATCAGCGAAATATTCTGATCTGCGTCATATCTGCTAGTCAAAGATAGCCTAAACAGGTAGGTGTTTGATATTTGTCACAAGCATCTATCCTATTCCCCACTACACTGGCAAAGCAGTGTTTATACAGGGGGCTTGCAATGTCTGCATGGAAATCCACCGTCAAAATCAACCCACCCCGCACCGGCAGCCTCTATTCCCGTGCTGCGCTGGTCGAACAACTGCAAGCTGCCCGCCAGCAGCCGCTGGTATGGATTTCCGCCCCCGCAGGCGCTGGCAAAACCACGCTGGTGGTTGACTACCTCGCCAGCCAAACGATCCCCGCCCTCTGGTACCAACTCGACGCAGGCGACACCGACCCCGCCACCTTTTTCCATTACCTCGCGCAAGCCTCCTATCACCTGTGCAAACCAGACCTGCCGCTGCCCACCCTCACCCCCGAATACCACGGCAACCTCGCCATCTTCACCCGCCGCTTTGCCGAACGCCTGTGTGCCGACCTCATCCCCCCGGCGGTGTTCGTGTTCGACAATTTTCAGGAATTGCCGCCCGACTCGCCCTTGCAGCCGCTGTTCCGCGAATTCACCGCCGCCTTGCCCGCCGGTTTCCAGGCATTCTTCCTCAGCCGTGACAAGCCGCCTGCGTGGGTGGCGGGGTTTGCCGCCCGCCATGCGGCTTGCCTGCTCGACCGCGCTGACCTGCGCCTGACGGAGGCGGAAGCCATCGGCATTGTCCGCCTGCTGGGCAATGGCCTTGCCACCCGGCGCAGTGAAGCGGACATCCGCCGCATCCACCACGCAGTCGATGGCTGGGCGGCGGGGCTGATCCTGATGTACCGGGCATGGCAGAAAGACCCCGGCCTCTCACCGCCGGAGGATGGCGACAACCCCGAACTGGTGTTCGACTATTTCGCCAGCGAATTGTTGGAACGCCTGCCCGCCGCCACCCAGACCTTCCTGCTCCAGTCGGCCCTGCTGCCCACCATGCTGGTGGCGCAAGTCAGCCAGCTTACTGCCCACCCGCAGGCGGAACGCATCCTGCAAAACCTGTACGACCGCAACTTTTTCCTCACCCGCAGCAACGGGGCAGAGCCGGTCTACACCTACCACCCGCTGTTCCGCGAATTCCTGCTGAAACAGGGGCGGGAACGCTGGGAACGCCCACAGCTTGACACCTTGCGCCAGCAAGCCGCACAGATATTGCTGGATGCTGGGCAGCCCGAAGCCGCCATTGATCTGGCACTGGCAGGTAGTGATTGGCCTAGCGCCGCCAGCATCATTGCCACCCAAGCCCCCCACCTACTGGCGCAAGGCCGCAACCAGACCCTGCTGGGCTTGGCTGCAACACCTGCCGGAAACGCTGATTGCCAACCAACCCTTGGCTACTGTACTGGCAGGGCGCTGCCTTTGATGGGCATAACCCGCTGGCAGCCGGACACTGTTTCACCGCCGCCTACCCCTTGTTTGAGCAAGCCGGGGACGCTAGCGGCATGTACCAAACCCTTGCCAGCGTCATCCTAATGTCGTGGATGACCCAGCAAAACCACCACGGCATTGACCTGTGGCTGCAACGCTTTGACCAGTTGTATGCCCAGCACCCGGACTATGGGCGAACCCGCCACCGAAGCGCAGGGTAGTGTCCGCTGTACTGATGGGCATGTACTTCCGCCGCCCCGACCATCCGCAAGCCGAAACCTTGCTGGCACGCGCCCGCCAGTTGTGGGCATCACCGCTGGAAGCCAACCTGCGCTGGCAACTGGGTTCCGCCATCGGTTTTTATCTGCGGTGGCAGCGGCGAACTGTTCCCGTTGGGCGCAAGACCCTGCGCCTGTACGAAGCGGCGGGGCATGACAGGCTGGCATCCCCGCTGGAACACCTGCATTTGCTGTTGTCGCTGGCCTTTGTTGACTGTTTTGCCGGACAGTACGACGCCAGCCGCGCCTATGTCCGCCACGGGCTGGCGCTGGGGCAGGAAAGCAGGTGTGCATGTGTACGACCTGTTCCTGCTGGCAGTGGGCGCCTATAACGGGCTAATGCAGGCGCGGCTGGCAGAAGCCGACCAGCCATCTGGAGGACATGCGCCTGATCCTGGCCATCGCAACCGCCCAATTTCCACACCGTCCATTACCGGCTGCTGCTCAACTGGCGGGCACTGGTGGCGGGGCAGTTTGCCGATGCGGTGGATCACGGGCAGGGCAGCACTGGCACTGGCGCTGGAAAACGGCGCGGTCTACCCGCTGGCACGTTGTCGGCACGGGCTGGCGCTGGCCTTGATTGCCCACGGTCAACCGCAGGAAGCCTTGGCACTGCTCGATCAGGCCAAAATCCGCTGGGGGACTGCCTACGCTCCAGCAACTGGTGCATGACTGCGGTCTGTCCGAAGCGTGGTTACGCTTGCGCATGGGTGAGGAAGAAACCGCCGCCAACCTGCTCGCCGCTGCGCTGCAACAGGGCAAGGAACAGGGCTGGGGTTTGCCGCTGTGGTCATTCCCGGCCTGGATTGAGCCGCTGTTGCGGTTTGCACTGGAACGGGGCATCGAAACCGCCCATGTGCAACGCTGATCCAGCAAGCGGAACTGATTCCGACACAAGCCGATGGCGTCCCCAGCCATTGGCCGATGCCGGTCAGGGTTCATGCCTTGGGCGGGTTTACGGTAGACGTGGGCGGCAAGTGCCTGTCGCTGGAAACTGCCTCCCAAAACCGCCCGCTGGAATTGCTGAAAGCCTTGATTGCGTTTGGCGGGCGCGATGTTGCTGACGAACGGCTAATGGATGTTTTATGGTCGGATGCGAGTGGTGATGCCGCCACCCGCTCATTGCACACCACCCTGCACCGCCTCAGAAAGTTGCTGGGGGTCGAACAGGCCATCATCCTCAAAGACCGGGTGGTTTCCCTAGACCCACGCTATGTGTGGCTGGATGTGTGGGCGTTTGAACGCTCGCTGGAACGCCTCAGGCAACAACTGGATAGCCCCCACCCCCACAGCGAAACCGTCAGGCGGCTGTGGCAAACCCTGAGTACGCTTTACGCGGGGCCATTCCTTGGCAAGGGGGCGCAAAAAAGCTGGGCGCTGGATATGGCGGAACGCCTGCGTAGCCGGATGATCCGTTTCACGCTGGCGGTAGGCACGTACTGGGAACAAGCCGCCGCTTGGGAAGAGGCCATCCACACCTACCGCAAAGGGCTGGAAACTGACCCGCTGATTGAATCGTTCTACCAAGGGCTGATGCGCTGTTACGAACAGCAGCACAAACCCTCGGAAGCCCTTGCCACCTATGAACGTTGCCGGGAAGTGCTGGGCAAAGGCTTGAATGTCATGCCCGGTGCTGACACGGTGAAGTTGTATAAGGACATCCGGGCGCGTGCTGCTACCGCACCCTGAAATGACTGCAAAAAACTACTAACACTTTGCAAAAAAATCCTAATGGCTACCCCTCTGGGTGGTTTACCGTGATCATAACGTTTTATTCACGGCAAGGGGGCACACAATGTCAGATCACGCTTTCAGGATAGATTCCATTGCCAGCCAGTGGTCGGTCAGTACCGCAGGCGAAGGCCGCTTTCTGGTTTCACGCCAAGCGGACGGTAGCCTGAAGGAATGGCAAGCACTTCCCCCCAGAATAAGCCCACAGCCCACAGAAAGGCCGAAGGTCATCACCTTTGGCGCGGTTGAATTGCAGCAATATCGGCGGCGGCTGTTGTTTTTCACGGGCGGGCAACTGCGCTGGGACATTGACACCAGCCGCTTTGCTGGCACGCCAAGCTTGGAGGTGAGCAATGGCGGCAAGGCCATCCAGCTAAACAATGCCCGTTTCCCCGGCACTTCAATCCCCGCCGATTTGTCGCTGACCATCCGTGAGGAGGCAGGGCGCTGGCGGATGTGGCTGAGTTTCAAGTGGGGCGGGTTTCAGGCAGATGTTGACCTAGAACGCTGGCTCAACTATGGCGAAGAGGCAAGCTCCCCCTGCTTCAGGTCGGGGCGGTCTGTACTTTCGGCACGGGTGGGCAAATGTCTGTTGCTGATACTTATCAGGCTTACTTTTCCCCATCATGGACATTTGTCGTGCATGGGCAAGTGAGCGTTGAGGGCTTGGGGACGCGCCTTGCGCACAACCTACTGAGCGTCAGCCTGTTGCCGCCGGAAGTGCTGCCACTCGACAAAGGCAATGATAGCCACCTGACACTATTGTCACTCGGCGAGGGGAAAGGTATTCCGTGGTTTAACCTCGCATTGCAAGGTGAGGGGCAGGCAACATGGCGTACCCGTGAGGGTTCCCCGGTTTACTCGGCGCTGCAAATAACCGCATGGGAACCTGTCCCGGCGGGGCAAAACCCCATTGAGCCGATCTTTTTCGGGATGAACCGCATTATCGCCGCCATCAGCCAATATGAGCCTGCCCCACGGTTGGAACTGGAACTGGGCGGTGGTTTGTTAGGGGAAAATGCCGCGCCATTGGCAATCCCGCTGTTCCGCCCCGGTTATTTTGCCGTTTACCAACGGGATGGGGCAGTGCTGGAACAGGCACTGATTGCCACCCTATCCACCGAACCGCAATGGCTGCATAGCAAATACGTCAGCCTGCGCTTGGGTGTGCCCCGAGCATCCGCTATTGTTACTGAACTGGGGATGGGGCCGAACCCGTTGTGGGCATCCTGCCCTGTTGCCGAACAAGGAATACGGGCTGCGCTATCTGCTTGAGGAGAGCATGGTCAGGGCAGACGGCTTGACGGCGGAACCTGTGGGTTATCCCGCTGACGCGAACGCCATTGTGGCGTTAGGCAGCGATGAACCCAGACTGGCGGAATATGGTGTGGTGCTGGTGCGGCTGACGGGGGCAGAACCTGCCAAAATCGTGTTCCCGGCAGACTGGCAAGCCAACTTCCAACGGCATCAAGACCTGCTGCTGTTGCAATTCCGTTTTAACCACATCCGCTTGACGGCACAAGGCAGCGCCGTGCCGTGGCTGGGGTGTGCTGCGGCTAACGGGCAGAAAGCTACCGTAAGCGTTTATTTCCAGACACAAAGCATTGCGGAAGGGAGTACCAGAGAGACAGACAGACGACCCAATCGACCCGCTGACTTTGCCAGTCCCTTCAATCTGTGCTGCACCAAGCCGCCTTGTATGGCAGTTGATCGCATGATTGCCCTTTCGACACCCGCTTATTGCTGGGGTGGTTCTCCGGCAATGGTTGCCGAGCCGATGTCAGCCAATTTGCGGGCTAACCTATCCGCTGCTGCCATCAGCTATTCAGGTCTCCATCGGCTGCCAGCAATCAAGCAACCCGCCGCGTGATGAGACAGCCATTGAAGCACCAGTACGCCTGTTCCTGTCACCTGACCAAAATGGGGAGTGGGCAGGCAGCCGCACCCCTCGTGAGCACAGCCAACATCACGGAATTGTGGCATGTACGCTTGCGCGATACCAGAGGGCGAAACACCCGTGGTCAGGGCTATCTGGGCTAACAGACTATCCGCAGGGATACGTCAGATCTGCCATTGGCATGAGTCTGCTTAAGCTCTAAGCACGCGAGACCGGAGGGATATTGTTACGAATTCGGTCAAGACAGACCACCCCATCACAGCCATAATCTGATGCTGAGCAGCTTGGGGGCATGGCTGGATTTGAAAGGCTATTGGGATGAGGATGCCCCAACTAACCTCGAATCATGGCGACATATTGCTACGATGGGGCGGGATCATTTTGTCCGTATTGTCACACGCGGGTATTTGTGGCCCTTTGGGCATAAGGCAGTATTCACAGAAATCACGGAGCGCAAATTTTTGGAGCGCCCCCCGCTGGGGTATCGTGAAGCCCGTTTGTTTACCCGGAGTTTATTGTCGTGCGGGAACGGGAGCGGCTGTTTCCCCCTGCCAGCGGATAATGCCGGGTCTAAGTTGGTTGAACAACTCCGGCGTTGTTTCCCCTTTGGGCGGGTAGAAATACTGACCCAAATCACGCCTTTCTTGGAGAATGGAAGCGATGGGGCTTTCTGGCCAGCAGTGGGGGGGAAAGACTACAACTTCCACCTCCGGGTAAGCGACCGTCAGGGGCGGAGCGCCGAATTCCTAGCGCCATTGGCTTTTATCCCCGCGCTGTCCCCTAATACTACGCTTACAACAATAGCCGACGAATTCAACAGAAAGCCCGAGAACGGAAAGCCCGAGCGGAATACTTATGACTTCAAGGGGCAGGCGCTGGCGTTTGTCCCTGCCACAGCAGGGCAATCTGGGGCTTGCGAGGTCAAAACCCTTACAGTATCCGCCGTCCACGCCGGGATTTTGCCGATTATGGGGGATACCGACCCGAAACGCCTCTTCAACCCCAGTATGGCCTATGTGGATGCTGGCAAACTCACGTTTACCCAAACAGAAATTGTATTGCCAGTGCTGCGCCAGTTGGGCGGGGCGGGGGAAGCCAAGCTATTTACCTATGCACAAGCCTATGCCGACGAAGGTTTTGGGGGAAATAACAAGGGCGAGTTGTTTTTCAAGGCAGACGCTGCTTTTGATTTGGCATTTGGCAAAGACAATAAACCGGACAAAATCGGCGCACTGGCAACACCCAATATGAAAATCGGTGGTATTTCCCGCATAATTGGGCCGGTCGGTATCAATGAGGCGGTTGATAACCCATTAGAGAAAATAAAAACCGGCATATTTGACCCAGCCAGTTATTTCAGTGATGCATTGGAAGCCAAGTTGCTAGGTGGTATCAAGCTGAAGGATATACTGCCACTGCCGCTCACAGATTTCTCCGCTGCACCCCAATGGGTAACAAAACAGGAAGGCCAAGATACCCTCTATAGCTTGCAATGGAATACCTCACTTCAAGGAAACGGCATTTTTAATCCCGCCTCATCCGGTGGCTGTCGTCTTGATTTGATAATAGAAAACCGCATCAAGTCGGATGGTAAAAACAGTTCCCAAAGTTCCCAAATTACTGCCACATTACAAAACTTTGGCATTAGTCTGGCAGGTGTCTTAACCATCAAGTTTAAAAAGTTTAGTTATCAGGTTGTGCCCGGTTCCAAGCCCATCATCCATCTCGAACTGGATGGCGACGGAATGGAGTTTGCTAGGGAGGGGGCTTTGGCATTTATTTCCGCCATTACCACTGACGACAAACTCGGTCTGGCGCACTTTTCCGACCCGCCCTACGTCAGGGTGGACAGTAACGGTATCACCGCCGGTTACAGCCTGCCTATCCCTTCCATTGCGGTTGGCGCATTTGCCTTACAAAACCTTGCATTGTCGGCGGGCATTACCTTGCCGTTTACCGGCGACCCCATGCGGGCGCGGTTCGCCCTGTCTGAACGCCACGCCCCCTTCATGGTGACAGTCTCGCTGTTTGCGGGCGAAGGCTTTGTGGCACTGACGGTAGGCCCAGATGGGGTTGACATACTGGAAGTTTCACTGGGCTTCGGTGCCAGCATCCAGCTTAATCTGGGGGTTGCCAGCGGCGGCGTCAGTGTCATGGGGGGCATTTACATCAAGTATGGGCTTGCCGAGGGGGGAACCAGTAAGTCCGCCGTGCTGAGCGGTTATGTGCGCATCAGTGGGGCAATGGAGGTGCTGGGGCTGATCTGCATCAGCGTGAATTACGAGCTTAGCCTGAGTTACGAAACCACCAGCAAGGTGGCTTGGGGCGAAGTCAGCGCCAGCATCAAAGTAGAAGTCGCGTTTTTCAGCAAGAGCGTCACCCTGCACATCAGGCGTGAACTGGCGGGGGGGTCTGAAGACTTGAGCTTCATGAAGATGATGCCCCCTCAAGACTGGGATTCTTATCAAGCAGCCTTCGCCAAGGAGTTATGATCATGAAACAAACCATCATTTGGACTGTGTTGCCTAACGGTATCGTTTCCTTGGCAGATGGGCGGCGTCAGTTACGGTTTTCCATCAAGGTATCGCCAAGGCTGGAACCGGGGAACCATACCATGACGTTGAAGGATGCCGGGGTTTTTGCCGCATGGACGCAGAACCTGCCGACCTTTACTGTCCGCTTTGCCCACCAGCAGCAGGACATACCCGCCAGCCCCAATCCTGATCCGCACGCGGTGCAACGTGATGCTGGGCTATGGGTCAAGCTGTTCCCGCCGAATACCCCGATCCACAGCTATAATTTCAAGGAATCGGATTTCAGGGGCATGCCCATCCGCTCCTTTCCGGTGGGGAATGTGCTGGGGCATGTGAAGGCTGCGGTGCAGGCCGCCGGTTTGCATAGCCCTGAGCGGCTGCCTTTTATTCCCTATCTGGTCGGTGATCTCCGCAAAACTGAATCGGGGGGGACGCCGCCGGGGTATTTGGGTAGCCTGAAAGACTTAAAGCAGCTTACCGATATTGAATGGCAACAAAAATGGCGTGATGACATTAATACCGAGCTGCGTACCCAAGGCTTTTTAAAATCCCAGCCACCCCAGCTATGCCGCGACCTGATGCAAGCGCAGGAGTTTTACCGCTTTTCCCCCCAAAAGGAAAAATACGGCATATTGCCGCCGCGCTTGCTGCCTGATTTCCATGAAGTGGTGAGCCTGCTGGATGATTACCCTTACCTGTTGCAACGTGTGGGGTTGCTGCTGGATATGGTGTGTGAGCTGCCCGCCGGTATTGATACGCTTGCCCTTGCCATGCGCAAGCTCAGGGTGACACCAACGCCGCTGATGCCCACAGCGGTTTCCCCGTGGACGGTATTTGACATCAATGTAGGGGCTGGCGTTTTCCGTGCTGCCAGCAAAACACCGGGAGTCTATACCGAGGGCTTGCTGGATTTGTCCAAGGGCAATTATCAGGTGAATACGCTGGATGTTGACGATGCGGCGTTCAAATACAGCCAATTTATTGATAGTGCCGTCCGCTCACAGGCCGGGCGGCGCAAATATGCAGATAATGCGGTACAAGCCCCTGAGTCACTGGGTTTGCCTGCATTGCGTAGCGGTGGCATCAGCATTATCCAGACCGGGCGGGCAGAAGGCTTCCAGCAAATCATCAGCAATAGCGGCAAGTTGAATGACCAGCTTACCCCGCGCCCACCCTTCCCTCCACGCCCTCCCCGGCCTCCCCTTGCCCCTGAGTTGACCCTGTATGCGGAAGACCTGACCAAAGGCTTGGCGGTGGATGTGCGGGTATTACAGGCAGGACCGCAAGACTTGCCACAAGACTTGCGGTTCGGGCCGTGGCGTTCGCTTTGCCAGCGTGTGGAGTCTTACCGGGTGCGTGAGGGGGCAGGATTTACCCCTTATCCCCAGACCTATAAGGGGGAAGGTGTCGTCACCACCGCACTCACCAGCCCGAATGAGAAAGTGGGGCAACCGGAGCCAGCCGGGGAATTGCGCCTGCATGAAGCCCTGATCCATTGGGATGGCTGGAGCCTTGCGGTGCGCAAACCGGGGCGGGCGATTGCCGACAAGTCTGATGTCCCCAGAGAGGGTACGCCTGAAGTACCACCGGATAGCCGCCTGTCGGTGGATTGCAAGGTTGTCGCCAATTCCTTGCCGCCGCTGCGGTATGGGCGCACCTATGCCTTGCGGGCGCGTGCCGTTGATCTGGCAGGTAATAGCAGGCCAGTGGGCACGGGTGATACCAGCCTGACTGGGGCTTCCCCACCCGTCACCTACCAGCGTTATGAACCAGTTGCTGCCCCTGCGATGGCGGCTGTCATCAGCCTGACCCGCCCGCTGAAAGGGTATGTTGCCGGGGAATCGTTGGAGCATCTGGTGATCCGCTCGCATAACAACAAGCCAGAGGATAATTTGAAGCCGACAGCGGATACGACTGCCCGCTGGTTTGTACCACCGCGTGTGGCGCAGGAAATGGCGGAACGGCATGGGATGTTTGAGGCAACACCGCCGGGTGGTCAAAGCTGGCATTCGCTCATTGACGAGCGCAGTGGTACGGATGGGCAGTTGCACGCTTGGGAAGCGAAGTTACCGGATGTGCCGTACTTGCCTGACCCGTTAGCGCGGTTTACTGCCATCCGGGGCTTGCCGGGGCGGGCGACGCCGTTGCTGATCAAATCCTCTGCGGCAGTTTGGCCTAAGGCAGCACCGTTCCGGCTGGCCTTGAATGAAGGCAAACTGGCGTATGCGTGGGATGAAACCACGCGGGTACTTACTGTTACCCTGCCCAAGGCAGCGGTATTGCGGCTGCGGGTCAGCAGTGCGCTGAGCAGTACGCTGGATTCGCCACAGGAGCTGGCATTGCTGGGTATCTGGGCTTGGCTGGCAGAAGCAGCCGCCCCAGAAGCAGCCGCCCCAGAAGAGCGGGCAGCGAAACTAGCGAAACTTCAGGAACTGGCGCTCAGTGGCGGGCATTGGCTGCTTACCCCCTGGCGGGAACTGGTGTTGAGCCATGCGGTGCAACGCCCCTTGGAAGCACCGCGCTTCCAGCAATTTGCCCCTGCCCCCAGAATGCCCGGTGAAACCCGCGTTGCGTTTAGTGGGCAGGTACAAGTCCACGCCGCGAGTACCGGCAAGGTTGAGGTGGGCGCGTCGTGGTTCGACCGGGTGGATAATGATTGGAGTAAACAACAGTGTGCCAGCCCGTTTTATCTGACCAACACCGCACCATTGCAAACCTTGCTGTCTTGTGAGGGCAAGACGCAGGAGTTTGGGGATAGCCGCCACCGCCGGGTGACATACCATGCCACTGCCACCACCTTGTTTGCTGACTGCTTTGCGGATGAGGCATCTGATGGGGTGGTAAAAGGGCTGGAGCCTGTCACCCTCGACATCCCCAGTTCGGCGCGGCCTGCTGCCCCGGATATTGATTACATTATCCCCATTTTTGGCTGGGAAGTGGCTCATGAACCCGATTGGCATGGCAAACCGCCGGATGCTGCCAGCCAACCCCCAGAGGCAAACACCGTGGTCAAAAGCCAACGCCGGGGTGGGGGTGTGCGGGTGTATTTGCGCCGCCCGTGGTTTTCATCCGGCGATGGCGAGTTGCTGGGGGTGGTGATTGCACCAGTACCGGCGTTGCGCTTGAACCACGAGCATATGACTGAGAGTCTGACATTGCCCAATGGCTTGGCTGCGGTAGTCACCCAATGGGGCTATGACCCGATCTGGATTTCACACGGGACTTATGCTGTCCCCAGTTTGCACCATTTCCCCTCCGCCAAGGTGCGGGAAAGCGGCTTGGCATTGGAGGAGCTTGCCAACAGTACAGCGCGGGTGACGGTTGCTGCCCATCCGGTGAGTTTCGATCAGGAACGCCAACTGTGGTATTGCGACATCCCGATGGATACCTGCCCGACCTATTTCCCGTTTGTACGGCTGGCACTGGCACGTTACCAGCCCTGTTCGGTGCAAGGGGTGGAACTTTCACGGGTGACACTGGCTGACTTTATCCAGCTTGCGCCCGACCGTAGCGCCACGGTGGTGAGTGATGCGCATGACCCTTGCGTGGTGCATCTGAGTGTGTCGGGGGCATTCCCGATTGCCCCGACCCGACCACCACTCACCTCTACTGTGGGGAGGCTGACATTCCCTTCTGCGGTCACAGTGCGGGTGGAAATGCTCGCGCCTTCCGATGCGCAAGCGCAAACGTGGTTGCCTATCGGAACCTCATCCCCACTCATTCCCCACCATGTCACGCTGGCGGCGAGCGTGTGGATGGGCGCAGTCCGCTTACCGGATGCACGGGGCAGCAAGCGTTTCCGTCTGGTGATCCAAGAGGCTGAAATCCTTAGGGAAGACCAGCGGGCAGAGGCGGAGGCATTACCCATCAGTTATGCCAAAGGGGCACGCACGGTGTACACGGATATTATTGAAATTTAATGACACAGCAAGATGGAAAATGTCAGGTGGAAGAGCAAAGTTTCATCGTCAGGTTTTACCGTTTTGACAGCCACCAACCCGCTAGTGTGATTGGGACGGTGCAGGCTGCCGAATCCGGCTTGCACTTGAATTTTACTGGCATGGATGGGCTGTGGCAGGCCATGACCCACCTAAAAATACCCTTAGACAACTACCGACATGCGCAAGCATTTCAACAACATAAGGAGTTTACTATGACCCTCAAACGCTTCGGCCTGTTAGTAGGCCACCCTACCGCCCAGCAACTGGACGACGACAACGACCCGCACATTGAAGTGCTGCTGGATGTAGCAGGCGTGCAAAACCGCGCTGCCATTAATGTGCGTTCCAATATCGCCCCACACGCCTTGCTGTATAAGCACATTAGCGGTTTCCAGCATGGTGACCTAACCCAACGCTTGAACAGCTTCGAGCCGGGGCGTTATGAGATTGAGCCGCGCAGCGACAGCACCCTGCTGGATTTGACCCTTGACTATGTACGCGGCGAATTCGTAGAGCAGAAGACCATGGAAATTGCCCCCTTCCGGGTAGATGGCCCGACTAACGACTTGCTCGAATACCTGCAACCCTTGGTAGAGGAAGCCATCAACAATCCGGGCTACCGCTTCTATATCTTCGGGGAATTATGGGGGCCGGAAACCAAAACCGATGCGTACTTCAACTTCAAGCCCGGTAACGGCATCCACTCCATCCACATGAACCAAGGCAGTGTGGGGCAATACGCCAGTACCAATGGGGCGAATCAGGATGGCGCAGTTTTTATCCGCAAGCCGGATGGCAGTTTTGACGCCATTTTCCTCGCCTTCCAGTCACAATGCTGGAATACCGATGGTAAGGGCAATTGCATCAAGCTTCCTCCACCTGATCCAGTCAAACTGACGCAGCAACCCATCCTGATCATTGCCGCACTGGTGAACCCCTATAACCCAGAAACGGGGCGCGAAAGTGTCACCCTCCTCAACCTCAGCGACCAAGTGATAGACCTGAACCGCTGGAGCCTAGTGGATGACAACGGGCGGGCCGAAGACCTTAGCGGGATGCAGGTTGCAGCGGGCGATTGCCTGCGGGTACGCCTGACGGGCAGCACTATGTTGCTAAGCAATAAGGGTGGGCGCATCCAGTTGCTGACGCCGGATAAGGCCGTGGCGCATGAAGTGGCCTATGCCAAAAAGGATGTGGGGACAGAGGGTTGGAGCCTGGTGTTTTGAAGGAATGGCGTAATGGCAGCAGAAAACTACCAGTGTTTTGCAGGAAAGTGCCAGTGCAACCCTCAAACGACCAATACAATTAGGCGTATAGGGAAAACGATATGTGACGGGATAGGCAGATTTTTCATACGTCTGTTCGATATTCTTTCCGTATAACGAGCGGTTGAGGCGTGATCGAAAGCTGCGGGGTCAGGTTCAGCATACTTAAATTCGTGGCATGAATGGAGGTTTAAAATGAGCAGATGTCTTTACGTTGTAGATCCCGCAAGCCGACTTTACACGCTGGATCCCGCAACCGCCTCGTCGAGGCTGGTGGGGTCGGTTGGTATAACCAGTGTGACCGACATCGCCTTTCACGGGCTAACGTTGTATGGAGTCAGTTTATCCCAATTTCTGAAGCTCAACCCAGATACAGGGGCTGGGGTTGTCGTAGGGGCAGTTGGCTTTACAACTAATGGTTTGGCTGTAGCTGCCGACGGCACAATCTATGGGGCTGCGGGGGGGCGGCTTATTCGCATCAATCCCGTCACGGGAGCCGGGACACTGGTCGGCAACTTCGGCGGCGGTCTTGTATCAAGCGGCGATCTTGCCTTCGACTCGAATGACGTTCTCTATGGGGCATTGGACATGGCAGGGGTGGGCGTTCTTGCGCGGATTAATCGCAACACGGGGGCTGCTACCACAATTGGCCCCATGGGTTTAAGTGACGTGTATGGCCTAGCCTTCTTCTGCTGCCGACTGTACGGGGCTTCTGAAACTGGAGAGCTTGTGGACATCAACGTGGCTACTGGGAAGGCTACAGTCATTGGAAAGAACACGCTTGCCCACTGGGGGATGACTGCCCGCCCGTGTTGCGGCTGCTAATAGCGCGGTGTCTGTGTGCTAGGGGGCGGAGGTTTGCTGTTCGCTCCGAGAGCCGGACAACGACCTTGACTTAAACAAGAGAAAAAACAACACCAATGTTTTGCAAAAAAATCCTAATGGAAAGCATTTCCTTTTTTGTAAAAATCACCTGATGTGTTTATAGAAAGGAGAAATATCATGGCAACACTTATTAACCCAAAGATTCTACGTTTAATACAAGACAGTGCCTTTCGACAGTTATCTACAAAACGTAGAGCATCCACCAACTTATATGTTCTAGAAGACATTCAACCTGCCAGAAGTGTCATTAAAGCTCGACACCAGACTATCCAGATCAAACAGCCAACAGCAGTGGTCTTCGTAGACGACGATCCCATGGCTAACTGGTCTCACGATTGCCGTTACCTGCTTCACGATGCAGATAGTGGGAAACTTTATCAGGAAGTAAAAGCAGGCTTCCCACCTTTTCTAGTCGATCCTCCTCCAACGTTCAAAGCCTTTCATATGCCTGTTGTTGCTCACAATCCTCAGAGGAAAATTTGGAGGCCGGAAGTAGAAATTTCGTTTCCATGGAAGATACCTAAAGGGAAACGCTACGCTATTTTGTTTTCAGGCGCTTCAAATAATCGCCATACCAATGACCTAGAATTTCTTTACCGTCAATTGGTAAACCAGTTTTATTTTGACGCAAATAATATTACCGTGCTGAATTACGACGGCACAATCAATTACTCAGGTTATCCAAAGCCGGTAGCCCATTGGCCTGGGGATGGAACTGCCTATACGATGCCTGTACACAATGCGGGTACCAGACAAGCACTGGAGGATGCAATCGATGCACTCAAACCCAAGTTGAAGCAGGATGATTTGCTCCTCATTCACACTAACAACCACGGTGGGCATGATGGAACAGGGAGCTACCTCTGCACCTACTCAGGATCAGACTACACAGCCTCTGATTTTGCCAGCAAGCTTGGTGAACTCCCGGTTTTTGCTGATTTGGTTGTCATGATGGAACAGTGCCATTCTGGCGGATTCAATGATGTGGTGATTGAGGCGAGTACCGCAGGGCGTACTACCTTTGCGGCTGCTTGCACCGAAGGCAAGAATTCGATCGGCGGCGCTGATTTCGATCCATTTGCTCGTGATTGGATAGCGGCTCTCGCTGGTGTCGACCCTTATGGTGTCGCGCTTGTGTCCGATCCCGACTATGACAACAGTGGAAGAATCTCTACCCGTGAAGCATTTTCCTACGCCGATGATGTGCATAACGCCTACGATAGTCCTGTGTATTCAGCCTACGGAACAGGTGCGAGCGATCAGCACTTGTTCCAAAAGTGGCGCTATATTTTTATTCATCGTGAGTTCATCCTGAGAGAACTTACGTTATTGCGTGATGAGCTTCGCGCCCCGGTTCAATATCAGCAAGCAATGAGAACTAAAGTGTTACCTGCACTCACTGAATTGGATGATAAGTTGGCAATACAACCCGTAACGCAGGAGGAAGCGCAAGAAATGATTAGCCAAATAATCCGCTCCGGCACTAAATGAGATGGTATCCATGAAGTGTGACTGGAAAGCATTGGCAGCGGAAGTGGTTGCCTCCCTTTCGCAGAATGATAGGGAGGCATCCATAGCATACATGGAGCAACGCATTATCCCTGAGGGGGAGGTATTACCTTGGGATGGGATAACACAAAGCTTCGATGAACCTGTCGTCATCGCTTTTATCGACCTAGAACCGGCCATGAACTGGACTCATAGGGCACACTATCTAGTACTGGGAGCCGCTGGAGGTATCCGGCGAAAGGTGGACGTGGATCGCCCTCCCTTTCTGGCGGGGGTTTCGCCCTACTTGCGCCTGATATACCAAGGTAGTCGAGTACCTGATTGGACTGTCATCACCCCACATTCACTCGATACCGAATAAAGGCTAAATAATTAATCAACCATCACCCACTCCTTCCCGTGTGAGGATGCCTACACCCGCCTGACAGGCAGCACTATGTTGCTGGGCAATAAGGGTGGGCGCATCCAGTTGCTGACGCCGGATAAGGCAGTGGCGCATGAAGTGGCCTACACTAAAAAAGATGTGGGGACAGAGGGTTGGAGCTTGGTGTTTTAAGGGAGAGTTACCATGTACGAACTGTGTGGCGCTGTAGTAAACGAACCGGCAGTCGAATTCCGCCTATTCCTCCCCGATGCCACCCAATACGTCAACGGTGGCTCAGCGGAAATCCGCCTCATCCAAGTGACAGGCGATTTCCAAACGCAACTGGGCGGCACAGCATGGGATTACCTCACCGCCCCCGACATGCAGGTGAGCCAACAGGAAGGCGGCAACCTCTACACTTTCCGCATCCCCCACCTCGCCAACGGCTTCTACCAATACAAATACTTCGTCACCTACACCAACGGTACGACCCGCTGGTGTGGTGACCCTTGCAGCAAATACGTGGCGACGGAACATGAAAATGCTGCCTTCGTCATCGGTGGCAACGACATGCAGGTGGAACCGTTGCGTAATCCCCGCCCGTTTGCCGACCTGATCATTTATGAGCTGATGCTGGATGATTTCACCGCCGCTTACCGGGGCAACCAAGCTCCCGTCGATGCCATGCGCGAAAAGCTCGACTACCTGCTGGAACTCGGCGTCAACACCATCGAATTCATGCCGTGGACAGCGTGGCGTGGTGGCGAATTCAGTTGGGGCTACAACCCCTTCCTGTTTTTTGCGGTGGAAAACCGTTACATCGAGGATAGCGCCGAACCGCTCGACCGGCTATACCGCCTCAAGCTGCTCATCAGCGAGGCACACCAGCGCGGCTTGCAAGTGGTGATGGATGGGGTGTTCAACCATGTGGATGCGGGGCTTGCCCCCGACCGGGGTTTCCCCTACCACTGGCTGTACCTCGACCCGAATAACTCCCCGTTTACCGGCGGGTTTGCGCAAGCGGGCTATTTCGAGGAACTGGACTACAACAACCCTGTACCCAGCAGTTCATTTTCGACGTGTGCAAATACTGGCTGGACGAGTTCCAGCTTGACGGCATCCGCTTTGACTACACCACTGGCTTCTACCAGCCGGATAATCCCGCACAAGGAATCGGCAAGCTGGTCAGGGACTTGCAGGCATACCTCACCCAAACCGGCAGGCAGCACGTTGCCCTGATGATCGAACACCTGTCGGAGAACCGTTACGAAGCCATTGATGTCGCCAACCGCACCGGGGCGACAGGCTGCTGGTATGACCGTTTCCTATATGACGTGCCGCAACAGGCTATCCGTGGGCAGACTGACCCCAGCCTGCTACGGGTGCTGGACAGCAACCGGGATTTTGCCCCCGGCAAGGGCGCGGTGACCTATGTTGAAAACCACGACCATTCCGCCTTGGCAGACCGGGTGGGAGGGCGGGAACAGGCGTGGTGGAAAATGCAGGTTCCGCTAATTGCGCTGTTCACCACACCGGGGGCGGTATTGCTGCACAACGGGCAGGAATTTGCCGATGATTACCACTTGCCGGAGTCGGGGAGCGGGCGGGTAATACCGCGCCCCGTGCGCTGGGAATATGCAGACGACAGTATCGGTAGCTGGATGCGCTCGTTACACCAAAAGCTGGCGGGGATACGGCAGGGAACATCCGGCGCTGCGTTCCGCCCACTTTTACCCTACCCAGTATGACGCAGGCTGGACGCAATTCAACCCGCAAGGCTATGGGGTGGATACTGCACAAGGTCTGGCAATTTATCACCGTTGGGGCGAGGCGGCAGATGGGCGGCTGGAGCGGTTCATCATCGTGCTGAACTTTTCGGGCGTTGACCGCTATGTGGATGTGCCGCTGTCGGCGAACGGGGTATGGCGGGAGTTGCTGGGTGGGGAGGAGCATGGGGTGGAGGATTGCTATTTGCCCGCTCAGCTTATCACTTCCAACTGGGGGAAGATTTTTTACCAGAAAATATGATGGCAGAAAATTACCAATAACGTGCATAAAAGTGCCAACGGTAGACGCATCTCTGGCTTTATAGTTAGCGCGGAAGCAACAGCAACGTTATCTATAAAGGGGAATCCCTGCTAAAGGAGGTTGCAAGCGTGGCGGATGTAGTAAAAAAACTGTGTTCAAACGGCAAAGCCTTGGCATTAACCCTTCTGCTGTTAGTCGGAATGCTGCTGGGGGGGCTTGTTACCGCTGATAATGGGTTTAACGGCATACCAATCACTGATGGTGATAGGAATGGGAGTTCTGAGAGTCGCCATCTCCCTTCCCTAGGGGATGTGATAGAGGATGTACTAAAACGCGAGCTAGAAAAGGAGTTAAGGAAAAACGCAGCAGACCGTCCGACCACGGTTAATGTGCCATCAGTCATCGGTATGCCAGTTGAGAGCGCACGGGCAGTCCTTCAAGACCAATGGCTTCAACTGGGTACAATAAGTTATAGCGAAACCACAAAAGCCCAAGCAGGCATCATCATCGCCCAGACCCCAAACCCCGGTGGGCAGGCGGCGAAGCATTCATCTATCAATGTTACTGTTGCCAAAGCCCCACCACCCCAATTGCGCCTCAGCATTTCCCCCCCCAGCATCATTATCAAGGAAAGGATCCCCGCCCAGTTTGCAGCGCCCAGCAATATCACCAATGTTAGCCTGAGATGGGAAGGGGCAAACCAGAAAGGGACAGGCAACACTTTTTCAGTGGATACCCAATCATTAGCACCGGGAAATTACACGATAAAACTGACTGCCATGGCTGACAGTGGGGTCAGTGACGTTACCACCGCCCGGTTATCCATCTACACAAAAGTCCCCACACTGCTGAACCAGACACCTGATACAGCCGCATCGCTGTTAGCGCAGGCAGGGCTGAAACCCGGAAAAACCAGTTACGAAGCAGTATCCAGCGGTCAGGACAGTAGGGTTATCAAGCAACAACATCATGCCGGAACCTACCTTGCGCCGGGTACAAGTGTTAGCTTTGTCGTCAGCCGCCTAGAACAACAGCCGCCACCACCTCCCCCGCGCCCTGAGCCGCTTATCCTCAGCATCGACCCCGCCCAAGTCACCAGCAAGCAAGATGAAGTCCTCAACTTTAAGGCAAAAACCAGCCATCCGGGAGCCAGTTTCAAATGGGATCTGGCGGGTTATGGCGGCAGCGGCAAGACTTTCAAGATAAACAGCAAGGTGTTGAAAACAGGCAAGACTTACACCCTGAAGCTGACAGCTTCCGCCGACGGGCAGACCGCCACCGCCAGAGCCTCGATACAGGTCGCTAAGCCAGCGGAACCTGTTGCCGCCCCGCCTGTTACCCCATCCCCCCCAACACCTGCCCCTGTCGTGGAAGTGCCAAAGCCAACCGTGCAGCCGGAATTACCACCTCCGCCAGCAAGCAGCAGCATTGCCGAACCGCCTCAGGAGCAACCGGCTTGGCTGCTATGGGTAGCCACGGTATTGGGTTCACTGGGCATTGGTTATCTGCTTGCCAAAATAGTACACCTGACGCCACCCCACCATACCCAAGTCCCCAGAGTGGTAATCCATTACACCAAAGCCTTGGGGAACCAGCAAACGCAGTTCACCTCCCCCCCAGCGGAAGGGCATGATTTGCACATCCATTTATTGCCTGACCTCAGCGGGAAACAACAGGTTAGCTTACGCAAGGAGATGACCGATGACTGACTTTAGCTTGCAGGATCTCCTATTCGGGGATACCCATGACTCGCTGCCTGACATGGTGTTGCATACCGACAAGTCGCATCAGGATTTGCTCAAGGCCCAAGAAAACTTGCGCAAAAAACTGAAAGGCTTGAACCAGATTGACCTCCACGCCGAAACCGCCCGCCACATGGAAAACCTGCTGGATATTCCGCTGGATCTGGTGCTGGTAAGGGGCTGGCTCAAGCTCCGGGAAGTTAGGCAGCATATTGCTAAGCAACAGGAAACGGGGTCAGATGAAACCGTAGTGATGTATTTGTCGGAGCATTCCATCAATTCCACCCACTCCCCGGTGCTTGAGGTGAAAATGGGCAACGAATGCATTTTCAGGCTCCAACTGGATATTGCCTTATCCCTCAAACTGTCTGCGGTCGGGCTTGTCATCAAACAGGCTAGAATTGAAGAGGTCACTTCGGGAACCTGTAAAGGTAAAGGCAGTATCGCCTACCTGAAAGAAAAACTGCTGGAAAAGGACATTGCCAAAATAAACCTGCTGGGAAAAATTCACATCCCTGACGAAAGGCTGATTGAAAAAGGTGACGATGAAGCCGAGCAGGTGCTGGCAGAAGGACATAGTTGATTTGGAACATACGGAGGAATATCACATGAACACACCAGACAATTTCACCGACATCCTGCAGCGACACCGAACAGCGTTTTGCCCAACGCACTCAGGCACGGGCAGCGGCGGCAAAACCCGGCTTCGCCCCCAAACGGGTGCTGGGCAGCAGCGACTTGACCAGCATCCTGTTCCTCAAACGCGGGTTGGCGGCGTCGCGGGCGGTAGTGCGCGTACACATGAAGCCCAAACACAATACCCGCGCCGGTTTTGGCACCGGGTTTCTGGTATCACCCGGTTTGCTGCTGACCAATAACCATGTACTCAATAACGCCGACCTCGCCCTGCACAGTCTGGCAGAGTTCAATTTTGAGGCGGGCATGCGGGGGTGAGTTGGAAGCATCTGCTTGCTTTCACCTTGATCCAGAAGCTTTTTTCCTGACCGATAAGGCATTGGACTACACCTTGGTGGCACTGCGCCCCGACCCGGCACTCGCCCAGTATGGCTGGTTGCCGTTGCTGGAAGCGCCAGCGAAACTGCTGGTCGGTGAATGGCTGAACATTATCCAGCACCCTAACGGCGAGCCGAAACAGCTTGCCCTGCGTGAAAATCAGCTTATTGACGTACTGGAGCAAATTCCTGCACTACCGCACCGACACCGCCCCCGGCTCATCGGGTTCGCCCGTGTTCAATGACCAGTGGGAAGTGGTGGCACTGCACCATTCCGGCGTCCCCAACCGCGATGCCCAAGGCAACCTCCTTGACCTTGATGGGCACATCTGGGATGCCTCAATGGGTGAACAGCGTATTGCGTGGAAAGCTAACGAAGGCGTCCGCATCAGCGAGATCGTTGCGCACATCAAGGCACAGCCCCTCAATGAAGCGCAGCAAGCCATCCGCGCCGGGCTATTCCCGCACGCTACAGCGACCTAACCCCGCCCCCCGCCCGTACCGCCAGAAGCCACTGCACCTGTGGCGGATGAGCGGAATTGCAGGCTGCCCTCGCCCGCTTAGCCGACGCCCGTAACCGCGAGTATTACAATAAGGAGGCTGACCAAGCAGCCGCGCAAGCCTATTACGCCGACATCCACAGCGATGCCACCGCCCGCCGCCTTGTTTGCGCAGCTTAGCGAACTGGGTACGCACTACCCACGAGCATACCTTCAGCTACAAGCCTAGCCAACATGTCTACCCGTGGGTGGATTTGCACCCCGACCTGAAAATCCGCAGCATCTACTCCGGGCGCGACTTTGACCCTGCCGAACTGATCCGTGAAGATTTCCGCATCGAACAACAGCGCAGCGAACGCTTGCGCGAAGTCGTGTTGCGCGAAGCCAATCTAGGGCGGGAACGGCTCGAACTGGAACTCGACTTGCTGGAAGCCGACCTGCCTTACAACTGCGAACACGTCGTACCGCAATCGTGGTTCCAGAAAAACGAGCCGATGCGCGGCGACATCCATCACCTGTTCGCCTGCGAAAGTGGCTGCAACAGTTTTCGCGGCAATACCCCGTATTACGATTTCCCCGATTTCGAGGAGGCACTGCGGGATGGCTGTGGCAAGCGCAACGACAACAAGTTTGAGCCTAGCAGCGGCAAGGGTGTGGTTGCCCGTGCGGTGCTGTATTTCCTGTTGCGCTACCCCGACATGATTGGTGATGAGGCACGCGAAATGCAGCGCGAACGCCTGCCCATCCTGCTCGCATGGCATAACGCCTTCCCGCCGGATGAGTACGAGTTCCACCGCAATGCCGCCATCTTTGAGGTGCAGGGTAACCGCAACCCGCTGATTGACCACCCCGAATGGGCGGAAAAGATTGATTTCGGGCAGGGGATGGGCTGAGGTTTCTCTGGCAAGAACACTGGATGCAAAAAAGTACCAGTGTTCTTGCAGAAAAGTGCCAGTGAAACCCTCAATCTAAAAATATAATCGGGCATATAGGGGAGCGATATGAAGGTAATCCAATAGTAAGGAGTAGTTATGAATAGGATCCTTAACAGGTCATCTATTGTGGTGACGTACTGTTTTCTTCTAGTTGCATGGCTATCAGGTTGTGCAGAGCTTAGCAGTATATATACACCCAAGGCATACGAAAATGCCCTATTATTGAAATCCGAAACCTTGGCATTAATGGACAAGGCCAATGAACCTTATGCATCACACCAAAAAGAGGTCGAGGCATTAACAGTAAAGCTTGACGATGCCTACCAATATTCAAAGGGCTTGGATAACAATGAGCAGTCCGCTGAGCAATGGCAGCTTTTACAAGACCCTGAGGGTAAGTTAGTAGGTAAGTTCTTCAAAAAGTGGCAGACCGCAGATGAAGGCAAGCTTTCCAAAGTCATTATCAATGAGTTTAAATCATTAATTGCAGATGCTTTTAACACAGTTATTTGTTTGGAAACCAACAAGCAAAAACCACAAGCTCGCGAAGAAAAAAGAGGTGAGTGATATGTCAGGGTTCGATGATTATATTGATAGTGTGCTGCAAGGCTTTCAACAAGTAGCAAAAGATGCCTTTAAAGGCTTTGAACAAGAAGCTGGGAAAGATGCCCAAGAGTTTCTTGATGAAATACAACGTGACTTGAAGCGATGGACTGATTTGCTGGCAGAGAACCAGATTACCAAACAAGATTTCGCTGATTTGCTGCAAGCCAAAGAAACCTTAATCAAGATGCGTCGTTTGAAACAAGAGGGCATATTGAAAGCCAAATTAAACAAAGGTCGTGTTGAATTGATGGATTTATTAATTAAAACAGCATTTAGCGTATTTTTGTAATCAGCCGTTTAGGGGCGAAGCAGTTGGCAGGGGTGATTTATCATGACAATTGATAGAAATAAATTCTTCACTGAATTGGGCGGCAGCCTATTTAATGGTAACTTATCAAATACCCAAAAAAAGGGTATTGATACATTATTGTCTTACTGGGAGTCTTCTCTGGCTGATCAGGATAAGCGTTGGCTGGCTTATGTATTTGGAACAGTGCATCATGAAGCCCAAAAAACCATGCGCCCCATTAAGGAAAAGGGTGATGATAGTTATTTTTATAGAAAATATGACATCAATGGTGATAGGCCAGAGAAAGCACAAGAACTAGGGAACGTGATGCCCGGTGATGGTGTGAAATTTTGTGGGCGTGGCTTTGTGCAGTTAACCGGGCGAAGCAATTATACCTATTGGGCAGAACGCCTCAAAGTCAACTTAGTTGAAGAACCTGATATTGCACTACGTCATGATATTGCAACAAAAATCATTATTGACGGCATGATACAGGGGAATTTTACCGGCAAAAAACTAAACGACTATTTTAATGCCACTAAGGATGATTGGGTAAATGCCCGCAGGATTGTTAATGGCATTGATAAAGCTGAATTAGTTGCTGACTATGCGAAGCAATATTATGCCGCCATTCAGCATTCTGTAATTGATCAACCTGAGCCTATTTTTGGGAATGGAGATACTGCCATGTCATTGTTAAATGAGCTAATTAATGTCCCCAGGGCAATTAATACCGGATTAGATAGCGTACCTAACCATATCATCGTTTCATTGCTGGGATCTCCTTCTGGCCGTTATTCTTGCAAGTGTGGGAGTCCCACTAATGCAAACTTCAAAGCAAGGGTGGTTAAACAAGACATAGGCCCGTTTAAGGTATCGGGCTTTGATCTTGCCGTAGAGTCACTGAAGTTTATTATGGCTGATATTCAAACTGAGCAGCCTGAGGTAGCGGGAAGCCTTGGTACGGCTGGCATGTTATGCTGCCGCTTTATCAGGGGATCAAATGCTGTCCTCAGTAACCATTCTTGGGGTACTGCCATTGACCTGAGCATTAATGGAGAAGTTGATGGGCTTGGGGACAATCAAGTGCAACGGGGGTTAGTGCTAATTGCCCCCATTTTCCAACGGCATGGCTGGTTTTGGGGGGCTGGCTTTAGACGCCGGGAAGACAGTATGCACTTTGAGGTAAGCCAACAAAAATTATTGGAGTGGCATGAACAAGGTGAATTATTTGCAGGGAGAGCCTTGCCCATTAATAAAAGCATGAGGATTGGTGACCGTGGCGAACATGTAAAACACTTCCAGAAGCAACTTAATAAACTGGGTTATCACTTGAAGGCGGATGGCATTTTTGGGCCAGCAACCCATGCGGCTGTTATTGATTTTCAAGCAGGGAACGGCTTAGAGGATGACGGCATTGTCGGTGTAAAAACCTTAGCCGTATTGGCGTCGTTGCTCAGTTGATTTCACCCTTAGAATGAATGTTTTTAAACTCATGAGGAAGTTAACATGAACTCCAGTGATATTAATGAAAAAGAACTATCGCTTGATAAAGACATGAAGGCGGCAAATGAGTTTATCATCCACTACCTTCAAGACACCATGAATGACAGCAGGAATGGCTTGAAGACCCTAAACAGAAAACTGAATGTTTCATACGGCATTGTCATTGGTTTTTCCGTTACTATGTTTGCTTTGGGGATAATATTAGTAGCAAAGCCCTTGTTTTCCAGCCCTGAAGAAAAAGAGTTTTTATTTTCGGCAGTTGGTGTGGTTGATTTGTTCCTGCTGTTTCTATTTCGTCCATTTGATGTTATTCATGGGACAATGGGCGATATGAGCCAGATTATCTTGGCAATCAATAGCTTTCAGGCGCAGGTTGGGTTACGGCTCATGGAAATGGATGCCGCTAAACGTGGCACTATTGGGCAGGCCGCTAATCATATTAATGCGGCAGCAAAGGATAGCATCAAGTTGGTACAGCATTATTTTGAGACCAAACGTGCCACCTTAGGCGGCTTTAGTTTCAAGAGGAACAAAAGCAGGGAAAGTGTTGTGCCAATTCCTTCAACACCACCACGGGCTACTTGAGCCTCTTTCAATGCAGAAAAGTACCAGTGTTTTGCATAAAAGTTCTAAATGGCTATACCAACCCTCCCCTAAACTATAAGCAACATTAATCTATCGTTACTAAATACTTAAGGAGAACATCATGGCGGTACAAGATTTGCCCGTTGGGGCTGTACAACATTTACCCGTTACGATCCAAAAGAAAGCGGTGGAGCTTGTTCAGCGACGTGAAAAGTTAAGCAATCTCAGCGTGGGATATGTGGAAGTCGATAGCATCCCCTCGACACACACAACCCTCTATCGGATTGATGTATTCCAAACCGAGCAGCCTAATGACGCACGTTATAGCGTGGTGCTTGATGATGCTGGCAAGGAGGTTGATCTCGTCGTGTTGAGCAAGCAGGAACACAAGCAGTTCTTTGCCCCGCCACCTCTGGTGGTGAGCAAACTACCCGCAGCGGCTCGAACTACCCCAATCACGGTCACACCGGCTGAAAATGTGCTGGTATTGAACCTTGATGATACTTTCAATGAAACCATTACAGTCACAGTGCCGTTGGATGCTGCCGTCCCCAAGGTGGATGTTTACTTTTTGGCTGATAGCACTAGCAGCATGAGGCATATTCTGGGGGCGGTGAAGACAGGGGCTACCAATATCCTCACCTCACTCAATGGCTTGGGGGTTGATATGGCATTTGGGGTGGGTAATTACAGGGATTTCCCTCGTGATATTTTTGCTTTCCAGCACCAACAAGATTTGACCACTGTCATGGGTGATGTGAGCAATGCTATCAATGCTTGGGTTACTGGTGGGGGTGGTGATGCCCCTGAAGGTCAGCTCTTTGCCTTGGATCAGTTGGCACAGCCTGCTGGGGGCAGCATCGGATGGCGTTCTGATGCCAAGCGCATCCTTGTTTGGTTTGGGGATGCACCGGGGCATGATCCGGTTTGCAGCGCGATTTCTGGCCTTCCTTATGCCATTACGGAAGCATCGGTGACGGGAAAACTGGTGTCTGAGGCGATTGCGGTGCTTGCAATCAGCACCAATACCGGTGTATTGGGTTCTTTGGATGGGAATCCAGTAGGGGGAGATTATACGGCTAGCTGCGGTACGCCTGCTGGTTCAGCCGGACAAGCCAGCCGTATCGCTGCTGCCACTGGCGGGACACATGTTGTAGGCATTAATGCTAGCACGATTGTCAACACGATCATTGATTGGGTGTCGACACTGGTGAGCAGCATTAACAATGTCAGCTTAGTACCCAGCGGGGGGATAACCCCGTTTGTGGCATCCATTACGCCTGTAGGGGGATATGGGCCGTTGTCGGGGGACGAGGCGCATGTATTGGCATTCCAAGTGCAGTTCAAAGGTATTGAATTGTGTGGCAGTTGGGATCAGATATTCAGGGGGACGCTGGATGTGGTTGCCGATGGTGTCATCGTGGCACGTAAGCGGGTCAGGATCACCGTACCCGCTTGCAAGCGCCTGTATAGCTACAGCGTCAAGTTTGTGTGCGGCATTCAAAAACCGCAGGAAGAAGGCTGTCCGGCTGGGGTTCTCCCCGGCATGTATGCCACTGAGATCAATATCCACAACTATCAGGATAAACGGGTACGCATCGAGAAATTCTTGCTGCCCCTGATCGTGAGCGGGAAGCCAGAGGGACGTGAACCACGGTTAGTGAAAGCAGACTTGCGCGATGTGCTGGTGATGCCGGGGAATACCGCCACGATGGATGATTGCTGCCGCTTGGCAGAGCTATTGAAGCTGTCACCGAACCAGATGGCAGTAACAGTAGGTTTTCTGGAAATTGTCAGCCCGATTGAGCTGCAAATAACGGCTGTTTACACCGCGACGGATATGAAATCCCAAGCAGTCAGTATCGACGTGGAGCAGGTTGTAGGGAAACTCAAGAAGGATAAAACCTTATCCATTTCCCCGCCAAACGGCGACCTTAGTGCGGTTGCTTCCACCAACATCAACAGTTACGGCATTAACGACGAAGGCATCAAATAACGCTGCTGGTTAAAGCTGCTATAGGGGCAACCGCCGTGGTTGCCCCTTTCCGGTCAATTAAACCCCATTAAAACCCCATCAAATAACTCTTGCTGCCCTGCTCCAGCACGCTATAGCGTTCCGTGCCGTTGGCATTGAAAAACACAAAGCGTGGTTTCACCAAGCCACTGCTGCCATCAATGCTCAAGCCCTTGAGTGACAAACTGGTTTCGCGGTTCAGCAGCGGCGTGGTGTAGGTCTTCAGGCTATAGGCATCCGCCTTTTCAATCGCAACAAACTTGGCGGCTTTCTGGGAATGGTCGGCGTGTACCAAATAGGTTTCCACCTTGTCGTCATCATCCGACAGGGTACGCTGGTAGCGCATGTCTGCCTCCTGTTGCCCCGCCGTTTGGAACAGGGTTCCACCAGCGGTGAGGATGTACATGCCATCATCCGTCAGCCACAAATTACTCGCGGCAGCGCCCAAGTCGTACTGCCCTTGGTAAGGTGAATCATACGACCTGACTGGCTGGGCGGCACTGGTGTCATAGCGGCTCAGGTCGTTGCTGGGGGCGACACTATCCAGCGTGTAAACCGCTTTCAAACCCGCGACGGCTTGCAAGTGTGCGCCCCCGAACAGGCGGGTATTGCTCGCGGAAGTATCTTCCTGCACCGCGCCCGTCGCCAAGTTAATCGCATACAGGTAGTTCCACTTCATATTGGCAGGCGGGGTGGCGTAAGCGATCCCCTTGTCCCCCAGAGCAATATCAAACACATTGAAGCCAATGGTGCTGTAGACATTCAGGGTAGCTGCCGTCTTCAGATTGACATGGGTAACTGCGCCATTATGCCCCACCACCGCTGTTTGCACCATCCGGGCTGAGCGCGACGCTGGTCGGGGCAAGTTCCAATGCCACCGTTTGCTGCGCACCCGTGACCGGGTTGATGATGTTCAGGGTATTGTTGGGCTGGCTGCTGACCGTTACCAGCCTGCTCCAAGCTGTTGCTGTATTCCGCATCCACCACATTGGCAGCCAAGGGGCGGGCAGCACCGATCACGGTGACGCGTGCTGGTGGTGAGGTTGGTATTGCCCAAGGCATCGGTGACTTTCAGGCTGAAGCCATACGTACCCTGCTTGTCTGGCGTGAAACTGGCGGACACGCTGGTGGCGTTGCTAATGCTTGCCGAGCTGCCCGTGGGGGCAAACTCGACTGTCCACTGGTAGCTGAGGAAATCGCCTTCCGGGTCAGTCGTCTTGCTGCCATCCAGTGGCAAGGTAGCGCCCAGCGTGGTGGCAGCGGGTGTTGACAATACTGCGCTGCGGGGCAGTATTGACTGTGGTGGAAAAGTTTTTCAGCACCGATTCGTTGCGTACTGACGGCGACTCGTACACCCCGTCGCCATTCGCATCCAGATTGACCTGCAACTTGCGCGCTGCCGGTGTGGTGGAGGTGTCGTAGCCTTGGGCAATCACTTGCAACTTGCTGTTGGCGGCCCCGCTGATGAGCATTTCGCCTTCTAGCGGCACGCCATCGGCAGCAAACAGGAACGGTTTAACCGTGCTGGTGGTGACACAACCATGCGTGCCTTCGCAGAATTTGCCGCTGATGTTGGTGAAGCCGCTGCTTTCCACCACCATCTTGACGGTTTCTGCCAGTTGTTGCTTGCCGGTACTCAGGTTGCGCTGGTATTGGTTAATGTTCAGGGTTTCTTGCCCAGTGTTTAGGTCGGCGTCGGTGCGCAATGTGCCGGTGACGCTGTAGGGGACGCTATCCACCTGTATCCCCAAGCCTTTCATGCTGACGGTGTAAGCGGTGGGCAGTTGTTGCAGCAGGTTGACGCTATGGATTACCAGCAAAGCAGTGCCATTGGTGACGACATTTTCGCTCTTGCACTGGTTGTAAGTGACTTGCAGCGTGCCGGTGAAATCGGTATCGCTCAGGTCACCGGCTGCGGTGGCAGTACCACCACCGGGGCAAGCCTGCGACAGGCTGACGGGACGTGCTTGGTAAAACTGCTCGGCAATCTGCCCGGCCGCCAGTGCCGTGAGGATCCGCTGTGGTTGCAGCAAATTGCCTTGCGCCGCCACGCGTAGCGGCTGGCACGGCATCATCCTGCTGGACGTGGCGCGGTAATGTTGCCGTTGATGTTTTCAGTGCCAAACACCAGATTGACGAATTCCATGCTATTGGCGGTGGTCAACAACGCCGGGTTGCGGTTGCCGGTGTAGACGCTGCTGGCATCCGCCAGCGTGGTGGCGTTGCCCGTGGTGTTGCCTGCCGTTGTGCTTGCTGTGCCACCCGATGTGGTTGTGGTGCTAGACCCGCCACAGGCGCTCAACAGTGTGCTTGCCATCAGTACTGGCAAGATGTGATTACTTTTCATAAATAGCCCCTATTATTAATATCTATCAGCAATTAATGACTAGAATGTCATCAAATAAGTTCCCGTGCCTTGCTTCAACACGGCATAACGTTTCGTGCCATCGCTGTTGAAAAACGCAAATTGCGGGATGACGGCATCACCACTTTTATCCATATCCACGTCGCTAAGCGTTTTTTCGTCTAGCAGCGTGAGTTGCGGCATGGTGTAGGTTTTCAGGCTGTACGCTGAGCCAGTGCCAGCAATGCCCTTATCCTGAATCACCACGAATTTCCCCGCCTCCTGCGAATGGTCGGCATGTAGCAAGGTGGTGGCAAGATCCGTGCTGCGTGGTCGGACAAACTGCGCTGGTAGAGCATATCTTCCTCTTGGGTCGCCCCGGTGCGGAACAGGGTTGCGCCCGCCGTGAGGATATAGTCCCCACCTTCGGTCACCCACAGATTGCTCCCCATCGGGTATTCGCCGTGATAGGGGGAATCGCTATAGCAGCGTGGGCGGCATCCCACTGAGGCTGTAGCGTTCCAAATCGGCGGGTGAGGGAACGGTGGAAATGGCATACAGTGCATTCAAGTCCGGCACAAGTTGCAGATGGAAACCTTCATCGACGGCATTGGGGGTATTTTGCACTGCACCGGTCGCCAAGTTGATGGCGTACAACGGCCCCCATTGCAAATTGGTCGGCCCATCCGCGTATGCCATGCCGCCATTGTCCAAGGCGATGTCGAATACCTCAAAGCCGATAGTGTTGTGGAATTTGAGGATGCTGGGCGGTTTGCAAATCGACGTGGGTAACTGCGCCCTTATGCCCGACGACGGCCGTTTTGCCATCGGGGCTGAGGGCAAGGCTGGTCGGGGCAAGGCTCAGCAGCACCGGCCTGTTGTTCACCCGTGGTGGGGTTGATGATATTCAGCGCATTATCCGCTGAAGAACTGACCGTCACCAAGCGTTCCAGCGCATCGCTGTATTCCGCATCCACCACATTCCGTGCCAATAGGCGGGGAGTGGTGGTGGTAGCGGTTGTGCCCGTACCTGTTGTGGAACTGCCGGTGGTACTGCTACCCGTGCCAGCCGTTGTACCGTTCGTCGGTGCCGCCGGTGGTTCCGCCGTGTCGTGCGGAGTGTTACCCGTAGTGGAACTGGTTGTGTTGTCGGTGCGGAAAGGGAAGCGCCAGTGGAACCCCCGCAAGCCACCAAGACACTGGACAGCAAGAAAATTGGAATAATTTTATACAAGTGCATGAAAACCCCGGTGTTATTAGTCATTATTGCTTGGGAAAACCAAGCCTGCATTATAAGCTGATTTATGCCATAAATTAAAATCATAATTAACCTTGTGTCGAGCGGATGCACCACAGCGCATAGCGACACTGCTATACTGCGCCCACCACTAAAACGAGGAGAATCCCCTATGCCAACCATTTTGATCACAGGTGCTAATCGCGGCATCGGGCTAGAAATGGCTCGCCAGTACGCCGCCGACGGCTGGAACGTCATGGCCTGTTGCCGTTCCCCAGAAAATGCCCACGACCTCAACAAGCTAGCGGCGCAATCCGGCGGCAACATCACGGTACACCTGCTGGATGTGACCAACGCTGCGCAACGCACCGCCCTAGCCGAGCAGCTCAAGGGGCAGCCCATCGACATCCTGTTCAACAGTGCGGGCATTTCCGGCAATTGGGGAACCCAAGGGTTCGGTCACTGCCAAGCCGACGAATGGCTGGAAGTGCTGCACATCAACGTCATTACCCCGATGCTGATGATGCAAGATTTCGCCGCCAACGTGGCGCTCAGCGAACGCAAAATCATTGCCAATATGAGCAGCAAAATGAGCAGCATTAGCGATAACACCTCCGGCGGCAGTTACCTGTACCGCTCCAGCAAAGCCGCACTGAATATGGTCAACAAAAGTGCCGCCCACGATCTGGCACGCAAACACATTGCGGTCGTCGCGCTGCACCCCGGCTGGGTACGCACCGACATGGGCGGCCCAACGGCGAGCTTTCGGTGGAAGAATCCGTTGCCGCCCTGAAACGCAATCTGGCAAACGTCACGCTGGCGGATTCCGGTCGCTTGATTGACATCGACGGCAGTACCATCCCGTGGTAGATGCTTCAAGCCCGCAACCGGCAAAGCAACAGCGTTTGCTGGAAATTTTCAACCGCCTGTTGCCGCTGGTGGATAGCGTATCCGACAAGGTGCGCTTTGCCGCTTTGTTGGGCGTGGGGCTGGATGTGTGGATTTTCATCTGGCTGTTTTTCCTCAAAGGCATTTCACTGAGCAGTGCGCTGATCGTGGCTGGGGGTGGTGTTGCTGCCTATCCTGATCCTGCTGCGCTTTTGGTGGGCGCTGGAAGAGACTCAAGGATTTGCCCAATATTGCCGGGCGCATGATGAGTGATGCCAAAGGCGAGATCGGCGAAACCGTGCAAGGCATCCGTGCCGGTCAGGTGCAAAAGCTGGGGTTCCTCAGTTCCGCCAAAAGCCTGTGGAGCATTGGCTCGCTGGCAAGTGAGGCGCGTGAACTGCTCGGCTCTTATATCAGCATCGGTACCTTGGTGAATCCGTTCTCACTGGTGCTGGGCGTGGTGTCGCTGTTATTTGTTTTATTGTTGGTGGTTATTGGTTTGGTATTGCTGGTGCTGGCATTTTTCTGACGAGCGGCAATGATTTCCAGACGCTAGGCTATTGACCATAATGGAATTAATGACGAAAAACTTTTTATGTATTTTTATAAATAAAAACAAGCTGCTAACATCTTTAGCATGAAAGATTATGATTACTTAGCCTTAGATGGTCATTCCATGCACGTTTTCCTCACTGTCCTCGAACAGGGTTCGATTGCCAGTGCGGCGGATAAGTTGGGGATGACCAAAACCCTGATTGGCAATAGCCTGACGCGGCTGCGTTCAGTGTTCCATGACCCCTTGTTTGTGCGCACTGGTGGGCAAGAAATTGTCGCCACTGCCCGCGCCGAACATCTGGCGGATGGGATGCGCTCGGTGTTGTCGGGGATGCAGCAACTGACCTCCGAGCAGGACTTCAAACCCAAACAGGCAGTGTTGAATTTCACCGTGGGGACTAACGATGCCCAGCGTGACTTGATCTTGCCGGAGCTGTACCGGCAAGTCGCCAGCGAAGCGAAAGAGTTTTCGCTGCGCACCATTATTTCTGACTACCCGTCCTTGGAGCTGTTGCGGACTGGCAAGGCGGATTTGCTGCTGTCTCCCGTCGCACCGGAAGGGGCTGACATTCTCTACAAGCGCCTATTCATTGACCAACCGCGCTGTTTCTTCGACAGTAGCGCCCGTGAGCAACCCCGGACATTGGCAGATTTCCGCCAAGCGCGTTACATCGGCCTGAACCTTGTGGATGGGCAACGCGCAACGCCACTGGCAGCGCCGATTTCGCGGGAATTGGAACAACAGGTTGCGGTGCGCGTCCCCAATTTTTCCGATATGGCAAGCTTCATGCGCGGCAGTGACTTGCTGGCACTCGCGCCGGGGATGTTGCGCATGGGGGCATTGTCTGCCTTCACCTCGATCAAACCACCGTTCAATATGCCGTCGATTTTCATGTTCATGCTGTGGCACAAACGCCATCAGGGCGACCCTGCCCACCAGTGGGTACGCGCCCAAATGGAGTCGGCAGTGGGTGGGGTGATGGATCGGGTCAAACTGGCAAAAGCCTAGCATTTTCATCCAAGGGTTTCCCCTCAGACAAGCGGTAGCAAATAGCTGAAAAAGCACTTTACGTTAGCAAATTCTAATATTAGAATTATCTCAAATTGAAATTTCGCAAAAACGTAACTGACTAATAAACTACTGCTAGGAGAAATACTCATGAAACTGCAAGCTATCGCATTCGCTGCCCTGATCGCCATCTCTGGTGCTGCTTCCGCTGAATTCTTTGACGGCTTTGACAACGGTTCTGGTGCAGGTAACGGCACTGGCAACGGCACTGCCACGACTGCTGCTAACGGCAATGGCTACGGCAACGGTGCTGGCGATGTCAACGGCTGGGGTCGTGGCAAAGGCGACGCCGACGGTGAAGTTGATTTCGCTATCACCTTCAAAGGCAAAGGCAAAACCAATATGGATACCGACATGGCTGCCAACGGCAAAGGCAACGGTGACTGGTACGGTGCTGGCAATGGTTATGGCTACGGCGATGGCAACAGCAACTTCTCTGGCAACGGTTATACGGCTAAACAAGGCAGCAACTTTGCGCCAATGATGATGCCGCAACTGCCTGTTGTGCCAGCACAAGCTGCACCCGTAGCGCCAACTGTTACAAAATAAGCTTCAGCCACCAAGCTGATGTGATAAAAGGCATCCTTCGGGATGCCTTTTTGCGTTTGTTATTGAGGGAATTGAGCATGACAACACCAACCATTGCCCGCATCGGCATATTGACCATTTCCGACCGCGCCAGCCGGGGCGAATACGTGGACAAAGGTGGCCCTGCCATCCACGAGTGGTTCAGCCGGGTATTGACCAGCCCGTGGGAAGCGGTGGCGCGGGTGATTCCCGATGAGCAGCCGGACATTGAAGCGGCGTTGCGTGAATTGAGCGATGTGGCAGGGTGCAGCTTGATCGTCACCACCGGCGGCACTGGGCCTGCCCTGCGTGACGTAACCCCGGAAGCCACTGAAGCAGTATGCAGCAAAATGATGCCTGGTTTTGGCGAACTCATGCGCACCGCCTCGCTGCTGGTGGTGCCGACGGCGATCCTGTCGCGCCAAACGGCCGGTATCCGGGGGCAGAGCCTGATCGTCAATCTGCCGGGTAAGCCGTCAGCGATTGACGATTGCTTGCAAGCGGTATTCCCGGCGATTCCGTATTGCCTTGATTTGATTGAAGCGGCGTATTTGGAAGCTGACCCGGCACACTGCAAGGCGTTCCGCCCCGCACACGCCAAGCCGCGTCAAAATTAGTAATATTCCTATTGACATTTGTCGCATTACCGCTACACTTTCTGCTCATTATCAACCTTACAATGGAGACACTGACCATGCTGGACAGACATAGACGGAGCAATTCAATTAACTAGTGTCTCCCGCACTGTGCCGGGGGACTGATTTTCAGTCATCCGGTGTAAGAATGCGGCGCTTCGTTTGCAGCATGTCGAAAACCCCGGATGGCCTAAAAAACCAACGGGGTTTTTTTATGCCTATCAGTTTTATGCTCAACAAGGGCTTGGTACCGGTCAAGATTTTTACCGACGACGTGGACAGCGCCTCCCTGACCCAATTGGGGAACCTGTCTAAATTGCCCTTCATCCACAGCCACATTGCGGCGATGCCCGACGTGCATCACGGCATTGGGGCGACCGTGGGTTCTGTGATCCCGACGAAGGGGGCGATTATTCCGGCGGCGGTCGGGGTGGATATTGGTTGCGGGATGAATGCCGTGCGCTTGTCACTCAAAGCCCACGATTTGCCCGACGACTTGCACAAAATCCGCTGTGCGATTGAAAAGCTCGTGCCCACGGGTTTCGATGAACACGACCAGCCGAGTGTGGGCGGCGCAACCTTCAATAATATCGGCAAACATCTGGATGTGATTACCGCCAAGCACCCCGGTCTGCTGAAAATGCAGCGTAATTTTCACCGCACATTGGGGTAAGCAACTCGGCTCGCTCGGGTGGTGGCAACCATTTCATCGAACTGTGCATCGACGAAAGCGACGACGTGTGGGTGATGCTGCATTCCGGCAGTCGTGGGATCGGCAATGCCATCGGGCGCTATTTCATCGAAAAAGCCAAAAAGGATGTCGGCAAGCAACTCGGTCAACTGCCCGATAAAGACTTGGCGTATTTCACCGAAGGCACGCAGCATTTCGACGATTACGTGGAAGCGGTCGAGTTGGGCGCAGGATTACGCCACGCTCAACCGCCGCGAAATGATGCGCTTGGTATTGGAAGCGTTGCAAGGCAGCAAAGCAACTGCCCGCTTTCACCACCACCAAGCGAGGCGATCAACTGCCACCATAACTATGTGCAGAAGGAAACCCATTTCGGCGCGGAAGTCTACCTGACCCGCAAGGGCGCAATCAGTGCGCAGGTGGGGCAGCTTGGCATTATTCCCGGCAGCATGGGGGCAAAATCCTACATCGTGCGTGGCTTGGGCAATGCGCAATCGTTCTGCTCGTGTTCGCACGGCGCAGGGCGGCGCATGAGCCGCACCGAAGCCAAACGGCGTTTCAACACCCTGGATCTGGAAGCCCAGACCAAGGGCGTCGAATGCCGCAAGGACAAAGGCGTGGTCGATGAAATTCCCGGTGCGTACAAAGACATCGACGTGGTGATGCAGAACCAAAGCGATCTGGTCGAGGTCGTACATACATTGAAGCAAGTCATTTGTGTGAAAGGAAACGAGTGAAACATGGAAAAGACACAAGTTGAACTGATCCGCGAATGCTTAAGCAGTCAGCGCACGGTGTTCCACTACGCGCCGGAAAGCTACGCCCTGCAATTGCTCAAGGACTACATCGGCAACGGCATGGGGATTGCGGCCTTGCGGCGTTCCCCTTACGCCAAGTTATTGAGCAAACCGATGGTCACAAAAGCCTTGGCAATGGCAGGCAAAGGGCAACTAGAACCGTGGCATTTGGAAGCGGTATTAGCACAATACCGCGACAACAAGCCGTTGAATTTCATCCTCACGCTGGACGAGTGGGGCACGGAGGACAAGGATGACCGCCATTGGAAACAGATTTGCCGCACCGGCTACGACTTGGTGCTGCAACTGAATTTTGCCAATGACCATCAGCGGCACTTCAAAACGCTGGTCAACACCGACAATGTTGCCCCGTTTTCCTACCACGGGCATCCGGTGCGTAAAGATGGTGCATTGGAAACCTTGGCATGGGCGCGGATCGACCTCGATTTCGCCAGCAATCAGGCATTGATTGAGGAAATTCAGTCCGACTGGGTAAAAGGCGCTGCGGATAGTGGTGAGGATGAGTGCTACGGTGCGGACAATATGCGCCAATACCGTGAGGTATTACGCCCTTACGCCAAGGTGTGGGATGAGGCGATGCTGACAGCGGCCTTGTGCTTCATTCGCCGCGAACTCGGTATCCGTGAGGTGTTTTACCACAGCTTTGATACGGGCAACCGCCTCAAAGGGATCGAGCGTTATTACCACTACGGCAAACCGCCGCGTTACTTGTACACCGAATTGCCGAAAAAGTTTTGCTTCGTCCCAACCAGCGAAGCACCGGACTTCCTTAAACCTGTCCGCTATCTGCATTACCTGCAACGGCACGGTAAGGCGCAATGGTTCAAACTGCCAACACGAGGAGATGCTCATGGCAAACAAGCAGCGGCGTAAGCCGCAACCCCGTCGCCCACCACCTGTTTATCCATCGGGGCGGTGTGCATGAAAAAAGCAATTCTGCCAAACGGCAGGACGATAAACGCCAGTTACGGCGGTTGGTGGCAAAAGTAGGGGTTGGGTCATCCGACCCCTACCTTGGCTGCCAACAAGTCTCGGCGTAATGGCTTTAGGCTAGCTAGAGTGCCTTCACCGTTTACAATGCTGGTATAGGGGGAATACACGCTTGCCTTGTAAGCACGTATCCGGTAACGGTAAGTTTTGCCTGCCTGCAAGCCCGTGTTGGTGAACGTGACCACATTGGCGGCAGTCGTTTTGACAAGCGCAAAGTTGGTACAGGCAGCACCAAGGCAACGCTCAATTTTGAAGCCAGTTTCATCACTGCTGGCATCCGCCCAATCCAGCCGTACCCGCTTGGTGGCAGGGCTGGTTGCCGTCAAATTGGTCGGTGCGGCAAGCGCAGCAGGCGGTGGCTGTGCAGCGCCAAAAGTAAACGGGGCGGAAGTGGCAACCACATTGCCATTCAAATAAAAGTGCGCCACATATTGCTGGCCCGCCACCGGGCTGGCAACCGTGACCCCGATCTTCCCTGAGGCTGCCCCATCGGTATCACCGCCGTATAGCCATGTGGTTTGCCCCGCAAGCCCTACGCCTACAAAGTTATGCGCAGGCATACTGCTCCACGTGAGGTGAACCCGATTGCCTTCTACCGCCGTGACAATTTGACCAGCACCACCGCCACCGCCGCCACTTCCTGTTACCACCACAGCAGCAATGTTGGAATAAGTTGACGAGGCGCTAGCATTGTAAGCCAGTACCCGGTAGCGGTAAGTCGCAGCACTCAAGCCCGTGTTAGTGAATGTCGCCACATTGGCGGCGGTTGAGCCAACTTCCACAAAATTGCTGCAAGATGCACCCTCGCACCGTTCTACTTTGAACCCGGTCTCATTGCTGCTGGCATCGCCCCAATTCAGGCTAACGTTACCAGCGGTAGGGCTGGTTGCCACCAAATTAGTCGGTGCTGCCACTGTCGGCGAAGGCGGCGCACCCGCAAAGGTAAACGGTGCAGAGGTGGAAACCACATTGCCATTCAAATAAAAGTGCGCCACGTATTGCTGGCCTGCCACCGGGTTGGCAACCGTCACCCCGATCTTCCCTGAAGCAGCCCCATCCGTATCCCCGCCGTATAGCCATGTAGTTTGCCCAGCCAATGCCACCCCGACAAAATTATGCGCGGGCATACCGCTCCACGTGAGGTGAACCCGGTTGCCTTCTACTGAGGTGGTAATTGTGGCGTTATTTTCACCGCCACCACCACCGCCGCCTTGATTCCCGACCTGATAGGCTTCATTGAAAGTATAAAATTTCAAGCCAAGTTCTTTTGCTTTGGTGATAATGGCATTCAGCTTTGCGGCATACATGCCATAGTTATGCCCCTCAGCACCGTCTGGAATGATGCGGTGGGCATACAAATTAATGATTTCACCGTTATTTTTTGCCCGGACTAAAGCAGCCTCAATTTCAGGCAGTTCATTCTGATAGCCAGTATCCATGCCATCGCCAGCGAGGAAGCCATAATTCTTGGTGCTGCTGTGGTAAATATCGTTCATTTGCGCCAATTGCTTACTGCTGTCCGCAAAGGTGCTGCGCAAATAAGGCGCATAGGGGCGAATAGCCGCATCGTAATTGGCGTCACGCTCACCAGAGGGGTAAGAAAAACTGACCGGATAAAATCCCGATGCCTGCATATTGGCGATGGCGGGGATAACTTGTTCAGCCACATACAGGCTGGCTTTGTTGGGGTCAAAATTAAAGCGTAGATCCCCCACCCCGACGTGATCATAACTGTGGCAACCTATTTCATTCCCGCCAGCTTGCAAATCCCTTAACTTGTTAATTTGCGTTGCGGATAGCGTGTGCCAATAAGCAACAAAGAAAGTTGCCTTAACATCCGTGCGCCCCGCAAAGAAGGTGTGCCATTGGTCGACGAATGCATCATCGAAACTCAGTACCACACCCGGTTGGTTAGTGGCTGCCTGTAGACCTGTTGGCAATAACAGCATTAGCCAAAAAATACCGAGCAGCCGGTAAATAAACTTCCTCATACCATTGATCCTTCTTAATGTCATTGTTAAAACATCACCTAAAGACAGGGGTAAACTTTCAGTAACGCAGCAATCACGGATAGCCGCCGCCTTGTCGTAAAAACATAGCCATAGCCTGTAAACGCCGTGATAATAAAAAAGTAATTTACTCCAGACTTTTATTCTAATGACCAAAAAACCTAATGTTGTTGCTTTGCTCATAATCGGCTTGTTATCACTGACTTACGGCATCAGCCATGCCACTACCCGTATGGCAGCCCCCGCATTTGGCGACTTCAAGCTTGACCCGGATACTGGCTTCAAGGTGTGGCGGCTGGGTGGAAGTGCCACCGAAATGGGGCAGCAACTCGCGCATCCTGATGGCAATGACGCCATTACCCTATTGCACGCCCAACACTTTTATAGCCGCACCCCGCCTTCCAACCGTAGCGAAACTCATGCCTTAAGTTCCGGCGGGCAAGGCAAGCCCTACGCCGCGCTGTGGCGTTTGGCAGACAAACGGCTGGTTGCTTGGGTTCCTAGTGCCTCCCCTGAGGCACATATCCAGCAACGCCAATTGTTGTGGGACAAACAGGCCGACAATGTTTACTGGTTCACGCAAGGCAACCGCCTGCTGCGTGCCACCATCGACTTTGATACGTATAAAACGCATACCGAGGTGTGGGACACATTTGCCGATTTTAGCTACGTGACCTTTGGTTTTGGCGAAGGCAATTTTAGCGATGACGGGCAACGCTTGGTGCTTGCCGGGGCGGCACAAGACGGTTCGGGGATTTATCTCCAACCTTATGAGGTTAAGGACAAGCGCCCATTGGCACGCCGCAAAGTGGCTGGCGATGAAGCGGCATTTGACTGGGCAAGCGTAGACCCCAGCGGGCAACACATCCTGTTTGCCCAATACCAGCCAACCGAAAAAACGCTGGCAGTGCCGTTTGGGCAAGCTGCCAATGCTACCCCCCGCGTGATCCTTGATGATGTGAAGCACAGCGATTTTGTCCTTGACCCAGAAGGGGAGCCGTGGCTGGTGTATGGCGACTGGCATGGCTTGTCCGCCGTCAAGTTGGCAGATGCCCAACCGCGCCATGTGTGGCCGCCCAAGGCTGGCCCGGAACAGGAGCCTGCGCCGAGTGACAATGCCTCTGGGCACGTTGCCCGCATTCCCGGTATGCCGGGGTGGGTGTTGATGTCGCGCTCACGGGATGGTGGTTTGTATCAGGTTGATATTACTGGACAAAGTGAAACGCGGTATCTCGGTAATTCCCGGCACGGGCGCGGCCCCAAACAGGCAACCACGAAACAGGCAGCACAACGTTGGGGTGTGACCCATGAGGGCGAAGTCACTATGTATAAACGCGAAGCGCGTGCCGCCAGCTCTGCCTCCGGGCGTTATGTGTTTTTCGTTTCGGACTACCATGCCTACGCCAGCCCTGACGGTGGTTACGACCCAGAACCAGAACCCAGTCTGGCCTACCTCAATATGATTGAAAACACGCCAAGGAAATAACCATGCGCACCCTCATTCTGGGGCTGTTTGCCCTGCATTTCATTTTTCTGGCCTACCTTAACAATGTGTATTTGGCGGGCTTGCCGGTGCGCTCTTTCCTGATCTTGCTGGCGGGTGGGCTGGTGATGCTGCTGGACTCAACAGTCATGTCCAAACTGCGCACGGTGAATCTGGTTTATTTGCTGCTGGCTATCATTGGGCTGGTGATTTCACTGACCAATAATGTGACACTGGGGAATATCGCCAACGGTGAACTCAAGCTATTACAGTCTTATTTGATGATACTGGTTGCCTATTATGTTATCGAACAGTTTGGCATCCGCACCCTGATATTCACCATCGTGGGCATTGCGCTGCCTTCCGCCTTGCTGGGTATCATGCAAGGCGTTGGCATCAACACGGCTTGGAAGCTGCACGCCCTGCTGACCTCCATACAAAACAAGGAACTCAGCGACGAAATCCGCACCCAGATCACCGAAGTGCTGATGCGCCCCCCCGGTCTTACCCTGTATGCGATCCCCCAAACCTACATGTTACTTAGTGCGCTGATCCTGACCCTTTACTTTGCCATCTTGAACCGGGATAACCCACGTATCCAGCTCATGACTCTGGCGAGTAGCGTCATCCTGATACTGGGGATTTTTGCTTCCGAAACCCGCTCGGCGATGGGGGCAGCCCTGTTTATGCCAGCCATTGTCTACCTGTTGCTATTTCCGGCACGCGCCATCCCGGCGACTGGCCTGCTGGTCTTGCTGGGGGTGCTTGCTTATGTCTGGATGGGTGGCGGCGGTGGCTCGGACGTAGACTCACGTATGGTCAGCCTAGACGATGCCTCGGCAGCCGGGCGTTCCACACTCTACAAGTATGGGTTTGAGCTGTTTCTGCAACAGCCGTTTGGTTACGGCTTCAATTTCGATACGGTGGAATATGCAGTCGAGTATTTCGTCAATGGGCGCAACCTGTTTGATTATGAACCGGGCGAAAAAGCGCAATATATTGTGCCGGTACACAATTCCATTTTGAACCTGATACACACTTACGGATTTGCCGGATTGTTGCTGCTAGGGTATTACCTTTACCGGATAGCGGGCGGCAACCGCTACCGGGTGGTATTTATCATCGGTGCATTCCTGAATTCGCTGTTCCACAATGCGGGCATCCTCAGTAACGACCTGTTCATGGATATTGTCATCGCCGTCATGGTGTATGAACAGAATTATGCGTGGACTAGCATGGTACGCCCGTCAGAGTAGCCGCTGGCATTCATGCTGTCGGCTTTGGGAACCATATTTTGCACCATGCCAACAATCCTGCCATGACTTTTTTCTAGGCAGTCAATCGCAGTACGCACATCCTGCTTGGAGGACTTGTTGTTGCCGACGATCAGCAGGGTTCCATCCGCACGGCTGGACAGCAGCAGGGAATCTGCCATGCCCAGTACCGGGGGCGCGTCAATAATGACGTAATCGAATATCCCACGGGCTTTGTCCAGCAGTTCTTGCATCCGTTGGCTGGATAAGGCTTCAACTGGGTCGGATACGGCAGGCCCCGCGCACACCACAAACAATAAGCGTGAACCTTTGATTCGGTTCAGCGGGCTTTCCTTGGTGGCGGCGGTCAGATAATGGGTCAGCCCGTAACTGTTATCCAAGTCAAAATGCTTGTGGACGGTCGGCTTACGCAGGTCGGCATCAATCAGCAGCACCTTATGACCGGAATTGGCCAGCAGGATACTCAGGTTGGTGGCAGTGGTGCTTTTGCCTTCACCCGGCAATGGGCTGGTAATGTGCAGGACTTGCGGGAACCTACCGCCATTCGCCAATGCCAGCGAAGTCCTCAGGTAGCGCATCGCGTCCAGCCACGCCAGTGCCGGTTTGCGCACCGAAGTTTGCGCCAAACTGCTGCCTGACAGCCCTTTGGTGTAAGGCAGTGCGCTCAGTACTTGATATTGCCCACCAATATCTTGCAGGTCTTTCATGATATGTACCTTGGGGCGCATCATTTCGCGCATCAGCACCAAGAAAGCGCCAAGGAAAAGGCCAGAGAGGATCCCTAGCAACAGGTATTTTGAGTAAGCGGGGCCATCTTTTCTGGTGGGTGTCACGGCTTTATCCACAATCCTGACATTATCTGTCTGGGCAGTTTCGACCACACTGACTTCCTTCAGGCGTTGCAGCAACCCCTCGTAAAGGCTGCGCGAAGTGTCTACATCACGTTTCAGGCTGGTGTAGCCGATATTATTGGAGCGGAATGCCAATAATTGCTTTTCCAATAACTTGATCTCTTTACCCAGCTTCTGTTCTTCAGTCAATGCCGCATCGTAGGACGCTTTGAGGTTATTGGTGGTATTGCTTTGGATGCGGGCGCTTTGTTCTGCAATCATGCGCTCACGGCTTTGGATTTGTTCTTGCAGGCTCAACATGGAAGGGAAGTTGGGTTTAAACAGCTCCAAGTTCGCCAGATACGTGCCTTGCAATTTGCCGAGTTCTTTTTTGTGTTCTTGGATGACTGGATCATCTTCCGCCCCCAGAACACCCGCCAAGTTGCCTTTGTGGCTGTAGAGGCTTTGGGTGCGGATGCGGTTTTCTTTCGACGCCATGTATGCCTTGCTGAGTTCCTCAATGTTTTTGGCAATGACCGGCTCGTCCGAGTTGGTGTCAACGATGTTTTTGTCGCGGGCATAGCGGACTAGGGCAACCTCGCTGGCTTGAAGCTTTTCACGTGCTTCATCCATCTGCTTATCCAAAAACTGCTTGGCCTGTTCAGCCGACTCTTGGCGACCCCGGTCTTGTTCCCCAACGAATGCCTCGGTCATGGCTTGCACAATATCACGCGCCAGCACCGGGTCTTGGGCAGTGTAATGGATGTCGATGATACGTGAGTTTTTGACGGGCTTGATCGTCAGGTTCTGGAGGAAAATTTCCTCGGCAGTTACCAACGGGGCATCCTCGGCCTGTTCCGTGTCGCCAGAGAATAAGCCACGCACGGTGCCTACCACTGAGGTGAACAGCGCCTTAGGTGGGTCGATCAGCCAGTAAGCGGCAGGCTTGAAAGTACGCTCTGCAAGCAAGCTGTCCCGGATACCCAGTTTATTGATGACGCGCTCCGCCAAGTCACGGCTGCGCAACATTTTGTATTGGGTGTTGTAAAACACGGTTTCATCCACGTAGGACGGTTGGCGCGTGGTATCAACATCGTATTCCAGTAGTTTCGGGAGGGTAGTTTCGATCTTGATGCTGCTTTTAGCGGTATAAGTCGGATTGGTCAACACCGCCAGCGTTAACAGCAGCGTGGTCGTAGCCGCCGTCAGTAGCAGGATAGTGCGGGCATGATGCCGCAACACACTCCAATATTGCCGGAAGGGGATTTGCGCCGGAGGTGGTGGGTACTGGTTCTGTGCCGCCGCCAGCAACGGGATGACTGCGTTATCGGCTGCCTGAGAAGAGGGGGTCACAGGATACTGTGCAGGGGTTTCGTTGTTGTCTTTCATGATAGCAGTACTGCCTTGTTGTCCGACCGACTGGGTGGCCTTTTGGTAAAAATGGATGAATTTTTCGGCTACCAGCGTCCAAGTATAGTGGTTCAGGACATGCTGGTGCAGGATCTCACCTGTTTGCCGGATAGTGTCCGGGTTGGCAATCGCCTCTTGCAGGCAGTTTTTCAATGCATCGGGGTTGCCGACGGGGAACAGGATGCCTTTACCGCCTAATGCCTCTACGTTGGCGTCAATATCGCTGGCAATGCAGCAGCGCCCCAAGCTCATGGCTTCCAATAAGGTGATGGGAAGCCCCTCCATCTGCGAGGGCAACACATAGACGAAAGCGTTGCTATACCATTCCGCCAGTTCCTCGCCATAGACTGCCCCAGTGAACAGAATGCGCGGGTCATCACCTGCCAACGCCCGCAATTCACCATAGTAAGGGTCGTCGTCACGGGCACTGCCGACAATCACCAGCGGAGCTTATCCTGAGCCAATTTCTGGTAGGCCAAGATCAGGTCATGCACCCGTTTTTCCCGCGAAAGCCGCCCCACGTACAAAATATACCCATCTGCACTGACACCGTGGCGGGCAATGCTGTTGACCGGGGCTGAAAGCCGAGGCGTAATGCCGGTCGGGATGTACGTCACCCGGCGCTTATATTTCCGTTGGTAATAATATTGGAGCGCGTAGGAAACCGCTGTCGAGTCATTGACAAACCAAAAGGTCAGTTTTTCCGATAAATGAAAAAATAAGCGAGCGATACCATTCCATGAACTGCGTTCCCATTCATGCCCATGACTTTGGAATACGGTGCAGCGACCGGTAAGGCGCGGGATAAAGGAAAATAAGCTTGGGCCAATCGCATGATAATGGATAACATCAATATCTTTTATTGAAAACTGGTGAAAACTGGCAAACACCACCAACAGCATCTTTTCAAAATATTTATGCTTCAAGGTTGGTAGAGGAATAATCTGCATCCCTTGATAATAGAACGGGCGCGGATATTCGCGGCTTTTCACGACATATACGATAACCCGATGACCAGCATCTACCAGCCTTTTTCCAAGCTCTAGCGTATAGGTTTCAACACCGCCAATCCTATCTATGCCTTTTATGGCGACGAACGCGATCTTCATGGCATCTCCATTAACTTTATTGTTAAGCCGAAGCTTGAGATTAAGGGTAGGCGGTAGGGGAAGGGACTACCATGAGACTTGGGATAAGTGGTTAAAACTATTGGATGACCCGTAAAAATTATTGCTTGACGCCAAAAATGATGCCTAACAGCGTCCACGTGCTGATTTCTGCTATTTGGGTAACCACACGCAGGCGCATCACCATGACCGCCAAGGTTGCCAGCACTCCGGCATAGATCACTCCTTCAAAGCCGTAAAAGTGGGCTAAGGGTATTACCAGTAATAATTTCAGCAGGATTTCAGCCAACGCCAGCCATGCATTGGCTTGCTGTTTATTTAAGGCATTAAAATAAGGCGACGTTGCCGCTTGGCAGGCATAACCCACCATGACTAGGCTGAACAGCGTCAAGGGGGTTTTCAGGTAGGCGTATTGTTCCCCAACCCATAGCGTCAGGAAGGTATCCCCCAACACGCTGATACTGAATGCCGCCAATAGCGCCAGTAAAACCCCAATCCGCAGGGATTTCAGCATGGTGTCCAGCGCCGCTGCGGGGCGTCCCTGCCCCACGTGGCGGATAATGATGGTATCCCAATAACCCTGAAAGCGGGTGAGGATTTGCGCCACCATATCAACGACCACAATCATGATCGCGTAAGGGGCAACCGCGCTAATACCCAATAAGATCCCCACCAATAGGTTATCGGTGCGGTACTTGAAGAACTCGGCAACTTGGGTCAAGGCGATATATTTGCTGAAGCTAAACAGCTCTTTGAGGTGCGGTAAATCAATACTTAGCCGATGGAAGTGGGTGGTTTTGTCACGCCAGTACACACTCACCAGCATCATGATGAAAAACAGCAGATTGGTCAGTGAGCCGTATAAGATGATGCTCATCAAGCCCCCGCCCAACCACAAGATCAGCGGGATGCCTAACAGCCGCAAGCCGATGCGGGCGATTTCAAACCACCCCATTTCCAGATAGCGGATTTCAGCCCGCAGGATGCTTTGGTACAAGCGCAACGGGATAGATAATGCCACCTCCACCAGCAGCAACGTGACCACATCCGGCAACGGCTGATAATGCCTTGGCAGCACCTCAGTGTGCAGCATAAGTTGCACCAGCAGTGCCGCCAGCAACAAAATCCCCATCAGTAATAGCGACAGCAGCATGGCACTGCTGAAGGTGCGCCGCCAACCTACCCCATTTTCAGCCTGCATCGACAAGTAGCGGGTACAAGCAGCGGCAATGCCAAAATCGAGCAGCAACAAGTAACCCGTGATAGTGGTCGCCAATGCCCAAATGCCGAAGGCATATTCCCCCAGTGCCTTGAGTACGAAGGGCAGCAATAACAGTGAGCCTAGCGCATTGAGGGCAATCGCCAGCAACCTGACGGTAGTGGCGCTGGCATAGCCTTTGGTTTCCATGTGCTTAGGCGTTGCCGGGTTTTCTGGCACAAATCATGATGGATAAATAGTCCATCTGGTTTTTTTCATCCTGAAACGCTGGATCTAAACCGGCATAGCTGGCTACTGGGTCAGCCAGCTTTTTAAGCGGGGTAATCACCACATCCCTAAAGCCGGAACGCTCCAAGGCTTCCTGATACTGGAAGGGGCGTACCCTGTTGGGCGCACCACTCACCCGTAACAGGTCATAGACGCTATTGGAGTAACGGTAAATGCTGTTCGGGTCTTTATCGCGTACCCAGCGGGAATGTGCTTTCAAATCCACTTCGATCACCAGCGTTGCCCCCGGCTTGCATACCACGCTGAGCTGCCTAATCGTGGCATCAATATCATCAAAATGCTCAAAAGCGGCCTGACTAAACACCAAATCCATGCTGGATTCCCCGAAGGCGGCAACAATGTCGAAATCATTACGCACCACATAATTAAGCTGCGAAGGTTTTCCTTGTTGCATTGCCGTTAATTGCGCTTGCAAGGCAACGCTATTTACCGCGCTATCCAGTTGCGTCAAGTATTCAAAAAACTGCTCATAAAAACTGTCGGGGGTGGACTTCATCAAGGCATTGACATCACAGGCGTTATATTGCGCACAGCCTTTTGCCAGCAAATACAGCCCAATACCTAAATCGGAACCAGGGCCAAGTTCCAGCACATTCTTGCCAAACAAGGCATTGGGCTGGTGGGTATAGTGCTGAAGATGGGATAACCATAAATCTACCACCTGAATATCATAATCAATACAGCGTCCCACTTCAGAAACATCAAAAGGTTTCGGCGAGGAATAACCCTGTAGGCTGTTTTTGGCTTTGGATAATGCCAAAAAGCCTACACCTGCGGTGTAAAGAAATGCATTTTTTAAAAACATCATGGGTTTCCTTGATTGTTTAGTTGTTGGAATTCGACCAATCCCACCATCCGCCGATCCCAATCGAAGCGTAACCTGCCTGACAGGCGGCAGTTTTGGCCTTGATCACCGTGGCATAACCCGGCAATTGCAGGAAGCGTTCCAGCTTGCTGACCAATGCCGCGTGCTGGTCGGGGGAAAACAGCAACTCAGGGTCGGGCAACACTTCACGTATTTCAGGGATGTCGCTGGCAAGGCAAGGCAGCCCATAGCCCATTGCCTCCAACAAGGCATTGGGGGAACCTTCATGCAAAGTGGGGAAGGCAAATAAGTGGCAAGTCTGCACAATGGCAGCAATATCGTCCCGCCAGCCGAGGAACGCTTACCTTGTCGGCAATCCCCGCCGTCTCAACGAAAGCTTGCAGTTGCGCCTGATAGCCCACCCCGCTGGTATCGCCGCCGATCACCACGTATTCCCAGTTAGTCGCCCGCAACTGGCTGAGTGCCTCCAGCATGAACAAGATGTTTTTGCGCGGGGTCAGCACCGACACGGTGACAATGCGGATAGTACCCTGACGGATATTGGGCAGTGGTAGCGCCAGCGGCTGGGTCACAATGTTATTGGGCAGACACACGGTTTTTTCCTGCCCCCCCGAACGCTGGTTGATGATGCTGCGCATGGTTTCGCTGGTGGTAATGACCCGGTGCGAATGCCGCATCCCCAGCTTTTCCAGCAAACGGTGGATCAAAATACGTGGGCGGGCAAAGCGTTTTTGGCGCGAGTCAAACACATCATCCCCGCGTATGAAGGTCAGGGTGCGCACCTTCAAGCCAATCCCCGCCACAATGGAAATGGTGGCGTAAAAAAACGAAAACATGAAATGCTGGGTGGCCTGATATTCACGGGTCAGGCGGCGCATTTCGCGCACCGCCCGCAGGTAAAATTCAGGCCAATACCACACTGAGCCGGGTTTGGAACGCATCGGCAAGATCACCGGGCGAATGTTTGCCCCGGTTACCGGCAAGGCTTCCGCAGCAACATAAATGACTTGGTGACCAGCAGCACCCAATGCCTGCCAAGCACGGTACAGGCGTGTGGTAAAGCCGCCTTGCTTGTGTTTGTAATAGGCAGACAGGATGGTGGTGGCACTCATGGACTTGGCTCTGTTATTAACATAAGCCAAACCTATCATTTAACTTATATGCTGTTGACCGCCACCACGAACAAAGGTATCAGAACGAAGAAGACTGGCACAGCATGTGCTGGTAACGCGCCAAGGAACGCCACGGTTCCAAGCCGTGAATAGTGGCGCTCCAACGGCAGAACTTCCTCCAGCTTCAGCTGTCTTACGCACATCGCGGTACATATAGTCGTAGAAACAGCGTACCCCCGACCATGTTTCCAGCCTTAGCCCTAGCGGTTGCAACCAAGCCAACACTTCATCCGGTTTCAGCGGTGAAATCGGCGCTAAGCCTTGGCGTCCATCACTGGCGATGGCATCTTGGCGCACGGTTTCCAGATCCCCCGCAATCAGATGGCGCATCACGCTGGAGTGGTAATTGAAAAACATCAGCGACAGCCAGCCGCCCGGTTTTAGGTAGGTGAGTAATTGTTCCAACACCGCGCGGGGTTGCGCCAACCATTCCAGCACCGCGTGGAAGGTGATCAGGTCAAAGGGTTCGAGTTGGTATGTTGCCAATTCCTGCACACTGGCGGGCAATAATTGGATGGAATCCGTCAATCCCGCCGCCTGAATCGCGCTTGCCGCTGCCCGTAACATATCGGCGGATGGTTCCGCCAGCACCACCTGATGCCCTTGCTGCGCCAGCCAGATAGCCATTTGCCCCAGACCACCGCCCGCATCCAGAATCCGCAACGGCTGTCCGCCGCTATTCACCACCAAGGCTGCCAGATCATCTTGCAAAATCGCCAGCCGGATGGCACCACGCGGGTCGTCATAAATGCTGCGCTGGAAGCGTTGGGCAAGCCCATCAAATACCCGATCTTGTTTCATAGCGCCGACCTATGGTGATTGCTAGGTTTTTTAATCAAAAAAGTGAAAAAAAGTGCTTTCAGGTAAACCGCTGTTTACTTTTTCTTTGTTAGACTTACCATAAGTCGCAGTTATTAACGGGGTCAAAGCTTCAATAGATAAGCCGTTTTCTGCATCGTCTCTATGTGCCGGGGGACCCCTCAACTGACCATATCTACCGGCACATAATTCACCGGCTCTTTCGGGAGCCGGTTTTTTTATGTCTACTGTTCCAGCTCGCCCCAACGTTTGAAGGCTGCTTCCAGCTCGGCTTCACGTTGCTGCAACTCGTCTTGTTTGGCGGTAATCTGTTCGCTGCCCTGCTGGTAGAAATCGGGCTTGCCCATGATGTCATGCAAGGCTGCAATGGCAATGTCGAGTTGTTCGATGCGTGCTGGAAGTTGTTCCAATTCGCGCTGTTCCTTGAAACTGAGCTTTTTGGGCTTGTTGACCGGCTGGGCTTCTGCTTGGGTGGCTGCTGGGGATTTTTCTGCCACTTTGTCGGTTTTAGCGGCGGGCTTGTCAGTGCTAGGCGCGGGGCGTTGCAGCAGCCAGTCGTCGTAACCGCCTGCGTATTCGCCAATCGTACCGTTTTCAAACACGATGCTGCGGGTCACCACTGAGTTGAGGAAACTCCGGTCATGCGAGATCAGCAACAAGGTGCCTTGGTAGTCGATCAATAACTCTTCCAGCAATTCGAGGGTTTCGGCATCGAGGTCGTTGGTCGGTTCGTCGAGTACCAGCAAGTTGGAAGGTTGTGAGAATAGCCGTGCCAGCAACAAACGGTTGCGTTCGCCACCCGACAGCACTTTCACCGGCTTTTGGATTTGCAGCGGGGTGAATAGGAAGTCTTGCAAGTAGCTGATGATATGGCGTTTCTGCCCGTTGATTTCGACAAAATCCGAGCCAGCGGCGATATTGTCGCGCAGGTTTTTTTCACCATCAAATTGCGCACGGTGCTGGTCGAAATAGGCGACTTGCAGACGTGTGCCGAGGTCAACCTTGCCCGCTGTGGGTTGTAACTGCCCCAGCAGCAGCTTGATCAGGGTGGTTTTGCCCACACCATTCGGGCCAATAATACCGATCTTGTCGCCGCGCAATACCGTGGTGTTGAAATCGCTGATGAGCAACTTATCATCCCAGCCGTAATCAAGCTGGGTGGCGTCGATGACCACTTTGCCGGAACTTTCGCCTTGCCCGATTTGCGCGGTGACTTTACCTTGCAGGTTGCGGCGTTGCTTGAATTCTTCGCGCATCGCTTCCAGACGGCGTACCCGGCCTTCGTTGCGGGTGCGGCGGGCTTTGACGCCTTGGCGGATCCACACTTCTTCGTCGGCTAAACGCTTGTCGAACAGCGCAGCTTGTTGGGCTTCGGCATCCAGTGCAGCTTGTTTATTTTCCTGATATTTTTGGAAATTACCCGGCCAACTGGTGAGTTTGCCCCGGTCGAGTTCGATAATACGGGTGGCAAGCTTTTGCACGAAGGAACGGTCATGGCTGACAAACAGCAAGGTGCTTTTGAAGCCCATCAGGAAGTTTTCCAACCATTCAATCGCGGGGATGTCGAGGTGGTTGGTGGGTTCGTCAAGCAACAGCAAATCAGGGTCGGCAACGAGGGCGCGGGCCAGTAAGGCGCGGCGTTTCCAGCCGCCGGAAAGGCTTTCAAACAAGGTGTCGGGGTCAAGCTGGATACGTGACAGTATCGTTTCGACTTTCCACTGGATTTGCCATTCGTCTTCGGGCTGCACTTCGCCTAAGCCTTCCGCCACGATGTCGAAAATGCGGGCGGCAAGGTCGTGCGGTACGTCTTGTTGCAGGCGGGCAATCTTGAGTTCGGGCTGGTGGATCATTTCACCATCATCCGGCAGGATGTCGCGGCACAGCAGCTTCATCAGCGTGGATTTGCCCGTGCCGTTGCGCCCCAGCAAACACAGGCGTTCGTTCGGTTCAATGGTGAGGTCGATGCCGTCAAACAGGCGATTATCGCCGTTTTCCAGATGGATATTGCGTAAATGAAGTAGAGCCATGTTACCTGTCGAAACCGTCAAACTGCTAAATCGGCAGGCGTTTCCTGTCGCTAATCAGCGGGAATCCGTGCCTGTTCTTGCGAATGGATAGTGCATGGATTCTACCTCTTTATCCAGTTGCCTGACGTGTTTCTGGAACTTTTTGGTGCGGATTTGCAGCATTTGCAGCGAATTCTGGTAGTTTTTCAACTGTGCCATCAGATTGCTGAGGTTTTCCACGTCGCTGCGGCTAAACGCCGGTTTGGCGGGGATGAGCGGCGGGCTTGGCTCGGCTATTGCCACCACTTCGGCAATGATGGGCTGTGCGTCTTCGGCCTGAGCTTCCGCGTTGAACGTCACGGTGTCCTTGAGCTGAACTTCGGCGATGACCGGCGTCAGGCTGTTCAACCAGTTCAAATCAAGCTCTGGTGCGGCAGCTTCCACCTGAGTTTCAGCGATGACCGGAACGGTTTCTGCTGCTGCGGTTTCTGCTTCTGCCTCCACTTCCACCGCTACTTCAGCAATGATGGGGGCGGCTTCTTCCACCGCCACTTCAGCAATGACGGGGGCGGCTTCGGGAACGGCTTCTTCCGGCGGGGCGGCTTGCACCACGGGTTTGCCAAATAGCCCGGAGACTTTGACGGACTTTTGCGTGGTAGTCAGCGGAATGATCCCGCTCAGATCCACTTCTTTGGGCAGGGTGGCGTAGTATTGCATCAGTCGCTGGTTGGCTTGCTTCCACGCTTGCGGCCAGTCGTATTTGAGTTGGCGCTGATAGGCTTCACTGACCCACTGGGGCAGCCAGAAACAACGCCCGGAAAGTTCCACCAGCCCCAATTCACGCAATTGCAGGATAGCTTGGTAGCGTTTTTGCTGGTTCAGGCGGGCAAATGAGCCGATCAGGCTGGCGTAAGTGTCTTGATGCTTTTTGTGGAACAGTGACCAGCCACGTTCCTTGCCCAGCAAGGCTTCCAGCGTATCCCAGTGGGTCGGCCGGTACAGCATACAGAGCAAGTAGAGGATGGCTTCCCCCGGTTTGCCCGCCAGTTCGGTGGAATTGGCGACCAGAATCCGTCGGGCTTGGCGTCCCTCGGCTTGCTGATCCATCAGGACGGGGATTTTTTCCATCTGACGCCAATCACCGCCATGCCAGACGCTCAAGTAACCGCCTAACAAGCCCAGCGTTAGCGGATTTTGCCCATAATCAACGGCAATTTGCCGCAGTTTCTCAGCATCAGCCTGCACCCCTTTGCTACTCAGCAATTCGGCAGCCGCATCCAACGGGAGTTTTCCCAGCTCATGGCGCGAGGCGCTGGGGTACTCGGCAAAATCCCCCACCAAGGGTTCACGGCTGACGGCAATGCACAAGCCGGTATTGTGTTCCGCCAAGCGTTCCAGCAACAAGCCCAGACGCGGGTCAGCCAAGCTGCCAGCGGCACTGCCCGTGTTGAATTGCAAAATGTCCAGCCCATCCAGAATCAGCAGGGTGTGGTGCGACTGCACCAGTTTGGCTAAGCATTCACCTTGCAACAGGTTGGGGCAACGGGTAGCCTCTTCGCCACCAAACCAATACAGGGCATAGCGGAAAAATTCTTCTACCGGATCTTGGGCAGCGTGGGCAAGGTCAGGGGGGGAAAACGACCAGAAAAAAATGGCTTCGGCATCGTGCCAGTCCTTTTTTTGCAGGGTATGCAACCATTTGTGCAGCAATGCGGTTTTGCCAATGCCGGTCGCACCGTGGAGCAGGAACAGGCGTGATTGGGGGTCAATCCACGCATGACTGAGCAAACCAATCTCGTGGGTACGCCCAAACAACACTTGCGCATCGAACTGGTTGACATATTCTTCGGCAGACACGTTGTTCTGCCCGCAACTGTCCTCGTCCCGGACAAATATTCTGGTCATCTTCTTTCCCCAATGCCCGTAAAATACTTTTATTACCCACAAGGTAACAAATCACCGACTGTCGTGCCATGTCAAGTAAGTCCGCGTATTTTGGAGAAAGTTCAGCGCACCCGCGTTATGCGCTCAAGCGCCTCACCGGCATCTCGCGCCCACAGATAGTACGGGCGCGTTGCAACAGGAATCCCGCCTCGCGGGTTCCCCCCGTCAGGCGTAATAGCCGGGTGAGCAATTTCATGTTTTGCAGCAAACTGGGCTGGTCATGGCTGAGTTCCGCATACGCCACCCCCCGGCGGGCGCAATACATGGCGGCTGACATATTGCCGAGGATCAGGTGATGTTCGCACAAATGATTGGCAATGATGGAGGCGCGATACCAATGCTTTTGCAAGGCTGATTTTTCCAGTTTCACCCCCAATGAACGGGTGGCCTTGACCGCCGATTGCATGTCGGAATGCCCCAGCCGTCCATGGCTGCCCCCCGCTAGCGCAGGCGTTTCTGGTGGCAGGATGGCCGCCAAGGTTTGGGTGCATTTTTCCATGACCCCTTGCAAACGCTCAGGAATGCCGGGGAACCGTGCCCTGACCCGTTCGCGGAAATAGGTGCGCAGCAGGGCGTGGACATCCAGCGCCCCGGTATCGGGTGCGGAGGAAATCAGGTGCATCTGGTACAAGCGCCGCTGCACCCGCGAAAATTCGCGGAGGCTGAGTTTGCTCAGTGGTGCTAAGGCTTGCAGGGTTTCATCGGGTTTCAGCCAGCGTTGGAACCACGCTTGCCGCTGGCTGCGCAACAGCAGGAACAGTTCTTTTTGGGTCACCGGGCGGTCGAGCAGGCTGATCAGGTAGAGCAATAACAGTTCCGGGGTTTTCCACAGCCATTGTTCGACCAGCGCCAGTACCCGCCGGGTTTGTAAGCCTTCGCGTTCCTTGTCACGCCATGCGAGGATCGAATTCACCTCTTCGACCCGCCCACCGTTCGCCAGATGTGAACCCAGCAAATCCAGTGTCAGGGCATGACCGCAAAAGTCATGGGAAAATTTACGCAGGGTATCGGGTAGCAGCAGCACGCCGCGTTGGCGTAATAATTCCGCGCCTTCGTCTTGGGTAAGATCCGCCAGTACATGTTGGGTGACCTGCGGTTGGAATAGTTCACCCACGGGAAGTCGCCTGCCGGATGAGCAATAACGCATAAACCCAGATTATAAGCTGACAAGGCAATTCATTAAAATACCCAGCGGCTGGGTGAGCTGGGCGTTGTGTTCGGCGTCGACTTCAAAGCTGAAAGTAGGGAAATTGTCCAACACCAGCAGGGTACGTTGCCGTTGGATCAGTTTAGCCAACAGGTTGACGCGTTCGAGCGGGTGTGCAGGCAATTTAAGGTGGTTGCCAAACCAATGTCAGGGCGTGTTCGAGGAATTCATCCGTCAAGATTTGCACATCGGTATCGTCGGTCACATCCGGGAATGACCACGCATACACATTGTCTGCACCCAGCCAGTTAGCGGCTTCCAGCCTAGCTAGCCAGCGTTGTAGCAGTGAGGTTTTGCCTGTTCCCCCCAAGGCAGTCAACAGGAATAAACCCGTGGATTCATCATGCCATGCTTGATCCAGCGCCAGTAGGTCGCGTTCACGCCCCACAAACCCTTGCGCACTCTCTTGCAGACAGGCAAGGTCAGTTTTTGCCTGTTTATGTCCGCCAAAAGGTAACAAATACCCCAATCATTTTGTGTGCCCGCCCGATAAATGAATCGAATATTGTTATTTATTAACTAATCGAGTTATCAAGTAAAATAGAAAAATTGAATTAAGCTGGGCTTATGGGGAATAAATGGATTATTTCCCGGCACTCAATTGTTCTGCCGCAGGGTCTGGGGTCTCGACCAACTCATTTTGCACCAACAAATCGGGGCTGCTATTTACCTGCGCGGAAGAAGGCGCGGCAACCGCTTCACCGGTTTCGTCAGACGCCAGCGGCAAACCTTCCTGCATACCTTCACTCAAGTCAGTCATGCTGGTCATGCACTCTTTCAGATAGGCGGCCTTTTTATCGGCGGCAATATTGTCTTCTTCTGCATAAGTATTGCACAGGTCAGCGAGGGCAGTGTCATTGCTTTCACTGACCGCACCCGTCTCAACAGATGGCTGGCTTGGGCTGGCTTCTTCAGCCAAAACGGCTGGACTTAGCGCCATAGTGGCGACCGTCAGCAGTAAAAATAAGTATTTCATGGTTTAAACCTTCCACTCAATGTATGGACGCTAATATGGAACCAAGTTAGCTGAATTACAAGTATTAGCCGATTTTCAGTCCGACGAAGAAACCCGCAACCCCGCTGACGCCCTTGCTGGTAATGTGTCCCAGACGTTCCACCAGAAAGCCGCCCGACTGTTTTGCCATGCCGGTGGCGGCATTGGCAGCACTTTGCAGCCTCTCGTCTGTCATTTCAGTAATGCCGTAATACTCGGTGACGAACAGCAACACGATGGCAGCACCGCCCAAGAATAAGGCGAGCCGCAGCATTTTTTTGGCAAAATAACCCACTGCCAAGCCAATGACAAAAGGTGCGCCAACATTGCCGAACAGGAAAGCAGATGACAGGATGTCGCTTGATGGTGCTGTATTCATGGGATAGTCGTTCATTATTTGCCCTTTAAGATACCGTTTAGATGATTGACGTTTTATTTGACGTCAGAGTTCTGATAAGTTCGCTGTTAATCATAAAAAATAACATGGATAGCCATAAGCATGAAGCCTTTCGTCACGCTGACGAGCGTTATATTGTGGCTGGCAATGCCCGTAAACGCCGCCCAAATCGTCACCCCCGCGCAGACCAGTGTCACGCTCAACAGCGGCAGTACGCTGGCGTTTACCCCTGTCTATAGCGTTTCCAGCCCTGAAAACGGTGCAGAAACAGGCTTGGGCTTGCGCGTCCATTTTAACGCCAACGCTTTGCAATTCAAGGGTGTCAGTGGTCAGTTTGCTTACGCTACCCAGCCAGTCGGGGAAGTGACCGCCGATACCGACGATCTGGATGCTGACCCTAGCACCGACCATTATGTCATCCTTGCTTGGGTGGATGTCACCGCGCAATGGCCGGGGGTGAATGAGTTGCCGTTGAATTTGGTGAACGCATCCTTCACCTTGCAAACCGGCTTTGTGGGAACCACACATATCCGCACCACTGCCAGCGGCACGGTTGATGGCGCTAGTTTCCAAACTACCCCGATGGCGGTCACGGTTGCGCCCAATAATGCGCAGGCAAGCATCAAGCTTAGGGGATTGTTGCAAGGTGCTTATGTGGCAAGCGATGGGCAGATGCAGGACGGCTTGCGCACCGCTGGGCTGATTCCGCTGGCACAACCGTATGCCTACCTCGGTCATCACGGGCAGTGAAACCACCAGCGCCGCGCTGCTCAATACCAGCGGGGCAGATGCGCCGGTCGATTGGGTGTTGGTGGAATTGCGCGATAAAACCAACCCCAAAACACGGCTAGCCAGCAAAGCCGCCTTGCTGCAACGCGACGGTGATGTGGTGGATGCCGCCACCGCCAGCAATACGCTGGTATTTACGGATGCCCCAGCGGGCAGCTATTACGTGGCGCTACGCCACCGTAACCATCTGGGGATGATGAGTGCCGCGCCACTAGGCACTTTCCGCGACACCCGCCTGCTGGATTTTGCAGCCACACGCTGTTTATGGCAAAGTCGTATCCGCAAGGTTCCCCGCTTTGCCGACGGGTGATGCCAATCAGGATAACAAGTTGATTGCGGATGGGGCTGGCAATGACAAAAACGCCGTGTTGGGCACGATCTTATCTGCCCCTGCCAATACGGCTGCCCACACCAATTTTCGTGTTCACTGGCTACAGCGTCACTGACCTGAATCTGGATGGCAAAACCGTGTATGCCGGCGCAGGCAATGACTTGAACACCTTGCTGGGCAATATCCTGCTAGCACCGGGCAATAGCACCGCCAGTACCAACTACATCCTGCCCGGCAGCCTGCCACAATAAGGTCACGCACCATGAAAATAACTCACACTTGCCTGCCTATTGTTGCTGCTGAACAGCACAGTTCAAGCCAATGGCACGCCCCCAGTACAAGCCGAACCGGAAACCTTTCAGGACAACGGCTGCCGCCAGTGCCGCACCCGTGCCTGCCTTGCGGTTGCCGCCAGTCAAAACGGCAGCGCGTGCCAGCTACCGCCAGTGCCAGCAGCCGCTGCCACAATGCCGTGACCTTGCCCGCTTTGAATGACAGTGAAATCCAGTCATTGCAACAGGCCAGCAGCAGCAACAAAGCTTACCGGGTCGGTATCGGGCGTGATTTGCCGCCAAGTCTCAGCCAGCCCATTGACCTGAGCGGTTGGCAATGGACAGCCGTCAATGGTGGCTAGGTGGCACATTTCAGCCTAAGCTCCAGCGGTGCATTGCGGGTACGGGCGCAACTGCAACTGGGCAAGGTTCCGGCGGGGGTGGAACTGCGTTTTTATTCCCCCACGGATGCCTGCCACGGTGTTTGACGCGCCGCTTGCCGCCAACAGCCTGTTCTGGTCGCCAACGCTGGAAGGGGATACCTTGGGGCTGGAGCTATTCCTTCCCGACTGGGGTGGCGGCAAGCTGAGGTGGAACTTGCCATGCCGCGCTTGTCGCATCTGGTGGTGGATCCTGCCAGTAGCGAGCTGAAAAGCAGCATCTTCAAGGTGGATTACAGCAGTTGCCAACAGGATATTGCCTGCGCCAGCCCCGCATGGCAGGAAACCGCCAAGTCGGTGGCGCGTTACGTGTTCACCGATACCGATGGCTTGAGCTACCTGTGTTCGGGCACGGTGCTGGCGGACAAGGATGTGTATACGCAAGTCCCGTATTTTTTCACCGCTGCCCATTGCATCAGCAACCAGCAGGCCGCCAGCAGCATGGACATGTTTTGGCTGTATGCGAATACCACGTGCGGCGGCAGTGGCAGCAACCCTATCCAAACGACTGGCGGGGCGCAATTGCTGGCTAGCAAAACCGCCTTGGATACCACCTTGTTGCGCTTGAATAAGAACCCACCCACAGGTGTTACCCTATCCGGTTGGACAACCACGCCATTGGCTACTAACCAGCCGGTCACCGGCATCCACCATGCGGAAGGCCAGCCCAAAAAATATGCGCAAGGCAATTTCCAGAGCTCATGCACGGGTTGATACCAGCAGGGCGGCTATACGGTGAGCGCCGATGCCAACGGGGATTTTTCGCAGGTTGTGTGGCATACCGGTATTACCGCACCCGGCAGCAGCGGTTCCGGGGTGTGGATAGAGCAAGGCTGGGGTGCATTACCTCAACGGTTCACTGCTGGGCGGTTCCTCGGAATGTTCCAATATGGGCGCACCGGATGAATACAGCCGCTTTGAGCGCACCTTGCCGTTCATCAGCACATGGCTGGATGCGACGGGCACACCGCCATCGCTACGCTTGCTGTGATCCTGCCAAACCGGCAACAGCACTGGTGGATGGGGTGATTATTGCCCGTTACCTGCAAGGCAAGAGTGGCACGGCCTTGGTGGAAGGGGTCACCAGCCGCAGCGTCGACATGACCGCACTGGAAACCCAACTCGCCGCCGTAACAACAGGTGATGGATGTGGATAATGATGGCAATAAGGATGCGGGCAAAGATGCGGTATTGCTGATGCGTTACTTGCTGGGGCTGCGGAATGCGCCACTGGTGCAGGGCTTGGATTTGAGTACCTCAGGGCGGAATACGCCTAGCACCATTGCGACTTATCTCAATGCGATCCTGAATCCGCCAAGCTGAGCAAAAAAAAGCCCGGTTTATGCAACCGGGCCTCCCGCTCAGGCCATGTACAACCTAGCAATACTGCACATGGCGGCTACCCTCACTAGCGGTTTGTAAACTTTTTGTACACTTGGGAATTCAATCATTTGAGATTTATCAATTTGCAGAAAAAACCAAGGGATGTCAACAAACAGTTGATAATGCAAATATTCTTAAACACTAACGTTGCAGCGCACCAAATCACCCCGATTTTTTTTATAGGTGTGGCTGCGCCCCATTTTACCGTACAATCGCTAGCGTTCTGTTAGGCGCACTACTGTAATGTTTGATTATATTGATAACACCCAAAAACTTGCCGATTTGCTCACCCGTCTGGATAAGGCCGAGTGGGTCACACTCGACACTGAATTCATCCGCGAAAAGACTTATTACCCGCGTTTGTGTTTGATCCAAATTGCCAGCGAGGATGTACTGGCGTGCATTGACCCGCTGGCTATTCCCGACCTGCAACCGTTTCTGGACTGGCTGAACCAGCCGCAGCGCCTCAAAGTGCTGCACGCCGCATGGCAGGACATGGAAATTTTCCATCACCTAGGCAATGGCAACGTACCCTCGCCGATTTTCGATACCCAAGTGGCGGCGGCGGTGTTGGGCATGGGCGACCAACTGGGTTATGCCCGTTTGGTGGAAGCATTGTCAGGCGTGATGCTGGATAAATCCCAGTCGCGTACCGACTGGTCACGCCGCCCGCTGACTAAGGCGCAACTGGAATACGCCATTGATGACGTGCGCCATTTACGCGATGCCTACCAGATGTTGCGCGAACAACTCGACAAACTGGGGCGCACCAAGTGGCTGGAAAAACCTTTCCAGAAATTGGCTGACCCGAATACCTACACCGTTGACCCGCAAACCGTGTGGGAACGGGTCAAAGGCTTGCAAGTCCTCAAGCCGCAGCAGCTTGCCATCTTGCGCGAACTGGCGGCATGGCGCGAACAGCGTGCCTTGCTCAAAGACATTCCGCGCCGCTGGATATTGTCGGATGAAATCTTGCTCGACATGGCACGGATGCAGCCAGATAGCCCGGCAGCCTTACGCCAGATCCGGGGCTTGAGCGATGAGCAGATTGAACGCGGCGCTAGCGACTGGCTGGCTTGTGTGGCACGCGGGCTGGCAGTGCCGAAAAGCGATTGCCCGCAACTGCCCCGCCGCCGCAAGCTGGATGCGAACATGAGCATCATTGCCGATGTGCTGACCGCGTTACTCAACCAGATTGCCAATGAAAACGGCATTTCTGCACAGATGATTGCGACACGCCAGCAGCTTGAAAAGATGCTGGAAGAAGGGCGCACTACGCTGTCGGATGATTGGCGCGGGGCGTTGGTGAATGATTTGTTCACCGAGGTACTGGCGGGCAAGGCCAGCATCCGGGTGCGTAATCAGCAGGTCGTGGTGGAAAGCTGATGTCATGCCAATAAGCCTTTGTTTTGCTGATACAAGCTATTAAGTTGCTTAGTAATCAACTGCGTATTGGCAGGGCTAACGCCCAATGTTTTCGCCGTTACCGACCACTGGCTTAAGGCATCCACAATCTGTGCAATAACGGTTTTAGCTTCGTGCCAGTGCGCAAAGTTGGCTTGTGCCGCCAATGTCTGGATAGCCTTTAACGGGGGGTGCTTGCCGTAACCCATGAATGCAGTACTGTGTTCCTGATGCGGGTTGGGGCTGAACGTCACATCATAAAAGGGTGCGGGTTGCCATTGACCTGCGTCATCCATCAGAAATGACCAGTTTTTGGTATGGTCATCCTGATTGGCAGCAAACAGGTTAAACAGGGCGCGGGCGAATTGCAGCCTGCCCACCGCCGGATGACGGCATAACACCTGACTGGCTTTGATCAGGTCTTCATAATCCAGCGAAGGTTGGCGAAAATCCGCATCCAACAGACCGCACAGCGAGTGCAGATGGTAGCGTCCATTGCTGCTATCCGGGTTGCAATCAAAGCGTGCCAACCCTAACCACGGGTGCGGTGCATCGAATAATTGCCAAGTCGGTACGTGCAACCCTGCTGCTTGCGCCATCGTCAAGTAAGCTGCTTCACACAAACCTTCATCATGCCCCAACGGCAGGTGTTGGGACGTAAACTTAACCAACCAAGGCTGCAAACCGGGTAATGGTAGGGTAGCGACCCGCCCCGGCTGGCTAGCATCCAGATACACCAATGCCTTGGGTCTTGCTCCCCCTGAACCGCCCGCTTGGGCAAGCGTTGCCAGCACATTTTCCGTCTGCCCCTCAAACAATTGCACCGCGTGTTGCCCCAATGCCGCCATTGCGATGTCTGTCTCCGCTATATCACCCGATAATGCCGATGAAGGGATGTAAGACAATGCCCCCATCCCTTGCGCTCCGATATACGCCAAACGATCCATTGCCGTGATATGTTGCGGTGCAATGCCCCGTTGGCGGAATACGCGATCCATTAACAACAACCCCCAGCCATCGGGCAGTGAGTCGGCAAATACCCCGTGTAACCCAGCGTGCGGTGTTTTAGGTGCGGGTGACAAATCGGCGGCAAACGGCAAGGTAAACGGCGAAAGGCTATGGTAATCCCGCAAATAAGCCGTGTCGTATTGGAAATACACAGCTTGGGCATTTTGCGCCAATTGTCCAACCAACACCTGTGTGCCATCGCTCAGGCGACGCTGGACAGCCAGTTGTCTAACGGCTGGTGGGTGTTTCAACGTAGCACCTCCGCAAGTGTGCGTGGGGTGGGGGCTGATACTTTAGTCAATGCCATCACCGCCTCCAGACGGTCAACACATTGCCATAGCAACAAAAATTGCCGCAGGGAAATTTGCCCACTGGTTTCAAACTTCTTAATAGTGGCAGCAGGCACAGTGCTACGCTCTGCCAAGGCTTGGCGTGACCATTTGAGTTGCTTGCGTTTAACCTGAATGGCGTGTGCCAAAGCAAGTTGGGTATCGGTGGCAGTCAACAGGGAAAGCAATGGCATCGTGGGTTCGCCCGACTATTTAAGATAGACACTATTATATCTTGAATGGCGTAAAATAGCTAATTTTGGATGCTATAGTGTCTATTTTTTTATTGTTACCGCAGCAACGCACTGGGTGAAGCCAACAGCCTGCTTGTGCCGCACCTTATGTATGTGGGGCGGGCGGAATTCGACTAACTTGGGCGTTTGTGTCACAATGAAACTCCATGTGACACAAGTAGGGCTTTAGTAATGGAAATGTCGATCCGCGAAATGCGCCAGCAGCTCACCCACTTGGATACGGTGCTGGAAAAAACTTCTGAAATCATCATCACCCGGCGGGGTAAAGCGTTGGCTCGGCTGGTTTCAATCAGCAAATCCCGCCAGCGCCCTGACCATGCCAAGCTGCGGGCGATGCAGCCACGGATGCACGTGAGCAGTGAAGTGCTGATCCGCGCAGACAGGGATGAACGATGAGAACCTATCTAACCCCTTTGATTTCACGCCAAACCACCCGCTCAAACCCCAGTGCCACCACCGCAAGGCAATACAACCGCTCCGGCTGCTGGTACTTCGCTGCCAGCACCGGCTGATAAGCGCGTAATTGCCCCAGCGCATCCTGCAACGCCTGCTGCACCTGCGGCATAGCTTCCAATTCCGCCACGCTTTTCTCGCGCAATTGCTCACCCGTCAGTTTCAAATCATCCAACTTGAGGTATTTGAATTCAAAGATGAAGTCTTTCAGGGTGGCGTAATGGCGCATACTGGGGCGGATAATCATCACCAGATCGGAATAACGCCGTTGCAGTGCCGCTTCCGAATCCATGATGTACCAAGTGTCGTTGAACAGCAGGGTTAGGAAAGCTGTTTTTACCGTCAGTTCATTGCTCCAGCAGTAATCACGGTTGCTGAACACGGCAAAGTATTTGCTCTCCATGAAATCCGCCAGCGGTTGCAAATCGGCGGTCTGGTAAAACTTTTCCGCTAGGCTTTCTGCCAACTGGTCATCCTGCGGGCGTGGCAAAGCATGGCGTTTCAAGCGTTCCACATACAAACCACGGATGACCAAATTCGGCACGCCCAGCACCAGCTTGCCTAATTCGCCAATGTCGCGGATGGTCAGTACGCCAAAAAAGTACAGCAGTGAAAGCATATAGCGGCTGTCTTGCTGCACTTCCCGCAGTTTTTCCACACCAAACTGGTTTTCCAGTTCCTGCAACATCACGGGATGTTCGTCATCCATAATCTGGTCAATGATGCTATGCCCGTTGGGTAATGCCGCCATGTAGCGGATACGCCCTGCATCCATTGCCAGATTGCCATCCAGAATCTTGCGGGGTGGTTCACATTCTTGTTGATAATGGCGCAGGAAATAGAAACACAGTGTCGGGTTATACAATAGCGGGCGTTCAGTACGGTGACAAAAACGGTAGCCGTTATAGAACTGCTTCATGGTATCCAGCACGCTGGTTTGTTCGGTTTGATCCTGCCCACATTCCGCCAATACTTGCGCCACCAAGGGTGTCTAGTTCTTCCTGCGTCAAGCCGCACAATTCATTGAAGCGTGGTTCAAGGTAAATGCTGGTGGCGACGTTATAACCACTGGTCATGTCACTCAATACCACCGGGGATACGCCGGTAATGAATACACGGGCAATTTTCCCTTCGGATGCACTGGCTTTGATGATCTTGAACAGCGTTTTGAGGATGCCTTCGCCTTCCAATAAATCGAGGTAACGCTGCTCATTGGCGGCATTTTGCATCAGCACGTCATTGGCGAAATTGTCGTATTCGTCGATCAATAAATAGATGCTGTGACCACTGTTTTGTACTGCATTACACAAGGCTTCAAACGAAGCAATCGCGTTATCCGCATAAAGCTGTGGTGTTGCCGTGAGGTATCCTTGGTAATTCATCAGAAAGCCTTGGATAGCGACATTCACATGCGCAAACAGGTTGCGTTTGATCTGCTCAATATCCCCTTGCGCCGACACTTTGGAAAAATCCCAGCGCAGGATCAGGTACTGGTTGTGTTCTGGCGTAGGCTGTTGCCCAATCGCCAAATCCCCAAACAGGGTGGCGAATTCCCCCGCTGTTTTGACATCGTAATAATTTGCCAGCATCGACAACAGCAGCGATTTACCAAAACGGCGCGGACGCAGGAAGATCAACTGCTTACCGGCATTTTCCAGTTTGGGGATGGATGCAGTACGGTCAATATACAGGTAGCCATCCTGACGGATACCGTGAAAGTCGCTAATGCCATAGGGGAATTGGATCATACGTTCGTACCGCTGCTAACCGTCGATGGCACAAGTGTAGCATAGCGGGCATCTTACGGATTCCCAACCCTATCCCCATCCTTCACTTCACGGCTAGCATCCATGATCAAACCATAACTCACCCCATTGGTGACTTTGTAAATCACCAGATTGGCGACCTTTTCCGGCGGCAACTGGCTGCACACTGCACCAGACTTTTTCTGGCAGGATGCCACCACATCCACCACGTACTTGCCTTGCGCGTAAATACCCAGCGTATGCCCGACCTCGATCCCGTCACGCTGCCCCTGATTGATCGCCGCAATCATGTAGTTACCACCGATGTATTCCGCATCAAACAGGGAAACAATGTCTGCCCGCACCTTAGCTGGTCGGGGCATGGATCACCCCATTCAAGTTAGCGACTTCATCGACTGGCAATAGCAACTTGTCGCCTTTGTGGATTTCACGTTTGACATCCAACACCGTGGCGGTGGAAGGGTTATCCACCCGCTCCACCCGGCTGTAGCCCGCGTAACTCACTTCATAGCCCAACAACTGCCCGGTACGTGGATCGTGCAATGCCTTGTTAGGGTGGAAAATGGCGCAGCGTGTCCCCGGCTGGGCGTTACGCAGGTTGTTCACGTAAATGGTTTCGCCTGCGGTGATTAGCTTGTGGTCATCCCGCGATGCCAGCACGTAAGGCGCATTCTGGATGGTGGCCTCATCCAAGACGCGAGGCCACAACATAAACGGCACTAAGGTAGCAATCGGCTCACCTTCCCCGTGCCGCTCAATGCGCAAGCGCGGCTCCAGCTTATTGCCAGCCCCTTGCGCATAATCCAATGTCAGCACATCACCGGGGTAAAGCTGGTGCGGATTGGCGATGCGCTGGTTTTTATCCCAGATTTCTGGCCAATACCACGGGGTATTGAGGAATTTGCGGGCAATGCCCCACAGCGTATCGCCCTTTTTGACCACGTAAGTCTGGGGAGCGGATGGGTTTATCACCATACCACCAGAATCAGCAACATCTCTTGATTGCGCCCCCGCTTGCCCATAATACTTATCATAAGCGTCTGTCCCAGCGCGTGGGGATGTCGTCGTCGCCGTGCTGCAAGCACTGAGCGCCATGGCAGAAGCGAGGCTAAGGTACAGGGTTTTCCAGAAAAAGGCTGAAAAATGCCGCATAATGGGTATCCTTGTCGTTATTATGGGTTGGATGTGCGGCTTATAGTAAACTATGGCCTGAAAAACATTCAGAACTTTTCGATTTTCGGTATTTACAATGGCACAACTAGAGATTTTACACCATCCAGACCCGCGTTTGCGCAAGAAAGCCGCGCCGGTCAACACCGTGGATGCCAGCATCCGCAAGATTGTGGCTGATATGTTCGACACCATGTACGCCAACCAAGGCATTGGGCTGGCGGCAACACAAGTCAACATCCATCAGCGCATCATCACCCTCGACATTTCTGAAAATCGGGATGAGCCACTGTGCCTGATCAACCCCGAAATCCTCAGCAAAGACGGCAGCATCGAGCATGAGGAAGGCTGCCTGTCAGTCCCCGACTACTACGAAAAAGTGACCCGTGCCGAACGCATCCGCATCCGCGCCCTCAACCCTGAGGGTGAAGTGTTTGAGCGCGACCTTGATGACCTGCTGGCGATTTGCGTCCAACATGAAATCGACCATTTGGAAGGCAAACTGTTTGTTGATTACCTTTCCACCCCCAAGCAACAAAAAGCCCGCAAGGTGGTGCAAAAGTGGGAAAAGGAACAGGCGCAAAAAGCAGCACGCGCGTTCACGGGCCATCGTCGCATGAGGATTGTTTACGCCGGGACACCGGAATTTGCCGTACCTGCCTTGCAAGCCCTGCTGGCATCCGGTCATGAAGTGGTGGCGGTGTATTGCCAACCTGACCGCCCCGCTGGGCGTGGGCGCAAGCTGACCTTCGGCGCGGTGAAACAAGTGGCGGTGGACGCAGGCATTCCAGTGGAACAACCCGTTTCCCTCAAAGCCGCCGAGGAGCAGGACAAGCTCCGTGCCTACGCACCCGATGTGATGGTGGTGGCGGCGTATGGGCTGATCCTGCCGCAAGTGGTGCTGGACATCCCGCGTTATGGCTGCCTCAATATCCACGGCTCGCTGTTACCGCGCTGGCGTGGGGCTGCGCCGATCCAACGCGCCATCCAGACGGGTGATGCTGAAACCGGCGTGACCATTATGCAAATGGCGGCGGGGCTGGATACCGGCGATATGCTCTACAAAGTCGTGTGCCCGATCACCGCGACAGACGGCGGGCAAAGCATCCACGACAAACTCGCCGCCCTTGGTGCGACGGCGCTGCTGCATACGCTGGATTTGCTGGAGGAAGGCAAACTGCAACCGGAAGTACAAGACGAAACCCTGACCAATTACGCCCCCAAACTCAATAAGGCAGAAGCGCAAATCGACTGGCACCAATCAGCGGCAGAGATTGACCGCACCATCCGCGCTTTTGATGCTTATCCGGTAGCATTTACGCTGTATGAAGGGCAACCGTTGCGCCTATTCGCCTCCTCGTTTCCCTGAGCGCAAGGCCGAGAGGGAACCGCCACCCCCGGCACGGTCATCGCTGAAAGCAAATCCGGCATCGACATTGCCACTGGCGACGGCGTAGTCCGCATCCTCAGCCTGCAACTTCCCGGCGGCAAACGCCTGAGCGCTGCCCAATTCCTCAACGGACGTTCCTTGCTGGGAGTGCAATTGTGAGTGCCCGCGCCACCGCTGCCCGCTGCCTGCAACGGGTGATTTACGAGGGCGAATCCCTCACCGAGGTATTGCAAGACCGCGCCGTTGCCAGCCTGCCACACCAAGACCAAGCCCTGTTGCGTGACATGTGCTTCGGCGCATTGCGCTGGCACGAACGCTTAAGCCGCATCCTCGCCCTGCTGCTGAGCAAAGCCTTGAAAAAAGCCGACAAGGACGTGGAATGCCTGTTGCGCATCGGCCTCTACCAGCTCATTTACCAGCGCACCCCCGACCATGCCGCCGTCAATGAAACCGTCAGTGCCACCAAAAAGCTCAAAAAAGACTGGGCAGGCAAGCTGGTCAATGGCGTATTACGCAGCTTCCTACGCGGACAGGCGGAATTATTGGCGCAAGCAGATGCCCAGCCTGCCGCCCGCTACGCCTTCCCCGACTGGCTGCTGACCCGCATCCAGCAAGCATGGCCTGATGACTGGGAAACCATCCTCAGCGCCAGCAATACCCACGCCCCCATGACCTTGCGGGTCAACCAGCGCCAATACACTGCCGCCGCTTACCAGCAAATCTTGCAGGAAGCAGGCATCATTGCCGACTTCGTGCCGCCCGTTGCCAGCGCCTTGAACCTGCAAACGCCCGACCAGCGTCGAACAATTACCGGGTTTCAGCCAAGGGGCTGCCTCGGTGCAAGATGCTGCCGCGCAACTCGCCGCAGGGCTGCTGGACTGCCAGCCCGGAATGCGGGTACTGGATGCCTGCGCCGCCCCCGGTGGCAAAACCAGCCACTTGCTGGAAATGACCGCAGGCTTGCACCTGACGGCGGTAGACAACAGCGGTTCGCGCCTCAACCGGGTCACGGAAAACCTGACCCGCCTGCATTTGCACGCCCAACGTGGTCACCGCTGATGCCGGGGATGTGGCCGCGTGGTGGGACGGGCAACTGTTTGACCGCATCCTGCTGGATGCGCCTTGCTCCGCCACTGGGGTGATCCGGCGGCATCCCGACATCAAGGTATTGCGGCGTGATACCGATATAGCGGCTTTGCAACAGGATCAAGCACGCCTGTTGCGGCGCTTGTGGCAAACATTGCGCCCCGGCGGCAAACTGCTGTACGCCACCTGCTCGATATTGCCGGACGAAAATAACCGTCAAGTTGAAGCATTTCTGGCAGAACAACACGATGCAATGCACCAACCAATCAGGGCTGAATGGGGTCATGCGTTGCCATTAGGACGCCAAATCCTGCCCGGTGAACAGGGCATGGACGGGTTTTACTACGCACTGCTGACAACAAAGCAGCGCAGGAATCAATACAGTGATAACAGCAAGAATTTCAATATTTCATCGACTACTCGCAGGGCTACTGCTGCTGGGAATGCTGGGGCAATGCGTGGCGGCAGAAAATGGCATCGGTTTCCGCGAGTTTTCCATCCACCAGCTCAACAGGACTAAAACACTGGTGAGCAACGTTAAGCTGGATTACCAGTTGACCGATTACCTGCGCGAAGGCTTGCTCAATGGCTTGACGCTGAAAAATGAAACCATTTTCACCCTTGAATGGCACAATACGTGGTGGTGGAATACCGAGAAACCGCTGGCAAAAGTGACCACCGAGCTGAAATACCAACCACTCAGCAGGCAATATCGGGTCATGCGCTTGGATACCAAGGAAAACTGGAGCTTCCCCAACCTGCCCGCCGCGCTGGAACAGATGGGGACACTGGCAGATTATCGCCTGCCGGCCCTGCCAAAAGATGCGTGGGGGGATAATGCCTCCATTTTTGTGACCGCGACCCTGACCCAACAATCGCTGCAATTGCCCCTGAAGCTCAAATCGCTGTTTTCTGACCGCTACACACTGGAAAGTGACGGAGTATTGTGGCCGATACCCTGAAAAAACCCTTAACACGCTTGTGGCAATGGCTGCCGGTAACACTGGTATTCCTGTTGTTACTGGCATCGCTGGCGCTGCTGAACGTGGCAACCCTCAGCCCGGAAAATGTGGCGCGTTATGGGGACTGGCATTTTTACCTGAGTGCCTTGCTGCTGCTGTTACTGAGCGTCGTCATACTGGTCAATCTGGTGCGTATTTTTAACCAGTGGCGCACCCACCAAGCCGGATCGCGCTTTACCCTGCGCTTGATGCTGGGTTTTCTGGTGCTGACCCTGCTGCCGGTGCTGTTCGTGTCGCTGTTTGCGGTGAATTTGCTGGGAACGCGCATTGACCGCTGGATGACCGTGGATATAGGGCTGGCGTTAGATGACTCCCTGCATTTGGGCGAACTGGCGCTGGCGAACCGTAAACAAGAACATCTGGGCAGCCTCAAACAACTCAAACGCGATATGCAGGGGCTGGATACTTATGAGCTGCCCCCGCTACTGGAACAGTTCCTGCAATCCGGTGCCAGTGAAGTGGTGCTGTTTGGCAGCTCGCAACAAATCGTCGCCTTGGCGATGGAAGACACCACCACCCTGATCCCGCACATTACTGACCGCAACCTGTTCCGGGTACTGCAAATCAGTGAAGACAGCTACTACTACAAACTGGATTCGCAAGGCAGCGAAAAGCTGTTTTACCGCGCCGCGCTCAGCACCCGTTACGGGACGCAAAACCAATACCGGGGCATCATCACCGCCTTGTTCCCTGTGCCTGCCTTGGAACAAAGCCTGATTGACAGCGTGGAAAAAGCCCAAGGCGAGTATAAAAGCCTCCAGTTCCAGCGCGATGCCATCAAGGATGTGTTCCGCCTCAGTATCCTGCTGATTATGGTGCATGACCACGCTGTTTTCACTGTGGGCAGCGTTTGTGTTTTCACGTCGCCTGACCCGCCCGGTACGCACCTTGGTGGAAGGCACACTCGCGGTAGCAGCGGGGGATCTGGACAAGAAACTGCCGGTATCAGAAGGCGATGACTTCACCATGTTGGCACTGTCCTTCAACACCATGACCAAGCGCCTTTCCGATGCGCGGGCGGAACGCGAACAAGCCCGCCGCCAATTGCAGCAAGAACACGATTACCTGCATGTGGTGTTGGAACACTTATCCTCCGGGGTTATCACCCTGGACGAAACCGGCATTATCCGCCGGGTCAATACCGCCGCCAGCACTATCCTGCACAAACCCTTGCTGGAACACGTCGGCAACACCCTGCCCGAACTCACCGACAGCTTGCCCGAACTGCTGCCCTTCCTCAGCGTGGTGCAAGCGCACTTAAGCGACATGGAAGCGGGCAATGAGTGGCAGTCTGAAATCAACCTGAACACGCGGGAAGGGCGGCTGATACTGGTATGCCGGGGCGCTTCCCTGCCAGTCGCCTCATCCGGGCAGCGCGGTTCGGTGCTGGTGTTTGACGACATCACCGACCTGATCCAAGCCGAACACGATGCCGCGTGGGGCGAAGTGGCGCGGCGCTTGGCGCACGAAATCAAGAACCCGCTCACCCCGATCCAGCTTTCTGCCGAACGCCTGACCCGCAAGCTTTCCGGGGAATTGAATGAGGAATCCGCCAATTTCCTCAAGCGCATGACCAACACCATTATCCAGCAAGTCGACAACCTCAAGGCAATGGTGAATGCGTTCAGCGATTACGCCCGCGCCCCCAGCCTGCATTTGCAACGGGTAGACCTGAATGCGCTGGTACAGGAAGTCGCCGAATTGTACCGCCTCAATGAAGGCCAAGTACAAATCAGGCTGCAACTGGAACCGGGCTTGCCCGCACTGCGCCTCGACATTCACCGCATCCGCCAGCTACTGGTCAACCTCACCAAAAATGCGCTGGAAGCACTGGAAGAACACCACGTCAGCCCAGCCATCGTGACTATCAGCACCCAGTATCAGCCCGACGCCAAACAGGCTATCCTCAACGTACACGACAATGGCGCGGGCATTCCGGCGGAATTACTGCCACGTCTGTTCGAGCCATACGTCACCAGCAAGCACAAAGGCACCGGATTGGGGCTGGCAATCGTGAAAAAAATCGTCGAAGAACACGGTGGACACCTCACCGCCCGCAATCATGACGCCGGAGGCGCTATACTCAGCGTGAGATTTCCGCTGACACAGGAGTAGCAGACAAATGACAGCCCAATACATTATGGTGGTGGACGACGAGCCGGATATCCGCCAGCTTGTCAGTGAAATTCTGGAAGATGAAGGCTATCGGGTCGTCACCGCCGAAAATGCCGCCAAAGCCCGCGAATTGCACCGCAGCCGCAAGCCCGACCTGATCCTGCTGGATATTTGGATGCCGGGGCAGGATGGCATTTCCCTGCTCAAGGAATGGCGTGAAAACGACACCCTGTGCTGCCCGGTGATCATGATGTCTGGGCATGGCACGATTGAAACGGCGGTCGAGGCCACCAAGCTCGGTGCGCACGATTTCATCGAAAAGCCGCTGTCGATGGCAAAAATGCTGCTGACCATCAGCAATGCCCTGCGTGCCAGCCAACTGGAAAAGGAAAACCGGGGTTTGCGCAAGCAAATGGTCAGCTCCTTAGAGCCGGTCGGCGGCAGCCAGACCATGCAACGCCTGCGTGAACAGGCCAAGCGCATTGCCCAACATGACACCCGCGTGCTGCTGTATGGTGAGCCGGGGGCAGGCAAGGAAACCTTTGCCCGCCACATCCACGCCCTCAGCAACCGCAAAGACCGCCCCTTCGTGCGTGCCGCCTTAGCCCCCAGCAAGGATGCCGCCCATCCGATGAGCAACCTGCTGTTTGGGCGGGAAGACCACGGCAAACTCCAATACGGCCTGCTGGATGAAGCCAATGGTGGCGTGCTGTTTCTGGCAGAAATCTTTGAGCTGGACCATGATACCCAAACCCGTTTGCTGAATGCCCTGAAGGAAAACCGCTTCATGCGCGTCGGTGGGCAACGACTGGGTGGATATGGACATTACCCTGATGGTGTCCTCCTCCCACGACTTGCAGGATGATGTCAAAGGCGGCAAGTTCAATGAGGAACTGTATTACTTGCTCAACGTCGTGCCGCTGATGATCCCGCCGCTGCGCGAACACCCCGAAGATGTGCCGGAATTGCTCAACCATTACGTTGACATCCTCACCGCCCAAGACGGCTTGCCGTACCGGCATATTTCGCTGGCGGCGCAAAACTTCCTGCGCAACCATACCTGGCCCGGCAATATCCGCGAATTGCGCAATCTGGTGCAACGCCTGCTGATCCTCGGCACCGATACCGAAGTGTCGCTGGATGAGGTGGAAGAAGCCGTGGGGGCGCGTATCCCGGTATTTTCCCAAGAAATTGGGCAAATCCCCGAAAGCCTGTTCGACCTGCCACTACGCCAAGCCCGCGAACAGTTTGAGCATGACTACCTGATTTACCAGCTCAAACAGGCGGATGGCAATGTCAGCAAACTGGCCGACCAAGTGCAGATGGAACGCACCCACTTGTACCGCAAAATGCGCTCCCTCAATGTTGACCCCAAAAAATACGGACGCTAAGCGCACCCTATGAAAATCCTTATCCTTGGCGCAGGCCAAGTCGGTCACTCCGTTGCCGCCTCGCTGGCGCACGAAGACAACGATGTCACCATCGTTGACACCAATGCCGCCGCCTTGCGGGATTTGCGCGAAAAGCTCGATGTGCGGGTGGAAGTCGGGCAAGCATCCTACCCACGGGTGCTGGAACGCGCCGGGATCGAAGATGCCGACATGCTGATTGCGGTCACCAACAGCGACGAAACCAATATGGTCGCCTGTCAGGTGGCGCACACCCTGTACCACACCCCCACCAAGATTGCCCGCATCCGCTCCTCCCACTACCTTGAACGCAAGGAATTGTTCAGCGCCGACGCCGTGCCGATTGATGTGCTGATCAGCCCGGAACAACTGGTGACGGAACACATTTTCCGCCTGCTGTCCCACCCCGGCGCATTGCAGATACTCAACTTTGCGGGCGGCAAGGTGCAAATGGTGGCGGTCAAAGCCTTGCACGACGGGCCGCTGGTCGGGCATCCCTTGCAGGCGATGCGCGAACACATGCCCACTGTCAAAGCACGGGTAGCGGGCCTATTCCGCAAGGGCAAACCGCTGATCCCCACCGACAGCACCATTGTCGAGGCGGGTGACGAGCTGTTTTTCATCGCCAGCCCCAAGCACATTCGCGCCATCATCAGCGAGTTGCGCAAACAAGAAAAACCCTACAAGCGCATTATGCTGGCGGGTGGCGGCAATATCGGCAACCGCCTCGCCCGCTTGCTGGAAGAAGCCCGCTATCAGGTCAAAATCATCGAAAAGGACAATGCCCGCGCCGCCAAGCTCGCCGAACGCCTCGATAAAGCGATTGTGCTGGAAGGCGATGCCGCCGACGAAAGCCTGTTAAGTGAGGAACACATCGAAAACACCGACGTGTTCATTGCGGTCACCAATGACGATGAGGCCAATATCCTCTCGTCGATGCTGGCGAAGCGCATGGGGGCAAAACGGGTCATGTGCCTGATCAACCGCCTCAGTTACGTCGATCTGGTGGAAAGCACCATCGACATTGCCATTTCCCCGCAACAAATCACCATCGGTGCATTGCTGACCTATATCCGCCGGGGCGATATTGTGACCGTCCACGCGCTGCGCCGGGGGGATGCCGAAGCCATCGAAATCATTGCCCACGGTGACCGCAAAACCTCCCGCGTGGTGGGGCGGCGGCTGGAAGAAATCAACTTACCCCCCGGTTCGAGCATTTGTGCGCTGGTGCGCAAGGAAGAGGTGATGATGGCAGCCGAGGACATCGTGGTGCAGGCAGACGACCACCTCATTATGTTCGTCACCGATAAACGCTATGTACCGGCGGTTGAAAAACTGTTTCAGGTCGGCATCCACTACTTTTAAGCCATACCAGCCATGCAACTACCCGTCATCCTGCGTATTTTGGGTCTGCTGCTGATGGTGTTCAGCCTGACCATGTTGCCGCCGATTCTGGTCGGTTGGTTAATGGGCGACCCTGAACTGTCACCGTTCTGGGAGGCGGGAGGCATCTTGCTGGGCGTGGGAACTGTGTTGTGGTGGCCAGTCAGGCGTGCCAAAACCACTGTTACGCACCCGTGACGGCTTCCTGATTGTTACCCTGTTCTGGGTGGTACTGAGTCTGGCGGGGGCATTGCCGTTTGTGTTTTCAGATGCGGTGGCGTCAAGCTTTACCGATGCAGTGTTTGAAACTACGTCGGGTTTAACTACCACGGGGGCAACGGTTTATATCGGTTTGGATGGCTTCCCGCGTTCCATCCTGTTTTGGCGCACCGAATTGCACTGGCTGGGGGGCATGGGGATCATCGTGCTGGCAGTGGCCATCCTGCCCATGCTGGGCGTCGGGGGGATGCAAATCTACAAAGCCGAATCACCCGGCCCGGTTAAGGATTCCAAGCTCGAACCCCGGATTGCGACCACCGCGAAATTGCTGTGGTACACCTACCTTGCCTTGACCATTGCCTGCGTGCTGGCGTTCCGCATTGCGGGGATGAATTGGTTTGATGCCGTGGGGCACAGCTTTTCGGTGCTGGGGACGGGGGGATTTTCCAACTACGATTCCAGCCTTGGCCTATTTCGATAACCCGGCCATTGATTATGTGGCGGTGACATTCATGTTTCTGGCGGGGGCAAATTTTGGGCTGCATTTTGTGGCGTGGCGTTCGAGCAGCTTGAAAGTCTATCTGGAAGATTCGGAATTCCGTTTTTATGCCTTGGTCATGTTCTCTGCCGTGGGGCTGACGGCTGCCATGCTGTATTTTGACGGGAAATACCCAGATGCATCTGAAGCCGTCCGCTACGCTTCGGTGCATGTGGTGTCAGTGATGACCTGTACCGGGATATTCCTTGGCGACCATTCCACTTGGCCTTATTTCTTGCCGGTCATGATCACCATGTTGAGCATTATTGGCGGGTGTGCGGGTTCGACGGGCGGCGGGATGAAGGACATCCGGGTATTGCTGCTCATCAAGCAAGCTATCCGCGAAATTAACTTGCTGGTGCATCCGCGTGCGCATATCCCGATCAAAATTAATGGGCAGGTGGTAGAGAGCAATGTGGTGCAGGGGGTGTGGGGATTCTTTTTCATCTATGTGTCGGTCTACATGATTTTCATGCTGGGGCTGATGGCGGATGGGGAAGATCAGGTCACGGCCTTTTCGGCTGTCGCGGCTACCATCAATAATATGGGGTTGGGGCTGGGGAAGGTGTCATCCAATTTCGCCCCCTTGAGTGATTTTTCCAAGTGGTGGCTGTCGTTGTGCATGATTATGGGGCGGCTGGAATTGATGACCGTACTGGTGTTGCTGACCCCGGCGTTCTGGCGCAAGTAGGGGCGAATAATCATTCGCCCCTACGGTCTGCCCTAGGACAGCCGTTCATCCCCTTGCAGCGTTCCTCACTGGGCGGCTTCTGTATACTTCGGTTTCACAAGGAAGCACCTCCACGGCATGGACGCCTTCTCTTTCCTGAATCCAAAAAATAATACACACATCACAGGGAAAGTATCATGAACAAGCCAACCCAAACTGGCATGACACTGATTGAATTGCTAGTCACTGTTGCCATTGTAGCGATACTGGCGACGGTAGCAGCCCCTTCGGTGCGTGAAATGATTGAAAACAACCGCCTGACCGCCCTGAACAACCAACTGGTTTCCACCCTCAACTACGTGCGTGCCGAAGCGGTCAAACGTGCTTACCATGTGACCATGTGTGTACGCAACACCGACGGTTCAGCGTTGCAGCACCACCGATGGGGATGGCTTTGAAAAAGGCTGGATCGTGTTTGTTGACTGCGGCAATTACGGCACCGTTGACCCAGATGGATGCAACTACGGCCCCGGCAACACCAATGCCGCCGAGGAAATCCTGTTGGATACCGCCCCTGACTTTAGCGGCGTCACCGTGACCGGCACAACGACCGCCACCCCCAGCATCCGTTACAAACCCAATGGCGGCATCGCAGGCGTCAGCGGCAGTTTGACCCTGAACACTGACACACAAGAATACGAACAAAATTTGAATGTTGGTTCCACCTGCCCGTTACAAGATCAAGGTACAATCGGCGACGGGTAGGATCTCATCCTGTAGGATAGGCACAACAGGTTGTTGATTAGAAAATCCACTGCATGGATAAAATTTCATTGCGCGTTCATCTGGTTTAGCGGAAAATATTGTAAGCTTTACAACAATAAATATGCGCCAGATCAATGCGGCGCACTGGTTTTCCGGCATAGAATTTGCATACCAATAACTATTGTTCTTGCCGGTAGCAATGAGGAGAGTTCATGCAAATCACCCAATCGCTGTTCCACAGTCCTATCCATAGCGCGTTAAAAAGCCATTACGACACGGTGCGTGATTTGCACATGCGTGACCTGTTTGCCGCTGACCCTGAGCGTTTTGGGCGCTTTTCCCTGCAAGTCGGCGACATCCTGCTGGACTACTCCAAAAACCGCATCACCGATACCACCCTGCCGCTGCTGATGCAACTGGCGGAAGCCGCCGATGTGGCGGGCTGGCGGGAGCGCATGTTCCACGGCGACAAGATCAACAACACCGAACACCGTGCCGTGCTGCACACCGCGCTGCGTAACCGCAGCAATACCCCGGTGATGGTGGATGGCGAAAACGTCATGCCCGCCGTCAATGCCGTCATCGAACAAATGAGCGTATTTGCCGAACGGGTACGCAGCGGCACATGGACAGGCTACAGCGGCAAACCCATTGTCGATGTGGTCAATATCGGCATCGGTGGCTCTGACCTTGGCCCGCACATGGTGTATCAGGCACTGAAAACCTACCGCCACCCGCGTCTGGCGATGCATTTTGTCTCCAATGTCGATGGCGCACACATCAAGGAAAAGCTCGAAACCCTCGACCCTGAAACCACCCTGTTTATCGTCGCCTCCAAGACCTTCACCACCCAGGAAACCATGACCAATGCCCACCATGCGCGTGGCTGGTTCCTGCAACACGCCGCGGACAGCGCCCATATTGCCAAGCATTTCGTTGCCGTTTCCACCAACCGCGAAGCAGTGGTGGCGTTCGGCATCGACCCGGACAATATGTTCGGCTTCTGGGACTGGGTAGGCGGGCGTTACTCGCTGTGGTCAGCCATCGGCCTGTCCATTGATGCTGGCGGTGGGCAGCGACAACTTTACCGCGCTGCTCGGCGGCGCACATGACATGGACAATCACTTCCGCACCGCACCATTGGAGCGCAATATGCCGGTGATCCTCGCCATGTTGGGGATCTGGTACAGCAATTTCTTCGGCGCGGAATCGCAAGCGGTATTGCCTTATGACCATTACCTGCGCAGCCTGCCGCTGTACCTGCAACAGGCTGATATGGAAAGCAATGGCAAATCGGTTGACCGTGACGGGCAAGCGGTGGATTACGAAACCGGCCCGATCATCTGGGGAACCAGCGGCATTAATGGGCAACACGCTTTCTACCAGTTGATCCATCAAGGAACCCGCTTGATCCCGGCGGATTTCATCATCTCGGTCGAACCGCCCACGGGTTTGCACCAACACCATGACATCCTGATGTCGAATTTCCTCGCCCAAACCGAAGCCCTGATGCGCGGGCGCACACTGGACGAAACCCGCAGCAGTGGCGTCAGCGAACCCTATGCCCCCAAAGTATTTGCAGGCAACCACCCCAGCAACGCCTTGTTGCTGGATGAACTCACCCCGCACAGTCTGGGGATGCTGATTGCGCTGTACGAACACAAAATCTTCGTGCAGGGCATTGTCTGGAACTTGAATTCCTACGACCAATGGGGGGTGGAGCTGGGCAAACAACTGGCGCAACGCATCCTGCCCGAACTCAACGCGGCTGATAGCGTGCAGACCCATGACGCTTCCACCAACGGGCTAATCAACCATTACCGGCGATTACGCGCCAAAATGGCGTGAAAAAAGCGAAATCATGCGGGTAAACCCTTGTAAACTTCAATATCTTGACTTGTGACAGGGTAACTATAATCCCCGATTGCTAGTATCAAGATACAATAAGTAAGAATGCAACGAGGCAGGACGCAACCACATAGGTTCACATGAATATAATAGCGGGTGACATTGGCGGCACAAAAAGCTGGCTAGCGTGGGTAGAGGCTGGCGGGCAAGCGATGGAAGTGCGTTTCGAGCAAGTGTATCCGAGTGCCGATTTTGCCAGTGCCGATGCTTTGTTGCAGCAGTTTATGGCGGATGCGCAGCAAGCCAGTAAGCCGGACGTAGTTTGCCTTGCCCTGCCGGGGCCGGTGCAGGATACCCAGCCAATCACCTTGACCAATTTGGACTGGACGCTGGAAAAATCCGCCTTGCAAGCCTTGCTGGATACTCCAGAACTGGTTTTCATCAATGATTTCCAAGCCGCCGCAGCGGGCGTCGCCACCCTGACAGCCGATGATTACGTGGTGTTGAATCCGGGGATGGGGGGTGAGGGGGCGTCTTCCGTGCGCGTCATTACCGGCGCAGGCACGGGCTTAGGGTTGGCGTGGATGCAAGCCGATGCCAGCGGGCATTACCATACGCTTTGCCACCGAAGGCGGGCACACCGATTTCGCCCCCGCCAATGCCCAACAGGAACGCTTGCTGGCGTTTATGCGCCAACGTTTCCAGCCATGTTTCGTGGGAACGGGTGCTGTCGGGGCTGGGCGTCAATCAGGTTTACCAGTTTTGCTTACAGGAAATACGCGGGGACATTCCGCCAGACCTGCGCGAGCAAAACGGGGCGTTGGTGAACAAAGCAGCTCAAGCATGGCGAGCCGGTGGCGCTGGCTGCCATGCAATTGTTTACTGATTTGTACGCCAACTGGGTGGGCAATATTGCGTTATTGTACCAACCACGCGGCGGGCTGTACCTCGGCGGCGGCATTTCCGCCCGCATCCAGCCGTGGTTACAGTCAGCGCGTTTTCTGGATGCATGTTTTGACAAGGGGCGCATGTCGGGACTGGTACGGCAAATGCCCATTTACCTAATTACTAATACACGACTGGGCTTGCAAGGGGCGCTGGCAACTGCGATGCACCACACAACGGGACGAGGAAGACCCTAATGACACTGGACAAAAACCAACAGGCGAAACTGTACCGCTACTACACTGAGCCGAAGATGGTCACGGAACTGACCCGCAAAACGCTGGCACTGGTGCTGGCAGGTGGCGAAGGTTCGCGTCTAAAAGACTTAACCATGTGGCGGGCGAAACCTGCCGTACCGTTTGGTGGCAAATACCGCATCATCGACTTTGCACTGTCGAATTGCGTGAATTCTGGCATCCGCCGGGTCGGGGTACTGACGCAATACAAATCGCATTCCATGATCCGCCACTTGCAACGTGCGTGGGGCTTCATGCGGGCTGAAATCGGTGAATTCGTCGAAATCCTCCCCGCCCAACAGCGCACCAACAAAAAGGAATGGTATCAGGGCACGGCGGATGCGCTGTTCCAGAACATCGACATCGTGCAACGCCATGACCCAGACTACGTACTGGTCTTGGGCGGTGACCACATCTACACCATGGATTACTCCAAGATGCTGCTACACCATGTCAACTCTGGTGCAGATTTCACCGTCGGCTGTATTGAAGTGCCGGTGGAAGAAGCCAAAGGCTTCGGGGTCATGTCGGTGGATAACGACTTGCGCATCACCAAATTCACCGAAAAGCCCGCGCACCCGGAAGAAATTGCCGGTAAGCCGGGTATGGCGCTGGCCTCGATGGGCATTTACATTTTCTCGCGGGATTTCCTCTACCATGTGCTACATGAAGACGCGGCGAAAATGCATTCTTCGCGGGATTTCGGCAAGGACATCATTCCCGCCAACATCCACAGCGCCAAGGCAATGGCTTACCCATTCCGCAAGGATAACGGCGAACCGGGCTACTGGCGTGACGTGGGGACGCTGCATTCCTACTGGCAAGCCAATATGGAACAGTGCGCCGTCGAACCAGAACTGAATTTGTATGACCGTGACTGGCCAGTGTGGACTTACCAAGCACAATATCCACCCGCCAAATTCATTTTCGACGATGAAGGTTGCCGGGGTGAGGCCATTGATTCACTGATTTCAGCAGGTTGCATCCTCTCCGGCGCACGGGTCAAACGCTCGCTGGTGTTTTTCGCCACCACTATTGGCAAATACAGCCATGTGCGCGATAGTGTGATTTTGCCCAAAGTGAGCATCGGGGAAAATTGCCGGATCACCAAGGCCATCATCGACAAAGGCACGGTAATACCGGATGGCACGGTGATCGGGGAAGACCTCGATACTGACCGCAAACGCTTCCACGTCACCCCTGAAGGCATCGTGCTGGTGACGGCGGAAATGATGGGACAAAAACTTCACTCCGGCGACAAGGATATGTTATGGCGAATGGCCAGTTAAATGTTGTTTTATGCTGGCACATGCACCAGCCGTGGTATCGCAACGGGCTAGACGGTGAATACCGCCTGCCGTGGGTTTACCTGCATGGCATCAAAGATTACAGCGACATGGCGGCACATCTGGAAAAACATCCCCGGATGCGCTGCGTGGTCAACTTTGCCCCGGTATTGCTGGAGCAAGTGGATGATTACGCCCAGCCAGTTGACGGCATTCCTGCAAGAATGGCACGCCGATGCAGGACAGGTTGCTGAACCTGTTGGCAGGGGTGGAAGCTGTCCCCAGCGATAGTGCAGCACGGGCGGAACTGATTGCCGAGTGCCAGCGTTGCCATGCGCCGACCATGATCCACCCGCACGCCGCATTCCAGCGCCTGTTCAAGATGATCGGGGCAACCGATGAGTCAGGGGTGGGCAGCAAGCATTTCCGTTGTTCGTTGGCGTATTTGAGTGACCAGTATTTTCTGGATTTGCTGACGTGGTATCACTTGGCGTGGATGGGGCAATCGTTGCAAGAGTTGCCCATCGTGCAAGCGCCTATTGCAACAAGGCAGCGAATTCAGTGCCGCTGACCGCCGTGACCTGCTCAGTGTGATGCGCGATTGTCTGGGCAGCCTGATTCCACGCTACCGCAAGCTGTCAGAACGTGGGCAAGTTGAACTGTCGATGACGCCTTACATGCACCCGATCGTGCCGCTGCTGAACGATTTCAATAACCTGCGCTGTTCGCTGCCGGATGCGCCCGTGCCGCAAGCCGCCAGCTATCCGGGTGGGGAAGAACGTTCCCGCTGGCATTTGCAACGCGGCATCGACGTATTCAAGCAGTATTTTGGCATCAAACCGCAAGGTGTGTGGCTGTCGGAAGGCGGCATCAGCGAAGACGCGGTGCGCCTGTTGGATGAAGCCGGGTATCCGCTGGACAGCTTCCGGGGAAGGGGTATGGCGCAACAGTTGCCGCCTGTCCGGTTACGAGGGTGAAGACGAATGCAGCAAACGCAGCCTGTTCATGCCCTACCAGCAACCGGACAGCAAGGTACGCGCTGTTCTTCCGCGATGACGGCTTGTCTGACTTGATCGGCTTTAAGTACAGCGATTGGCACGCCCGCGATGCGGTGGCTGATTTCGTGCAACATCTGGAAAACATTGCGGTATTCATCAACCACAATGCCCCCAACCAAGTGGTTTCCATCATTCTGGATGGGGAAAATGCGTGGGAATATTACCCGAAAAACGGCGCGTATTTCCTTGATGCGCTGTACGCTGCCTTAGCCGGTTCTGACCAGATTCGGATGACGACATTTGCCGAAGCCAGTGATTTGCCAACCCGTCCCTTGCCTGCCATTTGTGCGGGAAGTTGGGTGTACGGCTCGTTCTCGACGTGGATCGGCTCACTGGATAAAAACCGGGGCTGGGATTATCTCGCCACCGCCAAAGCTGGTGTTCGATGAAGTCATGGCAGCGGGGACACTGGACAAGCACCAACAGGAACTCGCCAGCCGCCAATTGGGGATTTGCGAAGGCTCGGACTGGTTCTGGTGGTTCGGCGATTACAACCCGGCAGATAGTGTGCGTGATTTCGAGCGCCTGTTCCGCCAGCAATTGCACAAGCTGTACGAGATGCTGGCAGTGGAAGCCCCTGCGTATCTGGACAAACCGATTTCCCAAGGTGGTGCAGCGGCTGAGAACGCTGGCACGATGCGCAGGAATACTTGATGGGTAATTTGCAAACGATTGGGCGGGCGGCAGGTGTATTGCTGCACCCGACTTCATTGCCGTCGGCTAAGCTGGATGCGGATGCTTACCGCTGGGTGGATTGGCTGGCGGCGGCAGGTTTCAAGGTCTGGCAGATGTTGCCGCTGGGTGTGCCGCTGGCGGGGCTGTCGCCGTATCAATGTGCGTCGGCATTTGCTGTCAACCCCAGCTTATTTTCTTCGCCCCCTTCACCCCTTGCGGGGGAAGGGCTGGGGATGGGGGAAACTGCGCAGCAGCCCTCTTTCGACGCTTGGTATGAAAACCAAAAGCATTGGGTGGAAGATTACGCGCTGTTCATGGTGCTGAAGCAGCAATTTCAGGGTAAGGAATGGCACGAATGGCCGCCCGCTTTCCGCAGCCGTGACCCGCAAGCACTATTCAAGCTACGCGGCGAACACGCCGAAGCCCTCGCTGCCATCATCCATGAGCAATACGATTGCTGGCGGCAATGGCAGGCATTGCGGGCGTATGCCTCTGAGCGCGGGGTGTACCTGTTCGGTGACATGCCGATTTTTGTGGCTTACGACAGTGCGGATGTGTGGGCACACCCAGAACGTTTCCTGCTGGATGACCACTGGCGCACCGACCTTCGTGACCGGCGTCCCCCCGGATTATTTCTCTGCAACGGGGCAACGCTGGGGCAATCCGCACTATAACTGGGAAAAAATGCAGGCGGAAAACTTCTTGTGGTGGCAAGAACGCCTGCACTATCACTTTGAATTTTTCGATTTGGTGCGGCTAGACCACTTCCGGGGACTGGCAGCAAGCTGGATGATTCCGGCAACCGAGGCAACCGCGATGAATGGCGTGTGGGAAGCGGTTCCCGGCGACGCCATGCTCAGCAGCATTCAAGCGGAAATGGGTAATATCCCCTTGGTCGCGGAAGATTTGGGGGTAATTACCCCCGATGTGACCGCGCTTGCGTGACAAGTACGGCTTGCCCGGCATGAGTGTGCTGCAATTCGGTTTCGACTACTTTGACGATAACCCGCACAAGCCGCAAAATGTACGCAGCAACACCGTGTATTACACGGGCACGCACGACAATGACACCTTGCTGGGCTGGTTTGACAGCCTCGATAAGGACGCGCAGCAACACGTCATGCAGGTACTCGGCATTGACACTCCGGCAAGCGGCATGGAAGTAACCGATGCGATGCTCGACACCATCTTTGCCAGCCGCGCCCTGCTTGCCATTATCCCGTTGCAAGATTTGCTGCATCTGGGTAGCGCAGCCCGCATGAATACCCCCGGTACGGTGGAAGGTAATTGGGCATGGCGCTTCGACTGGTCAGACATACCGGCAACTCTGGCATCACAATTGCATGAAAAACTACAGGGACACCAGCGAAATGAACGAGAACTTGAGTCGGATACAACAAGGCACACATCACGACCCGTTTGATTGGCTGGGATGGCATCCCCTGCCTGATGGCAACTGGGTGCTGCGTACTTTCATGCCTGCCGCTGAAGCGGTTGAAGTCGTCGGGCATGGCCTCATGGCACGCCTGGAAGGTACTGATTGTTTTGAAGCGAGACTACCCTCATCGACCACTCCTGTCTCGCACCCCGCCCTAAGCTGGCAGGACAAACAAGCAGGCAACTGGCACGATGCCGTCTGTCCCTACACGTTCCCTCCACAGGTGGGCGACCTTGACCTGCATCTCCTCAGGCAAGGTCGCCATCACCACGCTTGGAAAGTGCTGGGTTCGCATCCCACCAGCATTGATGGGGTGGCAGGCTCGCTGTTTGCAGTGTGGGCTCCAGCGGTGAAGCGCGTCAGCGTCATCGGCGATTTCAATGCGTGGGACGGGCGGCGTCACCCGATGCGCATCCGGGGCGATTCCGGTATCTGGGAAATTTTCATCCCCGGCATTGCAGTCGGGTACTGCGTACAAATACGAAATCCTCAACCGTCACGATGCCATTGTGGTCAAGACTGACCCGTATGCGCAGCAAATGTTCATGCGCCCGGAAACCACCTCCGTGTGTCCCAGCGGATGTGCCACATACTTGGCAAGATAGCTGCGTGGATTAGCGCCCGCGAACAATTCGACTGGCAACACCAGCCGCTGAGCATTTACGAATTGCACCCCGGTTCATGGCGCAAACACCCCGATGGGCGTTTCTTCTCGTGGGCTGAATTGGCTGCACACCCTGATCCCGTATATCACCGACCTGAACTACACCCACATCGAACTGATGCCGGTGGCGGAACACCCGCTGGATGAGTCATGGGGTTATCAGGTTTCCGGCTATTACGCCCCCACCGCCCGTTATGGCACGCCGGATGATTTCCGCGCCTTCGTGGATGCTTGCCATGTGGCGGGCATTGGCGTGTTGCTGGACTGGGTTCCGGCGCATTTCCCCAAAGATGATTTTGCGCTGGCACGCTTTACCGGCGAACCGCTGTACGAACACGCTGACCCGCGCCGGGGCGAACATCAGGACTGGGGCACGCTGATTTTCGATTTCGGGCGCAATGAGGTGAAAAACTTCCTGCTCTCCAATGCGCTGTATCTGGATTGATGAATTCCACATCGACGGCCTGCGGGTGGATGCGGTGGCCTCGATGCTGTATCTGGACTATTCGCGCAAGGCCGGGGAATGGCTGCCCAACCAGTACGGCGGGCGCGAAAACATTGAGGCGATTGCGTTCCTGCGTGAAATGAACACCGTGGTGCATGGCTATTTCCCCGGTGTGCTGACGATTGCGGAAGAATCTACCGCGTGGCCTGCGGTATCACGCCCGGTGGAAATCGGCGGTTTGGGTTTCAGCATGAAATGGAATATGGGTTGGATGAACGACAACCTCAAGTACATTGAGCAAAACCCAGTTCACCGCAAATACCACCATAACCTGCTGACTTTCAGCCAGATTTATTCCTATTCGGAAAACTTTGTGCTGCCGCTGTCGCACGATGAAGTGGTGCATTTAAAGCACAGTATGCTCGACAAAATGCCGGGGGATTACTGGCAAGCCTTCGCCAACCTGCGGCTGTTTTATGCGTGGCATTATGCGCATCCCGGCAAAAAGCTGCTGTTCATGGGCAGTGAATTCGGGCAATGGTCAGAGTGGAGTGTGAAGCGCGAACTCGACTGGGCATTGTGCAGTTTCCCGGCACACGACAGCATCCGCCACCTGATGCGCGACCTGAACCATTTGTACCGGGAACAGCCAGCATTGCACCATTATGATTTCGATGGGCGCGGTTTCCAGTGGATTGATTGCCATGATTCCGACCAATCGGTGCTGAGCCTGATCCGCCACGGCGAAAAGCCTGACGATAAGCTGATTATATTGCTAAACTTTACCCCCGTACCCCGTTACCAATACCGTATCGGGGTTCCCGCTGCCGACAACTACCGTGAAGTGCTGAATACCGATTCGGCCTACTACGGCGGTAGCAATTGTGGCAATGCGGGGATGATTCCGGTGCAACCCCACCCGTGGATGGGGTTTGAGCATTCGGTCGAAGTAACCCTGCCGCCACTGGCGGCGCTGTTCTTACAAGCTTGCTAATGAAATTACTGTTTGTTGCCAGTGAAGCCTATCCACTGGTCAAAACGGGGGGCTTAGGTGATGTTGCCTACAGCCTGCCGGTTGCCCTGCATGGGGTAGATGTGGATGTACGGCTATTGCTGCCGGGCTACCGTGAACTGTTACGCAAATTGAGTAGCACCCGCATCCTCGGCTGGCTGGAATTGCAGGGTGCGGGGCAGATGCATACGGTGCGGATTCTGCAAAGCCAGCACCCGGATTACCCGTTCCCGCTGTGGATTGTGGATTGCCCGGCGCTGTTTGACCGCCCCGGCAACCCGTATTTGCAACCCAACGGCTATGACTGGGCGGATAATGCCGAGCGTTACACGGTGTTTGCGCGGGCAGCGACGGAGCTGGCGCGGGATGCGCTGGGTACTGGGCTGGACGCCGGATGTGGTCCATGCGCATGACTGGCAAACCGGGCTGGTTCCTGCATTTCTGGATGCTTTGCCGCAGCGCCCGCAACGGATTTTTACCATCCACAATATGGCTTACGGCGGGCATTTTCCGCAAACAGATTTCGTCAGCCTGCACCTGCCGAGCTACTGGTGGTCAGCGGAAGGCGCGGAATTCTACGGCGGCTTTTCGATGCTGAAAGCGGGGATTGTGTACTCGGATGCGGTGACCACGGTCAGCCCCACCTATGCCCGCGAAATTTGCACCCCCGCCTTTGGCTACGGCATGGATGGGCTGCTGCAATCCCGCAGTTACAAGCTGCACGGCATCCTCAACGGCATTGATATGGAAGTGTGGAACCCGGCCACTGACCCCAACTTGCCCGCGCATTATTCCGCCGAGCAAATCCAACCGGGCAAAAGCCGCAACAAGGCCGCACTGCTGCAACGTTTTGGGGCGAAGGATCCCGATGCGCACCTGCCATTCCCACTACTGGGCATGGTCAGCCGCTTGGTGGAACAAAAAGGTGTCGACCTAATCATCAACGCCATCCCCGATTTGCTGGCAACCACCGATGCGCGTTTCGTGCTGATCGGCGCAGGCCACAGTTATTTCGAGCAACGTTTGTTGGAACTGGCAGCGAAACATCCTGAGCGGGTGTTTGTCTATATCGGTTATGACGAGCAACTGGCGCATTTGCTGGAAGCCGGGGCGGATATGTTCATGATGCCGTCGCGCTTTGAGCCGTGTGGGCTGAACCAGATGTACAGCTTGCGTTATGGCACGCCGCCGATTGTGCTGCATACCGGCGGGCTGGCGGACACGGTAGTGGATGCTTCACACGCCAATCTGGAGACAGGGGATAGCCGATGGCTTCGTCTTCCACGAACCGATTACCAGCGCCTTGAAAGGCACAATCCTGCGGGCAATAGATTGCTTCAACCAGCCAAAGCTTTGGCAGCAGTTACAGACAACCGGCATGAAACATGCATTCGGATGGGACAACAGTGCGGCAGACTATCTGGCGCTATACAACAAAGGAGCAACACCATGACAGAACACTTTTCACACCACATCCCTTATGTACCTGTGCCGCTTGATCCGCTACTGAATGATGCGGAATCGCTGGGCGATGATTTCCAGCGTTACCTGTCCTACCACTTGGGGCGTTTTCAGGGTTGCCCGCCGGTCTACTTGTATCAGGCATTGGCTTACACCTTACGCGACCGCCTGATGGTGGACTGGCGCAGTACGTGGGGCGACTACATGCAACCGGGCAAGCGCCGCGCTTACTACATGTCGCTGGAATTCCTGATTGGGCGCTCCCTCAGCAACAACTTGCTGAACCTCGATATTTGCGAACCTACCCGCAGCGCCTTGCTGAACTACTGCACCAATATGGAGGAAGTCTCCTCGCAAGAGCCGGATGCCGGTTTGGGCAACGGTGGCTTGGGGCGGCTGGCAGCGTGTTTCATGGACAGTTGCGCCACCCTGAAACTGCCCGTCATCGGCTACGGTATCCGCTACGAATACGGCATGTTCCGCCAACACATTGAAAACGGCTACCAGATCGAAGACCCCGACCATTGGTTGCGCGACCACAACCCGTGGGAACTGGAACGTGCCGAATACAGCCAGCGCGTCCAGTTCGGCGGTTACACCGAGCATTTTGTCGACCACAGTGGGCAGCAACGGGTACGTTGGGTCGGCACCAATGACGTGCTGGCCGTGCCGTTTGATATGCCGATTTCAGGCTATAAAAACAATACGGTCAATACCTTACGCTTGTGGAAAGCCACCGCCACCGACGAATTCAACCTCGATGAATTCAACGCAGGCAGTTACACCGAAGCGGTGGAAGCCAAAAACCACGCCGAACACATTTCGATGGTGCTGTACCCCAACGACAGCAGCGAAAACGGCAAGGAATTGCGCTTGCGCCAGCAATATTTCCTCGCCTCTGCCAGCCTTCAGGACGCGATCCGCCTGTGGGAACGCCAAGGCAACCACGACTACAGCAAGTTTGCCGCCGAACACGTTTTCCAGATGAATGACACCCACCCGACCATTGCAGTGGCGGAACTGATGCGCATCTTGATGGATGACAAAGGCTTAGGCTGGGAAGCAGGCGTGGGCAATCACCTCCAACTGCATGGCGTACACCAACCACACCTTGCTACCGGAAGCACTGGAACGTTGGGCAGTTCACCTGTTCGTCAAACTGTTGCCGCGTTTGCTGGAAATTATTTACGAAATCAACGCCCGTTTCTTGCGCGAAGTGTCAATGAAATGGCCGGGTGACACCGACCGTCAGCGCCGCATGTCGATCATCGAAGAAGGTGCTGTCGCAACAGGTACGCATGGCGTGGCTGGCCATTGTCGGCAGCTTCTCGGTCAACGGCGTGGCAGCGTTGCATTCGCAATTGCTGGTCGATGGCCTGTTCCACGATTTCTACGAACTCTGGCCGAACAAGTTCAACAACAAGACCAACGGCGTCACCCCACGGCGTTGGGTGGCGCACGCCAACCCCGGCATGACCGCGCTGATCAGCGAGCAAATTGGTAACGGTTGGGTACGCGACCTGAGCCAACTGGAACAGCTCAAACCACTGGCAGCCCCAGAACATACCGCATTTCCATGCCCGCTGGCATGAAGTCAAATACGCCAACAAACAGCGGCTGGCCGCACTGGTGAAACAGGAATGCGGGGTCGATTTCAACCCAGCAGCCCTGTTTGATGTGCAAGTCAAACGCATCCACGAATACAAGCGCCAGTTGCTCAACCTGTTGCACGTTGTCCACCTCTACCGCCGCATCAAGCTCGGCAAGCTGGATAACTGGGCAGACCGTTGCGTGCTGATCGGCGGCAAGGCAGCGCCCGGTTACGCGATGGCAAAACGCATCATCAAGCTGATCAACAGCGTGGCGGAAGTGGTCAACACTGACCCGGATGTCGATGGCAGGCTGAAAGTCGCCTTCATCCCCAACTACCGGGTTTCCAGCATGGAAATCATCGCCCCGGCAGCGGACTTGTCCGAACAGATTTCCACCGCAGGCAAGGAAGCCTCCGGCACGGGCAACATGAAGTTCATGATGAACGGTGCATTGACCATCGGCACGTATGACGGTGCGAATATCGAAATCCTGGAAGCAGTAGGCGAAGACAACTTCTTCCTGTTCGGTTTGCGGGCTAAGGATGTTGAAGAACTGCGCCAATGCTACCGTCCGTGGCATTATGTGGAACAGGATGAAGACTTGCGCGGCGTGATTGAACTGATCCGCAGCGGGCACTTCAGCATGAACGAACCGGGCATTTTCGACATGGTGCTGGATGCGCTGCTCAGCCCGAACGACCCGTGGATGACACTGGCAGACTTCCGCAGCTATGTGAATGCACAGGAAAAAGTATCGCTTCGCTTGGCAGGATCAAGAACACTGGACGCGCATGAGTATCCTCAATACTGCCAGCAGCGGGTTCTTCTCCACTGACCGCACCATGCTGGAATACAACCGCGATATTTGGAAGCTGAAGCCGGGGAATGGCAACGGGGATTAAGATTAATTAATCCCGCCGCAATGCCTTCGGCAACACAAACGACACGTTTTCGGTGATGCCCGAATCCTGCACCCGCACCTTCGCCCCGTGCGCTTGCAGGTGGGCAATCACGCCTTCCACCAGCACTTCGGGGGCAGATGCGCCAGCGGTCACGCCGACGTTACGCTTGCCTTCCAGCCATTCGGCACGAATATCTTCCGCACCATCAATCAAGTAAGCGGGTGTACCGCGCTTTTCGGCAATTTCGCGCAAACGGTTGGAGTTGGAACTGTTGGGCGAGCCGACCACCAGAATCATATCGCTTTCATCCGCCAACTTTTTCAGCGCATCCTGACGGTTTTGGGTGGCGTAACAAATGTCGTCTTTTTTCGGGCCAATGATCGCGGGGAAGCGGGTGCGTAAGGCATCAATCACGATGGAAGCATCATCCACCGACAAGGTGGTTTGGGTGACGAATGCCAGTTTTTCGGGGTTTTGCACGGCCAATTCCGCCACTTCCTGCGGGGAATCGACGCGGTAAACTGCGCCGCCGAACGCGGTGTCGTATTGCCCCATTGTGCCTTCGACTTCGGGGTGGTTTTTGTGACCGATGAGGATAGTTTCGCGCCCTTCGCGGCTGTAACGCATCACTTCGATATGCACTTTCGTCACCAGCGGGCAGGTGGCATCGAACACTTTCAAACCACGGCGTTTGGCTTCTTGCTGTACCGCGAGGGAAACCCCGTGGGCGCTGAAAATGACGGTGGCATCGTCCGGCACTTCGTCGAGTTCTTGCACGAAAATCGCGCCTTTATCCCGCAAATTATTCACCACAAAGCGGTTATGCACGACTTCGTGACGCACGTAGATGGGTGCGCCGAGGATTTCCAAGGCACGGTCGACGATTTCGATAGCGCGGTCAACACCGGCACAAAAGCCGCGTGGGTTGGCGAGAATGGCTTGCATGAAGGGAGTTCCGTCAGTCGTTTGTACAGGAAAACTAAGCTACGCTATTCGCTTTACCCACGCAACCTTGTAAGATACCCGCACCTTTAGTGTTCAAAATAAAAGCGAGTGCATCCATGCTCCACGCTCACCTTTCCCCAGGGCCGCTTCCGTCCCGTATGCAATTGACCAAAGACGGCAAATTGAAACATTTTCTAACCATCGAAGGGCTTCCGCCGCTATTGTTGGAAGAAATCCTTGACCGTGCCGAACAATTCGTCACCTTGCCGAATAAACAGCAGAAAAAAGCCCCCCTGCTGCGCGGCAAAACGGTCATGAACCTGTTTTTCGAGAACTCCACCCGTACCCGCGTGACGTTTGAAATCGCCGCGCAACGGCTAGGTGCGGATGTCACCAACCTCGACATTCGCACCTCGTCCGCCTCCAAAGGCGAAACCTTGCTGGATACGGTGCGCAATCTGGAAGCGATGAACGCCGATATGTTCGTGGTGCGCCATGAACACGCGGGCGCAGCGCATTTCATTGCCCGCTACTGCGCCCCGCACATCAGCGTGCTGAACGCGGGCGATGGGCGGCATTCGCACCCCACCCAAGCGATGTTGGATATGTTCACCATCCGCCAGAAAAAGGGCAGTTTCCAGCCTTTGAAAGTGGCGATTGTCGGCGATGTGCTGCATTCGCGGGTAGCACGTTCGCAAATCCACGCGCTGACCACGCTGGCAACCGGCGAAGTGCGCGTGGTTGCCCCCAAAACCCTGATTCCTGCCGGAGTGGAAAAAATGGGCGTCAATGTGTTCCACCACATGGAACAGGGCATTGAGGATGTGGATGTGGTCATCATGCTGCGCCTGCAACGCGAGCGGATGCAGACTGCACTGCTGCCGTCCGAGCGCGAATTCTTCAAGCTTTACGGCTTGACTGAAGAACGCCTGAAACTCGCCAAACCCGATGCCATTGTGATGCACCCCGGCCCCATCAACCGTGGGGTAGAAATTGATTCGCGGGTAGCGGATGGTTTGCAATCGGTGATCCTCGAACAAGTGACCAACGGCATTGCAGTGCGCATGGCGGTCATGTCGATGATCATGGGCCCACAAGGAGGTGCAGCATGAGTTTATTGATACGCAATGCACGGGTGCATCGACCCCGCCAGTGGGCTGGATGGCTACGCACCCTGCTGGTCAACCACGGGCGCATTGCTGCCCTGACCGAAACCAATGCTGCGATTGCTGCGGATGAGGAAATCGACGCCAGCGGCCTGTGGGTATTCCCCGGTGCGGTTGACCTTGCGGCGTGGTTGCGCGAACCGGGGCTTGACCACAAAGCCACCCTGAAAAGCGAAACCTTTGCTGCTGCCGCCAGTGGCATTACCACCTTGTGTTACCAGCCGGAACCGCAAGCTAACTTCGACAATGCCGCACAGGTCAAACTGATTTACGACCTCAACAACCGGGCGCAATATGCCCATGTTGAAGTGCTGGGCAACCTGACCCAAAGGCTTGCAAGGCGAACACCTCAGCAATATGGCCAGCCTGAAACGCGCCGGTTGTGTGGGGGTGAGCAATGGGCTGCAACCGTTCCACAGCCTGCAAACCCTGCGGCGGGCGATGGAATACGCCGCTACCCACGACCTGACGGTGTTCATCTACCCGCTGGAACACGCGCTGGCAGCGGGGGGCTACATGCACGAAGGCGAAGTGTCGGCACGCTTGGGCTTGCCTGCGATCCCTTCAGCGGCGGAAACCGTGGCGGTGGCGCAAACTTTGGCGCTGGCCAGCCATACCGGGGCGAAGGTGCATTTCTGCCGCCTGTCGGCACGCTTGAGTGTGCGCCTGATCCGTCAAGCGAAGGAAAGTGACCTCGACATTACGGCGGATGTGGCGGCACACCAGTTGTTCCTCACCGAAATGGATGTGAGTGATTTCAACCCGCTGTGCCATGTGATGCCACCGCTGCGTTCCGCCCGTGACCTTGACGCGCTGCGTGAAGGGCTGGCGGATGGCACGATTGACGCGATCTGTTCCGACCACCAGCCACATGAAGTGGATGCCAAACTGGCACCGTTCCAGCAGACCGAACCGGGGATTTCGGCGCTGGAAACCTTGCTGCCACTGACCCTGCGGCTGGTGGAAGATGGCGTGCTGAGCTTGCCGGATGCCTTGCGCAAAGTGACCGCAACGCCTGCGCGTATCATTGGCAGTCGAGGCGGGGCAAATCAGCGTGGGTGCGCCCGCCGATCTGGTGCTGTTTGACCCAGCAGCATTGTGGGAGCTGGATTTGAATACGATGCACAGCGATGGGCGTAACACCCCGTTTGGTGGCTGGAATTTCAATGGTGCGGTCAAGCGCACCCTGTTGGCAGGGAAGACGGTGTTCAGTGTTTGAAATTGCCCTTTACCAGCCGGAAATTCCGCCGAATACCGGCAATATCATGCGCTTGTGTGCCAACACCGGCTGCCGTTTGCACCTGATCCACCCGCTGGGCTTTTCGCTGGATGAGAAGCAAGTCGAGCGGGCGGGGATGGATTACCGCGATTTGGCGGTGGTGCAGGAACATGAGAATTTTGCAGCGTTTAACGTGGCGATGCAGGGCAGGCGCGTGTTTGCACTGAGTACCAAGGTGAGTACGCGCTACAGCGATGCGGATTTTCAGCCGGGGGACGTGTTGCTGTTTGGCCCCGAAACCCGTGGTTTGCCGGAAGCCTTGCTGCTGAGCTTGCCGGATGAGCTGAAATTGCGTGTACCGATGTTGGCGGATAGCCGCAGCATGAATCTGTCGAATACCGTCGCGGTGGTGGTGTATGAGGCATTGCGGCAACAACAATTTGCAGGATTATCTTAGCGATTGTTGCTATCATTGATAACAACATCACATCAGGAAACAAGCTCATGCCTGACCTCATTGTTCGTAAACTTGAACCTGAAATCATCGAAGCACTCCGGCAACGCGCTGCCCGCAACGGTAGAAGTGCCGAAATGGAACACCGTTCCATTTTACGTGAAGTATTGCTGGTATTGAAAAAGCGCAGCCTTGCCGAAGTGTTGGCAGCGATGCCTAATGTCGGGCAAGACAGCGATTTTGCGCGTATTCAAGGCAAACAACAGGTCGCTGATGTATTTGCTTGATACCAACGTCATCAGCGAAATGCGCAAGGGTGAACGTGCTAATGCTGGTGTACAGGCGTTTTTCCAGCAAGCTATCAGCAATCGTGACAAGCTGTTTCTCTCCGTTGTCACGATTGGCGAATTACGGCGCGGTCTTGAACTCATTCGTCACCGCAATGACCATTTCCAAGCCGCACAACTGGAACAGTGGTTAGAAAGTATTTTGGCGGATTATCAGGAAGCGATCATCGGAATAGACGCCGACACCGCGCAATTGTGGGGGCGGTTGCGTGTCCCGCATTACGAACATGAACTCGACAAACTGATTGCCGCGACTGCCTTGCTGTATGATTTGACCGTTGTTACCCGCAATGTAGATGATTTTGCCGGGACAGGCGCTAAACTACTGAATCCATTCACATGAAACTAATACGCCGCATCCTCCCCGCTCCCGCCCATGACCCCGGTTGTGTTGCCACCATTGGCAACTTCGATGGTTTGCACCGGGGACACCAAGCCGTCATCCAGCACCTTGAATGGAAGGCGCAAGCCTTGGGTTTGCCTGCCACCGTGATCAGCTTCGAGCCGTTGCCGATTGAGTTTTTCCGCTCCCCGCCGCCGCCGCGCATTTATGCCCTGCGTGACAAGCTGCGCCTGTTGCAGGCGATGAATATTGACCGTTTTGCCTGCCTGCGTTTCAACAAGCACTTAGCGGGGATGGAGGCGGAAGATTTCGTGCAGCACATCCTGCTGGATGGCTTGAAAGTGCGCTATCTGGTGGTGGGGGATGATTTCCGCTTCGGCAAAGGGCGGCGCGGTGATTACCACTTGCTGCAAGCAATGGGCGCGGCAGCGGGGATGCAGGTGGTGGATACGCCAACCTTTCTGCATGAGGATGAGCGCGTCAGCAGTACCCGCATCCGGCTGGCCTTGAGTACCGCAGAATTGGGGCTGGCAGCCGAATTGCTGGGCAAGCCTTACCGGATTTCGGGGCGGGTACGGCATGGTGATAAGCGCGGGCGCACCATTGGCTTTCCGACGCTGAACATGCGGGTTCCGCAACACATCGCGCTACGCCGGGGGGTGTATGCGGTGCAGGTGTACGGGCTGGGGGATGAGGCGGTCAACGGGGTAGCCAACCTCGGCGCACGCCCCACGGTGCATGGGGTGGAAAACCGGCTGGAAACACACCTGTTCGACTTTGCGCAACAGGTGTATGGCAAGCATATTTGCGTGGAGCCAGTGGCATTCATCCGTGATGAACAGAAATTTGCCTCATTCGACGAGCTGAAAGCACAGATTGCGCGGGATGCGCTGCAAGCAAGGGCAATGCTTTAAACCGCTGCCAACACTTCCTGATGCGCATCCTTACCCAAACGTGCCCCAAACACCGTCACCACCCGTGACGCTGCCATACTCGCCAGTTTGCCCGCCTGCGCATTATCCATACCCTGCGTAATGCCATACAGGAATGCGCCCGCGAACATATCACCCGCGCCATTGGTATCCACCGCCTTGACCGGATGCGCAGCAATTTCAGTACGCCCGTAATCATCCACCACCAGCGCACCCTTGCTGCCCAACGTAATCACCAGCTTGCCCGCGATAAGGCTTGATCGCCGCAATCGCTTCTTCCAGATCATCCTTGCCGGTAAACACGCTGGCTTCCTCGTGGTTACAGAACAGAATGTCCGCACCATCACCCAACATTTCATCCACCCCACTGCGGAAAAAACGCACCATCGCCGGGTCGGAGAACGTCATCGCGGTTTTCACGCCATGTTCCTTTGCCACCTGCCGCGCTTTCAAGGCTGCTGCCCGCGAAATATCAGACGTGACCAAATAGCCTTCGATATACAAGTATTGCGCCTGCTTCAGCTCATCCAAATGCAATTCGGCTTCGGAAAAGTCAGCGGTAATGCCCAGGAAGGTATTCATGGTACGTTCCGCATCCGGCGTCACCATCACCATGCACTTGCCGGTCACGCCTTCAGAGCTGCAACGCACCTGATCCAGCTTGGTATTCACCCCCGCCGCGTGCAGGTCGTGCATGTAAAATTCGCCGGTTTCGTCATTGGCGACTTTGCAGGCATAAAACGTCTTACCGCCAAACTGGCTCACCGCCACGATGCTGTTGGCGGCTGAACCACCGCTGGCACGTTTCTTCATACCGAAGGTTGCGCTTAAACCTGCCAGCAATTGCTGCTGTTTGGCCTCATCAATCAGGGTCATCATGCCTTTCTGGATGCCATGCGCTGCCAAAAAGTCGTCTGTTACCTCGAATTCCTTGTCCACCAGCGCGTTGCCGATACCGAATACGTCGTATTTCATCTTGTCCCCGTCAGATACTTGATCGAAAACGCCTTGTACCCTATCCAGCTTTTCTTTTCCAGCATTCTCCCCTCAATCTGCTACACTTCGCCTCCATGAGCCAGCTTACCTTTGCCAATTTACCCACAAGCTTTTCCCCACAGTTATCCACGAAGTTATCCACAGGACAGGGATGGTAACAACACCGCCACGCTGCCCAAAAAACACCTCACCATACCCCTTGTCAAGCTGCTGTATTGCTTGCAAACCTACGTCACTTGTCCGATAAATAGCGCCATTCATCGAATAAAACTGTTTTTTAATCCTAGATTAAGCAAGCCAATCAGGGAATGTGGCAAGACTCAACCGACCTAAACCACCTGATTTTTCATCATGCTGGCGGACTTATCCACAATACCTATCAACATGGCTATCACAGCCAGACAACGTTCCACGTGGAGCCTGAATGACGACTGTGCGTAAAATTCTGATCATTAAAACCTCATCACTCGGCGATGTAGTGCATATGCTGCCCGCGATTAGCGATGCCTGCCGCCCACAACCGGGGCTGATGATTGACTGGGTGGTGGAAGAAAATTTTGCCGAAGTCCCACGCTGGCATCCGGCGATCAGGAATATCATACCGGTCGCCCTGCGCCGTTGGCGTAAACACCTGTTCAGCCCCACGAACTTGGCAAGAAATTCGCCAGTTTCGCGCCCGGTTGCAACAGGAACACTACGATGCCGTCATTGACTCACAAGGCTTGCTGAAAAGCGCCCTGCTGGCACGCATGGCACACGGCAAACACTATGGCTACGACCGCCGCAGCATCCGCGAACCGCTTGCCAGCCTTGCCTACCAGCAAGGGTTCAGCGTCGCCAAGCAACGCCACGCCATTACCCGCAACCGCCTGCTGCTGGCGCATGTACTTAGGCTACAGCATCGAAAGCCTGCCCCTCGACCACGGCATTGCCCACACCCAATACCCCGCGCCCGCCATCACCTTACCCCCCCGTTATATCGTCGGGCTGCATGGCACCAGCCGGGTCGACAAGGAATGGCCGGAAACCCACTGGCAAACCCTGATCACCACACTGGCAGCGCACGGCATCAGCACCCTATTGCCGTGGGGCAATGCGCGGGAACGGGAACGTGCCGAACGGCTGGCACACACCGCGCCAAGCGTACAGGTACTGCCGCGCAGCAGTCTTGGCGAACTCGCCGCCATCATGCAGCAGTCTTTAGGGGTGATCGGGATGGATACCGGCTTAATGCACATTGCCGCCGCACTCGACAAACCGGGGCTGGCACTTTACCCCGTGACCGAGCCTGCCTTAACCGGCGTACAGGGCAATAGTGGCACGGCGCAATACGCTTAGAAAACCTCAGTGGGCAAGATACGCAGGATGCCGCCGCCGTTACCCGGCGCTTGCTGGAATTGTTGGCTGGGCTGAAATGCCCCGTGGTGAGAAAAGCTTGGATATAGCTAAAGGTCTGGGCTGAAAACAACATTGCAGTATGTGACACCCGTTGCACCATACGCCCTGATTGTGCCGGATGTTCGGCTTCGCACACCCGTACCGCACCGTCATGGGGTTCGCCGCGCAGAAACGGGAAACCCAGCCCCACCGGCAGCGTGCCGATCACTGCGCCCCATTCGCGCCCAATGGCATCTGGCACACCTTCCCCCGACAACCCTTCCACCATGCTGTTACCAAACGCCCACCCGAACAGCGGCAAAGGTTCAAGGATACGGGCAACCTTGCTGCCTTGCGCTGGCGTCCCTAAGGTCACCAAACGCCCCTGCGGCAGGTCAGGGTGTTTTGCCAGCAAATGCAAGCGCAACGATACCGCCCAAGCTGTGGGCAACAATATGTAGATAATCTGTGGATAAGCCTTGGATAAGCGGGTATAAACGCTCGGCATTTTCCGCCGGGGTACGGGCAACCGAGGCGTAAGCGGGAACCACCACCGCATACCCCGCTTGCCGCAAACGCCGCGCCAACACCCCCAGTACCAGCGGGCGCATCCAAATGCCGTGCAACAGCACGACGGTGTGCGTGGCTATAAGCCACCCTCCAGCGAAGCACGTAACTGTGCCTCTTCCTGGTTCAGCGCCCGCCGCTGGGAGATGGAACGCCATAACAACGCCAGTATGAACATCAAGGAAATCAGCGCGACCGCCAGCGACACCCGTGACGGCGTAGGCAGTTTGCCATCCATGCTAGTGCTGCCATCACCCGCGCACTTGCTGCTCCAACATGTTTTGCAGGGAAACTGGCTTGTTATCCCCATTGCCCTCCGCCGCTGGCGGGAGCCGTGGCCTGATCGGTAAATACCGGCTGGACTGCGGCGGTTGGCGCTGCTGGTTCCGTACCCTCCAAACTCAGGCTGGGCGGGGTGGCAGTACCGGGTTCGGCGGGGGCAGCAGGGGCGGCGGCGCTATTGCCCGGTTCGAGTTGCTTGAGGCGGGCGTGCAGTGCCTGCGCTTCGGCGTATTGGCGTTTGATCGAAATGCTGGCTTCACGCAAGGATGCTTGCAGGTTTTGGATGTGGGTATCGCGCTGTTCCAACAACTGTTTGAGTTCAGTCAGCTCGGCTTGCATCGCCGCATCAGCCTGTTTGGTTTGCTCAGGGTTGGCTGGGGTTGGCACTGGTATCAGGGAGGGCAGCAACTTGCACCGAAGCGGCCTGCAATTCGGCAATACGGGCATCTTTGGCTTGCAACTGCTGTTTCAGCTCGACGAGTTCGGTCTGTAATTTTACCACCAGATCACTCTGCAATTTCACCACCTGCTCTTGGTCAGCCGGGCTGGTGGAAGCCGTTGGCGCGGTGGGGGCAGCCTGCAATTGTTGGAGTTGCTGCTGCCAGTTCGGCGCTACGGCTTTGCTCATTCTTTAGCTGGGTACGCAAGGCGCTGATTTCGGCTTGCAGGCTGGCCTGAGTCGCCTGCTTGCCACCACTGCGCTTGGCTTCAGCGATAGCGGGAATTTTCAGGTAAACGCCTTTGCGTCAGGATATTGATGTCGCCCGCCACAAAAGCATGAGGATTTTGCGCCTTGAATCGCCGCCATCATCTGCGGCACGCTAATGTCGTAGGATGGGCGGTTACGGCTGGCAATGTCCCACAAGGTATCATTATTTTTCACCGGCCCGTAAGACCCGGCGCTAACTGGTTGCAAGGAAATGGATGCAGCCAGCAATAGCCCCGTGACGACCGCAAGTTTTTTATGTTTCATGGCATCTCCGCCCCGACAGTCTAAGGTTGGTCTTTACTATATAGACGATCCGACCATAAAATGCAGCCGGATCGACCAATAGCCCTAATAATAACCTGATGTTAGCCTGTCTGCACGGTTTACCGGACAGCTTGCCCCGCCAGCGGGATTTCCGGTGCAGGCTGGTTGCGCCCAGCGGCTTGCCAACAAGTACTTGGACTTTCCGACACCGCTTTGCGGGTTGAGTTCCAACACCATTTCACGCTCCAGCTTTTCGAGGATTTTTTCCGCGATTTTCTGCCGTTCCGGTTTGCCGATCAGCGATGGCTGCAAACCCAGCACCTTGGTGTGGTGGCGGATAACCTCGGTGACCGCATCGGTCACCGGGCGTACCGTGGGCTTGACCTCACCATTGAGGATGCGGGTACGCACTTCCGTGTAGATCAGCTTGAAAAAGCGTTCGCGGGTCAAATCACTGACCGGCGCTGGCACTGGCTCTGGCCTGACGGCGGCTTCACTGGGTGCACTCACTGGCTCGGCGCTGCCTGTACCGGTACGCTTAGCGGCGGGCTGGCGATAGCGGCTCAGCGGCGTTGCGGCGGACATTAGCCGTATCGGCGTTCGGCGCGTTCCGGGGTGATTTGGTTCAGGTATTGGTCACGCTCACCATTGCCAAAATCCCTGGGAATACCAGCCTCGGCAGCCGCTGCCAATGCCAGTACCTTCATTGCCGGGGTGGATCAACTCGCCGCGTGCATCACGCCCCATCAGCAACAACGCCCGTTTGTGGTCTGCCACATGCCCACCGACAAAGTGGAAGGCGTATTCAAACGTGCCGATGATGATGACCGAAAACATGAACGATGCCCATGTGCCGCCGACATTGAACAAGTCTTTGAGCAAGCGGATCATCGCGTAGTGCTTGTCTTCGTCATATTCCAGCGTTTTGGCTTGGGTAATGGCGGCACTGAGGGCGGAACCCACCGCAGCTGCGGAACCGCTGGCACTGGCTTCGGCGGCGGCCAGTTCACCTTTGGCTTCGGCAATCTTGCCGTGTTCATGGCGTTCGCACTGTTGGATGCGGTCTGCGGTGCGGTATTTGCTTTTGCACGCCGCCAGTTCGGCTTCGTGACGTGCCAGTTTACCGCTGGCAGCCGCACGTTGGGTGGAACCGCTGGAAGAGACAGTGGCGGTGGCACTCAAGTTCTGGATACTACCCAATGCGGCCTGAAACACGGGCGAGGTAACGGAACGCTGGCGCACCGTGGCATCTTCGCGCTCCATCGACTGCGACACTTCCGAGAACAAGCCGAAAAACACCACGATAACGGTCGCCGCCACTGCTGCCGGGCCTTTGTAACCGCTGGCATACAGCAATGCCTGCGCCGCTGTGATCACCGCCGTAATGCCAAGACCGAGGATGGCATTCGCCCATTGTTCGCCTGTCCAGTTGGCGGGTTCCATTTCCCCGCCAACGAAGTATTTCACCACAAAAAAGGCCGAGGCAAGAAAGGCGGCAATCGCAGCCATCAACAGCCACGCCTCCGCCTTGCGTAAGTCAGCCACGATGTCGTGCAATGATTTGCTCTCAACCAGGATACGCTGGTCGAGTCAAGTTGGTATTTGTATTGGATTCAGTCATAATAAAATCTTCCTGTAATAACTTGACTCGGTGAAAACGGGGAATCCGGCGTGTTGGAAGCGGCAACTTTCATCACGCCATTTTTTTAGACATCCAGCCTGCCAACATCAGCAGCACGCCGAGAAACCACAGCAAATGCCGGTCGGCACGCAGGCTGTGCGCGGCAACGACCGCACCGACAAAGACCAGCCCCATCAGCACGTAAGGCAAATGCAAGGTGGCGCTTTCCACGTCGTTGATCTGCTCCACCCCCGGCAGCAGGATCAGCAATGCCCACACCGCCACCGCCCACACCACCAGCAAAGCGCGGGTCACTTGCCACACCTGCCCCCATTCGGGGCGTTGCTGCACTTGCATCTCAAGCATTTCGATATTGTCAGCTATTCATATTGTTACTCCTTCTAGTCTCTCATTAATATGCACTAATAACTGCGGAACAATCCCACCATTTTGCCCTGTACCTGTACGCTTTCCGCCGGGTAAACCATCGGTTGCAAGGTATGGTTTTCCGGGCGTAATTCGATTTGTCCATCGGGCAGGCGGTAGAGACGCTTGAGGGTGGCTTCCTCACGCTCTACCAGTGCCACCACGATGTCACCGTTACGGCATCTGTCCTGTTGTTGGATAACCACGAAATCGCCATCCATAATGCCAATGTCGATCATCGATTCGCCGCGTACTTCCAGCACGTAACGCCCATTGCCACCGAACAGGTCGCTGGGGTTGATCTCATCCTTGCCGCTGATGGCTTCAATCGGCTTACCGGCGGCGATACGCCCCGCCAGTGGTAAGCCTAAACTCAAGGGCATTTGCGGGTGACGCGCCACTGCCGCTTCGGGCATCCGGTAGGCACGCTTGCCCGACGTTGCTTGCAGGCGACCTTCCCGGATCAGTGCCTGCACATGTTGGTGCACCGTACTGCGGGTGGAAATCCCGCCCGCACTGGCAATTTCATCCAGAGTAGGGGTATACCCGTTACGGGCGTACAGGGACTGGATGATGTCCATAATCTGTTGTTGTCGTCGTGTCAGCATTGCAATCTCCTTCCCAACAAACCGAACAAAACACGAACCAAATATACGACTTAGCGTGCGCGTCAGGCAAATCAAAAATACTTGCTGTTGATTCGTTTTCTGTTCGGTTTTTCCGATGAGCGGTAGAATTGACGTTAAGAAAAGCGGATTAGTTAAAGCAATTCGCTAAGCTTTCAGACACTTGCTATGGTTTAAGGAGGCAAGGGAGGAACGTGTATGAATACGCAATTTTTTCACGACGCCAAAAAAACACCAACAGCTCACCGCTACGCCCAAACCCAGCCAATACGAGCAGACAGTACGCAAGCTGCTGGCTAATGCAGGGGTGGGGGTTGACGGCAAACGGCTGTTTGACCTCGATGTGCATGACAGCCGCTTCTATCAGCGCGTATTGCGCCAAGGTTCGTTGGGGCTGGGCGAAAGCTACATGGATGGCTGGTGGGATTGTGCCGCCATCGACAGCCTGACCGTCCGCCTGCTACAGGCAGATCTGGACGAAATCCTCAAACAAAACCCGCATTTCTGGTGGCAAGTATTACGCGCCCGCCTGTTCAACCTGCAATCTGCCCGCCGCGCCTATCAAGTGGCGGATGCCCATTACAACCTCGGTAACGACCTGTTCGTTGCCATGCTCGACCGCAACCTGTGCTATTCCTGCGCTTACTGGAAAGAGGCCGACGATCTGGATCAGGCGCAAGTGAACAAGCTGGATGTGTTGTGCCGCAAACTGGCGTTGCAACCGGGTGAGCAGGTACTCGACATCGGTTGCGGCTGGGGCAGTTTCGCCCATTATGCCGCGACCCATTACGGGGTGCGGGTAACGGGGATTACGGTGTCGCAAGAGCAGCAGGCATTGGCAAGCGAGCGTTGCCGAGGGCTGCCGGTTGAAATCCGCGTGCAGGATTACCGTGACCTTGATGGCGCGTTCGACAAGATTGTCTCGATTGGCATGTTTGAGCATGTGGGGCAGAAAAATTACCCGGCCTATTTTGCGCTGGCACGGCGGGTGCTGAAGGAGGGCGGGCTGTTTGCCCTGCATACCATTGGCAATGACCGGGCGGTGCAGGCGACTGACCCGTGGATCGGGCGTTATATTTTCCCCAATGGCAAACTGCCGACGCTGGGGGAAATCGCGCTGGCCTGTGAGCCGCATTTCCTGATTGAGGATGTGCAGAATCTGGGGCCGGATTACGACGCCACCCTGATGGCCTGGCAACAGCGGTTTGAGGCGGCATGGCCGCAATTACGCCAGCATTACGATGAACGGTTTCGGCGCATGTGGGGGTATTACTTGTTGACCTGTGCCGGGGCGTTCCGCAGTGGGCAATTGCAGTTGTTCCAGTTGGTGTTGCGTCAGCGGAATCGGCAGCGGGCGCGTTACGATGCGCCGCGTTAAGCAGCGGGTGGGAGCTGGATGCCGAAGTAGGTGACGACCATTGCATCGGTGGTGCTGGCGTTGCGCAGTTCGTGGGTTTCGCCGGGTTCGATGGTGATGCAGCTTCCGGCGGGGAGGGGGTATTCTACGCCGTCAACGGTGATGGCTGCCGTGCCGGACTGGATGAAGAACACTTCCAGCATGTCGGTGTGATGGTGGGCATGGGCAATTTCGCCGGGGGGGAAACGGGCTTGGGAGAAGTTGGTGAGCGGGGGGAATTCGCCGTAGTGTGATTAACGCCTGCTTGGTGATGCGGGCGTTGTGGCTGACCGTGGTGAGGGGGGTTTGGGTGAGGGTGGTGAGTTTCATCTGAGTTAAAGCCATTGAACAGAATCGAAGATTCATCTTCTCAAAAAACGCGATTTTTGAGAAGATGCCAAACGACATACACCAAAAAGGTGTGTTTTTGAGAAGATGAGAGAAAAATATGCAACTTGCCACGCTCACTGACTTGTTACCGCAACTGGAAACACCCGCTATCCTCAAAGCATTAGTGACAGCACACCGCCACCTTGCCGAACTCAAAGGGATTGCCAAAACCATTCCCAATCAAGCTATTTTACTCTCCACGCTGGGTTTGCAGGAAGCACAAGACAGTTCCGCGATTGAAAATATCATTACCACACAAGACGCGCTCTTCAAGTACCGCTTACAAGTCGATGTGGTGGATGTGGCAGCTAAAGAAGTGTCTGCGTATGCCGATGGTTTGACAGTCGGCTTTCAGCGGGTACGGGAACACGGCTTATTGACGCTGAATACCATCCTCGCTATCCAAGAAACCTTGGAACAAAATCGGGCAGGTTTACGCAAAGTGCCGGGGACAGTACTGCGTAATGAGCGCACGGGTGAGGTTGTGTTTGCACCGCCTTCCCCTGAGACGTTACCCGCCTTAATGAGCGCCTTGGAGCAATTGCTACATGACGAACAGGTGGAACTCGACCCGCTGATTAAAATGGCAATCATCCACCACCAATTTGAAACCATCCACCCCTTCTATGATGGCAATGGTAGAACGGGGCGCATCATCAACATCCTGTATCTGGTGAAGGAAGGCTTATTGGATTCGCCGGTGTTGTACTTGAGCCGCTACATCAACCACACCAAAGCGGATTATTACCACTTGCTGCAACAGGTTCGTGATACGGGAGAGTGGCAGGAGTGGGTAATCTACATGCTGCACGGTGTTGCTTCGACGGCAAAACACACCATTACCCTGATTGAAGGCATCCGTACTTTACTGCAACAACAGAAGCATCACATCCGCAGCCACCACCGTTTTTACAGCCAAGATTTAATCAACAATATTTTCCGCCACCCTTACACCAAAGTGCAGTTTCTGGAAGACGACCTCAAGGTTTCCCGTGCTACCGCCACCCGTTATCTGGATGCCTTAGCGATGGATGGCGTGCTAGAAAAGCACAAGTTGGGGCGTGAGAATTACTACCTGAATAAAGCATTGGTTGACTTGCTGTTCAACATCCCCAAGATCACAACGGCGTAATGACACCGACACAAAAAAGCCTGCTACAAGAAGCAGGCTTCAAAACTCGAACCCGGCTAGCTTGTTATCACTTCGCCGGGTCGGCTACGCTGGGCGCACCTTTGCGTAGTCTTAATGCCCGATGCCTAAACAGAGCGGGAACCTGTTAACAGCTTATGCTGTGGACACACATGGCGGACATGGGCTGGTATTGCTCGCGCCGTTGCTGCTCTTCGTAGTCACGCACCCGGTCAGTGACGACAAAACGAATAATGTCTTGAAGAACAGGCGTACAATTCTGAAATTTAACCCGTTTCAGAAAAGCAGCCCCCTCTTTCAACACAAATTTGCCGATGATCTCGTCTACCCATGATTGGGTAGCCTTCGGGATCTGTTGAAAGTCAATGGTCGCTGTCCCGTGTTCCGCAAGAAACACTTCCAGTCGCTTGCGAACCGGGATCGCTTCATACCTGTTACTGCCGAAGGCGCGGCCTTCTTTCGCAACCAGTGTGAATGTAGGGAATCCCATTTGCTGCCTCTCTTGACTTGATGCGTGAAAAATATTAGGTGAAATTTCTTAATATCATATGCGAGTATAGCCTGTCTACGCCAAAATCCTAGATAAACTGTATATCTATGGCGCTTTGCGGTTCTGGTGTTTCACTGCCCAAGACTCTGATAACTTCCCGGCTTACCACCCTATCAGTGATGCCAGTACGCTTCACTTCGATAGCAACGCCTACTCCCTGCCAATACCCCTTATCCAAAAAGACGGCGGTAATGCCCCTTCCGGGTCTTTCTTCCAATATTGAATGACCACTCAGCAAGGTGATTGTTCCACCAACATCCTGCACCATCCGGTAGGCTACGGTTAGTCCAATGCCTTCATTGACAGAATCCTCCATCAAGCCAGTATCCCGGTTACAGCTTATTCTTGGTTCTAATGCTAGCCGAATAGCTTCTTCATCCGTTGAGGGTGAACGTGGATGGGTTCTCAGGGAATGGTAAAAACCACAGCCACTATCCACAATACCGATCCTGATCAGGCCATTGCTGGGGTAATATTGCGAAGCCACCCACACCTTGCTCTCATCGTAACCATGCCTGCGACCATGCGTTAGGGAGTTTTCCAGCAACTCATTGAACATATAGTACAAATTGTCTTCAAGCAGTTCATGGGGGCGGTATCCCGTCATTTCATCAGGCTGGGCATTCTCATTATAGTCAGGCATTTTTCCTGCAATTGCCCTGCTAATTTTGCTTGCCGCAAGCTCCACATCTTGCCTGCCTTGTAAGCATTGAATCTCCATAAGTGATGCAGTCTGGTCATTGCGTTGCAAGTTCTCTGGCTCTTTCTGCTGACATTGTTTAAACAAGTCCATCCGCGACAGATAAGACTGAATATTATCGGGCATTCCTACCACTTGCAGGCTCTTGCCCTGTTGCCGCAATCTGTCACAAAAAGCTGCCAGCAAACAAAGCGCGAAAGGGTCTGCAAACTTTGTATCTTTTGCTGTTATTTCAATAACATCAGCATCTCCTGCCTCCACTGCATTAAACAGGGGCAACAACTTGTCACAACTTTTAGCCGTGATGTAACGTGGAAAATTCAGCATCAGACATTCCTCTCCAACAACGCAATTTCTTCCTTGTCCAACCCAAACAGCGCATACACCGCCTGATTCAACGCTGCCTCCTTCACCGCCAATTGTGCAGTCAAATCCTTCACCTGTTGGGTACGTTCTGTCAGCAAGTCTTCCCAGTCATCCCGTTCTTTCGGTGGGATTTCAGCCTTGAAGCATTTTTTCAATTCCGTGCGGAAGTCAGCAAAACTGAGTTGCCACCACGCTTGCAGCTTTTGGCTCAACTTCGCTTCACGTTCGGGTGGGCAAAGGTCAGATGCGATACGGCGGCACATCCGCTCCTCAATCCGGTAACGCTGTTCCGCAAGCTGCTGGCACGCTTCCGCCAACGCCGCAATCTCCCGCTGTTGCTCATCCGTCGCCTCAGGAATTGGCAATGTTTCAACATGCTGGGTAAACAGGCGGTAAAAGCCGCCACGCACCGCGTTTGCCAAGCCCGTGATCAAAAACCAAAAAACCGGGCTGTTCAACAACCCCAGCAGGAATTTGTCCTCACTGGCAATAAAGTAAGCCGTATTGGCACAATAGTGCTGCTTGCTATCCAGTGAGAACGTCGCATTCGCACCAATATCAACATACACAATCTTCCCTGCTTCAAACGCAGGCTTGTAAGCCAGTTGAGCCTGTTGCAATTCAAACCATGCTTGCTTAGTTGCACGACTTTCCAGCTTGTCCTTGAATGGCAGCATGTACGCTTTGATAGCGGGGTAGTCGTCAATGTTCAGCACGTTTTTCGGGATGTAGATCAGCCATAAGTCACGCGGTTCAACCCGCCATTGCTTCAAATCCTTGCCTTCGAGGAAAGGTTTCAGCAACTCGACAGAACGCGGGTCTTCAGCAATCAAGCGGTCACGGGTGTGACGGTCAATCACAAACGCCTCATTCAAACCCGTTTTGATGCCGTAAAGTGGAGCACCGTAAACGTCTTTCAGGGTGCGTTTGCCTGCGGTCAATTTGGTGCGTAAGTCGGCAAGGGTAGTGTCTTCAAACTGCCAGCTTTCATCGGTCAAGCGGTTTTGCGGCATGGTCTTGGCAGCATCACTGAATTGCTGTGCCAACTCGCTACCCAGCTTTTCCGTCACTTTGAGGAAGCTGATGTCGCTATCGCCTGCGCCCTTGGTCATCACCAGAATGGCAGGGTAAGTGGTAACGCCTTCAAAAATCTGCGTATCACCAAAATCAACAATCGTTTCCAAACGTGCTTGGGTACGCAAGTGCTGGCGCAAGCGTTCACCACTACCTGTGCGGAAAAAGGTACTGGACGATATGTAACCCAGCTTACCCTGCGGCTTGAGCAGTTTCAGACCCAGTTCAAAGAAATAGGCATACAAATCCGCCCGGTCAGAAGCCACCGCGTAATGCTTTTCCAGATACGGCTTGATCGGCTTCAACAGCTCCATACGCACATACGGCGGATTGCCCAACACCACATCAAAACCACCATCCGCAAACACCTGTGGAAAGTTGGCTTGCCAATCAAAAGCGTGCTTATCCACGCCACTATCAGCCACCACGCTGTTACCGCAACGGATAGCATGATCAAGATTAGCCAACGGTTTGCCGCGTTCTGCCGTTTTCAGCCACAACGACAAACGGGTGATTTCCACCGATTCGGCATTCAGGTCTACCCCGTACAAATTGTGGTTGAGGATGGTTTTGTTCAAATCAAACACGTCATACGCGCCCGTCAGGTCGTGCAAGGTGTCATTGATGCGCTGGTATTCCGCCACCAAATAATCAAAAGCGGCGACCAGAAAAGCCCCCGAACCACACGCCGGGTCAAGGATACGCAAATTTTTCAGGCGTTCGCGCCATGCGTACCAAAACGTCAGTTCAGTCTTTTTATCTTTCCAGCGCACTTCGCCACTTTTCAGCACTTTCTGATAACCCATCGCCAGCCGCTGAAATGCTGCTTGGATATAACCCCCCAGAGTCTGTTCAACAATAAAGCGGGTGATGTGATTGGGCGTATAAACCACCCCATACTGCTTACGCTTACCCGTGGTGGCGCGGGCTTTGGTGGTGTCTTCCTGTACTTCCGCACCACTGGCAAGCTGTTCCTGTAATTGCTCAAGGTCGGCGATGGATTGCTCGAAAATATGCCCCAACACCGTGACGCTGACTTCTGATTCAAAATCATAACGCGCCAGATCACGGAAACTTTCACACAACGCATCACTGATCAGCAAGGCATCCAGCGCTGGATCAGGTGCAAACAAGCCACCGTTATAAGCCGGAATTTGTAGCGTAGCATTGCCCTTGTCGATAGCACGGAACAAACCATTGAAGTTTTCCCACACGGGCATTGGGTTGAATGGGTTTTGCTGTTGGTAGGCACGTTCAATAATGCGGTCAGGCAATAGCCCCTTGTCTTCGGCAAACGCAATGAACAAGATACGGTCGATAATGGTTTGGGCGTGCTGCAATAGCGTAGTGGCGTCAAGTGATGGATAACTACCCTGCAATTCCGTAATCAGTTGTACCCGTAAACGCCGGTAATCGGCATACAGGCTGTTGGTAATGTCCTTTTCAACCTTTTCATTTTCACACAGCAGGTTTTCCGTATAGCCATACAACAAATGACTGGCACACAGCAGGGCATGGAAACGGGCATATTCGGCGGGCTGGTGCAGGTCTTCAATCATCCAGCGTTCATACGCCTGCATTCCATGACCCACGGCATACAGGCGGAATTCACGGTAATTGCTGAGTAATGCCCATTTCGCACCGGGTACGCTCATAGCGTATCCCCAAACTTGCTGTACCGGCGATTTGCCACGTTGCGACATAGTGGCATCCAGATTGCGGGTATCCAGCCCCTTCAATTCAAACGGGGCGATGATGCGGGTAGCTTTAGGGGTAAATTTACCTAAACCAACATCTATGCTGCCTTTGTGGACGGGGCACTCGTAATAAGCCGTCCATTCACTGCCTTCGGTAGCGTATCCGAGTAGCCGCACCAGAATATTCTGAATGAAACGCCCGTGTGATGATTTCTCACCTAATTTCGCCAATGTGCCATCGGCTACAGCAGCTTGCCATTCTTGTATCGCTTGCAGATGATCAGGGGGAATAATAGCGGGAATATTCAAGTGCTTTTGCAGCAGTTTCGGCTGGAACAGGGGCATAGCAAACTAGTGTGTCAATGAATGTGACGGCATTTTGAACTTCATGCACGCTGGATTCAATGACTATTGGAGCGCAGCCTATTTGCCAATACAAAACGAACTAAAAATCTCCCCCAGCAAATCATCCGCATTCATCCGCATTCATCCGCATTCATCCGCATTCATCCGCATTCATCCGCATTCATCCGCATTCATCCGCATTCATCCGGTTTGATGTAAAAAGTAGCATGACTCGCTCCTTTCATCTGTAACCGCTGTGATTGTGTTAGTTTTTTCAGTAAGTGCTTTAACCTGACCCTCAGACAAGCGGCATAACTCCATCGCCTCACCACGGCTAATTTGTCCGTGTTGCGCTACGTAATTCAAGACGAGTTGTTCATTCTGCAAGCTGGAAAAACCGACTTGGCGCGTGTAAGCAGCTTTATCACCCAATGCCTGATACAACCCAGCCGATAGCGTATAAGAACGCCCTTTGGTAACGCCGTGCGCTTGAACCAGCCCTGCCTCATGCAAGGTTTCCAACACACGCTTAGCCTGATCAATGTCTTTTTGTAAATGTTGTGCCAGCTCTTCACTGGTAATACGCCTGAATTCCCGCAACACTGCCAAGGCGATCAAGCTATCAATCGGTAATTGGCTTCCACGCTGGCTTTCCTCATCAACCACCATTTTCAGGAAATTCAGGTCAGCTTCCGCCGTACTCAATTTCAGGACAACATTGACCGTATCGGTACGCCGATAATCCGGTTGTGGACGACCAAAGCGCAACAAACCCCGGTAGATCAGATCCACCCCGCGCCCGGAACGTTCCACCAAACCAATCCGCTTCATAGCATCTGCCAAGGCTGGATTGCGCGGGCGGGGTTCGGTAGTCAACAGGTTATGCAGCGTGACCCCTTCAACCAAACCACCGGGATTGCTGATAGTCAAACCGTCGTCATCCAACCGCACATGCACCGCACCCAAACGGGTGTAATCACGGTGGATAATGGCATTAGCAATGGCTTCACGGAATGCCGCCATATCCACCCGTGGCACGGGTACGCGGAACAGACCCACTTGCAGCTCACGCTCTGGGTTGAAAGGGCGGAAACTGGTTTCCAACCAATCCAACAGTTTCAGCAACGGAAAACGCCGGAACTCATTGAAACGCACTTCCTCACGTTCCAACACCTGAAACGCCAATTCGTGGGTAGGAACAAACTGGCGCAAGGCAGCTTCACGCCCCAGTAACAATAATCCCAGCAGGGTAGGTACGCGGCTACCGTCGTTGGTGCGGCGGGTCAAACCCAATGCCCCGTCCAAGGCTTCGTCATCCAGTTCCAGTAATATCCGGTCGCCACCGTAATGTTGGATATTCTGGCGCAAACGTTCCCGTTCCAGCGGGTCAAAGTCGCTGAGTTGCGCCCCTTGCACTGGCTGGGCAGACAAATCCAACTGACCTAAGGTGGTCGAGCGGCTGATGAAATCATGCGGCAAGAGCGGGACACATTCGGGCGAGCCGTCAAACTTGAGCCGCCGCCGTAAATAAACACCTGCGGTGGTTGCGGTTGCCGAATGGGCTTGCGGTACGCTGATGCGGGCAACGCGGATACCTCTGAACATCCACGACCTCTACCATGACAGCAAGCGAAGGCGAGGTGCGAGCGGCGATCAAACCAACTAACGCAGTTGCCATCTGATGGTCAGGGTGCAAGCCAGTAGGTGTGCCATCATCTTCAACTCCTAGCCACAATTCACCACCTTCGGTATTGGCAAGGCAAATCACTGCTGCCAGCAAATCGCTATCGGGTAGTTTCTTGCGGTCACTTTTGAATTCGATGGTGAGGGTTTCGTGGGTGGGTAATGCAGGGTTTTGCATGGTTATTTTCCGATGCAAAACGAACTAAAAATCTCCCCCAGCAAATCATCCGGCGTAAACCGCCCAGTAATCTGCCCCAGCGCATCCTGTGCCATCCGCAATTCTTCCGCCATCAACTCACCGGCATTGAATTCACGCAACTGGAATTCCGCCCGTTCCACCGCCGCCTGCGTCGCCTCCAACGCCTGCAAATGCCGCCGCCGCGCCATGAAGGTACCGTCCGCCTCACCCTGATAGCCCATGCGGGTTTTCAACTCGGCACGTAACGCATCCATCCCCAACGACTGTTTGGCGGAAATATACAGGTGTTCACCTTGCTTACCCGGCGGCTTGCCACTCAAATCGACTTTGTTATGCACGGTAATACGCGGCAGGTGCGGGGGTAAACGCGCCAAAATCGCGGCATTTTCTGGTTCATCGTGACGGGTATCATCCACCAGCAACAGGATCAAATCAGCCTTGGCCACTTCCGCCCAAGCACGTTCAATGCCAATCTTTTCCACCGGATCGTCGCTGTCACGCAAGCCAGCAGTATCGACAATGTGCAGCGGCATCCCCTCAAGGTTAATGCGTTCGCGCAATACATCGCGGGTCGTACCGGCAATTTCGGTGACAATCGCGGTTTCTTGCCCCGCCAGCGCATTCAGCAAGCTGGATTTACCTGCATTCGGTCTGCCCACAATCACCAAGTGCATCCCATCGCGCAACAAGCTGCCTTGGCGGGCTTTCAGGAAAATGGTGTGCAATTGCTGCTTGATGCGTTCCAGCCGATTGGTCACGGCGGCATCGGCGAGAAAGTCGATTTCCTCATCGGGAAAATCCAGCGCCGCTTCCACATACACCCGCAACTCAATCAAGCCGGTCAGCAGCACATTCACCGCAGCGGAAAACTCGCCCTGCAAGGAACGCAATGCCGAGCGTGCCGCCTGTTCCGACCCCGAATCAATCAGGTCGGCAATCGCTTCCGCCTGTGCCAAATCCAGCTTGTCATTGAGGAAAGCGCGTTCGGAAAATTCGCCGGGGCGAGCCAAGCCGTGCACCCAGTTCCACACAACGTTTCAGCAGCATATCCAGCACGACCGTGCCGCCGTGGCCTTGCAGTTCTAACACGTCTTCGCCAGTAAACGAATGCGGGGCAGGGAAGTACAGCGCAATACCGTCATCCAGCGCCGAACCATCGGCAGCCTTGAACAAACGGTGAACCGCTTGACGCGGGGAGGGAAGTGAACCGAGGATAGCAACGGCAAGCTCAGGAACACGCTTGCCGGAAAGTCGGATAATCCCGACCCCACCGCGCCCCGGCGGCGTGGCTACGGCAGCGATGGTGTCAGGATTGTTCCACATGAAACATTAGCCTCTAGGGTAATCAAGCATGTCCAACAATTTTCTTGTTGATGTACCACTGTTGTGCCATCGACAAGATATTGTTCACCACCCAGTACAGCACCAAGCCCGCCGGGAAGAACAGGAACATCACCGTGAAAATGATCGGCATGAACTGGAAGATTTTCTGCTGCATCGGGTCAGCCTGCGGCGGGTTGAGCTTCTGTTGCAGGAACATCGACGCGCCCATGATCAGCGGCAGCACGTAGTACGGATCCATAATCGACAAGTCTTTGTACCACAGCAGCCACGGTGCTTGACGCAATTCCACGCTTTCCAGCAACACCCAGTACAGCCCCATGAACACCGGAATCTGGATCAAAATCGGCAAGCAACCACCCAGCGGGTTGATTTTTTCCTTGCGGTAAATCTCCATCATCGCCTTCTGCTTGCCGGAAGGGTCATCAGCATAACGCTCGTTGAGTTCCTTCAGCTTAGGCGATACCGCTTTCATTTTCGCCATCGACTTATAGCTCATTGCCGAAGGGTAGAAGAACGCCAGCTTGATGAGGATGGTGAGGAAAATGATCGTCCAACCCCAGTTGCCCACCACGTTGTGGATCATCTGCATCAACCAGAAAATCGGTTTGGAGATGAAGGCGAAAATGCCGTAATCCACGGTCAAATCCAGGCCATCGGCAATACCTGCCAACGTATCCTGATCTTTCGGCCCGACATAGAAATCCGACTTGAAGACACCCGTCGCACCCGGTGCAATTTGCTGGGCAGCACTGCGCATCCCCAACACATAGCCTTTCACGCCTTGGTTCTGCGTCACCATGCTGTAATACTGGGTTTCCTGTTCTTGTTGGCGGAATCCACGCACTCAGGAAATAATGTTCCTGCATCGCCACCCAACCACCATTGACGGTTTCGTTGACCTGCTTTTCATCCATATCAGCTGAATGACAGTTTGGTGTATTTGCCTTCGTGGTAATAAGCGCCACCAACATACGCTTGCACACCGCCCAACAAACTGCCTTTGCTTGCGGCATAACCATGTTTGAGCTGGCGGTATTCCGTACCATTCCAGATGCTGGTGGACTGGTTGTTGACTTCGTGTTCAACATTGACCAGGAAACTGCCACGCTTGAAAACAAAGCGTTTGGTGACAGTAACGCCGTTGGCGCCTTGCCAAGTGAAGGGCACAACCAATTCATTTTGCCCATCTGCCAAGGTGTATTCGTTTTGCGCAGCGGTATAGGTAGCCAAATGATCGGGCGCAAGGGTCTTGCACATCCACACCTGCCACCACTTGGTGTTGCAAACCGGATTGCGCCACGTAATTGCGCCCATTCAGATCGAGGATTTTGACGGGCTTATCCGGGTGTATCGAGGCTGACCGGGTAGGTCGGCAAATCCGTTTCCAGAATTTCGCCCCCACGGGTATTGATGCGTCAATACCAGCGTATCGGTACGCACCGTCACGGTCTGTCCGGGAACACCATTTTCAGCCGGGACAGCGGCGCGGGTTGTCCCGGTACGGCTGGGGTAGCGGCCTGTACCGGTACATCCTGTGCGGCAGTGCCGGGCGCTGCGGGCGTACTAACAGTACTGGCAGCCGTTACGGGAGGTTTAGGGGCGTGGTCTTGCTTGCCACGTTGTCCACATCAGAAACAGCATGAACAACAGGGTGAGATACAGGAAAGGACGTTGCGAATCCATGGGTAATGCAATCCGGGTTATGTAGCGGTTAGGGCAGGGCAGAGTATAGCTTGTGCAGGCGCAACCATAAACCTTCCAGTTGCTGGAAAAGCTCGGCATTGCTCATATTCAGGACTTCGGTGCGGCACATGATCACTATATCAACAAATGGTAGGCTAGATTGGTGCGCACGGAAACTTTCGCGCACCAAACGGCGAATGCGGTTACGGTCGTGCGCCCGACGCAAGGCTTTCTTGGCAATTGCCATGCCCAAACGCGGAAAACCTTCGTCATTGAGTGCAGCACGCGCACTCAAACCATTCAGCATGCAGGCGTTTGCCGTGCTGGAAAACCCGTTGGAAATCAACCCCACGGGTCAGGCGTACAGTGCGCGGGAAGCTGGTCAGCTCCCGGCTGGCCGCATCCAATGATCTTACGGGATCAGCGGGCGCGGCCTTTAGCACGGCGGGCGCTCAGGATTTTACGGCCATCCGCAGTCGCCATACGGGCGCGGAAACCGTGGGTACGGGCGCGGTGGATTTTGCTGGGTTGAAAGGTTCTTTTCATGACAAGTTACCAGTTAATACATCAAATCGATCACTTGGTCTGCCCCGGAAAAAAATTTACAGTTCACGGACAGCCAAAAAGGTCAGGCAAGATAAGGGATTGCGCCACTATTGTCAATAGGATGATCAGCTTGTGGACGTTAGCTTGTGCTTGTGGATAAGTCGTCTGGAAGCGTCTATAATTACCCGTTCCAACACACCACGACCTTACCCGTTTCAACCACCTTGGAACCGCCTCTCTATGCTCTGGCAACAATGTTTACAACAACTCGAACAGGAAGTCCCTGACCACGAAATCAACACTTGGCTACGCGCCCTACATGCGGTTGAAAAGCGTCAGGCGCTTTACCTGCTAGCCCCCAACACCATTGTGCTGCAACAAGTACATGAGCAATACCTGCCGCGTATCCTGTTCCATGCCCGTATCTTAAGCGGTGACAATGAATTTGATGTGCTGTTGCAGATCGGCTCCTCAACCCCCAGCAAGCCCCCGCACTGCTGCAGCATGTGGTCCAAGCCCACCGCTAGCACCCACAAGCACCGGTCACGCCTTACCACGGTGGCTACAATGGCTATGCGCCTACCTCACAGCCCTCCCCCACGCCCGCGCCGGTCAGTGAACGCTTTACCAATGCGCTCAACCCGCGCATGACCTTTGATCAATTTCGTCGAAGGCAAATCCAACCAACTTGGCCTGTGCCACCGCCCAACAAGTCGGCGACCACCCCGACACCACCTACAACCCGCTGTTCATTTACGGTGGGGTCTGGCTTGGGCAAAACCCATCTGATGCACGCCATCGGCAACCGCATCCTCGAACGCGAACCGGGCGCACGGGTGATTTATGTGTATGCGGAACGCTTCGTCAACGACATGATTTCCGCGATCCGCAACTCACGCATGGAAGAGTTCAAGCAGCATTACCGCAGCGTGGATGCCCTGCTGATCGACGACATCCAGTTCTTTGCCGGGCAAAGACCGCTCGATGGAAGAATTCTTCCACACCTTCAATGCCCTGCTGGAAGGGCAAAAACGCATTATCCTTGCCAGCGACAAATTCCCGCGTGACCTCGAAGGCATTGAAGACCGCCTCAAGACCCGCTTCAACTGGGGGCTTGACCGTACAGATCGAATCCCCGGATCTGGAAACCCGCGTGGCGATCCTGCGTAAAAAAGCCGAGGATGCCGGGTTACACCTGCCCAACGACGTGAGTTTTTTTATCGGCAAACGCTTCCATTCCAATATCCGCGACCTCGAAGGCGCATTGCAGCGCGTCATCGCCAGTATGCGCCTCAAATGCGTCACCACGCGTGACGCATGGATTTTGTGCAAAATGCCCTGCGTGACCAGTTGGCCAGCCAAGACAAAATGGTTTCAATGGCCAATATCAAAAAAGTCGTTTCCCAGTACTACAATATACGGGTGACGGATATGGACTCCAAAAGCCGTACCCGCTCACTGGCTCGTCCACGCCAGATAGCAATGGCCTTATCCAAGGAGCTGACCAACCACAGTTTGCCGGAAATTGGCGACGAATTTGGCGGGCGTGACCACACCACCGTGCTGCACGCCCAACGCAAAGTAGCAGAATTGCGCGAGTCCGACCCCAAGCTGGAAGAGGAATACCGCATCCTGTTTCGCACGCTAACAAGTTGAGGATAACTACCTCGGATAACTACCTGGACAGGCTGTGGATAACTTGTGCATGAAATAGTATCCACAGGATACTGACAAACACACCAAGGTAGTTACGCCACAGCTTTACCCTTGTGGATAAGTGCTTATTTAGGCATAAAAATCAATGGGATAGCTAACTTATCCACAATATTGACCTTGCCTTATTATGATTACTATTTTTTAAATATTAAGATATATAAGTAATGAGACTGACCCAAACCCGTGAACACCTGCTCGAATCCCTGCAAGCCACCTTGGGGGCTATCGAGAAACGTCATACTGCCCCGATACTGGAAAACGTGTTGCTGCGCATCAAAGGCAGCAATCGTTCTGGCGCGGGACAGATCTGGAACTGGAAATTGCCACCCATGCACCGATCATGGACGGCGCTGACGGTGAAATTACCCTGCCTGCGCGTAAGCTGGCTGACATCTGCAAATCCCTGCCTGCTGAAAGCATTGTCAATCTGGAAGTGCAGGACGATAAACGCGCCCGTATCACTGCTGGACGTAGCCGTTTTGAACTGGCTACCCTGCCCGCCAGCGAATTCCCCGAACTGGAAGACATTGGTGAGGTACACACCTTTGAATTGCCAGAAAATGCCTTGAAGCATTTGCTGGAAAGCGCAGCTTTTGCGATGGCTAACCAAGATGTGCGCTACTACCTCAATGGCCTGTTGCTGGAAGTGAACCCGGATGGGGTACGCACGGTTGCCACCGACGGCCACCGTTTGGCACTGTGTTTCCACACCGCTGACATGCCGGGGATTGAACAAAGCCGCCAGTTGATCATTCCACGCAAAGGGGTGTTGGAACTGTCGCGCTTGTTACGCAGCTGATTGCCAAGTGCCCGTGCAGGTACAGAGCAGCCAGAACCACTTGCGGGTACAACTCGATAACCTGCGCTTCACCACCAAGCTGGTCGATGGGCGTTACCCCGATTACCGTGCTGCGGTTCCCGGTGGTGGGCAAATCCAAGTTGACGTTGACCGTAAGGCCTTCAAGGACATGCTCAACCGGGTAGCGATCCTCTCCAATGAAAAATTCCGGGGGGTACGTTTGTCGCTGAGTGAAAACCTGTTGCAAGTACAGGCGCACAACCCAGAACAGGAAGTCGCTACCGATGAGCTGGATGTGCACTATTCCGGCAATGATTTCAGCATCGGTTTCAACGTCACCTACTTGCTGGATGCGGTCAGCCATTTGCGGGGGGATACCCTGCGCTTGCACTGCAATTCCCCAGAAAGCAGCGTATTGGTCACCGACCCTGAAGATGACAGCGTGCGTAATGTCATCATGCCGATCCGTCTGTAAGGCCGGGCGCTCCGCTGTGTGGTTAAGCCGCTTAACCGCTGAGCAATTGCCGTATTATTGCCACCGCCGAACTGGGCTTGGCGGCACACGCCAATGTGCTGTACGGGGATAATGCTTCCGGCAAGTCCAGCGTGTTGGAAGGCTTGGCGGTATTGTCGCGTGGGCGCTCATTCCGTACCCCGCGCATTGCCGAACTGATTGCGGCGTGGGGAGACTGAGCTGACCGTCGGGCGCAACGGTGGAAGCGGGGATTGCTGGGCGCCAGTTACCCGCTGGGCATCAGCAAAACTGCTGCACGCTACCCGCATCCGCATCAACCATGCCGATGTGCAGCAGCAGGCTGAACTCAGCAGCCACATCCCCCTGACCCTGATCCACCCCGGCTCGGTGGAACTGGTCACTGGCAGCCCTGCCCTGCGGCGGGCATTCCTCGACTGGATCGCGTTTTACCGCTTTGCCGATTTCAATAGCGCATGGCGGCAGTACCAGCGGGTATTGCAACAGCGCAATGCCTGCTTGCGTGACCCTAAGCAGCGTTATGCCTTGGGGCAATGGACGGCGCAACTGGTGGAGCTTGCAACCAACCTTATACCGCTACCGGGTGCAGGCGCTGGCGGCGCTGAATAGCGCGTTGCAAACCTGCGGCGGATTGCTGGCAGCACTGGGCTTACCGCAACTGCACCTTGAGCAGTGGGTTTCCGGGCGGCTTGGATGCGGAAGATGACCAGCCGCTTGCAGGCATTTTTCCACGACAAAGCCGAGCAGGAATTGAAGCAAGGTTTCAGCCTGTACGGGGCGCACCGCGCTGACTTGCACATCCTGCTGGATGGCATCCCAGCGGTGCGGGTAGCGTCGCGGGGGCAACTAAAATTGCTGGCGGTCGGCTTATTATTGGCACAGAGTCATGCAATCGCCGATGATGCCCACAAAACGCGGTATAATCGCCATTGACGACCTCGCTTCAGAACTGGATGAGCAAAACCAACAAGCGTTGTACAATACGCTGCGCACGACACAGCAACAATTGATCATAACCGGCACACACCATCAGCCCCTGAAAAACTGGGTAGCGGATGCCAAGGTGTTTCACGTGAAACACGGGCAAGTGTGCGGTAATGTGAACGCCGCTGAACGACATTAACATGGAAATGACATGACTGAACCCACCTACGATTCATCGAATATTAAAGTACTCAAAGGCTTGGAAGCGGTACGTAAGCGTCCCGGCATGTATATCGGCGACACCGATGACGGCACCGGTTTGCACCACATGGTATTCGAGGTCGTGGACAACTCCATCGACGAAGCCCTCGCGGGTTATTGCAAGGAAGTCCGGGTTGAACTGTTCAGTGATGGCTCGGTCAGGGTGACGGATGACGGGCGCGGCATTCCGGTCGACATCCATGAAGAAGAAGGGCGTTCGGCCGCGGAAGTCATCATGACGGTGCTGCACGCAGGCGGCAAGTTTGATGACAATTCCTACAAAGTCTCTGGTGGTTTGCACGGGGTCGGCATTTCGGTGGTGAATGCGCTGTCTGCCGATTTGGAACTGACCATCCGCCGCAACGGTAAGTTATATCAGCAGATGTATAAACTGGGTGATCCGGTAGCGCCACTCGCCATCATTGGCGACACCGAAGGCACGGGTACGTCGGTACGTTTCTGGCCGAGTGCCACCATTTTTGCCCTGACTGAATTCCATTACGACATCCTCGCCAAACGTCTGCGTGAACTGTCGTTCCTCAACTCCGGGGTGCGCATCCACCTGATCGACCGCCGGGGTGAAGGCCGTGAAGATGTGTTTGAATACGAAGGCGGCATCAGTGCCTTCGTCGCCCACCTCAACCGCAACAAATCACCGATCCATAACCACATTATTTATTTCTCCACCGAACGTGATGGGGTGGGTGTAGAAGTCGCACTGCAATGGAATGACTCGTATCAGGAAAACATTTTCTGCTACACCAACAATATTCCGCAGCGGGATGGTGGTTCGCACTTGTCCGGTTTCCGCGCTGCCCTCACCCGCACCCTGAACAGCTACATTGAAACCGCTGGCTTGGCGAAAAAGGAAAAAATCAGCCCCACGGGTGACGATGCCCGCGAAGGTTTGACGGCGGTATTATCGGTGAAAGTGCCTGACCCCAAATTCTCCTCGCAAACCAAAGACAAGCTGGTGTCGTCCGAAGTCAAAGGCATTGTCGAAGCGGCGATGAACGAACGCTTGGCTGAATTCCTGCTGGAAAGCCCCAGCGAAGCCAAGCTGATTGCAGGCAAAATGATTGAGGCGGCGCGCGCCCGTGAAGCCGCCCGTAAAGCGCGTGACATGACCCGCCGTAAAGGTGCGTTGGATATTGCTGGTTTGCCGGGTAAACTAGCCGACTGCCAAGAAAAAGACCCTGCCCTCTCCGAACTGTTTTTGGTGGAAGGGGACTCAGCGGGTGGTTCTGCCAAACAAGGCCGTGACCGCCGCACCCAAGCAATCCTGCCGCTCAAAGGCAAAATCCTTAATGTGGAACGTGCCCGTTTCGACAAGATGATCAGCTCCCAAGAAGTGGGGACGCTGATTATCGCGCTCGGTTGCGGCATCGGGCGGGAAGAATACAACCCCGACAAACTGCGTTACCACCGCATTATTATCATGACGGATGCGGACGTGGATGGTTCACACATCCGCACCCTGCTGCTGACCTTCTTCTACCGCCAGATGCCGGAACTGATTGAGCGCGGCTACATTTACATTGCCCAACCGCCACTCGTACAAAGCCAAGCGCGGCAAGCAGGAACAGTACGTCAAGGATGATGCTGAAATGGAACGCTACCTGCTGCAACTGGCACTGGATGGTTCCAACCTGCATCTGGATGGCGCATTCCCCCGCTATCAGTGGCCAAGCCTTGGAAACCTTGGTTCGCCAGTACAATGCCGTCAAACAAGTGATTGCCCGCCTGTCACGCCGTTATGACCGCAACTTGCTGGATGCGATGCTGTTTGAATCACTGCCCTCCAGCGACGAATCCGCCAGCGTTTCCGCCGAGTCCTTCGCCGCATGGGTAGATGCCGCGATTGCCACCCTGAATGCTGGGGCTAATGGCGCACGCAGCTATTCTTCGGTATTAAGCAAGGTAGACGACAGCGCGTGGACGGTTAATGTGACCCGCCGCCAGCATGGTCTAGATCACCGCATTGCGCTTGACCGCGATTTTTTCCTGATGCCGGAAACCAAGTTGCTGATCAAGACCAACCGCGAATTGGATGGCTTGCTGGGTGAAGGTGCGGTCATCGTGCGCGGTGAACGCAAGTATGAGGTTGCCCGTTTCGACCAAGTGGTGGAATGGCTGATGAAAGAAGCCAACCGTGGCCTGCAAGTCAGCCGCTACAAAGGTTTGGGTGAAATGAACCCCGACCAGTTGTGGGAAACCACCCTCAACCCCGAAACCCGCCGCCTGATGCAGGTACGGGTGGAAGATGCGATTGCTGCGGATGAGGTGTTCACCACCCTGATGGGGGATGAGGTGGAACCACGCCGTGACTTTATCGAAAAGAATGCGCTGTCTGTTTCCAACCTAGACGTGTGAGGTTTCACGTGAAACAACAAAATCCCTTGCTGGATAGCAGCAAATTGCCGCTGTTTTCACAGATTTTGCCGGAACACATCACCCCCGCCGTGGAGGTGGTGTTACAGGAAAACCGTGAGTGGCTGGACAAGACGCTGGCAGCCGCCAGCCGTTTTACATGGGAGACATTGGTTGCCCCCATGAACGAAGCGGATAACCGTTTGGGGCGGATGTGGTCGCCAGTTAGCCATATGAATGCGGTGGTGAACACCGATGCGTTGCGTCAAGGAATACAATGCTAACCTGCCACGCTTGAGCGATTACCACACCGAATTGGGGCAGAATGCCAAGCTGTATCAAGCTATCCAGTCGATCCGTGACGCAGAAACCGGCTTGGATGCTGCCCAGCAAAAAAGTCTGGATGACAGTTTGCTGGGCTTCAAACTCTCTGGTGTTGCCCTACCCGTTGCCGAGAAAGAACGTTTCCGTGAGATTAGCCAAGCACTGTCGCAACTGACCTCGCGTTTTTCTGACAATGTGTTGGATGCCACCAATGCGTGGACGAAGCAGATTTTGGATGTGAGGGAACTGGCTGGCTTGCCGGAATCAGCCTTGGAGATGGCAGCGCAAACCGCCAAGCAACGCGATTTGGAAGGCTGGGTGATTACCCTGCAATTCCCCTCTTACTTCCCGGTGATGACTTATGCGGATAACCGCGAATTACGGGCGGAAGTCTACCGTGCTTACACCACCCGTGCTTCTGAACTCGGTGCGAACCCGGACTGGGATAATACCCAAGTGATGCGTGACATCCTGCGTTTGCGCCAAGAAGAAGCCACCCTGCTGGGCTATGCGAATTTTGCGGAACTGTCTTTAGCGACCAAGATGGCTGAAAGCCCGCAACAGGTGCTGGACTTCCTCCAAGACCTTGCCACCAAAGCCAAGCCATTTGCGGAAGTGGAATTTGCCGAAATCCAAGCCTTTGCCCGTGAACAGTTAGGGCTGGAGGATGTGCAAGCATGGGATGTGGGTTACGTCAGCGAAAAGATGAAACAAGCACGCTTCGATTTCAGCGAAGAAGATCTGAAACCCTACTTCCCCGCCGACAGGGTGATTAGTGGGCTTGTTTACGTTGGTGGAAAAGCTCTTCGGGGTGCGAATTGAGCAACAATCCGGGCATATTGATTTATGGCATCCTGATGTGCGTTTCTATCTGGTGTACGACCGTAGCGGTGCAGTGCAAGCTTGTTTCTACCTTGATCTGTATGCCCGCCAGCATAAGCGCGGTGGGGCGTGGATGAGCGATTTCTGCGGGCGTTTCCGCCAAGCGGATGGCTTACAGATTCCAGTGGCCTTCATGACCTGCAACGGCAGTGCGCCCGTCGGCGACAAGCCTGCCTTGCTGACCCATGATGAAGTGGTGACTTTATTCCACGAGTTTGGTCATGGTTTGCACCACATGCTGACCCAAGTCGATTACCCCGATGTGGCGGGGATCAACGGGGTGGAATGGGATGCGGTCGAATTGCCCAGCCAATTCATGGAAAACTGGTGCTGGGAACGCAGTGTGCTGGATATGATTGCCGCGCATTGGCAAACCGGCGAACCCTTGCCCGATGACTTGTACCAGAAAATGCAGGCTGCCCGCCATTTCCAGACTGCGATGGGGACAGTGCGCCAATTGGAATTCTCGCTGTTTGACATGCGCTTGCACCTTGACCCAGCGGCGGCTGAACCCGGTAAGCTGGAAGCGATTCAACAGGCCGTGCGCGAACAGGTGGCGGTCATTAAGCCTCCAGTATTTAACCGTTCTGCCCACAGTTTTTCGCATGTATTTGCGGGCGGCTATGCAGCAGGCTATTACAGCTACAAATGGGCGGAAGTGCTGTCGGCTGACGCCTTTGCCCGTTTTGAGGAAGAAGGCTTGTTCGACGCCGGGGTGGGTGAAGCTTTCCTGCGCGAAGTGCTGCAAGTCGGCGGTTCACGCAAGGCGATGGCATCGTTTGTGGCATTCCGGGGGCGTAAGCCCAGCGTCGATGCTCTGCTACGCCACAGCGGTTTGAGTGTATGAAGATTGCTACGTGGAACGTCAATTCCTTGCGGGTGCGCCTGCCCCATGTGCTGCAATGGTTGGCTGCTACCCAGCCGGACATCTTGGCTATTCAGGAAACCAAAACGCTTGACGCGCAGTTTCCGCTGGCTGAACTCACCGCAGCCGGTTACCAAGCGGTTTTCGCTGGGCAAAAAACCTATAACGGCGTGGCGATCCTCAGCAAGTCGCCCGCCACCGATGTGGTCACTGACATTCCCGGCTTGGACGACCCGCAACGCCGCATCCTTGCTGCTACAGTTGGTGGGGTACGGGTGGTAAATTTGTACGTGGTGAATGGCTCGGAAGTTGGTTCTGACAAGTACGCTTACAAGTTGGATTGGTTGGCGAAAGTGACCGCGTGGTTGCAGCAACAAGCTGCCCACTACCCCCGGCTGGTGGTGTTAGGCGATTTCAATATTGCCCCGGAAGACCGCGACGTACATGACCCGGTGGCATGGGGTGATGGTATCCTCTGCTCTCCCCCTGAGCGGGCGGCGTTACAAGCGATTCAGGCATTAGGTTTACGTGATACGTTCCGCCAGTTTGAACAGGCGGAAAAAAGCTTTAGTTGGTGGGATTACCGTGCCGGTGGTTTCCGCCGTAACCACGGCTTGCGGATTGACCTAATCCTTGCCAGTCCAGCCTTGGCGGCTAGCTGCCAGTCCTGCGTCATTGACCGTGAACCGCGCACATGGGAAAAGCCTTCCGACCATACCCCGGTGGTTGCGGAGTTTGCCTAATGAAACCCTATGTTTTTATTGGGTTTTTAGTCTTTTTGTTGGCAGTGGTAGGTAAGCATTTCCTGTTAAACCAGCCAACGTCACTAGCAACCTTGGCGTTGCAGACGCCTTGCAACTTACGGCAAGCGCCTTGTGTTGCCAGTGATACTGCCGGGCATTCGATCCGCTTTAGCATTTCCCCCACCAGCATCCCTTTGATGCAAGAACTGACCCTCAAGGCTGAAACCAGCGGCTGGGGCAAGGTGCATTCTGCCCGCCTGACGGTCGCGGGGGTGAATATGTTCATGGGCTACCAATACGCCGACCTCACCGCTGGAGCGGATGGGGTATTGCAGGGCAAACTGGTGTTGCCGGTCTGTACCCTCGAAACCATGCAGTGGCAAGCCACCTTGCTTGCCCAAACCGATACGGGTCAGGTAAGCGCCGCCTTCCCGTTTGAAACCGCCCGCTAGCTGAACCCTTCCCTCCGTTAAAACCGGCAAGCGTAAAAATGCTATTGCCCGTCAGCCAACTGTTGTCATTAATCCCATAATCGCTTTCTATTGGCACTATGTCAGAACGCGGTATAGATTCTAATGAACAGAAATAACAAAAAAAACCCAGCAAGGCAGGTTTCATGAGTACGTGGTTGAGTGGGACAGCACGGCTAATGCTTGCCGTAGTGCTGCTGTTGGTGAGCATCATGGGGGCGGTGCGCTTGCTCGCCAACGATACAGCATTAGCTAGCGGGCATGAAATCATCAGCCAGCAGCGCAGCCTCCCCTTCAGCGGCTTGCAGGCAGCGACCGGAAAGGTGAATTTGGTGGCAACACTGGGTAATATGCCTGCCATGCGCCCAATGCGCTGGACGCTGTACCGGCTGGATGGTAATAGGCAGCAAGTGGCAGCATCGCGCCGCCATTCTGCCTCATTGGTGGTGTCATCCGGCCACTACGAAGCGGTGGCTAATCTGGATGGCTTGGAACGGCGGCGCGAATTTACCGTGCTGACTGGAACCCGTAATAATATTGTGTTGGCAATGGATTAAACCTCAAAGATGAAAAGCCCCCATCCCCGTATCGGTATTGCCCTTGGCAGCGGCTCCTCGCGTGGGTGGGCGCATATCGGCATCCTCAAGGCACTGGCGGAAATGGGCATCCACCCCGACATCGTGTGTGGTTGCTCGGTCGGTGCTATTGTGGGGGCGGCTTATGCAGCGGGTAATCTGGACGCGCTGGAGCGTTGGGTACTCACCCTCACCCGCTTGGAACTGATGCGCTTTTTCGAGTTAAATGCCTCGCTCAACGGCTTTGTCAGCCGTGACAAGCTCCAGCCATTTTTCCATGCCAATGTGTGTGATGAAAGCCTGCAAATCGGGCAACTGCCACGCCGCTTCGCTAGCGTTGCCACCAATCTGGAAAATGGGCGCGAAATCTGGCTGACAGAAGGCGCGGCACTGGATGCCGTATGGGCGTCGATTGCCCTGCCCGGCCTGTTTGCGCCTTTCCGCCACCATGACCAATGGCTGGTGGATGGCGGGCTGGTCGACCCGGTGCCGGTGTCGTTATGCCGTGCGATGGGGGCGGAGGTCATTATTGCCGTCAATTTGAATGGCAGTGTTGCCCGCCGCTATGCCTACCACACCCAAAAAGCCAAGCCGGACAAAAGTGCCGCTAGCCCCCCGGCTAGCGCCGACAAACCGCCCAATAAAGTGGAAAGCATGGTTGATTCACTCACGGCTTCTTGGCGTGAATACTCCGCCGTACTGCTGCCCGATAATGGCAAGGATAAAAATCCTGTTCCCGGCCTAATGGATGCCGTCGCCACTTCCCTCAATATCATGCAGGATAGAATCACCCGTAGCCGCATGGTGGGCGACCCGCCCGAAATCCTCTTGACCCCCCGGCTGGAAAACATCGGTTTACTGGAATTTTTCCGCGCCGCCGACGCCATTGCGGAGGGGCGTGAAACCGTGCAGCGGATGCAAACCGACATCCGCAGCCTGCTGGATCTGCCGCTTGCGCCCTAACGGTCATCGCCGCGCTTGCGCAAGTAACGCGCATCATCGAACACTGGAATCCATTGTGGCGCATACACTACCGCAATCGCGGTCAGCATCCCGTTGATCAGCCCTTCCGGGAACATCAGCAGTGGGATATAGGGCAAGTAATAAGTTTGCAGGTAATACGCGCTAAAGGTTTCAGTCCACCATAGCAGCAGGCTGCCCACCAGTACCACGGCAACGATGCTGAGTATCGCCGCCAGAAACGCATTCACAAACACGAAAATGAAAATATTGGTGGGCAAATGCCGCTGGCTCCAGCGCAGCATGAAGTAAGTGATCAGGATCGGGATGCCCCCCATCACCAGCGTATTGATTGGAATCGCCAGCAAACCGCTACCCAGCCGCCAGAAGGTGATACTCACCACCGCCGTTGCTGCAATCAGCGCCAGCCGCCAGCCAAACATCAGCGTCATGACGGTCATGCCGAGGAAATGGAAGTTGAGGTTGCTGCCTATACCAGCACGTAATAGCCAGATTAAGCTTGCAAATACGATTGCGCCTAGGTAAATATGCACATGCTCGCGCACATAGCCCCATGCGGCATGGCGCAGCGAATGCCCCAACAAGAAAAACAGCACAAGACCTACCATCATCAGCCAGTCTTGATTGAACACATTAGCAGGTATATCCATGCAAGCCATCCTTTCCCGATTACTGATTATCCAGCCACAAACCCGCCGCATCCTGAAGTTGTTGTTTGTTGGCATGGCGTTGCTGGGCATTGTTGCCGCGCTGATACCCGGCAGTGGCGGCGGATTCCCCTATCGCCGACAAGCTGCTGCACGCCGGGGCGTTGTTTGGCTTTGCAGCGTTGCTGGATTTGGCGACACTGCGTAGCTTTTGGCGTTGGAAAGTACCGGTACTGCTAGGTTACGGTGCTTTCATTGAGGTACTGCAAGCCTTTACCACATGGCGTTCCGCGTCGGTGGCAGACTTGGTGGCGGATGCGGTGGGCATCCTATTGTACTGGCTGTGGTGGCGTTTGGCCTTGCAACGCCTTGTGCCGCACGCTAACGGTTAATCCTCGCGCTGTTGGGTGTCGGTTTCCTCATAGATTTCCACCAAGGCATCCTTGATCTGGTAACCCGCTTCCGCAAGGTCGGTATGGACTTGTTCGGTGACCATCGTGCCGGATACCCACACTGGCTCGTACATGCGTTCCATGCCAATGCTTTTGCCTTCCGCTGGTTTGACCAACAGGGTCTGGTTGAGCGGCGGTGGCGGGACGTGGATGCACGCGCCGAAATACGGCACTAGCAGGAATTCTTTCACCATGCCCTTGGTTTCATCGACTTCTAAGGGCGAGATGAAGCCGGGGATTTTGATCTTTTTGCCGTTCAATGCGGCGTTGACCGGGGCGGCGTTGAGTTCAGCCTGCATTTTTTCCATCAGCGCATCTTCTGCGGGGTCACCTTCGGGGATGGCGTCGATTTGCGGCTGGTATTTTTTCACGATGTCCGCCAGCCCCTGCCCCGGCAGTTCGAGGTTTTCCCACTCGAGTTCGGGTGAATTCGCCATCCTGTTGGGGGGTGTCGCTGGTTTTGCTGGTTATGTCCTGGATGGGTGTGCCAATGGCTGGGGCATCCACGGGTAATTCGGCTTGCGCTTCTGCCAAATCAACCGGGGGTTTGGCGGGCGCTTTAGCTGGCGCGGGGGTGGTTACCACTGTGTTGTCAACGCTGGCTGTTTCAGCCGCTTTATCCGCCGTTTTTTCTTCACCACACGCGGCTAACAGGCAGGCCAGCAGTACCACGGGCAAAATCCTTATGTTCATTTCAAACCCTTACAGTCAAACCATCTTGGAGGGAACGGCGGTACGCAATCGCCCCCGGAATCAGGCTAAACAGTAGCGCAAGCACAGCCACCACTGCAAGCAGTAACCCGTCGTTCAGATCGGGAATCCAAGTTCTGAGGTAGAAGCCGTATTCCGCCACGACCCACGGGCGGGCAGCAAATAGCCCCGCGTACACCAGCCCTGCCCCCAACAGGCAACCCAACACCACCAATACCCCGGCTTCCAGCACAAACAGCAGGAACACGTGGCGCGGGTGTGCGCCGACTGCCCGCAGGATCGCCATTTCACGCCGCCGCTCATTCAGGGTGGACAGCAAGGTGGTTAACATGCCGAGCAAGCCCGCGATGACCACAAAGCCGGTGATGATGCGCAACACGGTTTCAAACATGCCGATGGCTTGCCACAGTTCTGCCAGTGCCACACCGGGGACAGTTGCCAGCAAGGGTTCGCGTTTATAGTCGTTGATTTCACGCTGTACCCGGAAGGCGGCGGCGCGGTTTTTCAGCCCGACAAAAAAGGCAGTGATGAGTTTGGGTTGCAGGTTTTTCTGTAAGGCTTCTTCCGCACTGATTTTGTAGCCTGCCACTTTGCGCCCCGTTTACCCAGTCGATGTGGATGGCTTCGATCCCTTCCAGCGTCACATGCACGCTGCGGTCGATAGGTGTGCCAGTGGGTTTGAGGATGCCGGTTACATGGAACGGCTTGTCATCGTGCAGGGTGAAGCTGGTGGACGCCGCGCCGTGCGCTACCACGATCTTGTCGTTGAGCCTGTACCCCAGCTTGCTGGCTACTTCTGACCCTAGCACCGCATCGAAGACCCCATCAAACGGTTTACCCGCTGCGAATTCCAGCAAGTGCTTGTCGCCGTAGCGGTAATAGCGGAAATAGTCCTGATTCGTGCCGATGACGCGGTAGCCCTTGTGCGAATCGCCGAGGCTGATGGGAATTGTCCATGCCACCAGCGGCTTGCTGGCGATGTCTTGGTAAGATTGCCAACTGATATTGTTGGTGGCATTGCCAATGCGGAACACGCTGTAGAGCAGCAATTGCACCGGGCCGCTGCGTGCGCCCACCACCAAATCCGTGCCGGAAATGGTGCTGAGGAAGCTGCTTTTGGCTTCTTTGCGGATGTATTCCACGCCCAGCAATAGCGACACGCTGATGGCGATGGAAAACAGCGTGAGCAGCAAGCTGGCGCGGCGGTTCCACAGGCTGCGGAGGGTGAGGTTGAGCAGGATCATGGTTCGCGCCGTTTCTCACGCAACATAAACCCATACAGCCCTTCGACTTTTTCCCGTGCCCACGGGGTTTTGCGCAAGAATTTCAGGCTGGAGGCGATGCTGGGGTCACTGGCAAAACAGCGCACCGGGATGCGCTCAGCCAAGCCTTCCCAGCCGAAATAGTCCACTAGTTCGGTGAGGATGGTTTGCAAGGTCAGGCCATGCAGCGGGTTTCTGGGCTGCTTTTGGGTGACGGCGAGATGTAACGGCTGCGCGGGTGTTTTGTCAGTGGGTGATGTCATGCGCGGTTTCACTTTGGGTTGAGGATGATGGGGAGGATAAGGGTAAGGCATTCAGTTCGTTCCGTGCCTCGCGCCATTGTGGGTAGTGTTCTGACAAGAGCGCGATGAAGCGGTCATTGTGGGTCGGTTCAAGCAGGTGAATCATCTCATGCACCACCACGTATTCGACCAAATCTTTGGGCTTTTTGGCTAATTCGGTATTCAAGCGGATATGCCCCGCCGCTGGGTTACAGCTCCCCCATTTGGTTTTCATGCGCTGGAGGAAATAAGCTGCCACCTGCACCCCTAGCTTCGCTTCCCACTTGTAGATCAGTGCGGGAACCAGCTCATGCAACAAGGCTTTGTGCCATGCGTGGATCAGGGCAGCTCGTTTAGTGTGGTCACTGCCGGGGCGGACACGTAGCGTAATGCGTTTATGGTCAAGTTCAATGCTGGGTTTGGTATCCGCTTCCACCACGCTTAACAGGTAACGGCGACCCCACAAGTAATGGCTTTCACGGGTAAAGAAGTCGCGGGGCGTTTCGCGGGCCTGATTGCGTAGTTGTTCTTGCTGCGCCCGAATCCAGCCCAGCTTAGAAATGGCGTAGGCACGGGCTACTTCAAGGCGGGTATTGAGCGGGGCGGACAAGGTGACGTGACCTGCTGGCGGATGTACCGACAGGTGGACGTTTTTGATGCTCTTGCGGGTTACTGCAATCGCAATGTCACCGAGTTGGATGGTTTCTGTCATGTGTACCCACGGCTGTTTTTAATGATCGCGAACAATGCCAGCGTTGCTTCACGGTTACGGTTCAGGAGTGGGAAGAGCGCGTTCAGCACCTGCTTTTCCCGCACTTCATCACCACGCCAATCGGCGGGAGCGTTCTCGCGCATCACCCGATCAATTTTCAGGGTGAGTGTCACTCTGGCATTTCCGTAATCGGGGGCAGCATCGCCCGTTCTATCAACAGAAACGATGCCGCTCATGATGTCCGGTAAGTTATTGTAGACCACCAGCGCGTCACGGTTGCCTTGCAGTTCAGGGGGAATGTTGGTGTCTGGTTGCCCTTTTGCCAGATTTTTGACAAGTTCTTCGGCTTGCTGGAGGAAGGCTTCGTAGGATGCGGTGTCGTCGCGTTTCTGTTGGATCAAATCATCCAGCAGTTTGGACATTTGCTCATAAAAGCGTGGGTCGGTCAGTTGGTCACGGATAATGGTTTTGCGCACATTGTTGATAATGCCTTCCGCTACCGCGTTTTTGGAGAGCTTGCCTTTGTCATTGAGCTTTTTGGCGATGGCATCGTGGATACCGGTGTCAATGATCAACTCCACCAACGAATACTGATCCAGTTCACCCAGCGGGTCAGCGGGATCTGCTTGAATGTAGGTATTGATGAGGTGGCGCATATCCGCTTCATACGGCTTAATGTCCATCTCTTCACCGGAATAATGTTTGATGGCGGCGCGAAAATCGCTGAACGCCGTCACTTCCTTGTTCAACCTGGCAATCTCTGCTGCTGAATAGCCCGCTTCTGCCAAATCTTGGGAAATCGCGGCGAATGCCCGTACAAAGGTTGCCACCGCTTTGTAGAACGGGATGCGCAAGGCTTCGGTTTCCAGCAAAGCATTGGGGTCGTTGGCATTGCCACAGAAATAGCGGATGTATTGTTCGGTTTCACGCGGGGGCAACACGGGTTCGCACAGGTAATGCAAGGCTTTCCACGCCGCATCCAGCGCGGTTTTGCCCGCTTTCAGCCAACCATCAAGCTGGACATTATTGCCATCCGTGCCGTTTTCGTCTGGCTCTAATTCATCGGAACTATAAACCGCTATCGCTTGCTGCACATCGCCAAACAACTCTTTGAAATCCACCACATAACCAAACGGCTTATCGTCACCATCCAGCCGATTGGTGCGGCAAATGGCTTGGAACAGGTTGTGGTCACGCAGCTCATTATCCAGATAGATGTAAGTGCAGGAGGGTGCGTCAAAGCCCGTGAGTAACTTGCTCACCACAATCAGCAGCTTGCAGTTGGCAGGCTCTTCGATAAAACGGCGTTTGAGTTCGGTTTCGTATTTCTCGGTGGTGGAAAAATCTTTCAGTACATATTGCTTGTAGGTGTCGTACTTGTAGCGTTCATCGCTTTTCAGCGATTCTTTGGAAATCGCACTTTCCTGTGGTGAGTAAGAGGTAATAATGCCGCAATGCACCCCAAAGTTGGTGTTTTGGAACAAGCGGAAGTAATGGCAAGCATCGTAAATCGACGCAGCAACCAACAACGCCGTGCCGCGATTATTGTTCAAGCGGGGCTTTAGACCGAAATCTTCGATAATGCTGAAGATGATTTGCTGCTTGCGTTCACCGGAACTCATCAGTGCTTCCATATTTGCCCAGCGTTTGCGCAGTACGGCTTTCTGGAAGTTATTCAGATTGCGTGTTTTTGTTTCAAACCATGCGTCAATCTTTTTCTGTGAAGTGAGGCGTTGCGGCACTTTCCGCGCTTCGTATTTGAGGTCTAGCACCACTTTGTCGGCAACACCTTGGTGGAACTTGTAGCAATGAATCGGTGCGCCGAACACAGCATCGGTAGTTTTCTTTTCAGCGCCGTAATAACGGTGTACCGGTGAATCCGATGAAAATCGCGTCTTTTAGCCAACGCTCTTTCATCTGTTTGTTCATGTCGCCGCCTTGGGTGCGGTGGCATTCATCCACGAATACGTAAAAACGCCCGTGTACCCGTGGCGGTTCGCCTTTGAGGTCTGGCTCGAATTTGTGGATCAGCGCACACAGCAAGCGCGGGGTGCTGGCGGTGAGTTTTTCCACGAATTCGGCGCGTGAGGTAATGCGGGGCAACGGGGCATTGCTACCGATCACGCCCGCGTTGCGCCGAGTAAGGCGAGTGTGAAAATCACTCCAATCGCGACCAGCACTGTTTGCAACAACCGATCCATCAAAATGTGCTGTTCCTGCAAATCGGTGATAACCAAGAGCTGATAACCACCACTGAGGATGGTTAACATCAACCGCGCGGGTTCATCCGATCGATTTTTACCAGTGATAATGTCACTAAAGGGTAGGGTGGCAACGCCTTGGGTGGGGTTATTATTGACGGGTTTAAAATTAACATCGCGTGCAAAATCGTGTTGGCTGCGGTGAATCAGCCGTGCAAACAGATAACGTGAGCCATTTTCGCTGTTGCGCATACTGATAATCGTGGTGAAACGATCTACGGGCAAGTCACTGTACATCGCCAGTAACGCATCGGTTTCGAGTTGCAAGCGGGCATCGGTTTGCTGTTCCATTTGCCCTTTCGCCATCCAATAAATGAAACCCAATGCGCCTGCCGCCACCGTACTGAACAGCAATGCGTAAATCAGCGAGAGGCGAAAAACGGAGGTATTAAGCAGCTTGCGGATCATGCAGCAAATACCCCGCGCCACGGATAGTGTGTAACAGCGGCGTATCAAAATCCTTGTCGATTTTGCCGCGCAAACGGCTGATGTGTACGTCGATCACATTGGTTTGCGGGTCGAAATGGTAATCCCAGACTTTTTCGAGCAGCATGGTGCGCGTTACCACTTGCCCCGCGTGGCGCATTAAATATTCCAGCAGGTTGAATTCACGCGGTTGCAACGGAATCACCGTGCCGTTGCGCGTGACGCGACGTTTCAGTAAATCCATTTCCAAATCGCGTACTTTCAGAACGGTGTATTCCTGCGCAGGCTGGGTACGCCGTAGCAAGGCTTGCAAGCGAGCCAGCAGTTCACTGAATGCGTAAGGTTTCACCAAATAATCGTCGCCGCCCGCGCGTAGTCCATCGACGCGGTGATCAACATCGCCAAGTGCGCTGAGGATCAGCACGGGCGTTTGCATCCCTTGGGCGCGTAGGGTCTGGATTAACGATAAGCCATCGCGCTTAGGCAACATGCGATCAACGATCAGCGCATCGTAACTGCCTTGCAGAGCAAGGTGCAAACCATCCTCGCCATCGGCGGCATGGTCAACCACATAGCCACTTTCCATCAAGCCTTTCTGGATGAAACTGGCGGTTTGGCGGTCATCTTCAACGATTAGGATATTCATGGGTTAAGAATAAAACACTGTGGGGATTTGTGTGGTGAACATCCTGTAATGTTACCTTTTCAGGATGCACTGATTAACGGCATCATAACGGTAATGCACAATCTGTTCGTTCAGCAACAGCCCAATCGTGGTTTCGATCAGCGGCAATGGCACAATAAACCATTCACGCGGCATGTGGCGTTTACCCGTGCTATCAAATACATCCAGATTCAAACAGCTTGTCGCGAAAAACGTATGCAGCAGCAACTCCATTTTTTGCGGGTTGAGGTTGTACGCTTGGTATTCAGCAACCACTTCAACGTCTGCCATGAGATAGGTCGGCTCTTGCGTGGCATTCTTAATCCGTTGTTGCGTCCGTTGGGTGGAAAAGCCGATTTTGTAGAGGTGTTGTAAGCTACGGATAGCTGGGTCTGGGCTTAACGAACGCAGCACGTACACATAGCCGGTGATGCTATCCTCCTCAGTGATTCCGCCGAATCGAGTCGCAAAATCCTGCTGAATCTGAGCATTGCTGTTGGAAACAATCTTACCATCCTGATACAAGGCTTTTGCCAGCGAGCGGTACAGCATGTTGGATTCTGTGCCATTCTCGAAAATGCAGTAGGTACGCCCATCTTTGCGGAAACGTTTGCCTGCGACGGTTTTTTCTTCTGATGTGAACTGGATTTTGTCGAGTTTGAGCAATACGCCGCTTAACACGTAATACGCGCCTGCGACCAGTTGTTCACCTTTGTCATTGAAGCGCAGCAGTTTGCGTGTGCCCGCCTTGAGTTCTTGTTGCACTTGTATGAAATCGGCTTCATGCGCCGCGAAATTTTTGCAGGGTTTGCGTTTGGCGATGAGTTCAGCACTGGCACGTTCGGCGGTAGTGACGTGTTTGAGGTTGAAGATATTGTCGTCAGCCGCTTGGGCAAGCGTGGCGCTATCACCCAAGTAAGCCTAGCGGGTCGTCATCCATCAAGTCGGCGATGGTGTGGATTTCCAGTGGTTGAGGGGGCGCAATGTCACCCAGCAACCGAAACCGATCCAACGGCAACAATGCGACCGCCTTTTCCACATCTTCGCGCAAACCTTGCAAACGGCTATACAGCTTACGCTCCTGAATATCGCGGCTGGCGGCAGGTTCATGTCCGTGTGTTTCCACGAACGTATTGATTTCCTCGAATGCGGCCACTAAACGTTCATCGGCTGTCACTACGTTGCTGGTTAGTGGCTTCACATCCAGCAATCCCAGCGGGTCATCGGCGAGAATCGTTTGCAGTTCCTTGTCAAAATCAATCATGCGGCTGTTTCCGTGGCAGGTGCTGGCGTGCTTGCTGTTGGCGGCGTTTATTGCGCAAGTAGACCAAGGCTTCCGCCATGCGTTTTTCCAACGGGTCGGGGGCGTTGATGGCAGGTTCGCGTCCGTGCGTTTTCAGGAACACGCCGATTTTGTCGCGGTACAAAATCACTGCTTCTTCATCGGTCATGGCAATACGCCCTGCGTCGATGGTTTCCTGAATCACTTTCAAGAGCTTGCTGGTGACAGATTTGGACAGCACTTCAAAGGCTTTCTGGAACGGGTTGATGCGGTCAATCAGGTCGATATGCAATTCTTCGATATTGACGAATTTACCTGCCATGCGCACAAATTGCTTGTCACCCACGGTCTTGATCTCGCCGTTTTTGATGGCGGAATCGGCAACAACGTGCTGGCGCACCTCCTCCACTTGCTCATCCGTCAAATCAGGGTATTTGAGGCGGATCACTTTGGGGATCAGCACTTTGTTAATCACTTCCGGCTCGATGAATTCACCCGGCAACACCCTCAGGATCGTGCTGTCTTGCAAAATGGCTGCTTTCAAGTCGTTCAGGTCAGATTCCACAATGTCTTTCACCCGCTTGGAACTTGGCTCTTTGAAACCCCGGATTTTGATTGTGCCCGGCGGGGTGTCTTCCTCATCGTCAAAACGTTTGGTTTTGAAAGTGAAATTGGGGGCGAGCACCTGTTCCATCAGCAACGAGGCAGTGATGGCTTTGAGCATATTATTCACCGAGAGCTTGACCTGTGCATCGGCGGCATCCGGTTGGGCAATCAGGTTGGTGAATTGTGCGTGGGGTTTGCCCTCACTGTCGCGGGTGGCTCGCCCGATGATCTGGATGATTTCGGTGAGCGAGCCGCGATAACCGACGGTTAAGGCGTGTTCGCAGAATGGCCAGTCGAAGCCTTCTTTCGCCATGCCGAGCGCGATGATCAGATCCATATCCTCCGCTGCGGTCATATTGCGCAAGTAGGCGACGATCTTATCGCGGTCTTTGGGGGTGTCATTCACTAAATTGGCGACTTTGATGATTTTGCCATCGGTGGCACGTTCCACAAAGATCACGCCTGTCACTGCATCCTGATGGGTAACGCGCCCGATAATGTCGAGAATCCGGTCAACTTCTTCCGTCTTTTTCTTGGTGGATTCACCTGCGTTGACGTTGGGAATGTGCAGGATGGTTTTCTTGTCGGTGTCGAGGATTTCGCCGATGGCCGTGAGGTAACGCCCCTGATAAAAATGGTAGCCAATCCCCAGCGTTTTCAAATGCGTATAGCCGTTGAGCTGCTCGTAGTAGTTGTAGGTGACTTTGGTGAAACGCGCTTCATCGTCCGGCTGCAACACGGGTACGCTGTCGCCGCGAAAATACGAACCCGTCATGGCGATAATGTGCGCGGTGGTGGTGTTCATGATGCTACGCAGCACTTCCCCCAAACGGTTATCGACATCTGCCGAGACGTGGTGAAATTCGTCGATTGCCAGCAACATATCATTGAAGCAGTGCGTGTCCACACTTTCAAAGGCAAAGCGTAGGGTGGCGTGAGTGCAAATCAGGATAGTCGCGGCTTTGTCATCGAGAAACCGCTGGAAGGCTTTGACCTTGCTGGATTCGCCACCGGGGGTACACAGGTTGTAGTCGTCGCTGAATTCCCAATCGGCAAAAAAGCCGTGTTCAGTGAGTTTAGTGCTGGAAAACGAGCCGCCGATGGAGCGTTCCGGCACAGCCACAATGACTTTTTTCACGCCTTGGTTATAGAGCTTATCCAGCCCTAAAAACATCAAGGCGCGGGATTTACCGGAGGCGGGGGGCGCTTTCAGCAACAAGTATTGTGCGTCACGGGCGGCAAAGGCGCGGGCTTGCATATCGCGCATTCCTTGCGGATTGGTGTTGATACTCGCGCTGGTTTGGGCGTAGGTGACATTGACGAGGTTGGTGGGAGAAGGACGATTCCTTGTAGGAGCTTGCCCTGCAAGCGATTCACCCACTGGGTAATCCACCTCAAACGGTTTGACCTGACCTTTGACGGGAAAGGGTTCGATGGGGCGGGCATCGGCAAGTATCCATGCCCAATCGCCGGAATCTTCGCAATCTTGCGCGGTGTCGCGGTCACAGCCTGCGGCTTTGCCGTGCAATTTGGCATTAAACGGTACGCAATCCACCAACTTGACGTGCGCTATCGCCATGCCGGAGGGGTAGGGCGTGCCATCCCGCATCCGTTGCCCTGCCATGTTTTTGCTGGCACCAATCAGCAAGTCGCCACGGTGGGCATAGTGCCAACTGCGGATTTCCACGGTTTTGCTGCCGTCGGCAATTTGGCTTGCCCACGGTTGGCGTACCATTAAACATTTCATTCGTTAAGCCCTGTAAAAATAAATCCGTCTTTCTCGCCAATGCATCAATTTAATTCTTGAACAGGTTGACATGTTTACTCGTTCCTTTTGGAATAAATATTATGCTGCTTCAGCCATGCTCGGTTGCTCAATAAATGCCAGCACGATGTCTTGTTCGGCTACACCGTATTGGATCAAATCATCGGTAATGCCGTGTTCGATACCATCGTATTCGACGATAACTTTGCCATCTTGCAAAGTGATATAGATGAGGTTGCCGCGTACCCGTCTGCCGCGATCCCAGCCGACTTGCATCAGGGCGTAACGGTCGTGTGTGTCATCGAACAGCACATCTAAGCGAATATTGCCGTGAGAAGGGCGAAACTTGGCATACGTTTCAATCACACGTTTTACCGCCGCCCGGTAGTCTTGCGTATCCATTTTTTTACCTCCACTGTGTTGATGTCGATCACGATCAAATCCATCGGTAACTCATTCACAACTAATTCGCCGATGGGTTCGCTGAATATTTCGTCGTAGGCAAGGTGCGTAATCGCCAAGTAAACCTTTCTTTTTGGGTCAACTTGTTTGAGTAATAATTGATACAACACGTATTGTCCAATGGCTTGCTCAAGGTTGCTAATCGCGGATTTGCCACGGAAATCCTTGATTTCGACTGCGATTTTTTGGTCACGACGCTGTGCGCCAATAGACTGCCCTGTGGTTGGCGCGTTGGATGCACCTAAATCCACGAACAGGAAACGCTCACCGTAGGATATAACGTAAGGGTCATCGGTTACGTCCCAACCGTCTTTACTAGCGCGTCTCTATACCGTTTGGCTGGAATAGTGTCTCTTTGTGGCATAAGATCAATATTTCCTAATAAAGGGGCTAGGGCTGAGAGGGTCTTCTACGTAATTATATGTCATCCCCGCGCTTTCTCCTGTCGAACCTGTACTCGTTTAGTAGACAACACCGAGTGTTTTCTCTGCGCAACGTTGGCAGATGTCAGCATCGTGTTTCATATCGACCAAGTAAGCTGCGTAACGTTTTTCCAAGAGTGGCTTAAGTAAGTCTTCAGCTTCGTAACCTTTGGCAGTGTTTTGAAATACGACAGTTCGTAGAATTATTTCAGCCACAGCGATATTGCTAACCAATTGAGCAAATTCGTGCTTTAGGTAGGTAATCCAGTTATCCCGTAGGTACGCTCGATAATCCTGTGCATTTTGCTGGAATGGGGGCGTAATGACCTTGTGCTGACACCAGCGGTAAGTATCAGCAATCAGTTGGTGTGCATCTTGTAGTACGCGCTGATCGAAGCTATCGATCGTGGGAATTTGTTCACGTTCAGGGAAAAACAAAGGGTCTTCGCCCGTGTTAAACATGAAGATTTTCGTGCTAGTGAGAACAAATAAAAGCAGGAACTCATGGCGAGTCCGTCGCTGTCTATCCATAGGTCGTTGGTACGAAACCATAGGTCGTGCTGAACCAGCTTTAACGCTTTATTGTCATCACCGCCAAACGCATCATACACAATCATTTTTTAGCTCCTTTTTCTCTGCCGCGATCATTTCCTCATACAACGTAAACAAATACTCCAGCCGTTCTTCGTCGCTGGTGAAGGGTTTGGTGCGGTAGCATTGCTCGATAGCGATGTCCATGTCGTGGTGGGCTTGGCGTAGGGTTTCGGGCATTTTGTCGGGGTCGTAGAGTTGCGCCATCGTCTTTCGGGGTGTTTTTCGCGCTCATCCAAGACGCGGAAGACGTGATCTTCCAGCTTCTCTTTTTGCTTTGCCGAAATATCAGGAAACGGAAACGTGTTATAACAAAGCGACGACGAATACCGAATTCGTGTTTCTAAACGTCCAGCAATGGCTCGCACCCAAGTCATGTGCATCCGCGACGAAATCACCGCAAATAAATAAACATCTGGTTTTGAAATAACATTCAACAAGTCGCTTGAAATATCATTTGGTGTTAAAAATCCAATAGGAATATACTCTCTTCTCTCAGATGAAACTTTTGGAATAATTAAATAGTCATTTTCTGGAAAGTTCTCGACGTGAAACCTTTCTGGCTTGTTTGATATTTCACGAGTTGGCTGGCTTTTACTGGATGCTCTAATAAACGAACATTTTCTAGTCTGCGCTTTACAAAAACTAGCGAATCAAGAGTGTCGTTAGGTATATCTTTAACGAGTAAACACCATCTCTCTATTCCTTGGATAAATTCTTGTGCATCCATACCATCTATAAAAGAATTTTTTCGCATTCGGCTCTTCTCGAAGAAAAGAATCTTTTTCACTAGGTGTAAAGAGATAATTGCCATTATCAATTGGTTTGTTACCTATTTTCATTATTGGAAATCCAGATAGGGACTTGCTTCTTTTCTCAATAAAAATATTTGAAGCATCAACTAGATAAGGATTAATATTCTTTGCATGTGCTGCTATCCCACTCTCAGTGAATATTGTTTTATTTTTCTTCTCAATACATCGAATACCAATAATCACGCAAGTAACGCCAGCATTATCTCTTGGCATTATTCCTCCATTTGAAAGACGGATGGCAAAAGTAGATCTCAATTTTTTCATTAAAAAGAGCAGGCCATAGTATAGGTAATTGCTCACCTTGACATATTGAGTTTGTTGAAACAAATGCCAGTTTTGAAATCGAGCCTTTTATATATTAGCCCCTTGCAAGAACCAACAAGAAACATAGTCAATCACTCCATGAGAACTAACAGAAGAAAATAAAAACATTCAGGTCATTTTTCTGGGAAATACTCTGCATTTTTGAACCAACATAGGGCGGGTTGCCGAGGACTAGGTTTCGTGGGTGGGGGTTTTGGGGCAGACGGTTTCCCAGTTGAGGCGGGTGGCGTTGCCGCAGACGATGTTGCCGCCGCTTTGCAACGGTAGCGTAGGCTTGGCATCGCCGAAGACTTCGCGGAAGGCCATGTTCATTTGGTGTTCCGCCAACCACAAGGAGAGCTTGGCGGTTTCGTGCGCGAAATCGTCCAATTCGATCCCGTAGAATTGCGTCAAGCGAATGCCGGACTTTGCGGTTTTCCACTTGGTATTCAACGCCTGCAATTCGCGGAAAATCGCAATCTCCAGCTTGCACAATTCCTTATACGCAATGATCAGGAAATTCCCCGACCCACACGCCGGATCAAAAATCCGCAAGTGATACAGCCGATCCAGCAATTTAACCAGCTTGCCCTCATTCCCTGCCGCCTTCGCCAATTCTTCCGCCAATTCATTCAAAAACAGCGGCTCAATCACCTTCATGATATTCACCACCGAGGTGTAGTGCATTCCCATGTGGCTGCGCTGCTCATCATGCACCACCGCCTGAATCATCGAGCCGAAAATATCGGGGTTAATCGCCTTCCAATTCAACGCCCCACATTCCAAAATCAGTTTACGCGACTTGCTACTAAATTGCGGAACAGGATAATCCTTCTCAAACAACCCGCCATTCACATACGGAAACGCCTGCAAAAACGCCGGAAAATCCCCACGTTCCCGCAACGCCAACACCCGAAACAACTTTTGCAAATAGTTCGATAAATCGCTGCCATCGTCCGCCGTATGCGAACCCACCGCATTGGTAAACTGATTATCGCCAAAAATGCCGGTATCTTCCGCGAAAAAGCAAAACAACAAACGCGACAAAAACAGATTCAAGGCATGGCGATCAAACCCCTTATTGTCTACATGGATCAAATCATACAGCCGCCCCATGCGCTCCGCCGCTTTCACATCCGCCGGATTTTCGCTTTGAACTGTTGTTTCTCCATCCCTGCCCACGGCAAAAAGAAATCGAAATACTTCGGCAACTCCACCAGTTCAATATCCAGCGTATCCTGTGTTTTGGTATTACCGCGACCAGATGCTGCATATTGGTCACGATCAAAAAGCGCGGGCTGTGGCGCGTAATCGCGGTGTCTTGCTTGATGGCATCAATCAGCGCGTGCAAATCCAAATGGCGCTCGTAACGGAAATACAGTTTTTGCTTCCACAACACCACATTCGGGCGCTTTTTTTCCAGATTGTAATTGCCCTTTTGCAACAGAGTAATCGACGATTTGGGCTGATCGTAAGCCCGCAGCAAATCGTACAAGAACGACTCCGGGTCAGGTGTCGCCACCAAGGCTTGCAGGGTTTGTTCGAGTATGTCGATATTCATGGAAAGAGTTGCCCACAATGGAGGAGCCAATATCATACTAGGTTTCTTGACCTGAACCCTACACCCCCGCACGGATAAGCGTTAAACTCTGCTTCTTTTCAGCTGAACCCCAGCGGAGACAGGAATGCAGGAAGATTTACTGGCGTATGTGCCATCCGAGAACGCATTGCAAGGCCGTGTGATTCTGGTAACAGGTGCTGCCGCAGGTATGGGCAAGGCCATTGCCAAAGCTTGCGCCCAATACGGTGCGACCGTCGTGATGCTCGACAAGGAAGTGCGCCGCGCTGAAGAAACCTACGATGAAATCGTCAATGCAGGCTACCCAGAACCAGCGATTTACCCGCTGGACATGCAAGGTGCTACAGCTAAGGATTACGACGACCTTGCCAACAATATCCGCGAACAGCTTGGGCGCTTGGATGGCTTGATGCTGAATGCCGCGTGGCTGTCCTCTTTCACCCCGATCAAGTCATTACGACACCGAATTGTGGTCGAAAATGATCATGGTGAACCTGCACGCCAATTTCCTGCTGACCCGTGCCTGCCTGCCATTGCTGGAAGAGGCGCGCTGACCCTGCCATCGTGTTTGCCAGCCATGCTTCCAACAAGGCGTTTTACGGTGCATTTGGGGTGGCAAAAGCGGGCATGGATGCGTTTTGCGACATCCTGGCGGCAGAATACGATGATCCGGCGCATTTCATCCGCGTCAATACGGTGGATACTGGTGCGGTGCGTACCAGTATGCGTACCCTGAATTTCCCCGGCGAAAACCCCAATAGCGTGGCCCGCCCGGAAGCGCTGGTTGCCCCTTACCTGTTCTATCTGGGGGCGGATGCAGGCAAACGTACTGGCGAACATCTGGTGCTCGACGCAGCCTGCCGATGCACAGCTGGGCGGGGGAGGCAAGCGCAGCCTAATGCAGCGTGATTCCATCTACGCCCTGCCACAAGGGCAGGTTGTAGATTTCGCCTTCAACGAAGCGGTCGCGGATGTATTCCCCGACATGATCCGCCGTTCCGTGCCGGGCTACGAAACCATCATCGGCCTGCTGGGGGTGATTGCCCGCCGCTACGCCCAACCGCACAGCCGGATTTACGACCTCGGCTGTTCGCTGGGGGCGGCCACCTTGTCGATGGCCTCGCAAGTCCGTGCCGCCGACGTAAGTTTT
>CAWFRV010000019.1:0-69464 GCA_963818325.1 uncultured Gammaproteobacteria bacterium | reverse complement strand
TGGGGGCGCGTTTGGTGCGTAACAGAATTTCCTGCACGACTTGGTGCGCCCGCCCTGCTTGACCGCTGCGCTGCAACAGTTGGGCGTAACGCAACCGGGCTTCTTCGCCGGGGAAGGTGCTGGCGAGTGCCTGATATTCTTCCAGTGCTTGCGGGGTATTGCCTAAGGCTTCGAGGCTGCGGGCGTAGAGCAAATGCCCCTCATGGGAGCGGAATTGGGGATTTGCCTTGATCAACGCATCCAGCGTATTGAGGCACGCCTGATGTTGGTCGGCACCGAATTGGGCTTGGGCAAGTTTTAACAGGATGTCGGGGTCATCATGCCCGTTATTCAGGCAGCGTTGCAGTAGGGGGATGGCTTCGCTAGGGAATCCGGCTTCGATGCATTCGTCTGCCAGCTTGACGCGGTTTTCGACGGTATCGGCAATCTCCAACTCATCCTTGCGGCGGCGCAATTCGCGTTCGGGGTCGAGGGCTTTGAAGAGGCGGTTGCCTGCTTTGCGCACATCGGGGCTGTTTTGCATTTCCGGCAATATTTGGGTGAAGAAATAGACCGCACAGCCAATACCGGGCAGGAAGGCGATAATGTAAATCCAGAAGGTTTCGCGCCCGGTGCGGATGGCGTGAATCGCAAACGCAATCTGGATGAGGATAATGAGTCCGCCGAGTATGGGCATGGGGTGTCTTCCTGTTGTCGTGATTATTTTGGGTATTATTGCGCAAGTTCTGTCACTTCGCCACGGGTAGCCTTCCCCAACATAAAATTACCAGTTATCCAGAAAAATTGCCGTTTAACTCGTATTTCGCAGCAATACAGCGGGTTGAGTCGTTACGCTTGGCGCATCAAAACAATTAGCATCAACAATAAAGGTGGTTACGGTGATCAATTGGTTGCATAGCAAGCTGCATCGCCCGGAAAAAGGTTGGGATCCGGTTGATCCCGCATGGGCGCAGGAATACGCTGCCGCCGAATGGCAAATGGTCGATAATGCCTTGCTGGATAAGCTCGATGCGCAGCTTGGTGGCTTGCAAGGCAAACGCATTTTGGATATGGGCGCGGGGGCGGGGCAATACAGCGTCGCTTTAGCACTGCGGGGGGCGAATGTTACTTGGCATGATATTTCGCATACCTATCAATCCATTGCACAAGAAAAAGCTGCCGCAGCAGGGGTGGCGTTACATTGGTCATTAGGCTATTTGGAAGATACCCAAGCGTTGCAAGCAGCGAGCTTTGATCTGATTTTTAACCGGATTTGCTGGTATTACTGCCAACATGACAAGGCGTTTGCCCAGCAGCTTTGTGGCTTATTAGCGCCGGGTGGTTTGTTATACATTCATGCACCGAATAGCCAGTTTCATGGGGATAAGCTCTCGACAGCGGCGCAATGGCGTACTGGGTTGAATGCGCTGACGGGCTTTAAAATAGGCCACCCGATGTTACCGCCGCGCCGGATTGCCACCTTGTTTGCTGACCTGCCGATCAGCAAACTGGAAGCGGATTACCGTGACCTGCGTAACGATGTTATTTGGGTGTGGAAAGCAAGCGAGGGTGGGTAGGTGCAGCATCACATTATTTTTTATCGTTGCCATAGTTCCTATAGCTTTGTTGCAACCGAGATTCTTCTTCCGCGTCGAACATGGCTTGGTTCGTGGCACGTTCCATGATTGCCGCTTCGTTGTATTCACGGGTAACGCGGTCATTTTCTGAGGTTGCACCGGCATTTTCCAGCAGTTTAATGATGGCGGGGTTACCTTTTTTGCGGGCGACATTCAGTGGGCGTTGCCAGTCTTTGACGCGGTTGGCATCTGCGCCGTGTTTGAGCAGCAGGCTGACCATGTTGGCATTGCCTTGGTCGATGGCGGCGAGTAACGGGGTTGTGCCGCTGCCATCCGGTTTGTTCGGGTCTTTGCCCATTTTTAGCAGGCATTCCGCGCCCGCTAAGTCCTTGGAGAGGACGGCGTAATACACGGGCGGCCCCAGCATGAGTTCGTCTTGTGCGGTGTAGCCGTTGAGGATGGCGCAAGTAGTGGGTTTGGCGGTGCTGGTGATGATGGTTTTGCTGGCGGGTTTTGTGTCAGGTTGGGTTGGAGTGCTAGTGCAGGCGCTGAGCAGGCTAGCGGTAATGAGCAGGGTTGTTAGGGTACGGCGTATTGTTGGCATTGTTAACTGTCCTTGTGTTATTGAGCTTTTATTATAGGTGGAATTATTCAAGTTGCATTCTTGATCCGTTGGTTTTGTGGGGAACATATTGCGGCGGATGCGCGGGGTTAATCAGCCCATACACCGCCATATCGTGATACACACCATCCTTGAGGACTTCTTCGCGCAATACCGCTTCGTGTTGCATCCCCATTTTTTGCATGACCCGCCCAGATGCTGGGTTGCTGACGAAATGCCGTGCGACGATTTTGTGTAAATCCAGCACCTCAAAGCCGTAGTGGATGAGGGCTTGCGCCGCTTCCGTGCAATAACCGTTGCCCCAGTAAGGCACGCCGACCCAGTAACCGAGTTCGGCGCGTTTATGGGTGCGGTGTGAACCAAGGCTAACCGTGCCAAGGATAGTGCCGTTGGCGGGATCGGTCACGGCAAGGGTGACGTGTTGGTTGGTGTAAAACTGGTGGGCATGGGTCGCAATCCAGCGTTCCGCATAGCCTTCTTCATACGGGTGTGGGATGTTGGAGGTGAAGCGGGCGATTGCGTAATCGCTGGCGAGGGCGTGTATTTGTTCAGCATCCGCGAGTACAAAGGGGCGTAACTGCAAGCGTTCGGTGGTGAGGGTGGGTAGGTGTAGCATGGGTTTATTCTCCTGAGGATGCTATCCAAGCCGCATACGGCGCATATACCTGTTCCAACGCCACCGCATAAATGGCAGGTAATTCATAGCTGTGCAATTCGCGGATGGCAGTTTCCACTGCTTGGTATTGTGCGGCGGTGGTCTTGAGCATGAGGCGGAATTCTGGCTCATGTTGCACGGCTTCATTCCATCGGTAAAAACTCTCGATGCTGTTGATTTGGGCGCAGGCGACAAGCTGGCGTTCCACTAATGTTTGGGCGATATGGCGAGCTTCGGCGGCAGTGCTGGTGGTGGTGTAGATAGCGATGATGCTCATGCATTGATTCCAATTTTGGTGCAAGGGGGCGCTGACGATAATAGCGGATTGTAGCCTGTGTTGGTGTATTCCGACTTTTCATCGCCTATCACGACCCCATAAACTCAACTAAAACCAGCAAGATAATCAAAGCACTGAATGGCAACATCAGGATGATACCACCGCCGATCAGCACCCATGAATGCCGCTTGATTCCCCGTATCAACACGACCAGACCCGGTAAAAACAGGGCTATTAACAACAGCAACGTTAGTGTCATAGGGTATTTCCTTTAGTCATTTTTCTCATCTTAAACACGCGCATCGCATAAATCTTGTTGGACAAGCGGGATAGCGGCACGGGCTGCTTTGCCTTGTTCAACGGGTCAAGCACGATGTATTCCCGCCCCTCTTTGCCCACCACTAATACCCAGTGCTGCACTACGCCACCCAGCAGGACTTTTACAATAACGGGGTGATTGGCTGCCAGCTCGCGGTCAAGGCGTGCATAACTGTTATCCACGGTGACAACTTCAATTGCCCCCTCGGTCAGCGTCGCCACTTTGCCCCAGATCACGTAGCCGTTATGGGTGAAACCGCCGTTTTGGGTAAGTTTTTCGTTGACCTCCCCCGGCGTTAGCGGATGCCCCAAACCGGATAAACCCATCGCAATGCTGGTAAGGGTACAGCCAACCGCCGCCATTGTTTCCCCATCGCGTCCCACCGGCAACGTCGCCCAAGTGGGGTCAGCTTGTCGGTAGTAAGGGTATTTACCCATCACTAAAGCGGTTGGTGTAATGATATTTTCCCCGCCCACGGCGGCAATGGCGTTAGGGTATTGCGCGGCTGTCCACCATTGCAACAGACCGATGGCGATAATCCCCAGAATACATACCACGCCTAACAGGCTGATGATGTGACGTTTCATGGTGTGTGTATCCACCCACCACACCACGATACACCCCGCCGCATACATCCACACATCGTGGAAACTGAAACTCGTCCCCACCACCACCCGCGCCCAACCCGTCAGTTGCAGCACATCCGCCACACGCAACAACTGCGCTACTTCAATCAGCGAGGCGAAGGCAAACACACCGATTGCCAGCCGTTTTGCCTCCACATCCCACAAGGCTTTCACCGCGCAATACACCAAAATCACCACCAGAAAATCACCGAAATAAGCGCGGATGAAGTGGTAGCCATTGAGCTTGGTGGCAATGATGGCTTCTACGATGAATAGGGCGATTGCCACTAGCGCATATTTCATGGCTGGCAAATCTGATGAATCAGCGTTGCACACACCGCAGGCTGAGTTTGTAGCAGAAAATGCCCCGACTGTTTAATACGGGTCATATTCACCACCGAAAAATACTGTCGCAACGCTGCCGCACAACGCACAGGCACTGCCCAATCATCCGCCGCACGCCAATAGTAGCAAGGTACATCCCAAGGTTTTTCCAGCCCCAACGGTTGCGCCGCCGCAATCAATCGTAAGCGGTACGCAAGCACCGCAGGCGAAACCTGTTCCCGCACTTGCCGGATTAGTCCAATCAGCCGCGCATTCAATCCCAAGCCTCGCAACAGAAAGTCAGGTAGCGGCAAGCGGAACAGTATTTCCAGCGGCAAAACCGTAGCAAATTTTAGCAACCACGGGCGTGGCGCACTGGCAAATGACGCACAAAAAATAACGCTGTGCAGCGGAATATGTTGCCGCAACAATTCCATCGCCACCAAGCCGGAAAACGATTCCGCCAGCAAAACGGTATCAGTATCGAACGCCACTTGTCCCCGCACTTGCGCTGCCAAGGTTTGCACCGACTGGCATTGGTCGGGTGGGTAGCGAATGATTTGCACGGTACAAGCATGACCCAACTGTTCCAGCAGCGGTTGGAACAACAAGCCCGTGCCATCAAGGCCGGGGAGGAGAATCAGTTTTTTTGGTATAACCATTTTTACTTCTCAAGGTTTGCAACAACCACCCGCCCATTTCCGCGTACAAGAGCATGGCTGTTCCTAGCACATTCGCGTGTCCGCCACCGGGTACAGTTACCCAGCGTTTCTCGGTACTAGCGATAGCGTCGTACAAGTGGCGACCTTGCACGATAGGGATGTAAGCATCCCTATCCCCATGCACCACCAGTGTCGGTATTTTCACTTGCCTTGCCCATTGGCGTGGCTGCATCGTACTGATAGTAGGGCGGTGGCGTAACCATTGCATCGTATCCAACAAAGGATAAGCTAAAGCAGCGGCTGGTTTCCATTTGGTGGGAACTTGCCTATCCATCACTGGCAGCAAAGCATCGAAACTGCTGACCACTACCAACGCATTCCAACTATGTGGTGATTCGCTGGCAGCACTGACCGCAACTGCGCCACCCATTGAAATTCCCCACAACGCGGTGGGGTCAGTGGGCAAGGCAAAATGTTCACGTGCGTCGGCGACGATTAACCGTGGTAGGCTGCGTTCAAACGGGCTGCCACCAAACGCCATCGCAGCCAACGGGCTTTCACCATGTCCCGGTAAATCGGGAATCAGGCAGCAGAAACCGGCGGCAACAAAGCGTTCGGCCACGGGCAACAGGTCTTCCTTGCGTATATTCCTGCCGTGCAGCAACACGATAGTACCCTGCATAGCACCGTAAGCTGGCAAGGCAAGCTGTTTCACTGCGACTTGTTGGCGGAATTTACGCCCTCGTTCGCCCACTCCGGCTTGTGCATCCGGCTCGACCAGCAGGTAGGGCACGTCGCCTTGCAACCCCACACGGCTGCGGATGCGTAAACCAAAGATTGCGGGATGTTGCAAGCGTTCCAGATGAGATGCTTGTAGTGCTTTACGCGGTGGCGAGAAAATTGCGTTGCCCAACCAGATTGTGGCTACTATTCCCGCAACGATCACCACCACCGCCACGACGCTGAAGTGACGCAAAACTCGCCGAATAACTGTGTTGGACATCAAGCGGTGTTCCTGTTCGTGTTCTTGTTGGGAGGCACTATAGCGGGGATTTTTGCAGGAATCGTTCAGAGCGATAAGGGCAGTTTATGCAGTGCTGCTGACGGGTGGTTAGCGGATGCGCCGGATTCTAGCTTTCATACTATTCACCAGCGGAAACAGCAACAATAACACCCCACCCGGCAGGGCGATTGCCAGCAGGAACAGCAGAATTTTGGGTGAACGTTGGATATTCATATCGGGTTCGCCTCCGTCACCAGCCGCAAGAATGCCATCAGGGCTTCTTCGGCGGGTGTGCCGTGTTGTTTGCCGTTGTATTCCACATCCAGCAGGCTAGCAGCTTGGATGTCGCCTGCCAAATAGGCATGGAGTCGTTGCATCCTTTCCGCATGGGCTGCTGTCCCCGGTCGTAAGGTGTTGGGGCTGATCAGCATGGCAAGCAGCGCAAGGAATTCATCATCACTCAGTGCTGCAAATTCCTTGCCAAAATAATGGTGGGCAGCGTTGGCGAAACCGTCAATCGCCTTACTGTTGTTATCCCCCAGATACGACATATTCAGGAATAGGAGGAGCTGCTGCTCTTTGCTGCTGAGGGCATCGAGTGCGTATTGCGCAATCAGCGTCTGGCGGATTTTGGCAATACCGGGGCGGAAACCGTCGGGGAAATACAGCCGTTTGACCAAACCTTGCGTGATGGTGGTCATGCCTGCGCCGGGTGTCGCAAGGTCAACGCCGCGATGGTGCAGGAAAGTGGGGTCTTCGATTGCCAGCAGCATCGCTTTACGGGCGGGGGAAAGGTCGGCAAGCGTCAATGCCGTGCCGTAGCGGTGTATGGCTTCGGCAAGCAAAGCCGGGGTTTGTTGGCGAGCAATGCGTACTTCGTTGCTGTAATACGCCGCCATAGCAACCATCCCCACTACCAGCGTTAGGGCTATTCCCCAGATGACTCGCGCCAGACGGCGTTTTGCTGACTTGTTGTTTGGCATCACCGAATTTTCCCTATACTTTTCATTTGAGGACAGGATACGACGGGTATTTGCAGTAATGGTGCAGGCGATAAGGAAAGTTACTGCACCATTATTTCCGCTGCACCGGTTTTAAGCCGCTAGCGATTTTGAAATTTGACGCGCTTAGGGCGAGTTCCTCATCCGCCATCATGCGTTCGTAGTCGATGCTGATGTTGGTGGGGAAGCCGTATTGCGGGTCGTAGGTGATGGATGCGGGTAACATCCGCAACGCTGAGGGTGCGGCGGCTGGTTTCAGTATTGGCGATGCCGCCGTACATGATGGCGATGTCGCCGGGGGTGAGGTGGCGGTCGTTGTCCTGATCCAGCACGTTGACGGTAAACGCGCTGCTGGGTGTCAGCCCTAGCAGGGTGCGTAGGTTGGTTTGTTGGTTGGCGTCTAGTGTCAGGCTTTGGGGTGGAGTCGGGGGCGTTGCGGCGCAGGCGCTAAGGGATAGGGCGGCAAGCAGGCTGGCGATGAGCAGTTTCATGGGGTTTTCCTCGCGTGACGGTGGTTTATATCCTTTTGACCTGTTTGTGGGTGGCTGGTTGCATCAAGGATACAAAGATCGCACGAATTATGGTTTTATCAACGGGTAGCTGTTATGCGGAGGGCATATTCCAATTCGGTATGTTCAAACGCAGCGGCGAATTTGTCAGCCTCTGGTTTAGACATACCTGCTTTGCCCGCTTCGGGCCGCCAAGCATTCACACCATCGGCAACCTTGCGCAATATAGCCAACGTTGCGGTTTTGTCGAGGCCGAAATAAGCCGCGACGGAGAGGCAATCCTTAATACTTCCACTGGGGCCGCTGTCTTCGCTGATCCAGGTTTTCAATTCGCGCTGTTTGTCGGGAAACGGATTGAGGTCGAAGGCAGGCGAGAGTATCCATTGCCCACGTCCGGTATGCAGGAAGCCGTGGTTGTTGAGGTGATCATCCACGTTGGTGATCAGGATATTGAACACCATGCGCCGCCACAATTCCGCCATATCTTGCTTGGCGCGGGGGCTGGTAGCGCGGATGGCCTCAACGATTTCGGTGTAACTGTGTTCTTCATCCGGCAATGCGCCCAACAGGGTACGGGCAGAGACATAAGGGATGCGCCGACCTGCCTCACGGTCAAAGCGGCGGATCAATGCAATCGGGGTATCGTCCACGTATTCAACCCGACCTTGGGCAGCATTGATCCCACACCCAGAAGCCAAGCGCAGGGCAAGAATTTCGCCTTTGGTGACGGCACGTTCATCCGCAATGCTGGGGAATTTGCCCAAACACAATGTGCTGTCATGGTCGATGACACTGCATTTCGGGCGCATTCCGCCGAGCGAGGTTCCTTTGCCTTGCAGGTAGGCAAGGTCAGCGGCGGTTTCATTTTCACGCTCTACAGCTTGGCTGGCACGGAAGATATGACCAAGGTCTAACAAGGGTGGAATGCCGCATTCGTTTGTGGCTGGATTGCGCTGCGGAACACCATTTTCATCCAGCAAGCGCAATGCCCCGATTCGGCTGATGTCATCGACTGCCAACAGATAATCGAGTGCATTCAACGGTTGGTGCGCTACCCCGGTTTGCTGGCGGCGTTTGGCATGGTCACGCAGGATCACCCGTTTGCCCCAGCCATCCGGTTCGGTATCGGCGAAACAATTAAAAAATACTGACGCATCACGGGTTTTGGCGCGAAATTGCATCCCGGTCTGTAAGGGCAAATCCGGCGACAGGCTGAAACGTTCAGGCGATGCTAGCCATGTGTCGTGGTAGGTAAAGGCACAACTCTCGCGGTTGCCGCTGGTTTCATACAGCAATGTGCCAACCGGAATAGTGGTTTCCCCAAGGCAAACGCGGATGCGGCGGTTCATAATGCCTCCGGTGCGGTTGATTTGCGGCGTACCCGTTTGGGCAAGCGGGCTTCATCCAGCAGCAAGCCGGTTTCATCGCGTGAAATATCCAGTAAATCTTGGATGCGGTCGGCTTCGCCCAGCGCGAACAGCACCATGCAGTAAGTGCCAAAGGCAACGCTAGGGTCGCCTTTTTCCACCCGCAAATAGGTCGGTTTGGAAATGCTGGCGCGTTGGGTCATCATCTCCACGGTCAATTGCCGCCGCCGTCGGGCAGTGTTGATGTCGCGCCCCAGCTTTTTGATGGCGCGTTTGAGGGAAAGGGGCATGACTGCTTCGAGCTTTGACATTTTTAAGTGATTTATGTGTTACTTTAGTTGATTTAGAGTAACACTAGTATTACTTAAAATAAACAGGTGCTTATGTTCACGCTTCGGTTTGTGTCAAGGGCGTAAACACCGCACGGGTCAGGTTTTGCAAGTCCTGCGGGGCAAGCTCGATTTCCAGCCCGCGCCGCCCGGCACTGACGTAGATGGTGGGAAATTGCAGGGCGGATGCGTCGATGAAGGTTTTCAGCAGTTTCTTTTGCCCCAGCGGGCTGACGCCGCCCAGCACATAGCCGGTGGTGCGGGCAACCAGTGCCTTGTCTGCCATTTCCGCTTTTTTGGCGTGGGCGGCTTTGGCGATGTGCTTCATGCTGAGCATCGCAGCTACGGGGAGGATGCCGACCGCGAGTTCCTTGCCATCCAGACTCACCACCAGCGTTTTGAAGACTTGTGTGGGCGGCAGGCCGAGTTTTTCTGCGGCTTCCAATCCGTAGGATTCGCTGGCGGGGTCGTGGGTGTATTCGTGTACCTTGAAGGCGATGTTGGCTTTTTTGGCGAGGTTGATGGCTGGGGTCATGGGTTAATGTCCTTCGCGGTAGTGTCCATTGGCAGGAATGGTACAGGCTATAACGTTTATTCTACAATCAGCAAGCATGGACACCCTGCCCACTAAACCACCAAGGAACACTTTATGCACCTCGCCATCCTCACCGCTATCGTGGTTGCCATCCTCACTTTCCTGATTGTCAGGCCGCGCCGCCGCTCAAAACAGGACGCGCTTCCCGATAACCGTAGCAAGCATGAAGCCTTCGTCAATGCCGATGAATTCGACGAAATGGTGCTGGAAACCTCCCACAAAACGCCGGTAATGGTCGATTTCTATGCCGAATGGTGCGGCCCTTGCCGGAATTTGACCCCGTTACTGGCTGAATTTGCCGACGATTACCATGGCGCTTTTCTGCTGGCGAAAGTGGATGTGGACAAGAATGAGCAACTGAGCCAACGCTTCGGCATCCGCGCCATGCCGACGGTGCTGCTGTTCCGTGACGGGGAATGCGTGGAGCGTTTTACGGGGGCAAAACTCCCGCACAGCATTCAATACATCCTGACGAAACACGGCATTCACGAACCGAAGGCGGTATCAAGCCAGAAAGATGCGCAGGAATAGCAGCGCAAATACGCCCGTCAATGCCCACTTCAGCGCGGCGCATGTTGCCGCCAGCATGACCACGGTGGCGGGTAAATCTGCCAGTTGTTTCAGCAGGTACATTTCCAGCACATTTTCACCGACATCCAGCACGCCCGCCACGGGCAATGCCCAGCGAGCCAGCGTAACCAGTGCCGCTGGCAAACCTGCGAATAGCCTTGATCCCGCCCACAGATAACCGGACAGGGCATACGCGGCAATGAACAGGAAGTCGAGCGGGAAATGGTCGGCGAAGGCTTGTTGTTGATCCGCTGTCCATTGGCTGTGGATGCTGCGGAAAGCGTCCGGGGTGGATGCCAACTGTAAATTCAGGATTTCGCTGGTGGCGGGCATGGGGAGTAGATTGATGGCTGCCAGCAGTGTGAGTGCTAGCAATAGGCTCGACCAGCAGTAGCCATGTGACGGGTTTTGGGGGTGGTTTGCTCATGTTTGCAGGAGCTTTTCGACTTGTCTGCGGATGCCGTTTTGTCCACACTGCCCCAGAATTTATCAGTGGAAGGCCAGTCTTCTAGTGGATCAGCATTTTCTGTGGTTGGGACAGTCAAATGCCCCAAACGCTCATTCCAGTTTTCGGTATGGCGGATAATGATTGGGGCAACGGGTGTACCTTCTTTCTTATAGCGTTCCAGTGCAATCGGTAATTCAACCCCGCGACTGTAACGTTCGGGGTCAAGAAAATCGGGGCTGACCAGCAGGAGAATCAGGTCGGCACTACGTAATTCCGGCAGGATTTGGTCGTTCACGCCTTCGCCTGCATCCATCAGGTGGTCGCTCCAGATGTCGAGTTTGACTTGGTGTTTGAGGGCTTCTTTGATCAGGCGTAGGTGTTTTTCCAGCGTGAGTTTGTGGTCGCGGTCTGCGCGGGAGTAGGAGATGAACAGCTTGAGGGTTTTAGTGGGTTCAATCGGGTCGAGGCGTGAACTGAATTTTTCTTCTGTTTCCTTGAACTCAGGGAAGGCGATCTCGCGTTGGTTTGGCCTTGTTGCAGGTATTCCTGATAGCGGCGGTGTGGGCTGATTTCGCTTCACCAGTTTGCGTAGGGCGTACACCAAGGGGGTCAAGCTGGTTGCCGCGTAAGTGGAAACTGAGTTGCCCTTGGGTGGATTGTTGTTTGTCCCGTACTCGCATTCGAGCAATACTTGCCCGTCGTTCGGTGTTGCAGAAAATGCCAGTGCGCCACGGTTCGCCCTGTAGGTTTCACCGAAGCGCAGGATGATGCGTTCAATGATGCTGCGGTGGAGGAAGGGGTATTCGATGTCGAGTTGCCAATCATCTGCGCGGCTGTTTCCCCATGCAGTTTTGGCGTTGCTGGCTTCGGGTAACAATGCGGGGATGATGAATGTCCGGTCAGCAAATGGCTGTGTCATGTTTGCGGTTGGGTTCGTAGCAGATGCCGCAATTGCGCATGAAGTCGAGATAAATTTCCCGTTCTGTTTCATCCACGTCAGGCCAAACGATTGTCGCATGTTTGCCTTTGAAACGTCCTTCGCATCATCTTCAATGCAGCTGCGCTGGTCTTGTGGGGTCAAAGACACGGTAAACCGCCTTAATTGCCCAGTTTTGGTCGAGGATGATCTGATCCTGAAATGCGCCTTCGTGGTAAAACAGTACGCCAGTTTTGTGCAGATAGCCTGACGAACCATTCGGCGTGATCAATACCTGCCTTGATGCAAAGCTGTTTGAAGTGGGCGAAAGGGATGGTTTTCTGGTCAAGTTGTTTTAGTTCGCGCTGTACTTGTAGCCATGAGGTTGGTAATTCCAAACAGACTTGTAGTTTCAGTTCTTCCAGACACTGCCTCAATTGCACCACGCAACGTATGCATGCCTTGGTATTGCATGGCAGAAATTTTGACAAATTCCTGCCGGATTTGGTTGACACCGGGCACATCTTCTGTCAGTTCAGGAGGTCTTGTTGGCAAACTGTCGGAGCGGTCAATCTGGTTTTTGACCAGAATGACCGGGCTATTTGTGCCTAAGTCATGAATCAACTCCAGCCAATAACTGACTGGGTGACGGGTTTCGTCCGGGTGTTCTTCGGTTTCTTCTGCCCACAGCAACAGATAGAGGCAATCGTCAGATAGGAACAAGCGGTGGGTGGCGTGATAGATTTCCTGTCCGCCGAAATCCCAAAGCTGCAAGGTGACGGGTTCATCTTCGCCATCCAGTGCTTGCTGAATTTCCTTGATGACAATGCCGTGGGTGGATTTGAACGGTTCGCTGGGGGCGCGTTTGTGTTCCAGTGCGTAAGCCAGCGTTGTTTTGCCGACCCGACCATTGCCGACTAACTGCACTTTCAATTGCTGTTGTCTCTCCGTGCCTTTGGCGAGGTCTTGCCAATAGTTTCTGAGATTTTCAAGGCAGTCATCATACTCATCGATTTCCGAATATGCCCGAAGGAATTTCACAAACACGGATTGCCGTATAGGCTGAGGTTCTTAAACTGCCCAGACATCACGAAATTGTAAATCGGCAACAGGTCGCTGATCTGGTTATCGCTACAATGAAGCGTTTGCAACTGTGGCACATGTGCTAAGGCGCTGAGGTCGCTGATCTGGTTATAACTACAGTCAAGCGATCTGCAAGTGTGGCACGTGTGCCAAGGCGCTAAGGTCGCTGATCTGGTTATAGCTACAATCAAGCATCTGCAAGTTCTGGCACGTGTGCCAAGGCACTGAGGTCGCTGATCTGGTTGGCTACAGTCAAGCGTCTGCAAGTTTGGGACGTGAGCAAGGCACTGAGGTCGCTGATCTGGTTATCGCTACAGTCAAGTATCTGCAACTGTGGCACAGTACTCAAGGCGCTGAGGTCGCTGATCTGGTTAGAGCTACAGTCAAGCGTCTGCAAGTGTGGGACGTGAGTCAAGGCGCTGAGCGGGGATAGATCGCGTATCTCGATATTGCTACAGCCAAGTGATTGCAAGGCAGGTAAGCCGCTGAGCGGGGATAGGTCGCTGATCTGGTTGTCCCCACAGTCAAGCGATTGCAAGGCAGGCAAGTCGCTGAGCGGTGAGAGGTCGCTGATCTGGTTAAATGCACAATCGAAATCTGTCAGCGCTGTTAGTTGCTTAATGGTAGCAGAGATTTCCCGGATGTTTCCCCGTTCCCATTCGTCTTTATCTCCCGACACATATCAGTTTTTCCAGCCACGTCAGTTCAAACACCTGTTCCGGTATTTCTTCCAAACCAAGATTGCTCAAATCCAGTTCGGGCGAACGGGTACGGCGGCATTCTTCAATGCGTTCGAGGGCGATTTCCAGCGGAGTCATAGACATGGCTAGTCAAGCATAAGGGATGATAGACCGGATAGTAGCCGGAACAGCGGGGGCGGGCAAACACTGCCACACTTAGGATGATCTGACACAGCATAAACACCATTTGGGCTAGTGCAGATCACACATTTACAAGCTATATTATTCAGCATGTTTTTGGGCTAAAAGGAAAATCACCATGAGTATCTCTGCCAAGCAAGCCACTACCCTCTTGCTGGGTGTAATGGCTGTCAATCTGGTCGCGTGCAGCACATTACCCGCCACCAAAGCAGCCGACGCCAACAAACCCGCAACAGCAGCATCATCCGGCAAATACGGCACAAACGACGCCCCGCCACATGCCGCCAACAAGGAACAACTCGCCCCTGACCTGTTGGACGGCATCGTTGCTTATGAACGTGGCGACTACGCCAAAGCATTCAAAATTTTCACCCATCACGCCTGACAAGGGTAAGTGCCTCTTGCCCAATCCTACTTGGGGGAAATGTATTACGACGGCAAAGGTGTGGCACAAAACCATGTCACCGCCTTTCGCTGGTATCGCCGCGCCGCTGACAAAGGCGAAGTTCACGCCCAGTTCCGTCTAGGCTGGATGTATAGTCGCGGCGAAGGTACGCTGGAAAACCCCAAAGAATCCCTCAAATGGTACAAATTGGCAGCAGAACAAGGCAATGCAGCAGCCCAAAACAATATCGGCGTGTTGTGCGGTCTGGGTGGTGATAAACCAGCAAATCAGCAAGGTGCAGTCAATTGGTTTCAGAAACCTGCCGAAAAAGGTGACAATCGTGCGCAATACAACCTTGCGATGCGTTACAAAAACGGTCTTGGAGTCAAACAAGACTATGCGCAAGCCTTGACTGTGGTTAAACAAAGCTGCCGCACAAGGCAATGCCCACGCCCAATACCAGTTGGCAGAAATGTACGCCAACGGGAATGGTGTTAAACAGGATACAACACAAGCCGACAAGCTATTTCAGCAAGCCTATGCAGGCTACCAACAAGCTGCCAAAACCGGGGATGCGATGCCCTGCTCGGTATGGCGCTAATGCACCGCGCTGGGCAAGGGGTGAAACAGGATTACGCCAAAGCCTACACGCTGGCTTCACAAGCGGCTGCCAAGAACAATATCGAAGCTAAGCGCATAAAAACCTACATGTTGAGTACAGGACAGGGTGTCGCACGCAATGAAGCCGAAGCTGACAAACTCTACCGCTGAGCTTGCCAAGCAAGAAGGTTTGTACGCTGGGATTACCTGCCCTAAATAAGCGGCTTGCCCTAAAACCTTGCAGGGATTTCTCTTCAGGTGATGAAGAGAAATCCGGCACAGCGCATCAAGGAACTAAGCATTAATACGAGTTTCGGAAAGCCTTAATACGAGAAATCAGAGTGCTTAATACGAGTTTCCGAGAAATAATTCCATTAAAATTAGTCAGTTAAAAATTTTACGTGCAAAATAACCTCATGGACTTTTAACATCAAACGCAAAGCTCAAGGCGTGGCAACACCCTCAATAGTAAGGCGGATGGTGTGCCGCCCTTGCGGGTCACCTGCGTGAACCGCCCAGCCTTTGGAAAATGTCTTGCTAGCATCCAAGGTGCTTTCCCCTTCAATCACGGAAACCCGCTGGTCTGCGGAGATGGTTTGGGTTTCAGCAAGATTACCCCACGATGCGGGGGCGGTTGGGGTGGTGAATTCTTCACGCCACTTGATGGTAGTCCGGTTGGTTTTTAGTTTCACGCGCCAGCCGTAGGTTTGCCCAATGACCAGCGGGACGAGCGTTGTCTTGGTTAGGGCATCCCCGTCACCGAGCAAGCCGAAATCCGCTGCCAGCACTTGGACAGATGCAGTGGCGGCGGCGGTTTCATCGGGTTTGGTGGGCGTGTCGTTACAGCCGGACAGCAGGCTAGCTGCCATGAGTGTGCTTGCCAATAGGGTGAGTTTTAATTTCACTGCGTCTAACTCCTTGGGTGATTTATTTCGCATCCAGGCCCGGTTACCTGCTGGCGCATTTTTTCGACATCGACCTGCCGGATATACTCTGGGATGTTACCGAAAATCGGATGGTAGCCATAGCCGCCGGTTTGCAATTCGTCCAATGCCTGTTGCTTGCCCCAGCCTTGGCACACCATGCGGTAGAGGGCGATCACCGTACCGGTGCGGTCAGCGCCGTGCAGGCAATGCACCAAGATGGGTTGGCGGGATTGGGCGATGGTTTGCAAGGCATCGCGCATTTCCCTGTCACCAAAATCCCCGGTATTGACCCAGCGATGCCGCAAGCTAAGGCGTGTGCCTGCCGCTTCAGCGTCGTCATCGTAGTATTGGCGCAGGTTCAACACGGTGCGGATGCCTGCGTGTTCCAGTGCCTGAAATCCGGCGGGGGTTGGCTGGGCGGAACGGTATAGCCGCCCGCTTACCCGGTGCAGGTTGGGTACACCTGCCAGTGCCACCGGTTGCGCCCATCCGCTAGGGCGTGGGGTGGTGGCGCGTGCGGGTGACAGCGGGGTGCAGGCGTTCAAGTTCACGAGGCAGAGTGCCGCCAGCAAGCATTTTTTCAAGGGTATTTCCTCAACAGTTCTTTCTCCCCCTCGCCGCTCCCTGAGCGTAGCCGAAGGGAAGGAGAGGGGGCGGGGGGTGAGGTTCTTAAGCATAGCATAAGCTTGCTACGCTGAGGCGCAGTAGCGGGTAGCATTTACCGCAGCCATTCGTATTGCCATCCGCTACTTTGGCTATTGCCGCTTCCATCATCGTAGCGTTATGCCACAATCACTTCACCATCAATTAACAACCTTTAACCAACAACCTGCGGTGAACATTATGCGTAAATTTATCCTCCACCTTGTCGCCCTGCTGTTCTGCGTTGCGCAATTCGGCTGTACGCCCTTTACCCAGAACCTCCATAGTGGCGGGAATTCGGTCACTCATGAAACCATCAAAAGCTTCCTGATTACCCCCGATGCTTCCACGCTGGTGGTGGCGGGCGAACAACACCATTTTATTTTCCCGTTGCACGAGCCGCTGAAGTCACTGTTGCAGTGGCAAGGCCGCGCCAAGCTTAACCCGTCCTTCGGTCAATTCAGTGTCAGCAGCGGGCAGTCGGTGGCGGGTAACTACAGTTTGAGTGCCAATCCGGCCCAATTGACGGCGGCGGAGGTGCAATTCCTTACCCAGCACGGCTTCACCCCTAACGGGGGCGAGTTGTCATACAGCGCGGATATTCAGGGGATGCGTTATTTGGCAGGCAATGTGAAAGTGCCGCAAACGGCGATTTTCCGCCACCCCTATCAGTTGAGCATTATCGCGCCGGATGAGGCGGGGGATGCGGTGGTCAAAATTGCCTTGACGCCACTGACCTTGCTGGCAGACGGGGTATTGACCCTTGCGGCAGCACCCTTGGTTGGCTTGTGGGTATTGGGTAACGGGCATTAAGCAGGGAAAGTAATCAGGGATGTGCCGGATCCGGGCTAAAGATCCGGCACGTTGCAAGCGAAACATTATGGGGGCTGATCACTCCGCTTGTCCCCGAACAACCACGTTAGGAGGAAGAATTAGGGATAACTTCCGTGTTATTTTTTCATTCCGTTGGTCGTATCCTTAATGTAGCCTGAATGAGAAAAAATACAAGGGCTATGGGCAAAGTTTCTTCGGAAATATTTTTCAAGGATGGAAGTTGCCCCGACTTTGCCGTAAAGTGCCAACGTATTACTGATCAGGCATCCGCAGGAATCCATGTCCGAGATTATCCGTATTGCAACCCGCACCAGTCCCCTCGCTATGTGGCAAGCCGAACACGTTGCCAGCCGCTTGCAGGCGCTTTACCCCGACATCCAGATTGAAATGGTTGGCATGGTTACCCGTGGCGACAAAATCCTCGATAGCCCGCTGTCCAAAATTGGTGGTAAGGGGCTATTCGTCAAGGAACTCGAAGTTGGGATGCTGGAAGGCAGCGCCGACATCGCGGTGCATTCGATGAAAGATGTGCCGATGGAATTCCCCGCAGGTTTGCACCTGCCCATTATCTTGGAGCGCGAAGACCCGCGTGACGCTTTCGTTTCCAACCGTTACCAAACGCTGGACGAACTGCCGCATGGCGCGGTTGTGGGTACATCCAGCCTGCGCCGCCAGACCCAAATCCGCGCCCGTTACCCGCATTTGCAGATCAAGGATTTGCGTGGCAACGTCAATACCCGGCTGGCGAAGTTGGATAATGGCGAATACGACGCCATCATCCTTGCGGCGGCGGGGCTGATCCGCCTCGAATTCCAGCCGCGCATCACTGCTTACTTGTCCACCGAACAAAGCTTGCCCGCTATCGGTCAGGGTGCGGTGGGCATTGAATGCCGCAGGCATGACCCACGGGTGGAAAACTTACTCGCGCCGCTACGCCATGCTGAAACCACGGTGCGGGTACGTGCCGAACGTGCCATGAATCACCGCCTCAACGGTGGTTGCCAGATTCCGGTGGCGGGGTTTGCGGAACTCGAAGACGGTGCGTTGCGCTTGCGTGGTCTGATCGGTTTCCCGGATGGTTCAGCCGTGTACACCTGCGAACAGCGCGGTTGCGTGGTTGACCCGGAAGCCTTAGGCGTCGCGGTTGCCGAAGACTTGTTGGCGCAAGGTGGCGACAAAGTGCTGGCTTCGTTAGGAATCCATGTCTGAAACCCTGCATGGCCTAAATGTTGTGGTGACCCGCCCTGCCCATCAGGCAGCGGGTTTTCGGCATTTATTGGAACAGGCAGGGGCGCAGGCCATCTTGTTTCCAGTGATGGAAGTGCGTCCACCCACTGATCTGGCAGCAGCGACGGCAAGGCTTTCGCAGTTGCCGAGTTATGATGTTGCCCTGTTCATCAGCGCCAATGCGGTGGAATTTGGCCTGAGTTTGCTGGATGGGCAACAGCGTAATGCTTTGCAGCAGCTTACCCTCGGCGCAATCGGCAAGCAGACCGCCAAGGTATTGCAGCAGCAGGGTTTCACCGCAGCATGGGTTCCGGCACAGGGTTTTAGCAGTGAAGATTTCCTTGCCCTGCCTGCCACCCAACAGCTTGTAGGCAAGCGCATCCTGATTTTCCGGGGGGAAGGTGGGCGCGAATTGCTGGCGGATACCTTGCTTCAACGCGGTGCCAGCGTCGATTATGTGGCTGTTTACCAACGTCAGGGTATTCTTTGCCCTAAAGTTGCTGCCAGCCGCCTGAAACACCTCCACGAACACCAGCAGCTTGATATAATCGCCATCACCAGCAGCGAGGGGCTTTTGAACCTGCTTGCCATGCTGGATAATCCTGACTGGATAAAAACGGTTCCCTTGCTGGTCGGTAGCCAGCGTATGGTGGATACGGCACGGCAAGCCGGATTCAGCGGAACCATCGTCATTGCAGATAACCCCGGTGATGAGGCTATGTTGCAGGCACTCACGGACTGGGCACAGGAATTCTAATAATGATAGATAAACTAGCGACACACGAAGCCGATAATGAAACGCTTCATGAAACGTTGCATGAAACGCCCGACAGTGGCAAGCCAGAACCCAAAGTGGCAGGGGCGCGTTTCGCCCTGTTTATTGCCATTCTGGCAATGTTTTTCACCCTTGTGGGGATTGCGGCGGGCTATAAGCACTGGCAGCGCATGAATGACAAGGCGCGTAGCAATGCCGCTGAGTTAGCCGAGTTGCGCACCCGCTTGGAAAGCCTACCTGCCAGCAGTGCCTTGGATGGCTTGCGTAAAGAGTTGGATGATAAAACCTCGCGGGCACTGGCGACTAATGATCAGGCGGTGCAGGAGATGGCGCGGATGCAAAACCAGACGCGCCAGTTTGCGGATACCGTGGCAGCGCAAGTGGAGCAGATTACCTTCCTGCAAGCTAAAATGCAGCAAAGTGCTGCCCCGGCGAGCGCCAGTGAATGGCAGATCGCCGAAGTCGAGTTCCTGCTGCAACTGGCCAGCCGTGAGCTGCATCTGGCACAGGATACCCGCACTGCCACTACCGCCCTGAAAGAAGCCGATGCCTTGCTGGCAAAAGCCGGTTCGGTTAACTACTTGCCGGTGCGCCAGCAAATTGCCCGCGACATTTCTGCACTGGAAGCCGTGCCTGCCCCTGACATTGCCAGCATTTCGCAACGCATTAATGCCCTGATGCTAAGCTTGAAACCCTTGCCAGCAGTGGAGAGCGTAGCTGCCGCCGAACAGTCAGCAGCGGTGGCAGACAATGCCAGCAGCGGCAATTCCTTGTGGGCGGATTACAAGCGCAAGGCAACGGAGACCTTTAATCAGGCGATTGTGATTCGCCAAAACGATAAGCCGATCCAGACGGCGATGGATGCAGATGCCCGCCTGAACCTTTACCAATTATTGCATTTACGCTTGGAAAACCTGCGGCTATTGGCCTTACAGCGTGATAATGCCGGTTTCCGCGCCCAGCTTGAGCTAAGCTGTGCAACGGTCAGCGAGTATTACCCGCCAGAACAGGCCAAACCGCTGTTGGTGGCGCTGGATGAATTCGGCAAGCTGGATTTGCAACCGGCTATCCCCGACATTTCTGCCAGCCTCAAGCAATTGGAAAGCGCCCGCCATACCGAAGCGGCGGGGACGCAAGTTACCCCAGCGGTGGGTAAGGCCACTGAAAAAGACAGTAAAAAAACAGGGGGCAAACGCGAATGATCTTTTACCTTATCGTCCTGCTGCTCCTGATTGCTGGGCTATTCTGGTTGGGGCAACTGGTGCTGTCGAACCCCGGTATCACCACGATTACGTGGGGGGTGTGGAGCCTAGAAATGAAGACCGCCACGCTGGTTGCCTTGGTGGTAGTGGCGTGCATTGGGTTTTATTTGCTGGTGGCACTGCTGCGCCATACGTTTGGGATGCGCCGCAATTTCAGCCGTTTCCGTGCCGCCCGCTTAGGCAGCAAAGCTAACCGCGCCCTGACCCAAGGGCTGATCCAGTTGACCGAAGGCCACTGGGACAAGGCTGAAAAGCTGCTGGTTGACCATGCCCCGTACAGCGATACCCCGTTGCTCAACTACTTGGCAGCAGCGCGTGCCGCGCACATGCGTGAAGCTTACGGGCGGCGTGACGAATTGCTCAAGCAAGCCATTGAGAGTGATGGCAAAGCCAATGTTGCCGTTGGGGTGTCACAAGCCGAAATGCAATTTGGCAGTGGGCAACTCGAACAAGCGCACGCTACCCTGATCCGTTTGCGTGAACTGTCGCCCAAACACCCCTATGTACTGAAATTGCTCGCCAAAGTGTTGTATCGCCAAGAAAACTGGGATGCCTTGCTGGAGCTGTTGCCCGACCTTGCCAAACAAAACCTGCTGAAAAACGATGATATGGGCAAGGTGCAGGGCGCAACCCTGAAAGCCATGTTCCAGCACTACGCTAAGGACGGTAAGACCGACAAGCTGCAATCCATGTGGAAAAAGCTGCCGACCCCGATCCGTGAAAACCGTGAAGCTATCCTGCTGTACGCCAAGGCGCTGCACAATGCCGGGGATGACCTTGCCTGTAACGCCCTGATCAGCAATATCCTCAACAAGCGTTGGGATGATGGGCTTGCTGACTTGTTTGGGCGTATCCAGCACCACAGCCTTGGTAATACCATCCAGCAGGCGGAAAAATGGCAACTGACCCAACCTGCCAACAACCCTGCCCTGTTGTTATTACTGGCACGCCTGTATAACCAGCAGAAGTTATGGGGGATGGCGAAGAGTTATTACGAATCCAGCCTCAACCAAGCCCCAAACGCCGAAGGCTATCTGGAACTGGCAGAATTGCTGGAAACCATGAAAGAACCGGACAATGCGCAACGCTGCTACCGCATGGGTTTGCGTTACTGCATCCGTAATGAGGGGGAAAAGCTGAGCCTGACACCGACGCAGCGTCCGCAGGTGAACCCGCAGACGCCGCCAGCATTGACGCCTTACAACGGCTTATAAGGGCAACGGTAAGCGGGCCACCCCGGATGCTATCGCAGCGCGTGACACGGCTACGGGCACGCGCTCACGCAAGCGTGGGTCAAACGGTTTGGGGATGAAGTAGTCCTTGCCAAATGCCAAGCTGTCGAGGCCGTAAGCGGCCAGCACTTCCGCAGGCACGGGTTCACGCGCCAATTCCGCCAAGGCATACACCGCCGCTTTCAGCATCTCGATATTGATGCAGCGGGCGCGGACATCCAACGCCCCACGGAACAGGAACGGGAAACCCAGCACGTTATTGATCTGGTTGGGGTAATCGCTGCGCCCGGTTGCCATCAACAGGTCAGGGCGGGTAGCCGCTGCCAATGCCGGGTCAATTTCCGGGTCAGGGTTGGAGAGGGCAAATACGATGGGGTTGGCAGCCATGCTTGCCAGCATTTCCGCTGTCATCACATTGGGGCCAGATAGGCCGATGAACACATCCGCATCCCGGCAAGCATCCGCCAGCGAGTGCTTATCGGTTTCCACTGCGTATTGCAGCTTGAAAGCATTCAGGTCAGTGCGCCCAGTATGCAGCACACCCTTGCTGTCCACCATCAGCAGCTTCTGCTTGTTTGCACCTAACGCTGCCAACAAGTTCATAGAGGCGATACCCGCAGCCCCAGCCCCGACACAGACGATATTCACCTCTTCCAAGGTTTTGCCCTGAATTTCCAGCGCATTCATTAGCCCAGAGGCGATAATGGTTGCCGTGCCGTGCTGGTCATCGTGGAATACCGGAATGTCGAGCATCGCCTGCAAGCGGGTTTCGATCTCAAAACAGCGTGGTGCGGAAATGTCTTCCAGATTAATGCCGCCGAAGGTAATGGCGATATTCTTCACCACGGTGATGAACTCTTCCACGTCTTGGGTGGAGACTTCGATGTCGAACACGTCGATGTCAGCAAAACGCTTGAACAGCACGCCCTTGCCTTCCATCACCGGCTTGCCTGCCAGTGCGCCGACATTGCCCAAGCCCAATACCGCCGAACCGTCCGAGATGACCGCCACTAGGTTGCCCTTGCCGGTGTAACGGTAAGCGGCTTCGGGGTCTTGGTGGATTTCGCGTACCGGTGCAGCCACCCCCGGTGTGTACGCCAGCGACAAATCCCGCTGGGTCACGGTGGGCTTGGTGATGGCGGTGGCAATTTTGCCGGGGCGTGGCTCTTGGTGATAACGCAGCGCATCGGCTTTTAGGGTATCGGACATGTATCCTCCGGTGATTCTGGTGGAATCTTCAATGTTATTGGATGGTTTTTAGCAACTGCCCCAAACTCGGCTGATCATTTGCGGACATGCCGTTCAGCAGGCGTAGGTGCATTGCAGCATTATTCTGCAAACGGCTGGATTGTGCCAGTGTTTCAAAGGTTTCACCGGGTTTGGTGGTGATCAGGCGTACCTGTACGGTTTGACCGTTGCCGAGTGGCAGCCGCAAACCTTCGAGTTGCTGCAAGTAGCTGATATGCCCCGGATCGCGCCCACCGCCACCTTGCTGACGCGCTTGCGCAATCAGTTGTTGCAGGCGCTGGTCGTTGTTGGGGTGGGTTGAGAATAGGTCGCGGTAAGGGTCAGAGGTGCCGCCCTTAAACTGGTCATAGGCTTGCAGGGTGGCAATCACCCGCGCCATGTAAGTAGGGTCATAACCCGCACGGGCGAGGAATTCTGCACCTAAGCCATCAGCAGCGAGTTCTTGGTCACGGCTGTAACTACTTAAACCCAGTTCGCCTAAGGTGTTGAATAAATCTTTATTACCCAGTTTTTCGCTCAATACGCTGGTGACAATGCCGCCGACCATGCCCCAAGAGGCTTGGCTGACATTGTGCCGTGCGGAGACGTGGCCGATTTCATGCCCCAAGACCGCCGCCATTTCTGCTTCGGAATTCAGGTAAAGCATCAGCCCGGTGGTGATGTAGATATAGCCACCCGGCAAGGCAAACGCATTCACGGCGGGGTCATCCAGCACGGTGAAGGTAAAGCGTAAGTTGTGGCGCGGGCTTTGTGCCGCCATCAGTTGCCCAACACGGCTCACATAGGCTTGTAGGGCTGGATTCTGGTAAGGTGGGGTTTTGGCGAGGATTTCCTGATGTGCCTGTTGCCCTGCTTGGACTTCCTCGGATTCTGACATCAGCGCCAGTTGGTTTTCGCCTGTTACCGGGTTGGCAGAACATCCTGCCAGCAACACGCTGCTGCTGAGGAGGATGCTGGTGATAAGAGTGCTTAGCCGCATTGTGATATTGTTCATCGAAAATACTCTCCATCAAAAACAAAAAAGGCGCTCTTGCGAGCGCCTTTTAATGATGCATGATTCCAAAACAGTCTGCTAGGGCTTAGTTGCCACGCGCATAACGGTTCTTGAATTTTTCCACACGACCAGCGGTAGTGCTGGTGGCCTGCTTACCGGTGTAAAACGGGTGGGATTGGCTGGAAATTTCCACTTTAACCAGTGGGTATTCTTTGCCATCTTCCCAAGCAACCGTTTCCTTGGTGTTGACGGTAGAGCGGGTCAGGAACGTGAAGCCGCTAGTCATGTCTTGAAAGACGACTTCTCTGTAGTTAGGATGAATGCCGGGCTTCATGTTGAAATCCTCAAAATTATTCGGTATAGACGAAAAGCGCGGTATCTTAACGCTAATTGATTGAAAGTTCAATCTCGGCTTGTATGTTTACTTGCAGGTTTTGCTTGCCGCCTTCCAGTGAGGGGGGCGCAGGTGCGGCATCTGTTGCCATTGCTGCCATGCGGTACAGCGGTGGCTGTGGGGATTCGCCGCCGACGGCTTGCACATCCAGGCGCACCACGCGGTATTCTGCCCGCCCCATGCTGGTCTTGATTTGGTCAGCACGTTTCTTGAAATTAGCCAGCACGGTGTTGGTCAGTTCCTCGGTGGTGCTGGTTTTGACTTCGGGGGAAACGCTGTAGTCGATGCCTTGGATACGCAGCTTTTCCTGCAATTTACCCAGCAAGCCACTGAGGATTTTGCTGTCTTTGCTTTTAAGCTGGAGGCTTTGGCGTACTTGCCAGCCGGTCACGCGCCCGTCGGTGTAGACCGGGTTGGTGGTGTAATCCAGCGTGCGGCTTTCGACAGCGGTTTCCTTCTTGGCAATATCCAGCGCCCACGTAATCGCTTGGTTGACACTATCCGCCATCGCGGCGGTATCCTGCCCCTGCTGTTCGGCGTATAGCACGGCGCTCAGCAAGTCATTGGGCACTTCTTTTTCAGCACTGACCGCAAAGGCAACCCGGTCGTAAACCGGCTTGTCTTCGGCATGGGCTGCACTTAAGGCGGCTAGCCCCAATAGCAGGGCGGCAAGTTGCTTTTTTTTCATCAGAAGTTGTCCGTTGAGGTAAACAAGCCCACGCGCAAGTCTTTGGCAGTGTAAATTTCGCGCCCATCGACTTCCATGCTGGCATCGCCAATGCCCATCACCAGCTTGCGGGTAATGACCCGTGTCAGGTTAACTTTGTAGGTTACTTTTTTCGCTTTGGGCAAGACTTGACCGAAGAATTTGACTTCACCCACGCCCAGTGCGCGTCCATGACCGGGGTTGCCCAGCCATGCGAGGTAGAAACCGATGATTTGCCACATCGCATCCAGCCCCAAACAACCGGGCATTACCGGGTCGCCGGGGAAGTGGCAATCAAAGAACCACAAGTCAGGGGTGACATCCAATTCTGCCAAAATATGGCCTTTGCCATGCGTGCCGCCGTCGGCGCTGATTTCGAGGATGCGATCCATCATCAGCATGTTGGGCGTGGGCAATTGTGCATTGCCGGGGCCGAACATCTCACCACGACCACATTGCAGGAGTTCTTCACGGGTAAAACTGGATTGTCTGGACATAAAGCAAACTCGAAAGTGTCATAAAACCCCGGATTGTAACGGAATCCGGCTCAGAAAGCATAATCCATTGCCAACCCAGCAAATACCGCCATGCCTAGCCAGTGGTTGTTGAGGAAGGCTTGCAGGCTGGGCATTGGTTCACGGTGACGGATCAGCCATTGCTGGTAAACTGAAAGCCCCACCGCCACCAGCTAAGCCTAGCCAGTACCAGATGCCGCGTGCCGCGAGAATGCCCACTGCCAGCAGCAATAGCAGGGTCAATACCTGTAAGATGCCGATGATCAGGCGGTCATGCTGCCCAAACAGGATGGCGGTCGATTTCACCCCAATTTTCAGGTCATCGTCGCGGTCACACATGGCGTACATGGTGTCGTAGGCGGTTGTCCACAGCACTGCTGCCAGAAATAGCAGCCACGCCACCAAGGGCGGCATTTCCCCGCTGACCGCTGTAAACGCCATTGGGATTGCCCACGCAAATGCTGCGCCCAGATGCACTTGCGGCCAATGATGGAAGCGTTTCATGAAGGGGTAAGTCGCCGCCAACACCACCGCCACCACCGACAGCGCAATGGTTAGCCCATTCAGCAACAATGCCAGCAAAAAAGCCGTCACGCCCAGCACCGCAAACACCCCCAAGGCTTCGTTGGGGGCAATATGCCCCGCCGCCAGCGGGCGTGTTTTGGTGCGGGCAACGTGCGGGTCAACCTCGCGGTCGGCATAGTCATTGATGGCGCAACCGGCGGAGCGCATCAGCACCACCCCGGCGACGAAGACGCACAAGATGGTGAAATCCGGCACACCTTGCGCTGCTATCCACAATGCCCACAAGGTAGGCCATAGCAGCAGGTAAATGCCAATCGGGCGGTCAAGCCGCACCAGATGGGCGTAATGGCGCAGTTTTTCCATGACAGCCACTTATTGCGGGTCAAGCATCAGGCGTTTGACGGGTTTGCCGTGTAGCAGGTGGCTGTCGATGATTTCGTCGATGTCTTCCTTGTCCACCCAGGTGTACCAGATGGCTTCGGGGTAGACCACCATGACCGGGCCTTCCGCGCAACGGTTCAGGCAACCTGCGGTATTGATGCGGGATTTGCCATCCTTGTGCAGGCCAAGTTCCTTGGTGCGCTGTTTGGCGTAGTCGCGCATGGCTTGCGCATCAAAGTTGGCGCAGCAGGCTTCACCGTTGTCGCGCTGGTTGGTGCAGAAAAAGACGTGGTATTGGTAGTAGCTCATGGGTAAGTGGCGTGCCTTAGGAAGATAGGCTGATTATGCCAGAGAGGAGGATACCCACAAAATAAAACAGGGCGGAAAAATCCGCCCTGTTTCTATAGTTAGCCAAGCGGCAAAGTTAATCACTTTGGTGCTTGTAGCTGGTGCGGCTTGGTCAGCAGCAGGAGCAGCTGGTGCAGCTTGAGCAGGTGCAGCTTGGTCAGCAGCAGGTGCAGTTTGAGCAGCAGGCGCAGCATCAGCTTTAGGCGCTTCTTTCTTTTCGCCACAAGCAGTCAGAGCGAAAGCGGCCAGCAGAGCAGCGATCAGCAGACGATATTGAATCATGGTTTTATCTCCACAAAAGTTGACTTTAGAAATTTTCAAGCATCGGACGTGCCGCGCACGTATCCAAATACTGGGCAATTTTCAGGGTTCCTTGAAAATTACCTGTCTGTATGAGCAATCCTTGCTTCCCTATGGGGGATTCCTACGCTGCTAATCCTAGCACTGTTTTGGAATTTGTGTATAAGTTTTTAATTAAACTTTAATGTAAACTTATGCCTTATCAGAAATACTGTTCACGCAGGTCAGGATGCCATTAATTTCGGCTCCTTCATCCATCTGCATTTCGCTGTAATGAATATTGCCGGTTATCTGGGCAGTCGATTTAAGCGAAATGCGCTTTGAGGCAAATATGTCACCGGATATTTTGCCTGAAACAATCACCAATGGGGCACGTATTTCGCCAATGACTTCACTGTCCCCTTGAATATGTAAGGCAGCACGGGAATCAGTTGGGGCAACAATATTGCCATTAACTTTTCCGTGGACGTATAAATTATTTTGAAAGCTAATGTTGCCGACAATTTCTAAGTCTTTTTCAAGCAACGAGGCTGAGGATGTGTTTCTGGTGGCCATGTGTCTGTCGTAATTTTCAGGTTCAGAAATATCTGGGTAACCCGACGATGGTAACAGGTGTTATGAAAAACATCATGCATTATTGCCACCATAGCGGATTTGTTCCAGTTCATGTTCTAGGACGGCAATCGTGTCGTCGCGCATTTGCAGGTCTTCCATCAACGCCTGCACCCGGATTTCATAAGTCTCCAGACGCTCCAGCACATCATTGTCCTGTTGGGAACTGTTGTCCAGCCGGGCATTGAGCTTCTCGGCGCGTTCTTCGGTTTCCTTCAGTTCACGCCGCAGGTTGGCATTGTCACGGTGGCATTGTTCCAGCCGGAAGCGGGCATCAAACGGATTGTCGGATGCTTCCAAGGCTTGGGTGCGGGTATGCGCCATTTTTCCGCACACCCACCAACCCACCGCCAAGCCGATAAGGGCTGCAATGGTTAAAAGAAAAGCAATTTGTATTGTTAGATAAAACATAGGCTCCTCCCGCCTTATCGGGCAACCGGCTTATTGTAGCAGTATCGTGCCAATAGAGAATGCCGCCTTTCATCAGGAAAAATATTTTTCCTAGCAATTTATAGACTATGATTAAAAACTCTTCTAGTATCTCTGTAGAATATACTATAAACAACAGTTGAGTGTTTCATGTGGTCCTAAAACTATGTTAGGAAAATTATTACGCGGGGGTAACAAACTTTCCCCACCGGAATTGCCGTTGGCCTTCAGGCTTGCGTCTGAGCGGCAACTGCGCATTCAGCCGCACTACGACCCAGTGGGGGCGTGGCGGTTTCTGTCTCATCATATCCGCCGCTATCCGCAGGATTTGCGTGCCCATACCCAGCGCATCCTGTTGGCACAGCATGAGCCATTGCGCAACCGTTTGGCTGGCAGCCTTCAGGACGTTTTTCTTGCCTTGGGTAAGGCTGGGCAGCCTGTTGCGGGAGCAATTGTTCAAGCGGGTCGAAGATGACTTGAATGCAGCGGACAAGCTGTTTTTTGAGCAATGGTTGCAAGCGCCGTACGGATAACGCTCAGGCGCAGCAATGGCGTGAGGGGTCGGTGCTGTCTACCGGGCAGGAGGTTACCTCCGTGAGGCTATTGGATATTGAGCGCAGCACGGACAGCGCCCGGTATTCCAATGTCATGGAGGAGGTGTTTGCCTGCCTTGAGTATGGGCAGGTTGATGCAGCAAGGGAGTTGCTGGAGGCTGAAGTGGTCGCCGGTAATGCGGATGAAGCCATGGAGCAGGAGCTTGTGAATATTTATCAGTACACGCGCAACAAGGATGGTCTGGAAAACATGATCAGGCATATTCAGGAGGCAGGACGCGAGGTTCCCGCCCTGTGGCTGGAGAAGCAGCAGGAATCCGAACAATGGTAAAAGAATAACGACAAGCAGGTTGGATTTATGCTGAAACATTCCAAAACAGGCCCCTTGAAGGTAGCGCTCCTCGCAATTAGTCCCCATAACCGGGCAATCCTTGAGTTTTTTTTCTCAGGGGCAGGCCGTAACCTGTTCAGGGTCGTTCAAGATACGGAGGCGGATGCCTTTATCCTTGACCATGACCACCCGGATGCTAAAGAGGATTGGGCAAAGTATGCTGCCTTGCACAAGCCGGGCATTATCCTTTCCGTGCATCAGGTCGATTTGCCCAATTGTATCTGGATTCCGAAACCGCTAACGTCGCGGGCGCTGACCGATGCGGTGGATCGTGTGTATGAATTGAGCTGCCAGCCAAGCGGCTGCTGCACCTGTTGCCCATCGCCCAGCCATCACCCCAACGCCTGCCCCCGCTGCCGAGAAGCCCTTGTTTAAATCCGGCGAGCAGCGTTTCCGTGATACCCCCCAACCGTTTGGCATACCTGCCCGGCCTGAGCGGAAATTACGCTCGCTGGTAATCAGCTTGCCCGACGATGAGGAGACGGAAGACTTTGTGCCGCTACCGCCCAGCGTGGCGACCGCTGACCAAGCGTTTGCGGATGCAGCTCCCCTAGGGGTGTTTGACCCTGCCGAAACCGATATTCCGCTGGAAGAGATTGATCGGCCTGTCGAGCCATCCATGTCGCAAGAAGAAGCGGAAAAACGCTGGAAAGTGTTGTGTGGGGAACAGGAGGATGTACAGGCGGCTGCCGAGATTGGCTTGTTTACCCCTGAAAACTACCTGCTGGTGACTATTTTGGAGGGATTGAGGCGCTCACGGGAGTTACAACAAACGGTTCAGATTAAGTTTTCATCGCAGGATTATGCGTTGTTGATGCCAACCCAAAGCCTTGCTTATTGCACACTCGACACCCGGTCAGATGAATTCGCCATGTTGTGCAATAATCCCGTACAAACTGGGCGGATTGCGCTACATATACCAAGTAGTGCGGAACTGGACGCAACTGGAACAGCAGGCTGAGCGTGATGCCGAGTCCTTGCTTGATCTTGAGGCGTTTGTGTGGGTGAGCAGTTTGCTGACCGCCAGAGGGCGTTTGGGTCGTGGTGTTGAGGTTGAGCAGAAAATTTCGCTGAAACACTGGCCTAACCTGACACGCCTTGAGCAGTTTCCGCATATCATGCGCATTGCAGCATTGTGGAACCAGCGTCCAGGCACCTCGCTGGAGATTGCGGGGGCATTGGATGTCCCGCAACGGTATGTGTTTGCATTCCACACTGCTGCCAATGCACTTAACCTGTTTGAAATGGATCAGAGCAAACTCAAGAGCCGCGAAAAAGAGAAGCCGAAAGAAAGCCGTGGCTTCTTCTCACGTCTGCTGAAGCGTTTGTTGGGGGGGCACGAAATAGCTTTATGAGCATGATCAACCGCAAAATCATCTTTACCGGGCCTGTTGGTGCAGGCAAGACGACGGCTATTGCCTCCATCAGTGACATCAAACCGATTGCCACCGATGAGTATGCCTCCGACATGACCAAAAGCCGTAAGCCGCAAACTACAGTGGCAATGGATTATGGCCTGATCCGCCTGAGTGACAACGAGCGGGTGCATTTGTACGGCACGCCAGGGCAGGAACGCTTTGATTTCATGTGGGACATTCTGACCAAAGGCGGGATCGGCCTGATCCTGCTGCTGGACAATACCCGCAAGGATCCGTTTCAGGACATCCGTTTTTACACCAATGCTTTCCGTGATTTTATCGAGAAGCAGCAACTGGTGGTGGGCGTTACCCGCATGGATATGCAGCGCAAACCGGGGCTGCTCGATTACCGGAATTATCTGGAATCGCTGTCGTTGCAAGCGCCAGTATTTGAAGTGGATGCCCGTAGCCACAAAGATGTCACCATGCTGATTCAGGCACTGTTATTCTCGCTGGATCCAGGAGTAACCCACTGATGAGCGAATACATACTCACAGAAAACCTGCACCTGGGTATTACACCCGGTGGTACGTACTATGCGGTGCAAGACAGTGCCGAGGAGCCAGGGCGGATATTTTTACACCGCCTGTTTCAGGAATCTGTCACCCCGTTGTTCACGGTAGATGTTGCCTGTGAACTGAGTGGCTACAAGAAAAAGCGTGCGCTGGAATTTGTCCACTGGATGCAGGAAGCCGGGCTGATTTTGGGGCAGGAACACAGCGAAAAAGCACCGGAAGAAACCTTGGAACGATTGCTGCCACAATTGCTGCGTACCCTGTCCGATGAAGGTAAAGCGATTCTGGCAGAAAGCCGGGGGCTATATCTGGGTAGTGCGGGCTTTACCCATGAAGCGGCGGAAGAACTGGCGGCGCTGAGTGCCAACCTGACGGCGGTGTATACCCGCCATAAGGAATTGCTGCACGGTAACCTTGGTTACCGTCAGCGTGCTTGGGGCTTGGTGGATGCCAGTGGCAACAGCGAGGTGGGTTTCTGGCCGTTATACATTGGTCAGAACCGTTTTACCCTAATCATTGGCGGTATCCCGCAGTTCAACCAACCTGACTTCAAACGTTTGGTCTGGGCACTGGAAATGCGTTACGGCAATACTGAAATACCTGTTTAAATACGAATGACGAATACAACCAAGGAGAGAAAACGACATGCGCTCTGAAATGCTCAACTCCATCCTGAGTGACCTGAATGGTTCTTCTGCGGACATTGAAGCGTCTGCTGTCCTGTCGACCGATGGCCTGATGATGGCATCCCTGCTCCCCGGCGGGATGGATGAAGACCGGGTCGGTGCGATGAGTGCTGCCATGCTGTCATTGGGTGACCGGACAGCTGAAGAACTGTCCCGTGGTGCACTGGAACAGGTACTGATCAAGGGTGACCGTGGTTATATCCTGATGACCCACGCAGGCAAGGAAGCGGTGGTGACCGTATTGGCAAAACCGAATGCCCGTCTTGGCCTAATTTTTCTGGACGTAAAACGTGCCGCAGAAAACATTGGCAAAATCATTTAGTACCTGATCGCAATAATGTGGGCGGATGGCGGTAACCTAGGTCGCCTATCCATAATAATAAAGTTGATCGGTGTGGCAGTCGCCCCAGACTGCGGGGGTCAACACGGAGAAATGCGATGGAAGATATGACTACCAAGGATGTACAGGAACCGTATACGGAACACCTGTTGCATTACTATGATGGCACTTCGCGGCGCGTCCTTGTCAAAGACGAGGAAGTTCCTTTCCCGGAGGGTAAGCTGATCGTTTCCCGCACTGACTTGCAAGGGGTCATTACCCATTGTAATCAGGCTTTTGTGGAAATGTCTGGTTATATCGAAGCGGAGTTGATCGGTCAGCCGCACTATATCCTGCGGCATCCCGATATGCCCAAAGTAGCGTTTAAAGATGCGTGGGATACCGTTGGGAAAGGCATCAAGTGGCATGGTTATGTGAAAAACTTGCGCAAGGATGGGCGCTACTATTGGGTGTATGCAACGATCATCCTCAATGTGCGTGATGGTAAACCCATCAGTTGCACCTCGGTACGGCGCAAGCCCTCACGTACTCAGGTTGAGGCGTGTAAGGCACTGTATGCCCAATTAAAACAGGCAGAGGAGTAAAGCTTATGCGTTACGTTATGACGGTCAGCCCTGATTTCCCCCCTGCCCAGATTGCAGGTTGGTATATATTTAATACGTGGTTGCAACGCCAGTTGGGTGAGCAGATTCATGTGGAACTGTACCCGAACTTTGCCAGCCAGCGTAAGGCTATCCAGAGCGGTACTATCGACCTGATCTATGCCAATCCCTTTGATGCTGCCATGTTGGTGCGGGAACAAGGCTTCACCGCTATTGCAGCACCGTTGCGCAAATCGGATGAGGCGATTATTGCGGTAGCTGCCAACTCGGCGGTGCGCCACGTGGAAGACCTGCAAGCAGGGACACGGATTGCAGCAACCGATGACCCGGATGTGAACCTGATTTCGATGATCATGCTGGAGCCAGCGGATTTATCGGCACACAATGTCCAGACACAGACCGTTGATACCTATGTGCTGGTGGCGAAGAAATTGCTGCAAGGCGATGCTGATGTGGGGTTCTTTTTGCGGGATGCATTTATGGGGCTGTCCCGGATGATCCAGCAGCAGTTGCGGGAATTGATCCGCAGCGAAATACACGTCATCCGCCATGTGTTGCTGGCAGGCCCGCGTATGCAGCGAGCGGCATGATGATTTGCGGCGCATTCTGCCTATCATGAGTAACGATGCCAAAAGCAAAGGGGTACTCGACAGCCTTGGGCTGCAAGGGTGGGAAACGCAGGAGCAGGAAGACACCGAGTTTATGATTGACCTGATGGATACATTGGTTAGCTAGTTATGAATAAAACAACCTTTCCACTTCTTGCTGGTATCTGCCGCCTTCATTGGGAGCTGCCTGTCGGGTTCGGCATGGGCTGCGAGATAAAGAATGGCAAATCCAGTCCGGTAATACCTTGGGCAAGATTGTGGCTGAGCAATACCCCGGTTATACCAACCGGCAAGCCATTATGCAGGAACTCCTCAAGCGTAATCCTGATGCCTTCAGCAATAAGAACATCAACAGCCTGATTGTGGGTAAAACCCTGAAGTTGCCGGATGCTAAGGACATTCCCGATCTAAAACCGCCTGCCCCCAAGCCAGCCGCTGGCCTTGATAAGGCCACGCAGGAAAAATTACAGTCACTTGAAACGCAGGTGACGGAACTGAAAGACACCGTTTCCCTGTTGGAAGAAGAAAATGCGGCCTTGCAGGAAATGGTCAAGGGTTATGCTGAAGCCAAGCCGACAGGTGGGTGGTGAGGATCTGCAAAAACAGCTAGATGCTGCCAAACAGGCGCTGGCAGGAAAGTCAGGCTAGCAGCACTACCCTGCAAGAGCAGGTAACAACCGATCAGGCTGAAAACGCAACCTTGCAGAGTGACCTGCAACAGATGCGGGCGGCGGCGGTGATTGATAGCAAGGCTTCCAGTTCCACTACTCTGCCTTGGGTATTGCTCGGCTTGCTGGCATTGCTGACCCTGCCACTGTTCTGGTTGCTGCGGCGTAAACGCGAACAAACGCAGGTGCTTGCCAGTGCCAGCAACAGCACCTGTTACACCGCCCGCTGCGCCACTGATGGCTTCGGCAGACGGCTACCCTTGATGCCGCCCCTAGCCCGCCGCCGAGAGCGCCTTGGTGGACGCAGCACTGGAGGATGAGCCAGAAGACCCGGATGCCAGCCTCAAGCTGAATATTGCGCGTGCCTATCTGGATTTGCGTGATTCCGAAGCGGCGGCAGATATTTTGCAAGATGTGCTGGTTGAAGGTAGTAATCAGCAACGTCAGGAAGCCCGCGAAATTCTTTCATTCATTAGCTGACTCCACCGCTAATCCTTAAAAATTAACGAGTTATCCTGTTGGTCAGGTCGTTTTTTCCCTTCATCCGGCTATGGCTGGATGAAAGCCATTAAAGCTCCTAATTTCAATGCTGAACCATTGGTCTATATTCTAGGTTCATGTACTGACTTTTGGAGTGTTGAATGGCTTGCCTTTACTTTGGATAAACAGCAATTAGTGCCGATGGCTGCACTGCTGACATTGGTGAGCGTCATCCTGTTGACCTTGCTGAGTTTATTGTTGCAACAACCCACCATTGAAACCGATTTGTTGCAACGCACCCGTCAGGCATTGGCGGAGGCAGGGTTGCCCGCCGACATTATCCACTTCAATGGGCGTGACGGGGTATTGACCGGAACCGTTGCCAGTGAAGCGGAAGCTGAACGCTTGCAGACGGTGGTAGACAGTGTTTACGGGGTACGGGATGTCGAAAACCGGCCTGATTCCCGTCAGTAGCGTGCGCTGCCCAGCAGGCAGCTGCCAGAACCCCCTCCAGCCCCTAGCAGCGGGCTATATACCCCTTCCAAAAAGTACCCGATTGAACAGCTTGATCTGGGTGCGATCCAGTTTGACTATGCCAGGGCTGAACTGGATGCCAAGGCAATAGCTGCATTGGACGCGGTGGTGGCTGAATTGCGCAAGACCCCCGATAAGACTATTGAAGTGTCTGCCCACACGGATAATGAGGGCACGGCGTTGGGCAATATGGCGGTTAGTCAGGCACGCGCCGAGGTGATACGCAATTACCTGTTGTCACAGGGCATAGAGGCCAAGCAGGTAAAGGCTAAGGGCTACGGTTCGGTGCGTCCGCTAGCTGACAATGCCACGGATGACGGGCGCAAACAGAACCGCCGCATCGAAATCAGCGTGCTGGAGGAGTAGCGTATGGGGTATCTTGCCACCCAGATCTTGGTTTTCCTGACCATTGCAATGCTTGTCGGAGCCATAGTAGGTTGGTTGGTTACCCGATTTGTCTATCGCCAGCATGATGCACAGTGCCGTACCGAATTGGCGGGCTTGCGGCGTAATTACGCTGATGTTGCCCTGCAAAACACCACTTTGCACCGCGAGTTGCGGCAACTGCAAAAGGTGTTGCACAAGATCAGCACGCCTCCTTCTGACACGGATTACGGCAAATTCTTGCAACTCCGCAAGGCATTGGAAAAGACCCGGCGTCAATACGAGGGGCTTGCTGGATCAATTCCATCAGCAGAAAACCAGCCTTGCCCACTTAAGCGCGGAATTGCAAGCCAGCAAGCAGGCACTGGCGGGGTTACAGATGGAAGTGACCAACCAGCAAGTACCTATAGAGGTGTTGCCGCTTACACCTGCCAGCAGCGGGCTGGAAAACCGTGATGACCTGACCCTCATTCAAGGGATCAACCAGCGTTTGGCCAGTACGCTACAGGCGCTCGGTATCGTCACTTACCGGCAAGTGGCTGAATTTACCTCGGATGATGTACGCCATATCAAGCGCATCATCGGCACTGAGATCTGACCCACTGCCTGAAGGTTGGGCGCAGCACGCCCGTTCCTTATTTCAACAGAAACACCCGCCGTTGCAGGCATAAGCCGCTCAAAATTTGGCAGGTTTTTCGTGGGTGCGGATGAGCAGAAAACCTGTTTTTAGCTCGGCATGGTAAATCAGGCTGAGTTCGCGCCCTTCATCCGTCCCCATGAAACAGGTTTGGCGCTCCAGTGAGGCGGGTTGCCACCAAGCGGTTGGTGGATTTTGCGCCATGAACGTGCCTTGAAGGATGTCGGGGGTCAAATCCTGTTGTTTGAGCTGGTTTTGCAGGATGAAGTTTTTCACCGGGGCAGCTTCGGCCTTGAAGGTAAACCAAGAGATATTGCCTTGTGCGGAAACCTGTTTGATGGCTTGCACCTCTGTCAGGTTGTTAGGTGGTGTGCCAAACCAGTCCGCTAACGCGAGTTTAGCCTGTTCGGGGTCAGCCGCCCGCAGCGTGGTTTTCGAGGCCGGAAAAATGTATTCAGCAATAAACGGCGTCAGGATCAGGCTGACACCCGCGAGGATGACCAGCGCCATCATGAAGGGAAAGAAGTATTTCATAGGGACTCGTTGTTGCAGTTTGAATAATTGTATCGCATTGGCAGTGGTGACTTCAGCAATATGTTCAAGGCTTGCGCCGCGTAGCTCGGCTAAAGTAGCCGCAATCACCGGCAAGCGGGTGGGGTCGTTACGCTTGCCGCGCCATGCGCTGTCGGGTTGGTCGGGGGCATCGGTTTCCAGCAACAGGGCTTCCAGCGGTACATTTGCCAGAATAGTGCGCAAGCGTTGGGCGCGTGGATAGGTCGAAGTTCCCCCAACCCCCAGATAAAAGCCTAGCCCGATCAAGATGTCGGCTTGCTGCTGACTGCCAGCAAAGCTGTGAATCACCCCTTTTACCCCAGAATTTTTTCCAGAAAAGCGCCGAATGTGTTTGAGAACACAGTCAAGCGAGCGTCTTGCATGGATAATCAGCGGCAGATCGAATTCACGGGCGAGTTTTAAGTGGGCGGTGAACAGGTCTTCCTGCTGCTGGATGTCCAGATGTGGCAGAAAGAAGTCCAGCCCGCATTCGCCGACGGCGACCGGCTGTTCCTGTGCGAGCCATTGGTGTAATACCACAATATCTTCAGGGCGATGCTCTGCCAGATAGACGGGGTGTAAGCCATAAGTCGCATGGAAATGGGGGGAAGTTGCACAAATGTCACGCAGGCGCGGCCAATGTTTAGCACTGACTGCGGGGAAAATGAGGTCAGTTACGCCGATGCTGTGCATTTTATCAACCAATAATGACCGATCGTCGGCAAAATCAGGTTCATCAAAGTGGCAATGTGTGTCGATCAGTTTCATTTGCAGTAAAATACAATATTGTCAGTGTAATGAACAGGATGTGGCTTGCTGCCCGTGTGGGTATTGCCAACTGTGCTTACCTGAAAAAAGGAACTAGCCAAAGAAAGTAAAATAACTATAAAATGTGGTTATGTGGTCAGTTATGCTAAAACAGGCTCGTGAGGGGCTATGAATATGAAAACAACACCTGATGCTGTGCGCCTGTTTCAGGTGACCGACAGTCACTGCTACGCCAGCGATGATACCCGTCTGACGTGGACGGATATGCCGATTTATCCCAATCTCTCGTTGCGGGCGATGTTGGCACATTTGAGTGCGCAGGCTGACGGTTACAGTGCCTTGATGCTGACCGGGGATCTGGCACAGGAAGAAATTCCCGCCACCTACCAGCGTGTCAACGCAATGCTCAATACCTTCCCGTTGCCGGTCTACACGATTCCGGGCAATCACGACATTCCCCAGATGATGCAGGAAAACCTCAGCGGCAATGTCACCATGCCGGATCAGGTGGTGCTGGGTAAGTGGCATCTGCTGTTGCTGGATACCCATTCTGACGGCAAACCGGATGGGCGTTTGACCGACGAACAGTTCGGGCGCTTTGAAAACCTGCTGGTCAGTATCCCGGAAGACCATTTCGTAGCAGTCTTTATGCACCATCACCCTGTGCCTATCGACAGCGAGTGGATGGATGTGATGGGTTTGCAGCAAAAAACCTATTTCTGGCAATTGGTGGAACATTTCCCGCAGGTCAAAGTGGTGTTCAACGGGCATATCCATCAGGAGTTCAACGGTGAGCATCAGTATGCGGATGGGCGCACTGTGGCGGTTCACGGTACACCCGCGACCTGTGTGCAGATGAAGCCGATACGCAAAAACATTGAATTTGACCATACGCTACCGGCATGGCGCGACATTGCGCTATTACCCGACGGCAGCGTGAAAACCACGGTACATTACTTGCCATTTGTGGTTCATGCGGATGCAATAACCTCTATTTGACAGTCATTCGCGAATCCCGTAACGTGCTGCGCTGTTCAGGTGCGCCTGTTTCGACAGGCGTTAAACGGGAAGTTGGTGCAATACCAACGCTGCCCTCGCAACGGTAAGCAGGTTTAACCCCTTGTAAGCCCGATACCGGCCTAACAAGGCGCGACCCTACCCCGGTCGTTTGGTCAACGTGCGCGATGGGCGCACCGTTACGGACACATCCATACCCCATGAAATCATTCCCGTTTGCCGCAGTGTTCGGCACTGCTGCTATTTGCCTATTGGCATCCCCTCTTGTATTGGCGGAAGACGCTACTACCCTCGATGACATCGTTGTTACTGCTGACCGCAAAGCGCGGACGGTGGATGCAACCCTTGCCCCCGTCAGCATTATTACCCGCAAAGACATTGAGCAATATCAGGCGACGCAGTTTGCCGGAGGTGTTGCGGCGTTTGCCCGGTATTACCCTCAGCAATAGCGGGGGTGTGGGTAAAGCCACCTCGGTGTTCATCCGTGGCACGAATTCCAGCCATGTGTTGGTATTGGTCGATGGCGTCAAAGTCGGTTCTGCCACCACGGGCAGCGTCGCGTTTGAAGATTTGCCCTTGGATCAGGTGGAACGCATTGAAGTGGTGCGTGGCCCGCGTTCCAGCTTGTACGGTTCGGAAGCGATTGGCGGCGTGATCCAGATTTTCACCCGCAAAGGTGGCAAAGGTTTCCAGCCGGAAATCAGCGTGAGTGCCGGTAGCCACAATACCCAAAAAGCCAACGTCAATCTGGCGGGTGGCAATGAGGCAACGTGGTACAACCTGAATGCGGGTACGGAAAAGACCGACGGTTTCAACGCCACTGCCAATAACCAAGAGCCGGATGCGGATGGTTATGCCCGTGACAGCGTTGCGCTGCGTGCGGGACATCGCTTTGCCAATGGTACGGAGGCGGAAGTCAGCGCCTTGCACGCTGCTGGTGAAAGCCAGTTTGACAGCAGTTTCAACAATGAAACCCATTTCACCCAAAACGTGGTGAGCGGGAAAGTGAAGCACGCGCTGAGTGACAAGGTATTGCTCATGGCGCAGCTTGGGCAGGCGCGTGATGAATCCGACAATTACCTCAATGGTCAGCCGCTGACGGCATTCCGCACCTACAATACTCGTCGGAACACGGCTGCCGTGCAGGCGGATTTGGGCGTGGGGGAAAACGCTTCTGCCACCGTTGGGCTGGATTGGCAGAATGACCAAGTGACCAGCGACAGTGTTTACGACCCGCACTTCCCGCGATAATGCCGGATTATTTGCCAATTACCAGACCGATATTGGCAAAAACCGCTTGGATATAGCTGCCCGTCATGACGACAACGAACAGTTTGGGCAGCACAATACGGGTGCGGTTGCCATCGGGCGTGACCTTGCCAACGGGATGCGGGTAACGGCGTCGTATGGCACGGCGTTCAAAGCCCCGACTTTCAATAACTTGTATTACCCCTTCAGCGGCGACCCCACACTCACGCCAGAAACGGCGCAAAATGCCGAACTCGGCGTCTCCGGCAAGCTAGCGGGGGGCAAGGCGCAATGGTCAGCCAACGTTTTCAGCAATGAGATCGACAACCTCATCAGCTACCCGCCACCGGCTTACCAAGTCAGCCAAACCGACAAGGCGCGGATTCAGGGTGTGGAACTCAGTGCCACGACGCAATTGGCGGGCTGGGACGTGAATGGCAATGTCACCCTGCAACAGCCGGAAAACCGTAGCGGTGCGGATGCAGGCAAGCAGTTGATTTATCGCCCCAAACAGCACGCCAGCGTCGATATTGACCGTGAGCTGGGTAAATTCCGCGTGGGTGCAACCGTGCGTGGCGAAAGCCAGCGTTACACCGATGACACCAATACCGAGAGCAAAAAGCTGGCGGGTTACGGCACGTTGGATGTACGCGCCGATTACCGTGTGTCGAAAGACTGGACAGTGGGCGCAAAACTCGGCAACGTGTTGGACAAGGATTACCAAACCAACAACGGCTATAATCAAGACGGTGTTAATGGTCTGGTGACGGTTAAATACGCACCGAAATAATGTTACAGGAGATGTTTATGTTTACACTTTCAACGAAAAACCAATGGTTGGTCGGCGGCATTTTGCTGGCGGTCATGCTGATTACCCGCGCTCATGTGAGCGAGCATTTGCTGGATGCGTCGTGGGCGGTGTTCTTGCTGGCAGGTTTTTATCTGCGCAATGTGTTGGCGTTTGGCGTGTTCATGGCGACGGCGGTAGCCATTGACTATGTGGCCGTTTCGCAGTTTGGTGTCAGCAATTTCTGTGTATCGTCGGCCTATGTGGCGCTTGGTTCCGGCTTATGGTGCGTTGTTTACGGCGGGGCGTTGGTTTGCTGGGCACTATCAGGGCGAAACGCTGGTTGCTTTGGGCAAGTTGATGGTAGCGGTCGTGGCGGGCTTCGCGGTGGCAGAAGTGATTTCCAGCGGGAGTTTCTATGTGCTGTCGGGAACATCTACCGAGATTAGCGTGGCAGGATTCATGGCATCTTTGCTGAAATACGCGCCGCACGGTTTGTACATCATGAGTTTGTATCTGAGCGTGGCAACGTTGTTGCACATCGCAGTACGTCAAGTAACACGGGCTGATGAAGCCGTCTGATGCCGACCTTGATGGTGCAGGGATGCACCTCCGACGCGGGTAAAAGCACACTGGTAGCGGGACTGTGCCGCGTCTTCAAACGGCGCGGCTTGTCGGTCGTGCCGTTCAAGCCGCAGAACATGGCATTGAATAGCGCCGTCACTCCCGATGGCGGCGAAATCGGGCGGGCGCAAGCCTTGCAAGCACAGGCGGCGGGCGTTGTCCCCAGCGTCCACATGAATCCCGTGCTGCTCAAGCCGAATACCGACACGGGGGCGCAAGTCATCCTGCAAGGGCATTCCATCGGCAATCTCGAAGCCCTCGATTACCACAGTTACAAACCCAAGGCAGCGGCTGCGGTGTTCGATTCCTATGCGCGGTTGTGTGCGGAATACGCTTACGTCATGGTGGAAGGCGCGGGCAGCCCGGCGGAAATCAATTTGCGTGAAGGCGATATTGCCAATATGGGGTTTGCGGAACGTGCTGATTGTCCGGTGATTTTGATTGCCGACATCGACAAAGGTGGGGTATTCGCGCATTTGGTGGGGACGTTGGCGTTGCTGTCAGAATCGGAACAGGCGCGGGTGAAAGGCTTTGTGATTAACCGTTTTCGTGGCGATATTGCGTTGTTGCAGGGCGGGTTGGATTGGTTGGAAGCGTATACCGGCAAGCCGGTGTTGGGGGTGTTGCCGTATTTGCATGGGCTGCATTTGGATGCGGAGGATGCAGTGCCGGAGACTTCGACTTCGCTGGCTTCGACTACGCTCAGCCACCGGGATGTGCCGTTCCCTGAGCGTAGTCGAAGGGAACAATTCCGCAGTCATTGTGCCGCGCCTTCCGCATATCAGTAACCATACGGATTTTGAGCCGTTGCGGCTGCATCCGCAGGTGGATTTTCGCTACGTGGGGCACTTGGAAAGCATTCCTGCGGCGGATTTGATCATCTTGCCCGGTAGCAAAAATGTTGGGTTTGATCTGGCGTGGTTGCGCTCGCAAGGCTGGGAGGCGGCGCTTCAACGCCATTTGCGTTATGGCGGTAAGGTGATCGGGATTTGTGGTGGTTTGCAGATGTTGGGTCAAGCGATCCACGATCCGCACGGGATTGAGGGTGAACCGACTAGCCACACGGGATTCGGCTTGCTGGAACTGGAAACGACCTTACACCCCGAAAAACAACTCACCAACCGCCACGGCACTCTTGCCCCTCCTTTGCAAAAGGGCGCAAGCGCCGCGAGTAGCGGCTGGGAGGGGTTGGGGGAGGATTTTCTTCAAGGCTACGAAATCCATTGCGGCATCAGCACCGGCAAGGCACTGGAATCCCCCGCCGTGTATCTGGACGGGAAGCCTGATGGGGCAATCTCTGCGGATGGGCAAATCTTGGCGACTTACTTGCATGGGCTGTTTGATGCGCCGGCAAGCCTTGCAAGCTTTGCTGGAATGGGCGGGTTTGCAAGTGACGGCAGTATTTGACATTAACGCGGTGCGTGAACAGCAGTTGGAGCGGCTGGCGGATACGCTGGAGGCGCATTTGGACATGCGTGCTTGTATGGAAATATTGACTAAATAATAGTTATTGGCTTATAAATAAACGATATGTATAATTATCCCGCCGTAAGCTATAAGAATGTATGCAAAACTCACAGTGTAAAGATTGGTTGTTTCCCTTGGGGCGGCAAGTGTACCGCGTTTATGACCTAGCGGCGGCGGAATTGGTAGGGCATTTTCTGGGCGCATTCCTCATGTGCGTGGTTTCACTGGGGCAAGTGCCTGTAGCGGTCATCAGCCTATGGGGATCAGCCCAATTACTGGTGTTACTCTTGCGGGTATTGGCATTAAGGGCTTACTACGCCGCTAAGCAGCAGACTTATCATGCGGGTCAAACAGATACGCAAATATGCCCCTACCGTTGGGGATCGTTATATCTGCTTGGGGTGTTTTTAAGCGGAATGACGTGGGGGGCGACGGTATTCCTGTTAACTTACTCCAGCGTGCCTGCTTATCATGCGGTGCTGGTTTCCGGCATTTTTGTGTTGGCTGGGTCGGCGGTGGTGACCTTGGGGTCAATATTATCGCTGTACCTGTTGTTTATCCTGCCGATGCTTTTGCCCGTGGCAGTGTGGTTGCTGCTGCGCCCTGACCCGCTATACAACGCGATGGCATTCGCTGCGCTGATTTATTTGTTCTACACCTTTATTGCCGCCAAAACCTTGAGCCAGTCGGTACAAAAACTGCACGATAAGAATCAGGAAATTCTCACCACCCAACGGGAAATTTTGCTACGGCTGGGGCGGGCGGGTGAATACCGCGACAGTGAAACCGGGGAGCATATCCAGCGCATGAGCAAAAGCTGCCAGTTGCTGGCGTTGAAAGCCGGATTAGGGCGGGAGTTTGCTGAAAAAATACTGTATGCCAGCCCGATGCACGATGTGGGCAAAATTGGCATTGCTGACCGTATCCTGCTCAAACCGGGCAAGCTGGATGCGGATGAATGGGCAGTGATGCAGACCCATGTATTGATTGGCAAAGACATTCTCCACGGGCACAGTTGTGAGATTATGCAGATGGCGAGCCGGATTGCGGAAACCCACCACGAACACTGGGATGGCAACGGTTACCCGCACGGTTTGGCGGGTCAGGCAATCCCTATTGAAGGGCGTATTACCGCCATCTGTGATGTGTTCGACGCCCTCACCTCGGTACGCCCTTACAAATCCGCTTGGTCAGACGAACACGCCTTGCGCTTTATCCGCGAACAATCCGGGACACATTTTGACCCCGCCTTAGTGGAACATTTTATCGCCATCATTCCCCGTGTGGTGGCTTTGCGTAAAGGGTTTGTTCCAGCCGTTGCCATGCCGCTTCACTACCCGGCAAGCCCCAACGCAACGCTGGTGGTATGTTAAACAGCCGCTACCGTGTTCTGGGGAGAGACATCATACCTTTCAGGGCGTACATTGGTAATGTAGAAATCATTAACCATTGGGAGAATTCTCATGAAAGCCTTAGCTACTTTGTGCTTGCCGCTGGTGTTGCTGGGTTGTGTCACGCCGCCCGCGCCGCTACCTACGATCCAGTCGGTTGAATTTGTTTCCACTACCGGGACTGTCGCGCCCAATTATTGGCGTGGGCAGACCTTGACGGTCAATAGTACCCTGCAAACCAAGTACGTCGTGACTGGCGCATACGGCAACACGCCGCTAGAGACCCGAACTGGCACGATCACCCAAGCGCAATTCGATACCCTGACGACGGCGCTGAAAGATGCTGACTTTACGCGGGTGAAATCTACGCCCCTCAACCCTCCTCCAGTCGGTGGCGGCAATGAAACGCTGACGGTGCAGACCGACAAGGGGGCGTTTGCATTCCAAGGGCCGAGTACAGCGGTGTTCCCGCCTGCGATTGGGGCAGTGTTTGGGACGCGGACGCAGTATATGCCGTAGCCGTCAATGAAAACGATGGTACGTAAAATACCCATTCTCCAGAAATGACAAAGCCGCCCGAAGGCGGCCTGCCGCCCCAAGAGCATTTGACCTAGCCAAACGGTCAAGGGGAGAGTCGTGCCTCTATGATAGGATATTGTAGCAGTAATACAATGCCCAGCTTTCTCCAAGATAAAATGAATCAGATGGTGGCGTGATGTTCGTAACAATTTGCCCGTTCTGCCAGCTTGGGGCGGCGGATATAACCTGCAGAAAACAGCTTTCATCAGGTGATCCGCGACCGTTTTCCGGTGTCAGTGGGGCATTCGCTGATCATCCCCAAGCGGCATGTGGCGTCGTTGTTTGAGCTGACGGCGGTGGAATTTAGCGCCTTGCACGAATTGCTGCATACAACCCGCGAGCAGCTTGATGCTGCCTACCAACCAGCGGGGTATAACGTCGGGGTCAATGTGGGGGCAGCCGCAGGTCAGACGGTGTTTCACCTGCATGTGCATGTGATACCGCGTTATGCGGGGGATTGTGCTGACCCGCGTGGTGGGGTGCGCTGGGTGTTGCCTTCGACTGCGGTGTATTGGGATTAGCCATACTTGCCTTGGAACACTTCGCGGATGTGCCAATCGGTCAAATGACTTCAACTAGAAAAGCACCGGCTGCTAATTCCTGTTTGATTGCATCCCAGTGCTTTTTGAAAATTTCTAGCAGTTTTTGCTTTGAGCAATTGCCGACGCGCACCCAGACGATTTTGGGGTATAGCTTGCTGACAGAAGCGCGAAATTGAAAGTCGTCATCTTTGGAGATGATGACCCAATCGTTTTCCAGTGCAAATGACCAAATTTCCCCATCGGCGGCTTCCAGCAAGCCTGCATCCAGTACATGAGTGGCTTCTTCCCCCAAACTTGCGAGAAAACGCGCTAGAGCAGGTGGTAGTTGGGCATCAACGACAAAACGCATCAGGCTGCCTGCAAAACAGGATGGTCAAATTGGCGGGCAGCGTACATCAGCACTGCGCGGATGTCGGCTTGCTCCAGATAGGGATAATCTTCAAGAATCTCCTTGGTTTCCATCCCTTCCGCCAGCATTCCAAGCACATCTTGTACGCGAATGCGCAGCCCCCTGACGCAAGGGCGACCACCACATTTGCCTGATTCGACCGTGATACGGCTCAGTAAACTTTCTGATGTCATGTTGTCACCCACTTGATCATGTGTGTTTCCGACTTTGGTAAAACAGCAATGTGAGTATACGCCAAAGTGGTTGACGTGCGCCAAGGGCTGGGCTTAAGTCGAAGTCACGTCTTGGTGGGTTGAGGATGCGCATTAGCCGTACTTGCCTTGGAACACTTCACGAATATGCCAATCGGTAAATTCCACCTTGGGTAAATACAAATTGTTGCGTGGTTTCAGTAACGGTTTACCGTCGAAATTTAGCACCCATTCCTGAAAACCACCGTGTCCGTTCGCTTTTTCCGACACCACGATTTTTTGTTCGTTGGAAATGGCTAACGCGCCACGATCGAGCAATTTATGGTGCAAGGAACACAAGCGCCAGTCCGTTGCTTTCAATATCCGGGCCACCTGCTTGAAACCATTTGATGTGGGCAGCTTCCAGTGCAATCGGGGTATTTTCCATGCGCACACTGAAATTGCAAATGGCACAGCGGTAATCGTAGGCTTCCAATACGCGGCGGCGGAATGTTGGGTCACGTCTTGGCCCGTTTTTGGGTGGCAGGCTGGGCGATTGCTTCAAAATCCAAACCGACTTCATCGAGAATATCTTGGTGGACAGTCGGTGGAAAATTGTCTTCCAAGAGCTGCATTGCCACCTGTTCCAGCAGGTCGGGATTGGCTTTCAGCAAGTCGTAAACTTCCTGCGTGAATCCCGCTGGTACGTGGTTATCCCGCAGGTATTTTTTGCTGATACTGCCTGATGCGGTCAATACGCCCGTGGTACTGGGCATTTCCCAGATTTGATCAGATTGCAAATGCCAGAACGGCAGTTCGGGGTAGTAACTGGCGCGGCTGGGGCCGAAATCTTGTAGCAGTTGCGTGAGCTTTTTTTCGATGTCATCAAACGGTATTAGGCGGGGCTGGTCAGTATGGATACGCGCCAAAGCCAGCAACAGCAGCAACGGCTTGTGCGGGGCGCGTTGGTCGCCTTTTTTCCAGACGTTTAAAGCGTTGATGCGGGTGATGAGTTCTTGCGCGTTCATGGGTAGCCCGATGCTGAGAATTGGTTTAATAATACTCGAAATGGGTGGTTCTAGCACAACGCGATGACATGATGACGGTACGCACATTTCCATTTTTTATGATGAGAGCGTGATAATTAGTGCTTCACTGACTGCTACTGTATCATCGGTGTTATATCAACTAAAAATGACAATAATTGAGTTATGGCTAAGTTAATCCCGTCTTTACAGAGTTGCCTCAACCGGATGACTTCCGGCGAAAAGCGTTTCGCACGTCGCTTGGAACAGTTATTGGAAGATGACTACCTGTGTTGGTACGAGCCGCGTGTGGGTGAAGGTTTTCGCCAGCGTTACGCCGATTTCATTATTGTGCATCCTTGGCGTGGGCTGTTGCTGCTGGAGGTGAAAGATTGGAAGTTGGATAGCATTCAATCTATCGACAAGGCGTCTGCCACCTTGCTAACCCCGCAAGGCTTGAAAACGGTGAGTAACCCGCTGGAACAGGCGCGGCAGTGTGCTTATAAGCTGGTGCAGCAACTCGAACAAGACCCACAATTAATTCAGTACGCAGGACGGCATCAAGGCAAATTGGCATTCCCTTACGGCTATGGCGTGGTACTGACCAATATGAGCCGCCAGCAGTTTACCAACACCGATTTGCAAGCCGTGTTGCCGTGGAATCGTACCCTGTGCAGTGATGAGATGCAGGAAAACACTGACCCGGAAGACTTCCAACAGTGCTTGTGGAATATGTTCGATTACCAATTCAGCAAGCCACTGACCGTACCGCAGTTGGATCGTATCCGCTGGCATATTTTCCCAGAGATTCGCATTGCCTCCCAAGGCAGTTTATTTGCCGAGCCACAGACTGATACTGAGGCAGGAATTGCTGATAAACCCATTGAAACGGTGTTGCCGGATATTCTTAAGGTGATGGATTTGCAACAGGAACAACTAGCACGCAGTATGGGGCGTGGGCATCGTGTGGTTCATGGGGTAGCGGGTTCTGGGAAAACGCTGATTTTAGCGTACCGCTGTTTGTATCTGGCAAAGTTGTTGTCCAAGCCCATTCTGGTGTTGTGTTACAACATTGCATTAGCGGCGCGGTTACGGGCATTGATGCAAGAAAAGGCGATTGATGACAAGGTGAGCGTTTACCACTTTCATGATTGGTGTGGCGAACAATTGCGTGCTTATCACATCGACCGCCCACAGGAACACGGGGTTGAGTATTTGGATGCGCTGGTCGATACAGTCAGTGCCGCCGTGGAAAACGGGCGTATTCCTAAAGCGCAGTATGGTGCGATCATGATTGATGAAGGGCATGATTTTCAGCCGTCTTGGTTAAAGCTGATTAGCGGCATGGTTGATCCAGAAAAGGATTCTTTGCTGTTGTTATACGATGATGCGCAATCAATTTATCAGCAGAGCCAGTCGTTGAAGTTCAGTCTATCCAGTGTGGGGATTCAGGCTCGCGGGCGCACTACGGTGCTGCGGCTCAATTACCGTAATACCGATGAAGTCTTTGGTTTTGCTTACCAATTTGCGCGGCAATACCTGCAACCACATGACAGCGACGAGGATCATATACCGCTGCTTGTACCAGAAATGGCAGGACGGCACAGTTTTACGCCCGTATGCCGTCTTTTCCCCAGTTTTGCAGAGGAAACAGCAAGGGTTGTCCGTTGGCTGCGGCAATGGCATGAGGAACGTGGAACAACATGGGCAGAAATGGCGGTGCTGTATCGACACAATAATCAGGGCAAAGCCTTACAGCAGGCAATACAAGCGGCGGGAGTGCCTTGCTATTGGTTGTGTGATTCTGTGAGTAAGAAGGGCTTTAACCCCGCCGCCGATGCCGTAACGCTTATGACCTTCCATAGCAGCAAGGGTTTGGAGTTTCCGTTGGTGGTGATTGCGGGTCTTGGTTTCATTAACACGGATACGGCAACCGTAGCAGATGAAGCAAAGCTGTTGTATGTCGCCATGACCCGCGCTACCGACCGTTTATTGCTAACCAGTCATCAGGAAACGGATTTCACTCGTGTCTTGCAAACCTCACGCCAATTGCCAGACCTGAATACGCAGTGCGGCTGATACCACACCTTCTGCGATTTCATCGAATGAGGCGCAACCACTCTCACCACTGGTGAGACAAATTCCCGGTTAGGAATACTTTGGTTAGTCCGATAATCCCAAATTCCGCCAAACCGTCATGGTCGGCTCAGCCCGGTTCATGGTGTAGAAATGCAGCCCCGGTGCGCCGGTTTCCAGCAGGTTTTCACACAGCAAGCTGATGAATTCCGTGCCAAACTCGGTAATTGCATCGGTATCATCGCCGTAAGTTTCCAGTTGCTTGCGCAGCCAACGCGGAATTTCCGCCCCACACATATCCGAAAAGCGTGCCAGTTGTGAATAGTTCGTGATCGGCATAATGCCGGGGACGATGGGGATTTCCACGCCTTTTTTCACGCATTCATCCACAAAATGCCAATACGCATCGGCATTGAAGAAGTATTGGGTAATCGCACTATCCGCCCCAGCTTTCACCTTGCGCACAAAGTTGTCGATGTCGACTTTGAGGTTGGGGGCTTGCGGGTGCATTTCGGGGTAAGCCGCCACTTCGATATTGAAATGGTCGCCGGTTTCCTTGCGGATAAATGCCACCAACTCGTTGGCATAGCGGAATTCGCCAAGGTCGCGTGAACCCGACGGCAAATCGCCACGCAAGGCGACAATGTGCTTGATGCCGTGATTGCGGTAAGTATCCAGAATTTCACGGATTTGTTCGGCACTAGACCCCACGCACGACAAATGCGGCGCAGCTTCAATACCGGAATCGCGCTGGATTTCCAGCACCGTATTCAGCGTATTCGCTTGCGTCGAGCCGCCCGCGCCGTAAGTCACGGAAAAGAAGCGTGGCTGCAATTCTGCCAATTGGGTACGTACTGCCCGCAGGTTTTCCGCACCCTTGTCAGTCTTGGGCGGGAAAAACTCGAAGCTAAAAATCAGATCATCGGGGTGATGATCATGTTGATGTCCGTCAGTCATAACTAACAATGCCTCATAAAAGAAACCCCTCCTAACCTCCCCTTGTCAGGGGAGGAATAAGAAGGGTTTAGCATATCTCTTGCTCCCTCCCTTGATAAAGGGAGGGTTGGGGAGGGGTTTCTTAATAACGGTAATGGTCAGCCTTGTAAGGCCCTTCCACCGGAACGTCAATGTAGTTCGCTTGCATCTCACTCAATACGCTCAGTTGCGCATTCAGCTTTTTCAATTGCAAGCGGGCAACTTTCTCATCCAAGTGCTTCGGCAGGATGTAAATGCCCAGTGGGTATTTGCCAGAATCACGCTCAGACCACAGCTCGATTTGCGCAATCGTCTGGTTGGCAAACGAAGATGACATGACGTAAGACGGATGCCCAGTGGCACAGCCCAAGTTCACCAAACGGCCTTTTGCCAGCAGGGTGATGCGCTTGCCGTCAGGGAAAATTACGTGGTCAACTTGTGGTTTGATTTCATCCCACTCGTACTGTTCCAGTGAAGCCACGTCGATTTCGTTATCAAAGTGACCGATATTGCAGACGATGGCTTCGTTTTTCATCGCCTTCATGTGGTCATGGTTGATGACGTGGAAGTTGCCAGTAGCCGTCACGAAAATGTCTGCTTTGTCAGCAGCGTATTCCATAGTAACCACGCGGTAGCCTTCCATTGCGGCTTGCAGGGCGCAAATCGGGTCGATTTCTGTTACCCAAACTTGTGCAGACAGCGCACGCAATGCTTGTGCAGAACCTTTGCCCACGTCGCCGTAACCACAAACCAGTGCAACTTTGCCTGCAATCATCACGTCAGTAGCACGCTTGATGCTGTCAACCAGTGATTCGCGGCAACCGTACAGGTTGTCGAATTTGGATTTGGTGACGGAATCGTTGACGTTGATCGCTGGGAATTTCAGCTCGCCACGGGCGTGCATCTGGTACAGGCGGTGGACGCCCGTAGTGGTTTCTTCGGTTACGCCACGGATTTCAGCCAAACGGGTGCTGTACCAGTTCGGTGAGGTTTCCAGACGGTTACGGATCGCCGCGTACAGGAAAGTTTCTTCTTCAGAGGTCGGGTTAGCCACCAAGCTAGGGTCAAGCTCAGCGCGTGCGCCCAAATGCAGCAACAAGGTGGCGTCGCCGCCGTCATCCAGAATCATGTTGGCTTGTTGGCCATTCGGCCACTCGAAGATTTTGTGGGTGTAATCCCAGTATTCTTCCAATGATTCGCCTTTGTAGGCGAAGACCGGGATGCCAGCCGCAGCCATTGCCGCCGCTGCATGGTCTTGGGTAGAGAAGATATTGCACGAAGCCCAACGCAATTCTGCACCCAAAGCGACCAGTGTTTCCATCAGCACGGCTGTTTGGATAGTCATGTGCAAAGAGCCAGTGATGCGTGCGCCTTTCAGCGGTTGGCTGGCAGCGAATTCTTCGCGGATCATCATCAGACCCGGCATTTCGGTTTCGGCGACGTTGATTTCCTTGCGGCCCCAAGCCGTCAAGCCCATATCGGCGACGATATAGTCGTTAAAAGTAGTCATATTGTAATCTCCTAAATCTTCTTACAGGCCAGCGGCAGAGCGCAGGGCAGCGGCTTTGTCAGTACGTTCCCAAGGCAGGTCAAGGTCATCACGACCGAAGTGACCATAAGCCGCCGTGCCACGGTAAATCGGGCGCAGCAGATCCAGCATTTTGGTGATGCCGTAAGGGCGCAGGTCGAAATGTTCGCGTACCAAGTTTTCGATCAGGGTTTCATCGACCTTGTTAGTGCCGAAAGTTTCAACCGTGATGGACGTGGGTTGCGCTACACCGATAGCGTAGGAGACTTGAATTTCGCAGCGTTCCGCCAAGCCAGCAGCAACGATATTTTTCGCCACATAACGTGCTGCGTAAGCCGCAGAACGGTCAACTTTGGACGGGTCTTTGCCGGAGAATGCGCCGCCGCCGTGACGTGCCATACCGCCGTAAGTGTCGACGATGATTTTACGCCCAGTCAGGCCGCAGTCACCCACAGGGCCACCGATCACGAAGTTGCCGGTGGGGTTGATGTGGAATTTAGTGCCTTTGTGCAGCCATTCTTGCGGCAGGATAGGGAAAATGACGTGTTCCATCACCCCCATGCGCAGGTCATCAAGGCTGATGTCCGGGCTGTGTTGGGTGGAAAGCACTACGGCGTCGATAGCAACGATTTTGCCGCCTTCGTAACGCACGGTCACTTGGGATTTAGCATCCGGGCGCAGCCAAGGCAGTGTGCCGTTTTTACGCATATCCGCTTGTTGCTTCACCAGACGGTGGGCGTAAGTCAGTGCCGCAGGCATCAGCACGTCGGTTTCGTTGCTGGCGTAACCGAACATCAAACCTTGGTCGCCCGCGCCTTGATCTTCTGGTTTCGCACGGTCAACGCCCATGGCGATGTCAGGGGATTGCTTGCCGAGTGCATTGATAACGGCGCAAGTGTGACCGTCGAAACCGATTTCGGAATTGTTGTAGCCGATGTCATTGACCACGCCACGCACGATGCCTTCGTAGTCGATTTCAGCATTGGTGGTGATTTCGCCTGCCAGTACGACCATGCCAGTCTTGGTCAGGGTTTCGCACGCAACACGCGCATACGGGTCTTTGGCAATGATCGCATCCAGAATGGCGTCGGAAATTTGATCCGCCATTTTGTCTGGGTGGCCTTCAGAAACAGATTCAGACGTGAAAAGATAACTTCTCTCAGTCATTAACGTTCTCCTAAAACTAAAAAATTAAATGACTGAGCGCCGTTGGTATGTGCAGCCACTATCTGAGCCTGGCGGGTCGTCCCGTCGCAACGCTCCTCAGATACCGTGGGTTTTTTTCAGATAACCAACTAGCCCAGTCAGTATCCGATGAGCGGTATAATAACTAAAAAAATCCGGCGTTGCATCATCCCACACTCAAGAAAGTGATAAAATTTTACCCTAACCATCACTTATCTATCCAACAAGGGAGAGTTGCCCCTGCCATAGAAGTTCGACACAATACAAGACCTTATATTGCCTGAATAATAAATACACACAGGGCATGGCTGTTACCTATTTGAAAACTACAGGAGACCCATCAATGACTACACGCCGCGAGCTGGCTAACGCAATCCGCGTATTGGCTATGGATGCCGTACAAAAAGCAAATTCCGGGCATCCGGGCGCACCGATGGGCATGGCAGACATTGCCGAAGTCCTCTACAACGATTTCATGTCCCACAATCCACAAAACCCTAAGTGGGCTAACCGTGACCGTTTCGTGCATGTCCAACGGTCATGCTTCCATGCTGCCGTACTCCGTGCTGCACCTGACAGGCTACGACCTGACCATGGATGACCTGAAAGCCTTCCGCCAACTGCATTCCAGAACACCGGGTCACCCTGAGTACGGCTATACACCGGGCATTGAAACCACCACTGGCCCACTGGGTCAGGGTATCACCAATGCCGTTGGTATGGCGCTGGCTGAAAAAATTCTGGCAGCACAATTCAACAAGCCGGGTCACACCATCGTTGACCATTACAGCTACGTGTTCTTGGGCGATGGCTGCTTGATGGAAGGCATTTCCCATGAAGCCTGCTCATTCGCTGGCACTATGGGTCTGGGCAAACTGATTTGCTTCTACGACGACAACAATATTTCCATCGACGGCGAAGTGGACGGCTGGTTCACTGACAATACCCCGATGCGTTTTGAAGCTTACGGCTGGCACGTACTGAGCGTTGACGGTCACGATGCTGACGCGATCAAAGCCGCCGTCAGCGCTGCCAAAGCGGAAACCAGCAAGCCCATCCATGATTTGCTGCAAAACCACCATTGGTTATGGCTCCCCGAACAAAGCAGGTTCACACGACTGCCACGGTGCAGCCCTGGGTGATGCAGAAATCGCAGCTACCCGTACTGCATTTGGGCTGGACACACCCTGCCATTTGAAATTCCTGCCAACGTTTACGCAGGTTGGGATGCAAAAGCCAAAGGTGCTGCGGCTGAAGAAGCGTGGAACGGCACGTTTGCCGCTTACGCAGCCGCTTACCCTGACTGAAGCGGCTGAATTCAAACGCCGTATGGCGGGCGAATTGCCTGCTAACTGGGCTGGAAGAATCCGCGAAAGTCGATTGCGGCGATTGATGCGAAAGCTGAATCACCGGCAACCCGCGTGGCTTCCAAAAATGCACTGGATGCGTTTGCACCATGCTGCCTGAATTCCTCGGTGGCTCGGCTGACTTGACACCTTCCAACAATACCTTCAACAAGATGAGCAAGCACATCAGTGCTGGCACGGTAAAGCGCAAGATTTCAGCGGTAACTACCTGTCTTACGGTGTGCGCGAATTCGGCATGAGCGCGATCATGAACGGTATGGCGCTGCACGGCGGTTTGCTGCCTTACGGCGCGACCTTCCTGATGTTCTCCGAATACGCCCGTAATGCGCTGCGTATGGCGGCATTGATGAAAATTCAGACGCATCTTCGTGTACACCCATGACTCCATCGGTCTGGGCGAAGACGGCCCGACTCACCAAGCCGTTGAGCAAATCCCAACCTTGCGCATGATCCCGCGCATGTCGGTATGGCGTCCTTGCGACGCGGTGGAAACCGCTGTTTGCTGGAAACACGCGATTGAATACAAAGGCCCTAGCACGCCTGATCTTCTCGCGCCAAAACCTGAAGCATCAAGTAGCGTACTGCGAACAGCTTGCCAACATCGCCAAAGGTGGCTACGTCCTGAAAGACACCGACGGCACACCTGACGTGATCGTGATTGCGACCGGTTCTGAAGTCGAATTGGCGATGCAAGCAGCAGCGAAATCTGACAAGAAAGTGCGCGTGGTTTCCATGCCTGCCTGCGACGTGTTCGATGCACAAGATGCAGCGTACAAAGAATCCGTATTGCCAGCAGCGCGTCACTGCCCGCGTTGCGGTTGAAGCAGCTATCGGTGATGCTTGGTACAAGTACGTCGGTCTGAACGGCAAAGTCATCTGCATGACCACTTCGGTGAATCTGCACCGGCTCGATCAGTTGTTCAAGCAATTCGGCTTCACGGCTGAAAATGTCCTGAACGCTATCAATAGCGTGGCGTAAGCATATTGTAGGGGCGGTTCTGAACCGCCCCACGGCGAATTAGCCGCCACCATTTTATCTGAATGAATTTTAGGAGAGATTTCCATGACAATTAAAGTTGGTATCAATGGTTTTGGCCGTATCGGCCGTATGGCTTTCCGCGCTATTGCAAAAGATTTCCCCGGTATCGAAGTAGTCGGTATCAATGACCTGCTCGCACCTGATTACCTCGCGTACATGTTGAAATATGACTCCGTACACGGTCGTTTCGGCGGTGATGTTGCGGTTGAAGGCAGCAACTTGGTGGTTAACGGCAAAACTGTGCGCCTGACTGCTGAACGCGATCCTGCTAACCTGAAATGGAGCGACATCGGCGTAGACATCGTGCTGGAATGCACCGGCTTCTTCCTCGACGACGCGGGCTGCCAAAAGCACATCGAAGCAGGCGCGAAGAAAGTGGTTATGTCTGCACCTTCCAAAGACACCACCCCAATGTTCGTTTACGGCGTAAACCACACCACTTACGCAGGTCAAGCGATCATTTCTGCAGCATCTTGCACCACTAACTGCTTGGCTCCTGTTGCTAAAGTCCTGAACGACAACTGGGGCATCAAGCGTGGTCTGATGACTACCGTTCACGCAGCAACTGCTACCCAGAAAACCGTTGACGGCCCTTCCATGAAAGACTGGCGCGGTGGCCGTGGTATTTTGGAAAACATCATTCCATCATCCACCGGTGCTGCAAAAGCGGTTGGCGTAGTACTGCCAGAGCTGAAAGGCAAACTGACCGGTATGGCGTTCCGCGTGCCGACTTCTGACGTTTCCGTGGTTGACCTGACGGTTGAGCTGAACAAAGAAGCGACTTACGCTGACATTTGTGCAGCGATGAAAGCAGCCGCTACCACTGGCGACATGAGCAAGACCTTGGGCTACACCGACGAGAAAGTGGTTTCCACTGACTTCCGTGGCGTTGGCTTCTCTTCCATCTTTGATGCTGAAGCCGGTATCGCGCTGGATGGCACATTCGTGAAAGTCGTGGCTTGGTACGACAACGAATACGGCTACACCGCGAACATGCTGCGCTTTGTTGAGCACGTAGCAGCGAACTAAGAAACCGTAGGGTGGGTGGAGCGCAAGCGATACCCACCATCTTCTACGGTTCAACGGTGGGTTACGGTCTTCGACCTAACCCACCCTACAAATTCGTCACATAAATCATCCCGCGCTTTATTTGACTGATTTGATTTCTGCAAGGAGTTCCACCACATGGCTTTCATCAAAATGACCGATCTGGATCTGAAGGGCAAACGTGTTCTGATCCGTTCCGACCTGAACGTTCCTGTCAAAGACGGCAAAGTCACTTCCGACGCACGTATTACTGCTTCAATGGCAACCATCAAGTACGCGATGGATGCGGGTGCAAAAGTCATGGTCACTTCCCACTTGGGTCGTCCGACCGAAGGCGAGTGGTCTGAAGCGGTTTCCCTGAAACCTGTTGCTGACAATATTGCAGCGCGTTTGGGTTCAGACGTGCGCTTGATCAAGGATTGGGTTGACGGTGGTTTTGACGTAGCTGACGGCGAACTGGTCGTACTGGAAAACTGCCGCGTGAACAAAGGCGAAAAGAAAAACGTTGAAGAAACCGCCAAAAAATACGCTGCCCTGTGCGATGTATTCGTCATGGATGCGTTTGGTACGGCACACCGTGCCGAAGCTTCAACTTACGGCGTAGGTATGTTTGCCCCAGTCGCAGCCGCTGGCATGTTGCTAACCGAAGAACTGCTGGCATTGGACAAAGCACTGGCAAACCCTGCCCGCCCAATGGTCGCTATCGTCGGTGGCTCCAAAGTTTCCACCAAACTGACCGTCTTGGAAGCACTGTCTGAAAAATGCGAACAGTTGGTTGTTGGTGGCGGTATTGCCAACACCTTCCTGAAAGCCACAGGCCACAACGTCGGCAAGTCGTTGTGTGAAGATGACCTCGTGCCAACTGCACAAGAGCTGATCAAGAAAATGACTGCACGTGGCGCAATCATTCCGATTGCTGTTGACGTGGTTTGCGGCAAGAAATTCGACCCAGCCGAACCAGCAGTATTGAAAGATGCGAAAGACGTGGCTGACGACGACATGATTTTCGACATCGGCCCTAAATCTGCACAAGAGCTGGTCGACATCATCATGAACGCTGGCACGGTCGTCTGGAACGGCCCAGTTGGTGTATTCGAGTTCGACCAATTCGGCGAAGGCACGAAAGCGATTTCAATGGCAATGGCTGAAACCAAAGCGTTCACCCTGGCGGGCGGCGGCGACACCATCGCAGCGATCCAGAAGTACGATATTTACGACAAGATTTCCTACATCTCCACGGCTGGCGGTGCTTTCCTCGAATACCTCGAAGGCAAAGTCCTCCCAGCGGTTGCCATGTTGGAAGAACGCGCTAAAGGTTAATGACCCTTCCGTAGGGGCAATTCATGAATTGCCCCTACAAACACATCGTACAATTGACATAAAACAAGCATAAACTAAGCACTTTACAGCACACAGTTAATAGGTAATCCATTGAGAAGGACAAAAATTGTAGCCACCATGGGGCCTGCTACAAACACACCGGAGGCGATTGAAGCCATTATCCGGGCTGGCGTGGACGTGGTGCGGATGAATTTCTCGCACGGTACACACGAAGAACATGCGGCGCGTGCCGCTCTGGTGCGTGAGTTAGCGCATAAAGCAGGGCGCATCGTGGGTATTCTCGGCGACCTGCAAGGGCCAAAATTACGCATTGCGCGTTTTACAGACGGCAAAATTACCCTGAAAGCGGGCGATGCTTTTATTTTGGATGCCGATCTTGCCAGCGATGCCGGAACGCAAGAGCGCGTTGGCCTCGGTTACAAAGAACTGGTCAACGACGTGAGTGCCGGAGATGAACTCTGGTTGGATGACGGGCGCATTGTGTTGGAAATCGTTGCAGTGAAGGGGCAGGAAATCCATACCCGCGCCATCAACGGCGGTATTCTATCCAATAACAAGGGTCTGAACCGGCGTGGCGGCGGCTTGAGTGCCGAAGCCCTGACTGACAAAGACCGGGAAGACATTGCCGCTGCTGCCAGCATCGGCGTGGATTTCTTGGCAGTGTCGTTCCCGCGTTCCGCCGATGACATCCACGAAGCGCGGCGTTTGGCGCTGGAAGCCGGTTGCAAAGCCGCTATCGTTGCCAAAATGGAACGCGCTGAAACGATGGAAGCGGTGGTGCGTGATGAAATCATCCTCGCCTCTGACGTGATCATGATTGCACGCGGCGATTTGGGGGTGGAAATCGGTGACGCCAAGTTGCCACAGGCGCAAAAATGCTTGATCAGCCGCGCCCGTACCCTCAACCGTGCCGTCATTACGGCAACGCAGATGATGGAAACCATGACCGAAAACCCGATCCCGACGCGGGCGGAAGTTTTTGATGTGGCAAACGCGGTCATGGATGGCACGGATGCGGTGATGTTGTCCGGTGAAACCGCTACCGGCAAACACCCGGCACTAGTGGTTAAAACCATGGCGGCGATTTGCAAGGAAGCTGAAAATTCCAACGAAACCCGCAGGTCGGGGCATCGTATGGAAAACCATTTCGAGCGCATCGACGAAGGCATTGCGATGGCAACCATGTACACCGCCAATCACATGGGGGTACGGGCCATTGCAGCGTTGACTGAATCGGGCGCTACGCCGTTGTGGATGTCGCGGATCCGTTCCGGTATCCCGATTTACGCACTGACATCCAGTGATGAAGCGGCGCGGCGGGTGAGCATGTATCGCGGGGTTTATCCGGTGAAATTGCACGAACCGCTGAAAGACCCGAAAATAGCCAACCGTCAAGCGGTCGAATTGATGATTAAGGAAGGCATCGTGGAAAACGGTGATCTGGTTATCATCACCAAAGGCGACCTGATGGGAACCAAGGGTGGAACTAACCAGCTCAAGATTCTGCGCGTCGGTGAACACCAGAACGGCTAAGGCACAACATACGTTATAACAGTTTAAGCAACCTTTCGAGGAGAACAACATGGCTTTAATTTCATTGCGTCAATTACTGGATCACGCGGCTGAAAACGGCTACGGGATGCCAGCGTTCAACGTGAACAACATGGAACAAATCCACGCCATCATGCAAGCGGCAGATGCGTGCAACTCCCCAGTTATCCTGCAAGGTTCTGCTGGTGCGCGTTCTTACGCTGGCGAACCGTTCCTGCGTCACTTGGTACTGGCTGCGGTCGAAATGTACCCGCATATCCCCGTGGTTATGCACCAAGACCACGGTTCTGAACCAGCGGTTTGCTTCCGTTCTATCCAGTCCGGCTTCTCATCCGTCATGATGGATGGCTCGTTGATGGCGGATGCGAAAACCCCATCCAGCTACGAATACAACGTTGAAACCACCCGTAAAGTGGTTGAGCTGGCGCACGCTTGCGGCGTTTCCGTGGAAGGCGAACTGGGTTGCTTGGGTTCACTTGAAACCGGCATGATGGGCGAAGAAGACGGTCACGGTGCAGAAGGTGTGCTGGATCATTCCCAATTGCTGACTGACCCGGAAGAAGCGGCTGATTTCGTACTGAAAACCGGCGTTGACGCGCTGGCGATTGCGATCGGTACTTCCCACGGTGCATACAAGTTCACCAAGAAGCCTACCGGCAACGTGCTGCGTATCGACCGCGTGAAAGAAATCCACGCACGTATCCCGACCGTCCACTTGGTTATGCACGGCTCTTCTTCTGTACCCGAAGATTGGCTCGAAATCATCAACAACTACGGCGGCGACATGGGCCAAACCTACGGCGTGCCGGTTTCTGAAATCGTCGAAGGCATCAAGCATGGCGTGCGCAAGGTCAATATCGACACTGACTTGCGTATGGCATCGACTGGCGCAATCCGTAAGCACTTGTTTGACAACAAGTCCAACTTCGACCCACGCAAGTTCCTGAAAGAAGCCACCAAAGCCATGTCTGGCATCTGCAAAGACCGCTTTGAAGCGTTTGGTTGTGCAGGCATGGCTGACAAGATCAAGCCAGTGTCACTGGAAGTGATGTTCGGTCAATACAAGGCTGGCAAGCTCGACCCGAAAGTGTCGTAAGCCGGTTTACGCATCGCGTTGAAAAAGGGGGCTTCGGCTCCCTTTTTTTATGGCTTGTTGAAGTGCGGTTTGCAGGGCAGGTTCGTGCATTCCGTGCCCTGCCTTGACCGGAAGCAGTTGCAGTTGTGGCAAAGCGGCTGCCAGCTCTTGCGCAGATTCATAACGGCATACTTGATCATCCACTCCATGTACTAGGATGGCGGGAATGTCACGGATAGCTTCCAGCCCCGGCAATACCCCTTGCGGACTGAGGAAAAACTGGTGGGTACTGTAATGCGTATATACGCGGGCGCGGTTGATACACGCCTGCCAGCATTGCGGGTTGGGATTGAAAATGGGCAAGGGCACGCCCATGACGCTGGCTTCCCAGCAATCCCACGCCAGTGCGTAGCGGTAGGCGGCATCCATGCTGGTACGCGGGTTGAGCAGATGCCTGTACAGGCTATTGGCGGGGTTTTCCCCTAGGCGCGGTTGCAACACTGCCAGCAAATCCCGATAGGCCGTCGGAAACTGTTGGGCAACCCCATGCGGCAAACTGAACCATTCCCAATCCTCCTGCCGTGCCAGAAATACACCGCGCAATAGCAAACCCAGCACCCGTGGCGGGTAATGTTTGGCGTATTCCAGCGCCAGTGTTGCCCCCCACGAACCACCGTAAATCACCCATCGGGCAATGCCAAGGTGCTGGCGCAAGGCTTCCATGTCTTGTAGCAATGCATGAGTACGGTTGCCCAGCAAACGGCCACCCGGAATGGAACGTCCGCAACCGCGCTGGTCGAATTGGATAATGCGGTAGTGTTCAGGTAGCAATAAAGCGACGTGTGCCGGGTTGCAGCCAGAACCGGGGCCACCATGCACAAACAGCAACGGTATCCCCGCCGGATTGCCGAATTCGGCGTAATGCAGCACATGACCTTGGGTAACGGGCAGGTTCATAGCTGGGCGGTGCGGGTTTCTACGCGCGTTTCGCCAGATAATTGGAAGAAGGCTTCCAACAAGGAGGCGGTTTGGGTTTGATTAATCAAAGCAGCAGGGGTGGCTTGTGCCAGCAATTTGCCTTTGTGCATGACCAGCACTTGATCCGCTTGCTCGGCTTCGTCGATCAAGTGCGTTGCCCACAGCACGCTTAAACCTTGTTCGTGGCAGAGGCGGTGTACATACGTCAGCAAAGTGGCGCGGGAAGCAGGGTCAAGCCCGACCGTGGCCTCATCCATCAATAGCAGTTTCGGTTCGGTTAAGAGTGCGCGTGCTAGTTCCACTTTGCGGCGATTGCCACCGCTGAGGTTGCGGCAGGGTGTCGGAGCAACTTCAGCGATTTCCAGTTGGGTAAGCACTTGCGTGCTACGGGCGCGGATGGCGGCTTTACTCATGCCATGCAGCCGCCCATAAAAATCCAGATTGGCTTGCACGCTCAAATCTAGATCAAGCGCCGGTTGTTGGAACACCACGCCCATTTGTGCCAATGCTTGCGGCAAATTCTGGCGGATGCTGATGCCGTTGAGGTGAATGTCGCCCTGATCCGGCGCGAACAGTCCGGTAAGTAACTGGAACAGTGTGGATTTCCCCGCGCCATTCGGCCCTAGCAGCGCGTGGAAGCCACTGCCAAGCTGGAAACTCACCTGATTGACGGCACACAGCTTACCGTAATATTTGCTGACGGCGGCGACCGTTAGCACGGGCTGATCAAGCATGGTAAGTCTCCAGTGGGGATAAGGCTGCCCAGCTTACTGCGATAAAATCCAATCGACTAATGTCTCTGCATCTTTAGGGCTTAACGCAGGGTTGGGCGGCATGAAACGCATATTCACATCCGGCCATTTCTTTTCCTTGTCCACCGTGCCGCTGATGATGGATTCCAGCAAGGTCTTTTTGGCATCGGCGTTGCCTTTGTAACGCTCCGCGACGGCGTGGAAGGCGGGAGCGAGGGGGATGTAATGGCTGTCCGCTTGCTGGGTAACGCCGTGGCAGGCAATACACCCGTTTTGCGCCGCGAGGGTCAGCATCCCTTCGTGGGTAATGACTTCTTCGCTGATTTCATCTTTTTTAATGCTAAGAATCCATTTCGCCAGTTTGGCGGCTTCTTCGGCAGACACACTCACGTTGGGTGGCATGAAGCGCATATTGACCTTGCCCTCCCAGTCCTGTTTGGCGTTGACTGTGCCTTGCAGGATGCGTTGCGTCAGGTAGCTGGCGGCGTCCTTTTGGTCTTTGAAACGCTCGGCAATGTCCGCATACGCGGGCGCAAGCGGAATGGCGGGGCCGCTCTTGGCTTGTACCGAGTGGCAAATGAAACAGCCATTTTTGGTTGCCGTTTCCAGCATTTGCCCGTCGGCATGGGCTGCGCTGCTGCCGCCAACTAACGCTGCCAATGCCATGATTTTCAAATACTTCATTATCATTCTCCGCTAACGCCAATCTGAAAGGTATACACACAAGTTTAGGGGGAATGGGGTTGGGAAAAGGTTGGCGGCGAGAGCAGACCGGAGAGCAACGCGGGGAATTCGTGCAGTAGTTCCGCCTGCAAGGATTGCAATCCGCTGGTCGCTTGCGGGCGCGGGCGTGGCAAGGGGACGCGGTAATCCAGAATCACCTTGGCAGGACGCGGCGACAAAAACAATACCCGATCTGCCAGCAACAAAGCTTCGTTCAAACTATGAGTAACGAACAGCACAGTAGGCTGGCTTTCAGCCCAGAGTTTGAGCAGTAATTGGCGTAAGTCTTGCGCGGTGGGTTCGTCTAGCGACTGGAACGGTTCATCCATCAGCAACAGGCTGGGCTGGGTGACGAAAGCACGTACCAAGGCGGCGCGGCGTTTCATCCCACCTGATAATTGATTGGGGAAATTGTCGCGGAAATCTTGCAAGCCGAGTTGCTGCAACAGTACATCCATCCGCACAAAACGTTGGCTATCGGCACGGTGTTGCGGCGCATCCAGCACCAGCCGAATATTGTCCGCCACACTCAGCCAAGGCAGCAAGCGCGGTTCTTGGAACATGAAGCTCAAGGTGGTTTGCGGCGGGTAGCTGATTGTTCCAGCAAAGTCGGTATCCAGCCCTGCAATCAGGTTCAGCAAGGTACTTTTACCTGTCCCCGACGGCCCGACGATGGCGACGAATTCGCCCTGTTTGGCGGCAAAGCGCAAATCCTGCGCCGCGCATACGCTGTTGGGGTAGGTTTTGCTGTGCAAATCGACGGAGAGGAAACTCATGTGCGCCACCGATTCAAATGCCGTTCCAACGGGCGTAACAGCAAGGCTTCCAACGCTAACACGATGAGCGCAAACGCCAGCGTGTACGCCAGAATGCCTTTGATGTCGAAAAAGTGGAAGTAATTGCCCAACTGGAAACCCACGCCATTGCTGCGCCCTAGGAGTTCCACCACCAGCACGATTTTCCAGATCAGCGACAAGCCATTGCGTGCCGCACCGAACAAATAGGGGTAGAGTTGTGGCAGATAAACGCTGCGGAAGGTTTGCCAGCGGGTCAGGCGGTAGACTTGCGCGACTTGCAGCAAGTCGTGGTCGACGGCACGCGCCCCTTCGCGCAAGGTCACGATCACCATCGGGATTTTGTTCAAAGCAACGGCGAGGACGGCGGCGGTTTCGCCCAAACCTAGCCAGATGTAGCACAGGATAATGGTGACGAGGGCGGGAATGTTTAACCCTAGGATCAGCAATACATCCAGCACGTTGTCCCATGCTTTACGGCTGCCCATGAGGATGCCGATGGCTACGCCGACCAGCATTGCCAGGGTGAAACTGACGATGACGCGCAACAGGGTGACACCGAGATGGAACACTAATTCACCGTTAGCGAGCTGTTGCCAGAGCGTGTCCAACACTGCCAGCGGGCTGGGCAGGGAACGGCTGGCTAACAGCACGGCGAGCAGTTGCCACGCCAGCAAAAAACCGCCCAGCACCACGACCCGCACGTAACGGGGATTTAGGTTCACTTCGTGCAAGCAGGCAAGCTGAAGTCAGACCAGAACACGCCTTTGTCGAGGGCTTTGGCAGTGCCTACCAGTTTTTCACCGCCGATTTCCGCCAGAATGCGGAAGGTGTCGGTAGCGGCTTGCTTTTCTTTGTCGCCAAAACAGGCGGGGATGCCAGCGCGGAAACCGTCACGCAAGGCGGTAAATACCGCGTCATCGTCGGCTTTCATGCGCGGGCGCAGGCGTAGCCATTCGGCATCGTCAGCCTGCATGATTTGCTTGGCAGCATACGAGGCTTTGAGGAAACCGTTGACGCTGGCGGCGTGTTCCTTCGCCCATTTTTCGCTGAACACCCAGCCGATCAGCGGCAGGTCGCGTTGGATGCCCAAGCCTTCCAGCGTATCGGGGACGGTGATGATGCTGCGCATTCCGGCAGCTTTGAGGCGGGCGGCGTAGTTCCAGAAATTGAGCACCGCATCGAGATCACCGCGTTGCATTAGCTCATTCAGCAAGGGGGGCGCGGCGTATTGCGGCTCGGTTTCAGCTTGTAAATCCAGCTTCTGGGTTTGCTGGGCAAAGGCGCGTAACAGCAGCCAGCTTTTGTCGGAAGCACCGCCTGCCACGCCAAGCTTTTTGCCCTTGAGGTCAGCCAGCGTCTTGATGGGGCTATCGGCTTTGACCAGCAATTCGCCGACCGCGTTGGAATACGGGAACAGGGTGTAATCGAAATCGGCAGCGCGTTGGCGGGCGACCCACACCCAGTCGGAGACGATCATGTCGACTGCGCCACCTTGCAGGGCGACGGTGGAAGCATCGGCGGAAGCGAGTGGCACGACTTCCAGCTCAATGCCTTGTTGTTCGGCGAGTTTGTGGGTTTGGATCACGTCCATTTCCCAGTTGACCGTGCCGAATTCCAGCACGCCGACGCGGACTTTTTCCAGCGCCGAGGCGACACCGGGCAATAAAGTCAGCAGAAAAAAGGTAAACAAATAAGGGCGTAACTTCATGGATTCCTCCGAATCATCAGGCTTGACGGGCTTTCTTCACCATCCCATGCTGCGGGTCATACCCCCACACTGCCAGCAGGAAAAACAGGATAAGAGCGCCCAATACGACCAAGGAAGAGAGGAGGTTGAACTGGCCGTAAAGGGCGAAACGGATCATTTCCACCGCATGGGTAAACGGGTTTAATTGTGCCAGCTTATGCACGATGACTGCCCCCGATTCCTGCAATTTCCATAACGGATACAGCGCGGTGGAAAGAAAAAACATCGGGAAAATCACGAAATTCATCGTCCCCGCGAAGTTTTCGAGTTGGCGCACGGACACTGACAACAGCAGCCCCAACGCGCCCAACATCAACCCCGCCAGGATCAGCGTCGGTAGCGCATACAGCCACCCCGACCACGGAATGTCGACCTTGAACACCGCACACAACGCCAAAAACGCATAGGCTTGCAACACCGACAACACCGTGCCCGCCACCAGCTTGCTCAACAGCAAAAACCAGCGCGGTTGTGGCGCAATCAGCAACAGGCGCATCAGCCCCATTTCACGGTCATACACCATTGCCAGCGACGACTGCATTCCGTTGAACAGCAACACCATCCCCAGCAAACCGGGCACGACGTAGACCTGATATTCGATGTAGGTATCGTAAGGCGGGATAATCGACACCCCGAAAATGTTCTGAAATCCGGCAGCGAACACCATCAGCCATAAGGCCGGGCGCACCAGTGCCGACAGCAAGCGTCCGCGTTGATGCCAGAACTTAATCGTTTCGCGCTGACTGATTGCCAGCATTGCAGGCCAATGCCTTGTGGTTGCCATCACCGCCTCCCGTTGATTTGCTGTTCCTTGATACCGTAAACCGGGCGGTTTATCTACCAACCTTTTACCAACCTAAGCCTTCAAATCCGCCAGCGAAAACCCGCGATAGGTGATCGCATAACCTGACAAACGTTGTTCCAGCCGCTGCGCTTTGGCTTTGAGATGGCTCAAACGTAAGTTATCGGGGTTACGTTTCACTTCGGCAATCAGCGCGGTTTTGCTGAAGTCGTTGACCGCCACAATGTCGATTTCGTTTTTGTTGCCCGCTTCCCAGTAATTGCCGATCAGGTTGTACTCGCCCGTGGCGGCAAGCTGGGCGCGGAACAGTTGCTCCAGCCATGCGCCGCTGTAGGTGGCAAAATCCCGCGCAATCGCTTGGCGGATGAAGGCGAAGTTTTCGATTTCCACCGCGCTGCGATAGCGGTAGATGAAGCGAAACCAGAAGCTCAGGAACGCATCCTGTATGCGGTATTTGACCTGACGGCTATTGGGGGTGGCGAATACGGGCGTGACGCGCTGGATAATGTCGAAATCTTCCTCCAGCCGTTTCAGGTAAGGGCCGATGGAGATTTCCAGCACTGATTCAATCTCGCTGCGGCTGGTTTTACCGCCCGCCAACGTGGCAAGGATGGAAAAGTAGGTGCTTTGTTCTGCACCAAATTCTTCCGCCAGCCGATAGCGACCTTCTTCGATCACCAGACTGAATTCGTTGATCAGGCTTTCCCACACATCGCGTTGCGGGTCGGTTTGCGCCAGCCATTCGAGGTATTTCGGCACGCCCCCGCTCAAGGTGTACCACGTCAGCAGGTTTTCCGCACTGTAACGCCCACTGTCGTGCAGCAGTTCGGCAAGGTAAGCAGGCTTGAGCGGTTGCAGGTTGATGCGGTGATCGGCACGCCCGAACAGCGGTTCTTTGCTGTCCTGAAACAGTTTGGTCATCAGCGAATACAGCGAACCGCAGCAAATCAGGTGCAGCTTGCAACGCGGGCGGTACTGATCCCACAGGTTTTGCAGTTCGGAAAATACCGCCGGGTTCACCCGTGCAATGTCCTGAAATTCGTCCAGAATCAGCGTTAGTGGCTGGGTTTGTGCGTACTGGAACAGGATTTCCAGTACTTCACGCAAGCTGCGGGGTTGCCCGAAAATCGGCAGGTTCAACTGGGTACGGATTTGCTCGGTGAATTCTTCGCACAACAGCGGCTCGGCTTTGCGGGAAATAAACAGGTAGAGGGCTGAACCTTGGTAGGTGTGTGCCAATAATCCGGTTTTGCCGACGCGCCGCCGCCCAACCATCAGAGTCAGGCTGGATTTGCCTTCCGCTGCTTGCTGTGACCACAGGCGCAGTTGTTGCTGTTCGCTGTCACGGTTGTAGAACTTCATTTGGAATTACCGTAATAATTGTTACAGTAATTTATCTTACGCTAGTTGGGTACTGATACCAGCTTTCTATTGACGATTCCCCAAAAACCTCACCACACTCCACATTCTCTACCCATTTCGCGTGTATCCTCCGGGCAGGAGGTGCAATGCAATGCGGTTGAACATTTTTTCCAAACTATTCCTCGCGATGTTGCTCGCTACGCTCAGTGTGGTGCTGGTCATGGTGGCTTTCATGAACTGGAGCTTCCGCAGTGGTTTCACGACCTACCATCATGCAGAGGAACTCGACAAGGCGCAGGAACTGGCTAGCAAGTTAGGTACAGCGTTTGCTAGCCAGCATAGTTGGGACTTTATCCGCAACGACCCGCACCAATGGGGGCTATTACTGGCTGACATGGGCGAGCCGCCACCTCCCACACCACCGCCGCCGTTTGCAGCATCGACCATGCCTGAGCGGGGAAGATCACCACCACCACCCCTGAGCGTGCGTCTGAACTTGCTGGATGCCGATCAGCAACTGGTCATCGGCGACCCACACAATTTGACATTGCCACCCGGTAGCAAGAGCACCTTAACGAGAATAGACATTCAGTCATCCGGTAAAATCGTGGGCTGGCTAAGCCTGCGTCAGGGCAAGATGGTTCTCAGCGGTCTAGCCAAAACCTTTATGGATCAGCACACTACGCAACCTCTATCTGATTGCCTTGTTTGCTGCCGCGTTGTCATTCCTGCTGGCGGTTTTGCTTGTCAGGCATTTGCTACGCCCGGTGCATTCGCTTACCCAAGGGGCGCAAGCCTAACCACTGGCAAATTCGCCACCCGCATCGACGTCAATACGCAGGATGAACTCGGGCGTTTGGCACAAGCGTTTAATACGTTAGCGGAGGCTTTGCAAAGCAATGAAACCTTGCGTCAGCAATGGATTGCGGATATTTCCCACGAGTTACGTACCCCGCTGGCTATTTTGCGCAGTGAAATCGAAGCAATGCTGGACGGTATCCGCCAACCCACGCTGGAACGTATTCAGTCCCTGCATGTGGATGTGTTGGCAATGGGCAAACTGGTGGAAGACTTGTACCAGCTTGCCTTGTCGGACAGTGCCGAATTGAATTTGGCAACTGAATCCGTTGATCTCACAGCGGTACTGATGGATGTGGCATTAGGCGCGGAAGCGCGTTTGCAGGAAAAGCACATTCGTCTAACGACACGCTTTGATCCGCAACAACCGCTGTGGATACAGGGTGATGTCGATCGTCTTTACCAGTTGTTTGCCAATTTGCTGGGCAACAGTTACCGCTATACCGATGCGGGCGGAGAGGTGGAAATACTCGCTCAGCAACAAGGCGACAAGGTAATCGTCATGATTCAGGACAGTGCGCCGGGCGTGCCAGATGCGGCTTTACCCCGCTTGTTTGAACGCCTATTCCGGGTGGATAAGTCGCGTAGCCGTGCTTTGGGTGGTTCCGGGTTGGGTTTGTCGATCTGCAAAAACAATGTGGAAGCCCACGGCGGTAGACTGATTCAGGCGCAGACATTCGCCACTGGGTGGGTTGTTGATTGAGGTGACGTTCTCCCGGCGGAGTCTGCCTGAGTCGAAAACTCAGGCATGACCGATGAGGAATACGGTCTTATTGCGCCGGGGCGCTGACCGTCAGTTCCAGTGGCTCGTTATCCAGCGGTCTCATGAAAAAGCCGCCTTCTTTGAACAGCAGCAAGCGCTTGCCTTGTTCAAACGGTTTGAGCGTTACTTTGAACGTGGGCGCAAGCGACCATGCGTATTGTTGCACCATGTGGACATGGCTAATACGTGTTTCGCCGCGCTCCCCCGGTTCGCTTTCTGATACCGGCAAATCAAATAAGCTGGGCGTTAGCAATTCCCCCGCGTCGTTGCGGACACTGAAATACGCTTGCAACCATTGCTTGATGGCAGGCAGTTGCGTATCGAATTCGGTTTGGGTGAGTTGCCCATCCTTGTTTTCATCGAAACTGCTCAGCGTGGCGGCATCCAGATGCGTTTCCAGATGCAAACGCGCCGGTTCCGCACGTAACTGGATCAGGTTATTGTGACCACCGTGCGCCATCACTGGCGTTGTGGACAGTAACAGTAAGCTGGCGGCAGCCGTAGCCACCGCCTTTTTCAATAATTTCATGGCGATACAATCCTAATTTTCGTCAACGTTTGCCAAAAGTCGTGGCATCCAGATGAGTTTCCAGATGCAAACGGGTTGCTTCGGCGCGTAACGACTGGTTATGCGGTTCATCAACAGAATTTTCACAACGTCAGTACGTCAATCAATTGTTCGTACAAGACGCACATAATTTGAAACTCTTTCTTCTCCTGCGCCGCTCCCTACTATCTTAGCGTCAAAACGTACTGCACCTGCACCGTGAAGGTCTTCGCCATTTCCATCTTCTGCCCGTCCAAAAGCCACATACCATGCATAAGTATATGTACCACTTGAGGTTGAATCCTAGGTGCTTGTCCAATAATAAGGATAGTCATCTTTTCCACCATCGTTTGAAATTGCCGTACAACTGAACATGAATTTATTGCCGGACCAACATTGGCGGAGTTGTTGATACGGCGAACGTGTGTAATCCACAATACTTTGAAGTTCTTTTTTATTGGGTAAACGCCAATCGTT
>CAWFRV010000018.1:195000-340395 GCA_963818325.1 uncultured Gammaproteobacteria bacterium | reverse complement strand
CATGGATGACACCATGGCTAAGCAGGTGATGTCAGCCATCCAGCAGTCGATGGACAGCAATGCCAGCAATACCGAACAAATGGCAACCCGTCTGGCAACCATCCAATACCGTACCTTGTGGATCGCCGGCGTTTAATCACCTTGCTGGTCATTAGCCGCAGCTATTTTTCAGGCCATTTCAAACAACTCATTCACTCCGCCCGACAGGCTCAAACAGTCGCTGAAGATGCGGTCAAAACCAAGGCACGTTTCCTCGCCACCATGAGCCACGAAATCCGCACCCCGATGAACGGCGTCATCGGCATGACCCGCTTGCTGATGAATACCCCCATGAGCAAGAAGCAGTCTGAATTCGTCGACAGCATCCACCTCAGCGGCGAACACTTGCTCACCGTCATCAATGACGTGCTGGACTTTTCCAAGATCGAAGCGGGCAAGCTCGACCTGAAACACGAGCCACTGGAATTGCGTGCCTGCATCGAAGACGTACTCAACCTGCTGACCTCCAAAGCCTTGGAAAAGAATCTGGAACTGGCCTACGCCGTCGGCCCTTCCATCCCACTATACGTCGAGGGTGACATGGTGCGCCTGCGGCAAATCCTCACCAACATCCTCGGCAACGCCATCAAATTTACCGACAGCGGTGAAATTACCATCTTTGTCCTGCCCCGCAGCCATCAGGGCGATGAATACGAACTCGAATTCCAGATCAACGACACCGGCCCCGGCATCCCGCCAGAACGGCTGGAAAGCATTTTCGAGCAATTCAGCCAAGCCGATAACGCACTCTCGCGCCGCTACGAAGGCACTGGTCTGGGCTTAGCCATTTCGCGCCGTCTGGTCGAAATGATGGACGGGCGCATCTGGGCAGAAAGCACCCTCGGCGTCGGCAGCCGTTTCCACTTCACCTTCAAAACGCGGCAGGCGGAAGGCAAACTCAAGCCATTTTTGCACCCTAACATCCCCGAAATTGTTGGCAAACGCATCCTGATCGTGGAAAACAACCCCGCCAGCCACCAAGCCTTGCAGAACTTCTGTGCAGGATGGGGCGCTATCACCAGCAGCCTATGCCACCAGCAGCGAAGCTGTCGCCAGTATTGCCGCCGGTAACAGCTATGACATCGGGCTGGTGGACAGCAACTTGCCGAACGCCTCGGCACTGGATTTGGGCAAATTTGTACGCAGCCGCTACAGCAAACAGGAATTCCCCCTGATCCTGATTGCGCCCCCCAATGACCCCCACCCCAAAGACATCGTGCGGGAAATCTTCAACCTCTACCTGACCAAACCGCTGACCCGCAGCCGCCTGTTTGACAGCCTAATGACCGTCCTTGGCGAACTCAACTTGGTCACTGACCGACCCGAACAATCGCGGCTCAAACTGGGCGAACGCTTACCGCTATCCATCCTGCTGGCGGAAGACAACCCTATCAACCAGATTGTGGCGGCGTCGATCCTTGATGAAATGGCTTACAAAGTGGAGCTAGCGGAAAACGGGCGGCAAGCGGTGGAAGCACTGCGCAAAAAAGCTTACGACGTGATTTTCATGGACATGCAAATGCCGGAAATGGACGGGCTGGAAGCCACCCGCTATATCCGTGCCGAATTCCCCCCCGACCGCCAGCCCATTATCATCGCCATGACCGCCAACGCGATGGACGGTGACAAACAGGAATGTCTGGATGCGGGCATGAATGACTACATCAGCAAACCGGTGTTACCGGAAGCGGTGGAAGCCGCCTTGCAACGCTCACTGGCAGCCTTGCACTTGGTAGCGGAACCCGCGTGAGGGTATGCCAACCATGAACAGCCGCCACAATATCAGCCTAACTTACCTCATTGATGGTTTGGTACTGGCCTTGCTGTTGGGGCTGCTAACTGCCTTGATCTGGTTCAACTTAACGGATGTGTCCGCGAAAATTACTGGCAACCTGCAAGATTCCACCGTCCAGATAGAGCGCACCCAAGTGCTGTTTTCGCAGCAACAGGAACTGGATCAACGGATTGTCGCGCAACACCAGACCTTTGACCATTTACTAGGCGGGCTAGATGCCCTGAATGCTTTTCCCGACACCGCCCCCATCAATCCCCAGAACATCCACACCTTGGGAACCACCTTATCCGTACAAGCGGAGCTGCTACTCCAAACATGGCCTGACACGGTATTGCTGCCCCTCAAACACGATTACCAGCAAGCTATTGCCAGCATTACCCAGCAAACCCAAGATCTCTACAACGCCCCCGTAGCAAAATGGCAAGCGCAGGCGCAGGCACTCCATCAACACCTCCAGCACATACACCCCATGATCCTGCGGGTGGATGCAGTGGATGAACAACTGGGTATGCTTGCCAGACAAGCACTCCAAGCCTCTACCCAATCAAACAAGCAAAACATCAGCAATATGCAAGCCAACCTGGGCAGCATCAAACAAGGCATTTTGTGGGGTACGCTCGCCATTATTACTGCACTGCTGCTCAGCCGCCTGTATTTTTCGATACGCTTCCAACACATGACGCTGACAGCACGCGAGGCACAAGCGATTGCCGAAGAAGCACTCAAAACCAAAGCCCGCTTCCTTGCCACCATGAGCCACGAAATCCGCACCCCAATGAATGGCGTGATTGGCATGACCCGCCTGCTGATGAATACCCCGATGAGCAAGAAGCAGTCTGAATTCGTCGACAGCATCCACCTCAGCGGCGAACACTTGCTCACCGTCATTAACGACGTGCTGGACTTTTCCAAGCTCGAAGCAGGCAAGCTCGACCTGAAACGCGAACCACTGGAACTGCGGGCTTGCATCGAAGACGTGCTGAACTTGCTGACTTCCAAAGCACTGGAAAAAAATCTGGAACTCGCCTACGCCGTCGGCCCCACCATCCCACTGTTCATTGAAGGCGACATGATGCGCTTGCGGCAAGTGCTGACCAACATCCTCGGCAACGCCATCAAGTTTACCGACAGCGGCGAAGTCACGCGTGTTTGTCACCACCCGCAGCCATAGCGCCAATGACTACGAACTCGAATTCCAAATCAACGACACCGGCCCCGGCATCCCCCCGACCGGGTAAACAGCATTTTTGAACAATTCAGCCGCGTAGACGACACCCTTGCCCACCGCCACGAAGGCACCGGCTTAGGGCTAACCATCGCCCGCCGCCTCGTGGAAATGATGAACGGGCGCATCTGGGTGGAAAGCACCCTCGGCCTCGGTAGCCGCTTCCACTTCACCCTCAAAACCCGCAAGGCAGAAGGCCAGCTCAAGCCCTTCCTGCACACCAATATCCCGGCAATCATCGGCAAGCGCATCCTGATCGTGGAAAACAACCCCGCCAACAGCCAGACGTTGCGTGATTTCTGCCGTGCGTGGGGCGCGAACTGCCGATACCGTCAAATCCGCTAGCGACGCCATTGGCTGCTTAGCGGTCGGCAAACCCTATGACATCGCCCTAGTAGAAAGCAACCTGCCCGGTGACACCGCGCTCGACTTCGGTAAATACGTGCGTAGCCGCTACAGCAAGCAAGAACTGCCGCTTGATCCTGATCGCGCCCCCCAATGACCGCCACCCCAAGGAAACGGTACGGGAACTGTTCAACCTCTACCTGACCAAACCGATTACCCGCAGCCGCCTGTTCGACAGCCTAATGACCGCGCTGGGTGAACTTAGCCTCGTCACCAGCAGGGCGGCAAAGTCCGCTATCAAACTGGGGGAACGCCTACCACTGAGCATCCTGCTGGCGGAAGACAACCCGATCAACCAGATTGTCGCCACCGCTATCCTCGACGAAATGGCTTACCAAGCCGACCTTGCCGAAAACGGCCTGCAAGTGCTGGAAGCCATGCGCCAGCAAGCCTACGACGTGATTTTCATGGACATGCAAATGCCGGAAATGGATGGGCTGACCGCCACCCGCCACATCCGTAGCGAATTCCCCCCCGACCGCCAGCCCGTCATCATTGCGATGACCGCCAACGCGATGGAGGGTGATAAACAACAATGCCTCGACGCAGGCATGAACGATTACATCAGCAAACCAGTCTTGCCAGAAGCGGTGGAAGCCGCCTTGCAACGCTGGTGTGGAGCCACATCATGAAACTATTAGCCACTGAAGCCCTGCAAAGCCTCCCCGCCGTCATCTTACCCCGGCTGATTGCCCTGTTTGGCAGCACCACCCCGGCGATAATTGCCGACATCCGCCACTACAGCCAGCAACGGCGACCTGTTGGCGATGAGCAAAGCCGCCCACAAACTCAAAGGCTCCTGCATCAGCATGGGCGCGGAACAGATGGCGGATATTTGCAAGGAATTGCAGCATAAGGGCGAACATGCTGACCCGGCTGGCATCAGTGTCATGGTGGATGAATTGGAGACGCTGTATCCGGCGACGTTGGCGGCGCTGCAAGGTTTGAATGGTTGATAGCGAAAGAAAATCCTCCCCCCAACCCCTCCTTTTGCAAAGGAGGGGACCCGGCAAGTGCACAGTGTCCAGTCGGCTTGCCACGTCTTGAGCGAAAGTGGAATTCACGATCCCGATCCGTCAGCAAGGCGTGCAAGGCTGCAATCATGCGTTCGCGGGCATCCAGCAATTGTTCCAGCGGAACGTGTTCGTTGGTCATGCCGACAAATTCGGCGGCGTACAAGGCTTTGATGTCATGGCGATTGGGGGCAAGCAGTTCCGCCATCGGGCGGTTGCAACTGATCAGGTAAACGATAAACGTGTCTTTCAGGGCGGGCGTGATGCCTTCGTTTTCCAGTAGGAAATGCACGTCGAACAGATCGCGGGGATGTTGGCGGTCGAGCGCGGCGCAGAGTTTCCCGGCATAAATATCCGTAAAATGCAGCAAGTTCATACGGGCAAAACCAAACTCGGCCTGTGTTGGCGCAGATAAAACACTGGCACTTACTGGATTTAAAGTGCCGCGCATGACAGGGGAAACCTCAATCTTGATCGAAGTATTCTGCCGCATCACCTGAAGCCGGATGCAGTGCTTGGTTTTGGGCAACAGCGTTTCGGCAACGCTAGAACCTGCTATTGCTTGCCGAAGGCGGGCGGCAATGCGGCGCATCGCAGCATCAATATTGGTCAGGCTAGTTTCGCGCTCTTCCACAGGCAAATAAACCAGATCAAGGTCAACGGAAAGGCGCGGTAGGTTGCGCAAAAACAGGTTAATCGCCGTGCCACCTTTGAGCGCAAAGCACGTTTCTTGAGCGACGTAGGGCATGGCTGTCACCAACAACCTAACCTGTTCAGAAAAAGTCGGGTGCATCTTGATCCTCAATCATGCGGCGGGGTACGGTAATTTGATAGGTCTTGTCCAACACGCCCCCAGCAATAATCATGCGTTTACCACTGCCAAGGCTTACCCTGTCAGTGACAAGACTGGCATACCACGGGTGTTGATGGCGCGTGGCAAACCATAAAAATAGGCGTTTGGCTTTGATGCTGCCACAGGTTTGCAGCAATGCATTGAGCAAATCCGGGCGCAAAGTCGGGGATGACTCGAAATATTTGTCCAGCAAGGAAAAATCTGCCTCATCCCGCACTTGGGCAAGCAACTCAAACAAGGCCAATTCAGGGGTGGAGAAATGTAACAACCAATCCCAGTGACCGAATGGCTGGGTTGTCAGGGCTTGTTCTGGCAGATGACTAAAAGCAGCCGTTCCGCCCGCCTTGAAATGGGGTGTTGTTTGCACTTCCTGCAACCAAGTGGGTAATTTGCTGATGCCGTAGAGGTCGATGGTCTGGATGCCACCCAACGGCAGGTAGTGGGCAAAACCTTGCAGATCAAGCGCAGAACGCCCACCCACATGGATTGGGTAGCCTTGTTCTTGCAAGGAATAGACGAAATGTTGCCATTTGAGCGGTGGCCCCGGTCGGCGGTATGCGCCACGCCCAACGCTTTGAAACTTACCGGAACGGATGAAGTAATCAATGCTGGAACGGGTAAAACCTTTGCGTTGTAGCCACGGGCGATCTACTACCAGACCATCGGGTAGGGAAAGCTCTTGGTTTACGTGATTCTCGGTTTGCATAGTAATAGTATGCAATTACGTGAAAGAATAAACCAGTGGATTTTCACCCCACCATCTCCCGATACCTTCCAAACAAATACCCCAACCGCTCCATATCATCCGCAAACTTTTCCTTGCGATACGCCTGTTCCACCGCCTTATCCAGCGCCTTGTGTGCCTTGCGCAAATCGGGCGGCATGGAACGCGGGTCATACATATCCGCCAGCGTCGAATCGGGGTAATGCTTCCGCGCATCCAGCACCGCTTGCGCCGCTGCTTCGACTTTTTGGCGTTGCTTAGTCGTCGGCATCAGGCCACGGGAAATTGTTGTAAACCAGCTTGGCGGAATAGCGGTAACGGCTTTCCAAACGCCCACAGACGGTACGCATCCAAACCATGTGCAGCTTCGATTCCAGCACCCCGAATTCGTACAAACTCGCGTCGGGAATCATCAAATTGAGGTTGGTCGAAATGGTATTGCTGTCAAAAAAGCCCATCGGCACATACTCGCGCCGTTCGGATGAAACGCTGGGGACAAGGATGTAATTGCCTGCGGGATGACGGTTTTCACCAAACAGATACGGCGTTTCAGCACGTTTGCGGGTGGCTTCTTTCGGGCTTGCCAGCCGCATCTGTTTGACACCTTCGACCCGTTTCAGCACTTCGGGCAGGGCGCGTAATTCATGCGGCTGGATGCCAACCAACCACAAACACCAACGCTCCTTACCGTTGAGAAACTCTTCTGCGCCAAGAATCGGCTTCAACCATTGCGCCGCCTTGGGTTCTTTTTGCAGCAAATCAGCCTTTTCTTCAGGTGACAGCAACAGATGCCCGCCATCAGTTGGCTCATTGCCCTTCACCATCACCGAAACCTTGCACAAGGGTTTGCTGCGGTCTTCCACCACCACATCGGGCGCGTCTACCAGATAGGGATTGACGTTTTTTACCACGATTTCGACAGGTTCATCCTTGATAGCCGGGTAGTCGAAAATGCGTTTGCCATTGGTGTTGAAGGCGGCAAACCCCACAATGACCACATGCACAGCCGCTTTGCCCCGCGCTTCCGAATCCCATGCAAAGGTGCGGTGGGCAAAATGCAGGTGGATGCCCTGATTCAGCAGCGGTTGCCACAAAATCGGCACTTGTTCGCCTTGGGTAATCGAATTCGTCGCCACGAAAGCCGCCGTCATGCGCGTTCCCTGCATCCACTGCGCCGCCTTGTAAAACCAGCAGGTCACGTAATCCAATGACTTGTAGTTTTTCAGCGCACCAAACAGCTTATCCATATCCGCATTCTGTTCGGCAGTGCGGAAATTCTTTCCAATAAACGGCGGATTGCCGATGATGTGGGCGAGGGATTGACGCGCCACCACGCCATTCCAATCGAGGTGCAACGAATTGCCGATGGTGATGTGCGCCGCCGTTTTCAGCGGCAGCAAATCCGGTTCGCGCCCAAACTGGCGGGCAAATTCGCGGTTCATCTGGTGCTGCGTCAACCACATGGCAACTTCGGCAATGCGGGCAGGCCATTCCTCAATCTCGATGCCGTGGAAATGTTCCAGCTTGATGGTCGGCTCGACCGTGATGTCCAAGCCGAGGTGCGTGGTGTCGAGCTTGTCGCCGTGTTGCGCTTGCAGCACCGCCAATTCCAGCCGCCGCAATTCACGGTAAGTAATGATCAGGAAGTTACCGCACCCACACGCCGGATCAAGGAACTGCAACGCCGTCAGCCGCTGCTGGAATGCCGCCAATTTCTTACGCTTGTCGCGGTTGCCGCCCTGCTGGATCGCCCGAAATTCCGCCCACAACGCATCCAAAAACAACGGTTTAATCAGCCGCAAAATGTGCGTTTCGCTGGTGTAATGCGCCCCCAAATTGCGCCGCGCATCCTTATCCATAATCGACTGGAACAACGAACCAAAAATCGCGGGTGAAATGCTGCTCCAATCAAAGTGCGCCCCATCCAGCAACACATCGCGCATTGCCGCGTCAAACGACGGCATATCCAGCCGCTCACGGAACAAATGCCCATTCACATACGGGAACTCGTTCAACTCCGCCGTCAGGTTTTTGCTGCGCTTCGTAAACGGCGTATCCATCACCTGAAACAATTTGCTCAAGTGCATTTCGGTATCCGAACCGTCTTCCAGCGTGAAATTCAGCAGGTAGTTGATGAACAGGTGATGCGGAAAAATCCCGGTATCTTCCGCAAACAAACAGAACAAAATCCGCACCAAAAAGATTTCCAGCTCATGCCCGCTGTAACCCGATGCCGCCAACGCATCGTGCAAACTGCCCAGCAATTCCGCCGCTTGGATATTGAGCGCGGTTTCCACCGCCGTCTCGCCGTAATGCTGCAAACCCGACATAAAATCGAACAGGTGAATGTGTTCTGGCAACGCATCAATCGCAAAGCTGTATTCCTGCTTACGGCGCAAATCGTACAGGCGGAAGGTGGCGAAATCCGACAGCAGCACAAAGTTGGGCTTTTCCTTTTCCGGCAAGCCAAGGTAATACTCGAAGGCTTGCGACTCGGCCTTATCCAGCGACTTGCCGCGTGATTTATGCTCGACCAGCAATACGCCTTTCCAGAACAGGTCGATGAAACCGTGCCGCGCATCCAGCTTGGCAACCGACCACTCGAACACCGCCACATCCTTGCGCTCAATGCCGAACACGCTGAAAAACGCATCCCAAAAGGATTTGGCTTCGGCTTCTTCGCGGCATTCCTCACGCCATTTCTGCACGAAGGCGTGGGCGCGGTTACGGATTTCATTGTGGTGCAAGCGTACAGTCATGCAATCAGCCTAACGGTTGAAAGTGGAAATTATAGGCTATCTCCCAGCGGCATAACCCTGCTTTTTACATAACAGCCGGAAACCTGTTATATTTCGGCTCATGCGTAATCGAATCGTGACATTACTGATACTGTTGATGGTCGCCTTCCCGGTGTGGTCGGCGAGTACGGTATGCTGTCACGTCCAGAAAACGCCAACGCCTCACTGCTGCGAACACATGCAGATGGACAAGCAGCCCTGCCACCACGCTTCGGCTACGCTCAGCGACCACGCGGCTACTGCGGATACTTGCCATTGCGACCAATTCCAGCACGGTCAGTTTGTCTTGAGCCTGCCGGAAATCGTTGCCGCTGCACCAGCCAACCGCTTTATCCCCCCTGTTGTATCGTTCCAGCCATTGCCTGAGCGTACTGACGTGCTCTACCGCCCACCGATTGCCTGAAGAACCCCTCACCCCCGTCCCTCTCCCTCCCTTCGACTACGCTCAGGGAGCGGAGGGGGGAAAGATGTGTTCAAGTATTCAGGTAAACAATAATGAAACGATTAAAACGTGCCGTTTTGTGCGGTGGCTTGCTATTGGGTATGGCAAGCATCCCTTTGCCCGTGTTCGCGCACGGTGGCGAAGATCACAGCCACGGCGATGAAGCGCCCCCGCTCCCGTCATTGCCCCCGGCAACAGCGGCATACGCTGGGAATTGGCGTCGCCCGATGTGGAACTGCTTGGTGCACTCCACGAGGGCAAACTGACCCTGTATGCCAGCCATTTCCGCTGACCAACACCCCGATTCCCAATGCCAAGGTCGAACTGGAAAGCAAGGGGCAAAAACTGCTGCTGCAAACCGATGCCAACGGCATAGGTGCAAGCAGATGCCGCATGGTTGCCACAAGCGGACAATCGCGAATTGCTGGCAACCGTGCAAGCCAAAGGCGTCAACGATTTGCTGGTAGGCAAACTTGGCGTTTAGCAATGGCGACAGCACAAGCCACCCGCTTGGCGGATGGCAGCGTGTTCATGCCGCAAGCGTCCCAACAAATGCTCGGCTTACGCACCACTACCAGCAAACCGCAAGCCGTCGCGCAACGTGTCACCCTTAACGGCGTGGTCGTAACTGACCCGAACGCCAGTGCCGTGATCCAGCCAACCCTGAGCTGGACGTTTGCTTGCCCCGGACAGGCGGTTTCCCCAGCATTGGCAGCACGGTCAAAAAAGGGCAAACCCTCGCCATCCTTGAACCCGCCGCCAGCAATACCGACAAAGGCGACCAGCAGGACAAAATCGCTGAACTACGCTCCGAACTGGCACTGGCAGAGAAAAATGCCACACGGCTGACCAGCATTGCAGGCGCTATCCCACAAATGGAAGTCGATGCCGCCCGTAACACCGCCGATACCCTCAAAGCCCGCCTCAAAGCCCTGCAAGGCAGCCTTGCGCAACAGCCACAACCGCTGGTTGCCCCACTGTCCGGCATTATCAGCAGTGCCAAGGTCGTGTTAGGGCAACAAGCCAATGCAGGCGATGTCCTGTTTGAAATCATCGACCCAGCCCATTTGCAAGTCGAAGCCCTTGCCTACGACGCTAGCGTTAGCGGGACAAATCACCGGTGCAACCACCACCCTCAATGGTCAAACCCTGACACTGGACTTTGTCGGCAGCAGCCAACAACTGCGCAACCAAGCCCTGCCACTCCGCTTCACGGTCTTACCCCCTTCACCCCTTGCGGGGGAAGAGCTGGGGATGGGGGGTTCTTCTCCCCTCACCGTCGGTCAACCGCTCAAACTCGCCGTACAAACCCGCACCAGCATTCAAGGCACACCCTTACCCGCCAGCAGCGTGGTCAACAATAACCAGCAACAGCCAACCGTGTGGGTAAAAACCGCCGCCGAACGCTTCACTCCACACGTCGTCAAGTTGCAAACGCTGGACGCCAATACGGTGATCATTACCGAAGGCTTGCCGAACAGCAGTATCCGCGCCGTCACCAGCAGCGCGGCATTGCTGTCGCAAGTGCGCTAGGGGGCTGCCATGTTCAACGCGATTATCCAGACCAGCCTGAAACAACGCCTGTTCGTGTTGATGGGGGCATTGCTGCTGATGTTGTACGGGCTGTTTACCCTGCGGCAATTGCCCGTGGATGTATTTCCCTGACCTCAATAAACCCACCGTCACCCTGATGACCGAAGCCGCAGGCATCGCCCCGGAAGAAGTCGAACAACTAGTCACCTTCCCGCTGGAAACCGCAATGAACGGGCTGGAAGGCGTGACGCGGGTACGTTCGGTTTCCGGCGTGGGCTTGTCGATTGTGTACGTGGAATTTGGCTGGGGGACGGACATTTACCGCAACCGCCAGCAAGTCTCGGAACGGCTGGGAACCGTCAGCAGCCAGTTGCCTGCCGGGGTTGTGCCGCAGATGTCGCCGATCAGTTCGATCATGGGTGAAATTTTGCTGGTGGCGATGACGGTTGATTACCCCCCATCCCCGACCCTTCCCCCGCAAGGGGTGAAGGGAGTAAGACAGCAACGCCGATGGAGGTGCGGGATTTGGCGGAGTGGGTGGTGCGTCCGCGCTTGCTGGGGATTCCGGGCGTGTCGCAAGTGATCCCGATGGGCGGTGAAGTACGCCAGTACCGCATTACCCCGGATGTGGCGAACATGGAACGCCTCACCATCAGCCTCGAGCCAGTTGCAAACCGCGCTCAACGGCTTTGCCAGCAATACCAGCGGCGGCTTTCTGGAAGCACAGTCGCAGGAATACCTGATCCGCAATATCGGGCGCACCACCAAGCTGGAAGACATGCAGCAACTGGTGGTGGCACACCGCGACAATGTGCCGATCCTGTTGCAGCAGGTGGCGAAGGTGGAATTTGCCGCCGGGGTGAAACGCGGCGAAGCCAGTTTCATGGGCAAACCAGCGGTGATTCTTTCGGTGCAAAAGCAGCCGAGTGTCGATACGGTGCAACTCACCCGCGAAGTGGAAAGCGCCTTGGCAGACCTCAACCGCAACCTGCCTGCCGGGGTAAAGGCGGATAACCTGCTGTTCAAACAAGCCAACTTCATCGAAAGCGCCATCGGCAATGTGGAAGAAGCCTTGCGTGACGGCGCGATCATGGTGGTGATCGTGCTGTTTTTGTTCCTGCTGAATGTGCGTACCACGCTGATTTCACTCACCGCCATTCCGCTGTCCTTGCTGGCAGCAGGGCTGGTGTTCCATGCCTTTGGCTTGTCGGTCAACACCATGACGCTGGGCGGTTTGGCGATTGCCTTGGGGGAACTGGTGGATGATGCGGTGGTGGATGTGGAAAACGTGCTGCGCCGCCTGCGCCAGAATGCCCTGTTGCCACAGCCCTTGCCTGCCTTGCAGGTGATTGCGGCGGCTTCGCGGGAAGTGCGTTCGGGGGTGGTGTATGCCACGCTGATTGTGGTGCTGGTGTTCGTGCCGCTGTTCTTTCTGGCGGGGATTGAAGGGCGGCTGTTCACGCCATTGGGGATTGCCTACATCGTGTCGATACTGGCGAGTCTGGGGGTGGCGATGACGGTCACGCCAGTGTTGTGTTATTACTTGTTGGGAGAAACAGGAGCGGCGAGAAGGCAAAAGGGACCAGGACTCCCCGCTAGTCCGCTTCCTGAAACGCTGCGACACCCGCCTGCTGCACTGGTCATTCCCCCACGTCCGCCTATTGCTCAGTGCCGCCGTGGTCGTGGTGTTGATCGCCGCTGCCAGCATCCCCTTCTTCCCCCGCGCCTTCCTGCCCGCGTTCAACGAAGGCACGTTGACGGTCAGCCTAATGTTGCAACCGGGCATTTCCCTGACCGAATCCAACCGCATTGGCACGTTGGCAGAAAACCTGCTGCTGCAAGTGCCGGAGGTGAAACAGGTCGGGCGGCGTACCGGGCGGGCTGAACTCGACGAACACGCCGAAGGGGTGCATTCCAGCGAAATTGACGTGGACTTGCAGCCATCCGAACGTCCGCGTGAAGCGGTGTTGGCAGACATCCGCAGCCGCTTGGCAGTGATCCCCGCCTCCATCAATATCGGGCAACCGATTTCGCACCGCCTTGATCACTTGCTGTCCGGGGTACGGGCGCAAATTGCCCTGAAAGTGTTTGGCGACGACACCGACACCTTGCGCAGTCTGGCAACGCGATTTGCAAACGCGCTTGGCAGCCATTCCCGGCTTGGTGGATTTGCAGCTCGAAAAGCAGGTACGCATCCCGCAATTGCAGGTACGGGTCGATTACAGCAAGGTGCAGCAATACGGCGCAACCCCCGCCAGCATCAACCAGGCGCTGGAAACCCTTGCCAATGGCGCAACCGTGGCGCAAGTGCTGGACAACAACCGCCGTGCCGACGTGGTGATCCGCCTGCAGGACAGCTGACCGCACCGCCCACGGCTTGCGCAATCTGCTGGTGGAAACCCACGCCGGATACATTCCCCTGCAGCAGATTGCCAGCATCGAAGACAGCAGCGGCCCCAACCAGATCGTGCGCGAAAACAGCCGCCGCCGCATCGTGCTGTCCGCCAATGCCGCTGATGGCGCGGACATGGCACAGCCGTGGTGCAAGCCATCCGTGCCGAATTGGCGAATTCCCGCTCCCCGAAGGCTATTTCACCCGACTCGAAGGGCAATTTCAAGCGCAAGAACAAGCCAGCCAACTGATTGCCATGCTCGCGCTGGTGTCACTGACGCTGATTTTTCTGGTGCTGTACAGCCGTTACCAATCCAGCGTATTGGCGCTGATTATCATGGGCAATATTCCGCTGGCAATGGTCGGTGGCGTGGTGGCGCTGTGGCTGGCGGGGCAAACCCTGTCGGTGGCAAGTCTGGTCGGCTTCATCACGCTGGCGGGGATCAGTACCCGCAACGGCATCCTCAAAATCAGCCATTACCTCAATCTGGTCAGCAAGAAGGCGAAACCTTCGGCATTCCCATGATCGTGCGCGGCAGTCTGGAACGGCTAGTGCCGGTGCTGATGACCGCGTTGGTCGCAGCGTTTGCGCTGTTACCCCTGTTACTGGCAGGCGGCGACCCCGGCAAGGAAATTTTGCACCCGGTCGCGCTGGTCATTTTCGGCGGGTTGGTCAGTTCCACCCTGCTGGATACCCTGCTCACCCCGGTACTGTTTTACCGCTGGGGTGAAAAACCGTTACAAAACCTTTTATCCAATCAAGGAGATACCCATGAAACTGTTTAAAACTGTATTACTCGCCGTATCCCTGCTTCGCCGCGCAAGGCGTATGGGCAGACCATCACGACACCAAGCCAGCCCGCACGGTGGACAAGTGCACATGACCGACACCCACCACCTCGAACTGGTGATGAAGGACAAGGACATGACCGTATACGTGATGAACCACGCCAACACCCCCAGCCCAGCGCGGGGATGACCGCCACGGCCACGATACTTTCCGGCGATACTAAAATGGAAGTGAAGCTGGAACCAGCGGAAGAAAACCTGCTCAAAGGCACTGGCGACTTCAAAACCAGTGACGACATGAAAGTGGTGTTGTCAGTTACCCCTGCGCCGCAGACCGTACGCTTTACCCCGTTCCAGAAAGCGGAAGAAACCCAAAAATAACCGTAGGGTGGGTCGAGCGCCAGCGACACCCACCTTTCCTTATAGGGTAGCTTGCGGTAGCCTATCCCCAACACCTAAAACGGAGACAAGCATGAAATTCAAAGTTGAAAAAATGATGTGTGGCGGCTGCGTCAGCAACGTCAAACAAAAGCTGGAAGCAGCTCGAAGGCGTCACCAATGCCACGGTTGATTTGGCATCCGCCAGCGCCGAGGTAGAGGGTAATGTCACCCCGCAACAAATCATCGACACGCTGACGGCTGCCGGATACCCCACCACCTTGCTGGAAGGCTAAGCGCCCAGAGGTTCCCCGATGCCAACCCATCCCCCCATCCGCCTCTCCATCACCGGCATGATGTGTGCTGGTTGTGTCAGCAGCGTGGAAACTGCCTTGCAGTCCGTTGCGGGCGTGACCGAAGCCAACGTCAACCTTGCCGAACGTACCGCGCAAGTCAAAGGTGACGTTGACCCCGCTGCCTTGGTGCAAGCGGTCAAAGCCGCAGGTTACACCGCTGCCGTCATGCAAGGCCGCGCTTCCGAACAGGAAAAGGAAGCCCATGAACAGGCGCAATACCAACGCCTGTGGCGCAGGGTGTGGGTGGCAGGCATTCCGGGGGCATTCCTGCTCATCGGCGACATGCTGCTGCACGTATTACCGGGTATGGAAGGCGCAGGGCGCTGGTTCTGGCTCGGCAACCGGGCTTGGTGACACTGGCGGTGATGGTGTATTCCGGTGGGCATTTCTTCCGGGGTGCATGGCAGCAACTCAAGCACCGCAACAGCAATATGGATACCCTCATCTCCCTCGGCACGGGTACGGCATGGCTGTACTCGATGCTGGTGGTGCTGTTCCCCACTGCCGTCCCTTCACTGGCACGCCACGCCTACTTCGAGGCGGCACTGGTGATCATTGCGCTGGTCAGCTTCGGCAATGCGCTGGAAATGCGGGCACGCGGGCGCACCTCCGCCGCCATCAAAAGCCTGATGAAGTTGCAACCACCCATTGCCCACGTTATCCGCAACGGGCAGGAACTGGATTTGCCGCTGGAAGACGTGGGGCTGGAAGAAACCTTGCGGGTGCGGGCGGGTGAAACCGTGCCGCTGGATGGCAAAGTGCTGCAAGGCGCAATCGCATGTGGACGAAGTCCATGCTCACCGGGGAATCGGTCCCGGTTGCCAAGAACGCGGGTGATACGCTCACGGGTGGAACGCTCAACGGTTCGGGCAGTTTCCTGATGCAAGTCAGCCATATCGGCGCGGATACGGTGCTGGCGCAGATTATCGGCATGATCCGCCAAGCGCAAAGTTCCAAACCGGCGATTGCGCGGCTGGTGGATAAAGTGGCGTCGGTATTCGTGCCGGTGGTGGTGTCCATCGCCATCCTTACTTTCATACTCTGGTACTGGCTGGGGCCGGAACCGTCGTTAAGCTATGCCATTGTCACCTCCATGACCGTGCTGGTGATTGCTTGCCCGTGTGCGCTGGGCTTGGCGACACCGATTTCGATCATTGCCGGGGTCGGCAAGGCGGCGCAATCCGGCATCCTGATCCGCAATGGCGATGCGCTGCAACAGGCCGCCAAACTCGACACCATTGTGCTGGACAAAACCGGCACGATTACGCAGGGCAAACCGACCCTGAACCTGACCCATGCGGCGGCGGGGCAAGCTGCCGACCACCTGTTGCAGGTTGCTGCCAGCCTTGAACGCGGTTCGGAACATCCGCTAGGTGCTGCCATCCGTGACGCTGCCAAAGCCAAAGGGCTGGCGGATTTGCCCGTGAGTGCATTTGCCGCGATTGCAGGGCATGGCGCACAGGCAGTGCTGGAGGGCAAAACGTGGTACATCGGCAATACCCGCCTGATGCAACAGCAAGGCGTGGCACTGGATGCTTGGCAAGACGTAGTTGCGTGAACTGGATGCACAGGGACAAACCCCGGTGTTTCTGGCAGACAGTCAGCAGATCGTGGCACTGTTCGGCATTGCGGACGCCATCAAAGCCGATGCAGCGGAGAGCATCCGCGCCCTGCAACAACAGGGGCTGGACGTGATCATGCTGACTGGCGACCGCCGCGAGGTGGCGGAACATATTGCCCAGCAAGTCGGCATCCGCAGCGTACACGCGGAAGTGTTGCCTGCCGACAAGTCGCAGATCATTGGGGCATTACAAGCACAAGGGCGCAAAGTGGCAATGGTCGGCGATGGGGTCAACGATGCCCCGGCACTGGCACGGGCAGACGTGGGCATTGCCATTGGTGCGGGTACGGATGTGGCGATTGCTGCTGCTGACATTACGCTGGTGGGGCATTCGCTGCGCGGGATTAGCCACGCCATTGCCATCTCCAAAGCCACCACCCGCAATATCTGGCAGAACCTGTTTGGGGCGTTTGTCTACAACTCGCTGGGCATCCCGATTGCGGCTGGGGTGTTGTACCCGTTTACGGGGATGTTGCTTGACCCGATGATTGCGGGGCTGGCAATGGCGTTGTCGTCCGTGACGGTGGTGACGAATGCTAACCGGCTGGCACGGCTGAAGCTATGATAGTAAAAAGGGCAGACACAGAGGTCTGCCCCTACCGCTATTTTCTGCGGTAACCGTTTGATTAGGCGAAGGTATCTGACATCAGGTTACTGAACCACTTGAGCATTTCTTCGTGGTTCTTGGTGCTGATACCGCTGGATTCGGTGATGCCATTGCCAGTTGGCAGCATCGTGCCGGTTACCGGATCGTAGCGGTAGACCACCGATAGCCACGAAGCCGTTTTGTTGGTGATCGGTGTATAACAGGCCGAGTTAGTCATCGGCGACGGGTTAACCGCCTCACCACGCAACAAATGCACGATAGCATCCGCACACACCTTGGCTTCCGCATTGGCAATATGCCCTGCTTTCGGCTGGGTGGTAGCAGCGGCATCCCCAATCACATGGATCTTGGGAAGGGCTGATTCATAGCTCAGCACATTCACACCCGCCCAACGCCCACCCACATTTGCCAGCAGTGGGTTATCGGTAATGATTTTGCCCGCCCGGTGGGGTGGAATCGCATTGACGACCTTGCCCGAAAAAGTACCGGCACTAGTGTTGACCTTGCTGCCAAGGGTATTGGCGTCGATGCTGCTGATGACAGCATTCGGGACGTAGGTAATGTTCTTGTGGATATTCTTGAAGGCATTGGTGAAATTTTCCACTTCCGCCTGAATGCCGGGGTTGGCATCCAACACCACGACTTTGCCACCCTTTTTAGTACGGGTCAGGTAATCTGCCACCACGCAAGCACGCTCATACGGCCCCGGTGGGCAACGGTAAGGTTTCGCCGGAATGGTCAGGATAAAGGTATCGGTCTTAGCTCATCGCCTTGATCTGGTTTTGCAACGAGGTGGTTTGCGCCCCTGCTTGCCATGCGTGTACCACGTTCGCCTGCGCCGCTGCTGTGCCGGACATCGGCAGCGCATCGAACGCAACACCCGGTGCAATCACCAGCCGGTCGTAAAGCAGTTTGCTGCCATCGTTGAGGGTGACTTGCTGACCGACATAATCAATCGCGGTGACGGATTTGGTGATCAGCTTAACGCCGTACTTGCTGGTCAGTGTGCCGTATTTGTACGACAACTGCGTAAGGGTGCGCTCGCCCGTCAGCACTTTGTTGCTGAAAATATTGGAAATATAGGTCGGGTTAGGCTCAACCAGTGTGACTTGCACACCTGTCCCGCCCCACAGACGTAAGTATTTGGCGACGGTTGTCCCCGCCATACCGCCACCGATCACCACGACCCGACCATTTGCGCCGGTATTACCCGGCATGGTCACACTGCCAGCAGCTAAAACATCAGCAAATGGAGCCATCATGCCCAGTGCTGCGCCAGTACCGAGAAAACGTAAAAAGTCTCTGCGTTGCATAGTCACGCCCCCCTATTTTGGTTGTTTGGAAAAGTAGTCGGCAATCAGGTTGATTTCCTCTGCCGTGTAAGCCTGTGCATGGACAGCCATAATGTCCTGACGGGCAGGCTCGAACTGCATTTCCATCAATTCATCGGCGATTTCATTAATACTTTCGCCTGCCAGATGTTCCATACCGTAACCATCCGTACCGTGGCATTGGAAGCAGTTGGCGGCGAGGGTACGTCCGGGGTGGTTAAGGGTGGCAGGGTTGGCGGAAGCCAAAGCGGGTAGCAGCACAGATACTGCTGCTATTGTAGTCAACAATCGTTTCATGGGGTTTGCCTCTTTTATGTCGTTATCGAAGCTGCAAGCTTATTGGGGATATAAATTTCTTGCATCGGGCAAATCATACATCAGATCTATTTTGATAATAGTCAAATCTCATAGGACATTTGTCCTATACGCTCACTGAATGCCTTAAAAGCGCACTGTGACCTGCAAACCACGCCCGTCGATCCCTGCCCCGATTTGCACTTCCGCCTGATGAATTTCCGCAATGCGCTGCACGATGGAAAGCCCCAAACCACTGCCGCTGGCAGATGTGCCCAACGGGCGATAAAACCGCTGGGAAACCTTCGCCAGTTCCTCTTCCGGCAAACCGCAGCCATCATCACTCACACTCAGGTAAGGCTTGCCCTGCCGCCGCCCAATAGCCACCACCACCTGCGTACCGGCTGGCGAGTAACGCACCGCGTTATCCAACAAGTTGCGTAGCATCACCTGTAATAAAGCTGGCAAACCCTTGACGCTAATGTTTTCACCGTCCAGCAATTCCAAGCGCACTCCAGATTCCAAGGCTTTGGGCGCAAGCTCTGCCATCACTTCCGCCGCCAAAGCTCGTAATGGGCAAAGTTGTAAGTTGGCGGTATCGGCACTTTCCAGCCGTGCCAGCGTCAGCAATTGCCCGATTAAATGGGTGGCACGGTTGCAACCTTGAATCGCATTATCCAACGCACGGTTACGCCCCGCCTTATCGGTTGCGCCTTGTGCCACTTGCACTTGCGCCTTGATCGCTGCCATTGGGGTGCGCAATTCGTGGGCAGCATCGGCAGTAAAACGGCGTTCGTTTTCGATTAATTTGCCAGTACGGGCAAACAGGTGGTTGAGGCGTTCGATCAGCGGTATGACTTCACGTGGGACGGCAACAGTCAGCGGAGCAAGGTTATCGGGTTGGCGACTGGCAACGGCTTGCGTCAGGTTAACCAGCGGGCGCAAGCTGGCAGCCACCACCCACCACAACAGCACGGCGAGTAACGGTAAGGTCAGCAACAGCGGTAACAACAGATTGCCGGTGATTTCACCCGCCAATTCGTCGCGTATCTCGGACAGTTCTGCGACATGAATCAGCGATTCACCGGCATTGTCCCACGTACTAAAAACCCGCCAGTGTTGACCATCAATCACCGTATCGCTGAACCCCTGCTTTTTTTTGCCCAGCGGTACGGTGGGGGCATTCGCCGAATGCAGTTTGAGTTCATCGCCATGCTCCCAGACTTGAAAAGCCACCTGACGCGAATATTTGTGTAACAACGGGGCGTGTTCACCCTCATCATCATCCAGTTCATGCGTCGATTGCGCCACCAGCAACGTGGATGCCTGCGCCAGATGCGCATCCAGCACTTCATTGAGTTCATGGTGGGCATCGTAATAGGTGAAAGTTGCCGCACCAACCCATACCAGCATGACCACACCCAACACCAGCATCAATAAGCGTTGCTTCAGTGACATGTTAACTCGCCTTGTCGCGGGGAATGAGGTAGCCCACGCCACGGATGGTTTCAATCAAACCGGGGTAAAGTTTGCGGCGCAGGTGATGGATGTGGACTTCCACGGTATTGCTTTCGACTTCCTGCCCCCATGCATACAGCTTGTCTTCCAGTTGGGCGCGGGACAGCACCCTGCCCACATTCAGCATCAATGCCTGCAACACGGTGAATTCGCGCGAGGAAAGGTCAACGCTTGCGCCCTGATAACTGACGCAATGCCCCGCAGGGTCAAGTTCGACCTCACCGACCTGCAATAGCGGGGTAACGTGACCATTGGCACGGCGGATCAGGGCACGCAAACGAGCGGACAATTCCCCCATATCAAAGGGTTTGACCAGATAATCATCCGCCCCCTGATCCAGCCCGGTAATACGGTCTTCCACCGTATCGCGGGCAGTCAAGATCAGCACGGGAATATTGGATTTGCGGTGGCGTAAGCGTTGCAAGACTTCCAACCCCGACAAGCGCGGCAAGCCTAAATCCAGCACCACCGCACCATAGGTTTCAGTCAGCAACGCATGATCCGCTTGGAGGCCATCCCGCACCCAATCGACCGCATCACCGGACTGCTTCAGCCCTGCCTGAATCGCATCACCCAGCAAGGCATCGTCTTCGACCACCAATATCCGCATACGGGTTAACTCCCCGACAACTGAATGCTCCAGAACACCAGAAAACCGCTGAATAGCACCAAGGTCGCAATCGGCTTTTCTTCCACTTCATGCGCCTCAATCAGCAATTCCTCAGTCACCAGATACAGCAAAGCAGCAGCACTGAACGCCAAGGAAGCGGCAATCACGGCATTCGACGCACCCGACAGCAAGAAACTGCCCAGCAAGGCGCACACCAACACGGTGACAGCCAATGCCCCGGAAATCGCCACGATGCGCCAGCCCTTGGTGCTTTCCGACGTTAACGCCAGCCCCAAAAACAGCAATTCCACCGACAGCCCCAGAGACAAAATCATCCCGGTTTCACCACCTGCCGCGAAGCCTGCACCGATAATGAAACCATCCACCGCAATGTCAATGAAAGTCGCCACCAGCAAGCCCCAATCCAGCCCGCTTTTAGTGGGGGCATGAGCATCACCCGCCTCCATACGCATCGTCCACAGCTTCATGCCGTACATAAACAGGCTGCCCGCCGCAAACGCCGCAATCAGCACCGAGCCTGGGGCATGTTCACGCCCGATTTCCGGCAATAATTCCACCGCCAAGGCTGCCAGCACTACCCCTGCGGCAAAATGCTGGATCAGGCTGCGCATCTGATGGCTAGGATGCCAAAACATCGCCAATATGCCACCACCCAGCGCCACCAGCGCCGGGATCAGCATGAACAAAAATTCGATCTGATTCATGCTACATCTTTATCAGCTAGATTTTTGTCACCTGTCACCATGGCCCGCACCAGATTTTCACGGTGCAAACGGCTGCTGACAACGACCCCCACCACATGGAGGAAAATCAGCAACAAGGTCAGGTTGGCTGCGACTTCATGGGCTTCTTCCCAAAACTCTTCGCCGCCCTCATTTTCGCCTTGTTCCCTGCCTTCATGTTCCTCATCCTCATCCCGATCGGCATAAGCAGGGGAGATCAAGGCAGGTACTTCCATCTGTGCCAATGGCCCGCGCCCTTCGTCCACCGCCAACAGTTTCATGCCCGTAAACCCTGTTGCCAATACACCCAGCAACAGTAACACCACCATCCAGCCACCTGCCGGGTTATGCCCCAAATAGTGCTTGGGATGCGTAGTGAACAAGGAGCGCAAATACTCCATCACCGCCTGCGGTGAATAGATGAAATCACTGAAACGGGCATATTGGGAGCCAATAAACCCCCACAGGATACGGAACAGGATCAAGCCGAACGCAATGTACCCGCTAATTTCATGCAAGCCTTCCCCGTCTTCCGAACTGAAGTAAGCAACCGCGAATGACACCACCAGCGACCAGTGAAAAATACGCACCAGCGGATCCCACACCCGGACTGTTTTACTCTGATTTTCCATAAATAATAATCTCCATATTAAAAGGCTAGGCCACTCAGATAAACCAACAGGAATACTATGACCACACCGGTCATCCACATGCCCAAGCCCACATAAGGGCGGGAAATAGCCGCCTCAGCATCAGCGGTCTTGTAACCCGTCAGCATGGAACGCACCAGATTTTCCTTGTGCAACACACTGCTGACCAGCACCCCGGCGACATGCACGCACACCACCAGTAACATCAGGTTGGCAGCAATTTCGTGCAATTCCTCAAAGATTTCTTCATCACCGAGTTCCCAGTATAGCCCCACACCGCTGACACTGATCAACACACCGAGTGCTAGCAGCAAGAAAGTCGCCACCCCACCCGCCGGATTATGCCCGACGTGATGCTCAGGCTGCTGGCTGAACAAAGAACGCACATAGCACACGACATCAGCAGGCTTGCATAGGAATGAACCAAAGCGGGCATAAGCCGTACCGACGAAGCCCCACACCAACCGGAACGCAATCATCCCCAGCATCAGGTAGCCTAGTGCTACGTGGATGTCACGGTAACGCTCGCCATCCGCCGTCAGGTACGCGCCAGCAAAAGACAGCGCCAACGTCCAGTGGAATACCCGCGTCGGTACGTCCCACACCAAGACACGTTGCAACATAGCCTTATCTCCTTACTTTGGGATACGAATGCTGTCTTCGTCAAAATTGCCCTTGTCCGCGCTGGTATGGCAAGCCATGCAGTTGGACGCACTTTTGATCGACTCACGCTTCCACGTCGCGGGCGAGATTTCATCGTGTTCATTCTTGAACCAACGGGTTTCGGTAATACGCAGCACGGGCTTTGCGCCGCTATCCGCTTTACGTTCTGGTGCGGCGTTCTGTTCGAGGAAGGGTAGAATTTCGGCAACGGTCGCCGCATCTAAACTCGCATCGGAATCGAAATGCTTGTCCAGCGTCCCCATCATTTCCTTCCAAGAAGCGGCGGGCAACATACCGGGCGGGTAAGCCATGTGGCAGGCGCTGCATTCGGTTTGGAACGTCGCATTGGTGGCGGTGAGCATACGGCCTTCGCCGCCGCGTTCACGGCCTTCGCCGCCCTTCACGGCCTTCGTGTTCTTCGCCCCGTTCGCCGCGTTCACGGCCTTCGTGTTCGTCATCGTCGGCGAATGCCTGCATTGCGCCGCCACCTGCCAGCAGCAGTGCTGCCAAGGCGAGAGCAACCGTGGATTTTTTTGACTTGAATAAGTTGAATAACATGGGGAAATCCTTACTTGATTGCCATTAAATACGTCAGCACATCGCCTTTTTCCAGCGAAGTACACTCACGATCCAGCACATCGCCGCAGTTGCGTTTGAACCACTTGGCGACCTTTTTCGGGTCAGTAAAACGCTCGGCATTGGCGGATGGGGCTAGCGGGTCGATCAGCTTATCCGTCTTGGCGTGCTTGCCTGTATCGGCGGGGTTCTGGGTATGGCAAGTCGCGCAACTCCAGTCATTGCCGTGGGTATTGTTGAAAAACAGTTTGCCACGTTCGGCATCAAAACCTTTAAAATCAGGTGTTTCGGTTTTGGCTTGCGTGGTGAAACCATCGAGGATTTGTTGGGGCGTATCGGCGAGTATCGGGGTAGCCAGCAGGACAGTGCAGACTGAAGCAGCCTGCCAGAAACGGATGAACAACATAACAATCTCCCATTGCATTAATCATGGGGGAGATGTTGCGCCATTATCCTTAAAGCGGGCTTAAGGTTTAATGTTACTCATGCCGCAACGCCACAATCGGGTCAAGCTGTGCTGCCCGTTTCGCAGGCATATACCCGAACAAGATCCCTATTCCTCCCGCAAACACCAACGCCAGCAGGTTGATGCTGGCATCAAAGCGGTACGGCAGTTCCATCCATTGCGCCAGCAAGATCGAAGCAAGCGTCGCCAGCACCACGCCAAGCAGCCCGCCCAAGGCTGACAGTGCCACCGCCTCAATCAAAAATTGCAGCAACACCTCGCCTTCCACCGCCCCAATCGCCAGCCGCACCCCGATTTCGCGGGTACGTTCGGTGACGGACACCAGCATGATATTCATAATGCCGATCCCGCCCACCAGCAGGCTGACCGAAGCCACCGCCCCCAATAAAGCCGTCATGATCCGCGTCGTACCGGACAGGGTTTCGGTAATCTCGCGGGCATCAAACACGCTGAAATTATTACTCTCATGGCTGGGCAGATGGCGGCGTTCACGCAGCAAACCCGTCAACTGACGTTGCACATTGCTAATGTCAGCTTCATGTTTGACGGAAACCAGAATGCCGGACACCTCACGATTCCCTAACAGCCGCCGCTGGAGGGTGCGGATAGGCAGCAACACCTTGTCGTCTTGATCGCGCCCCTGCTCAACTTGCCCTTTCGCTGTAAGGATACCAATGATTTTGCAGGAAAAGTTTTCCACCCGCACATTTTCGCCCAAAGCGCGGCGCACCCCGAACAGTTCACGGCTAAGGCTTGCACCGAGGATGCACACCGCCTGCCCCGTCATCTCTTCGTCCGCCGTAAAATTGCGCCCACCTGCCAGCGCCCAGTTTCCCGCCAGCAGAAAATCACGGTTCGTTCCAATGGCGCTGGATGACCAGTTATTCGCCTTTGCGACCAGACTAACCACGCGATTGACCTCTGGCGCAACCGCTGCCAGCCCCCGAATATTGGCGCGGATGGCTTCCACATCCTCCAGTGTGAAAGCGGGTGCTGGCCCCGCCCCGCGCACGCGCTGATCCGGGTGAATTTGCAGCAGGTTACTCCCCATCGCGGCAACCTTGTCCTTGATCGCTTGTGTCGCACCGTTCCCCAACGTGACCATCGTAATCACGGCTGCCACCCCGATAACAATGCCTAGGATGGTGAGAAACGAACGCAATAAGTTGCGGTGGATTTCACGCCAAGCCAGTAACACACTGTTCCACAGCATTAGCCCGCCTCCGCGTAATGGGCATCACTGGCGATGCGCCCATCGACAAACTGCACCACGCGCTGGGCGTAGGCCGCCATGTCCGGTTCGTGCGTCACCATGAGAACCGTAATCCCGTGAATCTTGATTCAGCGTCCGCAATACCGCCATGATTTCGTGGCTGCGGCGGGTATCAAGGTTGCCAGTGGGTTCATCCGCTAATAGTAAGGTGGGTTGGGTAACAAGGGCGCGGGCAATGGCGACACGCTGCTGTTGCCCGCCCGACAGTTCCGCTGGGGTGTGCTGTTCCCAGCCGCCCAAGCCCACCTGTTCCAAGGCAGTGCGGGCAGCGGCGCGGCGTTGGGCAACGCTGTCACCGCGATACAGCAGCGGCAGTTCGACATTTTCCAGCGCGGTAGTGCGTGCCAACAAGTTAAAGCCCTGAAACACAAAGCCGAGGAAATGCCGCCGCAACAACGCCCGCTGGTGGCGATCCAAGTGTTCCACCCGTGTTTCGCGGAATAAGTATTCGCCACTCGTCGGCACATCCAAACAGCCCATAATATTCATTGCGGTGGATTTGCCCGAACCACTTGCCCCCATCACCGCGACGAATTCGCCTGCTTCAATGTGCAGGTCAATGCCTTGCAATGCCAGAAAACGGCCAGCCTTGCCCGTAACTTTTGGTAATGCCCCTGAGGGTCAGCAAGCTGCTCATCGGCTAGCCTCGGCGAGCGTGGTGCTATCGGTGATGACCTGCATCCCCGCGCTCAAATTGCCGGAAACCATTGCGGTGTACTCGCCATCAGTCATCCCCGTCGTCAGCGTGACGGGGGTGGGCTGGTTATTAGCGAGAACCCAGACCTGTTGCTGCCCCTCTGGCAAGCCATCGGCAACGACAGGCGGGGCTTGGTTGCTGGGGCGCGGCGGCGCAGTCGGTAGCAATTTGGCAAGCAACCCCCCACTGGGCGCAGCAGCAGGCAGCGCGGTGTTAGCGGTGTCCACGCTGGCGGGGGTGAAGCGCAGCGCAGCATTCGGCACTAACAAAGCATCGGCACTGGTCTGGGTAATAATCGTTGCCGTGGCGGTCATGCCGGGGCGCAAGCTCAAATCCGCATTAGCGACTGCCAGCACGGTGGGGTAAGACACCACATTGCTGTCGGATTCGCCAGCCCCCAAATTGACACGCTGCACCCTGGCGGGGTATTCACGCCCTGCCCACGCATCCACACTGAATACAGCCGCTTGACCTTGCTTGACTTGCGCGACATCGGCTTCATCGACGTTGACTTCGAGTTCCATTTTGGCAAGGTCTTCTGCCAAGGTGAACAGCGTCGGGGAAGAAAAGGAGGAGGCGACGGTTTGCCCCACTTCGGCACTGCGTTTCAATACTACCCCATCAATCGGCGACAGGATGCTGGCTTTGCTAAGGTCGGTGGTGGCGGAACGCAGTTCAGCGTTGACCGAGGTAATGCTGCTGTTGCTGACGGCTGCATCCGCTTGGGCGCGTTTCAGGGTGGCAATCGCCGTATCCATATCCAGTTGCGAAGGCAATTTGCCAGCGGAAGCAGTGTGCAACTGGCGCAGCCGCTGAAGGTTGGCACGGGCTTCAATGACGGTAGCTGCGGCTTGTTGCACTCTGGCTTCGGCGGATACCAAGGCTGCTTTGCTTTTGATGATCGCGTCGTTTAATTGGGTGGTGTTCAGGCTTGCCAGTTCCTGCCCGCGTTTGACGGTATCGTTGACATTCACCCGTACCGCATTGAGCGTGCCAGACAGTTCGGTGCTAATATCCACTTGATTCAAGGGTTTGAGCTTGCCGGTGGCGGTGATACTGAGCTTGAGCGTGCCGCGTTGCAGGGCTTCGGTGCGGAAACTGAGCGACTGACTCGCACTAGGCGTATTCAGGAAATACCAACCGATACTGCCCGCTATGACCAGTAATGCCAGCGCCAGCCAACCCTGCCATGCCCAACGGGGACGTTTGCCGCCACTGCCCGTGGGGTTGAGGACATCTTGCAGGGATATAATGGAGGTGTAACCATTATTATGCTGTGGGCTGCTGTTGTTTAAGCTGTTGTTTAACTTGTGCATTGCGTGGTTCTCCTACCATGTGCCACCGATGGCTTTGTAAAGGCTGATGACGGCTTGCGCTTGTTCGGCTTGGGCAGAGAGCAGGCTATCTTGTGCGCCCAGTACCGCCCGTTGCGCATCCAGCACGTTGGGAAAATCCACCATGCCTGCGTCATAGCTGAGTTGTGCCAGATGTTCCGCGCTGCGGGCCAATTGCACATTGTGGGCAAGCAACGGCTGTTGTTGGCGCACGGCGTTGAGGCTGGAAAAGGCATTTGCCACGTCATGCAATGCACCCAGCAAGGTTTTTTGGTACTGGGCAAGCGCCTGTTGGCGGTTGGCATCGCGGATTTCGACCTGTTGCCGCAGCCTGCCCGCATCAAACAGCGGGGCGCTCACCGAAGCCAGCAAGGAACGGGTAATGCTGGCAGCATCGAGTAAATCGCTCAGATTGCGGTCATTGGCATTCAGCGCACCGCCCAAACGGAGGCTGGGGTAACGGTCGGCGTTGGCGGCTTTCACCCGCAGTTTGGCAGCAAGAATGCCGTATTCAGCCGCCCGCAAATCGGGGCGTTGGCGCAGGGCATTAGCGGGAATATTGCCCAGTCGCTTTAATGCCGCCCGTGGAATCGGTTTATGCGCCTGCAAGCGGGCATTCAGGGCTGGCGGTGGCTTGCCGGTGAGAACCGCCAGTGCATGGCGTGATTGGATCAGGCTATTGACCAGTGCGGGGATCTGCGCTTGCACTTGCCCCAAACTGAGGTTGGCTTGGGTCAACTCCAAGGCGCTGGCAAGCCCTGCCTGCTGTTTTAAGGTGGTCAGGCTGACCGTTTCGGTGCGGGAAGCAAGGCTTTGGCGTGAAATAGCTAAGCGTGCCTGTGCCAGCCGCAGGTTGACGTAGCTGCTGGCTACTTCAGCGGCGAGGGAAACCTTGAGTGCATCCAGATTGGCTTGTGATGCTTGTAAATCAGCATCAGCCGCCTTGGCTGCCAAGCGGTTGCTGCCGAACAGGTCGGCTTCCCAACTGGCATCCAACGTGGCGCTGTAGCTGGCGTTGCTGGCTGCGCGGTTGGCAGACCCGCTACCCGACAGGCTGGGCAACAGGTCGGCACTGGCAATGCTGCGTTGCGCCCGTGCTATGCGCAAGTTGGCTTGGGCGGTGGTCATATCCGGGTTAGCTTGCAGTGCTTCCCGAATCAACGCACTCAGCAAGGGGTCGTTGAAGGCTTGCTGCCACCACTGAGTGGGGTCAGCACGGGGAATGCCCGCAGGAATAACGCGAACAGTGGATGCCCGGATATTGGCAGCGGGGCTACAGGCTGACACTGCCATGCACGCCGCCACGCAACTTAATGGTAGTAGAATTCGGGCGCTTACTGCCATTACCTTGGCTCCTGTTCCTAGTTTCCCTACACAAACCTTACAACTCCCTGCCTTATCAAAATAGTTCCGTATTACTGGGGTCGGCATCATGCTCCGAAAGACGGTCACAAACAGGTTATAAACGGGGCATTCCTAAAAAGAAACCACCGCGAACGGTGGCTAAATAAACAATTACTTATCGGTCGTTACCGTGCAGGTCAGACCAATAGATAGCCATCAATGATGACCATTGTGATAGTTGTCGTGACTGCATTGGCTATGATCACCACGATCATGACCGCCACCGTACCAATGAGACGGCTGCTGATGACTGCGGCATTCGTACCTCTGATCAGAACCTTGGGTGTCATGACCCGTCGAATCATGCCAGTGTGGCGCAATGTAACCGTAAGAACCGGGGTGACCATGACCATAAAAGCTGTGTGGCGCACAACTGTCATAACCAGTCGCGTTTGCAGTCATCGGTACGGCAGCCATTGTCATGCCCATTCCCATCAGCAGTGTTACCAAAATAGTTTTCATATCCGTGTACTCCTTGAATGTATTTGTCAGTCCGCTTACACCGATCTGCGTAAGCTGTTTCGACTGTAGGCAAATATTTTTCGCGGCGTGTCGCGCAAATGGCCTAAATTTCAGGTATTTCAACGCATTCATGCGAGGTTTGTCCTGTGTATGGGACATTTGTCTAATGCAGAAAATCCTCAAAAAACCACGCAGCAAACTCATGCCGCCCGGTGAGGCTGGATTTTCGGTAAATGGCACTGGCCTGCTGGCGCACGGTTTTCTCTTTGGCAGCCCGGACACGGGCAATTTCTTCAAAGCTCAAGCCTTTCAACAACAACAAGGCAATTTCCTTTTCGCTAGGGGTAAAATCCCACAGCGTCAATTGCACCTGAATGGCTTCGCTGTACTCGTGGCTGGCCTCAGTGCGGGCATCGCGGATGAACTGGTTCATTTTTTTATTGAGGTCGCCGAGGTCTTTGCGGGTGGTTTTCAACTGCTGGCGTAAAATATCCACTTCCTGCATCCGGCGGCGGATCATCCGCAGCAGGAAAGCGATACCCAGCGTTGCTAGCAGAATGACCAGCATTTCTGGTATGAAATTCCACAAGTTATAACTACCCAATTGGCATTTATTGTAATCATTATAAGAATCATGGATATTTAATAGGGCTATAATCGCCAGCAAAGCGATAAAAGCGTATTCATGGGTACGTGGCATGTGGCGTTCCCCTTCCGTGGTGGGCGCATCAGTGCATAGTGTCAGCATTCTATTCTTATTGGACATTCCCCTCTTACTGGATATGTATAGACGATAAATGCCCCAATGCGGTAACACTGGGGCACTTTAGTTGTAAATACTAGGTGAATTACTAGGTGGACGTATTAGCAGACGAATATTCAATCAAATTTCAGGCAGCAGCCGCCAAACCCAATTGGCGTAACGCAGGCAAAAAGTGGTTATAGCGTGGCACCAGTTTCAGGGCAGCCATACCGACGCAATACTTGGAACAATGGGCAGTCGGGTGCTGGTGAAACAGGCGCAAGATACTGTCAGCAATCCCCATACCATTGGCTGATTTGGTTTCCACGATAAAAGCGTCCTGACTGACATCCAGGGTTTGGTCAGCACTGCTGAAGGTGAGGTTGCCGTCAATAGTCATACGTTCCCCACCCTGCTTTGCCACCAAGGTCATACGCCGGTAACGCATATTCAGTACCGGGGCAAGCGAACCGTATAAACGTTCACCGTAAAATCCGGTGCAAATATCACTGATCCGCCCCAGATCACCTTCATCCAGTGAGCCGGATTGTTCAACCGCATGGTTGAAGCGTTTTTTGATGGTGCTGCCACGCAGTGCTTTCAGCTTTATCTCCACGAAACACAGGCTGGCGTCCACGTATTTGCGCACCCGGACTTTAAGACGCCGACGCCTGCCCTGATGGTGGGAAAAATAACTGCTGTAGTGTTCGTCATCAAAATAGCAGGTGTCGTAAGTGAAACGGCGTTCCCCGTCAATCTCCAGAATATCGAAATGTTCCGCCAGATAGCGGGCAGCAGCCTGCAAAGTAGAGCCACTGATAATGTATTTATTGTCCAGACGCTCCATCATGGCGGCCTTGCTGTTGAGTTGTTCCAGCGAGATGCCATCAAAGCACTCGGTCAACAGTGCGGTGGCAACGGGAGTAAGCGGGGCAAGTGGTTTGCTCATGGTCATCTCTCCTTATTGTTTGCGGTAATTGACTTTGATAGAAGGCCATATCGCGGACATAATCCAGCGCGGTAATTTCGTACGACACCACCTCCACACCTAAACGTGCCGACAAGGCAAGGCGCATGGCCTCAACATCGGACAAAGCGTGTTTGTCGATTTTATCCAGCGTGATTTTGATGCTGTGTGCCGATTTCAATACATACGGGTGATCAATAACCCATGCGCCCAATAAAATGATGCCGATGATCATGCCCACCAACAGCAGGCTAGTGCCTTGAATCGAGCAAATGACCGCTATCGAAATGCTGCCAAAGAAATAGGTGATTTCGGTTTTGCTGATCTGTTCTGAACGCAGGGAAAACAACGCCAGGATTGCAAACAAACCAAACCCGGCGGCGACGCTGAATTCTACCGATGACAAAATGGATAGCACCGAAAAGGCAAAGATATTGAATAGCGCCGCAGCCGTTACCAATTCCTTATCACGGTAGCGGCGGTAATACATGCCGAAAATCAATAGCAGCATCGCTATCAGGTCAATACCAAAGCGGGTGATCAGTTCGGTCAGGGGATGTTGTAGCAGTTCAGGCGTCACGGAAGTTCTCCTCAAGGTTTATGACAGTTTTGTTACCGTTTTGTGACGCTGACAATAAGGGGTTCAGGTGCTGCCGTCATCGGGCGAATCATTCATGCTGGGCAATTATTGGGCTGACAAACCGCTATGGTACATTTGTCCTTTAAGCATTTGGATAAGACCGAAGTCATCGTCTGGTTGCTGACATCTCTCGGCCTCAAGCAATGCAGATCCCGCAAGGGCAGGCTATGCTCAAAGGAAGCATAGCGAGGAATGAATCATGAAAATTTCTTTCCACGGCGCTGATCAGGGTGTGACAGGTTCCTGTCATCTGGTCGAGTGCGCCGGTACACGTATCTTGGTGGACTGCGGCATGTATCAGGGAGGGCGCGAGTATGCCGAGGAAAATGCCGAACCGTTCGGCTTTGATCCCGCTTCCATCGACGTGCTGTTACTGACCCATGCCCACCTTGACCACTGCGGGCGCATCCCCTTACTCGCCAAACAAGGCTTTAACGGCGAAGTGATCAGCACTACTGCTTCCTTTGAGTTGGCACGTCTGGTTTTGCTGGATTCCGCAGGCTTGCAGGAAGAAGAGACACGTTACCAGCTCCGCCGGGCAAAACAGTACGGGGATACCCCCGACAAGGGCATAGAACCGCTGTACACCACCTTGGATGCCCTGAACAGCTTTGAGCATTTTGGGCGCAGGGCAAAATACGGGCAACCCTTGCAAGTCGCACCCGGTATCCGTGCTACGTTTCTGGATGCGGGGCATATTCTCGGTTCTGCCAGCGTTTTTCTGGAACTCGAAGAACAGGGGCACTCCCATCGCCTGCTATTTTCTGGCGACCTCGGCTACAGCGGGCGGGTTATCCTGCGTGACCCTGCCACACCGCCTCAGGCAGATACCGTGGTGATGGAAACCACTTACGGGGATCGGCTGCACAAGAACCTGCAAGCGTCCATTGAGGAGTTGTACAACGTAATCAACATGACCACGGCGCGGGGAGGCAATGTCATTATCCCCACCTTTGCGCTGGAGCGGGCGCAGGAACTGCTGTATCACCTGCGTGAAGGGGTAGAAAACGAGCGTATCGGAAGCGCCATCAAGGTATTCCTCGATTCACCGATGGCCATTTCTGCCACGCAGATTTTCAAACGCCATCCTGAATGTTTGGACAAGGCAGCACTGCAACTGTTCGAGCAAGGGCACGACCCTTTTGAGTTGCCCAACCTGCATTTCACCCGTGAAACCTCAGACTCCATGGCCATCAACCACATCAAAAGCGGGGCAGTGATCATGGCTGGTTCCGGCATGTGTACCGGCGGCAGAATCAGGCATCATCTGAAACACAACCTGAAAAACAGGCGCAACAGCATCGTATTCGTCGGGTTTGCCGCCATTGGCACACTCGCCCGGCAAATCATTGATGGGGCAAAGCGGGTGAATATCTTTGGCGAGGAAATGCCTGTAAATGCCAGCGTCCACACCATCGGCGGATTTTCTGCGCACGCTGATCAGGCTGAACTACTGGCATGGCACCAACAAACCGGCAATCCGCAAACTACTTTTCTGGTGCATGGCGAAGAGAACAGCATGAAGGCGTTCGCACAAAAACTTCAGGACACCAGCGTCATCATGCCCAGCCTACACCAGTCCTTCGACCTGTAAGGCTTTATGGAAAACAATTGCCCATTGACTTGGAGTGCAGCGTGAATACCGCGATTCCCGCTGCTGCTACCATACCTGCCGCTGGGGGCAATGTTTGGCTTTGTCCCCTTGCCGCTGCCGGTCAGGGGAGTCATTCTGGGGATTGTCGGCGTTTATGGGATAGTTTCAGAATTGACCAAACAACTGTCCCGGCAACTATACCTAAAAGTCGATCACCAGATCCAGACTGGTAATACTGTCTGTTTTGTCCTTAGCCGTCATGGGAGCGTGCGTGTTGTGTATCACCTGATTTTTCAAGGCGATGGATGTCCGCTCAGACACGGCATATTGCAGGCTGGTTTTAAGGCGCGTGGTGGTGGAATTATCCGACCCCAACACCAACAAGCTTTCGTTCAGGGAAATGTTATCGGTAATTTTGCCGCGATAGGCCAGAAAGGCACGCCCGACTGCGCCATCAAAAGCGGGTGTCCGGTCGGTGTAATTAACCCCCAGTATCCCCGCCCCAATAGCGCCGGATAGCCGCTGGCGTTTGCTTTTAAATAATTGCCTTGAATACCCGACCCCAATCATGCTCTGCGCTTCCAGCTTGGCGATATTGTCATCCTCGTAGGAGGCAAAACCGATCAGGGCACTTTGCTTGTTCAGCGCATATTCGGCGCGATAATCCAGCGATTTGGCATTTCTGGATTCCACCCGGTCGAACCCACGCCCACTGGAACGATCGCTGTAATAAATGCTGGCATCCAGATTATGCGTCAATGCTTGTTGGGTGGCGTAGCGCATCGCCAGATCGGCATTGATACTGCCGGTATTGGTATTGCCCACCAAGGAACTCAACCCAAAGGAAAACTGCCCTGACCAAGCAGGCTCATCCTGCGCAAATACTGGGGCGGGTAACGCCACAGCAGCCATTAAACCCAGCAGGTGAAGGGTGTGTTTTGTATCTGATGTAATAGACATGGAGGACTCCAATAAAAAAAGGGCGAATGTGATTCGCCCCTACATAACCTGCACCGTCTTGTTCCTCCCCTGATAAGGGGAGGTTAGGAGGGGTTTCTTCTTAACGGTTACCGTCACGGTCAAACCCATTGCGGTCATTCCCGGCGCGGTCATAGCCATCGCCGTCATAACCGTCGTGGTCAAAGTGATTGCCGGTGTGGTCATCACCGCTCAGGTCATTGTCATTATTACCGTCACTATCCCCATGCTGGTCGTTGCCATCCCAACCGTCGTTGCCATTATCGTTGTTCTGACCGTTGTCATCATTGCTGCCGTTGTCGTCGTTGTTCTGACCGTTGTCATCGTTACGGCCGTTATCGTCATTGCGACCGTTGTCGTCGTTATAGCTACCGTTGTGGTCGTTATTGTCATTCCAGTCATTGTCTGCCATTGCAGTCATTGATGCGCCAGTGACCAACATACCCAGTACTACTGTAGACAGAATAGTTTTAAATTTCATTTCCGTATGCTCCATTAAGTTGTTTACCAAAGTGCTTACACCGGTAGTGGTTAAGCTGTGACTGACTGTATGCAATCCCCGCCCTTACCGCCATCGTGCAAACCGCTTAAAGCCCCGTATTTTACAGGGATAAATATCCATGAGAGGTTTGTCTTTCGCATAAAAAAGCCACTATTTCTAGTGGCCACTTACTCCATCGCATTATTTTAACCTGCTGTATTTATTGGATATTAATGCAGGAAATCCTCAAAAAACCAGGCTGCGAATTCATGCCGCCCGTTGAGGCTGGACTTGCGGTAAATAGCCGTAGCCTGCTGGCGCACGGTCTTTTCCTTGGCCTCACGGATACCGGCAATTTCTTCAAAGCTCAGACCTTTCAGCAGCAGCATGGCGATTTCCTTTTCGCTGGGGGTGAAATCCCACTTGCCCAGTTGTTCATGGATCACGTCACTGTACTGGCGGCTGGCCTGACGTATTTTGTCATTCATTTCACTCAGGTCAGAGCGGGTCTTTTTCAGTTGGTGGCGCAGGGTATCTGTCTCCAGCGCCCGCACCCGGATGATACGTATCAGATACGCAATCCCCAGTGTCGATGCCAGAATCGCAAAGGCTTCCAGCATCAGGCTGAGCAGGCTGTACTTGCCTTCAAGGTACTCGTAATAATCATTATAAATGTCGTGGATGTTCAACGCGGTAATCACCACCAGCAGGCTGATGAAAAACAGTTCATTGGTGCGGGGCATGTGGCGCACTCCTTCATTGGTTGGTATGTCAAACAGGGTTCGGGTTTTCTCCCCCTTATTATTAGTATGATGATATGCCCCGATACCGCAGCACCGGGGCATTTTATTGTTATTGGGTCACAAGTATCAGGCGAAGGTGTCGTTGAACAGGTTGGTCGTCCAGTCAAACATGCGGTTGTAATACTTGTTGCTGGGCGCTGCTGCTGCGCCGAACGATTCCGGCACCAGTTTCATCGTGCCGCTGGCCTGATCGTAGGAGTACACTGCCGTCAGCCACGAAGCGGTGCTGGCTGAAATCGGGCTGTAACAGGCCGAGTTGGTCACTGGTGCGGCGTAAGGCTGACTGCCGGACAACAGGCGCAGGATAGCATCCGCACACACTTTGGCTTCCGCATTGGCAATATGCCCGGCCTTGGGTTGCCCCGTGCCTTGTGAGTCGCCAATGATGTGGATGTTCGGTACGGCGGTGGATTCATAGCTCAGCGGGTTCACCCCTGCCCAACGCCCGCCGACATTCGCCAGCCCGGATTGCAGCACAATAGCCCCGGCACGTTGCGGCGGGATCACGTTCAGCACATCGCCCTTGAAATCACCCGCGCTGGTTTTCGCAATCCGCAGGTCGGAATCCACGCTTTGCAAGGCCGCATTCGGCACGTATTGCACGCCGTATCCCGTAAACGCATTACCGAAAATGGTCGGCTCGACCACGATTGCCGGGTTGGCATCCAGCACCACCACCTTGGAACCGGGCTTGTTGGTACGCAGCCAGTCCGCCACCACACAGGCGCGTTCATACGGCCCCGGCGGGCAACGGTAAGGCACACCCGGAATGGTCATGACGAACGTGCCACCCGCAGGCATGGCTGCCAGTTGCTGTTGCAGCAAGGTGGTTTGCGCCCCCGCTTTCCACGCATGGGGAACCTTGTTGCTGTCCAGCCCCGGCACATCCATGAACTCGATCCCCGGTGCAATCACCAGACGGTCGTAAGTGAGGGTCGTACCATTGCGCAGTTGCACCGACTGGTTGGGGGCATTGATGCTATCCACCCAGTCATGGATGACCTTGACGCCATACTTTTGTGACAAGGTGCTGTAATTGAAGCTGATCTGCCCCAGATTGCGCTGGTTGTTCAACACCAGATTGCTGAGGATGGGGGAATAATACGTCGCATTGGGTTCCACCAGCGTCACATCAACCGTAGTCGACCAGTAGCGCAGATATTTGGCAACCGTTGCCCCGGCAAACCCGCCCCCGATCACCACCACATGCGGGCGGCTGGTAGCGGCCTTGATAATGCCCGGAAATGCGACAGCAGCACTAGCCGCCGAAGCCAGCCCCAGAGTTTGCAAAAATTTGCGGCGATTGATATTAGCCATTAGTCATTCCCTCCGGTGGCGCTTTTGGGCAGTGCAGCAAGATAGGTCGCCATCAAGCGGATTTCGGCTTCGCTGTAGCCTTTAGCCTGATAGTGCATGATGTCGATTTCGGTGCTGTATTTCATTTCCAGCATTTCATCGACCAGTTCTGCCACGCTGTCCCCGGCGATGCTTTCAATACCGCTGGCGGAACTGCCGTTCATGCCGTGGCACTGGAAACATTGCGAAGCCAGCAGGCGTGCGCCATCGGGGGCATTGATGGCAGGGGCAGTGCTGCCACTTGCCGTTGTCGTGGTGGTGCTACCTGTGGTGGTCGTCGTAGTACCATCATTATCATTACCGCTTGTCGTCGTTGTGGTGGAACTTCCACCACCGCCGCAAGCCGTGAGTAACACCCCTAGCGCAAGTGCTAAGGGAATGTTTATACTGGCTTTCATGAGTATTTCTCCGTTTGCCATTTACCAAAGTGCTTACCCAATCAGTGGGTAGGTTGTTGAATGCTCCGGTGGTTGCAACACCGGGGCATTTTTTTAGAAATCTGTTTAAAACCCTGCCTTAATCGTCTTCGTTTTCACGCTGGATACGCAGCGCCAGCAACTTGCCATTGCCTAGGTCTTTGGCCTTGAGTTCCAGATAATCGCCGACATTCAGGTGGCTGAAATTCATCTGGGCTTGGGCATACACGCTGTCATCTTCCCACTGGGTGAAACCATCGACGGTCACTGTCTGCCCCAACAGGCTGAATTCCTGTGCCGGGGCATTGATGCTGCCAATGCGCCCGTCCAGTTCCAGAATCTGGCTGCTGCCCGATTCCTTGACGGATACTTCATCTGCCACCAACACGCCTTGTGCATTGACTTGCCCTTCGACTTCCACCAGCGCATTCAGGGCAAGGCTGCTGGCAGCGCCATCCTTGAAGCGGGTGATGGCAGTCGTGGTCACCGCTTGCCGGTTGACGCTAAAATCAGCCGCCGACACAAAGCGCGTTACTACACCTTCCAGTTCGGCCTCTGCCCCGGCATCCAGACGGTCGTGGTCATCTTCAAGTTCCACCTTGCTGGCCTGCATCCGGCTGCCTTGCAGGGGCTGGAGGGTTTTTGCCTCCACATACTGACCATTGGCAAACGCCACCGTCTCGAATCCTTCCAGCGCTGCCGCCGCATAGTCCACGGTCAGGCCACCAATCTGGAAAGTCTTATTGAGCGTATCCAACTGGCGGGTAATGCCTTTGAGTTCCAGCGTGCTACCCGGTAAATAGCTGGTTTGCTTCAAGGTGATGCTGGTTGCCACCAACACATCCTGCCCGTCCCGTACCCCGGAAACTTCCACCACATTACCCGCCACCAATTCGGCAAGCTGCTTGAAACCGTGGAACACCGTCAGGGCATTCACCCGGATAACCTGCCCCATAATACCAACCGTGACACCATCGGTGGAAACAGCCGTCACCGTCCCTTCCAGCTCATTGATGAACGCCATCTCGCTGGCCTTCCCCGTCACACCATCGGCATTGACCTGCCCTTGACGGTCACGTATTCACCGATGCGGTATTCGTTCTGCCCACTGGCTGGCTGACCGTTACGGGTAAGCGTTGCCTGATCAATGTCATACTCGACACCATTGACAAACACACTACCAAACGCCGTAATCGGCCCTGAGGAAATCCCGGTTCCGCCAATCCCGCCCGTGGCGAGCTGCCCCAAACCCACTGCCAACACAAGCTGCCAGCAGCACAGCCAGCAACAAGGCGGCAAACAATGTCCTAATCTTCATCGGAAATCCTCTCGGCTGGCTGCGCGGCAACCGGCTCCTCGAAATAGTAAATGCCGACCCCGGCACGCATACATCCCGTCCCTCCGGCCTGCGGGTTGCTGTCACGATCCTGGGTGGCGAGGTATTCATTGAATTTGATGAGCAACCCCATCCCATCCCTAGCCACCATTGCCTTAAAAACAGGCAATGCCTCGACAGGCAAGTTGTCGTAACTGACCTTGCGCTGGAAATGCAGTTGGCTACGTTCCTGAGTTATCAGGTTATGACCGATGGTACTCATCAGGGCTGCCACGTCAGTCCCCAGAATCGACAGCTTTTCCGCCTCATCCGCATGGGGAATGTAGCCAGCCGCCATCAATTGCACCTGACCTGCCCCATCCAGTTGTACCGCCCCAACCCGTTCCATTTCCTGAAACATGGCACGGTACGGCATATCCCCGCTGTAGCGGCTGACCAGTGCCGCAAAACTCCCGCGCTCACCATGCAGCGGCAAGTGGGCAGGTTTCCCGTCAGTATCCAGAAATTCGGCATCAGCCAGCCAGCCCGTCATCACCCGCGCCCCCCGGTTATAGCTGCCGGTCGGCGCATCCCCGTGCGCAGCCGCTGCCTGCCGTAACTGGGCGACTTCCTTGCGGGTCAACCCGGTAGCAATCGCAATCCTTGAGGTAGTGGGGCGTTCACCCGCTGCTGCCAACACTTCTTCTGATACCTCCACGTAAACCTGTTTCAACATCTGGTTAAGCTCACCCACAGCCACACCTTTCCGGTGCAGGATGCGCACCAGCGGTTTCAGGATGTAGCGAAGGGTGTGCTTCAAGATGTTTTCCATAATTTGGGAATTTAGTCCCAAATCTCACCCCTGTCAAAGCCGCATTAGTGCTAAACTTCGCCGATAAGACATTTGCCCGATAAGGAAATAAGCCATGCCACGCACCAAAGAAGCCTTCCTAATCATCGTCTTGCTGCTAGTCGCACTGCCCTATGCGTATGATTTTTTTCATGAAATTCAGGAAGACAATCACAATATGACCGATCTGATCATTGAAGGCTGCGCCATGCTGCTAGCACTGTCGGGTATTAGCTTCTTGATCAAGGAAATTCACCAACGCCAGTCTGAAACCGAACAATTGCATTCCCAACTGAATCGCACCCGTGCCGATCTTCTCAGCACACCCCAAGACTTGAGCGCCTTGAACACCCAAATAGCCGAAAAAATGGAGAAAGCCAGTCGCCAATACGGCGAAGTGATTCAGGAACAATTGAGTGCGTGGGATCTCACCCAAAGCGAAAAAGACGTGGCGTTGTTGCTGTTGAAAGGCTTGAGCTTTGAAGAAATCGCCACAGTGCGCGATACCAAGGAAAAGACCGTGCGGCAGCAGGCCACCGCCATCTACCGCAAGTCGGGTTTGAACGGGCGGCACGAATTTGCCGCTTGGTTCTTTGAAGATTTTCTAGGCTAAACTACGCAGGCTTCCCTTGGATTCACGAAACCAGCCAAGGAAAAGGTTAGCTAAAAGGATGAACATACCCGCCAGCAAGCCGCCAACACCCACGTAGGTAAACACTTCAGTCAGCCAATACGCATGAGATGGGTCACGCCCCAGCGTCGGCGCAACGAAAAACATGGTGAACCACGAAAACGGGTAGAAACTTCCCAAGCCAATCAGCACGGCGGACAATTTCTTCATCTTTTCCGCTAACCCAGAGAGCGCCACCAAGAACAGCAGACCCAGTGAGAAAGCCGCTACCCCACCCGCGTGGAAATGCGCCCGCTGCACATAACGCCAGATCTTATCCGGGCTTTTTTCATCATGCAGTTCCGGGTGGGCTGCAATGCCCTGAGCAATGAAGTCAACGAACATATCTTCATTGATGCCAAACAAAACACCCATGCTAATCGAGAACAGAAGACACAGAAGCACCAGTCCTAAACCAACTTTGATGCTACCTAACACATTATTATTCATGGAATACTCCTTAACCGATTTATCAAAACCACCCCCAACACAAGATGGCTGGGGGGCATCATGCCGTGTCCACAACGCTGCCGCCATCCGATAAATGCCTTAAACCGCTTCGACAAATAGCGGGTGCGCTATTTGTCGGATGGCATTTCACAGGGGTTGGCAGCTTGAGAACTTGTTTTTAGAACTCATAGGCAAGCTGTGCCGTCAACGCATTATCAACCGCAGCGTCATAGTCTTTAGAGCGCATCAGCTCCAGTGAACCCGCCAGATTTTTGTAAAGTGGCTGGCTGTAAGTAACCCCAAGTTTTTCTTTCGCCAGATGAAATTTTGCCGCATCGCTGCTGCCACTCCACGCGAACGCCACAGTACGGTCGTTATTCAGGTCAATATCCGCTTCAAGCTGCGTGGTAGCAGGCTTGGCAGCCACTTTGATAGACCCACCCAAATCCCCGCGCTGGAAAGCCTTGGTGGCAGCGATGTGTTCCCCGATCAGGGTGACACGCCCTATTTTGGTTAAACCATGCACCGCGAAGGCAGGAATTTCACTGGCAACATCGTTGTCATCGTTTTCAAAACGCTTGGTTTCAGCCAGATTAGACAAATAATCGACCCCGAACCGCACCGCCTCTGTTTTATAGCCAACGCTCAGACCATAGCCCGTGTCATGCTTACCCGTTCCGCCCGTTTGGGGGGACGTGCCTGCAAACACATAACCTTGGGTCTGGAAGTCACCGTGTTTATGGGAAGCCAGCAACACCTTCTCTTGGCGGGCTTCAGCCAGTTTTTTGGTAAGTGGGCTAGAAATCATGGCTTTTTTAAACACACCAAACGGGAGGTATTTTTTACCCGCAGTAATGTCGAGTTTCTCATCCGGCAAAGCGTGCCACGTAATATCAGCCTCATCGACACTCGCTTGCTTATCCTCATACAGCAATAGCGTATGAAGATCGACTTTATCCGTTGGCTTGTACGCCGCATCCACTTCGATTTTGGTGGCAAGTGGCCCATACTCACGACCAGAATCCCCGCGTGAAACACCATATTCCAATTCAACCACACCGGAAACTTCCGCCGGATCACCCACCTCTAGCGCCCATGCAGAGCCAGACAATGCGGCACAAAAAAACAGACATGCAAATGAAGCACTATTATTAATATCCATCAATTCTCTCCTTATTACCAAAATGCCGACCCGCAAACAACGGGATTCTTGTTAAGAATCCCAGTGGTTGCAACACAGGGATGAGTTTGTATGTCTTATCAAGATTTTGGGAATTTAGTCCCAAATTTTCACCCTGTCAAAGCCAAATTGATACTTAACACCCGGCATAGGAGGTATGTCTTGCATGTATTTTAACCATAAGACAGTTATCCCATAAGAAAAACCAAAAAAAATCCGGGTTGGTGATAGCAGACTTTTGTCCATTACCACCAACCCGGATTAAATAAAAGATGAGTACTTTGTCTATTATTTTTATATATTTTTTAGCATTCCCACATAAAGGTTCAGACTCGAACGGGGCGCTTGCCGGTAATCATGGTGCGAATCAAACGAATGCCTAATACATTGCCCATGATCACAACCGCGCTAACATGCACCACCACTGCCCACATCGTCAGCGTGGCAAACAGTTCGTGTAGATCTTCCAGCCAGCCTTCGCCCCAGAACTGATCCCACGTCAATAGCCACCCCGTCAACACAATCGCGGCAAGCATTGACATCAAGAACAAAACCATTGCGCCACCTAACGGGTTATGGCCTTCGGCGGGGTCAACCGCACCGTTACGCATATCGGCAATGTGTTGGCGAACACGCGCAGGCGTTGGAAAGAAGCTGCCGAAACGGGCGTTATGGTTGCCAATAAAGCCCCACACCACGCGCCCCAGCAGTAAGAAGCCGATAGCGTAACCCGACCAGTTATGGGGCGGGTCACCGGCTTCCAGCACCCAGAAATCCAGCAGGAACAACGTGGCGACAGACCAGTGGAATAGCCGGACAAATACATCCCAAATCACGATTTCATGAGTGCTGTTTTTCATGGGGAGTTAGTCCATTTCTTTTTTGACGACTTCGCCCGTCGCCGTATTGAAGTAGGCTTCAACTTTACCCATTTCTGGGGCAGCAGCCGGAACAGCCGGGGCAGCAGCCTTATCAGCTTCAGCAACCGGTTTAGCCTCTTCTTTGGGTGCCATGCCATAGACTTCGTAGCATTCGCCATCCGTCTTGAACTTGTAGATCACCCAACCGTAGTCATTAACGATCTTCTTCTGCATATCCAGTTCAGACAGCCACTTGTCTTTAGGGTTAGTAGGGCAATCAGCAGCGGCGAAAGCAGTTTGGGCAGTCATGGCGGTCAGCAGCATAACGGCTGCGAGGGTAGCTTGTTTCAACATAATGAATCTCCTAGGTTATAAAAATGGCAGGCTCATAACCTGACTGAGGTGCATCATGCTGTCTCAGCACCAGCATCACCATTGGATGAATGCCGTAAAACCATCAGCCAAATCACCACCCGACATTTGCCGGATATTCACTAGAGTATGACCGTCACCTTTAGCCCACCCAGCGCCACCGAATGCCCGAATGCCAGCGTGCCGCCGTAGAGTTTGGCGATGTCCTTGCAGATCGACAGCCCCAACCCGTGGCCTTCCACCGATTCATCCAAGCGGATGCCGCGTTGGGACATTTGTTGCAATTCCTCATCCGACCTGCCCTGCCCATCGTCTTCCACGCTGAGGTGAATGTGGTTGGCGGCGATGTGAATATGGCAGTGGACATATTCGGTTGCCCACTTACAAGCGTTGTCCAACAGGTTGCCGACCAGTTCCAGCATGTCTTCGCGGTCGCCGAAACGGGTGATCTCTGGGGCAATGTCGAGCGTGATGCAACGCGGCGATTTGTGGTGAATCCGTGCCAGCACATCCACCAGCACCGGCAGTTCCACACGCGGGTCAAAGCGTTGGGTGGTATTGCCAAGCCCTGCCATGCGGGCGCGTTTCAGTTCGCGTTCGGTGAGTTGGCGGATGCGTTCGGCTTGTAATTGTGCCTGTTGGTTACTGGTCGTATCTGGCTCCTGATCAAGGTATTGCACCAGCAGGTTGAGCGGCCCTTTGAGTGCATGGGCAAGGTTGCCGAGGGAATTGCGCGAACGTTCCAAACGCTCCTGCATCAGGCTTAGCAGGCGGTTGAACTCCTTGATGATGGGGTAAATTTCAGCGGGAACAGCTTCACTCAGCTTGCCAATATTGCCCGCCTCAAGCTGCTGGAGTTCAGTGCGGATGTGGTCAAGGCGGCGGAATGTGCGGCGGATGACCACGCCTTGGATGACTAAGATCAAGCCAATTCCGCCAGCCGCCAGAATCGGGAACAGCCATTTGAAACGGTGCTGGCGCTCAAAGCCCCCCATCCCCAGCCCTTCCCCCGCCCCTTCGACTACGCTCAGGGAACTGGGTGAAGGGAGCAAGACCGGAGACGCTGGGTCGTGGGGGATCATCTGCGGCAACTGGCTGCCCACTACCCAAATCAGCGCCATCACCGCAATCAGGGTAATGGCAAGGTTGACCTGCAACTGGCGTTCGAGCGATTTCATTCGGGTGGCTCCGGCTTGTCGGGGTCGATGAAAATGTAACCTTGCCCCCGGCGGGTGAGGATGCGCCAATCACCCAGTTTGCGGCGCAAATGGCGCACATAGACTTCGATCACATTGCTGTCACGGTCGAAGTCCTGTTCGTAAACGTGTTCGGTCAGGCGGGATTTGGTGAGGATTCTGCCGGGGTGCAGCATGAAATAGCGCAACAGGCGGAATTCCGTGCCGGTGAGGTCGAAAACCGTGCCATCCGGGGTGGTGACTTGCTGGTGTTCCTCATCCAGTTGCAGGCCGCAGCAGTCCAATTTCTGGTCAGGAACCGCTGCCTGAAGGTTGCGGCGGATCAGTGCCTGTACCCGCACCAGCAATTCCTCAAAGTGGAACGGTTTGCCGAGGTAGTCATCTGCCCCGGCCTTGAAACCATCCACCCGTTCATGCCAAGCATCGCGGGCGGTGAGGATGATAACGGGGACGAAATTGCCGCGTTGCCGCCAGTGACGCAACACTTCTAACCCGCTGCGTTGCGGCAAGCCAAGGTCGAGGATGATGGTATCATAGGGTTCTTCGTCGCCCATGAATTCGCCATCCACGCCGTTACTGGCGATGTCCACGGCAAAGCCTTCCCGTTTCAGCCGGGTGTGCAAGCTGCTGCTGAGTTCCGTGTCATCTTCGACCAGTAACAGGCGCATCGCCTTCTCCCTTTAAAGGACAAATAGTAGCACTATCTGCCCATCCATCCACCTTGTCCGCGTCCACGCCCATTACCAGCGCCTTGTCCGCCTCGCTCATTTGGGCTGTTAACGATGGCATCCACTTCCGCTTGTGGCATGGTTTGCGCCACATACGTTACGCCTTGGCTTTTAATTTGCCCAACAAACGCTCGTAGGTGATTGCGCGAGGCACGCATCAGGTTGTCGTAAGTGTTGAGAATATCGGGGCGGGTGGTTTCACGCATGGATTTTTGCAAGTCCACAATATCCACTTCCTCAATCAACGCACCGACGTACAGCGCATCCAATGGGGACGTTTGCCCACGCGCCATCAGCGTTGCGTACAATGCTGCCAAATCCGTATTCTGGAAAACGCCGACAGCATCATTGGTCACAGGGTCAGCAATGCGGTAGGTTTGCAGCAAGGCTTTGATTTTATCGGTATGTTGCTGTTCGGATTGGGAAATATTATTAAACACCGGCAATTGCCATTGGCGATACAGCGCGATGTAAGCATCCCGTGCCAATTTTTCTTCCTCGCGCATGAAACGCAGGGATTGGGTTTCAGCGGCGCTCAATACCTGAGTCTGCGCCGCTGCTTGCGCTTGCTGCCCGTTGCCTTTGGCAAAAGCGGGCGTTGTCAGTAGACCCGTGCAAGCAATGGCAACCATACCTGCGATGAGTGTTTTACGTAATGTCATGAGAGTATCTCCTTGTCGTTATGATTAATTACTGTCCGCATTTTTCTTCAGGGCTATCCACAATCGCGTCAACCGTGGCTTGTGGAATGTATTGCGCCTGATAGACAATGCCGTTGTTCTCGATTTGCCCGACAAAAGCCCGCAAGTGGTTGCGTGAACCGCATAACAGACCGTCGTAGGCTTCGATAACAGCAGCTTGGTTCGTGCCTTGTTTGGCTTCATCAATGGCATCTTGAATGTCTTTGATGTCAAACTCCTCGATAAAACCACCTACCATCAGCGCCTCTTGCTGTGACGCCATGCCACGCGCCACAAGGTCGTTATACAGTTTGAGGATAACCGGATCGGTGAATGCACCTATTTCATTGGATGCAACCGGGTCAACATAACCAAACGCATCCACCAGCACTTTGATGGTATCCATGTGTTGCTGTTCGGAACGGGTGGCAATGTTTTGGAAAACCCTTGAACCCCACTTGTTGTACAGCGTGAGGTAGACATCGCGTGCCATCTTTTCCTCTTCGCGCACGAACAGCAGCGTTTCGGTTTCGGAAACGGTCAGCGGTTGCGTAGCAATCGTGGGGGTAGTAGGCGTTACCGTACTAGTGTTGGTGGTCGTACTGGTATTGCTGGTGGTATCAGTTGTGGTCACCGTACCAGCCGTACTGGTGTTACTTGCCAAGGTATCAGTAAGGCTGGTTGACGTGCCGTCGCTACCACAACCTGCCAACAAGGCGATGGAACAAGCCAGTAACAGGCTGCCCGTTTTGTTACGTAGTTTCATATTCAAATTCCTTATCAATCATCTGTTGTGGTGAATGCTAAGGGAGCAACCTGAAATGAACCTGAAAATTTGATGGGGGATGAAGCAACCCAATGTAGGGTGGGAGGAGGAACGATACCCACCATCTTCGGAGATTATCGCCGTTGCGGTGGGTATCGCTTACGCTCCACCCACCCTACAGCAGGTCTTAACTTAAGTTGAGGAAAACACCCTTCAAGGTTGTGCAGGCTGGCGGTGCGACGCCTGATGGGCGGCAAACTCCGCTGGGTCTATTTTGCCGTCCTTGCTGGTGTCGATGTCGGCAAACGGGGCGGCATTCGCCACGTTTTTCAACTGCCGCCCATCCGCCGCCTGTTCACCGATGCGTTGGGCACGGCCTGTATTCAACTCCGTTTCGCTGATGTAACCATCCTTGTCAGCATCGAAATCAGCAAAGGCGGGCATCATGTTGCCATTGCCACCACCCGCACTGCGGTTGCCCCCGCCTGCGGCGAATTCTGCGGCATTGATGCAGCCATCACCATTGGTGTCAACGCTGGCAAAATCAGGGGGAGCCATACCAGCACCTGCCCCCCTGCCGCCACCCATGCCAGCACCTGCGCCGGGGCGGTTCTGCGCTTGGGATTGTTGACCTGCTGCCAATTCAGCCGGGGTCAACTTGCCATCCTTGTCCGTATCGAAGTCAGCAAAGGCAGGCGCATTAGCCAAACCACGCCTTGGCCTGCCATCAGCGCCTGCTGCTTCCTGACGTTCAGCACGCACAGCATTGAATTCGGCTGCGCTGATACTGCCATTGGCATCGGTGTCATAGCTGGCGAAGGGAATGGGGCCTTGTGCGGGAATGGCTTCTGCCTGTGCCAATGACCAAGCAAAGACAACCATACCTGCAACGAGTGTGTTACGGAATTTCATGGGTTTATCTCCTTGTTTTGATGACTATGATTAACGCCCGCATTGTTCCATCGGACTGTTTACGATCAGGTCAACCGTTACTTGCGGCATGAGTTGCGCCTGATAGTCCACCCCGTTCAATTCAATCTGGTTGACGAAAGAACGCAGGTGGTTGCGCGAACCGCACATCAGGTTGGTGTATGCCTGCACCAGCGCGGATTGGTTAGTGCCATCCTTGGCTTCGTCAATCGCTTCCTGCAAATCGTTAATGTCGAACTCTTCAATGAATCCGCCGACAGCCAGACCTTCGGCAACGGAGGTGGAACCACGCGCCACCAGTTGGTCATACAAGCCGTCGATGGTCGGGTCGGTAAAATCGCCCACGGCATTACTGACCACCGGATCAGCCAGCCCCAGACTGTCGACCAGCAGTTTCATGGTATCCATATGCTGTTGTTCGGAACGGGTAGCGATGTTCTGGAAAATCAGTTGCCCCCATTTGCCGTACAGGGTCAGGTAGACATCCCGCGCCATCTTTTCTTCTTCGCGCACGAACAGCAGGGTGTCGGTTTCGGCGACAGTCAAAGGTTGTAAGCTGGCGAGATTACTGGCGGGGGCTGCAACAGCACTGCCCCCACTGCCTACGAGCAAGGCAATGGAACAGGCCAGTAACAAGCTGCGTGTTGTAGTGAATGCTTTCATGTTCAAACTCCCTATGATTGATGAATCTATGCTTGAACTGTATCGGGGGAAGCTGAAATGAAGCTGAAAATTTGCTGAAATTTATAACCGGATAAAATACGGAATGGCACTGAGTGCGCAACCAACTGCCACCAGCAAGATATGACCAGAAATGAAATACGGGTAAACCATCAAACCCAGCCCGCAAACGAGGGGGATCGGGCTGCGCTGTTTCTTGCCATACAGGAAGTAACCGAAACCAATGGAACTGAACAGTAAGCCCCACAACAGGGTGGCGGTATCCATAAAAACTCCTTTGTTATATTTATGATGATTACAACAGTAATTTATCATGCGGGCAGGTTAAATATCCGTAACTTTTTTTGCCCATTACAGTTCAACCACCCCCTGTTGAGGCTGCCGCAAAACGGGTATGCCGAGAAGAAAATCCCCCTCTATCCCCCTTTTTCAAAGGGGGAGGCCAGACAGCACTTTGAAAAATCAAGTAGATACGTTGTCTTGCCCCCTTCCTTTGCAAAAGGGCGTAGCGCCGCGTTCAAGCGATTACTATGTGAATTATACGTGGGTATTTTTCGTCAGCTTATGATAGAGTTTCAGGCAATTCGTCAATCGTTGGCGACAACCCGACACATGCCATACCAATCATAACAACACGCGACTGACCCTATGCTGGTTTCGACGTGGCAGGGCGGTAGCGTGTCAGCGATACCTGAGCCGTATGGCAGCGGCGATGATGAGCAGCAAGGGCGCGGGAAGACAGCGACGGCAATCCCAGAATATGCGGAACGCTCGGCGAATCAGATGGGCTGCGTGTGCGCCCCGATTGAACGCAGGCAGTTTATTCTGATATTCCTGAACGCTGGATATATAACTGTTGGCATCAAAAGGACATACTTCCGTGACGGAAATTAAGAAAATTCATTGTAATGCCTGCAAACATAAAACAAATCATGAGCTAAAATCAGAGCATTTTTCTTACAATGAAGAACTAGAAGAAACACGTTATCGCTTTTTTATTTGCCGAGGATGTGACACGGCATCAATAGAAGAAAGACAAAATATCACGTGGATAGCTGATGACTATTATATTTTTAGCTATTTCCCCGAAAGATCAAATAAAGAATCACGCCTAGAAAAAAGACATTCAAACACATTGATGAGAAGTTAAACGCTGCTTACTTAGAGATACCATAAAATCATATAACCAAGGGCTTGAAATCGCCTTATGTCAGCTATTGGTATTGAGAGATTGCTTGAGGGGATTTGTGTACAGGAAGGTATAAACGATAAGACAGCTTACAATTTAACTGGGAAAATAAAAAAACTACAATCAGATAATAAGATACCAGAAGGCATCATTGAGGGTTTAAATAATCTTAAATTTATTGGAGATGATGCTGCTCATAGGCTTACCGCTTCTAACTGCTGACAATGGTAGAGAGAGAAGAGAACTCGTATAATGATGATAAATTTATCAAACCAAGCTTATTCCGAGATAAGGACGAAGTGGGTTAAAAAACTTAACTCCGACATTAAAGAGATAAATAGGCTACTTGAAATATATTTTAAGAATATATTGTTAGCCATTACAAAAGATGAAGAACTAATATTCCCAGGCAACATAAAAAAAGTATAACGAGAATATCGACGACGGACGCGGTGACAGCCCTCGATTTTTCCTAATCTACTCCCCGCCGCGCCCGTCATATTGACGTTGAGGCTGTAGAAAAATCTCAGAACCATTTTTCGATTTCTGGAATTTGAGCAAAGAACAAACAAAAATGTGATTCTACGTAAATCTTTGAACACTTTCTGCTGAAAACTCTCCAAAGATTTGTATATATCATGCCATTTTTGAAATTTTGCTAGAGAGACCTAGCTTTTTATACACCCTCATTAGACAACCAACCACCAACGCCAACCAATAACATATGGAAATCAAGGATTTAACAGGATCAATAAAAGACAGAATTAGCAATCCAATGATTGTGACTTTTGTAATTGCATGGATAGTTATCAACTGGAAATTCTTTTTAATACTTACACTTGGCGATGCTGATATAATAAAAAGAATAGAAGAATTAGAAAAACTTACATCCATCAAAAGCATGGCTATTAAACCAATCGCTTATAGTATCGCTTATATCTCAATAATTCCTTATCTCTCTTATTATCTGCATGTGTTTTACTCCAGCATAAGCAGCAGTAAAAAACTAATAGAAAAGAAAAATGAAATTCGTAATGATCAAGAAGTAGAAGTAATAAAAAAGCAATACGAAATCAAAATCAAAGAAACCGAAGACCAATACAAAAGAGACTTAGAAAACCAAAAAAGAAGTGAAGAAATATTAGCAAAACAACATTCTTCAAAACTAGAAGAACTTGAAAATGAAAGAAATTTACTAGCCAAGAAAAATGCTATGGAGCATGAGAAATTCAAAAAAGAACAAGAAGAGCAAGAAGCAGAACACAGGTTGAAAATGCAAGAAAACGAAATTCGCCAAAGAGAACTTGAACTTAAATTCAAAAAACTAGAAGAACAAACAAGGCAAAATCAACAATAATTATTTATGGAAGTAACTATATATATTTTCCTTATTCCTATCAGGATAATCTCATTCATCATGATATGGTTTCTTATCATATTTAACCTATGGGTTGGCTATGTCTATCTAAAAACAGGAAATGATTATTGGTCAAAACAAGCCCTTATTGCTATTAAAGAAGGATTTTCAAATAAAACTGCTGAATCAATAAATTCAAATTGGACAGGTATATATAATTATCTAGCTAGCGACAAAAATTTATCTTTTGGTGGCTTAATGTTCGATGCCGGGATATTCTTCCTGTCCACATATTTTCTTAGCATAATAATAAAATTCGTTTTAGAAGAGGGGTGATTTTATTAAATAATTGTCTAACAATTATGTCGACGACGGATGCGGTGACAACCCGTGACTCCGTTTTGATTACCCCCCGCCGCGCCCGTCAGATTTGACGTTGAGGCTGTAGAATAACCCCAAAATTGAAATTTACAGCTCTTATAAATCATATATTTACAAGAGCGACACCCCTCAAAAATAGGGTTTTCCTACACCCTCGTTATGCACATATACGACCACAATCATAAAATGAATACATTACCTGATTACATCGAACGCCGCATCCGTCGCCCAATTCCTTCCGATGCCTTCGTTATTCCAAGCTCAACACCAGTGGTGTCATTTGGCAACTCCCGTACTGCGACTTATGCAACGCTTGGGCTTAACCCCAGCCGAGTTGAGTTTCTTGACCGCAGTGGCAGCATATTGACAGGTACTTCCCGCCGCCTCGCAACACATGAATCACTGGGCATCGGCAATTTAGACGATGCACCATCTGACATCATCAGCCAAGTTCTTCAGGACTGTGATAACTATTTCAACCTTAATCCATATCGTCAGTGGTTTAACCAACTGGAGATAATTTTAAATCCATGTGGGGCATCTTATTACAACGGTACGGCCTGTCATCTTGATCTTGTTCAATGGGCTACCGACCCGACATGGCGTAGCCTCAAACCCAAAACTGTCAGAGAACGATTGTTGGATGATGATGCCGCATTTTTACATGAGCAATTATCCCAAGAGAACATCTCTGTCTTGCTGGTCAATGGTAGTTCTGTAATTCACCAACTAAAACAATCGCTCGGCGTGACATTTACTGAACAAGAACCAATTGCTGACTACGGTCACCATGACACACGGCTATTCACCGCCACAATCAATGATTCTGTATCTGTCATCGCATGGAGTACCAACCTTCAATCATCATTTGGTGTGTCAACAGCCTTAAAAACCGAACTAGCGAGGCGTGTTGCAGCCAGCATTCCATAAGAGTTGCTCAAGACAACTCGCGGCTTTTCAAAACCCACGTCCGTATTAAGTCCTTGGCTTATGCCGCTAGTTTCTGACGAGCATGATACAAATCATAAGTCATCTGCATACGTAGTCCCCAAGCTAATGTAAGATAAGCAATTTTCACCCATGAACTGGTCATCTACCGAACTCACCGATCTTGATTTGGGGGACAAGCGCCTCGAAATACGCGCTGCCCATATCCTCAACGCGATGCTGAAAGTGCCCCAATCCAGCATCCCCAATGCTTGCCAGAGTTGGTCAAGCACCGAGCTAGTTACTACCCATCTTCCAGAACTTGCAAAGATGATTGCCGCAAAACCGCCTATTGATCGTCGTTTTTAGATCAAACAGCACACTAACCAGCAAAGCAAGCCCGCCCGAAACGGTGGGCTTTTTCACATCTGCCAGACGCAAAAAAGCCGGAACGTGTCCGGCTTCTTGATCGGGTTTTGATTGTTGTTACAGATTTCAAAAAATGCCGGTGATGGGTGGCACTGGCCTAATAGTGGTAACGGCATTGAGCAATATACAGGTGGTCACTTTCCACCTTGTACACAATCCGGTGTTCTTCCGTGATGCGCCGTGACCAATACCCCGCCCACTGGTGCTTGAGTGGTTCGGGTTTGCCCACGCCTTCAAACGGGTTGCGCTTCATATCCTTGATAAGATCATTCACCCGCTTCAAGATTTTGCGGTCGGTTTGCTGCCAGTGTAGGTAATCATCCCACGCATCATCAGCCCAACACAGCAGCATCATTCCCCCTCCACGATGTCACGCACCACGCCACGCCCTGCTTCCAGTTGGGCAATGGCACGGTTCAAACGTTCGGCATTTTTCGGGCTCGCTGCCAAGTGCGCCGTTTCTGCATAGGCGTTGTATTCATCCAAGGAAATAAGCACCGCCGCCGTGCCGTTCTGCCGGGTAATCAGCAATGGTACGCGGTCTCGTTCCACCTTATCCAAAGCATTCGATAGCCCTTTTCTGAAAGCTGAATAGCTGATGGCTTCCATGATTCACGTCCTCATTTTGTTAGCAAGTACGTATTATTGTACTCACTTTTAAGCTAAGCAGGTGTTGAAGTTTTCCACTGTGACAGATGCAAAAAAGCCGGAACTTGTCCGGCTTCTTGATCAGGTTTTGATTTAGGCGGGTGTTGCGGTGCTGATGGCGTTGCGCACGAAGTCGTTTAGGCTGATGCCAAGTTCTTTGGCTTTCACCGCCGCCGCTAGGTGAAGATCGTGACCAACACGCACGTTGAAGCTACCTTTACAGGGTAATTCGGGTGTATAGCCTTTGGCTTCGCAGGTGGCTAGGTAGTCGTCGACGGCTTCTTCAAACGCTGCTTTGAGTGCTTGCACGGTTTCGCCTTCGTAGTTAACCAGTGCGGCAATGAATTCGAGCTTGCCGTACAGAATGCCGTTTTCAACTGAGGCTTCAATGCTGCCGTAATAGCCTTTGTGTTCTAACAGTTTCATAACATCCCTCCCGTGGTTAATTTTTCGCGAACTTAACGAATGACGTAAGCCTTTACCTCATTGCCGGGGTGTGGTTTGGCTTTGCTTACTGCGGTATCGGTGAGGCTGCGTTTCATGCTTTACGGTATCCAGATTTGGAGCGGCTGATATACCGTGTATGTTACCGGTATTTTTTCCGGCTAGTAATGGTTATTGCCGGTTATTGTCGTGCAGTGCAGATACAAGAAAGCCCGCTAGAATGCGGGCTTTCGGTCATTGTCGGCTATTATTGCCTAATAATATGGCGGAAAAGAAGGGATTCGAACCCTTGATACGTTACCGTATACACACTTTCCAGGCGTGCTCCTTCGACCACTCGGACACTTTTCCGCAGGATTCTGCTGTGAGCAAAATCAAGGGCGCAATCCTAGCGCACAGCAGGCTGCTTGTAAATGGAAGATTTACACCAGCTTAAGGAACGCTCGTGGTTAGCAGCGAGGTATTGCCCACCGTGATGGCAGTACCTCGTGCTACTTGGAACGCCGCTAGCTCTAACTGCATTTCCGCCGTCGCATCAAAGCTGGCGGTGGGGTCTAGCACCAAGCCATGCACCCCATTGGTGAAGCGCACGATGCCATCAGACCCCGGCGTGGTTTGCGCCACCGCCTTTAAGCCCATGATGGACGCCAGTGGTTCTGTCCCCGACAACGGTGCAAGGGCTACCCGGTTGGGGATAACCTGATCGCTGCCCACCCCGTTAGCACCGACCACTTCAATCATGTGTAAGGGATGGGTTTGGGCGGCTTTTGCCCCCCAATTGATGGGGTCAGCGGCATCCAGCATGGTTTGTGCATTCGCCATGAAGAGGTCGTAGCCAGCGGAGCCTTGCACCAGCCCAGCGTTTGCCAGACCGGCATGGATAATCGGGCTGAAGCTGGGTGACGCATCCAGCAAGCGGGCAATCCCCCCACCTGTCGTCACTAACGATGCCGGTGTCGGGGTGGTTTCTGCCCCCAAATACACCGTGCCGACGATACCGCCCAAGGAATGGCCAATGAAACCGACCTGTGAAATGTTCAGCGGTACAGTGGTAATGCTTGCCAGACTTTTGCGCAAGGTCAGCAGGTCTGATACCCCTTGGCGCACATTATCCCGCGAAGTAAGCAAGCTGCTTAGGTTGATAAAGTGTGTCCCGGAACTGTCGATGCTGCCGTCGGCTCCCGCCGCATTCGTGGTGTTGTTGGCAAAGTCGAGGTTGAAGGTGCGTTCCACATCATCACCGAAAGCGGGGTTCGACTCGGCCTTCAGCGGGTCGGTGGAGCTAGTGATGCCATGCAAGGGCAAGTCGATGGCGATAGCGGCGAAACCGGCATCGGCAAGCGTATCCGCCACTGCCAGCAAATCTTCACGGTTGCGGGTAATGCCATGCTGGAAAATGACCACAGGCCAGCCCGTCGCAGGTGGGGTTGCCGCCAATGAAGTGGCATTCGGCACAGTCATCAATACTGGAATGGTTTGGGTTCCGGTTGGCGCGGGGATGGGGTTTTGGCGGCTGAGTAGTGAGCCGTTGCTGCCTTGCCAGAAGCTTTCCAACGCGGCTAACGGGGTGGCAGCACTGGGCGCTTGCAGGTAATACGGCACGGTCAATTTGCCAACGTGGACATCGGCAACCCCACGCAATGGCGCATTGATCTGCTGGGTTGTGCCAATGCTGGGGGTTAGCTGGATGGTATTGGCAGGCGCAATCGCAGCGGTGGCTTGCAAGGTCGGGGTGACGGATAGGGTAGTAAATGTCCAACTCAGGATAATGCTGTCTTTGGCGACGCCCTGAGTGGCAGCAAGGCTTTCCAGTTGGTTGGTCAATTGCCGCAACGGTTCCAGCGTCGCCGAGCTACCCGTCAGCGGGGTTGTGCCTTTGGTTAAGGTATAAGCGGGGGATGCAGTGGCTTTGCCGCCTGCGCTGCTACGTAAGCCGTCAGTCAGCACCACCAGATAACGGGTGCTCTCCTTGAGGGGTTGCCGGGGCGTCAAGGCTAAGGCGTTGGGGCTGCTGGCGGCAACCCCTGTCGCCATTTCACTGCTGGTTAATTCGTGAGCAATTCCGCTGATGTTTCCGGCGGTATCTTGTGCCAGTTCAAATACCCGCACGTTGCTGCCAAGGCTGATGGAAGCGGCCTTGAGCGCCCCATCAAACCCGGTGGCAGTGGGGGCGGTTAGGCCGAAACCATCCAGCGTATTGACGGCGGTAATCAGGGCGCGTTGCCCCGCGTCCGTGCTATCAGCGATGGGGATATTCAATGTGCCATCGGTGGAGCCTTGGAAGAATAGGTCGTTGGTGAGTGGAATGTTACCGCTGGCGGGGTCAAACAGCGCGACGATGGGGGGGGCGTTGGTGGTGTTATCGGCATCGCTGTTGCTATTACTACAGGCTGCCACGCCTGACAGGGCTATGCTACAGAGCAACAAGCCGAAGGTGCGGGTTGGGGTCATGAGATTCTCCTCCTTTGTTTTATGCTATCTAAAGCTTATAGCATATTTAGGTGGGTTATGTCCGGCGGTCGGCTTGGGTTCGACACCCCCTCAGGGATGCGCTAGGATTGCCGCTGGGGTTTACTATAAAAAAATAAAAGCCATGTCATTGATTCCAAAATTTCAAACATTCATACGCTGGTGGGGTGAGGGCTTGTACAACGGCCTGCCGAACACTGCCCGCAAATTATTCCGTACCGAATTGCCGCGCCTGATCTTGCAAGTGCAGGACGATGGGCAGGTTGAGGGGGTGTGGTCACAAGATGGCAAGCAACAGCCGCGTGGCAAATTTTCCTTTCAGGAGGGGACTGCCCGACTAGCGGATCTGGTTCCCGGCTATGCCATCAATAAACCGTATCAGGTGGAATTGTGTCTGGGGAAGGCGCAGGTATTGCACCTGCAACATTATTTCCCGGAGGCGGTGAAGGAAAACCTGCAACAGGTGCTGGGTTACCAACTGGATCGCCTGACGCCCTTTAGTGCCGATAGTGCCTTGTTTGCTGCGCGGGTGGCGCAACATGACAAAGGCCGCAAGGAAATTCTGGCCGACATTTATGTTGCCCCCAAACATAGTGTGGAGCGTTTGGGCCGTCAGCTTGAGGGCATAGGTATTGAAAGTGTTCAGGTAGTGTCGGTGGCAGATGCGCACCCAGACATTAACTTAGCCGCACAACAGGATGCTTTGAAGGCGCAAGGCTGGTCGAGGGTTCCGCTGTATTTCTTTCTGGGGGCGCTGGCGTTGTCATTAGTGGTTCCGTTGGTTTACAAATACCGGCGGGTTGAGCAAATTGATACCGCGCTGGCTGATTTGCGCCACAATTCTGCGGAACAGCTTGCGATCCGCGATAAGTTGCTGGAAGCCGAAGATGCACTGAAATTCATCGAAGCCAAACGTAAAACCTCGCCAGTTGCCCTTGATGTGGTGGAAAAATTGTCTGCCAGTATTCCCGAACACACATGGCTGGAACGCTTGAGCATACAGGGTGGCAAGCTGGAAATCCGGGGCGAGTCCGGCAAGGCGTTGACCCTGATCGACACGCTGGAAGAAGCGCCAGAGTTTGCCGCTGTGCGTTTCAAGTCGCCTGTCACCCGCAATAAGGATAACGGGCGTGACCGTTTCCATATCGAAGCCACGCTGGAGGTTCCCCATGCTGAATAATGCGCTATTGCGGCAACATCACACCTTGCTGGCTTGGGGGGGGCTAGCCTTGTTGCTGGTGGTCGGGGCGTTCCTGATCGTTATCCCCGGCGTGCAAAAATCGCTGGCATTGAGTGAGCAAATTGAGGCGGGCTATGAGCAGTTGTCACGCTTTCGGCAAATGGCTAACGCGACCCCTGAATTCATGGCGGAGTATGAGCGGGTGCAGCAGAACGGCTTGGATAAGCTGTTTTATCCGGCGGGCATGACCTCTGCCCAAGTCGCCAAGGAATTGCAGAAAAATCTAGCCACAGTGATTACCCGTGACAATGGTGTGCTGATCAGTTCTGAGGTGATGGAGCAGCAGCAGGCTGAGGAAGGGCAGCAAAATGCCGTGTACCAGCGGGTCATGGTGAAAGCGGTGTTCCAAAGCAGCCCGGCGCTGTTGCGTGAAGTGTTGCATCAGGCTTATCGCGGGCGTCCGCTGATGTTTGTGGAAAGCCTCGACATCAAGCCGCTGACCGCTGAAGAAGGCAAGGATCAGGTGGTCAAAGCCGAAGTACAGATTTCAACTTACTGGCGTGGCGGGGAGGTGCAGCATGAGCAGCCTGAAACGGCTAATTAATCCACCCGTCCAGCCCTTATTGTGGCTGGGTGGGGCGGTATTGCTGGGGCTGGCGGGCTGGAGCTTGCTTGACCTGAAAATGCAGGATGAGAACCGGGCGCGGCAGGCGGATGGGATCAGTGTGAAAATTCCTGATGCTAGCGTGCTGGATATTCCCGACTTGAACAGCTACCCGCAAATGGTGGGTGCGCCGTTGTTCTGGGAAGGCCGCAAAGCCATTGAGCCAGCCAAGGCTGAGGTAGTGGAGGCGGTGGCAGCAGCACCCGTTGATACCACTTTGCCGGAAGGCCGCCTGATTGGCATCGTGGATATGGGCGATAGCTTGTTTGCGATCATGCAAAATGCGGCGGGAGGCAGTGTGCATCTGCGCAAGGGGGATACGTGGGGCGCTTGGAGTGTCACGGGGGTTGACCCCGACCGTTTGATCTTGGGGATTGGGGATCAGAAACAAGAAATTCCGCTAGTGGCAGATTTTTCCGCGCCACAGGAAAACCCGGAAGTTGCGCAAGCGCGTGCAGTACAGCAGCAGCAACAGGCCGAGCAGCAAGCCGGAAGGCCGCCACCGCCGCCTATTCCGGGGCAGGCGCAGGCAATGCCGGTTCAGCCTCAGGCAATGCCACCAGCAGATACTATGCCACCACAGGGGGCAGGCTTGCCGTTCCCTGCGGATACTGAAAAGCAGCCGCCAGCACTATCGGTTAAAGATGCGCTGGAAGCTCGCCAGCGTCTGATGGCTTCGCGTTGGGGGGCGCTGACGGGTGACGGTCAGGAACAGCAGCCTGCGGGTAAATAGTCGGGTTTATCCGACAAGCTGTACTTTTTATTACTGTAGTAAACCATTAGTATGGTTAGTGTCAGACCCAATCCAGTTTAACCACTTGGGTTTGACGATAAAAATAAAAATAAAAAAACAAATGGGGTTAGCTTTGTGAAATACAAGGGCAGCATTGTAGGGCTGGTCAGTGTAGCGGTACTTATGTCCGCTTGCACTTCAATAAAAGGCAGTCCGGGTTATCGCAGTAATATCAACAACAAGGGTTTCCAGCGCAGTAATGCGATCAGGGAACTGGAACCGTCAGCCGTAGGGTTGGTGCGTCCAGTGTTGCGCCCTGCGGATACCGGCGGTATCCAGCCAGTCGCTTACCGTGAGGATAGCAGCCTACCCGCCACGCCCGCGTGGGATTCCATGCAGGCAAACACCAGCACTTCCGGCAAAACCGGCAATAAACAAGACGACGTGGAGTTGATCCTCGGTGATCAGCAATATTACCGTTCTGATGTTAAACGCCCCAGTGTTGCCAGCAAGAGCAGTGGCGGGGCGGGGATTGCCCTCAATTTTGAACGCGCCAGTATCCGTGAAGTGGTCAAGGTGGTATTGGGCGATATTCTCAAAGAAACCTATACCGTAGAACCGGGGGTGGAAGGTGAAGTGACCATCAATTCCACCGACCCCATTGACCGTGATGCGCTGATCCCGACGTTGGAATCCTTGCTGCAAACCCAAGGGGCGGTACTGTATAAGGATGATACCGGCAGTTACCGGATAGCAGCGCGTGCCAATCTGAAAGGGCGGGGTTTTACCCCATCTACCGGGGCGCAGATTAAGCCGGGTTACAGTATGCAGGTGGTAACGTTGCGCTACATTCCGGTTGCCGAAATGCAGAAAATTTTGGAACCGCTAGCAAGCCCCGATGCCTTTGTGCGGGTTGACCCGAACCGTAATATGCTGGTATTGGCGGGAACGAGCGCCGAACTCGCCAACCTGACGGCAACCATTAAGACCTTTGACGTGGATGTGCTGAAAGGCATGTCCGTGGGGCTTTATCGGGTCAAAAATGTGGAAGCGGGGATCGTGGCGAAAAACCTCGATGCCTTGTTCGGTGAAAGTGGTAGCAGCCCAATGGCGGGCATGATTAAGATCATGCCAATTGAACACATGAACAGCATCATGATCATTTCCGCCAACCCGGATTACCTCAAAGACATGAAGGACTGGGTAGACCGTTTCGATCAGGTCAGCGCCACAGCAGGCCAGCAACTGTTTGTTTACCAAGTACAGAATGGCGATTCCGAACATCTGGCGGATTTGCTCAGTCAGATTTTCGGCGGCAAGAAAAGTGGTGGGAGTAAGGGGGCGTTGTCAGGGAGCAATACTTCCAGCCTTGCACCCGGTTTGCAACCGGCTAGCGTGGGGGCAGATGGTCAAGCAGTGGCGGCGGCTGAACCGGCTAAAACCATGTTGGGTGGTGCTGACAGTGCTGGGTTGACGATTAACCCCGATGCGGAAGTCCGTATTGTTGCCGACAAATCCAATAACTCCTTGATGATTATGGCGACAGAGGATGTCTACAAGCAGATTCTGGAATCCCTCAAGCGTCTGGATATAATGCCGATGCAGGTGCAAGTGGAAGCCTCCATTATGGAGGTGACGTTGACCGATGGCCTTGAATACGGTTTGCAATGGTACTTCAAGAACAATGGCAATTCCTTTGGTGCTAATGGTCTGGGGAAACTGGCTTCTAGTGCCAATGGCTACGTGCCGCCGGGCGGATTCTCCTTCTCTGGCGCTTTGGGGGCAGAGCAGGTGCTGGGAACCATTAATGCGCTGGCACGTAAATCCAAAGTGCGGGTATTGTCTTCGCCGTCCATTTTGGTGCTGGATAACCAGACAGCTTCCATCAAAGTGGGCGACCAGCAACCCATTTTCACGGGCAAGTTGAATGATGCCAATGGTGGTTCATCAACGACCGTGCAATATAAGGATACGGGGGTTTCCTTGCAGGTCACGCCGCATGTGAATACCAATGGGCTGGTAAAAATGGACATCCAGCAGGATATTACCGACACTGGTGAAATTGATACTGCCACCGGCAACCGCAGCTTCTTGCAACGTAATATTAAAAGCAATGTGGCGGTTAAGAGTGGTGAAACCATCGTCTTGGGTGGTTTGATCCGGGATAACAATACCGAAGGGCGTAATGGCGTGCCGGGGTTGAGTAATGTGCCAGTAGTGGGGAACTTGTTCAGCGGCAGTAGTAAGGGCGGTAAACGCACCGAGTTGCTGGTGTTGATTACGCCAACCGCTATCAAAGATCAGCATGACCTGACCAAAACGGGCGAGGAATTGCGTGACCGTATGCAAGAACTAATGGATGGGAATAATTTCCTCCCACAATTGAAGGGGCAATATGTTAAGTAATAAGACTTTGTGTGTGCTGCTGGCAGGTTCACTGCTGGCTGCTTGTAGCCCGGCAGAATCCGTTCTGACCGGATATGCCGAGCAACGCTGGGATGCCCTGATCAAGGGTAATGCGGAGCAGGCATATACGTATTACACGGATGCATTCAAGGCCACCACGCCAGCAGATGCATTTAAACGCAAAGTGAATGGCACGGGTCTTTGGAACAAGGCGCAGGTGCAAAAAGTCCAGTGTGAAAAATCCGGCAAACGTTGTCAGGTGGATGTGGCAGTCACAGTTTCAATGAAAATGCGCGGTCTGAGCAAGCCGGTGGAAACCAGCGATGTCGTGCAGGAAACGTGGGTCAAGGAAGGCTGGTTTTCAGACTGGCGGTACGTAAAAGAGTGAATAGTAAGATTAAAACTATTTATTAATTGCGTATAATGATCTGGTAGCCCCCGGAAATAAATAGGCCGGGAACAAGCAGGTTTAAATAGTAAATCTTTAACTCCGTCAACAATATAAAAGATAGAATAAGGAGGCACGCAAGTGTTCAAGAAAAATAAAGTCGCCATCAGTGTCGCAACTGGTATTCTTGGCGTGATGGGGGTCATGACGAGTGCGCAAGCGGTGCATGTCAACCCAGATGGCACAGGGCAGGTTCTGCTGTTCCCTTACTTCAGTGCGCGGGATGGTTATATCACCAATATCAACTTAGTGAATTCTACCGACCAGACCAAGGCAGTCCGTATCCGTGTTAATGAAGGCAATACCAGTAAGGATATAAAGGACTTTAACCTTTACCTTTCACCGGAAGATGTCTGGACAGGCACGATCAGGAAAAAGGGTGATATGGGCTTCATTTCCAGTAATGACCGTACTTGCGCCTACCCAGCAAAAGCGATTGCTTCCTGTGATGATGGCAAATGCGAGTCCACGGGGGGGAGTTTAAAATCAGCACCTATAAAGATGTTTCTGCCGACGATACCTTAGAAGGTTACGTAGAAGTCATTGAAATGGGCGTTGTCGACAATGCTAAAGTCGCGGCGGGCGTTGTCCATGTGAACGGCAAGCCGGTCAACTGTGGTGCTGTCGACGATGCTTGGTATCGTGGTGATTTTAAACAGGGCTTAGGTGGTGCTGTTAAGAATGGTTTGACTCAACCAACAGGTGGTTTATTCGGCTCATCCGCTATTTTGAATGTGACAAAGGGTGTGGCGACGGCTATTGCGCCGGTTGCGTTGGAAAACTTCACCAAGATTTCATACCACACTAAACCTGATGACAAGCTCAATCAGCACTTACCATCCTTGGCCTCCGGCTCGGTGCATACGAGTGAAATCCTGAAAGATGGCGGTGGTACGCCACAACTGGTTACCACGACATGGAATGAACTGAACAAAGATCCCGGTTTGGCTGATGATGATGCAGGTACAGCCGCTTATGGTAAGAACCCTTATCCGGTTGCCCATGCGTTGTTGGCCTCACACATTATGAACGAATACTTTGTTGACCCTAGCAATAATTACGATGGTCACACTGACTGGGTGGTAACGTTCCCAATGAAAAAATTGGGTATCTTTAACCGTTCAGCCCAAGAGAAGTTGGATAAGGTTGAAATCATGAACCTGAAGCCAGATCCAAAAGACCCCAGCAAAAACATAGAAATTCCTACTGGTGAGTTTCAGTGTAAAGAAGTGTTGGGTGGGGTTGAGGTGTTCCATAGCCTTGACGACATCGGCAATGAAGACTGTATCCGCTACGGGGATGTCAGGGTAGCCTTCGGCGAAAACATTTTTGACCGTGAAGAAGGGCGCATCAATGATGCAGAGTATTCCCCAGTAGGTGCTGCACCGCCGCGTATTTTGGAACGTGAAGTTAACGTGTTGACCTTCACCACCAGTGATAAGGGCTATGACGCAAAAACCACCGTGCTTTCCAGCAGTCATGCCTTATCTAAGAGCAAGTCTTACTATACCGGCACTGCCGATCCAGATGACTTTGTGGATACTCAAGCATTTGTAAGTGGCTGGTCGCGGATGGGCTTTGCTGGCGACTACGATCTGAGTACTTGGTGGCCAAAATCTGAAACCGGGCGTGCTGATACCCCTTGGGTAAGTGCTACTGGCGGCGCATTGCTGAGTGATCCTTTCTATCGTGGTGTGCCAGTGACTGGTTTTGCCGCACTTGAAGGTAACGTCAGTGAAAGTGCCAATACCCGTTTCGGTGATGCTTTCCCGCACAAAACGACGCGCGAGTAATACCGCGCTGGCAATTGACTCCTGAACTTGGCTTTGGTTGAGACGTTCTAGGGGTTGGCAGGTGGCAGGGGATTATTCCCTTGCCGCCTTTTATTGGTTTAAGGCTTGCTATCAGAATTATACTTATGCTGCGTAATCTATCTTTTGCGCTGTGCTGCGCGTGTGCATGGTCGGCGGTTGCCGCTGAACCAGCCGTATCTAATGAAGAAACCCGTTATATCCGTGATGCCTTGGTGAAGCAAGGTGAAGCACTGGGCTTGGATAAAAGCCCTGAGCTGGAACGTCTAGTCACAGAATTCCGCCGTGAGCAACTCGCTAATTTGGCGCTAAAAGCGGCTGGCGATAAAGGGATGCCCGATTTCAGCGCCCGTGCTGAAGAAATCTACTCGGCGCGTAAAGACCAACAATACACCTTGCCCTTAAGCTTGCGCGTCAGGGTGTTGGAGCTGCATATCCCGGAAGGCAAAGAAGCCGAGGTGCGCCAACGCTTGGCAGCTATCCGTAGTGAGGTGCTGGCAGCTAAAACAGACTTTGCCGCAGCAGTCATGCAGCACAGTGAAGCTGCCAATTTGAGCTTAACTAAAGGCGATAGCTTCTGGTTTAACCGGGTGCAACAGCCCAATGTGTTTGCGGTGGCGGAGCAACTGACGCCAGAAAAGCCCTTGAGCGAGGTATTGGTTCTCGCGGATAGTGCTTACTTGCTGTATTTCCTAGAGCGTAAAGCCCCGGAAGTTCGCCCGTTTGAGGCAGTAAAGCCGGAGATCATCGCCGAATTGCAGCAGGAATACCGTCAAGAACAGCAGCAGGTGCTGATGGAGTCTTTACGTGCAGGGTTCAAATCAAAATGAAAGCACCTGCCCTGACACTTCTCTGGCAACTGTTCCGGCAAGACTTGCACGAACGTTATGCCGGAACCGTGCTGGGGGTGTTTTGGTTACTGATACCGCCGTTATTCATGCTGTTGGTGTATGCGCTGGTATTCGGCGAAATCCTGCAAATGCGCTTGGGGACTGCGGCGGATACTGGGCAGTTTACTGCTTGGTTGTTTACTGGGTTAACAGTCTTCAATGCACTGGCAGAAGTGCTGACCCGTGCGCCTGCCATCCTGACTGAGCGGCGTGAGTTGCTGCTGAATTCGCCGTTGCCGCCTGCCTTATTGCCGTTGTTGCCGGTGGGGTCGTCCTTGGTGTTGGAATTGCTGTCGGTGGGCTTGCTGCTGCTATGGCTGAGCGTGCAGGGGCGTTGTGAGCCACAGGCATTGCTGTTTTACCCGCCCTTTCTGTTGCTGCGCTTGCTGTTTTCATTGGCATTTGCGTATGGGCTGGCGGTGTTAGGGGTGTTTTTACGTGACTTGCGCCAGATGATGCCGCCGTTGTTGACGGTGCTGCTGTTGGTTTCGCCGATTGTGTATCCGCTGAGCGTTGTGCCGGTGCAGTTTCAGGCGTGGTTTGGCGTGGAATCCGTTGGCGCAATTGGTACAGGGCTATCGGGCGGCATTGCTGGAAGGCAGTTTTCTGTGGCAGCCGTTCGTGGGCTTGTTGCTGCTGGCGAGTGTGTTGCTGGGGTTGGCGCTGTGGCTGTTCCAGCGGTTGATGCTGCGGGCGAGGTATGTGCTGTGAGTGATGATTGGGCAATCCGTTTGCAGGGCGCGGGGGTAGCTTACCGGCGTTATGCACATCCGCGTGATGCTTTGCTGGAATGGGTGCTGCGGCGTGGACGCCATGCGGATTTCCATGCCTTGCAGGATTTGAACCTGAGTTTGCGCCAAGGGGATTCGCTGGGTGTGGTGGGTGATAATGGTGCGGGTAAGAGTACCCTGCTGAAAATGCTGGCGGGCAACCTTCCGCCTACGGCAGGGGTGTGTGAGATTCGTGGCAGGCGCTCGGCGTTGCTGGAATTGGGGGCGGGCTTACAGCCTGAATTCAGCGGTATCGACAATGCCCGCATGGGGTTGGCGTTACGGGGTCTTGCCCATGCTGAGATTGAGCGCCAGTTGCCGCAGGTATTGGCGTTTGCCGAACTGGGCGAATTTGCGCATCAGCCGGTGAAAACCTATTCGAGCGGCATGGTGGTGCGCTTGGTATTTGCGGTGGCGGCGGTGATTGAGCCGCAAGTGCTGATCGTGGATGAGGCGCTGTCGGTCGGCGACCAGTATTTCCAGAAAAAATCGCTGGATCGGATGCGGGCAATCCTGAAGGGGGGCGCGACCTTGGTATTCTGTTCCCACAACCTGTATCAAGTGCGTGAAATATGCCGTCAGGCGGTGTGGCTGGAACAGGGCAGGGTGCGGATGTTGGGGGATGCGCAACAGGTGGTGGATGCGTATCAGGATGTCACTCGCTCCAGAAATGCCGTAGGGGCAGACCCCCGTGTCTGCCCTCTTCACGGTCACGATCAGAGTGGGGAGGGCGCACACGGGGGTGCGCCCCTACTGCTGGATGTCACTTTGAACCGCGAAACCTTCCAAACCCACGAGCCGTTTACGCTTCACATTCTCGCCAGCCAAGGCAACCGTCCGCTATCTGATGTGCATGTGGGCATCGTTATCCGCCGCAACGATGATGTGCAATGTTACGGTATTAGCACCTTGCACGATGGGGTGCAGATGCAGGCAATGGGCGGCGGGGTGCTGGCAGCAACCTTCACTATCGAGCGTTTGCCGTTGCTGTCTGGCGAATATTGTTTGGAAGTTTGGCTGATTGACGCCAGTGGGGTGCATGTGTATGACTCACGCGAACGTTGCTGCCATTTCCGGGTGCAGCAAGCGGGGCAGCAACAGGGTGTGGGTATGGTGTGCTTGCCGCACCGTTGGGGGGAGGTGGAACATGTTGTTGCGTCCTGATGATTTTTCGGTGCGTTACAATCTGCTGTTTCCTTTGTATGCGCATTTGCCGCCTGCTTATGGTTATCGGCTGGCGGCGCAACAGGCGGATTTTTTCAGGCAGCGTAAACAGGACGAGCAGGGCATGATCCGCACCCAAATGCAGGGTGCGTTACCCGATGCTAGCCCCGCGCAACTGGATGGCTGGATCAGCGATTATTACCGCATGGTGGAGCAAGAGGCGCTGGATACGTGGTATCTGCAACACCAACCCGCTGAGCGTATCGTCGAGTTACAGGGCTTCGAGGTGGTTGAACAAGCGCGGCGTCAAGGTAAGCGGCGTGTTGCTGACCGGCGGGCATTTCGGGCGCTTCTGGATGGCGGGGCCGGCGATGCGGGCTAGGGGCTTCACGACCGGCACGATCACCCGCGATGGCGGCGATGAAAATATTCATGGCTTGCACCCGGCGGAATACCGTTACCGCCTATCCAAACTGCAACGCTTGCAACAGGCATTGGGTGGCCCTTTTTGGTCGAAGGCAATGACCTGCGTCCGCTCTACCGGGCATTGAATGATCACTTAATTGCATTGATATTTGATGTTCCATACACGGAAGCGCATAAAGGGGGGGTGACAGTTAATTTTATAAGCGGTACTATTGACCTGCCTGCCGGTATTTATCGAATTGCAAAAAAAACCAAGGCAGTGATCGCGCCGTTCTTTATGCGTGATTTAGGGGGTGGTCGGGTAATGGCGGAATTTTCTGCGTTACTTGATCCTTATGATTATGACGAAACAGCATTGATGGCGTTGCTTGCCAGCCAACTGGAACAGCGGATACGGGAAAGCCCCGGTCACTGGTGGTTGTGGCCTGCACTCCCCTTGCTACGGAGCAATAATAATGAACCAGACGACAGTCAATTTGCCTCTGGATGACAACCATTCACACAGCCAGATCGTGCGGCGCGTCCCACGTTATGCGCAAGTGTTGGAATTGGGCTGTGGCGATGGCAGTATGTCCCGCCTGTTGCGTGAACGTTGCCAAGCGCACATTATCGGCATCGACCAGAACCCCGATATTGTCTGGCAGGCGCAACGTTATTGCGACTATGTATTCACCGAAGATCTGGACGACCCGCACAGCCTGGATGCGCTGGAAGGCGAGAAATTCGACGTAATCACCTTGGTCGATGTGCTGGAACATCTCGTCAACCCTGAAGCCCTGCTAAAGCGCCTCAAACCCTTATTGCTGGATGAGGGGCAAGTGTTGCTATCCATCCCCAATATTGCCCATGCCTCGGTGCGCTTGGAATTACTCAATGGGCATTTCGATTACGAAAAAGCCGGGATTTTGGATACGACTCACCTGAAGTTTTTTACTGCGGATAGCTTGAAAGCCTTGCTCGCTGAGGTGGGTTACGGGGTGCATGATGTCGATTATACGTGGCACGATTTGCCGGATGAAGTGATTGCCCATTACTTGCAATGCGGCTGGGTTGGAACCGACCCCGCAGGCATTGGCGAAATTCCATGAGCCGGATGCAATGGCTTACCAATTCATCATTTCCACCAGCCCGGTAACGCCGGACACCTCGGTCAGCCCGGCAGCACGCGGTGGATACCCACATGCTCAAACCTATCGACGCCTCTTGGCAGACGTGGGGCAGGATGAATACCGAGCTGGCGCTGGCACATGCCGAGCTGGAGCGGGTCTACGCCACCCGTAGCTGGCAGATGCTGCGCCGGGGTGCAACCGCATGGCGGAGCATTCAGTCACGATTCACGCTTGAGTGATATACTGACTGACGGTTAAATCGCAATAATAATAACAAGCTTGGGGTATGTTGTGGTGAAGGTCAGTGTGATCCTGCCGGTTTATAATCACGCCCGTTGGGTGGGGCAGGCGATAGATTCCGTGCTGGCCCAATCCTTCACCGCGTTTGAACTCATCATCATTGACGATGCATCACAGCGACGCTTCTTGGGAAGTGCTTCAGGCGGTTTGCCAAGCAGCGCCAGATGCGCGGGTGCAATGCCTGCGTCATGACATCAATCAGGGCGCACCTGCCACCATTAACCAAGGCTTGCAGTTGGCACAGGGCGATTACCTCGCCATTCTTAACTCCGATGATGTCTGGGATACGGAGCGGCTGGAACGGCTGGTCACGCTGGCAGAAACCGAATCGCTGGATTTCATCAGCACCGATGTGGCGCTATTGGATGCCGATTCCCAGCCCTAAAGAACACAGCGAACCGCATTGGGTCGCTTGGTTTGAAGGCTTGAAGCAAGACTATATTCATCATGCCGACTTGTTAGCCACACTGTTACGCGGCAATTTCCTGATTACCACCTCCAATTTCTTTCTTCCAGCGGCGTGTCTATGAGCAGGTGGGCGAATTTGCCGAGCTGCGCTATGTGCATGATTATGATTATGCCTTGCGGGTGGCTGGCGGCGGGTTTCACGCTGCGTTTCCTGAGCGGCGAAAAGCTGCTGGGGTATCGCTTGCATGGGGCGAATACCATCCGCGAACAGCCGCTGGCAGCGATTGAAGAAAATATGCGGTTGCTGCTGGGGTGGCTCAAGGAGCAGGGGGCTGGGGGTGAGGTTCTTCAAGGGCTTGCAGCGCAACTACAAGATTTGTACCGCTATACCCGCGAAGAATGGCTGACTATTGTCCACCAACGCCTGACTGCCCGCGAGCAAGAGCTATTCCCGCTGATTGCCGAGCGTGACGCTTGGGTTGCAGAACGCAATGGCTGGATAGCGGAGCGTGACCAGCTCATTGCCAGTTTGCAGCAGCAATTGGCGCAGCATCAGCACTGGCTTGTCGAGCGTGACGCTTGGGTTGAAGACCGCAATGCTTGGATAGCCGAGCGCGACCAGCACATTGCCAGCTTGCAGCAGCAGTTGGCGCAACATCAGCACTGGCTCACCGAGCGTGACCGCTGGGTTGAAGATCGCAATGCTTGGATAGCCGAACGCGATGCCCTGATCCAGCATCAGACGCACCAATTGTCAGCGCGTGACCATTGGGTTGCCGACCGTGACCGCTGGATAACCGAGCGTGACACCCTGATTGCCCAGTTGCAGCAACAGCAGCAGGCATTGCTGGCAAGCCGCGCTTTCCGTTTGGGGCAAGCACTGTTGAAGCCGTTGCGCCGTTGCAAGCAAGTATTTGCTGGGGGTGAGCCATGCCTGAAAAGCTGATCTTGCGTGACTGGCGGCAAATTCGGGCATGGCTGGAACCACGCCTTGAGGACGTGCAGCTCATTTCCCTCGACATCTTCGATACGCTGCTGGGGCGCTATGTCGGTGACCCGGTTGAGGTGCAACGGGCGGTGTGCCGTGCCGTCAGCCAGCACACTGGCATTGCCGCAGAAACCGTGTGGCAAGCCCGCCAACAAGCCGAACAGGCATTGCGCAGCGAAGCCGTGCAGGCGGGTTTCGACCACGAATGCCGTTACAGCGACTTGCTGCTACGTTGGGTAGAGTGTCTCCTTTCGACTACGCTCAGGGAGCGGGAGGAGGGGGGCTTTAGCATCTTTCATCCGCCAAACCGAACTAGACCTAGAAGCTGCCACGCTGCACGTCAAACCCGATGCCCAAGTGTTCATGGATTGGGTACAGGAACGACAGATTCCCATCATTGCCATGTCGGATATGTATCTGGATGGCGAGATGCTCTGCGAGCTATTGCGGCGCAAGGGACTCGTTGATTATTTCACCTTCTGTGTATGTGTCGGCCGATTTCCGCTTAGGCAAATACAGCGGGCGGCTGTTCCAGAAAATGTTGCAAGTCAAGGGCTTGGCGGGCAGAGCAGGTGGTGCATATCGGCGATAACCCGGTATCTGACCGGCGCATGGCTTGTCGCTGAAGGTATCCAAGGCATCTGGTTGTATGAAAAAGCCGAGCTGCAACGCCGCGAAGCGCCAGTCATTGTCAGCCCGTATGGCATTGCGCGGTGGTATCTGGGCTGGGCGGCATTTCTTTGAATGCGTGCAAACCCGCAGCCAGCAACAAGATGGGTTAAACCCGCCGCACCATTTCTTTTTCCGCTACGGGCGGGATGTGCTGGGGCCTGCGTTCAGCGTGTTCATGCAGGGCTTGCAGGAACGCTTGCAGCAGCAGTCAGCCAGCCGGCCAGCCGATTGAAAAACTGCTGTTTGTGGCACGCGACGGTTTCCTGTTTGAGCGCATGTACCGGGCACGCTGGTGGGCAAGTGCCATGCAGAATATGTCTACCTGTCACGGCGGGTGATTACTGCTGCTTCGACCGCCGAGGGGCTGAGCCAGGAACAGGCGATTGTGGCGTTTTACAACCCCAAACAGCGCGGGCTTGGAATCGGTGTGCAAGGTGTATGGCTTGCCGGAACAGGCATTGCAGCCGCTGGCACAGCAGCATGGTTTTGATGATTTTGCCGCACCTATCCATGATTGGGATGATGCCCGCTTGCATAACTTCCTCAATGATCCACAGGTGCAGGCCATTATCCGCCGCGACCGGGCAACAGCACCGCGATTTGTTGCAGCGGTATTTGGAACAGGTGGGGTTTTTCGCCCATCAGCGGGTGGCCTTGGTGGATATTGGCTGGAATGGCACGGTACAGAAATTCCTCAAACAGGCATTCGGGCAGCGGGCGGATTTTCCGCTATTGCATGGTTATTACTTCGCCTTTGTGCCGAAAATGTACGCTGATTTTGGCGACAACAATGTGTGCGAAGGCATTATCCATGATTCGCGGCGTGGCAATGCCTGTGAACGTATTCCGGCGGAGTTTGAGGAAATTTTCGAGCAGGGGGCGCGTTCCCATGAGGCTACCACCATTGCTTACCGCGAGGAGGATGGGCGGGTTGTCCCGGTGCTGAAAGCGGATGATGCGCCTGACCGGCAGGCCGAGCTGGCGTGCAATCCGTCTGGTGGCGCAGATGCAGGCAGGGGATTTTGCATCATTGGGAACATTTCCGCGCTGTTCAGCAACTGACTGGGTATGCCAGCCAACAATTGCTGCCTTATGTGCATGGTCTGCTGGAACGTGCGGTGGTTTACCCGACCAGCGAGGAAACCCGCGAGCTGACCAAGCTTGGTGCATACCGAAGATTTCGGTCATGACCATGTGCTGGCGCTGGCGAATCAGGCCGGTGGGGTGGCGTGACCTATTGCGTCCGCGTCAGTTTGCTGCAACGGCTGGAACTCAGTGCGTGGCGCTATGCGCTGTTTGACCGGATTCCGACCGGCATGGCTAATTTTGCCTTTCGGATCGCGTATTTGCATATGGTAAAAAAATAATAAGAATAACGAGGATGGGATATGGTGCTGAGTCCAGTAAAACTGTTTGTGTATGCGCTGGCATTCCGTTTTTCCTCCGGGCGCGGGCGTTGTTTTAGCCCCGGTATCAAGGCGATGCTGATCTGGTATGGCACCCGCTTGCGGCTTGTTCCTGCTGGATCGTTCCGCCGCGAAATGGTGGCGTGGGCTGGTTTGAGTCGGGCTGAACATGGATACGCCGCGTGTTCAGATTCTGCTGTCCACTTGGAACGGTGAGCGCTGGTTGCCAGAGTTGCTGGCATCGCTTGGAGCAGCAGACGTTTCAGGATTGGCAATTGCTGATCCGCGATGATGGCTCCAGTGACCAGACCTTGCGCTTTTGCTGAAGTGGCAGGCGGCTCACCCGGAAAAAGTTGGCCGGGTTGTTGCTGGATGGTGCACATCTGGGCAGTAAGCTGAGTTTCAGCCGTTTGGTGGAGGCCAGCAATGCCCCGTGCCTGATGTTCTGCGATCAGGATGATGTGTGGTTCCCGGAAAAAGTCGAGTTGCAATACACCGCGCTGCGCCGCCTTGAGGCGCAATACGGGGAAGAAACGCCGTTATTGGTGCATTCTGACCTGGCGGTGGTGGATGAGGCACGGGAATTGCAGGCGGTTTCATTCTGGGAGTATCGCGACTTTGAGGTGGGGCAGCGCAAGCAGGCGTATTTGTTGAACAATGTGGTGACGGGCTGTGCCACGGCATTCAACCGCCGTGCTGCCCAGATGGCTTTTCCGCTGCCGTTGTATGCGATGCAACATGACCGTTGGCTGGCGTTGGTGTGTGCATGGTTTGGGCAAATTCAGCCCTTGCCGCACCCGATGCTGTTGTACCGTCAGCATGATGGCAACCTGATTGGTGCGGAACCTGCGCAGTCTGCATGGGCTGAGTGGGCGGGTAGAGGCGTGGAGTATGCAGGCGGAAGTGTTCCTGCACCGTTTCGGTGATGGGCTGGATGCGCAGCGATTACAAGCTGGTGGAGGCGTTAGCGGGGTTGCGCTATTTGCAAGGCTGGAAACGGCGTCAGCATATTTTTCACCATCGGCTGTTCAAGCAAGGCGTACTGAATAATCTGGCGCTACTGCTGTTTGCTTAACCACAGGGGTATAACATGACAACAATAATTCAGCGCCCTGATGTGGCAGTTATCGTTTTGACCCGTAATGCAGGGCGTTTGTGGCCGGAATGGATCAAGGCTATCCAGCACCAGACCGTGCAGGCGGGGCGCTATCTGGTGATTGATTCGCTGTCAGAAGACCATACGGCGGAACTTGGCGATGGCGGCGGGCTTGGAAGTCGCAGCGCATCCATCCGCGTGATTTCAGCCATGGTGGTACGCGCCAATTGGCGGCGGAATTGTGCCCGGATGCCGAATTGCTGGTGTATTTGACGCAGGATGCCATCCTCAAACAGGCCGATTCGCTGGAAACTCTCCTGCGGCATTGCGATGCAGATAGCCATGTGGGCATGGTGTACGGGCGGCATTTGCCGCGTGCGGAGCGCTGATTTGCTGGAATGCCATGCGCGGGGTTTCACGTATCCGGCAACGTCTTCGGTGCGTGACCGTGACAGTTTCAAGACGATGGGGTATCGCGCTGCGTTTGCTTCGGATGTGTATGCGGTGTATCGGGCCAGTGCCTTGCGCAGTATCGGTGGGTTTCCGCAGCACATTATTGTCAGCGAAGACAGTTATGTGGCGGCACGTTTATTGCTGGCGGGCTGGAAAGCGGTGTATTCGGCGGAAAGTACCGTGGAACATTCCCACCGTTACACCTTGTTGCAGATCTTCCGGCGCTATTTTGATGTGGGGGTGTTTCATGCCTCCGAACAGCCGTTGATGCAAGCAGTGGGTGCGCCTGACCGTGAGGCGGGGACTTATGTGCGTTCACTGATACGCTATTTGTATGAGCGCAAGGCAATGGTTGTTGCCGTTGGCGGCGTTGCAAACCTTGGTTAAGCTGATCGGGTTCCGGCTGGGTAAGCGTTACCAGCAGCTGCCGTTGGCAGTGTGCAGGATGATTAGTGTGCAGCAGGCATATTGGTTGGAAGATTTTGGGCGGAAAGAGGGCGTATGCAATACGCCCCTACTGAGTACTGGCGTAGGGGCGTATTGCATACGCCCTCTTATGAGTGCCTCAGAGCACCAAAAATATGAAAAATATGCAAAAAATTTGTTACAGAATGTTGACAAAGAAAGATTGGAATATTAGTATATTCTCATATTGTTTATTACCAATTTAACACTCCTCCATCCTCCTTTGGTGGTAATTGCGCGGCTCACATGAGTCGCGTTTTTTTTGTCGGATGGTTATGAATGCTTTTTTTCATGTGTTTGTCTCTTTGTTGTTGCCTCCCACTTGTGGAGACATTTTTTTGTCGTGGCAGAGCTAAACACTTGAGAATTGCCGGCGCTTCCCCTAAAATGCCGCGTTTCTTTGTTCCCCCACCTTTATCAGGTTTGGGGCGGATCGGCAAAACAGATTTAAGAAGTGGATTGAGCAAGATGAAAACATTCAGTGCAAAGCCGGCTGAGGTAAAACGCGATTGGTTCGTCGTTGATGCCGAAGGTAAGGCGCTAGGCCGTTTGGCCTCCGAAGTTGCCCGGCGTTTGCGTGGCAAGCACAAGCCGGAATACACCCCACACGTTGATACTGGCGATTACATCGTCATCATCAATGCTGACAAGGTAGGTATCACCGGCAACAAAGCCAAAGATAAAACCTATTACCATCACACTGGTCATATCGGTAACATGCGTGCTTTTACCTTTGAAAAAATGCAACAACGTGCACCAGGCCGTGTCATTGAGACTGGCGATCAAAGGCATGTTGCCAAAGAACCCACTGGGTCGCGCCATGTACCGTAAACTGAAAGTTTACGCTGGCACAGAACATAATCACCAAGCACAGCAGCCTCAAGCGCTGGACTTCTGATCGGGTAGGAACTCAGAAATGGCTGAAACACAATATTACGGCACTGGTCGTCGCAAATCTTCATCTGCCCGCGTTTTCCTGCGTGCAGGTAGCGGTGCGATCATTGTCAACGGCAAACCACTGGGTGCACTTTTTTGGGCGTGAAACCGCGAGCATGGTTGTACGCCAGCCGCTGTATCACCGTTAACATGGCTGAAAAGTTTGACATCAACGTCACTGTTGTGGTGGTGGCATTACAGGTCAGTCTGGCGCTATCCGCCTCGGTATTGCCCGTGCATTGTTGCAATATGATGAAACCCTGCGTGCTGAGCTGAAGTCTGAAGGCTTCCTGACCCGTGACGCACGTAAAGTTGAACGGAAAAAAGTCGGTTTGCACAAAGCACGTCGCGCTACCCAGTTCTCCAAGCGTTAATCGCATTGATTTCAATGCAGTTCCGGTGTCGCCGCAACTGTTTTGGATGTGTATCAAACAAGCCACAGCGTGTGACCACCTGTGGCTTTATTGTTTTTAAGTCACTGAAATTCCCCCCAAAAATACTACCGTTCGTCGTAGTCCCTGCCGTTTAGCAAATAATCCATGTGGCATTTTCGCAACATTTGTACTAAACTTTGTAGCGTATTTGCAAAATAGCTGTTGCAAGACGCTGGCAAGGGATGTATAAATACTCCCGTCAGATTGAACAAATCGAAATCAAATCTTAATTGACAGGACAAACCTTCTAATAGGAGTCGACTCATGAAAAAATTACTCGTAATCGCAGTTGCTACTGCACTGATCGCCCCTGCTGCGGCAATGGCTGATACCACCCTGTACGGCAAACTGCACGCTTCCGTTGGTACCGTAGAACAACGGCACTGCTTCTGAAACTGTTGTTGAAAGCCACTCTTCACGTTTGGGTGTTAAAGGTTCTACTGAACTGGACAACGGTCTGAGCTGCTACTTATGGTCTGGAATATGGTCTGGACCTGGATGGTGATAACGGTGCTTCTACCAATGCTATCGGTGGCGTTGTTAGTCCAGCCGGTGCAACTTCACGCTCACTGAATGCACGTAACACTTTCGTTGGTGTAAAAGGTGGCTTCGGTGAAGTTCGCGTTGGTCGTCATGACACTCCAGCTAAACTGGCTACTGCTGGTCTGGATGCATTCGCAGACACTTACGGCGCAATGGAAAACATCATCGCTGTTGACGGTCATCGTGTAGACAACGCTGTTGCTTACATCAACAAGTTCGGCCCTGTTGGCTTTGCTGCTGCACATTCTACTGAAATTGATGTAGCACCACTGACTGTTGATGGTGACCGCAATGGTGGCACTAACCCTGCTAACACCATGATGGTTAACTACGGCAATGGTCCTTACTATGCTGGTCTGGGTTATACTACTGTTGACACTGGCGCTGATGACACTACATTCACTAACTTGGGTTTGGGTTGGAAAGCATGAAGCAGGTCACTTTGCTAACGTAGTTCTGGAAAATGTGCTGACGGCGCTGCTCCAGTGAAAGACAGCAATGCTTATGTTGCTGGTGGTTTCAAAACTGGCGCAGCAACTCTGAAAGCTGGTTACGGCACAAGCGACACGTGACGGCGCTGGTGACGAAACACAGACAACTGTTGGTGTTGATTACTCACTGGGTAAGAAAGACTTCTGCTTACCTGCTGTGGAATGAAGACGAAAATGACGCTCACGCTGTAGGCGGCACTGACAAGACTACTGCTACTGCGGTTGGTTTGGTTACTGAATTCTAATATCCTTCTGGATTTTAGTTGACAGTTAAAGAAAAGGCTCCTTCGGGAGCCTTTTCTCGTTGTGGGGAATTCGTTATAAAAGTATAATCTTGACCATGTACTGAACTGGGTTGTAAGTCATGTTATATCTTCAATCTCCATGAAGCCAAAACACATCTATCGCGTTATCTTGAGCAACTGCTACAAGGTGACCGTATTTTTCTGTGCAAACGCAATGTTCCTATTGCAGAGATACGCGCATTATCCAAACCGCTGAGCAAGAACGCCTGATCGGTTGGCAAGAGGTGATCAGTGAAAATCCTATTTTCGAACGTTTCTGCGGTGACTTAATGGCAATGCATACGAGTGACGGGAGAAAACATCATAATCACACTTCCTGACAGATGTGATGGCGTTATCTTCATGCCAAGCCAGAGCTAGCTACATGTGAGTATTTCAGTTCGCGGTAATGGTCGTTTTTATCGCGTACCTGCGCAGATCACGCACCGCCGCGAAAGTATCTTCCGTTATGCCGGACGTCGGTACAAAGCGCACCTATGCTACTGCTAACGAAGCAGATAGCGTTCATCCAGCCTGCATGAGGAAGCTGATTCAGCAAGTGGCAAATTTACCTGATATTCACCGTGACCTATTTGATCGAATGCTGATTTGTCAGGCAATTGAAGAGGGCATGAGTACTGCTTACCCCCGATCCCTTGATTCAGCAGTATCCTGTTACCGTGATACAGGTGAGCAAAACCCGTCAATGCCAGCCCTGCACCGCCTGTTGTGACGGCTGGGTGCAAATGAACATCAAGGGCACGGATGTCTACCCCGGCTGCCCATGCCCACACAGTACCGGCAAAGGCTGCAATGACTACGCCAACCGCCCAGTTGACCCTTGCGATAATTTCAACTGTGGCTGGATTATCCCCAATAGCCCGCTACCGGATTGGATGAAGCCGAATGACGCCAAAGTCATGGTGCTGTTCAACAAATTCCAGTGGCGTGGCTTGCCGGTCGATGTGGCTATTCCTGTCGGCAAACGCATTCCACCCCGTGCCTTGAATTGGTTGAAACAGTTCGCCGAGCAGCAAGGTCGCCCCTTGGTGTATCTGGAGCAGGAAGTGCTGGATGGCAAGTTCCAGAAAGACCAGCAAGCCATTGCTTACGGGCCGCCAGACTTCCAGCAGGAGGTTGCCGCAAAAATTGCCCAAGGCCACCGCTTGTGGCATTAAACAATCCCCTTTGCGATAACGGGTTTTTTTCAATGGTGCAGCGCGTTACACTACGCATCTTTGCATCAGAGCATTCGTGAACGCCATGACAGCCAGCCACCCGATCCGGGAAATTCCTTACAACTACACCTCATTCTCCGACAAGGAAATCGTACAACGCTTGTTGGGCGTGCGTGCGTGGGAAATCCTGCAAGCCTTGCGTGAAAAGCGCGAAACCGGCATTTCCTCGCACATGTTGTTGGAAATCCTCGGCGATATGTGGGTAGTGCAGCGCAACCCCTACATCCACGACGACTTGCTGGAAAACCGTGAGCGCCGTCAATCCCTGCTCGATACCCTGAATGGGCGGGTGGATAAGATCGAGGAACGTGCCAACGGCAACGCCCTCACGCTGGAATTGATGCAGATTGCCCGCACCGCCTTGTCACAGTTTGCTGAAACTTTCCGTGCGGAATACGACCTGCGCGAAAAAACCCGCAAGCGCCTGCAAAAACTCACCCGCAAGGACAATATCCAGTTCGACGGCCTTGCCCGCGTGTCCCACGTCACCGATGCGACCGACTGGCGGGTGGAACTGCCCTTCGTGGTGCTGACGCCGGATACCGAAGAAGAAATCGCGGCGTTGGTCGGCGCGTGTATTGAACTCGGCCTGACCGTGATTCCGCGTGGGGGTGGCACGGGTTACACCGGCGGTGCAGTGCCACTGGATGCCCGCAGCGCAGTCATCAATACCGAAAAGCTCGAATTCATCAGCGAAGTCCAGCACCGCAATGACTTGCCGGGGGTGGATAAAACCGTGGCGGTGGTGCGTACCGGAGCTGGGGTGATTACCCGCCGCGTGTCCGACCTTGCAGGCAAGCACGGTTTGGTGTTTGCGGTTGACCCGACTTCGCAGGACGCTTCCACCATTGGCGGCAATATCGCCATGAATGCAGGCGGCAAGAAAGCGGTACTGTGGGGAACCAGCCTCGACAACCTGCTTTCATGGCGCATGGTCACGCCCGATGCCGACTGGCTGGAAGTCACCCGCCTGAACCACAATCTCGGCAAAATCCACGACCAGCAAACCGTGCAGTTTTCGGTGCAGCGTTTCCTGTCTGATGGCAAAACCCTTAAAGGTGAAGCGCAAATCCTCACCTTTGAAGGCCGCTATTTCCGCAAGGAAGGGCTGGGCAAGGATGTCACCAACAAATTCCTCGGTGGCTTGCCCGGTATCCAGAAAGAAGGCTGTGATGGCCTGATCACCTCCGGCGAATTCATTTTGCACCGGATGCCGGATCAAATTCGTACCGTCTGTCTGGAATTTTACGGCACGGATTTGCACGAAGCCGTCCCCGCGATTGTGGAGGTGAAAAACTACCTCGACGGGCGCAACGACGTGCTGCTCTCCGGCCTTGAACATCTCGACGAACGCTACGTCAAAGCGGTGAAATACACCCCGAAAGGCGCACGCGGCATGTTGCCGAAAATGGTGCTGATTGCCGACATTGTGAGTGATGACGAAAAGGCTGTGGCCGAATCCGCTGCTGAAGTGGTGCGTTTGGCGAATGCCCGTAATGCCGAAGGTTTCATCGCCATCAGCCCGGAAGCACGTCGCCAGTTTTGGGCTGACCGTTCGCGCACTGCGGCGATTGCTGCCCACACCAATGCCTTTAAGGTCAACGAAGACGTGGTAATCCCGCTGCATAATTTGGCGCGTTACACCGAAGGCATCGAAACCCTCAATATCCGCCAGTCGATGCAAAACAAGCTGCGCATGATCGACGGTTTGCTGGAACATTTGGCGGGTGATTTGCCGGAATTGCGTGCCGTGGCGGACTACGAGGCGAGTGCCGAACGCAGTTCCATCTGGGCGAACAAGCTGGCTCATGCGGTGGATTACCTCCAGCAGCGCAAGGCACGTTGGGAACAGATTCTGGCGAATTTCGATGCACCCGCTGCGGCACATCAGGCGTTGCTGGATGACACCGCGAAAGCCACCCAGCGCCCGCAAGACCGGGTGATTGATTTGCTGTTGCGGCGTGAATTGCGCATTTCCTACCGCAAGGAAATCATCCATCCCTTGCAGGAAATGTTTGCCGGGCGCGAGTTGGAGCCGTTGATGCAGGCGATGGAGAAAATCCACCGCAAGATTCGTACCAGCCGCTTGTTTGTGGCGCTGCACATGCACGCGGGCGATGGCAATGTGCATACCAATATTCCGGTGAATTCCAACGATTACGGCATGTTGCACGAAGCCGAGCGCATGGTGGATGCCATCATGGTGTTGGCGCGGGAGTTGGATGGGGTGATTTCCGGCGAACACGGCATTGGCATTACCAAGTTCCAGTATCTGGATGAGCGTGAAATCAACGAGTTTGCTGGGTATAAGCAAGCTATTGATCCGCACGGGCATTTCAACAAGGGCAAGTTGCTGCCCGGTTCGGGCTTGCAAAATGCCTACACGCCGTCGTTACGCTTGGTCGAGCGCGAAGCCTTGTTGTTGGAACACAATGAACTGGGTGCGCTGAATAACGACATCAAGGATTGTTTGCGCTGTGGTAAGTGCAAGCCAGTGTGCAATACGCACATTCCGCGTGCCAATTTGCTGTATTCGCCGCGTAACAAGATTCTGGCGACTGGCCTGATGATCGAGGCGTTCCTGTATGAGGAACAGACCCGGCGCGGGATTTCGATCCGCCATTTCGATGAAATGAACGATGTGGCAGACCATTGCACGGTGTGCCACAAGTGCCTCAACCCGTGCCCGGTCAACATCGACTTTGGCGAGGTCAGTGTGCGGATGCGCAGTATTTTGCGTGAACGTGGCAAGAAAAAGACCAGCCCGGTGACGTGGGCGTCGATGCAATTCCTCAACCTGAAAGACCCGGTGCAGATCAATTTGATGCGTACTGGCATGATCAAGTTTGGGTATATGGCGCAGCGGTTTGCTTACCAACTGGCGAAAAATGCCGGGTTGGTGGGCACGGGTAAGCCGCCTGCTGCCACCTTGGGCAAGCCGCCGATCAAGGAACAGATTATCCAGTTCATCAGGAAGCCGCTGCCTAAAGGGCTTCCGGCGAAAACCACCCGTGCCATGCTGGGGCTGGAAGATGATAGCGTGATCCCGATCCTGCGTGACCCGGTGAAAACGGCGGATAAGCGTGGCGATGCGGTGTTCTATTTCCCCGGTTGTGGTTCGGAACGTCTGTTCAGCCAAGTGGGGCTGGCGACGCTGGCGATGTTGTATGAAACCGGCGCAACCACGGTATTGCCACCGGGCTATTTGTGCTGTGGCTATCCGCAAAATGCGGGTGGTGATTTGAAAAAAGGCACGCAAATTTCCACCGAAAACCGGGTATTGTTCCACCGTGTTGCCAATGCACTTGAGCTACCTCGACATTAAGACGGTACTGGTATCGTGCGGGACGTGCATGGATCAGTTGCTGAAGTATGAATTCGGCAAGATTTTCCCCGGTTGCCGCTTGCTCGACATCCACGAATATTTGCTGGAAAAAGGCGTGAAAATGAATGGGGTGAGTGGTATCCAGTACGTTTACCACGACCCTTGCCACACGCCGATGAAGCAGGTCAACCCGCTGAAAGTGGCGCAGGAACTGACGGGTTCCAACGTGGTATTGAGCGAGCGTTGCTGTGGGGAGGCGGGGACGTTTGCGGTCAGCCGCCCGGATATTGCCAGCCAATTACGCTTCCGCAAGGCCGAAAGCCTCAAGGCTGGGATCAAGGAATTGACGGGTAGTGACATGGCGCAGGATGGCAATGTCAAAATCCTCACGTCTTGCCCGGCCTGCCAGCAGGGCTGTCACGTTATGTCGGATGATACCGGCATGGAAACCGACTACATCGTGGTGGAAATGGCGAACCACTTGCTGGGCAAGGATTGGCAGCAAGGGTTTGTCGGCAAGGCAGTGCATGGCGGGATTGAGAAGGTGCTGCTCTGAGACTCAGGGGGATTCAGAGGATGAGTGGTGGGTGATGTGTCTTTTTTGCGTATCCAGTTAATCGCTTTCAGCACGCCTTGGCGGGTGACTATCCACTTTTCCAGCTCAAATTTGCCGGGAAAGTTCATGATCCCCAAGCCCGATCATGATGGTCAGCATGCCTTGCCCCGGCAATACCAGCATGGCAATGCCTGCCAACAGCACCGGTAAACCCAGCAGGTTGCGGACAATGGCGCGGGGTTGCAATAGTACATGCCAAGCGGTGTGGGTCACGCGGGCGGGTGAAATAATCGGCGGGAATCCTGCCCAGAAACCACGGCAATAGCAGCAGCGAAAACACGAAGGTGACGGCAGAGAAAATGCCTAGCCAGATAAATAACGTGTTCCAACAAAAAACCCCAACGTGATGAATGATGGGGTTGATTGTACGCCGTAGGTGGGTTGAGGAACGAAACCCACCGTTTCAAGGTATCTCTTAGGTATCCGGGTTAGCCTTGATTTTGTGGATGCTCAAGTCAGCACCGTTGTATTCTTCTTCCTGCGACAGGCGCAGACCCAACGTCACTTTGAGGATGCCGTACACCACAAAGCCGCCCGCGGTGGCAATGCCAATGCCGATCAGCGTGCCGACCACTTGCGCCCCAAAGCTGACGCCACCCACACCGCCGAAGGCTTCCAGCCCGAAGATGCCCGCCGCAATGCCGCCCCATGCGCCACACAGCCCATGCAAAGGCCATACACCCAGCACGTCATCGACTTTCAGCTTGTTTTGCGCCAGGGTGAATGCCCAGACGAACAGCGCACCCGCTACGCCGCCGACAAACAATGCACCCAAGTGGGTGCATCAGGTCAGAACCTGCACACACTGCCACCAGACCTGCCAACGGGCCATTGTGGACGAAGCCGGGGTCATTTTTGCCTGCAATCAGTGCTGCGAGAATGCCGCCAACCATTGCCATCAGCGAGTTGATCGCGACCAGCCCACTGATGCCGCCGATTTTCTGCGCTGACATGACGTTAAAGCCGAACCAGCCGACTGCCAGAATCCATGCGCCAATCGCCAGAAACGGGATGCTGGAAGGCGGATGTGCTGACATCGGTTGCCCGTGTTTGTTGTAACGTCCGTGCCGATGCCCCAGCAGGATGACCGCACCCAATGCTATCCAGCCGCCCATCGCATGGACGACGACCGAACCGGCAAAGTCATGGAAAGTGACAGCCGAACATGCCTTTGATCCAGTCTTGTACGCCTTGCGGATTGACAGGTAATGTTCCAGATCATGCCTTCAAAGAAAGGGTAAATCAATGCCACGATGACAAAGGTGGCAATCAGTTGCGGGTAGAATTTCGCCCGTTCCGCAATCCCGCCGGAAATAATCGCGGGAATCGCCGCTGCAAAGGTCAGCAGGAAGAAGAACTTGACCAGTTCATAACCATTCTTTTCAGCCAGAATGCTGGCGCTTTCAAAGAAACCGGCTTGGTAGGCAACGTAGTAACCGATAAAGAAATAGGCAATTGTGGAAACGGCAAAGTCCACAATGATTTTGACCAGTGCATTGACCTGATTTTTGTGGCGTACCGTGCCGACTTCCAGAAACGCAAAGCCTGCGTGCATCGCCAGTACCATGACAGCCCCCATCAATACGAACAGGGTATCCAACGCGGAAACAAGTTGCTCCATACCGAACCTCTAAACACTTAAGCAAACAAATGACGCCCAATCATAACCACTTGATAATCAATGACTAGGGTGCAATGCACGAAATTGGTGATGTGTGCGGCAATTTTTTGGTTTGAGGTGGTTTTATGAATCCAAAATAATCACTTTAACGGTGCATATTTGTTTTTATGCACTATAATGGTGCATTGTATGCACCATGATTGATGTGTGAGAATTGTTGGCGTATAGCGTTTGCAAGCTTTATAATGATTGCGTATATGAGTGTAAATGGATGCTTTTGAGAGGATTAGGATGGATACAGTGTCACGGATAATTAAACCAATCTGGCTTGTCGCTGCCAGGAGCTTAGCCTGTTTTTGGGTGGTTTGTTGTGGGTGGTTTCCCTCACTCAGGTGGCTTTTTATACCGACTCAAGGGTCGGTGATGGGGTATTGGGTCGGTGTAACCGGCTGGTTGGGGTTTGCGCTGTTTCAGTTTGCGTGGTATGCCAATTTGCTGGAATTGCTGGGGGTGTTGTTGATGAACGCGTTACCCTAATCGGGCCATGCTGCTGGCGGTGTTGGGGGTGTTACTGGCAGGGCAGGCATTCTGGTTTGAGGATATTCCGGGGCATGAGGTCAATATGCGCATTGTGGATTTGGGGGCAGGCTTCTGGCTTTGGTATGCCAGCATGGTGCTGATAACGCTAGGGGTGATTTTTGGTTCGGCTGAAGGGAGATGAGTGACTTCCCCCCACGCCTGATCAAACCGGCTTAGAAATCGCCAGCCGCACCACTTTTCATAATGTCGATCATGATTTCTTGTACCTTGGTGGCTTCGGCATGAAGTTCAGGCGGCAGGGTTTTGCCACCGTAGATCATCATGTCCATATTCAGTGAGTACAGGTTGTATTTGCCTTCCTTGTCTTGGATCATCGCAATCCGGCAAGGCAGGTAAGCGGAGAATGCATCACTGAAATCGACCATTTTCATGGCTGTTTGTGGGTTGCAGAACTGGTAGATTTTCAGGAAACGTTGATCTTGCCCGGTTTCCAGTTTGACCTGTTCAGACAGGGGCAGTTCGCCAACCGCTTTGATATTGTGCTTGTTGGCGACAGATTTCATGGCTTCTTCGGCATCTTCCGGGGTAACGCCTTCCGCCAATGGGTATTTGACGACGGTGGCATCAGCCGAATTGCCGGTTTCTTTCAGCTTTTTCCACATGTCCATGTAGACATCTTTGGCTTTGGGGTCGAAGCTGTCGAGTGCTGCTTTTTCAGCAGCAATATCCATGCCGCCCATTTGGCTCATCATGGGGGCAAATTTGGTGTAAGCGAATGCGCCGCCGACAATGGCGACCAAGCCGATAAGGGCGAGGATGTTACGGATAAAATTCATGGTGTGTCCTTTGGTCATGTAAAAAGAAAGGCCATCAATAGATGGTCTTCCCTAGACTGTTTATTCCATCAATGCTGAAACTTTATTGCGTGTCAATCTTGGCCATCAGGGCGAAAGATTTGACAAATGGGCCAGCCATTGCAGGGTTCTTCAGCATTGCGCCGTAGTCACCTGACAGGAATTTCAGTTTGCCGAAGGTGTAAGCCGTACCCAAGCCGACCATACCCATCGGTTCTTTAGTCCACTTCATCCAGTCTTTGCGGTCGGCACGCATATCCCAATCTGGGGTTTCGCCTGCGTAATCGCCTGCGCGTACACATTCGCCGTTTTCGACGATGAATACACCCATTGGCTTGGCTTCACCCTTGAGGCCGCAGGTGATGATGGAGTTAAAGTCGATAGCAGCAAGCTTGTCTTTAACATCCGGGTCAGCGTTCCACAGATCCTTGAGTTCGTTCATCCAGTCAGCAGAAAAAAGTTGTGGCATGGTTCCTCTCCTAGTGCGTGTTGTGAAGTAACTGTTGTTTAATCTAAGTGAAGTGTAGCAGCAATTCTGCTGGGTTTGAACGGTAGAGCAAGTAACGGATAAGTTTGATTGCCCCATGTATTTCACACTTGGTCAATGAATTGCCTCAATAAGCTTTCTTTAGCGCCATCTTAATGCTATATAAATCTTGCGTGGGGCAATTTTTGCCAGATATGGGATTTATGGCGGGTGTGGAGCAAGGGGTGTTGGCGGGATGCAGGATGAAGACAAGCTCTATCAAGAAATTGAAGATCTGGAGAAACGTTGGGCTGTCTCCTTTCAAGCCTTGTCAGAGTTACAGGCGGAAAATGACCTGGAAACCCGCACAGAGGAAAAGCAGCGCCGTTCCCGGCTGATTGCTGATCGCACCCAAGAACTGGGGCAACTCGAACAGCTCATTGCTACCCGTAAGCCAGCAGATTTTCCTGCCATCAAGGAACGGGTGCTGGTCAACCGGGCGTATACCTGTAAACAGAATGGCGCTTATGACAAAGCCCTTGAGCAGTGGGAACAGATAACCCGCGAATTTCCCCACAATCCTGAAGCACCACGGGCAATCCAGAGCCTTCAGGAAGTGATTGGCAAAAAAGACAATATCCGCGAGCTGGTCAAACAGGTGATGCGGCGTCTGAATGAAATCAAGCCGGTTTACATGCAGGTGGTGCAGCGCCTCAAAAACCTGTCGGAATCCACCGATGACCAGATGTTGGTGGATCAGGTGCAGATGTTTGTGGATGGCGACCTGAGCGGTGCGGATTTCATGGAAAGCTGGGAACTGTTCGCCGATGACGGCCTCCGCAAGCCGTCCCCGACCCGGATTGATTACAACCGGCTGGCGGGCAGGATCAAGCGCGGCGAAATCATCATTTTCCTGGGTTCCGGCATCCAGCAGGAATACGACCCGAATGCACCGGATGAAATGGCGTTGGTGGACTACCTTGCCCGCAATATCCAGCAGGAACACTACAACGGCACGCTGTCTTCCATTGCCGAATATTACGAATGCCGCAGTGACTACGGGCGTCCGCTATTGCTCAGCAAACTGTGCGAAAAGCTGCCGGACAATACCGAGACCATCGGGCTGTACCACTCGCTGGCGGCGATTGAGCGCCCGCTGATCCTGATTTCGGCGGCTTATGACCGGCTGCTGGAAAAGGTGTTTCAGCAGTACCGCAAACGCTTTGTGGAAATCCTGTCGGTGGTTAACCCACACGGCAACTTTACCGTGGGTGATGTCATTATCCGTTACAGCGACAAGAGCGGTGCAGAACAGGAACACATCTCCTCCAAGGATGAATTGTCCCGGCTGGATTTGCTGGAGCAGGGCTATTCCATCATTTACAAGATTCGCGGTACGTGTGACGGTCATGTGAATGGCTCACAGGCTTCACAATCCGCCCGGCAGGATGCGCTGACACTCATGGAAAGTGATTACTTCAATTTCGCCCGCTATTCTGACCGGATTATTCCGGGCTATGTTGCCAAGCAATTCCGTACCCGCGAATTCCTGTTCATCGGCTATCGCCCCAAGCACTGGGAAGACCGTTTACTGGTGAATGCCATTCTCGACAAGCGCGGCAATGCCAAACCGGACTGTATGTTGATCGGTGAAAATTCCGACCATTTTGAAGCGGCCTATTGGGACAAGCTGCGGGTCAAATCGTATGACATCAGCATCCGCCAACTGGATGGCTACCTCAAGGCGAATGAGGAGGTGGTGGCATGACGACAGCACCTTATCCTGGCTTACGCCCGTATGACGAGGATGAGCGGGAGAATTTCTTTGGGCGTGCGGCTGACAGCAAAATCCTGATCGACCAGATTCTTGCCAACCGGCTGACGCTGTTGTTTGCGGCGACGGGGGTGGGCAAAAGCTCCTTGCTGAAAGCTTCGGTGATTCCCCGCCTCAAAGAGCCGCTGGGGGAAAATCTGGATGTGGTGTTCTTTAACGACTGGGTTGCGCCACCGCTGCCGAACCTGAAACAGACAATCCTGCGTACCCTGCACGAACAGGGTGATCTGGAACAGGACGTGATTGAGCAAGAAGTGGTGGATGCGCCGCTAGCCGGTTTTCTGGAATTCTGCTGCCTGTTTACCTCCCAGCCTTTCCTGATTGTGCTGGATCAGTTTGAAGAGTTTTTCCGCTACCGGGGCAATTACGCCAAGGAACAGTCGCAGGCGCTGATTGAGCAGCTTACCGAGGTCATCCTCAACAAGGCCATCCCGGTCGGCATCGTGCTGTCGATGCGGGAAGACTACGCGCTGGAGTTGAATGATTTCAAACCCAAGCTGCCGATGATCCTGTTCGAGAATTACTACCGGCTGGAAAAGCTCACCCGTGAGGCGGCGAAAGACGCCATCCTGATACCTGCCGAGCGTGTTGGGTTCAAATACGAAGATGTGCTGTTCGAGATGCTGCTGAAAGACCTGCTCAGCCGTGACCTTGACCGCAGCAAGGGCAGCATGGTGGCGGACACCATCGAAACGGTTGAACCGCCGTATTTGCAGATTATCTGTTCCCAGCTCTGGCTGCGGGACAAGGACGACCCGGAAAAGACCATCCGTTTCGCCACCTATGAAAAAGCCGGTTACGCCAAAGGGCTGCTGGACAATTTCATCGGCAAGGACGTGATGAGCAAGTTCAGCTTTCAGGAAAAGCAGCTTGCCTCCAAGTCGTTCGACCATCTGGTCAGCCGCCGTGGCACGAAGATGCCGCACACGGTCGAAGACTTGTCGCAAATGCTCAACGTCAACGCGGATGAATTGCGCAAGGTGTTGGATAAGCTGGAGCAGAACCGGGTGTTGCGTAGGCAGCAGCGCGAGAAAAAGGTCTGGTATGAGCTTTACCACGACATGTTTTCGCACAGTATTGATGACTGGAATACGGGCTGGAAGAACCGGATGCGTGCCCGCCGGACGGTGCATCGGTTTGGCTTCGGCTGGGGCAATCGGGGCTGTCATTTTCTGGTGGGTTACGATACTTGGGTGAATGCCAGCAGTACCCATTTGCGCATGAGTTTGAGCGACCCTTATTCGATGGTGGAACTGTGGCAAGGTAAGAAGGGAGTCTGGGATTTGTTTGGGCAGCAGAAGTTCATTGCGCAAATTGACCTGCAGGTTAAAGATCGTGAGCCGGACAAACGTTTACCGAAATGGCCTGTTACTGACAATGCAGAGCTTAGTGCCGAAGCTGATTGGTACGTTGCCCTGGAAAGACCGGGTGACAGCCTTTTCACATGATGGGCAACACGAGAAAGCGTTGAAAGTTGCCAGTGATGTCCATTGCGGATACAGAAGCTGGCCCAATCCAAAGAGGTGATTGCCAATTTGGGCAACTATCCAGACAGTGGACGGCCAGTAATTTGCTGTTCGACAGTCTGCCTTCCCTCGGCCGTGAAAGATTTACGCACGGCTATTGATGGTGAGTTTTCTCCAGTGACGCGGCTGCCTATTGGTTGAAGGATGAAAGAGTCGTGGCGGAAAAACTGCAATCTGGCAAGGTGCAGCACAAGACTCTGTAAATGGCGAAAATTGGTAAGTTGGTTCACCTTGCGCATTGATCAAGAAGAGCTTGTAGCCCGCGCTGTTGGCGCAACTGAAGGATGACGATGGGGATGTGCGCTCAAGCGTGGCGCAGGCGCTGGGTCAGTTGGGGAGTGAGGAGGCGTTGCCCGCGCTGGTGGCGCAACTGAAGGATGATGATGTAGATGTGCGCTCAAGCGTGGCGCCGGCGCTGGGTCAGTTGGGGAGTGAGGAGGCGTTGCCCGCGCTGGTGGCGCAACTGAAGGATGACCGATGCGAATGTGCGCTCAAGCGTGGCGCAGGCGCTGGGTCAGTTGGGGAGTGAGGAAGCGTTGCCCGCGCTGGTGGCGCAACTGAAGGATAGCGATTGGATGTGCGCTCAAGCGTGGCGTCAGGCGCTGGGTCAGTTGGGCAGTGCGGAGGCGTTGCCCGCGCTGGTGGCGCAACTGAAGGATGAGCGATGTGGATGTGCGCTCAAGCGTGGCGTCTGGCGCTGGGTCAGTTGGGGAGTGCGGAGGCGTTGCCCGCGCTGGTGGCGCAACTGAAGGATGACCGATGGAATGTGCGCTCAAGCGTGGCGTAGGCGCTGGGTGAGTTGGGGAGTGAGGAGGCGTTGCCCGCGCTGGTGGCGCAACTGAAGGATGAGCGATGCAGGATGTGCGCTAAAGCGTGGCGCAGGCGCTGGGTCAGTTGGGCAGTGAGGAGGCGTTGCCCGCGCTGGTGGCGCAACTGAAGGATGAGCAATGCGGATGTGCGCTCAAGCGTGGCGCAGGCGCTGGGTCAGTTGGGTAGTGAGGAGGCGTTGCCCGCGCTGGTGGCGCAACTGAAGGATGACCGATGCTGATGTGCGCTCAAGCGTGGCGCAGGCGCTGGGTCAGTTGGGTAGTGAGGAGGCGTTGCCCGCGCTGGTGGCGCAACTGAAGGATGACGATTCGGATGTGCGCTCAAGCGTGGCGCAGGCGCTGGGTCAGTTGGGTAGTGAGGAGGCGTTGCCCGCGCTGGTGGCGCAACTGAAGGATGAGCGATGCGGATGTGCGCTCAAGCGTGGCGCAGGCGCTGGGTCAGTTGGGTAGTGAGGAGGCGTTGCCCGCGCTGGTGGCGCAACTGAAGGATAGACGATTCGGATGTGCGCTCAAGCGTGGCGCAGGCGCTGGGTCAGTTGGGCAGTGAGGAAGCGTTGCCCGCGCTGGTGGCGCAACTGAAGGATAGCGATGGATGTGCGCTCAAGCGTGGCGCTGCGCTGGGTGAGTTGGGGAGTGCGGAAGCGTTGCCCGCGCTGGTGGCGCAACTGAAGGATAGCGATTCGTAATGTGCGCTAAAGCGTGGCGTCGGCGCTGGGTCAGTTGGGTAGTGCGGAAGCGTTGCCCGCGCTGGTGGCGCAACTGAAGGATGAGCGATGCGGATGTGCGCTCAAGCGTGGCGCTGCGCTGGGTGAGTTGGGTAGTGCGGAGGCGTTGCCCGCGCTGGTGGCGCAACTGAAGGATAGACGATGTGGAATGTGCGCTCAAGCGTGGCGTCTGGCGCTGGGTGAGTTGGGGAGTGTGGAAGCGTTGCCCGCGCTGGTGGCGCAACTGAAGGATAACGATGCGGATGTGCGCTCAAGCGTGGCGCAGGCGCTGGGTGAGTTGGGGAGTGCGGAAGCGTTGCCCGCGCTGGTGGCGCAACTGAAGGATAGCGATGCTGGATGTGCGCTCAAGCGTGGCGCAGGCGCTGGGTCAGTTGGGGAGTGAGGAAGCGTTGCCCGCGCTGGTGTCGCAACTGAAGGATAGCGATGGGGTATGTGCGCTCAAGCGTGGCGTCGGCGCTGAGTCAGTTGAGATGTCAAAGAAGCATTGCCTGCCTTAAGCACGCTATTTGAACAGGGTAAAAAGTCTGAAAAAATAGCCCCAGCATTAGGTCTTCTACGGCTTGGTGAGACTAACTGTGTATGAGTATCTGCTTAAAAGTATTACTGATCCTCGGACACAGAGCTAGAGGTTCTGGATTTGATACAAGACAATGAAAGTGACGCTGTGAAGAAACTTTTGTTGGAACAGTTCCACGAAAAGTATCCGATTCCTGCGCAAGTCCAATGGATTGAAGCCTTTGCCACCAGCGAAACCACCGAAGCATTACCCTTACTTTACCGCCTGAGCGATTCCAACAATGGTCGAATCAAGTCAGCAGCCCAAACTGCCATTAGCAAACTGGAAACAGATTACGACAAATTACTGGCAATGGCAGAGAACCCAAAACTGCGGGTTTCGCTGCGTTTGCAGGCACTCACCACCTTGGTTGAAAAACACCAGCAAAAAGCTATTCCCGACCTGATCCGCTTGCTAAAACTGATGAAAAACTCTACGGTCGCAAAATCTGGCGAATGCTGGGCGAACTAAAAGCCCCCGAAGCCAAAGACCTGCTGGAAACCCGCATTGAGGAAATCCACCAAGGCTACGCCAACTGGCGTGACATCCGCGACAGCGAACCCCAAGTCGCCGAAGAGGAAACCAAAGAACAAAACCCCGACTGGAAACAGTGGAAGGAAAAACTGGACGACAGCAAACCCGCCTATGCGGTTCACTACGCTCACGCCCTCGCCCGCATTGACCCTGAAACCGGTATCAAACTGCTGGAACACGAAATCGCCGACATCCGCACTGGCGCATGGTACGGCCTCGCCAGCCTCGGTGACATCAACCTCGTGAAAAAACTCACCGACCTGCGCCTCAACAGCCAAGACAATCCGCTGCTACGCCACGCTGCCTACCGCGCCATCGACCTTTCCCTCACCACCATCCAGCACAACGGCAAACCCGAAGACCTGAAAGCACTGGAGGCGTGGTATCCCACCCTCAAACAACAGGAAATGCAGCAAGAGGAAGTCAAAACCGAGGACGAACTTTCCATCACCCCCCGCGTTGACTGGACGATCCACCTGATCCGCTACCACCTCAAAGCCAAGGCCGAACTCCAGCGCCGCTATCAGGTGTTTGTAGCCAAGCAGAAAACAGGAACTAACCCGCAAACCCCATAAAATCATGCTTCAACGGCAATTCAACCGTGCCGCTTCATTGCGGGCATTGGCGGCCTGCTTAAACAACCTGACCGAATTCAGCCGGTCGTTATACTTGGACGCGACCACTGCTTGGCTTTCCAGTTGGGCGGCAATGTTGGCAAGGTTCTGGCAACTGCCCATGATTCTGTTGGGTTGCGGGGCAGGCGTTACCCGAACTATTGGCGCGTGGTGTTGGTCTTGCTACCTGCGGCACTGCCCGTTGGGGGGCTGCCCGCTGTGGCGTTGGGGTGATGGCTGGTTGTGCAATGCGCGGGGTAATCGTGCGGTTATTGCGCAAGGCCAGTTGTGCTTGCCGCCGTTGCTGCACCACACGCGGATTGGGTGGCGGAATCGGTGGCGGACGGGTGACGACACGCACCACAGCATTGCCAGTATTGCCGTAGCAGTAAAATGAAGAGGTACATTCAGCGGCAACCGCGTTAAGGGGGATAGTACTGCCTGCGCCCATTAAGAGGGCGAACAGCAGTGGGGTCATTATTTTCATGCTCATTTCCTGATAAGGGTGTGCTGAGCTGAGTGTAGTAGACAGGCGGGGGATTTGCTGTCATGTGATTGATTTTTATGCGTAATGCGGGTAGGGGCGAGAAATTTTTCGCCCCTACGGTCGGGCTTTAAATCGCCGCTAATGCCGCATCATAGTCGGGTTCTTGGGCAATTTCAGGCACCTGCTCGGTGTAGCTTACTTTGCCATCCTTGATGATGACTACAGCGCGTGACAGCAGCCCAGCCAGTGGGCCGGTGGTGATGGTGACGCCATAGTTGCCACCAAAATCGCTGTTGCGGAAGTTGGACAGGGAAACCACATTGTCCAGACCTTCAGCACCGCAGAAACGGCTGTGGGCAAACGGCAGGTCGGCAGAAACGCACAATACTGCAACATTGGCGTTGGCGCTGGCGATTTCATTGAACTTGCGGGTAGATGCCGCACAGATGCCGGTATCAACGCTGGGGTAAATGTTGAGGACGACGGTTTTGCCCGCGAAGTCTTGCAGGGTCACGTCAGACAGGTCAGTTTTGGTCAGGGTGAACGCAGGGGCGTTGCTGCCAATGGCTGGCAGTTCGCCGCTAGTTTCAATCGGGTTGCCCTGTAGGGTAATAGTTGCCATGTTAAGTTCCTTTGGTTGTTACAAATAGAAAAGGGAATTAGTGGTGGTGATGCCCGCCTTCGCCGTGGGCATGACCGTGGGTAATTTCTTCCGCAGATGCGCTACGCACGCTGATAATGGTGACATCAAACGTCAGTGCCACGCCTGCCAGCGGGTGGTTGGCGTCGATGGTGACCGTGTTATCGTCCACTGCCGCAATGCGGATGGTTTGGTTGCCCGCTCCGGTTTGGGCGTGGAATTCCGCACCTGCGACGATTTGTTCAGCGGGAACGCCTTCAAACATGCTGCGTGGCACTTGCTGGGTCATGCGCTCGTCGTATTCGCCATAAGCTTCAGCAGGTGGAACCGTGATTTTCATGCTGTCGTTAGCTTGCTTGCCAGCCAACTGCTTTTCCAGCCCCGGAATAATGTTGTCCGCACCATGCAGGTAAGCGAATGGCTGGGCGGCATCGGCCTGATCCAGCACTTGGCCTTGGTCATCGGTGAGGGTGTAGGTCATGGTGACCACGGTGTGTTGTGCGATTTGCATCGGCGTTCCTTTGAGTAGAGAGTATATCGGTTACCGCCGGAGGGGTCATCCTTGTAACGGCGGTGTGTCCACAAGTATTGGGCGGGGAACTCGCGTACCTGTTGCTCAATGATGCGGTTAATGCGTGTTGTGTCGCCAAGTATGGCTTCACTGGGGAAATTTTCAAGTGCAGGCAGGAAATGTAACCGATAGCCGGTAGCAGTCCGCAGGGTGAAGAACGGTACGACCTGCGCTTTGCCCAATTTGCTCAAGCGGCTGGTGGCGGTATTGGTGGCTGCTTCCACGCCGAAAAACGGCGCGAATACGCTGTTCTTGTGACCGAAATTTTGGTCTTGCGCATACCACACCACATGCCCTTGTTGCAGGCTACGGAGCATGTCGCGGATGCTGTCGCGGGGGATGGCCTTGCCGTAGCGTTTCGAGCGCAAGCGGGCGACGCGCCATTCGATCAGCGGGTTTTGGTGCGGGCGGTAAATGACGTGCAGCGGGAGGTGTTGCGCGAGTAAGCGTCCGCCGAGTTCGAGGCTGGTGAAGTGGGCGCTAAGCAGCACCACGCCGCCGTGCTGCATGGCGGTTTGCAGGTGTTCCAGCCCGTCGGTCTGGGTTTGCTTTGCTAGTTTGTCATCGTCGCCCCACCAACTCAGGGCGGTTTCCAGCAGGCCACGTCCCAGTGAAATAAAGTGTTCGCGGTTGAGTTGGAAGCGTTCCGCCGGAGTGAGTTCGGGAAAGGCCAGTTCCAGATTGATGCAGCAAATCTGGCGGCGTTTAGCGAGCAAGTAAAACATCAGCAAGCCGAACTGCTTGCCTAGCCACATTTGCACCCCCCACGGCAATTGCACCAACAGCCACAGAAAACCTAAGCCCAGCCACGTTAGCCAGTAGCGCGGGTGTAAAAACTGTTTGCCGGAGATTCTTTCCACACGATGTCCAAGACCTGAATAAGCCCCGTATGGTAAACTTTCCGACCTATTTTTTCTTGTTTTCTGTACGAATAAGGTGGATAATAACGATGAGCTTACAAATTCCTCCTTTTGAACGGGCGCGTGTACTGGTAGTTGGCGATGTGATGTTGGATCGCTACTGGTCAGGCCAAACCTCGCGCATTTCCCCCGAAGCCCCCGTGCCCGTGGTGCATGTCAAAGCCAATGAAGAACGCCCCGGCGGTGCGGCGAACGTGGCATTGAACATTGCCAGTCTAGGTGGTCAGGCGGTGTTGCTGGGTTACGTTGGCAATGACGAGGCGGGGCGGTCGCTGGATCGCACCCTGCAAGCGCGTGGTGTGCAAACCCATTTCGTGGCGCTGGATCATGCGCCGACCATTACCAAATTGCGTGTCCTTAGCCGCCACCAGCAACTGATCCGGCTGGATTTTGAGGAAGGTTTCGCGGGGCAAGATCATGCCGCGCTGTTGCACCATTTCAGCGCCTTGCTGGAGGCGGCGGATGTGGTGGTGTTGTCTGATTACCGCAAGGGAACGCTGGAACGGGCGCAGGAGCTGATTGCACTGGCACGCGCCGCAGGCAAGCCAGTGGTGGTTGACCCCAAGGCGCAGGATTTTGCTACTTATCAGGGCGCAACGGTGATTACCCCGAATCTGGCTGAATTCCGTGAAGCGGTGGGGGAGTGGGTCGATGAAGCCGATCTGGTGCAGCGAGGTCAAGCCTTGCTGGCGCGTTGCGGGTTGGGGAATTTGCTGCTCACCCGTAGCGAACAGGGCATGACCTTGTTGCGGCAAGATTCCGCGCCTTACAACCTGCCGACCCGCGCCCGCGAAGTGTTCGACGTAACGGGGGCTGGCGATACCGTGGTGGCAGTGCTGGCGGCGAGCATGGCTTCGGGGTTGGCGGTGGAACAGGCGATGGGGCTTGCCAACCTTGCGGCGGGCATTGTGGTCGGCAAGGTGGGCACGGCAACCGTCAGCGTCCCCGAATTGCACAAAGCCTTGCAGCAACACCATGCGCCGCTCAAAGGCGTGGTCAGCGAGGGGCAATTACTGGCAGCGGTGACGGATGCCCGCATCCACGGTGAACGCATTGTCATGACCAACGGTTGTTTCGACATCCTCCACGTTGGGCATGTGACTTATTTGGAAGAAGCCCGCAAGCTGGGGGATCGGCTGATTGTCGCGGTGAATACTGATGAGTCGGTGCGGGCGCTCAAAGGCCCCACCCGCCCGGTGAACACGATGGCAAACCGGATGCGGATGCTGGCAGCCTTGTCCTGCGTCGATTGGGTGGTGGATTTCAGCGAAGATACCCCCGAACGCCTGATTTGCGCGGTCAAACCCGATTTGCTGGTGAAAGGCGGCGACAATGACCCGCAAAAAATCCCCGGCAACCGCTGCGTGTGGGACAACGGCGGGGACGTGGTGGTGCTGAGTTTTGTGGATGGCGTTTCGACCACCAATACGATTGCGCGGATTCAGGGTATGGAGAGGGAATCCTGATGCAAGTAGATGTCCTGATCATCGGCGGCGGCATCGCCGGACTTTGGCTGTTGGCAGAGCTGCGGGCAAAAGGCGTCAACGCGCTGCTGGCTACCGACGAGTTAGGCAAAGGCCAAACCATTGCCTCACAAGGCATTATCCACGGTGGCACGAAATACGCGCTCACAGGAAAACTGACGGGTGCAACCCTAGCTATTGGTGACATGCCGCGTTTGTGGCGTGCTGCTTTGAATGGCGAAGGGGGCGTGGATTTGCGCAAGGCGAGGATTCTGACCGAATCGCAGTTACTGTGGACTTCCGGCGGGATTGGGTCGCGCTTGACTGGGTTCTTTGCCAGCCATGCGATGAAAAGCCGTATGGAGGCTGTGCCGCGCAAGGATTACCCCGAATTGTTCCAGCATTCCGAATTCCACGGTGGCTTATACCGGCTAGATGAGCCAGTACTGGATGTGCCGTCGTTGCTGGAAACCTTGCGCGAACAACTCAGCGGTGCGCTGATGCAGGTGGATATTACCCAATCACGCCTGAATTTGCGTGATGGCAACTACTATTACGCTGCCCAGTTGCTTGATGGCACGCCAGTCGAGGTGATAGCGCAGCAAATTGTGCTAACCGCAGGGGCGGGTAATGAGGCATTGTTGGCTTCGACTACGCTCAGCCAACGGGAACTTCCAGTGATGCAACGTCGCCCCTTGCAGATGGTGCTAGTGCGCGGCGATTTGCCGATGATTTACGCCCATGCGCTGGGGATGAGTGATAAACCGCGTGCCACCATTACCTCGCACCGCGATGCGCAAGGCAAAACCGTCTGGTATATCGGGGGGCAACCCGCCGAGCAGGGCGTGGGTAAACCACCAGCCGAAGTTATCGCCGCCACCCAGCACGAACTCGCCGACTTGTTGCCGTGGGTCGATTTCAGCGGCATGGAGTGGGCAACATGGAACGTTGACCGTGCCGAAGGTTGCCAGCCGGATGGTAGCCGCCCTGACCAGCCAGTCGTTTACCGCACGGCTAATGTGACGGTGGCGTGGCCGACCAAGTTGGCGTTTGCACCGATGCTGGCGGCACGCTTGTTAGAAACGCTTGCGCCCTTCACCCCTTGCGGGGGAAGGGTTGGGGATGGGGGGGCACTTCCCGCCGAGGCATTGCCAACCCCAGCAGTGGCGCAAAGCATTTGGGATGCGTTATAAAATCGGGGTGCAATTCCTCAGGATGCTATGGTTTTCAGCAGCTTCTCTACAAACGACGGCACAATTTGGCTGGCTAAGCCATTGACCGACTGGTGGAACATTTCGCTGTTGCTGCTGGGGTCGAGGTTCAATTCCACTGTCCGTGCGCCTTTGTGGCGGGCAATTTCCACAAAGCCTGCGGCGGGGTAAACCTGCCCGGATGTGCCGATGGAGATGAACAAGTCGCAGTCGTCCAGTGCCTCGCCGATATTGCGCATGTACAAGGGCATTTCACCGAACCACACGATGTGGGGGCGCATTCCGCCGGTTTTGCCGCAGCTTTTGCAGGGTGTGTGTGTGCCGATGTCTTCGATACAGCTATAGCCTATGCCGCAATGGTTGCAGCGGATTTTGTTCAATTCGCCGTGCATGTGCAGCAAGTTGTCGCTGCCTGCGCGTTCGTGCAGGTCATCGACGTTTTGGGTCACTAGCAGCACGTTGCCGGAGTGTTCGCGTTCCAGCCGTGCAAGGGCGAGGTGGGCGGCGTTGGGCTGGATGCTGGGGTCGTGCAATTGCCGCCGCCGTGCGTTGTAGAACTCATGCACCAGTGCGGGGTTTTTGGCGAAACCTTGCGGGGTGGCGACTTCTTCAATACGGTGGTTGTGCCACAGGCCGTCACTGGCGCGGAAGGTTTGGATGCCGGATTCGGCGGAAATGCCCGCGCCGGTGAGGATGACGATGTTGGGGTAGTGGGTCATGTGATTAACCTGCTTTTTTCAGCAATCTCTTCGGCAACGACACCATTTTCGAGGTTGGACTTTTTCTAGCTCCGGAATCGCTGAGTAGACTGTTGATGTGAAAATTGAGTTTCGCGGCATTTTCGCGGCGAATTTTGTGGATGTCTTCCACGATGGGGTCTTGGATCATGCTGTACCTCCTAATTCTTCAGGTGAACAAGGCATATCTTAACACTTTATCGCATCACTCCGAACTTACCCCTCACCCCAACCCCGCACCCAGCCGCTCCGCGTCGTCCCTCAAGGGGCGAGGGGCTAAGAGATTGTTTTTTACTCCCCCTCGCCCCTTGAGGGAGAGGGGCAGGGGGTGAGGGGATAACGTCGGATAACGCCGACCTACTAAATACTAGCTTCCAACAAAGCTACCTCTCCCGCATCCAACCCAAACAGCGCGTAAACCTCCCGATTCAACGCCTGTTCTTGCCCTGCAAGCTGACAACTCAAATCCTGAAGCACTGCCTTATCCTTGTCAAACCACGCTTCCCACGTATTGCGTTCAGCGAGGGGGATTTCCTGCTTAAACAGCTTTTTCACTTCGTCACGGAAGGCGGCGAAATCGAGCAGCCACCACGCTTGCAGCTTTTGCGAGAGCTTCGGGTCACGCCCTTTGGGGCAGAGGTCAGGGATACGGCGGCGGAAAGCGTTTTCGAGGGCGTAGCGTTGTTCCGCGAGGGATTGGCAGTTTTCCGCCAGCGTTGCAATTGCCGCCTTCTGCTCATCTGTCGCCTCGGAATCGGGATGGTGTCCATGTGTTGTGTGAATAACGGTAGAATCCACCCCGAATTGCATTGTGATTTCCCGGTGATTAAATACCAGAAAACCCACCTGTTTGCCCGTTAAGAAAATGCCACCAAGAACTTATCGGCGGTTGCCCACGAAATAAAGTCCGGTATTACCAATAAACATGGCGTTTTTTGTCAAAGTGGAAAACTCATTTAACTGTAAACGCAAATATCACCACCATTCAATCTTCGGCTTTCTGCAAAAGCACATGGTGAGCCATGCACAGATGCTGGATGTTCACTACCAAGCTCAGCTTCCACGCCTTTCTGCCATTGCCAACTCTCTTTATCGTCAGGCCAGTCGTGCTGGTTTTGGAGCTAATCTCCCATGAAATTTGTTCAAGATGAGCTTCTCGAACGGCGGGATATCTTTGTCCATTTGCTCCCGCGTCCAGCCTTTCGCGGAACAGGATCAGGTAAAGATTGCGCGATTCTGCCCGCCATTGTTTCAGGTCTTTGCCTTCCAAAAACGGTTTCATCCGTTCCAATGATTGCGGATCTGCGGCAACGATTTTGTCGCGGGTAGCTTTGTCAATAACAAAGGCTTCGTTTAAACCCGTTAGCAAACCGCGATAAGGCGAGCCGTAGGCTTCTTTGAGGGTGCGTTTGCCTTTGGTAAGTTTGGCGCGGAGGGCTTGCAGGCGTTCGTCTTCGAGCCGCCAGCCGTCGAGGGCGAGTTTGCTTTGCTGCATTTCGCTAAACCCGCCCGTCTTGAGTTCGTTGGCAAGCTGGCTAACATGCGTCGATTGCACCTTGAGGAACTGGAACGGGTAATCTTTCGGCGGATTTTTACGGGCATGGCTGGGCTTTTCCATGATCAGAATCGCGGGGTAAGTCGTCACGCCCTCAAATACCTGCAAGTCGCCAAAATCCACCACGTTTTTCAGGTTCGCTTCCACCTGCAAAAACTGCCGCAAATGCTCGCCGCTGCCGGTGCGGAAAAACGTCGCCGAACTGATAAACCCCAACATCCCGCCCTTTTTCAGCAGCCGTAACCCCAACTCAAAAAAGTAGGTGTAAAGGTCAGCCACGCCATGATACGTGCGGTAATTCGCCTCCAAATACGGCTTGATCGGCGTCAGGCGTTCCTGCCGCACATACGGTGGATTCCCCAGAATCACGTCAAATTCCTTGAAACGCCCAAACCAGTGGAAGGCGCGTTTATCCACGGTTTTATCATCCACCACGCTATTGCCTTGGCGGATATTCTCGCGCAACGAAGTCAGTGGCTTGCCCTTTTCCGCCGTCGCCAAATGCAGCGAAAGCCGCGCAATTTCCACCGATTCGGCGTTAATATCCACCCCAAACAGGTTGTTGTGCAAAATGTCGTGGTTAAGTTCCTTGCCGACCAAATCGCCCTGGGTTCGCCCAATTCCGCCAAGCGTTGGTTAACCTGTTGGTATTCCAGCTTCAAATAATTCAAGCGCGCCACCAAAAACGCGCCGCTCCCACACGCCGGATCAAGGATGCGCGTAGTTGCCAAGGTTTGCCGATACGCCGACCACCACGCCAGCGAATCCGCTTCCGCTGCAATCGCCGCTTTGCACTTGCTGAGGTACGCGCCCAGCGTGTGTTCCACGATCCACGCGGTAATGAAATCCGGCGTATACACCACGCCATCCTGCTTACGCTTACCGCTCGTACCGTGCTTTTGCTGGGTCAATTCAAGGTCGGTTTGCTCATCCAACGACTCGTAAATCTGGTCAAGATCAGCGATGGATTGCTCGAAAATATGCCCCAAAATCGTGACGTTGACATCAGAATCAAAGTCATACACCCACAGCCGTTGCAGCTCGTGCAGCAAACCATCGCTGATGTTTAACGCTTCCAGCTCCGCATCGGGCTTAAACAAATCGCCGTTGTAACGTGGAATATCGCGCTTGGGATTGCCGTCATTCACTGCCTTGAAGAGCTGTTGCAGACGTTCCCACGCATCCGTCAGGCTGTCTTTTGCGAGAATGTACGTCGCCAAGGTATTGGCAGGCAGCAAGCCGCGATCTTCCGCAAACGCAATAAACAGCACCCGATCCAGCAGCGTTTGCGCCCGTGCCACCATGCTTTGACGGCTGAAACGCCCATTTTCGCGCTTCATGCCATTGATCAGCTTCACCCGAATCTCGCGGTAATCGGCATACAGCGCGTTAGTAATATCCTTTTCCGCTTGCTGGCTTTGCTCGAATAGCTTTTCGGTTGCGCCCGTCAGCAGATTTTTTGCCCCCAGCAACAGCACGAAACGCGCATATTCGTCCGGCTTGATCAGATCGACAATCTGCCAGCTTTCGTAGATGTAGTTGGAGTGTGGGAATTTGTAGAGGCGGATTTCGATGCAGTTAGATACCAAATACCAATGCGCCTCGCCCTTGCTGTTTTCAGCGTATTGCGCGGCTTGGGCAACGGTAGACAGTTTGCGCCCCAGCATTGGAATATCCATGTTGCTGGTGCGCGGGTCTTTCAGTTCAAACGGTGCAAGCCGCTGTTTGCTTTTTTCCGAAAATGTCCCAAAGCAAAAATCCGCAAACCCTCTGCCGCTGCTTTCCTCTGCCCCGAATGTCCACTGTGCGGTTTTCTTATCTTTCTGGCTGAAGCTCTTGTAGCCCAACACTGTCCCGCATAAATCGCGGAAAAATTCCGGCTGGAGCTTTTTTTCGTTCTGTTGATGGATCGAGCCGTCGGTGATCATCGTGTGCCATTCCTCCAACACTTTCCGCGCTGCGGCAGGAATCTGCCCATCCTTCAACGAGTTGCTGGCAACAAGTGCTTTGGTGAGGGAGCGCGGGTGAAATAAGCGTTGATTGCTTGGCATGGGGTGATATTAAGCTCTGATCTGGGGGGCTAACGCGCGCGTTTATTCTCGCCATTCGGTTGAGGGATGCAGAATCGGTATGGGCTAAATCCACGAGCTTCACCCATGCCAAACGGTGTGATTCATCACTGACCGTAAACGCGGTGTTGCGGGCTTGCATAAGAAAACGAAAATCATAGTGGTAGTGTGCAGGTTCATCACCTTTGGCGGGGATGGGGTGTACATCAAGGTCAAACAGCGAGGTGTGCAACGGGCGCAACCCTGCAATCCCGCTTTCTTCATGAGCTTCGCGCAATGCGGCACTTTGGATGCTGGTATCGTCCGCATCGACATGCCCACCGAGCTGCATCCAGAGATTAAGCTTTTTGTGGTGTGTCAGTAGTGCCGCATCGCCATCAGGGGACAGTATCCAAGCAGACGCGGTGACGTGCCCTTGCAAGGTGGTGCGTTGCGTACAGTCTGGCGTTTGCGTGACGAAGGCAAGGGTACTGGCGTGATGCTGCTGTTCGGTGGCATCAATGGGGATGTATGCGGCTAAAAGTTCGATCAGTGATGTATTCATAATGGCTAATCCTACCACCTCGTGCCAAAGAACGCCCTGCTTGTGTGCTACAATCTGGGCATGAAAACGAAACTTCCCTACGGCTTGAGCAACTTCAAAGATGTCATCCTCGGTGGCTACACTTATGTGGATAAAACCGCGTATATTGCCCAATTGGAAGACAGCGGCAAATATAATATCCTGTTGCGCCCGCGCCGTTTCGGTAAAAGCCTGCTGCTCTCGGCGATGGAATATTATTACGATAGCCAGTACGCGGCGGATTTCGACAGCCTGTTTGCCGACCTCTACATTGGCAAACACCCCACGCCGATGAAAAGCAGCTACAGCGTGCTATTCATGGAATTCAGCGGCATTTCCACCGAAAGCTATGAAGCGGTCTACCGCGCCTTCAACACCAAAGTGCGCTTAGCCTTGGAGCGTTATCTGGAACGCTACCAATACCCGCCAGCAGTAGTGGCTGAAATTGCCCTAGAAACTTCGCCGCATGAAAAAATGGAAGCATTTTTCAAGATTGTCGAAGGGCAAAAAATCCTTTTCCTGATCGACGAATACGACCATTTCGCCAACAGCATCCTCGCCGATGACTTGCAACAATTTCAACAGATTGTCGGCAAAGGCGGCTTTGTACGCAGTTTCTACGAGACGATCAAAACCGCCACCCAACGCGGCATTGTTGATCGGCTCTTCATCACGGGCGTTACCCCGATCATGCTCGACAGCATGACCAGCGGCTTTAATATCGGCAAAAATGTTTCCCTGACGGAAGAGTTTAATGAGGCAATGGGCTTTACCCGTGCCGAAGTGGTCAGTTTGTTACAGCCTTTGGTGGATCAGTGTGGCTTGGACAGCACCCAATTAATGGCAGATGTCACCGATTGGTATAACGGCTATCGTTTCCACATTAATGCGGCTGAAACTGTCTACAACGCCAATATGGTATTGTATTTTCTGGATAAATTTGACTACAAACGCTGCGCCTACCCCCGCAAAATGCTGGATGCCAATATCGCCTCCGACTACGGTAAATTGCTGGGATTATTCAGCATCGGCAACCGCGATGAGAATTTCGCGGTGCTGGATGAATTACTCACCACGGGTGAAGTAGTGGCACAACAAGCGGAAAAATTCGACTTCGACAAGGGCTTTGATCGGGATGATTTCATCAGCCTGCTTGCTTACATGGGTTTCGCCTCGCTGCATGGGGAAAACCTTGTCGGGCGAGGTGTTTGTTATTCCTAACCACGTCATGCGCGAATTGTATTTCCAATACTTTAAAGTGGAGTTGGAACGCCGCAACCAGATTTCCATTCCCGACCGTGCGGTATTGCAGGCGGTGGAAGTATTGGCGTTGCGCAATGACATCCAACCACTGATCACCGAATTGGAACGGGTGTTGCAACTGCTCTCCAACCGCGATTCGTTGTGGTTGGATGAGGCGCATATCAAGACGATTTTGCTGGCGTTGCTGTATCAATCGTCGGCGTATTTCATCCAGAGTGAGCGGGAAATGAACCGCCGTTATCCTGACATTTTGCTGCTGGAACGCAGCCCCTTTAAGGTCAATTACCAGCATTTGATTGAGCTGAAATACAGCAAGAAAGGCGATAAAGACAAAGGCTGGGAAGCCAAACGGCTGGAGGGCATTGAGCAGGTGCAGGGATATTTGCAACTGCCAGCGATTGCCGCGCTCCCCAAACTCAGTGCGTGGGTCGTGTTGACGGATGGGGAACGGGTGGCGGTGGAAAGTGTTGCTTGCCCGTCACACTAAGCAGCCTGCATCCGCCCCGAAAACAAGCTGGATGTGAGGATCATCCCCGCCCCTAACCACTCGTGCCAATCCATGCGTTCCTGTGTCAACCAATAGGCGGCAATGGCGGCCACCACCAATTCAAACAAGAAAATGACGCTGGATTGGCTCGCCGGAATCCGCGCAATCCCGTATTGCACCGCATAAGTCACGCTGCCAATCGCCACCGCCAAGCCCAGTAGCACCGCAACTGCCATTGGGGTAAATGCCTGCCAACCGCTCGCGGGCATGAACAGCAAGCCCACCGCCGTCAACGCCGCAACCCCCAGCCACACTGTCAGCGTTTTAACCCCATCACTGATATTAGCCCCCAAATGCCGCCCCGCCACAATACTCAGCGCAAAGGTGACACCCGCCGACAAGCCCAGCCATTCCGCCCGATTACTTGGCAGCGGCAATAGACCATCAGGCTGCCATAACATCACCATTGCCCCACTCAAGGACAGCACAATCACCAGCCAGCCCAGCAGATTCAAGCGTTCCCCCAGCAATACCCGTGCAAACAACACCGTCCACAGCGGCGACAAGTAAAACAGCAGCAGCACCCGCATCACTTCGCCTTCCAGCACCCCCAGCACATAACCGACATTGCTCCAGCCCGAAGTCAGCCCCAATACCAGCAGCCATAGCCAGTAAGCACGGGCGTGCAACAGGTCTTTGGCATAACGCCAGCCGACCACCAGCGCAGGCAGCAGATAAGCAAGGCAAGTGGCGGTCAGCCCATCAACGCCCATCTCATCCAACAGCCGAAACGGATACCAGAACAAGCCCCACAAGGTGGCGGAATAAAACAGGGTCAACAGCGCAACCGTGTGTTGCAAGCGGTGTGAAGGCATAATGGTTCCGAGTGATGAGGGTGTTAGCCAGTTTAAAGATACTCGCCAGTTTACTGGAAAATGCGCGTTGCTTTGAGGTTATAATGCCGGGCTTTGAATCAAGCGCGATCAAGGAGATGCTGTGATGCAAACTAATAATATTCCCGCCGAGCGTGCGGTGGCGTGGTTTAAGCAGGGCTGGGAAATCTTTTCCAAGGATATGAAGACGTGGTTGTTTATGGCGTCAATCATGGGCGTTGGTGCAATTGTTATCAATTTACTGCCGATTATTGGGCAGATGATTATGCTGCTGCTGATGCCTGCCTTGATTGGTGGCATGTTATACGCCGCCAAACAGGTGAAAGAAGGCCATCCCATCAAGGTCGATTACCTGTGGTGGTTGTTGCAGGATGCGCATTGGCGTATGCCGTTTTTGTTGCTGGGCGGGCTGCTGTTTGCAGCGGCGGTCATCGTGGCAATTTTAAGCGCGGCATTTGTGGGAGATAGCCTGTTGCGCGGCGCAACGCTGGGGCTGGCAGGTTTCGGCATGGGCGGCTTGATCTTCATGTTCATTGTAGGGTTTAGTTCGTTTGTGGTGTTTAATTACACGCCTGCACTGATGTTGTTTAAGGACTTGTCGTTGGTGGATGCACTGAAACATTGCGTGAGTACCGCCATTACGCAACCCCTGCCTTTGTTGTTGCTGTTCCTGATTTATGCGGTGTTGAGCTTTATCGCGGCACTGCCGTTTGGGCTGGGTTTGTTGGTGTTGATCCCAGTGACGGTGGGGGCGGTGTATGTGAGCTATGAGGAAATATTCGCCTGATGCAACGCCGTCCTGTTGCCAACACTGGCATTGAAATCAGCCCTTTGGGGCTAGGCACGGTCAAATTCGGGCGCAATCAAGGGGTGAAATACCCGCAAGGCTTTGAATTGCCGTCGGACGGGAAGTGCGGGAATTGCTCGCCTTGGCTTTCGATCTGGGGATTAACTTGCTGGATACCGCGCCCGCCTATGGCTTGAGTGAGGAACGCATCGGTAAGTTGTTGCCGAATTCCCGCCATGAGTGGGTGATGGAAACCAAGGTGGGGGAACGCTTTGCCGATGGCGCATCCAGCTTCGACTTCACCGCAGCGGGGACGCGCCACAGCGTGGAAAACAGTTTGCGCCTGCTGAAAACCGATTACCTCGACATGGTGTTGATCCATTCTGATGGTGACGATATGCGGATTTTGCGCGAAGAAGCGGTGCTGGATACCTTGTTGCAGATGCGTGAGCAAGGCTGGGTGCGGTCGGTGGGCATTTCCTCGAAAACGGTGGAAGGTGCGCTGTTGGCGTATGAACTGGGTTGCGATGTGGTGATGGCGGCTTACAACCCAGTTTACACCGATGAATTGCCAGTGCTGGAAGCGGCGGCGGCACAAGGGCGTGCGGTGCTGGTGAAAAAAGCCTTTGCCAGCGGGCATTTGGACACGCTGGGTGGGGCGAATCCGGTAGAACATGCGCTGAGTTTCATTCTGGCGCAAGCGGGGGCGACCAGCGTGGTGTTGGGGACAATTAACCCCAAGCATTTGCGCGAGAATGTGGCGGTGGCGCTAGAGGTGCTGGGAGGATGAAGAAAACCTCACCCCCTAGCCCCCTCTCCTTGACAGGAGAGGGGGGACAAGATTGGCCTTTTTCTTCCTCCCCCTCGCCTGTCAAGGAGAGGGGGGCGGGGGTGAGGTTCTTCCCCCATGACAATTCGCCGCTTGCTGTACACCGTGCTGATGTACTTGCTGACGCCCATCTTCGTCTTGCGCCTGCTGTGGCGTAGCCGTGCCAACCCGGCGTATCGCCATCGCCTTGCCGAGCGTTTTGGGTTTGGCACGCTGAGCGGGGCTTGCATCTGGTTACATGCCGTATCGGTTGGCGAAACTATTGCTGCCCGCCCCTTGATCGAGCGTTTGTTGCAGGCATATCCTCACTATCCCTTGCTGGTCACGACCACCACGCCGACGGGTTCGGATACGGTCAAACGCCTGTTTGGTGAGCGGGTCAAACATTGCTACCTGCCGTATGATTTGCCCGATGCGCTGGCGCGTTTCCTGCGGCGGGTACAGCCTGTGTTGCTGGTGGTGATGGAAACTGAAATCTGGCCAAACCTGTATGCCGCTTGCGCCCAGCGCAATATCCCCCTGATGTTGGCGAATGCCCGCCTGTCCGAACGCTCGGTGCGCGGCTATGCGCGGGTTGGAACGCTGGTGGGCGAAACGCTGGCTAACGTCAGCCTGATTGCTGCGCGGGGTGAGCAGGATGCCCTGCATTTCGAGCAACTCGGTGCCTATTCTGAACAGGTGGTCGTGTGTGGCAATATCAAATTCGATTTGCAGCTTCCTGCCGGATTAGCGGAGCAAGGCAAGCAGTTGCGCCAGCAGTGGGGTGAAAACCGCCCGGTTTGGGTGGCTGCCAGTACCCATCAGGGCGAAGATGAAAGCGTCTTGCGGGTATTTGCCCACTTGCGGGAACAGCTTCCTGACTTGTTGCTGGTGATCGTACCACGCCACCCGGAACGTTTCGATGCCGTCGCCCGCTTGTGTGCTGCCACGGGCTTTGCCTCGGTACGCCGTAGCAGCGGCGCGGCCTTTTCCCCGGAAACCGTGATCATTGTGGGTGATAGCATGGGGGAAATGCTGTTGTGGTATGCTGCTGCCGATGTGGCATTTATCGGTGGCAGCCTGATTGCGCATGGCGGGCATAATCCGCTGGAAGCGGCGGCTTTTGGTGTGCCGGTGGTCAGTGGCGGGCATGTGCATAATTTCGCCGACATTTTTCCGCCATTATGTGAGGCTGGCGGGGCGGTGTTGGTGGCGGATGAGGCGCTACTGTATGCGCAATTGCTGGCGTGGTTGCAAGATGCAGCAGCGCAGCAACAGGCAGGTGATGCCGCCAAAGTGTTTTTCCAACAGAATCAGGGGGCGTTGGCTTGCCTGATGCACCAGATACAGACATTGATACAAAATAATGAGGTTTAATATGAAATTATTCACGCCTTTGATGCTGGCAATCGCTGTTTCAGCAGTTAGCTTGGCGGGTTGTGGTGAGAAGCAAACCGATACCACGGCGGTTCCGGCGGCGGCTAAGCCGATGGATCAGGCTATTTCCCCCAGTGCGCCACCGCAAGCGACTGAACCAGCGTCTGCGGGTGGGCATCCCGGCAAGGCTATCCATGATGCCAATTGCATCAGTTGCCATGATTCGGGGGTTTACAGCCGTGCTGACCACAAAATGACGGATTTCGCCATGTTGTCCGCACAGGTACGCCGTTGCGATGCCAATCTTAGCACCAAGCTGTTCGACGAGGACATGGATAAGATTGCTGATTACTTGAACGAAACCTACTACAAGTTCCCGAAGAAGTAAGCATTATGAGCTATACCGTCACTATCCAGCATTCGCCCTACCGCTTTCAGGTGAATGAGGGGGAAACCGTGTTGCAAGCGGCTTTGCGGCAAGAGATTCCGCTGCCGTGGGGCTGTGGGGGCGGGATCTGCGGGGCGTGCATGGGGCAAGATTGTGTCGGGGGAAATGCTTTACCCCGACGGCGAGCCGCTGGCGCTGTTTGAAGAGGATGCCGAAGCAGGGATGGGCTTGTTTTGCGTCGGGCATCCGGCTTCTGACTTAGTGCTGGATGTCCCCGAAATGTGACTTCCACGGCTTGCCATCAATCAGCAAATCGCGGATCGCGGCATTCCCTTGGCTATCGACTGCTAGCACCACTTCACCCTGCTGGTCACGCACCTTGGCTTCCAGCACTTGGGCGTATTCCTCAGGAATATAGAAACGTTCAATCCCGGCGCTAAACACGCTGCTGTCACATTGCCCGTGAATAAACAGGGTGCAATCTTGCGGCAGTTCCCCGGCGGGATAAATGCCACGGGTTGGGCGCAGGCAAACACTGGCCTGCCCCTGATAAGCGTTACAACCCGCTTCCACCCCATAATCCACCCGATAAATCAGGTAATGCCCGGAGAGCAAATCACGCGGGTCAAAGCCGTTGATAGGCAGGATAACTTCCTCACCACTGCTGCGTTGCACACTTTTCAGGTAGGCACTGGCAGCCAGCGCCAGAATCGGTACGATCAGAGCCACGATCAGCCAGCCACGTCGGTTCATGCTTGCAACCCCTTTGTCCATTCGCGCAAACGGTCGCGCCCTTTGTACCACAACCACGTCATGCCAATGATCAAGCTACCGGAAATGATCAGCCCCACGCCCGTTGCCGCCAAGCCACCCATTGCTTGAAAGTACAGGATCACAAAGCGCAACCCGATCAGGAAGGTGATCAGATTGAAGGTGCGTTGATGCCCGGTATTGCCCGCGTGTAAGGCATACAGGAACAGGATGGTGAGCGTCAGCAACGGGGCGCGGATGTCATCAGCTTGCCAGAAACCGACGGCTGCATGTGCCTGCGAGCCAAACAAACTGTAACGGCTTTGCCCGCTAAACAGCAGGTCAGGGTGGTAGTACAGCAGTAACAGCCCCAATGCCCCCAGCAACAGCAGCCGGTTCAGCAAACGGTATTCCCGATGTAACACAATCCCCACCGCCAGTACCCCAGCAGCCACATAGGCAGGCACAAACCACGCTAGCTGATAAGCTGCCATTTCCCCACCAGAACGCACAATATCCGCAAATGCCAGTGCGATAATGGCGGTGATTTGGAACCAGAAAAACAGGCTGCTGCTGAAGCCGTGCAAGGTTTTGGCATGGGTGGCAGCGTAATACAGCACGGCTGTCAGCAACGGCGCAAGCAATAACACCGCTGGCAATTCCTCCAACTCTTGCCCGAAGTGATCGCTGGTAAACGCCACCAAACTCCAGATCAGCCCTTGCAGCAACAGCGTCACCCAGAAAAAGCGCGTAAACAGGTTGCGGGCAAACAGGCTGAGCAAAAACGTGATCGCCGCCCAAAACAGCAGCGCGTGATACCACTCCCCACCAATATGGAAAACCTGCGCAATCAGCCCGATGGTTGCTAGGCACAGCAGCATGAAACCGACCAGCAGCACTTCAAACCACACGCCATTGTGGCGCTTGGGGTATTGCCAGTAAACGCCAGCCGCCAACAGGGACAGCAGGGCAAAATCTACCCCCAGTTTCACACTGTCGGCGATGTTTGCCCAGTTGGCTGCAATCAGGGAAATGACGCCCAGCCCGATGATGGCAGCGCCGAGGATCATGAAGCTGTACAGCCAACCGTTGGCGTGCTGGCGGTGTTCAGCTTCAAAGCTGAGGATATTGGCGTGTTGCGCGGGGGTGATTAACCCGGCTTGCAGCCATTGGTTGAGTTTGGTGATAGGTGTCACAGTTATTCCCAATAAACTCGTTTAATAATATCGCTGCTGTTTCATGTCAGTATGGTCACAACTTTTGGCAACTACTTCAAGCAAAAGTGTAAACAGGGGTGTCGGGTGTTGGGTAGGTCAGTTAAAAAGTCATCCCTGTGGGGATTATTGTTGTTACTCACGCTCACCGCTTGCGGCGGGGGCGGTGCTGATAATGGCAGTGGTAAGGAAGCTGCTGCGGTCGTTGTTAGTGTCAGCCCCAACGTGACGACAACGGTTGATGTGCCAGAAAATGATTCCAATCCGCCTGCCACCCCCGTGGTGACTCCAATCCCTGTTGTGCCGCCGCCTCCGGTCGTTGTCACCCCACCTTCCAATCATGCGCCCACGATTGCTGGTAATCCTGCCAGCAATGTTGATGCCTTTGGAACATACCGTTTTACCCCTACTGTCCGTGATGTGGAGGGTGACAAACTGACGTTTACCGTGGCTAACCTTCCCAAGTGGCTAACGTTTGATGAGGCGACTGGTACGCTGAGTGGGTGGGCGGTAACGGTGTACGGCTACCTGTTTGAAAATATCATCATCAGCGTGAGCGACGGTAAAACCACGGTGAGCTTGCCCGCTTTCAGCATCCGCATTAACGAGCCGGTAAGCTATGATCCGCCGCTAGTCACGCCCCCGACACCACCGCCTCCCGCCGCCAACCGTGCGCCCGTCATTAGCGGTGTTGCTGCGACCACAGTGTATGTGGGGCGCGATACCTACGAATTCACCCCCACCGCTAGTGACCCCGATAATGACCCGCTGACCTTCAGTGTGACCAATTTGCCGGTTTGGGCAAGGTTTGATCCCGCTACCGGCAAGTTGAGCGGTACACCAACGGAAGCCAATGAAGGTACTAGCAATAATATCGTGATCAATGTCAGCGATGGCAAAGGTGGCACAGCCAGTCTGGCAGCTTTCAACCTGACCGTTATTGTGACCCATGCCAACCGCGAGCCGACGATCAGCGGGACACCCGCATCCAGTGTCAATGTGGGTGTTGCGTACAGTTTCACCCCAACTGCCAGCGATGCCGATAATGACCGTTTGACGTTCAGCATTAGCAACAAGCCAGCTTGGGCGACGTTTGATCCGGCAACAGGGCAATTAAGCGGCACGCCGTCTGATACGCACGTTGGTGCAAGCAGTAACATCTCCATCAGTGTCAGCGATGGGGTTGCCGAAGCAGTCAGTTTGCAGCCTTTTGAGATTCAGGTGGTTTCACTGAATCACGTTCCTGCCATCAGTGGTTTGCCAGCTACGAGTATTGACGTTGGCAGTGCTTACGGGTTTACCCCAACGGCGGATGATGCCGATGGTGATAGTGTTACGTTCAGCATTGCCAACCAGCCGGGCTGGGCGACATTTGACCCTGCTACTGGTCGGTTGAGTGGCACACCCGCAGTGGGTGATGTTGGTATTACCAGCGATATTGTGATCACTGCCAGTGACGGTCATGGCGGGAATACCAGCTTGCCTGCCTTTAGTATTCAGGTGAACCAGCAAGCTAACCATATTCCTGTGATCGGTGGTACAGCATCACCAACCGCCTATGTGGGGGTTATTTACCGTTTCACCCCAACCACCAGCGATGCTGATAATGACCGGCTAACCTTCAGTATTGCCAATAAGCCAGTTTGGGCAAGCTTTGACCCTGTTACGGGGACGTTGAGTGGTACGCCGACGGCTACGGGTACGTTCGCTGACATTACCATCAGCACGACGGATGGCAAATCGCCTGCGGTCAGCTTGCCAGCCGCCTTTAGTATTGTTGTGGAAGCCCCCATCAACCTTGCCCGCCAATTTGGTACGGCTACCCAAGGCAGCACTGGCTGGGGTGGGCTTGCCGCTCACGCCATTGATGGCAGGACGGATAATTTCAACCATACCGAATGCGACGCGCAAACTAACTGGTGGCAAGTCAGTTTGCCGAACCCTACTCAGGTGGAAAAAATCGTCGTCAAGAACCGCGCTTCTAACCAGAGCCGTTTGAATGGGGCGGCGGTTTACGTCACTAATGTGCCTTACACGGCTATCCCTGCGGATGCTGACAAGGTGGGTACGTTGACGGGAACATCGGCGGATCAGGTATTGACGCTGGCAACACCCAAGCAGGGGGCTTATGTGATTGTCAAAGGGGCTGGGGCAAGCTGCCTGCACATGGCGGAAGTGGAAGTGTACGGGCAAGCGCCTGCTGCACCGGTATTTACCCAGACCAATGCTGATTTCCTGTTAAGCCATAGTGCTGCCATCGGTAGTGCAGTCGGTACGCTAAGTGCTGTCGATTACCAACGGGATAGCCTCACCTATACGCTGGCAGGTGCGGATGCTGCTCCCTTTGCCATTGACGGGCAGGGCAATATCACCGTGAATGCGGCATTGACTGCGGGGGCAACGTATACGTTTGATGTGGTGGTCAGTGATGGGGGGCAGACGACCCGCAAGCCCGTGACCGTCAGGGTGAGTTCCAATACGGCAGTGCAGGATGCCATCAGTAATGGCAATGCCAGTGCGGTGACGGTTGATGAATTGCTGGCTGCGGGTATTGCCGTTGCCCAGACAGAATCGGATTATTGCAAGGCCGAGCTTGCCAAAGTCTATCCTGCTGGTTTGAAACAGACCACTTTCCCTACCCGTTCCGCTTACATGGCTTCGACCAGTTCCCGCAATATTCCCTTGCATGTCAGTAGCAGTAATGGCGATACCCGCGTGTATTCGTGGATGGGGAGCAAGGCCAGTGGCACACGTTATGCCGTGCTGGGGACGAATGTGTTTACCTTTGATACGGTCAACACTGACCTGAAAGACAATACCTTGAACCTGTTGCGCTGGTTGCTGCAACGCAGTGCTGGAGCTGACATCCTGAATGAGAACCTGAGGATTTTAGTGCCTGACTACTGGGACAGGGCAGCGTTGAATGACTGGTTCAGTGACAATGGCCTGACCCATCACTGGACAATCCTCACCGACACCGCATTGCTGGATACTGGGGCATTTGACTTGTATCTGGCGGATATTGGGCGTTCGCTGACCGAAAAGCAGAAAGCGTTTGCTGCCGGTAAGCCCGTGCTGGTTTTCAACAACTGGTATGAGCCGCGAGCGGCTGATCTGGCGGAGTTTGACCTAGCTTGGCGCTGGTATGGCAGCCAGACTATTGGAAGTTTGGCTGCGGTGGAGGCACAGTGTGCGCAGTCCAGCAGCGCGAATGTTATCCAGACCTTGCTGACCAGTTTGCAGGCTGGGATGCCCAGTTTCAATTACGAAAGCAGCGATTGCCCGAACAACGTCGGTACGGTCAGTTGCGACCTGACCAAAGTGACGGATGGGACAGGCAAGAGTGTGCAGGATCTGTTCAATGCGGGGGCGAGTGCCATCCGCACCCAGCTACGCGCACTGGATCAGGCGGGAACTAACCTGTTTGCACTGGACGACAGCAAGAACCTGCTGAAGATCGCGGTATTGCTGGCGGATAAATACCGTGAAAACATCCAGTACACGATGGACAAAGATACCACGGATGACACCCGCTTCTATCAGGCGTTATTCGCGGATTATGCGGTGCATTATGCCCGCCCCAACAATGCCTATCAGCCGGATATGGGGGACTTTACCGATGCCGTGGTGGCCTTGAATGCCGCACCAACTACCACGGCAACCCAGTCGTTTACCCCAACGGCTTTCACGGAATGGACGAGTACCGGCTTGTATGCGCCACCGGGCAAAACCATCACCATTCGCCGGACTGACAGCAGTACCAACAAGGTCAGGATGAAACTTAACTTCCTGCGTGAATCGACCCGTTTGTGGAATACTGACCAATACAGCCGCCCACGGTATATGAGCAGCCCTGAGGTCACGCTGGCTGCGGGGGAAACGTACACCTTGTCCACACCTTACGGTGGCCCCATTTATATTGCGTGGGATGGGGTAGCCAGCGGGGCAGTGCCGTTTACGGTCGAGTTCCAGAACGTGCTGGATAATCCGCTGCTGACGGCGTTTGATTCCGTTTCCATCCAGACTTTCCTCAGTGAGGTCGAAGCGGCAAACAGTGATTGGGTGGACATCAAAACGCCATTTGCGGAAATCCATTCCCTGAAATCCCACATGCTGAAGGCATTTGCCAAGCAGGATGGTGATGAAGCCGATGGTTACACGCCAGCGGATGTGGAAGGGTATATTCGGGAATTGAACAAATACCTGATTGCCGGTAATTATGAGTATACCGGCTTCACGGGGACGGGGACGGATTTGCAAGCGTTGAATCCTGATGTGAGCGCGTTCTGTTCACGCACGGGTTTTGACCTGACAACGGTTGTTTATGGGAACAGCCCTACGGCTATGGATTTGTGCCGGGATGCCGTGATCAATGCCAGACCTAAAATCCAGCATATCAACTCGGATGTGAATGCGGCGTGTGGTGGCTTGTGTTCCGGCAATCCGTTTGATTCCTCTGCGCCGATCATGCCAGTGGATTGGGGCGAGAACCACGAAATGGGGCATAACCTGCAACGCGGTCGTACCAAGATTTATGACGGACGCAGCACCGAGGTTTCCAACAATATTTACCCGATGCACACCCAGTGGCAGTGGGCGAAAGATCATTCCTTGATCAAGCACCCCACCCAAACGCGCCCTGCCAATGAAGAGGCATTCCGTTTGTTACAGACGGCGATTGCAGCAGGTACTGCCCCCAGTATCAACCATCCGTTGTGGACGCAATCAGGTACTTACGACAAGGCGTTTGAACGGTTGTCGTTCTACATCCAGCTTGTCTACACCCAAGGATCGTGGGACTTGTACACCAAGCTGCATATCATGGAGCGCATTTTTTCGGATGCGATCAAGGATGATGACAAATGGCTCGATGTCAGGGCATTGCTGGGCTTTGGCAGTTACAACCGCACGGAAGCCAGTGCCATCAGTTCCAATGACTTTATGTACATTGCCACCTCGATGATTGGCGGCAAGAACTACAGCGACTATTTTGAGGTCTGGGGTATCCAGCTCAGTCAGAAAGCCAAGGATCAGGTTACGGCAAATGGCATTACTACCCAGCAGCCGAAGGTGTTCTACTACGTGAATGATGAACTGCCGGTGGCAATGCCGACGGATACTATTCCGCTGAATGGCACGAGTGCATGGGCTGACCCGACACCTTAGAAGGAATGGGCACGACCAGCGGTCGCTTGCCGCTGGTCGGTTGCTGGCTCTTGTGGGGGCGAGTTCCTTTATCATGACGCTACCCGTTATCCATAAATAACAATAAATTGCGCCATGAAAATACCTCGCTTTCTGTTCGCTGCTCTGCTGTTGGTGGCAGGTATCCATCCCGCCTTCGCTGATGTCACCTTGCAAGCCAAAGCTCTGCTGCAAGGCGCATACGACACCACTAGCGGCTTAATGCGCGACGATTTGCGCAGCAAAGGCTATTTGCCGACTGCCCAGCCGTACAACTTTCCACCCTTCAACTACACCGGCAGCGAAACCGCCAGCACGACGGTGTTAGCCGTGACTGGCACTAAAGCCGTGGTCGATTGGGTTTTGCTGGATGTGCGCGATAACACCAGCCACGACTTGCTAGCGCGTAAAGCCGTGATGGTACAACGTGATGGCGGGCTGCTTGACCCGCAAACGGGCAGCAATACCCTCACGTTTACTGGCATAGAGGCGGATACTTACAGCGTCAGCCTGCACCATCGCAATCATTTAGGCACAATCGTCGATGCCGTGGCACTGAGCGCAGCCACGCCCTTACTGGATTTCAGCGCCAAGGGTTTGTTGCCCGCAGGCGATGTGGATGCCAACGCCAAAGTCATCAGCAGCGGCCCCAGTAACGATGTCACGATCTTGTTGGGGTACATCCTGACCGAGCCGCAAAATAGCCTGCAATCCGCCAATTACCGCATGAACGGTTATTTCAATACCGACTTGAATCTGGATGGGGTAACGGTTTATGCAGGGCCGAATAATGACTTGAACGTGCTGCAATCCAACGTGTTGTTACACCCCAATAATCTTTCATTCAGCATGAACTTTATTGTGGATGGGGCGAAACTCAGCCATACGCTCCCTACCGATGCGGTGACAGAGGCGTTGCGTACCGGCACAGTAACAGCGGTGACGGAGACGGAATTGCTGGATGCGTCGCTGGATACCATCACCGCCAACCAAAACCTGTTGCTGGATGCCAAAGCTAAGCTCTTCAATTTGAATGCGGATGGCACGGCTAAAGCGGACGGTTCGAGCCTGATCGCGCTGGATTGGAATCCGACCCACGATGCCGCCACGTTTCTCTCGACTTACGGCTTGAATACGGGCGTGTTGAATACCAACGCGGTGTACACCGATGGCTACACGGTTTACGACAAAGAAATCGGCATTATTGGTGCAAATCCGGCGCGTTACATGGTGTTCGGCGGCAATCCGTGGCGCAGTGGCAATGTCACCAATGCGCAAATGCAGCAATTCATGGAAAACAGCATCTCATGGCTGATCCAGCGTGATGACTTGAAAACCAAAGCATTCAATGTGGCGATTGCGCACTTGGATGAGAGTTATTACTTCAAGGATGAATCCAGCGTGCGGACTTGGTTGGATACGCATTACGCGGGGAAAGTCAGCTACAACGCCGCCAACAGTTGTGATGATGCCAAGCTGGCAACATGTGTGGCAGCCAAACCGGATTTGCTGATGGTGTCGCAAGTGGCGAATACGGGTAGTGATGTTGCAGCGATTGCCGAGGGTGTGAAGGCGGCGATGCAACAAGGCATTCCAGTGCTGTACGTTCACCACGATGGCAATTTGACCGCATTAGGTGAACAGTTACTGCCGTTGTTCAACGTGACCTATCAGTGGGATAACTACTGGAAAAAGCTCGGTTTGAAAACGTTTGATGTGACCAGTACGCTGGGGAAATTACCAGACAATATCCGCACCATTCAGACCCTGCTGAAGCATTTCAAGGCGCAAGATTACGCCTTCGATTGGAGCGTGTGTGCGGATGGTAATTGTGATGCCGTAGTCGGTTGGCAGGAACAGTTCCAGCAAGGCGCGGATACGGTGCGCAGCATGATGAACGATTTCGATGTGCGCAAGGTGAACCTGTTTACCCAGCAAGATTTCCGCCTGCAAAAGCTGCTGGCTTTGCTGGGCGATGCCTACCGTCAGGCGGTGCATTTCCCGATGGATAAACATACCACCAACAGCACGGTGTTCCTGAAATCATTGTTTGCGGATCATGCGGTGTATAACTACCGCGCCATTAACCCCGCGCAGCCGGATATGGGTAATTTCAGCCGCAGTGATTTTAGCCATATTACTCCCGTGACCAAAACGGTGACGCTGACCAGTCGGCAGAATTTCCGTGCAGCGGGGGTGTATGCCTTGCCGGGGCAAACCGTGAAAGTGACGCGCAAGGATAGCAGCGCCACGACCACGGCGATTTTCGTGAATTCCTTGCGGGCGGGTTCGACGCACGAGTTTGAAACCAACGGGTATAAGCGTCCGAAACGCTTGCAATCGGTGGCAATACCGTTGCTGTCGGGTGAAACCATCGCGTTTACCTCGCCGTATGGTGGGGCAGTGCAGATTGCGTTCAGTGCGAATGATCAGCCGGTGGAATTCATTTTCGAGAATGTCGGCGAACACCCGTTTTGGGATGGCAGCGAAGACAATGCCAGCTTTAGCGCGAAACTTGCCAAAGGGGATTACGATTGGGCGGAATTTGTCACGCCTGCGTTTGAAATCCATTCGACCCTCGACAAGATGCGCCAATCTGCCAGCGATACCCGCTGGGGTGGCACGTTGGAAGGCTTTGCCGCAGCGACTATGCGTTACACCCACAATTTCCCGCACGTACTGGCGGGTTTCAAAGGCCCCGGCATTGATGTTGTGCCGGAAATTCACGATTTCGCCGCAGCGAAGGGTTTTAGCATCGACAATCTGGATTTGGTCAAGCACATGAATGCGGATCAAGCGACCTGTGGTTCGGGTTGTTCGGGCAACCCTTACGATGCGTATTGGGCGTTTGACCCTATCGGGCATGGCGACATTCACGAGCTGGGGCATGGTTTGGAAAAAAGCCGTTTCCGCTTTAGCGGCTGGAATTACCATGCGTCCACCAACCCGTATTCGTATTACAGCAAAACGCAGTATTTTAAAACCACGGGCGGCGAGCCGGATTGCCAGTCCTTGCCGTTTAAGGAAGCGTTTGATGCGCTGCAAGCCAGTGTCGGGCAGGCTGATCCTGCGGCCTATTTGCAAACGCATTATTGGGGTGCGGTGACAGATAACTGGTCACGCGGGGTGAGCATGACCATTCAGATGATGATGCTTGCCGAAGATCAGGGCAAGTTGCTGGATGGTTGGCATTTACTGGCACGGCTGCATATTTTGGAACGTGAATTCAATCGTGCTATTGCCAATGATGCGGCGTGGGAGAGCAAGAAGGTGAGTTTGGGTTTTGCGAGCTTCACCCGCACCGAGGCGGCGGCATTATCCAGCAATGATTGGATGGTGATTGCATTGGCGCAATCCACCGAGCTGGATTACCGCGATTACTTGACGATGTGGGGGATGGCGTTTAGTGCCAAAGCTGCCGCGCAAGTTGCCAGTTTCAACTATGTCGTTGCGCCGCGTGCGTTCTTTATCAGCAGCCCGCAAGGGTATTGCAAGGGCGAAGGCTTTGATGGCAAGCAGTTACCTGTCGATGGCGGGCAGGTGTGGCCGTTGGCAACGCAAAAAGTCCGGTTGATGGGGAATAGCTTCCGATAGCGCGAACAAGGCACAATAATCAAGACTGTCGGGAAATTGATTGATATGGCAGAGTGAACGTTTATTCATGGATAATGGTCATTATTCAGGAATAAACAATTTGTCTATAGAATATTGGGGGCAAGAATCATTATGTTGTCAGAAAAGAAATTCGGCAAGCTATCAGCAAATCTCATCAGCACCCTGTTGCTAAGCATTGTGTTGTCAGTTTTGCTGAGCGCATGTATCACTCCGGGGGGATACTATCCCGCAGAGAAAATCTATCGGCTTGCGCCACAGCTTGGTGCGTTGCAACAGCGTTCCTTGGCGCATTTGTTTGTGCCGATGGTGCAGGTTTCACCAGCATTGGATTCACCCCGTATTACCTTGTTCAAACCTGCTTTGCAACAGAGTTCCCTGATGAATGGACGCTGGCCGGATCGTCTGTCAACCTATTTCTATTCAACCGTTATTGACACGTTGTCGCGTAGCAATGCTTTTCTGTCGGTGTCTGACCGACCGTCAGGCAATAAGGGCGGCTATAAGTTATTGCTACGCTTGTCAGCATTTCATGCCGAATATCCGCCAACGCCGCAGGGTAGGCTCGCCGTAGTGCTGGGGATGGAAGCCCTGCTGATGAACGAACAGGATCAGCGTATTATAGGGCAATACCGCTATGATATTCGGAAGGAGAATATTACGGCTAATGTGGACGGAATTGTTGGGGCTTTAAATCAGGCTTTGGGGGAAAGCATTACGTCATTAATTACTGATTTGGGGCAGGATTTGCCTGTACTTTATTGAGACAAGCTTGAGGCAAACTGCCCGAACGGAGTCAGCTAATACTCCGTTCGGCAGCAGCAGGGATACCCGTTTTTATCTACTGAGATATTGTTCCACAATGCGTTGTAGCTCTGCTTGTCGGTGCATAGCACTAGCATCATTTTGTCTGGCCTTATCTTCTGCAATTTGCATACTTTTAATGGCAATGGAGCTTAGGTTACTCAAAGAATCATCTTCTTTGATTTTCCCCGCATTCCTGACTGGACTTGTTGGATTTTCCTCAGACATGGCAACTTTATATTCAGGTTCGGCTGCTTGGCTAATCATTTGACAACCGCTCCCGGTTAAGGGAGCGATAAATAACACCATGCAAACGTTTGCTATAACATGTAATTTTATATACATAAATTGGCACTTGTCTTTGCGTTTGTGGAACTGGCTACATATCTTCACCAAATGAGACTCTGGATGCATAATTAATATCCGAGGAGGCTTCTGCATTGAGCTTCGTGGCTCCTGTGCCTGCTGTACGGGTTATTTTGGTTGTATCTACTTGAACAACCTGAGCATTTACACAGACTTGTGGATGACCTTCTACATCATAGCCACAAAAGTGTTGGTTGTCTTCATAGGTATCAACCTTGTAGGTAACTGTATCAGTAGGGCAATTTTCATAGCAAGCATAATCTGCATGGGCAGTTCCGACCATACCGGCCAACAATACCGGGATGGAAATGGCTTTAAACGTATTCTTCAAGATAATCATGGGCATATCCTTGATGTGTTCTGAGATTCAAATACAGGTGACGAACCCACATCCGAGCCATACCAAGACTCGGAATGATGGCGTTGAATGGTTTTCTGATTGATCCAGATTTGTTATTGATAACGTTCTTCAACAACAGTCGCTGAGTTGTATTTTGTCGTATGGACTCCCGATGTAAATACGTTGTTTGTTGCAGTCGACCAGTCGACACCGACTTTAACCGATGAGCCAGAAATATCCAGACAGGCTAATGGATTGCCTTTGGCATCTTTAGGGACGATGCGCTCATGAAATGTTCCCGACTGGACGGGATGATAACTAACGTTAGTGGTAGTGGCGCATGAAGTACAAGTATTTGCCACTACAGGTTTAGGGAGGGGAACAGGAACAGCACATGGATTACAATTAACCGCAACAGGTTTAGGTGGCGGCGGGGGAACAGCACACGGATTGCAATTAATCGCAACAGGTTTAGGTGGTGGCGGGGGAACAGCACATGGATTGCAATTAACCGCAACAGGTTTAGGTGGCGGTGCGGGAACAGCACATGGATTGCAGTCATTGGCAAAAACAGAATTAGTCGCACCAAATGTCAATAATATAGCCACACTGAATACAGTCATGGTGGTCTTATTTTTCATAGCCTATTCTCCATTGCAAGAATTTGTTAAGGGGGGATTTTCACTACATACGTGCCTTACTATAGAATGAATTTGGGAAAAAATATTTATAAATAAGCTAGTTTGATTAAAAGTAGTTCTATTTGGCAGTAATTTATTCAAAGTTTGAGGGTGAAGTAAGGTGCAGGCTATGACCCGAAGCAGAGACAAGGCACAATGGCCCAGTTTCTTTTTTTATGGTGGCAGATGATTAATCTGGAACAGCGGCAACAAGAAGATACCTTGTACCTCGGGCTGCGGGGGATGTGGGTATTTGATCGGGTAGAAACCATCCGTGCGCAACTGCTGGGTGTTGTTCCGCTGGGTGTGTCGGTAGTATTCGATGCACAGAATGCCGAGCGTCTTGATATTACCGCCGCATGGCTGGTCTACCGGCAGGCACAGATCTGGCAGCAACAGGGTACGAAAGTCCGCTTTGAACATTTTCCCGCCGAATATCTTGGCTATTTTGATGCAACAGAAAAGGCACGACCTTCTGGTTCCTCCCCTGATAAGGGGAGGCTAGGAAGGGTTTCTTTCTTCCGGCTTTGGCAAGTATTGCGTTCCTTCATCACTTTCTTCGGGCATAGCCTTATTGCCTTGTTCTCCAGCCTGTTCGTGCCGCACTTGTTCCGGGGCAAGTCGGTGTTGCATCATGTTTTCACCACGGGTGTCAGTGCCATTCCGATTGTGGGCTTGATCGCCTGCCTGATCAGCATCGTTATTACCTATCAAGGCGGTGGGCAATTGCGTGATTTGGGGGCGGAAATTTATACGGTGGATATGGTGACCATTTCGGTATTGCGCGAACTGGGCGTATTGCTGACTGCCATCATGGTGGCAGGGCGTTCCGGCAGTGCCTTTGCGGCGGAAATTGGCCTGATGAAAACCAATCAGGAAGTGGATGCTTTGCAGGTGATGGGCAAAGACCCGTTCCTGATTCTGGTGGTTCCGCGCTTGGTGGCGCTGGTGATTGCCTTGCCATTGTTGACGGTACTGGCGGATATAGTGGCACTGGCGGCGGCGGCGTTGATTTCTTCCACGATTCTGGATATTTCGTTTGTGCAGTTTTTTACGCGGGTGGAGGCGAATATTGAATTGCGCACCTTTGCCGCGGGTTTGATCAAAGCGCCGTTTTTTGCGGTGGTGATTGCGCTGATTGGTTGTTGGCAGGGGATGCGGGTGACGGGTTCTTCTGCCAGTCTCGGCGAACATACCACCAAGGCGGTGGTCGATGCGATTTTTGTGGTGTTGTTGTTGGATGCGCTGTTTTCCGTGCTGTTTTATCGGCTGGGGTTTTAGCGATGGAAACCCTGATCGCTATCCGCGACCTTGTCAACCAGTTCGGCACGCAGCGGGTGCATGACGGGCTTGAACCTCGATATTTACCGGGGCGAAGTGCTGGGGATTGTCGGTGGTTCCGGTTCGGGCAAGTCGGTGTTGTTGCGTACGATTCTTGGCTTGAACACAGCCGCACAGTGGCGACAATTCATTTCAGCGGGCAGGATCTGACGCACATGCCGCCGCAGGATTTTGCCCGCCTGAAACAGCATTGGGGGGTGATGTTCCAACGCGGGGCGCTGTTTTCCTCGCTGTCGGTGGCGGACAATATCCAGTTTCCGTTGCGTGAGTTTTCCGCGCTGACAGCAGGAAGAATGCCGTGAACTGATGTATGTGCGGCTGGAAATGGTCGGGTTGGAACGCGCAGTGGCGGATAAATTTCCAGCGGAACTCTCCGGTGGTATGGTCAAGCGGGTGGCATTGGCACGGGCATTGGCGCTCGACCCGGTGGTACTGTTTCTGGATGAGCCAACTTCTGGCCTTGACCCGGTATCGGCAGAGGAATTTGATCAGCTTATCGGCACTTTGCACCGCAATCTCAAGCTAACGGTTGTCATGGTGACGCATGACCTTGGATAGTTTATTCTCAACCTGTGACCGCATTGCGATGCTGGTCGATAAGCAGGTGGTGGTGGGTACATTGCGAGAAATTCTGGCGAATCCAGCACCCACAAATACAGCAATATTTCAGTGGCGGACGTGCGCGTGCGCTGCTGAGGGGAAATTGATTGGAACGGGATGCCCACTATTTTATGGTTGGTCTATTTGTCATCGCGATGGCCGTGGCGGGCTTTTTCTTTGCCGGTCTGTTTTACGACAAACCCTATGTGGAAACGCTGGACTATGACATCCACTTTGATACGCCGGTCGAAGGGCTGGAAAAAGGCAGCGAAGTCCGTTACATGGGCATCAAGATGGGTGAAGTGACGCAGGTGTTTTCTGTTGCCCGATAACCCGGCGCGGGTCGGCGTCAGGGTGATGGTGGAAACGGGGACGCCCGTCAATGCGGCAACGGTTGCCACCTTGCGCCAACAGGGGCTGACGGGTGTACCGTTCGTCAACCTTGCGCAAGACGATACCCTTAAACCCGTGCCACTGATAGCTGCTGCCGGGGCAGGCATTTCCCGTCATTCTCACCAAGCCGACCGATATGGATGCTTTGGTGCAAAAATTACCTGATTTGGAAAAGAACCTTTCGGTGTTGCTCAGTGCCGCCAATCGAGGTATTGAATGCCGAAAATCGCCAGCATTTTGCCGGATTGCTCAACAACCTCGATGTTGCCGCCGCTAAGCTTCCCGAACTCATTGCCAGTTTGAATCAAGCCAGCCACGAACTCAGTGCCTTGGTGGTGCATGTGGATGGCGTGGTTAAGCAGTCGGAAAAGGGTTTGGCGGGCAATATGCAAGCATTGCAATCGACCTTGGCTTCCATCAAACAGACTTCGCAGCGAGTGGATAAGTTGGCGCAAGACATTGACCGCGTGGTGGTGAATAACGAAGGGCGGGTCAACGAGTTGCTGGGCGAAGGTGGTGAAAACCTCAAACAACTGCTGGCGGAATCGCGCAAAACAGCGGTGTCAATACGCCAATTGAGTGATGCGCTGGAGCAGAATCCTTCGCAGCTTATTTACCAACCTGCACCGCAGGGGACGGAGTTACCGCGATGAAATATTTACCGTTGTTGTTGTGTCGTTGCTGTCTGCGTGTTCTGTGCCGCTGAAAAGTGATTTGCCTGCGGATCAGGCTTACCGTCTTGCAGCCGCAGGTGGCTGTTGCACCACAGCGGCTCACCGCCAACCTGTATTTGCCGAAAGGTGAGCGTTAGCCCCGCGCTGGATAGTGACCGTATTGCCTTGATCAAGCCGCCATTCCAGCAGGATTTTATCGCCCACAGCCGCTGGCCTGACGATCTGTCGGGTTATCTGCACGCGGTCATGTTGGATGCGTTGGCACGTAGCGGTAGTTTCCAGTCGGTGTCTGAGCAGATGTTGGGTAAGGATGGCAATTACAAGTTGCTGCTGCGGGTTGCCAGCTTTCAGGCCGAATATCCAAAGGACGGTAAGGGCAATGCAGCGGTGGAAATCGTGATGGAATCTTCCCTCGTGCGGGTACAGGATCAGCATTTGCTGGGGCAGCACCGTTATGCCATCCGCAAGGAACACATTCCCGTTAGCACTAGCAAGATTGTGGAAGCCCTGAATCAGGCATTGGGCGAGGTGATTGCCGCACTGTTGACGGATTTACAACGGGACTTGTAGCGCATCAATTAGGTCACTGCCAATTATCGCACGATAGGGCATAATGTCTGCATTCCTGCAACACACTGAAAACAACATGGCAAACAATCACATCATTCCACGCCACCGCACCGTTCCTGTGAAGGTTGGCAATGTCACCGTCGGCGGTGAATGCCCCGTCGTCGTGCAATCCATGACCAACACCGATACGGCGGATGCGATCCGTACTGCGGCGCAATGTGCGGAACTTGCTCCGCGCTGGTTCCGAACTGGTGCGCATCACCGTCAATTCGCTGGAAGCGGCGCAAGCTGTCCCCGAACTGCGCGAACGCCTCGACAAAATGGGCTGCGATGTACCGCTGATTGGCGATTTCCATTTCAACGGGCACAAGTTGCTGACCGCTGTTCCCGAATGTGCGCAAGCTCTCGCCAAATACCGCATCAACCCCGGCAATGTCGGGCGCGGCAAAAAGCGTGATGAGCAATTCGCGCAAATGATCGAATTCGCCTGCCGTTACGACAAGCCGGTGCGCATCGGCGTCAACTGGGGGTCGCTCGATCAGGAATTGCTGGCTCGCAATCTGGATGACAATTCCAAACTTGGCGCAACCGCTGGAACTCTACGATGTGATGCACGCCGCGCTGATCGAATCCGCGCTGACCAGTGCCGCCAAAGCCGAAGAATACGGTTTGCCGCACGATCACATTATCCTGTCGTGCAAACTCAGCGAAGTGCAGGGTTTGGTGCGGGCTTACCGCGATTTGGCGAGCCGTTGCGATTACCCGCTGCACCTCGGTTTGACCGAAGCAGGCATGGGCAGCAAAGGCATTGTGTATTCCACCGCGGCACTCTCGATCCTATTGCAGGAAGGCATCGGCGACACCATCCGCATTTCCCTCACCCCCGAACCGCACGCCAAACGTGAAAAAGAAGTGATCGTCGGGCAGGAAATCTTGCAGGCACTGGGCTTGCGTTCTTTCACCCCGCAAGTGGTGGCTTGCCCCGGTTGTGGGCGCACTTCCAGCGACTATTTCCAGCACCTTGCCGAACAAATCCAAAACTGGCTGCGTGAACAAATGCCGGTGTGGAAAGACCAATACCGGGCGTGGAAAGCATGTCGGTCGCGGTCATGGGCTGTGTGGTTAATGGGCCGGGCGAAAGCAAACACGCTAACATTGGTATCAGTTTACCGGGCAGTGGCGAAACGCCAGTTGCCCCAGTTTACGAAGACGGACACAAAACCGTCACGCTGAAAGGCGATAATATTGCACAAGAGTTTCAGGCGTTGGTCGAAACCTATGTGCAAAAAACGTATGGATAAAACCCAAAGGAGAGTGTTTACATGAAAAAACTATCAATGCTGGCGATTGCTGGCTTGTCCCTGTTGGCAAGTAACGTCATGGCAGCCGTCAAAAGCGAAGCCGTGCAATACGAACACGATGGCACAAAACTCACCGGCCACCTGTATTACGACGATGCCAAAACCGACAAACGCCCCGGCGTGATGGTGGTGCACGAATGGTGGGGCTTAAACGACTACGCCAAAAACGTGCTGAAATGCTGGCAGAACTGGGTTACGTGGCCTTTGCTGCGGATATGTACGGCGATGGCAAAGTCACCGACAAGCCCGAGCAAGCCAAGGAATGGATGACTGAAATAACCTCCGACGTAGACGCATGGCGTGCCACCGCGAACGCAGGTTTGGAACAGCTCAAGAAAAGCGACAAAGTAGATGCAGAAAAGCTGGCAGCGATTGGCTACTGCTTTGGCGGCGGCACGATTTTGCAAATGGCTTACAGCGGTACGGATATTGATGGCGTCGTCAGCTTCCACGGTTCACTGCCGTCTGCACCGGATGGCACCGAAATCAAAACCAAAGTGCTGGCCTTCCACGGCAATGCCGATGCGATGGTTCCGCCTGCAACCGTCACCAAGTTTACGGAGCAGATGGAAAAAACCGGCGCGGATTGGCAGTTTGTGGCGTACGGCAGCGGCGTACGTCACGGTTTCACCAATCCGAATGCAGGCAAATACGGGGTTGAAAACCTGAAGTACGATGAAAAAGCTGACAAGCGTTCGTGGGCAGGAATGCAGGCGTTTTTCAACGAAATTTTCAAATAAGCGTCATAGCGAACGCGCCACGCGGAAGCCCCGGAATATCTGGCGACCGCTGGCATAATCCTTGACCCGATAGGCGGCGCGTAAATAGCGCGGCCTGTCGTTCCACGAACCGCCACGCAGCACGCGCTCGTGGTGGTTGCCTGCTGCTTCCCACGCTTGCGCGTTGACGGGTGCGCCGTGGTAGGAATCGTGCCAGCAATCTTGCACCCATTCCCACACATTGCCGCACAAATCGTGCAAGCCGAACGCATTCGCGGGGTATGTGCCGACAGGGGTGGTCATGCCGTGCTGCATAGCGTGGTTGGCGTGCTGGGCGGTTGCCTGCATTCCCCACGGGTACGCGGCGTTTGTACCGCCACGGGTGGCGTATTCCCATTCGGCTTCGGAAGGCAGGCGATAACCTGCGCCGTTCAATTCGCTCACCCAGCGCAATAGGCTTGCGCATCATCCCAACTCACGTTGATCACCGGACGTTTGCCGCGTCCCCAGCCTTTGTCGTCGGGCAGCGGCAAACCGCTGGCTTCGCAAAACGCATCGTATTCGTCGAATGTCACCGGGTATTTGCCGAGTGCAAACGCAGCAATGTAGACGTGGCGGGTGGGGCGTTCGTTGGCGGTGCAGCCGCCTTCCACATCGTCGCGCCCATCCAGCCCGCCCATGAGGAAACGCCCCGCTGGAAGGTGAACCATACGGGGCAAGGGCAGGGCAATGCTGTAGTCGGGTAATGTTGCATACATGCGCTCATCGTAAAGCACCGCCGCCGCGCTTTCCTGTTTGGCTGACAAGCTGTCTGTGGTAACTTGGCGGCTTTTATTGCTCAGGAATCATCACCATGCGTTGTCGGGTAAAAGTTTGCGGGATCACTTCAGTCACGGATGCGGCAATGGTCGGCGCAAGCGGGCGTGGATGCGATGGGTTTGGTGTTTTACCCCAAGAGCAAGCGTAATCTGAGCATCGCGCAAGCGGTAGAAATTTGCCATGCCGTGCCGCCGTTGGTGACAGTGGTTGGCTTGTTTCTGGATGCGGAGGCGGATTTTGTGCGCGAAGTGTTGGCAGCCGTGCCGTTGGATATTCTGCAATTTCACGGTTCGGAAACGCCGGAGTATTGCCGTCAATTTTCGCGCCCGTATATGAAAGCGGTGGGGATGAAAGGCTTGGCGGAAGCGGGTGGCTTTGCGGCGTATGCGGCGCGTTTCCCTGATGCGCAAGGCTTTTTGGTGGATAGCCACGCACCGGGCGCGGCGGGTGGCACGGGTGAAACCTTTGATTGGACGCAAGTGCCGCAGGATTACCCCAAGCCGATTATTTTGGCAGGCGGTTTGACGGCGGAGAATGTGGCGGAAGCGATCCGCACCAGCCGCGTGTATGCGGTGGATGTGAGCAGCGGGGTGGAATCCGCGCCCGGTGTGAAGGATGTGGCGAAGGTGCAAGCCTTTATGACGGGGGTGCGGTTGGCAAATTATCTGGCGATTCACCCCGCGATTACCGAGGCGGAAGTGTTGCAAGCGCAGCAAATCTGGGCAGACGGTCTGGTGGCGATTGGCAAACTGGCGGGTGATGCAGTGGCGGCGAAAGCAGCGGCGGAAGCGCTGGTGCGGCGTTTATACAATTACGGCGAAGGCAAGGTGTTGTTCAAGCCGACCAAAGCATCGCATGACCAGTTCCGCGAAACGTTTGAGCAGGCGATTTCGTATTTTGTGGGCGGTGATTCTCACGAGGATCATGGGTTTGCGCTGCATCCGTGGGCGGCGGTGCGCTTTGAGAATAACAGCATTTTTCTGGATGTGGATTCGGCGGGGGCGATGGGTAATTACTATTTTACCGATGCGAAAACAGGGGCGGAAACCAAGGTGGAGTTTACGTTTGCGTATCGGCGGGCGGGAGATGGGCGGTTGGTGATTTTCTTGCACCATTCGTCGTTGCCGTATGAGGCGGAGCATTAAAGCGACTACAACACCACTGGCATGTTGGGTATTTCATTCGCGTCCTTGCCTGCCTGCATGGTGTAAAAGGCTTGCAGGGTCTGGCCGATTTGTTCGATGCCACCCAGCACGGCGGGTAAATAGTCCCCTGTTTGCAATTGCGTGCTGACCTGATCGCAAATGGTTTGCCAGTGTGCCTGATCCACAAAGGCATGGATGCCCCGGTCGGCGAGCAGTTCGACCTTGCGGGCGCAAATGTTGACGTACAGCAGCACGCCGCTGTTATGAGCCGTATCCCACACCCGCAACTCGCTGAACAGGTGCATGGCACGCTGCGGGGTATCATGCCAGTAGGCGTACAATGCTGGTACATTGCCTTCAATCACCACGCGGATTTCGCCGTGATTGCCGTGTTCGGCTTGGATGACGGCCTGTTCGATCTGATCTTGCGCGGCTTTGTTGAAATAACGGTAGGTCAGCCACGGTAGATAGCAGGCATGACGCAGCCAGCGGCTGAAACTGGGTTTGGATTGGGTGTGTTCGCTGGATATTACCATGAGCCGGATGCACCTCCACCGCCAAAACTGCCGCCACCGCCACTATACCCGCCGCCGCTGCCGAAGCCTCCTCCGCCAAAGCTGCCCCCGGAACCGCCGCGCCCGCGATAATTGCCGCCGCTCATGAACGGCGTAATGCCCACCAGCATCAGAATAAACAGGATGACGCCCGTCATGACGGCTCCGATGATGCCCGCGCCCATCAGCCAGGCAGCGCCAGCACCAATGCCGCCGGTTGCCGCTGCTGCCCCGGCATGACCGAGCAACCCGCGCAGGAAGGAACCGAAGAACATCAAGGCGACGATGATTCCGACACTGTTGCCCAGCCAATCACCCTGATCCTGCTGCGAATCGCTGTTGCGCCTGCATTGCCTGCGCCCGTGCGATGTCGGGGTCCATTTGCAGGATCTGGTCGATCTGTTCCAGCCCCGCCTGCAACCCGGCGGCGTAATTGCCGTTGCGGAATTCAGGGGTGATCTGTTCGCGGATAATGCGGCTGAGCACCACGTCAGGCAGTACGCCTTCCAAACCATAGCCGGTCAGTATCTGGATGCGCCTGTCCTGTGCTGCCAGTACCACCAGCAAGCCGTCATCGCGTTTCACGTCGCCCAGCCGCCATTGCTCGGCGACGCGCAGGGCGTAATCGAAAATGCTTTCCGGCTGGGTGGTGGGGACGATCACGACGCCGATCTGCGCCCGCCCCGATTGATGGATGGCGCGTATCCGCTCGTCAAGCGCCGCAATGTCAGTGGCGCTCAGGGTATGGCTCAGGTCAATGACCGGCGCATTGAGTTCGGGCAGGGGCAGTGGTTTGTCAGCAACCGTACCGGCAGTTGCCGTTACTGTGTCAATGGGCGCTTCGGTGGGGGCGGTGGCAATGGCTGCCGTTGCCGCCACGGGGGCAAACAAAACCGCCGCCAGCAGCAACAGCGCACAAAACCGACCAAGCTGCCAGACGCGCTGCATGATCAATGACCAGCCGGAGCAGGAGCAGGTGTCTGGTTGAAGTTGACCTTGGGTGCGACGGAAATACCAGCTTCATTCTCCACGCTGAAATTGGCCTTGGGCTTCATGCCGATTACCTTGGCTGTCAGGTTTTCGGGGAACTGGCGCACGGTGGTGTTGAAGGTTTGCACCTGTTCGATATAGCGGTTACGGGCGACAGTAATGCGGTTTTCGGTGCCTTCCAGTTGCGCACTCAAGTCGCGGAACAGGGTGTCGGATTTGAGGTTAGGGTAGTTTTCAGTCACTACCAGCAAGCGCGACAGGGCGTTGGACAAGTCGCCTTGTGCGCTGGCGAACTGCTTGAGTGCTGCGGGGTTGTTCACCATGTCGGGCGTGACTTGCACTTTGCCAACGCTGGCACGCGCTTCGGTCACTTGGGTCAGGACATCCTTTTCCTGTGCGGCGTAGCCCTGCACGGTGCTGACCAGATTGGGCACCAGATCCGCCCGCCGCTGATACTGGTTGACGACTTCAGACCAAGCCGCCTGCACGGCTTCATCCTGCGCCTGTAAACTGTTGTAGCCGCAGCCGGACAGGGAGCCGCTCAACAAGAGGAACAAGGCAAACAAGCCAGAAAAACGCGATGACATGTGGACGCTCCTTATCACAATGATGGGTGAGCGGTGCTGGATTGTGCGAGCGAAGCGCACGAATGACACCGCATGGTAAGAGTATAGTGTGGGTGGCGCATTTGGTTGGCAGGAAACGTGAGCCATTCAAGACCCTTGGCGAAATCGACATTAGCTTGCTACACTGATCCCGTGTTACACGACTTCACGGGTATGTCAAAATGAGTAATCTGACCATTTCTGTCGATGAGGCAGTATTAAAACAAGCACGGATGCGGGCATTGGAAGAAGGTACGTCGGTTAACGCTTTGCTGCGTGATTATTTGGAACGGTATATCAGCAAAGGGCAACAATACCGTCAAGCGACAAATAGCATTCTGGCCATCGCTAAGCGTTCTGCTGCGGCGAGCCAAGGTCGTCGTTGGACGCGGGATGAACTGTATGAGCGGTAAGTATTTTGCGGATACCAATGTGCTGGTCTATGCCTTCGACAGCAGCGAACCAGCAAAGCAGCTTATTGCCCAGCAAATTTTGGAAGAGCAGGGTAGTGATGGGGCATTGGTATTGAGTACGCAGGTGTTGCAGGAGTTTTTCGTGACGGTTACGCGCAAATTGGCGAAACCGTTATCCATTGATGATGCTTACACGCTGGTTCAGCAGTTTGGTGTTTATCCCATGGTGTCGGCGACACCGGAGCTGATTTTGCGGGCAATCAGCCGTAATCGGGATGATGCATTTTCATTCTGGGATAGCTTGATTGTGGAGGCGGCTTTGCAAGCTGATTGTCGGGTATTGTTCAGTGAAGATATGCAGGATGGTCGGCAGATTGGGTCACTTGTGATTCGGAATCCGTTTAAGTGATGTTTTCCAACGTGTTTATTTCATCAGCAAGGTCGTAATCCAATACCGGAATATCTAACAGCGTCAGTAACTTGGCGATGTCGGCATAGGATTTGTCCAGTGTGCGAGCCAGTTGCCCTAAGGATAAACCGCCATCTGCATAAGCACGAGCCAGTAAGCACATTTTCAAGCCGATGGTCTGCATGTGGGAATCCTCAAACGCTATATTTACGAAAAATTTTAGCAGGTTTTGTTGATGACGTAAGGTTTGGATAATGGTCATCTTCCTTCCTTGTCCCTTTGCTACCCGTCGCCTATACTGCCTAAAAATTGGGGGGGCTTATGTCGGAAAATCCATTCACCGTGCGTGGCACAATCCAGAATCCCAGTGACTTCATCGGGCGTAAAGCTGAGTTGATGCACATTGTGACGCGCCTCAAGACCATGCAAAGCTGTTCGGTGGTGGGTGAACGGCGTATTGGCAAGTCATCCCTACTGTACCATTTGTTCCAGACTGGCAATGAACGCCTGAATGACAGCCGTTTCCGCTTTGTGTATATCGAACTGACCGATGCCAGTGCGCAAACGGTAGTCGATTTTCTGCAAACTGTGTTGCAAGCCTTGGATTTGCCGACTGATGGCATCAAGGATGACAACAAGCTCAACCGCAATCTGATGGCTTTCGATAATGCCATTAAAACGCTGGCGGCGGAGGGGGTGAAGGTCGTGTTGTGTCTGGATGAGTTTGAGGGCTTGTTTGCTAACCATCAGGAATTCACCGATGAGTTTTTTAACCACATGCGTTCGATGTCAATGCGCGGCGGTTAGTCATGGTGACGGCTTCACGGCCAGCCGTTGGAAGTCTACGCACTTGATAAAAAGCTCACGTCGCCGTTTTTTAACTTCCTCCATTACCGAATTGGGAATTTCACACAGAAAGAAGTTGAGTAGTTTCATTGATCATTACCAGCCAATCGTCAAATTTACGCGAAAGAATTGGAGTTCATTAATTGGTATGTAGAGCCACACCCGCTCAAGATACAAATTTTCTGTGACGTTTGCTGCAATGGCGTGAGCAAGATTGCATGGATAATGACACCGCAAAAGAAAAAATTGCCAAAGTGTATGAAATTTTGGGTGGCAAACACGACTGGCGCAAATGGAAGCGTAATGCTACGGGTATTCTTTCGGGCGAGGGCATCAGTAAATGGCTGGGGAATTTAAAAACCCTCGTGATTTGGGTATGGGGCAATAACCATGCTGAATTTTTTTCGTGACGGGTTACATTACATTCATCTGACTTTTTTTAAAACCATGGTGCTAAATGCAGAAACAATCAATCTGTCCAAAAAAGAAGAGACAATCATTCTTCTGAGAACTTATATGGTAGCTTGTATTTTCGCAATGTTGCTTCTTGCAATACTGGGGGCTGGCTATGGAATTATGGGTTATCCATTTGATTGGCATTTGGCTTACCAGAAGTTATTGGCAGGGTTGAGTTTGGCTCTGTCTGGGGGTGTAATTGCAAAGTCGATTTTAGGATTATCTGGAGGATTGATTGCTAGCTTGGTTCTTTTATTGATTTTGGGGGTGCTAGTAAGTATATCTTTTGCGGTAACTGGCAATGGACTCATCTTGGGATTAGTTGGTGGGCTAGTTGCGGGGCTGATGGGGGGGCTGATGTGGGCTTTGATCTTGGAGGTAGGTAACCGATTGCTAGTTATTGTAGGATTGCTCGGAGGGTTAGTTGGAGGTGGGCTGTTGGGAGCGGATAAAGGAATACTAGGCATGGCTTATTATTTCCTGTGGTTCTTTTTATCATATATGATAATGTGCTTCCGCCCATTTTATATATTACCTCATATGTTGCAGTATTGGCGATCAAGTATTGATCGAGATTCCTTTATGGCTTTTCGAAACTCACCTGTTTACTGGGATCAGATGATTCACATGCCATTACCATTTTTACAAGATTGGTTGGTTAAATTAATAAAATGCGATCATCAGCAGGGGATGATTGAATTGTTCTTCGTTATTCGTGATCGTCCATTTCAACGTAAAGCGGCCTTCAATGCATTACTCATTATCATGAATGAAGAGTGGCAACATATTCAATCAGTCTGTAATTTAAATGCGAATGGAAGATACATCTAACTGTTTTCCCAACAGAAGATGAAAAATTACCGGAAGGCTTGCTGGATGCTCGGCGGAATATCAAGGTAATTGCAGATTTGGCACGAGATTATCAAAATCGCCAAACCCATGTGGGGCAGTTGACAGGTATTAGTGGAATTGCACGCCAAAATGACAATGTTTCATTCTGCGATGAAATTGACGGCTGCTCCGGTCGGTACAACCTTCGAGCCATTAGCTGCCAAGTGGTTGAAAATGATTGAGGATGAGCAAGAAAAGCTGCATCAACAATCAACGCATAATGAATTACCTAATCCCTATATTGCTGGCAATCCATTGGAAGTGCGTGACCAGCAATTGTTTGTTGGGCGCAGTGATATTCTGTTGGCAATCGAGCAATTCATTCTTAATGCTGATCAACGCCCGTCATTATTGCTATACGGTCGTCGTCGCACAGGTAAATCCTCGACCTTGCTAAATTTGCCGCGCAGCCGCTTCGAGCCTGTCTACATCGACTGTCAGGATGCGAAATGGCATGAAAGCGACCAAGCCTTTTGCTACAACCTCGCCCATGATCTTTTCAATGTGCTGTACCAAAGCGATTCAGTGCGCGGGCTTCGTCAACCGCAAATCGAACAGTTTGATAAAAACGCCTTCACCCAACTTGACCAGTTCCTAACGCAAGCACAGAAAATTGCCGATCAGCGTGGCAAGCGCATCCTGCTGGCTTTCGACGAATACGAAGAACTGGAAAATTCCATCATCAACGGCGATATTTCCGAAAAGGTGCTGGGCAAGCTGCGTAACCTGATCCAGCACAGCAAATCCATCGTCGTACTCGTGTCTGGTAGCCACCGTTTTGAAGAGCTAACCCGTCTGAACTGGGCGAATTACCTGATTAATACCCGCACCCTCGAACTCAGCTATCTGGATGCCGAATCTGCCCGCGAACTCCTGACCAAACCCGTGCCAGAACTGCACTACGAAGCGGGCGTGGTGGATGACATCATCCGTATCACCCATTGCCAGCCTTACCTCTTGCAAGCGGTAGCCTCCGAACTCGTCAACTACCTCAACAGCAAACAACAAACCACCGCCACCCCGGACGACCTCAACACCGCACTGGAAAAAACGCTGGTTTCAGCTTCCGCCTACTTCTCGGATACATGGCGCAAGGATAATTCCGAAACAGAACAACAAGTGATGCGGGCATTAGCGACGGGCAAAACGGAATCAGTGTTGGCAGATGCTGCTTTCCAACCTGCGATCCAAAGCCTCATCCGCAAGGAAATTGTGGAGGGTACGGAGGGTAGTTACCGCTTGGCAGTGGAACTGTTCGCTCGTTGGATTGTGAAGAATCAGGTGTAATTGATCGAAGATTTTCTGACGGAGGTAGAAAAATGGAAAAGCGCAAACTGACCATCACATTACAAGCCGATTGGAAAGCTGCCTTACGCGCCGCCGGAAAACTCGCGCAACACACCAGCTATCAGGGCGAAACCCTCAATTTCCAAACCCCTGCGGCATTTTTTTCCCGCCTGACCGAACGCCGTTGGGACATCGTAAACGCCTTGCAACAAGCAGGCTCAATGGGTGTGCGCGAACTTGCCCGCTACGTGGGGCGCGATGTAAAACGGGTACACGAAGACGCACAAGCCTTGGTGGAACTGGGTTTGCTGGAACGTACCGATAAAGGCGCGTTGCACTGCCCCTTTGCTGATATTCACGTCGATATGCACATTACGCCTATTAAACAAGCCGCGTAATCTCGCAGGTTGCATCCTACGTTCAGTCAACGGGAGTGCGCGGGAGGGGCTGAGGCGGCAGTCCGAGGGCTGAGCGTAGTCGAAGCCCACTACCGCTAACTGAAAAACTCCGCCACCTTGCACTCAAACCCCGGTAGGATGGCTTCATCCCGCACCACCTCATCCCCTTGCAGGATGGTGAACTGGTTCAAGGCGGTATAAATCCGCAAAGTTTGCCGGATTGGGTCGGCAATCCACACCCGGTCTACGCCGATGGCAAAATATTCTTCCAGCTTTTGTTCCACATCCAGCCAGCGGTCACGCGGGGACAGCACTTCCACCACCAGTTCCGGCGCAACATCCAGATAAGAATCCGATTTGACCTGTTGCAAGCGGGCATGGGAAATGAACAGCACATCCGCCCCACGCACCGTGTCCGGGTTACGGCGGGTATAAATGCCCACCTCACCGGTCATTGCTTTGCCAAGTTGTTGTTGTGTGACGAAGCGTTTCAGCACACTGCCGATGCTAAGTTCGACATCGCCGTGTAAAAATCCTGTCGGTGGCATGATTTTTATCTGTCCTTTTACCAGTTCCATGCGCTGCATACTGCCCAGATCGTACAGGTCTTCGCCTGTCATCAAGGGGGGTAGTTCATATTCAATGCTGACGGCTGCACTCATTATCGTTCCTCACAAAAGGTGATCCGCAGATAGGGCGATTGTAGCATGGATAGGTTCGCCCGCTGGATGGTAAACTACGCAGCTTGACCCCAACTGCCTGAGGAACCGCATGTTCGCACGAATCCGTGAAGACATTTACTGCATTTTTGACCGTGACCCTGCTGCCCGCAATGTCTTTGAAATCATCACCACTTACCCCGGCGTACATGCCATCCTGATCCATCGTCTCAGCCACAGGCTGTGGGGCAGGTGGTTTCAAATGGCTGGCAAGGGTGCTGTCGAATGTTGCCCGCCTGCTGACCGGCATCGAAATCCACCCCGGTGCAACCATTGGGCGCCGTTTTTTCATCGACCACGGCATGGGTGTGGTGATCGGTGAAACCGCCGAAATCGGCGACGATTGCACCCTCTACCACGGCGTTACTTTGGGCGGAACCAGTTGGCAAAAAGGCAAGCGCCACCCCACGCTAGGCAATGATGTGGTCATCGGTGCAGGCGCAAAAATCCTCGGCCCCATCACCCTTGCTGACGGTGCACGGGTCGGTTCCAACGCGGTGGTGGTCAAAGACGTACCGGAAGGTGCAACCGTCACCGGCATTCCGGGGCGCATTGTTACCCCGCGTAAGCAGCAAGAAAAACGCCGCGAGGCCATCGCCCAGAAAATGGGTTTTGATGCTTACGGTGCAACCCAAGATATGCCCGACCCGGTAGCCAATACCGTCAACCGGATGCTGGATCACATCCACTTGATGGACGAACGCATGGATAAACTGTGCGAAGAAATCCAGCGTCTGGGCGGTGTGGTGGAAGCCAAACCACTGCCTGCACTGCAAACTGAGCGGTTTGACGAAGAGACAGGGAGTTAATCTCTTGTTGATGCCGCTTCATGCCACGTTGCATATTGTAAACCGACCCTGCCATGTGTTGGGTTGAGGTATCCATCTGTTGGGCATCGTTTGCCATGCCGCGCATATTGCCGTGTATATTGTGGACATGGTGGTTGATTGTTGCTGCCGACTGAACCATCTCACCCATGCTGTTGGTGTTTATTTCCAACTGGTTGCTGAGTGTATCCATATTGACCTGTACACTGGTATTCATGGTTACCATGACTTCTTGCATCTGGTGTATGTCAGTGGCCAATGACTGTATCAAGTAAAAACTATAAGCTGACAAAATAACAAACGCAGTGATTGAGGGAAACGCTACTGCCTGTAACACCTTAAGGGCATACACCTGTTTTGCGTAAAAGTGCCGTAATTCATCTGGCTTGGCTTTAGGTAACGGGGATATTTTCTTGCAGGAAGGTTATTGTTTTCCATACGTTTATGTGCATCAATGTTGGCTATTATCGTGGTATGTTACGCTATTTTTGCTGCATTGCACAAAAGTCTGCTGCCAAAAGGGATACACAAAACCTTAATACTTGACTAGTTTTGTCGGGTATTGTTAGGATGCATTCAGCTTGAATGGAGAGCATCAATATGAAATTGACTACCAAGGGTCGCTATGCGGTGACAGCCATGCTGGATTTGGCCTTGCATAATGGGGATCAACCAGTGTCACTGGCGGAGATTTCCGAACGGCAGGATATATCACTTTCTTATCTGGAACAACTGTTTGCCAAGCTGCGTAAAGCGGGGCTGGTGGTCAGTATGCGTGGCCCCGGCGGCGGCTATCAGTTCAATGGCGCACCCGAAGAAATCGTCATTGCCGACATTATCAGTGCAGTGGATGAAAATGTGGATGCGACCCGCTGCGGTGGTTTGGGCGACTGCCAAGACAACAAACGCTGCCTAACCCACGATCTGTGGATGGATTTGAGCAACCAGATTCGCGTTTTCCTATCGGAAATCACCCTCGCCGATATGACCGCGAAAATGGAAGTGCAAGAAACCGCCACCCGCCAGAACAACAAACGCATCGACTTCCGCTCCCACCATTCACATTCCCATTAATGCTAGTGCAGGACAAGCCCCATGAGTGAACTGAAAATGCCCATTTATTTCGATTACGCCGCCACTACTCCGGTAGACCCGCGTGTTGCCGAGAAAATGATGCAATACCTAACCCCCACTGGCGTGTTCGGCAATCCGGCGTCCAAAAGCCACTCGTTTGGCTGGGAAGCAGAAGCCGCTGTGGAAGAGGCGCGTGGTAACGTTGCTGCACTGATCAATGCTGACCCCAAAGAAATCGTCTGGACAAGTGGTGCGACTGAATCCGATAACCTTGCCATCAAGGGTGCGGCACACTTCAATGAGCGCCGTGGCAAGCACATTATTACCTGCAAGACTGAACACAAAGCGGTGCTGGATACGTGCCGCCAACTGGAACGCGAAGGTTTTGAAGTCACTTACCTTGACCCTGAGCCTAATGGTTTGATTGACCTTGAGCAAACTGAAAGCTGCCATGCGCGAAGACACCACCGTGGTGTCGATCATGCACGTCAACAATGAAACCGGCGTGATTCAAGACATCGCTGCTATCGGTGAAATGTGCCGCGCCAACAAAACCATCTTCCACGTTGATGCAGCTCAAAGTGCAGGCAAAGTGCCCATTGACATGGACAAGCTCTAAAGTTGATATGATGAGCTTCTCCGCCCACAAGATTTACGGCCCCAAAGGTATTGGTGCGTTGTACGTGCGTCGCAAGCCGCGTGTGCGTATCGAAGCGCAAACCCACGGCGGTGGTCATGAGCGCGGGATGCGTTCCGGCACATTGCCCACCCATCAGATTGTCGGTATGGGTGAAGCCTTCCGCATTGCCAAGCTGGAAATGAATGCGGAAAATGACCGTATCCTGATGTTGCGCAACCGTCTGTATGACGGTTTGAAAGATATTGAAGAAGTCTACGTCAACGGTGATCTGGAACATCGCGTGGCGGGTATTCTGAACATCAGCTTCAACTACGTGGAAGGCGAAAGCCTGATGATGTCGCTGAAAGGTCTGGCAATGTCTTCCGGTTCAGCGTGTACCAGCGCCAGCCTTGAACCCAGCTACGTGCTGCGTGCCTTGGGGCGTAGCGATGAATTAGCACACAGTTCCCTGCGCTTGTCGATGGGGCGTTTCAGCACGGTGGAAGAGGTGGATTACGCGATTGAGCGCATCCGCGCGGCGGTCGAGAAACTGCGCGAACTCTCCCCGCTGTGGGAAATGTTCCAAGAAGGCATCGACATTAGTAAGGTCGAATGGGTTTCGCATTAAGATTTCTACGAGGAATAGATCATGGCATACGGTGAAAAGGTCATTGACCATTATGAAAATCCCCGCAACGTCGGCAGCTTCAGCAAGGCTGACCTGAATATCGGTACGGGCATGGTCGGCGCTCCGGCGTGCGGCGACGTGATGAAGCTGCAAATCAAGGTGAACGACCAAGGCATTATCGAAGATGCTAAGTTCAAAACTTACGGTTGCGGTTCGGCGATTGCGTCTTCCAGCTTGCTGACCGAATGGGTCAAAGGCAAAACGCTGGAAGAAGCCAAGCAGATCAAGAACACTGACATTGCGGCTGAACTGGATTTGCCACCGGTGAAAATCCACTGTTCGGTATTGGCAGAAGACGCGATCCGCACCGCGATTGAAGACTACCAAAAGAAACAGCAAGAACAGGCAGGCGCATAAGATGATTACCTTGACTGAATCCGCTGCTGCCCGCGTCAACAAGTTCATTGCCAACCGTGGCAAGGGCTTGGGTTTACGTTTGGGTGTCAAAACCAATGGTTGCTCTGGGATGGCTTACGTCATGGAGTTTGTGGATGACCTTCAAGCCGAAGACACGGTGTTTGAAAGTCTGGGTGTCAAGGTGATTGTTGACCCGAAAGCCTTGGTGTATTTGGACGGCACGGAAGTCGATTACGCCCGCGAAGGTTTGAACGAAGGCTTCAAATTCACCAACCCCAACGAGAAAGCGCGTTGCGGGTGTGGTGAGAGCTTCACCGTTTGACGCTGCTGCCGGAGCTGCAACAGGATTACTTTACCCTGTTCGGCTTGCCCCAACAGTTTGCGGTGGATAGTGCGGCATTAAGCCAACGTTTCCGCGAACTGCAATCGCAATACCACCCTGATCGGTTTCGCCAGTGGCAGCGATCAGGAGCGGCGGCTGGCGGTGCAAATCACCTCCTTGCTGAACGAAGCGCACGATACCTTGCGGCAACCGCGCCTTCGCGCCCGTTACCTGCTGGTGTTGGCGGGTGTGGTAATCAACGATGACCGCGATACCTCGTCCGACCCTGAATTTTTAATGCAGCAGATGGAATTGCGCGAAGCGATCGAGGAAGCGGAAACGTCCGACGAGCCGTTTGAGGTGCTGGATACCCTCGGTACACAAGTGCGTTTGGCAATGCGCGATTTGGAAAGCGATTTTGCTGAACAATGGGCGCTGCAAAACCATGCGGCGGCTAAAGATGCAATGCTCAAAATGCGCTTTTTCGAGCGCCTGCTGGAAGACATTCGCGCCCGCGAAGAACGTCTCGAAGAAAGCCTCTAGGATTATTCATGGCATTACTGCAAATTTCCGAACCCGGCATGTCCACGACTGCCCACCAGCATCGGCTGGCGGCGGGTATTGACTTGGGTACAACCAATTCCTTAGTTGCCACGGTGCGTAGTGGGCAAGCTGATACGCTGGCTGATGCGCAAGGGCGGCATTTGTTGCCGTCGGTGGTGCGCTATGTGGCGGATGCTGCACCGATTGTGGGGCATGACGCTAAGGCGGCGATTACCGAAGATCCGTTGAATACCATTGCATCCGCCAAACGCCTGATGGGGCGCGGGGTGGAAGATGTGGTGCAACTGGGTGGGCATTTGCCGTACCAGTTTGTTACGGGCGAGTCGCGTGTGCCGCGCATCCATACGGCTGGGTGGCGATGTTTCTTCGGTGGAAGTGTCGGCGGAAATTTTGCGCGTCCTCAAACGTCAGGCGGAAGACACGCTGGGTGGCGATTTGACGGGCGTGGTGATTACTGTTCCGGCGTATTTCGACGATGCGCAACGCCAAGCCACCCGTGATGCGGCGACGCTGGCGGGGTTGAATGTTTACCGTTTGTTGAATGAACCGACCGCTGCTGCTGTTGCCTACGGGCTGGATCAGGATGCGGAAGGCGTGATTGCGGTCTACGACCTTGGGCGGCGGCACATTCGATATTTCGATTTTGCGCTTGCACAAGGGCGTGTTTGAAGTATTGGCAACGGGTGGTGATTCGGCGCTGGGTGGCGATGATTTCGACCATGTGATTGCGGAATGGCTGTTGCAAGCGTCAGGTTTGCACGGCAGTGCTGACCAGAAAGTATTGCGCACAGCGTTGGTGATGGCGCGGGATGCCAAGGAAGCCCTGACCACGGTTGAGACGACTCCCGTGACGTTAGGCACTTGGCAGGGCGAATTGACCCGTAGCTACATGAATGAATTGATTGCGCCATTGGTGAAAAAGACCTTGATGGCGTGTCGGCGTACTTTGCGTGATGCGAATCTCAGCAAGGACGAGGTGAAGGATGTCGTCATGGTGGGCGGTTCGACCCGCGTATTAGCGGTGCGCGAACAGGTCAGCGAATTCTTCGGCAAGCCGCTGCTGGTGAATATTGACCCTGATCGGGTAGTGGCGATTGGTGCGGCGATTCAGGCGGATGTGTTGGCGGGCAATAAACCCGATTCCGATATGTTGCTGCTGGACGTGATTCCGCTGTCGTTGGGGTTGGAAACGATGGGTGGCTTGGTCGAAAAAGTGATTCCACGCAATACCACGATTCCGGTGGCTCGCGCTCAGGAATTTACCACGTTTAAGGATGGGCAGACCGCTATGTCGATCCACGTCCTGCAAGGCGAACGTGATACCGTGGAAGCCTGCCGTTCGTTGGCGCGTTTCTCGTTGCGAGGTATTCCGCCGATGGTGGCGGGGGCGGCACGTATTCGCGTGACCTTCCAAGTGGATGCGGATGGTTTGCTGAATGTGACTGCGCAAGAGCAAACCACGGGGATTACGTCGGGCGTGGAAGTGAAGCCGTCCTACGGTTTGAGCGATACCGAAATTGAAACCATGTTGCGTGATTCCATGACGTATGCGCGTGATGATATGGAAGCGCGGCGCTTGCGTGAACAGCAAGTCGAAGCGGATCGCGCTATCGAGGCGTTGGATGCGGCATTGCTGGCTGACGGTGATGTGTTGCTGACGGCGGATGAGCGTAGCCATATTTTGACCTTCCGTGACAAGCTGGTGACGTTACGCCCCGGCAATGATTACCGCGCTATCGAAGCGGGTATCAAGGCACTGGAAAAAGCGGCGGATGCCTATGTGGAACGTCGCATGAATGCCAGTATCCGTGCTGCGATGGCGGGTCATCGCGTTGATGAATTTTAAGGGATAATACCATGCCAAAACTGATTTTTTTACCGCATGAAGACATTTGCCCAGAAGGGGCGGTGCTGGATGTTGCGCCAGGTACGAGCATTTGCGATGCGGCTTTGGAGCATGGCATTAATATTGAACATGCTTGCGAGAAGTCGTGTGCTTGCACCACTTGCCACGTGTATATCCGTGAAGGGTTTGACACGTTGGCGGATGCGACCGACTTGGAAGAGGATTACCTGGATAAGGCGTGGGGGGTTGACCCTGATTCGCGCCTGAGCTGCCAAGCCAAAGTGGGGCAGGACGATTTGGTCATCGAGATACCCAAATACACCATCAATATGGTGTCCGAACATCATTAAGGGGAGGCAGGTTATGGACGAACTGAAATGGACGGATACGCTGGAAATTGCGATTCAGTTGAACGATGCGCACCCAGATGTTGACCCGCGTTACATCCGCTTCACTGACCTGCACACATGGGTGCAGGCGTTAGATGGTTTTAGCGATAATCCCGACAAATCCAACGAGAAAATTCTGGAAGCTATCCAGATGGCATGGATTGAGGAAGCCGAGTAGGGGGCTGGTTAGCCCCCGTTCTGGTCACCTGATGGTTTATCCACAGAGGCCAGTTTGCGCAAGTCGGCAAGTTCCTGCACCATCGCAGATGCTTGGTGTTTGAATGCTTGCATTTCTTCGGCTGACATAATGCCCACTTGTGGCAATTCGACTGACATCGGGTTCTGTGGTTCACCATTGACGCGGAATTCGTAATGCACATGGTTGCCGGTCGATGTGCCGGTAGAGCCAACGTAGCCGATAACATCGCCGCGTTTGATTTTGCTGCCCGGTTTCAATTCGTCGTTGAATGCTGACATGTGACCATAGCGCGTGGTGATGTTACCGTCATGGCGTAATTCTACCACATTGCCGTAGCCGCCTTGCCGTCCCATTTCTTTGACGCTACCGTCTGCTGTGGCATGGATGGGCGTGCCACGAGGTGCGGCAAAATCCGTACCTGCATGGTTTTTGCGCAAACCGAAGACCGGGTGACGACGCATCCCGAAACCGGAACTCATGCGCCCGTCGAGTGGTTTGCGATCAAATGCGGTGCGTTTCAGTTCGGTATCGCCATCGGGGCGGAAGTAATCGGTTTTGCCTTCGCGCCAGGGTGAAGCGGACGCGCTGATAGGTTTTTTTGCCGGTGGTGTATTCCGCTGCCAGTACCTTGTCGGTGTAAATGCTTTCCCCTTGGTAGCGGAAATCTTCAAAAATAACCCCGACTTTATCGCCAACTTTCACGCCTTTTTTGAAATCCACGTCTTTCTGGAAAACTTGGCTGATTTGGCGAAGGAGCGAGCTGCTGAGGCCAGCGGCTTTGCCGTCACGGGGGATTGAGTGTTTGACGGTAAAGGCAATTTTGGCATCGCGGGTTTCAAGGGCATTGCTTTCCCATTTGCCGACATAGCCGTCGTCAGTGGCTGAAACGATGTAGGTTTCAGTTTTGCTTTTGGCGTAAATCAGTTGTTGCAGGCTGCCATCGACCACTTGGGTGAAGACGCGGCTATCAGATTTTAGCGTGTTGAGCGCTTGCTTGATAGCGGAGTCTTCCAGCAGTTTTTGCGAGGTTTTGGTTAATTCCAGTCCGCCGAGAATGGATTCCAAGGTGTCATCAGTCACCGACGGTACGCATTGACCAGTTACCCTGGGTGGCATCTGGCAGAACATCAACCGCATAGCCAGAGAAAGATTCAACGGCTACCGCCGGTAAATTCAGATCCTTAATGACTTGAGCGGGTGAATTGCTGTCGAGGTAATGGGTCGGTCAGGTTGATGATTTTGCCACTTTCAGAGGTGTTGATCATCGAATACACCGGCAAATTGCCTAGCGTAGCCAGTCCACAGGCTAAGAGTATTGAGCGGGTAGCAAGGTAGCGTAGCGGTTTTTTCGCAGACGGTTGCATGCGTTGCTGGCGGTGGTTTTTTTTCTGGCTTGGTTGTTTTCAGGCTTGATCCTGACATTGACAGGGGCAGGTTTGAAAAGCGTTCTTCACGCGAGTTTGGAAGAGGTCTTGGCAGACTCGGACTTTGTGATCCACGGGGATGTAACCACCCGGAAAATCAAAGCCTTTCATGGTTTCATCCCAACTTTTCTTGGGTTGCGGCCTTCGTGTAAACGATGACAAGGTTTTCACTCCATACTTGTAATCAAGTTATGTATTTCTGTATAAAAATCAACACAGAAATCCGCTAATACAGCGGAGGTTAGCGAGTATGTACTGAATCATTCCTGAACTCAATAGAGGTTGACTCACCACGCTTATCAGCCAAGAATTACGACACTCTCTATGCTTGTCTGACCTTGCATCTGAGAAAACTGATAAACTTACTCGTCTATGTAGATCAAAATTAAAGAATTGTCAATTCTGGAGCATGTTAAATGGATTATGTTGCTGACCTAATGCAAGAGCTGGTGCGTGGAAGCGAAGAGGTGCTTGTCGAAGCTGAATTTGTGGCGAAACTCAAAAAAGGTCAGCCGCTCCGGATTAAGGCTGGCTTCGATCCCACCGCTCCTGATCTTGCATCTGGGGCATACCGTACTCATCAATAAGATGAGACAGTTTCAGGAAGCCGGACACCAGATTTTATTTCTGATCGGTGACTTTACTGGGATGATCGGTGATCCGACGGGCAAATCTGCTACCCGCCCGCCGTTGACGGTCGAGCAAGTACAGCAAAATTCCCTGACGTATCAGGAACAGATTTTCAAGATTCTTGACCCAGATAAAACGGAAATTATGTTCAATTCCACGTGGATGAACCAGTTGGGCAGTGCAGGGCTGATCCAGTTGGCTGCCAAGCATACGGTGGCACGGATGCTGGAGCGTGATGATTTCACCAAGCGTTACAAGTCGGGTCAGCCAATTGCCATTCATGAATTCCTCTACCCATTGGTGCAGGGCTACGATTCGGTTGCGATGAAAGCTGATGTGGAGTTGGGCGGCACAGACCAGAAGTTCAACTTGCTGGTGGGGCGTGAACTGCAACGTCACTATGGGCAGGAGCAGCAGGTCGTCATGACCATGCCATTGCTGGAAGGGTTGGATGGCGTTAATAAGATGTCCAAGTCGTTGGGTAACTACATTGGCATTACCGATGCGCCTAACGATATGTTCGGCAAGATCATGTCGATTTCAGATGAGTCTGATGTGGCGCTACTTTGAATTGCTCAGCTTCCGCCCGCTTACTGAAATCAAGCGTTTCAAGCAGGATGTGGAGCAGGGAGCGAACCCCCGTGACCTCAAATTCCTGTTGGCGGAAGAAATCATTGCCCGTTTCCATAGCCAGTCGGCTGCGGTTGCCGCCCGTGAAGATTTCATTGCCCGTTTCCAGAAAGGCGCAATGCCGGATGAAATGGATGAAATCACGCTGGTGGCAGAAGGTGCGGGAATGCCGATTGCCTCCTTATTGAAGAACGCTGGCTTGGTTGGTAGTACTTCCGATGCCCTCGCATGATCCAGCAGGGTGGGGTGAAAATCGACGGCGATAAAGGTCGAAGACCGTAGTCTTTTGATTGAAAAAGGAATCTCTGCTGTCTTTCAGGTAGGTAAACGCAAGTTCGCCAGAATAACCCTGAGCTGATGCAAAAAACTTTCATAAAAGTAGTTGACGAGCTGAACGTGGCCTGTATAATGCGCCACTCACTCAGGGCAGAAACGCCCTGAAACAAAAGCGGAATCAATGACTTAGGTTGCTTTTTCGGTTTTTGTTGGCGGAAAGGAATTTAGAAAAAGTGCTTGACACGAAATGCTAAACTCTTTAAGATTCGCCCCTCGCTGCCAATAAGGCGGTGCGTTATTTAAAAAGAGAAGTCAGATAACTTGTGTGGGGGCTTGTAGCTTGTGCGGA
>CAWFRV010000018.1:0-192500 GCA_963818325.1 uncultured Gammaproteobacteria bacterium | reverse complement strand
AAGGCTAAATACTACTGACTGACCGATAGTGAACCAGTACCGTGAGGGAAAGGCGAAAAGAACCCTGGTGAAGGGAGTGAAATAGAACCTGAAACCGTGTACGTACAAGCAGTGGGAGCCCTATGGGGTGACTGCGTACCTTTTGTATAATGGGTCAGCGACTTACTTTCAGTGGCAAGCTTAACCGATAGGGGAGGCGTAGCGAAAGCGAGTCTGAACAGGGCGTTCAGTCGCTGGGAGTAGACCCGAAACCGAGCGATCTATCCATGGCCAGGTTGAAGGTGTAGTAACATACACTGGAGGACCGAACCCACTACCGTTGAAAAGTTAGGGGATGAGCTGTGGATAGGAGTGAAAGGCTAATCAAGCTCGGAGATAGCTGGTTCTCCTCGAAAGCTATTTAGGTAGCGCCTCGTGTATCACTCCTAGGGGTAGAGCACTGTTATGGCTAGGGGGCCCTGACCGGCTTACCAACCCATTGCAAACTCCGAATACTAGGAAGTGCGAGCACGGGAGACAGACAGCGGGTGCTAACGTCCGTTGTCAAAAGGGAAACAACCCAGACCGCCAGCTAAGGTCCCCAAATTGTGGCTCAGTGGGAAACGATGTGGGAAGGCACAGACAGCCAGGAGGTTGGCTTAGAAGCAGCCATCCTTTAAAGAAAGCGTAATAGCTCACTGGTCGAGTCGGCCTGCGCGGAAGATTCAACGGGGCTTAAGCCACATACCGAAGCTGCGGACTTGAAGCAATTCAAGTGGTAGAGGAGCGTTCTGTACGCCTGTGAAGGTGAACTGGAAAGTTTGCTGGAGGTATCAGAAGTGCGAATGCTGACATAAGTAACGACAAGACGGGTGAAAAACCCGTCCGCCGAAAGCCCAAGGTTTCCTGCGCAACGTTAATCGGCGCAGGGTTAGTCGGCCCCTAAGGCGAGGCAGAAATGCGTAGTCGATGGGAAACAGGTCAATATTCCTGTACCGGCACTAACTGCGATGGGAGGACGGAGAAGGCTAGGACAGCAACCTATTGGATGGTTGTTTAAGCGTTTAGGTGGGGTTCTTAGGCAAATCCGGGAACCCATTCAACACTGAGGCGTGATGACGAGGCACTACGGTGCTGAAGTGGTTGATGCCATGCTTCCAAGAAAAGTCCCTAAGCTTCAGGTTAGTGTTGACCGTACCCCAAACCGACACAGGTGGGCTGGATGAGAATTCCAAGGCGCTTGAGAGAACTCGGATGAAGGAACTAGGCAAAATGGTACCGTAACTTCGGGAGAAGGTACGCCCACGCAAGTGGGCCGCAGAGACCAGGCCGCTGCGACTGTTTATCAAAAACACAGCACTCTGCAAACTCGAAAGAGGACGTATAGGGTGTGACGCCTGCCCGGTGCCGGAAGGTTAATTGATGGGGTTAGCGCAAGCGAAGCTCTTGATCGAAGCCCCGGTAAACGGCGGCCGTAACTATAACGGTCCTAAGGTAGCGAAATTCCTTGTCGGGTAAGTTCCGACCTGCACGAATGGCGTAACGATGGCGGCACTGTCTCCATCCGAGACTCAGTGAAATTGAAATCGCTGTGAAGATGCAGTGTACCCGCGGCTAGACGGAAAGACCCCGTGAACCTTTACTGTAGCTTTGCACTGAACATTGAACTTGCTTGTGTAGGATAGGTGGGAGACTATGAAGCCGTGACGCTAGTTCTGGTGGAGTCATCCTTGAAATACCACCCTGGTAATGTTCGGATGTTCTAACCTAGGTATAACAATACCGGGGACAGTGCATGGTGGGCAGTTTGACTGGGGCGGTCTCCTCCTAAAGAGTAACGGAGGAGCGCGAAGGTGTGCTAATCACGGTCGGAAATCGTGAGGTTTGTGTAAAGGCATAAGCACGCTTGACTGCGAGACAGACAAGTCGAGCAGGTACGAAAGTAGGTCTTAGTGATCCGGTGGCTCTGAATGGAAGGGCCATCGCTCAACGGATAAAAGGTACTCCGGGGATAACAGGCTGATTCCTCCCAAGAGTCCATATCGACGGGGGAGTTTGGCACCTCGATGTCGGCTCATCACATCCTGGGGCTGAAGCAGGTCCCAAGGGTATGGCTGTTCGCCATTTAAAGTGGTACGCGAGCTGGGTTCAGAACGTCGTGAGACAGTTCGGTCCCTATCTGCCGTGGGCGTTGGAGATTTGAGGGAAGCTGACCTTAGTACGAGAGGACCGGGTTGGACGAACCTCTGGTGTTCCTGTTGTCACGCCAGTGGCATTGCAGGGTAGCTATGTTCGGACGGGATAACCGCTGAAAGCATCTAAGCGGGAAGCCCCTCCCAAGATGAGATCTCCCTGACCCCTAGAGGGTCCTAAAGGGCCGTTGGAGACTACGACGTTGATAGGCTGGGTGTGGAAGTGCAGTAATGTATGTAGCTAACCAGTACTAATTGCCCGTGAGGCTTGATCCTATAACCCAAAACGGTCTACTAGAGATGTATACATCGAAGACAGGCAACTACGTCAGACCTCAGCATTACGTATCACTTGATATTTTTCCAGATTAGGTCGAGAAGACTACGGCAGATGAGCGCATAAACGCCCTCGCTGACCAACAAAACTTCCCAACCTTGCCAGTTTGCTTGGTGTCCATAGAGCTGTGGAACCACCTGATCCCATCCCGAACTCAGAAGTGAAACGCAGCATCGCCGATGGTAGTGTGGGGTCTCCCCATGTGAGAGTAGGTCAACGCCAAGCACTCAATCCTAAAAGCCCCGTTAACGGTTTCCGTTGCGGGGCTTTTTTTATGCCTGAGCATTTATGCAAAATGCCCGCATCAGTGGGCAAAATTGGTTAGCCATTTGGAGACACGTTTCAGCGTTTGCTGGAACTGTTCGTGGTTGACTGGCTTGGTCAGGTAGGTTGATGCCCCTGCGATAACACCTTGTACTTCATCCAGCGGGGAGGTTTTACCGCTCAACATAATGATCGGGGTTTTCTTCATGGCTTTGCTGGCACGCATTTTGCGGCAGACTTCATAGCCATCAATGCCCGGCATGATGATGTCGAGAAATACTAAGGTCGTATTGTTTCTGTGGCTGACTTTTCCAGAGCTTCTTCACCTGTTTCGGCAAAGTCTGCTTTGATATTGGCGTTGCGTAACTCGATTTCCAATTGCTTGCGGATGGCGGCACTGTCATCAACGACTAAAGCGGTGTAGGTATATTCATCCTCGTGCTGTTCCGCTGTGTCAGATGTATTCTGGTAACGATGGTTTGGATGGGATTCAGGTTCCGCTTCTGGGACTCGGCGGTGTTATTTCTGCTTGTACGGGACTGTGAGCTGGGTTTGATTTGAGTATTTGTGCCGCATCATCAATGGCCCGCATAACACGCGTGACCAATAACGGGCGTTGCAATACAATATCGCAAGGTAAGTCAGGATCACCAATACGGATAGTGCAAGCGGTATTGGCAGGAAGTTCAATATCATCCAACGTAATAATAACTTTCGCACTGCTAATTTCTGCTTGCAGGCTGTAATCTTTGCCTTGGGATGCGGCAAAGCTGACAACGCGCTGGATAACTGCCTGATCTTTTTCGGGCAGTTCAAATAAACATATGCCGATTGTTTCTTGTTGTTGTCGTAAGCATGTGGAGTTCTCTCTCTGTCTGATCAGGCCACAAGTTGTGTCTTGAGCCATTTATATAGTTGTGTATTCAGGGTGTCATGGTCAACAGGTTTGGTCAGGTAAGCATCTACTCCGGCCTGTTGTGCCATTTGCCGATGTTTTTTGGTGCTGCGTGAAGTGATCATGATGATAGGTAAGTGACGCTTTTCAGGCCAGATACGGATAGCTTGCGTCATTTCCAGACCATTCATGCGCGGCATTTCCAGATCGGTCAGAATAAGTTCTATGGGTTGTTCATGCAGGTGTTGCAGGGCGTCCAGACCATCAACAGCGGTAATGGCTTGATAGCCCATTTGTTCAACCATTAAGCTGAGTGATTTGCGGTTGCTGAGTGAGTCATCAACGATCAGGATGCGTGACGCGTTGCGGGGCTTTTGTCGGTTGTTGCTGTGCGTGTTGATCCAGTGTCAACACGCCGTGTTCGAGGTTGCGCAGCATCCGCAGCAGATCCAGCACGGGGGCGACCGCACCATTGGCGAGGATGCAAGCACCACTGACGCCTTGGGTAAGGTTGAGCCAAGGGGCAAGGCTTTTGACCACAATGTCGCGGGGTTGCAGGATTTCATCGACATGTAGGGCGTAGCGTTGCTGTTCACTCTCCACCATCAGCAGGGAATGCCCTTTGCGCAAGTCGGGTAGCTCAGTTTGCCAACCCAGTAAACGGGCAAGTGGCAGGACTTCCAGTCGCTTGCCTTGGTACTGGATACTCCAGTGTTCGCCTTCTTGGCTGTGTTCATCGGCGGAAACATACAGCAGTTGCTGGATAGTGTTGCTCGGAATGGCGACAAGATTGCCGCCCGTGCGTACCAGCAAGGCATTGGTGGCAATCAAGGTGAGCGGCACTTGGATATGGATGGTCGTGCCTTGCCCCGGTGTGCTGCTGAGGTGGAGTAAGCCTTGCAGGTTTTCCACGGCTGTTTGCACAACATCCATGCCGACGCCACGCCCGGAAATTTCGTTGACTTGATCGCGGGTGGTGAAGCCGGGTTGCAGGATGAGGCGCAGGGTGTCTTCTTCGCTGAGCGTTGGCGTCGGGTTTGAGCATGCCGCGTTCGATAGCACGGGCACGGATGCGTTCGAGTGTCCAGCCCTTGCCCATCATCGCTCAGGGTCATGTGAATCTGGCTGCCTTTTTGCTCGAAGTGCAGTTCAATATGGCCTTCTGCGGTTTTGCCAGCAGCTTTGCGTGCCTGCGGGGATTCGATGCCGTGATCAACCGCATTGCGCAGCATGTGCAGCAATGGTGCAGTCAGGCCTTGCAGGATGTCGGTGTCGATTTGCAGGTTTTGACCGATGGATAGCTGATGTTGGCTTGTTTGTCGGTGCGGCGACAGGTTTCGCGCACGGTGCGTTCTACCCGCGTGACGATGGATTGCGACGGGAATTAAGCGGGTACGCAGGATGGTTTCGCTGAGTTGGCGTTGCAGGCGTTGTTGCTGGTAAACCTGATCAGAAATTTGCCGGATTTGTTGTTGCAGGTTGCGGGTCAATTCACGGTTATCGGCAATGGATTCGGTCAGCAAGCTGGAGGCACTGTGCAAGTCGTTGTAAGCGTCGAGTTCGAGTTGGTCGAAGTTGTCCGCACTAGTGCGGTCGGCAACAGCTTTGTGGGTAGGGTGTCGGTTCAGGTTGGTCGGATTGCTGGTCGATGGTTTCACTGAGTTCGTCCAGCATCTGGCGGATGTGTTCATCCTGCTGTTGTAGCTGTTTGCCAAAAGCCAAGGTGCGTTGGGCATTGTTCGGCAATCTGGCTGGTGGAGGTGATGAGTTCCCCTGCAAGGTTGAGCAGGCGCTGCACGGTTTCTAGCGGGACGCTGAGGTGGTTGGAACCACTGCGTGGCTACTCGGCAGTGTGCATGTCTTCGGCATCGGTATCGTCTTCTGCCAGACCGGATTGGGTGATGAAGTCGGGTAAAATAACGGGGGCTGCGGGTAACTGTTCGGTCTGTATCTGGTCTCTGGCGGTGTTCTTCAGGTTGTGCTGCTGCCAGCCGTTGTTCCCACGCGTCCATGTCTGCCAGCAGGGTGGCGTATTCGTCGGGTAGTGGTTTGTGTTCCTGCAAGTGCTCGAACAGGGTTTCGAGGCAGTCGGCGAAGCCTCTAGCGTTTCCCCCAGGCCATTGGGCAGGTGGCTGGCAATGTCGAGTTCGAGAATGTCTTCCAGCCGGTGGGTGAAGGCGGCGATGGCTTGCTACCCCGACGACGCCGCTAGCTCCCTTGACGGTGTGGGCAAGGCGGGCGGCATGGCGCTTTTGTTCCGGGGTGCTGTCGCCTTTGGCAATCAGGTGGATCAGGCGGGCGGCTTCAGCTGATTTGCCCCGGTGTTTCCTGTAAGTAGGCGTCGAGCAATTCGGGGTGGATGTCAGCATCCCACGCTAGCGGGTTGGGTTCGGCTGGGGCTGGTTCATTGCTCAGACGGTTGCTAGGTGTCGGCATCTGGTGTGGCAGCTTTTGCAGGGAACTCACCCGCAGGTTGACGAGGAGTTTTTCCAGCATCTCCGGCGCGGGTGGTTCAGGCCATGCGTCGCTCATCAATTCAGCCGCGATGGCAGGCAGGTGGGAGGGGTCTTCCGGTTCACGCAGCGCAATCGGCGGTGAGTTCGATCCAGCCGAACAATTGCCCGCCTTGCAGGAGTTCGAGAATGGCTTCAGGGAGGGATTCCTGAAAACTGGCAAGCATCCGTGTATCCAGTCGGCAACTTGCTGTACGCCATCCATGCCGAAACGTGCTGGCGGCTGGTGCCGAGGCGCTGGTATTCGGCAACCACGCTGGCGGCAGTGGCGGCGATGGCTTCCGGCTCTTCGGCTAGCGGGTCGAGGCTGGAAAGTTGCAGCGCAACATCTTCCAGTATGTCGGCAAAGGCGATGGCGTCATTCATGGGCTTACGCTTCCAGTTTGAAGACGTTGACCGATTTCACCAGACGTTGACCGTATTCCGCCATGTTTTTGGTCAGGCCAGTGAGGGAGAGCAATTCTTTACCGGTGGATTGGGTGGCTTCCAGAATGCGCTCGGCACGGATTTGCAGGGATTTACTGATGGAACCTGTTCGGCGGAGGAGGTGGCAATCTTTTCAACCGAGGCAACCAGTTCGTTGGTGGCTTCCAGTGTGGCCTGCATTTGCTGGGCAGCTTCTTCAGCAAGGGTGGAGCCGCTCACCACTTGTGCGATGGTGTGATCCATCGTGGCGATGGTGGTGTTGGCTTCCTGCTGGATATTGCGGATCAGGGTGGAAATCTGGTTGGTGGAATCGCGGGAGGTTTCCGCCAAGCGTTGGATTTCTTCGGCGATCATCGAGAAGCCGCGTCCGGCATCGCCTGCGGCAGTGGCCTGCATACTGGCGTTGAGGGCGAGGACGGTGGTGCGTTCAGACAGGTTGTTGATTACGTCGATGATCTGGCTGATTTCTTGGGAACGTTCACCGAGGCGTTTCAGGCGTTTGCCGGTTTCTTGTACGGTGTCGCGGATACTGGTCATGTTTTCCATGCTGCGGGAGACGGTTTCCTGCGCATGGCGGGTGGTGCTGGAGGTGGTATCGGCAACCTGATTGGCTTGCTGCGCGGATGCAGCGATGCTGTCGAGCCGTTGCAGGATGGTGTCAAGCTGGGATGGCGGTTTCTTCGGCTTCGGATTGTTCCAGTTGGGCAAGCTTGTTGACCTCAAGGGCGTAGTGGTTTACGTCTTGTGAGGTGGTTTCTACCGAAGTGGCCACTTCACGTACTTGCTTGAGTACGTCGGCGGTGTCTTCAGCAAGCTGGTTGATCGCGTCGGCGAGTGGCCCGGTGGCGTCTTCGGTGACTTTGGCGCGGACGGTCAGGTCACGTTCGCTGAGGTCGAATACCGCATTCAGCAATGAACCGACGGATTGGTTGAGTTGTTGGTGGTCTTGGTCGATTTTAGCCTCGGTAATGATACGCTGTTCTACCATTTGGTCGAAATTTGCGCCCAATTCTGCCAGTTCGTTTTTGCCGGTCAGCCCGACCCGCGCTTGCTAGGTCACCCTCAGAAATCTTGCGCATGGTGCTGGTCAGTTTGTCGATGGAGTCAGCAATGGATTTGTAGATGATGTAACCGAGTGCGGCAGCAACCAATGTACCCAGCAAGATCAAGATGATGCTGGTAAACAGGAAACTTGCGGACGTTGCCTTGGGCGGATACGAAACGATTCATCCACCAGTTTGAGGTCGTTTTCCACCGCTTTGTGGATACTGTCACGCAGGGGTTTGGTGTCTGATGCAAGCTGGTTATGCAGGTAGTAGGCAAGTTTCCCTTCCCCTTCGGTGGTGCTTTCCCCTTTAACCAGCGATATACCCTTTTGGATGAGGCTAAACAGTTTTTCGGCTTCTTGCCAGTGCTTGGAGGGTTTGCGCATCCTTGCCTGCAACGTCGCGGCTTTGGCTTCCTTGTAACGTGGCAGTATATTGTCACGCAGGTCAACTTCCAGTATTTCTAAGGTTTGTCACGCCATCTTCCTGGTTGCGGCTGCCATTTTGTACTTCGTACAGCAGGGTCACATAGTCGCGTTGCATCCGCCGGATGATCTTGTTGCCTTTGTCGATGGCAACCACGCGGTCGTTGATGTTTTCCAGTGCCAGCCGGTCTTGGTTAAGGGCGATAATGGCGAATATACCGGTGATGAACAGAATCGCCAACGGTACCAAAATCAGGGTGTAGATACGGCGGGCAACCGAGAGGTTACCGAGAAAGTTGGCGCGTTTTGTTGTTGGGGCTGCCATTTTATGTTGATCTCCCTTTACTTGAAATTGTGTAGTCGTTGTTTAGCGTGCGGCTGAGGTGCGCTGTATATGCCGCAACAATCTGCCATGATCAGCGGCTAATAGGGTGTTTCCTGCGTGATGTAATACATGCGGAATCCAGCTAGGTAGGTTGTCACCCTGATGTGCGGTCAGGTCTTCCGGGGTCAGTTTTAATTGACGCGGGTAGCCATCGCAGGTCAGGACGACCGGGGAAAAGCGCGGATGCTGGATCAGCAATAACTGTGGCGTAGTGGTGGACGATTGCCTTTGTACCACCCAGTGCATGTCGATGACGGGATACAAATCACCCCGCAAGCTAATCAGCCCGCAACACCAACCCGGTGCAAACGGCACTGGGTAAAGGGTTGGGGCGGTCAGTACTTCTGCCCGCATCTCAGGTTCCAACAGGATCGTATGTGTCCCGATACGGTAACAAAATTGTTGTTGTGTGCCCACGCTGGCCTCCTTTTTATATGCCAGAAAGGGTTGGTTTTTCTTATTTCTGGAGTGTCGGGTTTAGTTATAGTGCTGCTATTTGCTGCAAAACCTCTTCATTCGTATAAGGTTTGACAATGTAAGCGTTGGCACCGAGTTTTTGCGCCCATTGTTTGTCCACCGGGTTGGATTTGCTGGAAATCATGATAACCGGAATCGACTGGGTAGCCGGGTTGCGTTTCAATGCCCTACATGCCTGATAGCCATCACCATCTTCCATGATGATGTCGAGCATGATCAGGTCGGGCGCTTGCGTGTCTGCCAATTGTTTGGCTTCGTTGCCAGATTGCGCTGCAATGACCTGATAACCGGCGGACTCAAGAATATGGGTGAGATTCAGGCGTTCGGTATTGGAATCATCTGCAATCAATATCTTGCGGATCATGGGCGCTTTTCCTTGCTACACTCAACTGGGGGTAAATAACTGCCAACGTTGTTTATAGTCAATCAGCCTAGATTAAGCAATCTAATTTCTATGAAAGCGGGGGGATTGCTGACGATCCCGCAAATGCCTTGTCGTCGGGGGTCAATTCCGTCATAATTCGTCGTTCTTCGCAATGGTGGCCTGCATTGGTTCTCCCGCGACGATAAGTAGTGAACCTTGTCAGGCCCGGAAGGGAGCAGCAACAGCTACTGATTCGGGCGCCGGGATGTGGCTGGTGCAGGCTGCCTCCACTCTTAAGAATTCTATTATTTCACTTTTTATCCCATGAGTTATCAAGTACTTGCACGAAAATGGCGGCCTCAGGACTTCCAGCAAATGGTGGGTCAGGCGCATGTATTGCGTGCCTTGATGAACGCGCTGGAAGGTGATGATGGCAAGCAACGCCTGCATCATGCTTACCTGTTCACTGGCACTCGTGGGGTAGGCAAGACCACACTGGCGCGAATTTTCGCCAAATGCCTCAACTGTGAAACCGGTGTGACCGCCAAACCGTGTGGGGAATGCCGCAGTTGCCGCGAAATTGCCGAAGGCCGCCACGTTGACCTGATCGAAGTCGATGCTGCGTCGCGCACCAAGGTCGAAGATACCCGCGATTTGCTGGATAATGTGCAATACGCCCCGACCCGTGGGCGTTTCAAGATTTACCTGATCGACGAAGTACACATGCTTTCCGGGCACAGCTTCAACGCGCTGTTGAAAACGCTGGAAGAGCCGCCACCGCACGTCAAATTCCTGTTTGCCACCACTGACCCGCAGAAATTGCCGGTCACTATCCTGTCACGCTGCCTGCAATTCAACTTGAAGCGGATGCCGGTCGAGATGATCAGCGGGCATCTGGCGAATGTGCTGGAACAGGAAAACATCCCGTTCAGCGAGAGTGCCTTGCGGCTATTGGCGCGGGCGGCGGATGGCAGTATGCGTGACGCTTTGAGCCTAACCGATCAGGCGATTGTTGCCGGTGGTGGGGCGGTCAGCGAAGATGATGTGCAGGATATGCTCGGCCTATTGCCACATGAGCATTTGATCGGCTTGTTGCAAGCGGTGGCGGATGACGATGGTGCGCGGATGCTCGCCATTGTCGGGCAAATGGCGCAACTGACCACGGATTTTACCGCAGCCGCCGACAGCTTCATTTCCTTGTTACACAGCATCGCGGTGCAGCAAGTCGTGGCAGCGGATGAAGCCGATGTGGATGTGGCGGCAATGGCGAAATTGCTGTCACCTGCGGATGTGCAATTGTATTACCAGATGGCCTTGTACGGGCGGCGCGATTTGCCCTTAGCACCCGATCCGCGTGGCGGGTTTGAAATGCTGCTGTTGCGGATGCTGGCGTTCCGGCTGGATGATGGCAAACCTCAACCCAACTCGACACAGGTTGAGAAAAAAAAAATTGTAGTTGAAGAGAAAATCCCCCCTAACCCCCCTCCCTGCAAAGGGGGGGATTGAAGAGAAAAAGAGAAACAGGTTGACACTGCTCTCCTCTTGACCTCCCTCTCCCCCCTTGCAGAAGGGGGGGCTGGGGGGATTTGTCTGTCCACCAACGACTGGCACACCATCTTCCCCCAGCTCAACCTTTCCGGCATGGCCTTGCCCTTGGCGCAACACTGCCTGCTGGAAAGTGTGACCGATGACCAAATTACTTTGCTGCTGGATGAGAGCGGTGCGACGCTGCAAAGCGCCCGCGCCGAAGCCCAACTGGCAGAAGCACTGGCAAAACATTACGGGCGGGCGCTAACACTCAATTTCCAGCTCAGCGCCTTAACCGAAGAAACCCCGGAAAAACGCACCCTGCGTGAAGCCGCTGAAAAGCAGGCCGCTGCCGAAGAGGCGATTAGGAATGACCCCTTCGTGCAGCAATTGCAGGAAGCTTTCGGCGCGGTAATTGTGCCGGGAAGTATCCGCCCGCGCACAAATGGCGTTTAGTGTAGTAAACTGCCTCTATTGAACACAATGAGGAAATACATACCATGATGGGTAAAGCCGGAATTGGCGGCCTGATGAAACAGGCGCAGAAAATGCAAGAAAACATGCAGAAGGCGCAAGAAGAAATTGCTGCAATGGAAGTGCCGGGGCAGTCTGGCGGTGGCTTGGTGGCGGTGGTGATCAACGGCAAGCACGAGTGCAAGCGCGTAACGATTGACCCCAGCCTGTTTGCAGATGATAAAGATATGATCGAAGACTTGGTGACAGCGGCGTTCAATGACGCCGTTCACAAGTTGGATGAGCTTTCCCGTGAACGTATGGCGGGGGTGACGGCGGGTATGCCAATGCCGCCCGGCTTCAAGATGCCGTTTTAAGCATGAGCGAATCCTCGCTGCTGAAAGAATTGGTGGATGCGTTGCGCTGCCTGCCCGGTATCGGTTCACGCACCGCGCAGCGCATGGCGTTTCATTTGCTGGAAAACGACCGGCGCAGTGGTGAACGGCTGGCGGATGTGATGGGGCGGGCAATGCGTGACATCAAGCACTGTTCGCGTTGCCGCACCTTGACCGAACACGACACTTGCCGCATTTGCGCCAATCCGGCACGGCAACCGCAGTTGCTGTGCGTGGTGGAACACCCCTCCGACGTGGTGGCGGTGGAACAGGCAACGGGCTATCGCGGCTACTATTTCGTGTTAGGCGGGCGGCTTGTCGCCGTTGGATGGCATCGGCCCCGAAGACATTGGGCTGGATGTGCTGGAAGCGCGGCTGGATGAGGGTGAAGTGCAAGAGTTAATTCTTGCCACCAACCCGACGGTCGAAGGCGAAGTCACTGCGCATTACATCAGCGAACTGGCGGCGAAACGCGGTATTCCTGCATCACGCATTGCGCACGGCGTACCGATGGGCAGCGAACTCGAATACGTCGACAGCGGCACGCTGTCCCACGCCTTTGAAGGACGGAGAAAATACTGATGAGCAACTGTTTATTCTGCCGCATTGTCGCGGGTGATATTCCGGCAAAGCTGGCGTATGAAGATGATGATGTCATCGCTTTTCACGACATTAACCCGCAAGCACCGCTGCATGTGCTGATTATTCCGCGCAAACACATTGCGATGATCAACGACATTCAGCCCGAAGACGCGGCATTGGTCGGCAAGTTGTATCTTGCAGCGAAAAAGATTGCAGCAGATGCGGGTTATGCGGATGCGAAGGCTACCGGGTGGTGATGAATTGTGGGGAAGACGCGGGGCAAAGCGTGTTCCATATTCATTTGCATTTGCTGGCAGGGCGGGCGTTGAGCTGGCCGCCGGGCTAAGAGAAGATGTCGGGCTGAAGCCCGACCTACAGAATAAGGGCTAAACATGAAAATCCATTCAGGCATTGTTTTATGCCTTTTTTCCCTGTGGCTTGGGGGCTGCGGGGAAGATAAACCGCAATCCGTCACCTTACCTACCGTTGATAAATTTGCCGATACCAGCACCTTGGCGCAAGCCGTGCCGCGTGAACAACTGCATTCTAATGTTCCGGCACTCGCTGATTATTGGCAGCGCGTGCAAGCGGCATTGCAAGCCGATCCGCCGATCTTGGTGTTAAACGACAAAGAATTGCCGGAAGCGAATGCCCAACTGGCGCAAAAGCTGGCAGTCGCCAACCCTGAATTTCTCAAATTTACCCGCGATGAAAAAACCAACGCGCCGCTGCGCAATGAAATCATGACGGTGCGTAAAGCCCTGCCTGCGGATTTCAATGGCAATGCGGGGCCGTGTGCGCAGGCGGAATGCTGGCGGGTGGAGATGTATGACCATTTCCACAATGCGTCCACCATCGCGTTTGCGGATGTGGGTAAGCAGCAAGTGCTGGGGGTTAGCCGTCAAAATTACGCCCAGCCGGATTTGTCGCCGCGTTTGGTGGAATTAGCTTCGGCGATTGCGGGGGCAGCACCGGAAGTGCAGGCGATTTTGCAGGATAGGAATCGCCAGCCGGATAAGAAAGAGTTCAAGACGGCGTTGCAGGATTCGATGTGCGAACGTTCGCACCACCTGTGTGTTGCGCCGACCTATGTATTTGAAAACGATGCGTTGTGGGCAATCGTGGATTTGACCGACGGCAAGCTGGTGGGGTCGCGCTGGACAGATTTGGGGGCAAGTGGCCCCAAAACGGTGGTGACGGAGCGCAGTTTGGAAAACGAAACCACCTTCCGCAACTTTTGTGAAAAGGTGAATAGCTTGTCGCAGTCGGGTTGGGATATGGATTATGTGATCACCGGCTCGGATGGTTTGCAGCTTTCCAATGTGAAATTCAACGGCAAGCAGGTGCTGAAAAATGCCAAGGTGTTGGATTGGCATGTGAGTTATTCGACGCGGGAAGGCTTTGGGTATAGCGATGCGATTGGTTGCCCGTTGTTCAGTGCGGCGGTGGTGATTGCGTATAACGGGCCGAAAACTGAGCCGATTGTAAAGGATGGGCAGGAAGTGGGGTTTGCGGTGGTACAGGATTTCCGCCAACCGCCTTGGCCTACGCCATGCAATTACCGTTACGTGCAACGCTTTGAGTTTTATAAGGATGGGCGTTTCCGCGTGGCGCAGGCTGATTTCGGGCGTGGGTGTGGGACGGATGGGACGTACCGTCCGGTGGTGCGGATTGATTTGGATGCAGATGGGGCAGGGAGTGCGGATACTGTCGCGGAATGGAATGGTACGGATTGGGCAGCGTGGGACAAGGAGCAGTGGCGTTTGCAAGACGATGCCAAATTGACCGGCGAAGGTTATCAGTACCGGGTGACGGGTAAGGATGGTAAGGGGTTTTACGTCGAACCGGGGCAATGCGCAGTTTGGGGATGCGGGGCGTGGCGACCATGCGTTTACCTATTTCAGTGCGTATAAGCCGGAAGAGGGCGAACAGGATACGGTGACGTTGGGGACGTGCTGCAATAAGGATTATCAGCAAGGGCCGGAGCATTTCATCGAGCCAGCCGAGCCATTGCAGGGTAAAGATACCGGTGCTGTGGTATGTGCCGCAGATCAAGAATGACGGTAATCCCGGTAGTGAATATTGCTGGGCGGATACGCGGGTCAAGGATGGGGTGGCGAATGTGGAAGTGTGGCCTTGTTGGTCGGGGCCGATGTTTGTGCCGGTGAAGGGGGCTTCGTGATGCGCAAGGTAGTGGCAGTGGTGGCGGTCGGGGTGTTGCTAAGTGCCTGCGGCAAACCGGATATGGGTAATTTCAAGCCGGGGGTGGCTGACGCTTGCCGGGCAATGCCTGCTTTCATCAGCAAAACCGGGATGGGTTTGCAGGTGGCGATTGATACCCAGCAGCAGGGTTATACGGGCATCCGCTTGCTGCAACCGCAGACGGGTAAGGCATGGCAACATCCGAGTTGGGATGATGCGGGGCATGTGGGGGCGTTTACGCGGGATAAGGTGGGTAATATTTACGTCGCGCCGACCCCGGAAGTGAGCCTTGCCGAAAATCCGCCTGCGTTGCAGAACCGTATTTATAAAATCGACGCACAAACGGGAGAGATGGCGATGTGGCTGGAGTTGCCAGCGGTTGCGCCGCCGTCGCCCAGCAACCCGTTTGGGGTAATGGGGCTGGTTTACGATTGTGATACCGACAGTTTGTATGCGAGTTCGCTGGCGGGGTCGACCCCAAAGCAGGCCAACGGGCGTGTTTACCGGATTGCGCTGGCGGATAAGGCGGTTGCCAGCCAGTTGGACAATACCGATGCCATCGGCGTGGGTGTGTTCAACGGGGTGAAGCACAAGCGGTTGTATTTCGGTTCGGCGCGTTCGTCGGATGTGTATTCGGTGGCGCTGGATGGGCAGGGCGATTTTACGGCGGATGTGCGTCATGAGTTTGCGCTGGCAAGTTTACCGGATGGCAATACCACCAGTGTGCGCAAGTTTAATTTCGGGGGGGCGCAGGGTGGCGGTTACCAAATGCAAGTGAAGGAAGTGGAGTTCGGTTTCCGCTTGATGGCGGAAAACAACCCGCATAAACGGGCTTACCAGTTTAGCTATCAGCCAGCCACGGATCAGTGGCAGTTTATGGGGGCGCAGCCGGATAGCGGCACTTGAATAATGTCACACCTGATAGGTAGTTAAGTTTATGGAAAGCCCAGTACAGTTAGTATTCATAAAACTGGGGTTATAGCTCGGCAACGGGTATTTTGTTTAGTTTTATAATTAGCCATTTTCAAATAACGAAAATAATGGGTTTGGCACATGAAAAAAAAATCACCATCTTCACGCTGGCGTTCTTTGGGACTAGGCGCTTTACTGATCTCTTCATCGTCTGCTTACGCTGATATTTCCGGCAAGGTATTCCGTGATTTTAACGCCAACGGTACATTCGATACCGGTGCAAGTTTCAATGAAGTGGGTATGGTGGGTGTCACCGTCAAGGCGTTTGACGCCACTGGTGCGGAAAAAGCCAGTGTGACTTCTGGGGCTGATGGTTCATACACGCTCAATGGTTTAACGGCGGGTGCAGATTACCGCGTAGAATTTTTGTGGGCAGAAAGTTGGTTAAAACCGGGTAGTGCAGGTGGCACATCGGTACAGTTTGCCAAAGATGGGGCAATAGATGTCAAATTGGCTGTACAAAATCCAGCGCAGTATTGCCAAGCTGACCCTTATATTGCCATTCCTGAATACTTGAATGGTGATCCACTGGGAAATGGTACATCCGGTGAAAAACAGGCGATTGTCACTTTCGGATCGCAATGGGCTGGTAATGCAGGGGATACAGCCCCTCTCTATGAAAAACCAGCGATAGGAAAAAACGTGGGGGCAGTCGGTGGTTTGGCTTATCAACCCGCAAACGCCACTTTGTTTATGGCAGCCGTGGCTAAACGCCATGTGGGGTTTGGTCCTAATGGTGCGGGTGCTATTTACAAACTGGGGATGAATCCAACTAACGGGCAAGCATTGGCTGCACCAGAATTGTTTGTTGACTTGGCAGCACTTGGTGTCACTAGTGGCACGATTGACCGTAGCGCGGGCGCACTTTCGATTAATGCGGCTGAACCTAACCGTGACCCTAACGCATTTGATGCGGTAGGCAAAGTTTCGTTGGGTGATATTGAGGTGTCAGACGATCAGAAAACGTTGTGGGCAGTCAATTTAGCTGATCGAAAGTTATACGGCATGTCGGCGAATACGGCTCCCACGACCGCAGCCGATTTGCAGGCATTCGATCTTGTCAACGCATTCAGTGATTTGGGGCATACATGTGTGGATGGTGAATTCCGTCCATGGGCACTTAAAGCGCATGACGGTCTGGTTTACGTTGGTGGGGTTTGCTCGGCGGAGAATGTGACAGAAACAGCACAAGCCGCTTTTGGTGCTGCATCTGACATCGACAATCAAGCCAATCGGGATAAATTACACGCTTATATTCTGGCATTAGACCCCAGTAAGGGTACGTTTGCTGATGTTTATGATTTTCCGTTGAATTACTCACGTTCACAGGTGGGGGTCGAATGGAATGGTGCAAACAATATTCCGGCTGAATGGCGTCCTTGGATAAAAACATGGGATCAAATCCACGATCCTGAGCCGGGTGCAGGTTCTTATACCCAAACTATTTATCCGCAGCCTATGCTGACAGACATTGAATTCGATGATGATGGTAAAACATTGATTCTGGGTTTGCTTGATCGTGCTGGACATCAACTGGGTAATGCAAATTCATCGCCTGTCGAAGGGGATACGAATGTTTACGAAGGTGCTGTCGCAGGTGACATTCTGCGCGTCTGCCCAGATACCAGCGGCAAGTTGGCGCTGGAATCCAACGGCTCTTGCGGCGGAAAAACCACGGCGGGTGCTAACACTGGCGAAGGCCTAACAATGGCGAATATTATTTCGCAGAAAACTACGGCAGCCCCGGACATGCTGAGATAGCGTTAGGTGGGTTGGCTCGTATCTATGGTTTAGGCAAGACGATCAGTAATGGTTTTGACCCTGAACTGGATTATCGCTCAGGTGGGACACTCTGGCTCAACGACAGTACCGGGGCAAAAGACAGTGCTTATGTCATTTTTGACCGTGATGATGACGGTAGCAGTAATGGTATCGTAGAACCGCGCACTCCTGCTACGTTTGGTAAGGCCGCCGGTTTAGGGGATATGGAAGTTTTGTGTAACCCCGCTCCGATCGAAGTGGGCAACCGCGTGTGGAAAGATACCGACAACGACGGTATTCAGGACGCAGACGAACCGGGCATTGACGGCGTAGACGTGGTGCTGACCTGCGGCACGGATACGGCAACGCTCAAGACCGCTAATGGTGGACAATTCCTGTTCTCTAATAAAACCAACGCCACCTTCATGGGGACGGGTGAAAGCTGCAAAATCACCGTTGCCAGCGGACAAACCCCGTTGGATGGCTTGAGCGTCACCGCCCAGAATGCGGATACCGCCACCGATAATAATCCACTGACCGACGTGCGCGACTCCGATGCTACCACCACAGGCGAGATTGCTTTCACGGTCGGTGGTGCAGGTGAAAACAACCACGCGCTGGACGTTGGTTACAAATCAACACCTGTAAACACCGATTTGAAACTGGAAAAAATCGTTAAGCCCACCAGTGCGAAACGCGGTGAAACCGTGGTTTATACGCTGACTATGACCAACACCGGGGCAGATGCGGCGACAGGCGTGGCGGTTACTGACCAACTTCCAGTGGGGGTTACATGGGTCAGTGATGATGGCAGTGCCAGCAATGGGACGTATGACTCCGCTACGGGCATTTGGGCAGTAGGGGGCTTGGCGAAGGATGAGGTCAAGACGCTGAAGATTACCGTGACGGTGAAATAAGCGTCAGCCGCCTGCCGGATTGCCGGTGGGCGGCGCGGTTACCTTATCAATGGATTGACCGTTCTTCGGGTATGGATTGCCTCGCCATTCGATGGACGGTATGCTTCTAAAAATTAATTAAAATCATGATGAAGCCAACACGGTTAACATCTTCCCAATAACGATAATAACGGGCTAGGTAAATGTATAAACGATCATCTTTCCTCTGGAAGTCTGCGGGAGCCAGTGTGCTGCTGCTGTCTATGCCGTCGGCCTACGCAACAGGCACACAAACCTTCACCAAAGAACTGTTGACACCGACAACCGCCAAATCGGGCGAAACAGTCAACTACCGTTTTCGAGTTAGCCTGTTCCAGTTTAACGTCAGATTGTGGCAACTTGACGGTAGAGGATACCTTGCCAGCTGGGCTTGAGGCGGTCAGTTGTGCAGTGCCATCAGGATTTACAGTCGTGTCCTGTAGTGCGGCTAGCCAATTAATCAAAGTGACCAAAGATATCTGTTTTCAACGGGGGCGATAGTTTCGTTATAGACGTGACTACCCGTGTCAAATTAGGGACAGCGCAAGGCACGGCTTTGGCGAATACTGCCACAGCGGTGATTACTGCGCCGGATGCGCCGGAAAATGGCAGTGTGCCTTCGACGGCAAATACCGTCACGGTGGGGGCAACAGCACCCAACTGGACATTGAAAAAAGCGCGGGTTTCCCCTGCGACTAACTTGAAACCTGCACCGGATACGGATGTGGGTTATCAGGTAGATTTCTGCTCAAATTCTGCGGTAGGCAATGTGAGCCTGACAGGTGTTTCCCTTAAAGATGCATTCCCTGCTGGTGCAACCGTGGTGAATAACGGCGGTGCGACGGTCAGTGGCAGTGAGCTAGTCTGGACACTGGGTAATCAGGATCTGGCGACCTTGTATGCAGGTAAAGATTACAACTCAGCAGGTGTGTGTCACCAAAACGTACACCTTGCGTTACCCAGTAGGCGACCTTCCCGATTGGTACGAGCATTACCAATACGCTGAGTGCGACTGCTAACGAAGGGGCGATTGGCCCAGATGTGGTGATTACCGAGGACATTGGTGAGCCAACGCCGGGTGTCGGTTTGTACAAGTGGGCGCAAGATGCACTTGGCAGGGGCAATGCCACCCTCTAACGGTTTTAACTGGGGTTTCAGGGCAGATACCTTTGGCTCTAATGCGCCAGTGCCGGATTTGACCTTGTATGACACCTTGCCTGTTACCCCAACAGGAATTGTGCCGACCAAGGTGTTGGTCAATCGCTGGAACTCCCCGCCAACCACCAATGCCCCCGCTGGCAGTGATGTGCGGTTGACCTTGAGTTCTTCCGCTGATGCGGGCGATTGCAAGGCGGCGACTTATACCGATTTGGTGGTGGATGCTGCCAGTGAAAGTTCTCCCGATGGTTTTGCGTTACCTGCGGGCACGACGTGCTTGCGCTGGAAATTTAAGGATTTGGGAGCGGATGGCCCAGCAGTACCACGCGGCTGGCAGTTCAACCCGTATTGGGAGAGTATTATCAAGGCGGATACCTCCGCCGTTACAGCGCCTTATCCGGTTGCAGTCAAAAACTGCATGGTCGGTACGTTTACCAAATTTGATAGTTCAACCGGCACATCTGAGCGATGACGTGTGCCAATAATTTTATTGAAGAAGCAACGCCTAGCGTGTGGATGGATAAGACTGTCACCAATGGCTCTGCGTTTGCACCCGATAGCGAAGTGAAGTTTAAATTGTATGCCGAGCAAGACTGGACAAGTTCAACTGGCGCGGTGGTTAATGCGGTGGTGTCCGACTTGTTGCCTGCGGAACTGGATTTTGTGAGCTGGGATACGTTCAGCGGCAACTGGGCAACCCCCGGTTTGCCAGAACCCAATATGGAAGTGATCAAGGATTACAAGGGTACAGGCCGTACCTTAGTGCGCTTCTCGTGGGCGGCAACTGCTCCAGCGGGTTCAGTCAAGCGTGATGGATCAGCCGGTATTGCGAATCCAGCGAATATTCCTCTCGGTGGGGAATTGACGTTTGACGTGACTGCTAAGGTAAAACCGGGCACAGTTGGTGGGTACTTATACCAATGAAATGGCGTTCTTTGATAACAGCCCGCGCTTTACGTGTGGTGGTACTTCAGTCGTGGATGCGAATGATCTGGATGGTGATGGCAATGTAACGGAAAAGGCTTGTACCCAACCCGTCGATTTCAACGTGGTTTCCGCCGCTGTTATTTCTGCTGAAAAGTGGGTAAAAGGTGAATACCCAGATTTACCTAACGTTGATGACCCGATTGACTAACCCAGCCGTGACCAATGAGCAATGCCCTGCTGATGGCAATGGTTACACCCGTTTCCCGTGCGTCGCGCAGGTTGAAACATGCGGGTGCATTTGATTACAAACTTATCGTGAGCAACAAGGGTAACGAACCACTGACCAACTACATTTTGTACGACGTATTGCCGGTAAAAGGCGATACAGGCGTTGGTCAACCAGTGTCTACGTTGCAACGTGGTAGCTTGTGGCGGCCTGTATTAACGGGGGCGATTACGGCGGCGGATGCTTATACCACATCAGCAGGCGCAGTATTTGAATATTCCACCGCAGCGAATCCGTGCCGCCCGGAAGTGTCTTCCACGGCAACCGAAACTCCTGCTAATCATTGGCAAACCGATTGTACCGATGACTGGACGGCTACTCCGGCGGATTTCTCCAAAGTGACAGCATTCCGCATCAAAGTGGCGTTTGCTGCTGCACCGTATTGGGAGCCGCTGGAAAACTTGACCTTCAATGTACCGATGCTAGCACCGTTGGATGCACCACCGAGCATTGTGGGTAACAGCTAAGTACTTCAACCCTGCTTGGAACTCTTTGGCTCACCGTGTGACGCAACAATCCAATAACCAACGTTTGGACACGGCTGAACCACGTCAAGTGGGGATCATTGTGCCTACCCTAAAATACCGCTTGGGTAACTTGGTGTGGAAAGATGATAACAACAACGGTGTGGCTGATGCCGGTGAAGCGGGGATTGCCAATGTGGATGTTAATTGATCGACAGCACCAATGCCACATTGCGACTACCAAAACCGATGCCAACGGCAATTACCTGTTTGAAGGCTTGGCAGCAGGCAAGTACCGTGTAGCAATTCCAAATCCGACTACGCAAGCAGCATTGGCAGGGTTGGAGTCTTCCACCGTAGGTGAAGAAGCTTCCCCGGATACTAACGGTGACAACAACGACAACGGTGTGGCCGCTGACCCAGTGTTGGGTCTGGTTTCTGGTGAAGTGACCTTGGAGGAAACGCCAGCAGAACCGGAAAACGAAGCACTTGCGTACCGATGGTTCAGATGATGACAATGATGCATGGCCTGATATTGTCTCCAACAAGACAGTGGATTTCGGTTTCTTTACCATACCCGATGCTCCAAAAGTTGACATCAAACTGACGAAAATAGCAGAACCGGCTACGGTTAAACGCGGCGCTACCGTGGTTTACACCCTGACGGCAACCAACGAAAGCACCACAGACGCGACTGGCGTGAAGATTGAGGATACCCTGCCCAGCGGCGTCACCCTCAGTACCAGCACCGCGCCTGTTGCCAGCATCGGGACATTCACCGCCGGGATGTGGGATGTGGGGACGTTGCCTGCCAATGCATCCGCTACCTTGCAAATCACGGTGACGGTTGATTAATGCGGATGAAACAGGCATGGCTTGACATAGTGGGGGTTGCCGGTCTGTGTCTATTGCCAGTTACGGCATTCGCCAAGCCTTGGGTGACGGGTTACTTGCCCGGTTACACCCAAGACGCGGCGGGTAACGCGCCGTATATGGAGGAAGCCGATTGGAACATGCTTACCCATGTGGTGCATTTCGCCGCCATGTTGCAGCCGGATGGCAGTTTGAATGATGACAGCAACTACATCCCGGCTAACTACCGTAGTCAGGCGATCAAACTTGCCCACAGCAAGCATCTGCCCATCCTGTTCAGCGTGGTTGAGTGGGAAGATACCTACAAGCCGATTCTGGCTGACCCGACCAAGCGTCAAACCTTGGTCAACAGCCTGATAGCGCGGTTGGATGAGGGCTATGATGGGTTGGATATTGATTTGGAACCGATTGTGTCATGGGGGCAAACCGCTAATGCCGACTATGAGCTGTTTATTACCGCGCTCCATGCGGCAATGCAGCACAAGACCTCGGCATTGTTGCAACGTGCGCCGTTACTGAGCGTGGCAGCGGATTACCGTGCTAAAACGGTGCTGGCGCATTTGCACCCTAAGATCGACCAAATCAACATTATGTTTTACAACATGGCAACCCGCTGGGAAGAGATTACATGGCACGATGCTGCTTTGTATGATGGCGGTAGGCGTTACCCTTCAACGGGCGGGCTAGTGTCGTCAGTGGATGGTCAGGTCAAGGAATTGCTGGCGGCGGGTGTGCCGCGTAGCAAATTGGGTTTAGGGATGAGTTTTGAAACCCGTATCTGGGAAGGGGGGGCAGGTACGCCAAGTGGTGGTGCAACCGCCCCACAACAGACGTGGACAACAGCCCCCAAGGAATGGACGACGGGTACACCGCTGGAGAGTTACGCAGAATTGATGGCTAAACATTACCAGCCAAGCCTGTACCGCTGGGATGATGTCGCCAAAATGAGTTACCTGAGCATCGACAAGGAAGGTGCGGCGCAGGATCAATTCATTTCGTTCAATGACCCGCGTTCGGTGGCTGAAAAAATTCAGTACATAAAAAAGCGGGGTTTAGGGGGGGCGATGATCTGGCATTTGCAACTGGATTACCGTGCCAATAAAACCGGCGCGAAACGGCGGGCATTAATGCACAGCCTGCGCAATGCGTTGGATGCGGGGAAGAAGTGACGATGAATTTCCACCTTGTGATCAAAGGGTTGGTAACTATGGCGTGGTTGATGCTTGCTAGCATTGCCCATGCGGCGGTAGATCTTGAAATCAACAAAACGCTTGATCGGGTACGTGCCACGAGTGGGGATAGCGTGGAATATACGCTGCGTGTCACCAACAAAGGCGACAGTGGCGCAACCGGCGTGAAGGTGACCGACCAGTTGCCTGCCAGTGTGAGCTACATCAGTGATGATGAGCCAGATGACCAATTCGACCCAGTGAGCGGGGTGTGGAATGTGGGCGCGGTGGCGGCTGGCGATGAACGTATATTGAAAATTATCGTCATCATTGACTAAGCAACCGTTCTTCGGAATTTGATGGTTGTCTAATTCTGATGCGTGGTACTGTTTATAAGATGGGTTGTTTCTATGGCTAATGATAAAATACAAAAATAGCGAGATAAATATAAATGAAAAAAATGACTAATGTAAAATCCGTGTTGCTGACATTTTGCGCCGTTGGCGTGCTGGCAGCAGCCAACCAGTCTTGGGCGGCAGATTCCACCATTACCAACTGTGCGCAGGTTTCTGCCACTACTGAGACGGATACTGACTCCACCCCTAACAGCAAAGCTAGCCAAGCCGATTTACTGGCGGCTTTCGCTCTTTCTCAGGCCGATCCTTTAGATCCTAATGGCCTGCAAGATGATGAGGCATGTGCGCCGCTCACCGTCCAAGCCATTTACGACTTTGGTGATGCGCCGAAAAGTTACGGCACGTTGTTGGCGGATACTGGTGCGCAACACGAAATTATCCCCGGCCTGAAACTGGGCGGCACAGTTGATGAAGAGGCCGATGGTCAAAACGGTGCAGGTGCTGACGGCGATGGTGTGGACGAAGACGGCTACAGCGTTCCGGCACTCACCGATGGTCAAGCAGTTACGCTGAAAGTTACCGCTACCAATACCACAGATAAAGCGGCTACCTTGGGGTGCTGGATTGACTACGATGGCAACGGTACGTTTGATACCACTGAATACGGTGGTGCGTCTGTTATTGCGGGTACAGCAGCCGGTTCGATTATTGATGTGGCAATGCCTGCTGTTCCGGCAGACGCCAGCACCAATGCTAATACCGCTGCTGGCACTTACGCCCGTTGCCGCTTGAGTACTGACACCATTGATGGCACGAAAGCAACCGGCGCACTGGTTGATGGTGAAGTCGAAGATACCAAAGTGACCTTCACCTCTAAGCCAGTCTTCGACTTGGCCTTGCTCAAGCGTTTGGCGGATGCTCAGACAGCCACGGCAAAACCGGGCGATACCGTCAAGTTCAGCGTCGAAGTGACCAACCAAGGCACTATTGATGCCACGGACGTTGTGGTGACTGACTATATTCCAACTGGTTTGACGCTGAATGACGCGGGCTGGACAGATAATGCGCGATGGTACTGCTACTCTGAAAACGCCAATTGCGACATTGGCAGCCGGTGGCAAAACCTCAGTAGATATTAGCTTCACTGTCAAGGCAGACGCCACCGCTGGCAAGCTGACCAACGCGGCAGAAATCAGTGCGGCTAAAGACGGCGCTGGTGCGGCGGTGGTTGATGCTGACTCCACGCCGGATGCCGATAAAGCTAATGAAACCAAAGATTACTGATGATGTGATCAGCGAAGATGGTAAAAATGGCGGTGACGAAGACGACCACGACATCGCTGAGATCACCATCACGGTTGACCCGAAAGTGGACATTGAACTGGTGAAAACGGTTGCTGACCAAGCTGGCGTGGCTGTGACCACTGTCCGCCGTGGCGACACTGTGATTTACACTCTGAAAGCCACCAACAAAGGCCCAGATGCTGCCACTGGTGTAACGGTTAGCGACCAATTGCCAGCCGGTCTGATCTACGTGAGCAGCAATGATACCAATGCAGTCCATGCTGCTGGCCTGATTACGTGGACTGTCGGCGATATGGCAAACCTTGCCAGCAAAGAGCTGAAAATCACTGCAACCATCAAGTAATCCCCGCTTGTAAACTGTAGTGCCGTGGGGGGAGGGAGACATTCCCTCCCCCCTTTTTTTGACGGGTAACCAATTAGGTTTAATAGCCAGTTAGGTTTAATCCCAATATACCATTCAGCGGTTTTTTGCTGACGGCTGGTTTGGGACTCGCTAATATTAATAATAAATAAAAATCACCTTAATCAGGCTCAGGGCAACATGATGAAAATAACAAAGCTCTCCTTGTGCGTTTCTATGGTTGGGTTACTGGCAACATTGCCAGCCGCATATGCAAACGAAATTGTCACCAACTGTGCTCAAGTTTCCGCAGTGAATGGCGTGAATGGTGGTGATGCTAACACCGCTAATAACGAATCCTGCGCAAAACAACTCACTATTCCTTTTGACTACGGCGATGCGCCAGACCCGAGTTTCAATACGCTGGATGCCAATGGCGGCGCAAGCCACCAATTGGGTACGACGGTGTTTCTGGGCAAGTGCGTTGATGGCGATACCGGCCTGTTGCAAGGCGGCTCACTTGCCGATGATGCTGACAAGGGTTCCCCGGAATACGGCGACTGCTCGAATACCTTCGACGGCGACGAAGACGGTGTGGCAATGGCTGAGCTGCATGTCGGCGACACCAAAAACGTGGTGCAAGTTACCGCTAATGACGCTTGTAAGTTGAATGCGTGGGTGGACTGGAATGCGGATGGCAGTTGGGGCAATGCCAATGAGCAAGTGTTTACTGACCAGCTACTGTAGCCGCGGTTCGAATGAGCTGACGATGGATGTGCCCCTGTTTGCGCAAAGAAGGTGCTATCCACACCCGTTTCCGTTGTTCCACCGCGGGTGGTGATGGCATCGGCGGCGAAGCGGCTGACGGTGAAGTGGAAGACTACAAGCTGACCATTCTGGCGGCTATCCCCAAAATGCCGGTCTCCGTCGGTGACTACATCTGGGAAGACACCAATAAAGACGGCAAGCAAACGGCAGGTGAAGTAGCCGTTGGCAGGCGCTACCGTGACCTTGCTGGATGCGTCTGGCAACCCCGCCAAAGACTTGGCAGGCAACACCGTTGCCGCGATCCCGACCGATGTAACGGGCAAATACCTGTTCAGCAACTTGCCGGAAGGTGATTACACCGTCAGCGTCGTGCCGCCGAAAGGCTACATCCCCACCCTGAATGCCGGTGATGTGGATGCTGTTCCGGCAAATGATGACAGCAACTGCGCCGCGCAAGGCGATGGCAGCATCAAAACCGCGCTATTCAGCCTGACCGCAGGTGGCGAACCTGACACGGCAGCGGATGGCGACGATACCAACGGCAACATGACGGTGGACTGCGGTTTCTACAAACCGACCGAACCCACCCATAGCATCGGCAACAAAGTCTGGATCGACGATGGGGCTGGTACTACGGCGAACGCCAACAACGGCTTGCTGGACAAAGGCGAGAGCGTGGTGGCAGATGGTGTAACGGTTGAACTGCGTGATAGCGCGGGCAAGGTCATCACCAGCACCACCACCAACAAGGTTTCTACCTGTTCAGCGGCCTCGCAGCAGGTGACTACCAAGTCTGTGTAGCAGCCAGCAACTTCGCCACAGGTGGTACGCTGGCAGGTTACAGCGCCAGCACGGGCGGCAACGAAACCGATGCCAACAGCAATATCGACAGCAACGACAATGGCTCGGATGTTGCTGACTGCTGGCCTGTGTTCCAATCTGATTACCCTGGGTGCGGACGAGCCAACAGGCGAAAAAGATACCGCCAGCGGTACGGCGGGTGATGACGGGATGGGCACAGACGATGCACTATCCAACCTGACGTGTAGACTTTGGGGTTCTCCCACCTCCACCCAAAGTGCCGGTCAGCGTCGGTAACTACATCTGGGAAGATGCCGACAACAACGGCACGCAAGACAAAGGTGAAACCGCCCTAGCAGGCGCAACCGTCACCTTGCTGGATGCGGCGGGCAACCCAGCCGTGGACATCAACGGTAACCCAATCAAACCGGTCATCACCGATGGCACTGGCAACTACCTGTTCAGCAACTTGGCGGAAGGCGATTACAGTGTCACCGTCACACCGCCAGCGGGTTACATTGTCACCAAAACGGGCGCGGATGCGGATGTGGACACCAACCCAGCCGACACCGACAACAATTGCGTAGCGAATGCCACCGGTAACGCCACCCTGCCATTCACCCTGAGTGCAGGCGGCGAGCCGGATGCAGTATCGGATGGCGATGATACCAATGGCAATATGATCGTAGACTGCGGCTTCTACAAACCGAAAGCACCCACCCACAGTATCGGTAACATGGTCTGGGTGGATGACGGGGCAGGTGATGCCACCAAAGCCAACGACGGTAAGCGTGATGCAACCGAGCTGCCAGTCGTTGATGGCGTGGTTATGGAGTTGTTGGATAGCAACGGCAGTGTTCTCACCACCACCACAACCAAGAATGGCTACTACCTGTTCAGTGGTTTGGAGGCAGGTAAATACAGCGTTTGCGTAGCGCATGGCAACTTCGATCTCGGCTTCTTGAAAGGCTACACCGCCAGCACGGGTGGTGACGAAGTTGACGCCAATACCGATAGCGACAACAATGACAACGGTGAAAACGATACCCAGAACGGCCTATGTTCCAACCTCATCACACTGGATGACAAGGAACCAAAGGCTGAAACCCCAACTGCCAGCGGCACTGCTGGTGACGATGGGATGAGTACCGACGACAACCGTTCCAACCTGACGGTTGACTTCGGGGTTGTCCCGCCTAAGAACGGGTACACCAGTTGCTGTCGGTAACCAGATCTGGATCGACAGCAACGCCAATGGCAAGCTGGATGACGGCGAAAGTCCGCTTGCGGGTGCAACCGTCACCTTGACTAATGCGTCAGGCGCTGCGGTCACGGATCTGGATGGTATGCCAGTCGATCCACAGACCACGATTGAAGACGGCCTCTACCTGTTCGACAATCTGCCAGCAGGTGACTACATCGTCAAGGTAATACCACCGAAAGGCTTCTTCCTGACCACGGGTGGCATTGATGCGGATGACGATAGCAGCGACACCGACAGCAACTGCCGTGTCAACCCGCTCACTAACACCATCGAAACCCAGCCGTTCACGTTGACGGCGGGTGCGGAACCCGATACGGCGGCTGATGGTGATGATACCAACGGCAACATGACGGTTGACTGCGGTTTCTACAGCCCGGTTTCGCTCGGTAACAACATCTGGCTGGACGACAATGCCAACGGTCAGCAAGACAACGCTGAATCAGGTATCGGCGGATGTTACCGTCAGTTGCTGGAAGAAGATGGCATTACACCATGCGACTGACATCAACGGCAAGCCAGTTGCAGACGTTAACACCGATGGAACGGCAACTACCTGTTCGACAACCTGAAACCGGGTAACTACATTGTGACGGTGAATCCGAGGCCGGATTCTGGTTACAGCCTGACCAAGGGCGGTGCTGACCCGGATACTGACCCATCCGACACCGACAGCAACTGTAAAGTTGTAGCAGGTAGCTTCCAGACCCCAGCGGTCACGCTGTTGCCGGGTAGTGAGCCGGACACCAAGGTGGATGGTGACGATGCCAACGGTAATAACACCGTGGATTGTGGCCTGTTCCGCCCTGTCAACTTGGGCAGCCGCCTGTGGATTGACTTGAATGCTGACGGCAAGCAGACTGCCGGTGAACCGGGCGTACCGGGTGCAACCGTGACCCTGCTGACCGTAGATGGCATTAGCCAGTAACTGACATCTTCGGTGAAGTGCTGAAACCACAAACCACGGATGCGGATGGTAAGTACTTCTTCGGCAACCTGCGTGAAGGTGCGTATGTGGTGAAGGTCAAGCCACCTGCTGGCTACTTGCCAACGGTGGCTGTCACTGACCCGAACAACAATGATGGCACGGATAGCAACGGCTATCCTCAACTGCCGATGGCAGCATCGTCAGCAAGCCGATTGACCTCAAGTTGGGTGAAGATGATCGACGGTACTGTGGCGCAACACCAACACCACCAGTTGGTTTCGGTCTGGTTGCTAGGTGATGCAGTGGCAGCCCACATCCCAACCCTGAGCCAATGGGGTATGGCGATCATGAGCATGTTGCTGGCAACAGCCGCATTCTTCCGCCGCCGCCGCGAAGACTAAGGAAGAAGACCTTCCCTCACCCTTCCCTGAGCGAAGCGAAGGGAACCTACCAGAAAAAGGCCAGCCTTGTGCTGGCCTTTTTTTGTGGATGATGCATAGCAAAAAAGTGTAGTATGTAGCCCTTTTCCAACGGCAGTTTTGGGGATTTATGGCAGGCAAAACGCTCTACGATAAGGTCTGGGATGCGCATGTGGTGCGGCAAGAAGCCGACGGCACAGGCTTACTCTACATCGACCGTCACTTGGTTCACGAAGTCACGTCACCGCAAGCCTTTGAAGGGCTGCGTCTGGCTAACCGCCAACCGTGGCGCATTGCTTCGATGGTTGCTGTACCCGACCACAACACACCCACGATTGATTTGGACAAGGGGATTACTGACCCCGTTGCCCGTCTGCAAGTCGAAACGCTGGACGCGAATTGCCGCGCTTTTGGCATTACCGAATTCGCTATCGGCGACATTCGCCGCGGCATTGTCCACGTTATTGGCCCTGAGCAAGGCGCAACTTTGCCCGGTATGACCGTGGTTTGCGGCGATTCGCACACTTCCACGCACGGCGCATTCGGCGCACTGGCGCACGGCATCGGTACATCCGAAGTCGAACACGTTATGGCAACCCAATGCCTCATCCAGAAAAAGATGAAGAACATGCTGATCAGCGTGGATGGCAAAGTCGGTGCAGGCGTGACCGCCAAAGACATCGTGCTGGCCATCATCGGTGAAATCGGCACGGCGGGTGGCACAGGTTACGCCATCGAATTCGGCGGCGAAGCGATTCGCGATTTGTCGATGGAAGGGCGCATGACGGTGTGCAATATGGCGATCGAAGGCGGCGCACGTGCTGGCATGATTGCGGTCGATGACACCACCATCAACTACGTCAAAGGCCGCCCGTATTCGCCGAAAGCTGAAGATTGGGAAGCCGCCGTTGCTGCATGGCAAGACCTGCATTCCGATGCTGACGCAGTATTTGATCGCGTGATTCGCTTGGATGCTGCCAGCATTCAACCGCAAGTGACGTGGGGAACATCCCCCGAAATGGTGTTGCCTGTCGATGGCAAAACCCCTGACCCTGCGAATGAAACCGATCCGGTCAAAGCCAGCGGCATCCGCGCCGCGCTCAAATACATGGGTTTGGAAGCCAATACGCCGATTACTGACGTGCAAATCGACAAAGTATTCATCGGTTCATGCACCAATTCGCGCATCGAAGATTTACGTGCTGCTGCTGAAGTCGCCAAAGGCCGCAAAGTCGCCGCGAATGTAAAACTGGCAATGGTTGTTCCCGGCTCTGGTTTGGTGAAACAACAAGCCGAAAGCGAAGGCTTGGACAAAATCTTCATCGAAGCCGGTTTTGAATGGCGTGCGCCGGGTTGTTCCATGTGTCTGGCGATGAATGCCGACCGCCTCGAACCGGGCGAACGTTGCGCCTCCACCTCCAACCGCAACTTTGAAGGGCGGCAAGGGCAGGGCGGACGTACTCATTTAGTCAGTCCAGCAATGGCAGCAGCGGCGGCTGTGACAGGCCATTTCGTCGATGTCCGTACCCTGTAAGGAGATGATCCCATGCAAAAGTTACTGAGTGTTTTATCCCTAATGGCATTATTGCTGCTTGCCGGTTGTAGCACGATTGAAGGTGTCGGCAAGGATTTGAAATCGCTGGGCGGTACGATTGAAAAAGAAGCGACGAGTGACAAGGCGAAATAATTATCATGGAAAAATTTACTGTACACACCGGTTTGGTCATTCCGCTGGATCGTTCTAACGTCGATACGGATGCCATTATCCCCAAGCAATACCTGAAATCCATCCAGCGCACCGGCTTTGGCCCCACGCTGTTTGACGACTGGCGTTACCTTGAACCGGGCGAACCGGGCATGGATCACAGCAAACGCACCCCGAACCCGGATTTCGTGCTGAATGCGCCGCGTTACGCCGGTGCTTCCGTGTTGCTGGCGCGTGAAAACTTCGGCTGCGGTTCCTCGCGGGAACACGCGGTGTGGGCGTTGACCGATTACGGCATTCGCGCGGTGATTGCGCCGAGTTACGCGGATATTTTCTTCAACAACAGCTTCAAGAATGGTTTGCTGCCGTTGACCTTGCCTGCTGAGGTGATTGATCAGTTGTTCGGTGAAGCGCAAGCCACGGAAGGCTATCAGCTCACTGTGAATTTGGAAGATCAGCAAGTGGTCACGCCGAGTGGTGCAGCGTTCGCGTTCAGCATTGACGAATTCCGCAAGTATTGCCTGCTGAATGGGTCTGGATGATATTGGGCTGACATTGCAACACGCGGATGACATTCGGGCGTATGAAGAAAAGCGTAAGCAAACAGCGCCTTGGTTATTTTAAGATTTTGATTTATTTGGGTTAGATTGTTATGACACACAAAATTTTGGTATTGCCCGGTGATGGCATTGGCCCGGAAATCGTGGCAGAAGCGGTTAAAGTCCTCAACGTTTTCACCGCTGAAGGCAATCTGTCGGTAGAGCTGGAATACGCCAATATCGGCGGTATTGCTTACGACAAAGAAGGGCAACCGTACCCTGATTCCACCCGTGCATTGGCGCAAAAAGCCGATGCGATCCTGCTCGGTGCTGTTGGTGGCCCGCAATACGACGCGCTGGATCGCCCGTTGCGCCCCGAACGTGGTTTGCTGGCGATTCGTGCTGACCTCGGTTTGTTTGCCAACCTGCGCCCCGCGATTCTGTACGAAGAACTGGCATCCGCGTCCACCCTGAAACCAGAAGTGGTGGCAGGTCTGGACATTATGATCGTGCGCGAACTGACCGGCGGCATCTACTTCGGTCAACCACGCGGCATCCGTGTGCTGGAAAACGGTGAACGCCAAGGCTTCAACTCCGCGACTTACACCGAATCCGAAATCGAGCGCATTGCCCGCGTCGGCTTTGAAACCGCGATGAAACGCAACAAACGCCTGTGTTCCGTCGACAAAGCCAACGTGCTGGAAGTGTGCGAACTGTGGCGCGAAATCGTCGAGAAAGGTCGGCAAGGAATACCCCGAAGTCGAACTCAGCCACATGTACGTCGATAATGCCGCGATGCAATTGGTACGTGCGCCCAAGCAATTCGACGTGATCGTGACCAGCAACCTGTTCGGTGACGTGCTGTCTGATGCGGCGGCGATGCTGACCGGCTCTATCGGCATGTTGCCTTCTGCTTCCCTGAACTCCTCTGCGTGCGGCTTGTACGAACCGATCCACGGTTCTGCGCCTGACATCGCAGGTCAAAGGCATTGCCAACCCGTTGGCAACCATTCTGTCCGTAGCGATGTTGCTGCGTTACAGCCTCAATCGTCCAGAACTGGCTGAGCGCATCGAAGCGGCAGTGAAAACAGGTGCTGGCATCAGGCGTGCGCACCGGCGACATTTATACCGACGGCGACCGCAAGGTGGGCACGGTAGAAATGGGCGATGCGGTTGTTGCGGCCTTACAAGGTTAATCATGTCTAAGACTTACAATGTAGCAGTCGTCGGTGCAGGCAGTCTGGTCGGCGAAGCCATACTGGACTTGCTGGCAAAGCGCAAATTTCCGATTGGTAAAATTTATGCGCTGGAATTTGAGACAGATGGCGAACAGTACGTCGATTTCGGCAATAAACCGATAGATATTGAGTCTGTTGAGAATTTCGACTTTTCCAGCGTGCAAATTGCCCTGTTTGCCAGTCCTGAAGCGGTAGCGGCGCAATATGTCCCGCTGGCGGTGGCAGCGGGTTGCGTCGTTATTGACGATAGTGCCTGCTTCCGTTTCGATGCAGATGTACCGTTAGTCGTGCCAGAGGTGAACCCGCAAGCCATTGCCGGGTATAAGCAACGTGGCATTATTGCTAACCCCGGCAGTGCGGTCAGCCAAATGCTGGTGGCGCTGAAGCCGTTGCATGACGTTGCTACCATTACTCGGATTAATGTCGCCACTTATCAGGCAGTTTCGGGGACAGGGCGGGCAGGTATCAATGAATTGGCACACCAGACCGCGCAATTACTCAATGCTCGGCCGGTTGAGCCGGAGTTGTATCCTAAACAAATTGCCTTCAACCTGTTCCCGCACATCGGTGATTTTCAGGAAAATGGCTACACCCACGAAGAAATGAAAATGGTGTGGGAAACCCGCAAGATCATGGGTGTTACCTGACTTGGCGGTAAATCCGACAGCAGTGCGTGTGCCGGTATTTTTCGGTCATTCCGAAGCGGTGCATATCGAGACACAGCGCAAGTTGACGGCGGCTGAAGCCACCGAACTCTTGCGCCATGCCCCCGGTGTGGAAGTGCTGGATGAGCGGGTGGCGGGTGGTTATCCTACACCGGTTACCGAGGCGGTAAACACCGATGCTGTCTATGTTAGCCGTATCCGTGAAGACATTTCCTGCCCGGCTGGTCTGGATTTGTGGGTGGTTGCGGATAATGTGCGCAAAGGTGCTGCATTGAATAGTGTGCAGATCGCTGAAATATTAGTAAGCGACTATCTGTAAGCATGGTTAAGCGGGAATTAATTCACTATTGCCCACAATGGCACGATGAATATGATGTGCTTTGGTCTGAATGTCCAAAGCTTGTTCCGGTGCAACATTGCTTAGCATAATGTACTAATATATAGTTCCAGTTCTAAGAAACAATAACCAGAATCGCTATTCATCATCATAATAATAAGGGCTGAAGCATTGCGCCAATGATGAATCAGGGATGCCACTATCTTGCAGATAAAGAATCAATTGAAGGGGAATTGCAGTGAATAAACAAGCCTTGAGCTTAGCTATATTCATCGCCGGAGCGTATCCTGCGGCTTCCAGTGCCTTGGGGCTTGGGGATATTGAGTCCAACTCTCACCTGAACCAGCCACTGCGTGCCACAATCGACTTGCTGTCTGCTGCCCCGGCAGATGCCAGCCAGATTCAGGTACGCCTTGCTCCACCCGATGTGTTTAACCGGGTAGGTGTTGCACGTCCCGATTTCCTTGGCAGCCTGCGCTTTACCCCGACGGTTCAGGGTGGCAAGCCGGTGATCTTGGTTTCGTCAGATGCCCCGATACAGGAACCGTTCGTCAATTTCCTGCTGGAAGTCAGTTGGCCTCAAGGTCAGCTCCTCAAAGAATACACTGTCATGCTAGACCCGCCGGTACTCATGCAACCGGGCAATACCGTTGCCGGGGAAGCCGCAGTACGGGCAGAACCTAAAGCCGCAGGTAATGTGCGCCGTCCAGCACGTACCCAGCAAGCCGCACCAACAGCCCAGCAAGCAGCTCCAGCCGCACAGCAGCCAGCCGCCGCTTCCCGCAACCGTACTTATCGGGTCAAATCGGGCGATACCCTGTTCCGGGTTGCTTCGCGTCTCCAGCGTCCCGGCGTCAGCAATGACCAAATGATGATGGCATTGTTCCGCGCCAATCCGGGGGCATTTCATTGGCAATAATATCAACAATCTGCGTTCAGGTGCGGTGATGAAAGCGCCTGCTGCGGCTGATGCCGGTGCAGTGTCACGGGCAGAAGCGCGTCGCCAGATGCGCCAGCAGAATGCTGAGTGGCGTGAATTCAGAAAATCATTGGCTGGCAAGACGGTTCCACAACAATCCACTGGCACTAAGTCAGCCGCCGCCAAGCCTGCGAATAACAATACCCCAGCCGCCGCCAAATCGCCTGACAATGCCCGCCTCGAAGTACTGGGTGCGGCAAAAACGGGTGAAGGGGTAGCTAAGGGATGCAGCGGTTGCCGCCGGTAACGCTAAGCTGGCAGAAATTGAAAAGCAGCTTGCACTGGCGAATGAGTCGTTGGCAACCCGCCAGAATGAAAACACTGAACTCAAGTCGCGGGTGACCGACCTTGAGTCGATGTTGAGCAAGAAAAATCGCCTGTTGACCTTGCGTGATAGCCAGCTTGCCGAGATGCAGAAGCAACTGACGGATAACGGCATCAAAATGCCGGTCATGCCTGATATGCCTGACGGGCAGGCACCAGATGCACCCGCAGGTAGCCAGCCAGTGACTGTCGCCCCGGCTGCCGCCGTGCCTGATCAGGGCAAAGATATTCAGACGCACATGGCGAATATCAATGGCAATGGTAGTGATGCGGTCTTGAGGACTGAGCCAGTAGCGCCAAGTGTTGCCCCTGCGCTGCCGAATACCGCTGTCAAGCCAGTCGGGACGCCATTAGCGCCGACTAGCACCGGCTACACCTGCTACTGCTACACCAGCCACCCCAGCAGGTGCAAGCACTGTTCCGTTGCAACCACCTGTGGCTGCCCCGCCGCCCGCAGCGCCGAAACCGGCTATTGTTCCGGTAACACCTGCGCCGGATGCCCACAAAGCCCCAGCGCCAGTGTTTGCCGATCAAGCAGGCGCGGGTAATGATTTACTGGGTTTGCTGACTTCCCCGCTGGCACTGAAAATTGGTGCAGGTTCCCTTGCCTTGCTGCTGCTGCTGTGGCTGCTGGGGCGTCGCCGCAAACCGGATGGCACGGATGCCACCAAAGGCTCAAACCGTTTCGCCAATCTGGATGACGATGAGGTGGCAGATGCCGCCGTGGTGGAAGAAGAGCTGGATCTGGGGTCACTGGAAAACGAGCTGGAAAAAGCTGAAAAGCGTGGCGGTACGGCTTATGGCGCATCCAGCCAAGGCCGTGCTGACCCATTTGGGATTCGGCATGATGATGATTGGGATGATGATGCAGCGGGCACTGTGGCAAGCACTGGGTTGGCAGGGCAGACACCCGATCATGCGGCTGAAAACAATGAAGATGATTTGCTGACTGAAGCCAACGTCTACATTGCCTATGGCCTTTACCAGCAGGCAGAGAGCGAGCTGAAAAAAGGCATTGAGCGCAACCCTGACAAGCTTGAGTACCGCCACAAATTGCTGGAATGCTACTTCGTTGCCAATAACCGCGAGGCGTTTGACAATCAGGCGCAACAGTTCGCCGCCATGTCTGGCAAAGGCAAGGAAACCTTGTGGAAGTCTGTGGCAGAGTGGGGGCGTAAAATCAGCCCAGATAACAAGCTGTATCATGGCGATGGCATCATCAATGCGGGCACTTCTGCGGTGGCGGCAACGGTGGCAACGGCATTGGGTGGTGTGGCTGCGGCGACAGCAGCCGGTGTGGCACTGGCAACGGGAGATGCTGACAAGCATGTGGTTGCGGACAAGCACGCCGTTGCGGCTGAGCCTATCCCCGCTCCTGCTGCCTGATGATCATGCTGATGATTTCAGCGATCTGGATCTGGGCGATCTGGATTTTGATGACCTCGACCTCGATAAACTGTTACAGGACACTGACGATTCCGCGTTTGATGAAACAGTGTCGGTGAAGCCTGTTGAGATGCCAGCATTGCCGAATTTGGTGGCTGCCCCGGCAACCCTGCTCAGGATGCGGTGATGGGGCTAGATGACGAGCCATTCAATCTGGATGACTTTGATGATGATCTGGATCTGGACTTTGATCTGGATTTGGACAGCCCCGCCGATCAGGCTAAGCCTTCTCAAGCGATTGCTGCCGCGACTGGCGATAACGCCAAAGATGCACCTGATGTTGACCATTTGCTGGATTTTGATCTGGATGATGATGCGGTTGATTACACAGCGGCAATGCCTGCGGCTGTTGTTGCTGCACCTGTGGTGGCGGCTGCGCGGTTGCCACTAGCCCGACCAATCTGAACCTGCATTTGGACAATAATACCGGCATTAACCGCATCCTGCCTAAGGACACTTTCTACGCGCCGATCAGCGACGAAGACAAGGACTGGTTGGGTGATATTGATGATGCGCTGTCGTTCCTCGACTTCCCGGATGAGGAAATCGACCTGCATGAAGCCCACATCAGCACCAAGCTGGATCTGGCACGCGCCTATCTGGACATGGGTGACATTGAGGGCGCACGCAGCACCTTGGAAGAAGTCATGGTCGAAGGTAATGATGACCAACGCCGTGAAGCGGAAGTTTTGTTGCATCAGACAGGTTGAGGAATGTCCGCGTTTCGCGTTTAATGTCCCCCATGAAATTTGCAGCTTGTATTGAATATGACGGTAGCGCCTTTTACGGTTGGCAGCGCCTGAGCCACGGGCCTAGCGTACAGGCACATGTTGAGCAGGCGCTGTCAACGGTGGCAGCCGAAGCGGTCAGTGTGGTGTGTGCGGGGCGTACTGATTCGGGGGTTCATGGGATTGGGCAAATCATCCATTTTGAAACTAACGCCGAGCGTCCCACACGCGGCTGGTTGTTTGGGACGAATGCCCATTTGCCGGATGGGGTGGCAATGCGTTGGATTCAGCCGGTAGCCGACGATTTTCATGCGCGGTTTTCAGCCCGCTCGCGGCGTTACCGTTACGTCATCCTCAACCGTCAAGCCCGTCCTGCACTGCTACATAAGCGGGTCTGCTGGCAGCATGGCGAGCTGGATGCTGCCGTGATGCATCAGGCGGCGCAGGTCTTGGTGGGCGAACAGGATTTTTCCAGCTTCCGTGCCGCCGGTTGTCAGGCACGTCATGCGATGCGCGAATATCATCGAAGTGCAGGTCAGCCGCGAAGGCGAATTCATTTACATCGACATCGTGGCGAATGCTTTTTTGCACCACATGGTACGCAATATCGCAGGTTCGCTGTTGATGGTCGGGGCAGGGGAACGCCCAGTGGCATGGATCGCGGAATTGCTGGCGCAACGTGACCGCACCCAGGCAGGCATTACCGCACCCGCCGCTGGCTTGTACTTTGTCTATGTCGATTACCCGGCAAACTTTGGGTTACCCACAGCTTACACGCTCCCGTGTTTCCAGTTCTAAATAAAAAAATCTGTATAAATAGTGTTTACATTGGCAGGTTTGGCTGCGGGTGACTACAATTACTCTTACGAGTGTTGTGCGAGGTGACAAGGAGTGTCATTAATGAAAATGAATAACCAGATTTCCCCGTCTGCTAAGGGGTATTTCCTGTCTCATATCGGTGAACGTGCCCATGCCAATGTGGGGATGCGCCTGTTGGCGTTGGCCTTTGACCTGATCATGGTGGTATTGCTGCTGATGTTGAGCGTGCTATTTGTCTTTGGGCAAACGTGGTTGCTGTATCATACGCCTTATACCAACGTGGCATTTTATCTGGTGGCGGTGAGTGTGCCACTGGTGTATTTCGTTGGCTCATGGAGCTTGTTGGGTACAACCCCCGGCAAGCTGTTGCTGCTGCCGTGGTTGGGGCGATAGCGCGTAATTTTGCTTCGGCCTGTATTTCTGTTGCCCACTTTGTTGTAGTCTTTGCGCAGTAAAGCCAATCTGAACAAGGAAGCGGAGGAATGCAGATGCAATACGATGTCATCATCGCAGGTGGTGGTATGGTGGGTTCCACCCTAGCTTGCTTGCTGGGCAAATCCGGCAAGCGCGTGGCGGTATTGGAAGCACACGAGCCGCCCGCCTTTTCCCCCTTGACCCTTACGACCTGCGGGTATCCGCTATCAGCCGTGCTTCGCAGCGGGCGCTGGTTGAGGCAGGTGCGTGGGAAGGCGTTGCCGCCCGCCGTGCTTCCCCTTATGAAGCCATGTTTGTTTGGGATGCCACCGGCGATGGCGAAATCCGCTTCGATGCCGCCGACCTTGGCGAGCCTGACCTTGGGCATATCGTCGAAAACCGTATTGTCCAACTTGCCTTGCTGGATGCTATCCGCGCACAGGATAACGTCGACCTGTATTGCCCCGACAAACTCGCCGATTTTTCCGTGGATGATGACCAAGTGACGGCTACCCTGCATAGCGGCAAGACCTTGCAAGCCAAGTTGCTGGTGGGGGCTGATGGGGCGCAATCCAGCGTGCGGCGCTTGGCGGGCATTGGGTTGGAAACCAACGACTACGGGCAGAAAGGCTTGGTGTGCGTGGTGCAAACCGAACTTCCGCATGACTTTACCGCTTGGCAGCGTTTTATGCCGAGCGGCCCGGTGGCGTTCTTGCCGTTGGGCGATGGTTCCAGTTCGATTGTGTGGACGCTGCCTGCTGACCGTGCTGACGCGCTGCTGATGCTGGAAGACGGCGATTTCTGCCGCGAACTGGCGCAAGCCTTGGATTACCGTTTGGGCGAAGTCACTGCTGTCGGCGAACGCGCGGCTTTTTCCCTGCGGGGGCGTCATGCCGAACCCTATATTCAGCAACGCTTGGCTTTGGTGGGGGATGCGGCGCATACCATCCATCCGCTGGCGGGGCAGGGCGTCAATCTGGGCATTAAGGATGCAGTGGAATTGGCAACGCAAATCTGTCAAGCGTCCACTGATATTGGCAGCGTCAAAGTGCTGCGGGCTTACGAACGCGCCCGTCGCGGTGATAACGTTCTCACCCAAAAGGCGATGGAAGGTTTCCGCCTGTTGTTTGGTAACACCCTGATGCCGTGGAAAATCCTGCGTAATTCCGGGTTGAATATCGTCAACCGCATGGGTTTTCTAAAATACGAAATGGCAAAACGGGCGATGGGTATTTAATAATTTAGGAGGATCAGATGACTTTAGGTACACGTTTCACAGGTGTGGTGGCGTTTTCGTTATTGGCGGCATTTGGCACGCTTCAGGCGGAAGAGGTGACGGTCAAGCAAGGTGATATTACCTTGCGTGGTGAGTTGACGCTGGCGGAGGGTAAAACGGCTAAAGACGGCGTGATCCTGATGCAGCACGGCACGTTGGCACACAATAAGATGGAAATCATGCAGTCGTTAAGCGAGTTGCTGAAGGAAAAGGGTTACAACACCCTCAACGTCAACCTCAGTTACGCCGTGGATAAGCGCCCTTCCGAGATGCTGGATTGCACCATTGAACACCGGCATAAACACGAAGACGCCGTGGCTGAACTCGATACGTGGATGAATTGGCTGAAAGGTCAGGGTGCAAGCAAGGTAGCCATATTGGGGCATTCACGCGGTGGCAATCAGGTGGCGTGGTATGCGGCTGAAAAAGATTCCGCCTTGCTGGAAAAAGTGGTGGCAATTGCCCCAGCGACTGCCGATGCCGCTAATACTGCCAAGGAATACGAAGAGCGTAACAAAAAGCCGTTGGCGGACATTGTGACCGAAGCGCAAAAGCTGGTCGATGCAGGCAAGGGTGATACGGTGATGGAGTTGCCCGGTTTCGTGTACTGTGAAAAAGCCAAGGCCACAGCCAACGCAGTGCTGGGTTATTACAAGGATGATGAACGCAAGAATACCCCCAGCCTGTTACCCAAGATCAAAAAGCCGATGCTGATTGTGATGGGTTCGGCGGATGAGGTGGTGGCTGATTTGCCTGCCAAACTGGAGGGTGTCAAACAGGATAACCTCAAGGTTGAAACGGTCGAGGGTGCTGACCATTTTTTCATGGATTTGTATGCCGATGAACTGGCAGACAAGGTTGCTGCATTTGTCGCTTGGTAGCGGGTAATGACTTAGTAGGGGGTAAGGGATCATGAAGTTTGGGCGTCTATTGCTTAGCGGTATTTTGCTGTTATTGGCGGGTTGTTCCGGGTTGCCAAATCAGCCCGGAACTGCGGATAAAGGGGGAAAGCCACAGCTTACCCTTGTGGTGATCAATGACATTTACCGTCTGGATAACCTGCCGTATGTACGAACCTTGCGGGCTGAGCTGGAAAAAAAGGAAGGTGAAGTCCTGTTGTTGCACGCAGGTGACTTTCTGTTCCCTTCCCTGCTGAGCCAGCGGTTTAACGGTGAACAGATGGTGGATGTGCTGAACTATCTGGATGGCGATGGCAAGGCGTTTGATGAACGCATGTTCATTACCTTCGGCAACCACGAGTTCGAGAAGGACAAGCTCAAGCACGCTGACATGCTGCAAAGCCGTATCCGCGAGTCGCAGTTTGCGTGGTTGGGGACGAATGTCGAATTCCAGCCAGTGTCACCGGGGCGGCGGATGGTGCAGGCTGATAACCTTTTGCCGTCCAGAATCCTGACGGTTAACGGTATCCGGGTCGGACTCCTGAGTGCAACGACGGCTGTCAAAGGGGCAGCCTACATCCAGCGTTTCATGCCGCCGCTTGACAGCCGTGCGTACCACCAGTCGGGAATTGCGCCAGCAGGGGGCGCAAGTCGTCATTGCCCTGACGCACCAAACCGCTGGCAGAAGACCAAGCCTTGCTGGAAGCGTTGGGGAATGAAGCCCCTGACCTGATTGCCGGGGGGCATGAACACGACCGCCAAAGCCTGCAAGTCAACGGGCGGCGTATCGTCAAGGCGGATGCGGATGCCATGAGTGCCGCGATTGTGCGTCTGAATGTGGCAGGCAAACAGCCGCAAGCCTCACTCGAATTTGTTGATTTGCCCGGTAAATACACGGCTGATCCGCTCATGCAGCAGCAGATTGCCCGCTGGGATGCGCGTTTCGGGCAGGAGTTCTGTGCAGAAAAAGGTGAGGCTGCTGATTGTCTGGCGCGGGTACTGGGCAAAACGCAGCTTGAGCTTAAAGCCGAAGAGCTGACGATCCGCCGCTTTGAAACCAACCTGGGCAACTGGTTGGCGGACACTGCGCGTGAACCGTTTGCCGGGCAGGGCGCACAGGTGGCATTCCTGAATGCAGGCGGAATGCGCCTCAACCAGAATATTCCTGCGGGCAATATTACCCGCAAGCATATTGATACCCTGTTTGCCTACCCGACCCGGCTGGTGATGTTGCGCCTGACGGGTACAACAGTTGCAGGCCGTTGCTGAATCATGCCGTCACGGACTGGACGGGTAACGGGCGCTGGTTGCAAATCAGTGGTTTTGCCTTCCGCCACAACCCGGACAAGGGCACTGCAGAAGAGCTTAGCCTGATCACCCCGCAAGGTTTGCGCCCGGTCAGGCCGGATGAAACCATCCTCGCCGTGACCAACGATTACCTGATCGATGGCAGTGGCGATCAGGATGGTTACACCATGCTCAGTGACAAGCTGCTTGCCGACCCAAGCCAGCCGCGTATCGAGCTGAAAGATCTGGTGGTGAAAGCATTGCAGCAAGCGGGCAGTGCGGGGATTGCGCCCCAAGTCGAGGGGCGGGTGTGCAATACGGCGCTGAAAGCGGGGGCGTGTTTGCTCGATTAAGCCTATTTGTGGCTTTCCAGCATTCCCAAACGGGTCAGCACTTTTTTGTAAGTGGTTAGTATTTCTGGCGTCAGGGTGCGCTGGATATAGTCCAGCACCCATTTGCGGTCACGCGGCCCGACGGCTTCGGCGATGAAGTTGCCGAAAGCCAGCCCCATTGAGAAGCCGGGTTCTTGCCCGACTTTTCCCCACGTCGTTTCGGCGTAATCTTCCATGCGCTGGTTCAGCTTGTTGATGAACGGGTTGCGGTAATCGCCGGGGCCGCCAAAGTCGCGGGCGTTGTCTTGCACATGGTCGGCGATTTTCAGCGCGAAGGTGGTGATCAGGGCGCTGCGGTCTTCATCATTCAGGATGTCGTGGGCAATGCGGTCGAGGATGTGGATCATGAATGCCATGATTTCTTCCATGATCATCACGCGCTGCATTTGGGTGTCGGTCTGGAAATTCTCGTTTTCGATTTCCAGCAGGGTTTGCATCCCGATTTTCCAGGTATTAAACGCCAGCACACTGACGGTATCTTCCAGCGAAACTTCACGTTCCTGCTTATTCCACTTGGTTTTCAGGCGTATGCGCACGGGGTTTCCTCTCTCAAAGCTAAAACAGTGCGGCATTATAGTGGCAGGGGGTGCGGGAATGCGAATAGTGGGGTGAACCTTGCTATTATCGGGCAAAACGTAAACGAGGTAGGTTTATGCACAAGCAACACAGGACTTGATTCAAACCGTGCAACGCAATTGCCACATTGCCGACGCACGCCACGCGGGTGATTACACCTTATGCGTGTATTTGCTGAAAATGCGCGAATTTTACCGCTGGGAAAAGGGCATCCGCCTCAGCGATGTCGTGACCAGCGATGACGTGGGCGAATGGCTCACCCAGCGCGAAGCCGTGTGGGATGCGTTGGATGAGCAAGATTACGCCCCGTTGCCGCTCAATGGCAGCGGTGAACACGACCCGTTTGCCAATGAAGCCATCAATACCGCCTTGAACCGCGCAGGGCTGGTCTACAGCGCCGGCTATGGTCGGCGTTGCCGCCCGCTGTTTTTCTTGGCGGAACTGGAACAAGTGATCGAGCAAGACGGCTACACCATTCTGGTCGCAGGGCGCGAACTGGCGCGGGATGTGGAAGCCCCGCCCGCGATGAATCAAGGCAAACAGGTATTCATCCGCCGCGAATCCTTGCGCCGCATGGTGTGGGAAAAAGTCGACGAATGGCGTTGGAGCGGGCTGGATAACCCAATGGGGCGGGCGCTTGGCTTGCTACGATTTCGACGCCGATGTGGAAGCGGCGTTGGATGCGCTGGCAGCCGCCGAAACCGAAACCGTGATTGCGCACGAAATCGGCGAGGTGAAAGCGGGGCAAGTGTTGGGTGATGCGGAATGGCAAACCATGCTGTTTGCGTTGCCGCCGTCGCACGCTGACATTATGTTGCGGGCAGTACGCGATTTGCTGGCGGATTGCTTGCATACCTTGCCGGAATTGCTGGCGCGGGGGAATGCGGCTTCGATCCATTTCTATTTCGGCAATCTGTCGGCAATGCGTAAGAAACTGGCTCCGCAGTTGGTGGCGGCGTACCAGCATTGGCATGAGACGGGCGATGCGGGGAAGATTGCAGCGTATGCGGTGTGGGGGCGTGAACATTGGGCAACGGTTGGGCGCGAGGCGTTGGCGTTGTTCCAAGCCAAGGGCGTGGCGGCGTTGGCGGAGATTGAGGGGATGGTATCTTGCGTGGACTCATAGCGTGGACTACACTGGGTCAAATACCTTAGGAATGCCGCCATGTATGCTATCAATGTCCGTGAACTCAAAAAAAATCCTTCACTGGCATTACGCCACGCCCGTGAAGCCCCTGTGTTGGTGTTAAAAGGGGATGAGCCTGACGCGCTATTGATACATCTGGATAAAACCCTCAGTGACACTACGACAGGTTTGCGCCCGGCACTCGCTGCCAGTTTGTTCCGTGATGGTTTGATGTCATTAGGCAAAGCAACCCGGATCAGCGGATTAAGCATGAGTGCTTTCATCAAGCATTTGGGGAGTCTGGGCATTGAAATTGCCCGACCTGACGAAACCACCGCACACGAAACCCAAGACCTGTCTGCATGGCTGTCATAATCAGCGATACCGGCCCGCTATTGGCATTTGCTGGCATCAATCAGCTTACTGTTCTGCAACAACTGTTTAAAACGGTGTGGATACCGCAAGCTGTTTGGCAGGAATCCCAAGCACACAGCGACGCAGCCGCCCAACAAATTGCAGCCGCCCAGCAACAGGGTTGGCTGCAAGTGGTGACAGCTCCCGTACCCCACGATTTTCCGGTCAGCCTTGGTGATGGTGAGCAAGAGGCCATGCAGCTTGCTATCACGAACCCCAGTGCGTTACTTATCATGGATGATCGGCTGGCGCGACGTGAAGCGTTACAACGGAATTTGGCTTTTGTCGGTACGGTCAAAGTGCTATGGATAGCACAACAGCGGCACTTGATAACGTGATGCTGCCATAGTGTTGGATGCGATGGCGGCAAATGGTTATTACCTGTCCCGCCAATTGTTGCAGCAAATCAACGAGTGAGTTGGGTACGGGTTTGAATTGCTAGAAATATGTTGCTCAATGCGTAATCTATAATTCCTATCACTTTTTGCTATCTGTAATTCTGATATTCTTCCTCTTTGCCTGATTTTTGAGAGAGAAGTATGTCCCGTCCTTTGCTGTCTTCCTCCATTGAGGCTATGGAGGCATTGTTCGTCCAGTCTGGTAGTAACGCAGTGCAGCTTCGTCAGTTGTATGAAGAGTTGGCGTACCGAACAACGAAACGTGCGGCAAAACTACGTCTGCAAGTGGAAAAACAACTGGAGTCACCAAAGGTAAAGCCGCCGGTAAATAAGCTACCCGAACAAATACCTATTCCATTGTCTTCTCCTTCTCCAGAAAAACCAGCAAGCCCACAGCCAGCACCAAAAGCTCAAATGCCTGCAACTCCTCAAGTTTGCTGCAAGCAGAATGACTCGAAAGAGCCGCAGGCATTCCCTCCTATAACCAATCGCCCTGAAAATATCTTGTCAGCATGGACGGCGCTGGAAGTGCTTTCCCCGCAAAATTTTAACCGTCCAGAAGATTTGGCGAGTGGTGATAAAACGAAAGTTGCCAGATTCAACGAGGCATCCCTGCCGTGGGAGTTAGGTGCAAAGTCACGTCCTAACTTCCGCCTTTATTATCAGATTGTCTTGGGCTCTTTGAAATTAGATTCTGCAATCAGTTGCCTGATTGAGCGTTATGGTGATTCTCGCCCGGAAAAGCCCAGTATCGCGGGGTAGGGCTGCACTTGCCATCGTGGTGGTGAACCAAAAAGGGCAACTTGTTGAATCGCCTGCGGTTGGTGTTTCCAGTTTTGCATGGGGAGTCATGCAAGCATTAAGCAGCGATTTGTCTGGGTTGGCTCAGTGGTCAGATGTTGAAAACCAACTGGTTCAAAAGACCGAAAGCATTTTGTTGGGTGGTGCAATTGGCAAGGATGACCAAGAGCAAGCACGTGCGATGCCGCTTTCACGCCAGATGCTGCTTCGCAGCCTACGAAACGTTGGTTAAGACTTTAGGGCTACCGCTTGCGTGGGTTGAAGCCCCAGATTTTGCAATTCGCGCTTATGCTTACTTCAAAGACCCAAGTTCACCAGAGCCGTTGTTATTGAACAGTTTCTTTTTGAAAGACCTTGCGTTGGCTCGGCAAGTGTTGCCGAAAGGACAGTGTAAGAGTCTTCAGCAGTATCTTGGCGTTATGCGCCACAAGGACAGGATTGATTTACGGTTGGATAAGGCAGCATTGAGCAATGCAGTAAGTCCCCAATCAACACCGTTGGCACGTTGGCCTAGTCAGGGAAATCATCCACTGGTGCTGCTTCAGCAAGCGGCGGTCAATTTAGCGTTTCAGGAAACACGGGATGGTGGACTACTGGGTATCAACGGGCCACCCGGAACAGGTAAAACAACACTGTTACGGGATTTGGTTGCGGGTGTCATCACGCAACGGGCGGAGGTCATGGCACGGTTTGATGACCCTGCCAGTGCTTTTGAACACTCAGGCCAAAAACTCAAAGTCGGCAATGGGTGGATTCACTTATACCGACGTGGCGGAATCATTGCGTGGCTTTGAGTTGTTGGTCGCTTCTTCCAATAACAAAGCGGTAGAAAACGTGAGTGCTGAATTGCCGGGTTTGAAGGCAATTGCTGATGAAGCCTCTGGATTGCGTTACTTCAAAGTTTTGTCTGACCAGTTACACCAAACCGAAACATGGGGTGCAATCGCCGCAGTTTTGGGAAATACCAAAAATCGCAGTCAATTCAAGCAGGATTTTTGGTGGGATGATGATCATGGTTTGAACAGCTACTTACAGGCAGCATCCGGTACAACGCCACAAATAGAAGTGGTTGACCCGCAAACAGGTGAAATTACCTATAGACCACCGTACATCGTTGAGATGGAAAAGCCACCTACGGGTGTTGATGATGCAGCAAAAAGGTGGAAAAGTGCCCGTAATGATTTTCTCGCTGCCTTGGATAAAAGCCGCCAGACACAGAAGTGGTTGGAAGGGTTGCGCCATGAAATGCTACAACTATCTGTTTTTGCTAAGAACGAAGTGGACACTTTGGCGAAACGTGATCAACTGACGGGTGAGGTTTACCGTTGTGAGGTCGACATTTCTGATGTGCGAAATCGTCATGCCGCTGCTGATGTTCAACGCCAGCGTGTGCTAGACGATTTGGATAGCCATCAGCAAGGCAAGCCCGGATTTTGGGCAAGATTGTTTCGTACCCAGTCTGCAAAAGTGTGGGTTGAACGGCTTGCCTCCATACAAACCAGCAGCCATGAATCAGAAAAGTATTGCGACGAATGGGGCAAGAAATTACAGCATTTAGAGCGGCGATTGAAGTATCTCGTCAATGAGAAAAATAATGCTGAAATGGCTTGGCAGACGGCTTGGCATCGACATAAACAAGCCAAACAAAACATTGCTGACGCTCAACAGAAATATGGCGTGTTATTCACTGATGCCGAGTTTTTCGCACTGGAAAACAATGAACGACAGCAAAAAACACCGTGGTTTCCGGCGGCTGCCCAGCGTTCACGCGATGAGGTTTTCATTGCAGCAATGGCATTGCACCGGGCATTTATCGACGTGGCGGCTAAACCTTTGCGGCATAACCTCGGTGCTTTGATGAATGTTTTTACGAATCAGACGCTACCAGATGCACAAAAGCAGGCATTGCTTCCTGATTTGTGGACTTCATTGTTTTTGGTTGTGCCGTTGATTTCAACAACGTTCGCTTCAGTGAATCGGATGCTTGGCAAATTGCCACTGAATAGTTTGGGGTGGCTGTTGGTGGATGAAGCGGGTCAGGCTTTGCCACAAGCTGTTGTGGGGGCGATGTTGCGTACCCGTCGTGCTGTTATCGTGGGTGATCCCATACAGATTGAGCCAATTGTGACGTTACCGCCAACCTTAACAGGGGCGATTTGCCGTCATTTTGGTGTTGACCCGGATCATTATAATGCTCCTACCGCTTCGGTACAGACCTTGGCAGATGCTGCCTCACGGTATATGACGGAGATTGAGGGCAAAATCGGTAATCGTAGTGTGGGAGTGCCATTATTGGTACATCGTCGCTGTGCAGAACCCATGTTCGGTATTTCAAATGCGGTGGCGTATTCCAACCTGATGGTATTTGCCAAACAGCCTAACGCTTCAGCCATTCGGGATGTACTCGGTGCTTCGCGTTGGATTCATATCGAGGGGGGAAGTAGTGAAGACAAATGGAGCGAGGAGGAAGGTAACGAAGTGCTGCGTTTACTCCAGAAAATGGTTCAGGGACGTGCAAAACCTGATGTTTACATCGTTACGCCCTTTGTCATTGTTGCAGATCATCTGCGTCAGAAATTGCGTGCGAGCAAGATTCTTGATGGATGGGTTGATGATCCTTGGCGGTGGACGAATGATCGGGTTGGGACGGTACATACCGTGCAAGGGCGTGAGGCTGATGCAGTGATTTTTGTTTTGGGTGCGCCCTTGCCATCCCAAACGGGAGCACGAGGTTGGGCTGGTGGGCGGCCTAACTTATTGAATGTTGCAGTAACACGCGCCAAGGAAGTGCTGTATGTGATTGGCAACCGTAATCTGTGGAAAGATGCTGGATTGTTTCGTGAGCTTGATAAGCGGATTCAGTAAATGGTGGCGATTAACGCAAAAACGCCCCAACCTTGTTTCCAGCAGCCTGATCAACTCCGGCTGCATGTAGTCGTAATCATCAGGAATCCCCAGACAAATAACCCGCTTGCCGTTCAGGTGCGCCTTGAACTGCTTCGACAGCTTGTTGCGGTGGGCTTTTTCCATCACGAAAATCAGCGTTGCCCATTCGATTTGTTCGACGGATAGTCGCACGTCGGCATCATTGCCCAGCCCAGCAGAGTCAGTTTCCACATTCGCCCACGTGGAAAAGACTTGCTCAGCAGTTGGGCTGCGCAAGCGGTTTTGCGTACAGATGAATAGGGCGCGGATCATGTATGGCTGCTTACGACTAACGAAACGGCGGAAAATCCCCAAAAAGATCGGATCAAAATCCGGCTCTGGAATCCGATAACCCTTCAACCAAGCCTTGAGTTGCTTCACATCCCGGAATAGCCGCAAGTCATGCTGGATGCGGGTAATCCCCGCCTGTAGGGTGCGCACATCTTCCTTGATCATCATCACCAAGCGTTTGGGCGATAGCGGCTCGAACGGTGCAAGGCTCAGCATCAGGCGGATTTGGTCTTCTTTGAGGAACACCTCTTCCTGCAATTCGCGTAATTGGTCGCTGAGGATTTTGTTGTAATGCTTGAGGCGGTCAGCGGCGATATTGTTGAGCTTGGTCTGGTCGATTTGCTCGACGGCAAGCTGCAATTCCAGCAGTTTCAGCAAATCTTTATTGCCGTAAGCGACGGTCACTTGCTGCATCAATTCGGTTTTGCGTTCGCGTTCCACGGGGTCTTGTTCGCGGTCAGGGTGCAAGGCGCTGGTGAGTTGGCGGTAAACGGCTTGGATGGATTTGCTGACATTGGCGGCTTCTTCCGCTTCCTTGGCTTCTTTGGCCAGTTGTTTGGCGGTTTTTTTGCGCTGGGGGCGGGCGGCGGTTGCGGCTTCTGCTTGCTCTTGGCTTTGTTTGAACTTGGCAAACAAGCGTTCTGCGCTGGCTTCCGGGTCGTTTACGTCGAATTCATCGTCCTCTATCGAAATGCCAAACTCCTTTTCCATCATGTTCTTGATGAAATCGGTAGCCATATCTTGCTCTTCTTGTGCCTCAGTGTCGTAGTCGCCGCCGCTGTATTTGTTATATAGCGTTTTCAGCTCGTCGCTGTCAGCGGATTGCAGCAGGTCTTCACAAGTGTCGGTAATCAGGTGGCTGAGTTTATCCTGCTGATTAGCGGTGAATTTGTGGCTGGTGAACTGTTGGTCTAGCAGGTTTACCATGTCAATCTGATGTTCAGTCAGGGTCTTTTTCAAGGGTTCGAGCTTCTCAATGGCATCTTGCTGGCAGCGGGAAAAGGTTTCTTGCCATTCCGCCAGCAGTTTTTTCTGCACGTCAATCTTCTTGATCAGGTTGTTGAATTGCTTTTGCGCGGGGGAAAGCGGTGCTTGGGTGGCGGCGGCTTTGATATGGACAACTTTGTGGGGCATGGGGTCTTCCTGACGCTGATTTTGCCGATAGTGTGGCATCAGATGCCGCTTTGTTCCAGCAAGAAATCGACGAACGCGCGGTTAGCGCGTGACAGATAGCCGGTACGCCGCCATGCAATGCACAAGTCCAGCCACAGCGGTTGTTCAAACGGCAAATCGACCAGTTCCGCGTCTTCTTTTACCACCATCGTCAGCAGGGTGGAGATGCCGAAACCTTGCTTGATAATCGACTTGATCAGCGGCAACAGGTTGGTTTCAAAGCCAATATTGGGTGTAACGCCTGCTTCTTGCGCCAGCCGGTCGATGATTTTGCGGTGGAAATAGCCGGGGCGGAACATCACCAGTTCTTCGGCGAAAAAGTCCTGCAAACTGACGCTGGCTTGGCTGGCAAAAGGGTGGTCTTGCGGCACGATCACGCGCATTTCTTCGCGCATGAATGGTTATGTGCTTCCAGTTCTGCGGGGACGAAATCACGCACGATCACCGCTAAATCCAGTTCGCCGCCTTCCAGCATTTGTTGCAATTGCCATGTGCCGCCTTCCACGACTTGCAGGCTCAGGTGCGGGATGACGGTGGCGAAATGCCATCAGGATCGGTGGGAAATAATACGACCCCAACATCCCCGGAATGCCGACACGCACCATGCCTTGGGTTAGCCCTTTCAGCTCCTGCATTTCCAGTTGCGCATCACTGACTGCTTGCAGGATGCGTTGCGCGTGGGGCAAGAGGCGTGCGCCTTCGTCGGTCAGCGTCACTTTGCGGTCATTGCGGTGGAACAGGGTTAAATCCAGTTCCGCTTCGAGCTTGCGGATGGCAACACTGACGGCGGGTTGCGCGACGTATAAGGCTTCTGCCGCACGGGTAAAGCTGCCCAAGCGAACGATTTCGTGGAAATAGCGCAGTTGTTTGAAGTCCATACCAGCCTCATCGGTAAACAAACGTTATCGAAACCATTCCTACTATATATTTTATCAATTGTTGCAGTGCGATTATGCTGTGCGGACCTTCACAGGAGATTGCCATGATTGAAGCTAATACCCGTGATTTTCGTGCTGCCACGCTGGCGTTGTGCCTTGGTTCGGCGATGATTTTTGCCAACCTGCATGTGGTGCAGTCGTTGTTGCCGACGTTTGCGCAGCAATTTCATCTGACGGAATTGGAAGCAAGTTGGAGTTTGACCATCACGATTTTGACGCTTGGGTTTGTCGTTGTTGGTGTACGGGCCGTTGTCGGATGCGATTGGGCGCAAGCCGATCATGGTGGTGACGATGGCGGGCGCGGTACTGACGACGCTGGCGTTGTCGCAGGTGGAAAGTTATGCGGCGTTGCTGTGGTTGCGTGGGTTGCAGGGCTTGTTTCTTGGGGGGCTTGCCTGCGATTGCGATTGCGTACATGGGCGACGAATTTACCCGTAAGGCGGTGGTGTTGGCGGTGGGGGTGTATATCAGTGCCAATAGTCTCGGCGGGGTGACGGGGCGCATGGTGGGCGGTTTCGTCGGGGAACATTTCGGTTGGGCGGCAGCATTCGGGGCGATGGGGGTGCTGAGTGCGGTGTTGCTGGTGGTGTTTGTGTTGCTGTTGCCGAAGTCGCGAATTTTCACCCTAAACCCTTGCATCCGCGTCACATTGCGCAGGATATGGGCGGGCATTTGCGTAATCCGGTATTGCTGGCGGCTTATTTGATTGCAGGCGGTAATTTTTTGATTTTCCTGAATCAGTACAGTTACATTACCTTTGTGTTGGCGGATGCGCCGTATCATTTGTCGCCGCATGCGCTGGGGCTTGCTGTTTTTGACGTATTTGAGCGGCACGGTGGCGGCGGCGTTTTCCGGGCGGGTGACGCATTATTTTTCTGCGCCGGTGGGGATGGCGTTGGGGATTTTGTGCTTGATGGGGGGATCTTTGCTGACGCTTGATTCCCAATCTGTACGGCGATTGTGTGGGGGTTTATGGTCAGCAGTTTAGGCTTTTTCCTGACCCATTCGCTGGCGAGTAGCTGGGTGAGCCATCATGCGTTGAAGGCGCGGGCGAGTGCGTCGTCGTTGTATCTGGTGTTTTATTACATGGGGGCGAGTGTCGGGGGATTTTTGCTGGCTCCGTTCTGGGCGTGGCAGGGCTGGTTGGGGGTCGTGGTGGGGTCATTGCTGGTGTATGGCCTGACCTTGGGGTGCAGTTTGTGGTTGTATCGCTGGCAAACAGGGGTCGGGCGGGAAGAAGTGCTGGTATAATGCCGAGGTGTTTTCCTTCCAGATAGGTTCTGCCATGACTGATACCCGCCCACCGCTGCAAACGCTGCGCGAACTTGCCCCCAATTCCTTCATCTTTGAAAAGCGTGATGCCATACCCGGCTTCTTGTGCGACAACATGGTGGAACGCTTCGAGCAAAATCTGGCAGACCAATACGCCGGGCGTTTGGGGCAAGATACCGGCTTTAACCAAAGCATCAAAAAAACCACCGACATTTTCGTTAGTGGCGACGACAAGCCGCACTGGAAAGATGTGGATAACAACTTGCACCGTTCCCTCGCGCTGGCCTTGCGCGAATTCCGCGAAACTTTCCCCTATTTCAAAGGCCCGTTCAAAGACATGGGCTACAACCTGCAACGCTACCAAGCGGGCGAGTATTACCACTGGCATATCGACGGTGGCAGCCATCAATTTGCCGAGCGCCAACTGGTGGCGCTTGTGGTATCTGAATGACGTGCCGGTGGAGGCGGGCGGTTCCACCGATTTCCTGTTTCAGAACCTCAGCGTGCAGCCGGAAAAGGGCAAGCTGGTGCTATTTCCACCCTTCTGGACGCATGAACACCGTGCCGGGGTGATCAAATCGGGGGCAAAGTACATTGCCACTACTTGGATTAGCTTTGCCTAATATTCAATTTAAATCAAGACGGATTGTGCGTTGTCGCCTAGAATAAGCCTATGAAAACTGTAAATACTTTAATTTTTCTCTTATTTGCTGGCACGCCTGTGATGGCGGAGGTTGATGGCGTCCCCCCCCCGCCAGAAGCCTATTGCAAGTGGGAGATGGTCAACTACTCCATTCCAGCGTCTTTGTGTGGGCTGAAAGGTGAAGCGGCGAGTGGTGAAAAGATTGTCTCGGATGCGGCGAAGGGTAATTGTCTGGCCTGTCACCAGTTGCCGATTAAAGGTGTTGAAGCTTTTGGTACGATTGCACCGCCGCTGGCAGGCGTTGCCAATCGTCTCAGCGAAGCGCAATTGCGTTTGCGGGTGGTGGATTCGCGCCACCTCAACCCGAATTCGATCATGCCCGGTTTCTACCGTGACCCCAGCCTGATCAACCGTCCCGGCAAACTCTATGTTGGCAAGACATTCCTTGCCGCACAAGATGTCGAAGATGTCATCGCTTATCTGGTAACACTCAAATGATCAGCAAAACACCGAAATTGGTAGGTCGGGCTTCAGCCCGACAATGGTTGTTGGGCAGCTTACTGCTAGTATTTGCAGGCAATGTGCTGGCGGATGCGCCCACGCCTGCCAAGTCCGGTTACGAGTTTGTCAAAGACGAAACGCGGGAAATGCAGGATGATGAATTCCAAAATCCCGGTTTCATTGCCGTCGAGCAGGGGCGTGAACTGTTTAATAAAACGCCTGATAAGGGCAAATCCTGCGCCAGTTGCCACGGGGAAAAAGGCGAAAAGCTGGATGTTAAAAACCTTGCGCGTTACCCCATCTATGACAAGGAACAAGGCGGGATTGTGCGCCTGCAAGACAAAATCATGAATTGCCGTGAAAAGCAGTCGGGCGACAGAAGCGTTACCCGCACATCATCCCGATTTGCTGGCACTGGAAACCTTCGTGCGCCATCTGGCTTTTGGTGAGCCGGTCAATGTGCAAACTGACGGCGACATGGCTCCGCTACTGAAAAAAGGCCAAGAACTGTACAAAATTCGCTTCGGCCTGATTGATATGTCTTGCGCCCATTGCCACGATATGTACCCCGGCCAGATGATCCGTGGGCAAAAGATCAGCCAAGGGCAGGGCAATGGTTTCCCCGCTTACCGGCTGGATACTGGCGAAATGGCGAACCTCGACCTGCGCATCAAGCAATGCCTCACCCTGATGCGTGCCGAGCCATTCGCCCCGGATGCCGAGGAAAGCAAGCTGCTGGGGGCGTATATTATGTCACGTTCCAATGGGCTGAAGATCGAAACCCCAGCGGTGCGTTACTGAGCGGGTTCAGACCAGCTCATGCCCCAGCATATCCCCTTCGGTATTCATATGGACTTCGCGCACTTGCGGCATCCGTTTAAGGATGTACGCCGCCATCAGCGTGCCGCTTTTCTGGTTGCCGTTGGAAAGCGCGGTTAGAATCTTGTCCGCCACAATCTGGCAACGCTGTTCCTGATCGGGTCTGTCCACCCACTGGCGGCTCATCTGGTAGCCTTTGTCCATGTCCCGATCCAGTTGCGCGAAAAAATCCCCGCCTTCTGCCAACATAAATTCAGGCACGTCAATATCGCGTGTGGTGTCGTTGATTTGTATCCGTAATTGCATCACTCTTTAACCTGTAGTCTGTTTCGTATGGCAGATTACCCGATTCCACCCCTGAAAGGAAATGCCATGCTATTACTGATCAAAAACGTACTCGACCCGCAACGCATCAAGGAAGTACAGGAGCTGTTAGCCACAGGTGAATTCGTCGACGGGCGCTTTTCCGCCGGAATGGAAGCCGCCAAAGTCAAACACAATGAGGAACTCTCCCCCAATAGCCCCTTGCATCGCCGCCTCAACGCGCTGGTGATGTCGCCACTGGTGCAACACCCCGAATACCAAGCCGCTGTGCTGCCCCTGCGGGTAGCCACGGCGTTTTATGCCCGCTACAAGCCCGGTATGACCTACGGTTTTCACGTTGATGACCCGATTATGGGGCCGATGTCGGGGCGCTACCGCACCGACGTTTCCACCACGGTATTCCTCAACGACGACTATGAAGGTGGCGAAATCACCATCCGCACCACGTATGGTGAACAAAAAGTCCGGGCTGCGGCGGGGGATGCGGTGGTTTACGACTCTGGCAGTTGGCACAAAGTCGCCGCAGTGACCAGCGGTGAACGTTTGGTGGCGGTCACATGGGCGCAAAGTTTGGTGAAAGATCCGATGCAGCGCGAACTGCTTTACCAATTGGCACAAGCCCGCGAGGGTGTGCTGGAGAAGTTGCCACAATCCGACGAAGCGGCGGCTATCAGCACGGTGCATATCAATTTGCTGCGGATGTGGAGCGAGGTATAAGGATTACAGACAACCATTCGGCAGGAGAATCTATTTTTCTATCGGGAATTTTCTTGTAAAAATAGCCGCTTGGCGCGAAAACTGGCAACGGATTTTCGTAAGACGATTACAAGGAGTTTGTAATGGCGCGGTTGGTGGTAAAGAAAACCCCGTGGTGGGTATCGCACAAGAAAGAAGTCATGGTTTGGCTGCCTTTGGCAACCTTGCAGGCAGGCACGCTGGCAGGTTTAGGCTATTTTTATCACCGACTGACAGACCTTGAGCAACAGGAAAAGGAAACCTCGGCGGCGCTAGCGGATAGTCCTGCGCCTGTAGCTGGTTTGGCGTCAAGCACTATGTCTTTGAATATACCCGCCAAGGCCGACACTATGATGCCCAAACCGATGGCAGTGCCTTTGCAGGTTGAATATGCTGCTGCTTCCCCCGGCGCACTGAGCCTGATGCGGGTGGGGCAGGACTTTTCGGCACTCCCGACGGTGGCTGCTAAACCAGAGCCTAAGCCCGTTAGCAAAAGTAAACGTACTGAAGCCAGCAAGGAACGCAGCACCCAAAAACCAGTGGCTGCTGCTGTCGCCGTTGAAACCGCAGACCCTACGGCGGAAGCCAACCTGTCTGCTTTGCCACCTAGCCCTGAATTTGAGGTTAGCGTAGTAGACACAGCAGCCAGTCAAGACGCTACTGTTTCCACTGACCCTGAGATTGTGCCGCACCGCACCGCGCCAGTGGGCATCTCGAAATGGGTGTATTTGGGGGAGTTGCGTGATTATGGTTGGCATGGGCAGAAGTTGCGTCTTCCACCCGACAGCGGCTTGCCCGAAGAGGGTGGAACATACCAAACCCAGCAAATTCACGGTCTATACGATGAGCCGCATGGTCGGCGGGTGATGGGCGGTTTTCAGTTGGGTGATACGGTTGCTGTGCAGAAAGTGCGCCACGAAGCAAGCGGCGGCGTCTGGGCTGAAGTGCGTAAAGTGCGTTCGGTAGGCAAACCGGGCTGTGTCACGTGTACTCAGTAGCTTAATTAATAATTAAGCAGCAGGCAAAGGCATTAAAAAAGCCGCTGGAAAGCGGCTTTTACGTATCTGAAGCTGTCGCAGCTTATTTCCAGAAATTAGCTTCTTTAGAAGCCATTTCGCGGACTTCATTAGCCAGTTCCTGATAACGTTCACGGTAAGCTTTCCACTCACCAACGTAATACTCTTCAGCACTGAATTTGCCTGATTGCTCATATGCAGTAAATTTTGCCTGCATTTCAATCATTTCGCTGATCAGCTCTTGCTTATTGCTCATGTCCGATGCCTCTCTAAAATAACCAAATCCTGACAGCAGGATAAACGGATTCAGGTAAAAGGGGGAATACCCCCTTTCGGGTAGGAATCAATAGCCGCCTTTGCGGTTAGTCGCTGGCAGGCCAGCCACTTTCAGGCCCTGCTTGCTCGGTGCGCGTGGGAATAGGGTGTACATGTCTTTACTAGACAACTTTTTGTCGCCCCACTTTTCAGTCATCGCTTTCTGGATGATGCGCTCCATAGGCTGTGTGCCGCCATTGTTGATGTACTGGTCGCGCAGGTAGTTGATGACATCCCAGTGACGTTCAGACAACTCGCCGATACCTTCTTCAGCCGCAATAACTTTAGCAACTTCTTCGTTCCAATCGTTCAGGTCTACCAAATAACCTGCTTCGGTGGTTTCGATGCTTGTGCCGTTTACTTCGTAAGCCATGTTTAATTCCTCATGCAAAAGTGAATGTTGCCATTCGATGAAATTCTTGACCGCAAAATTATACGAAAAAGCGGTGCGCCTCCCATTCCTCAAAAGGGATACACCACTCTTGCCCCCCTCTACCCTTGAGGGAGAGGGGCTGGGGGTGAGGGGTTCTTTATTCGGTTGGTTTCAAGGTTTTAATGCCTTTGTGTGGCATAAACAACCCACAGCCCAATTTGCGCCCATCCCCCAAACCGTACTGTTGCAGCTTGATTGACGGGTCATTGTCCAAGTCGGCAATCATCAAATGCCGGGTGTGTAACACGCCGGATGGGGTGCGCAGTGTGTGGCTTTTGCCGCACAGCAGTTTTTTCACCTTGAAATCGGCTACCCGTTTCACTTCTGCCGCCATGCGTTGCAAGAAACTGTTTTCATCTTCCTCCGCACTGGACAACACATAGCGTGAGAAGATTACCGAGGTGTGGGTAAAGGGTTTTTCCTTCATATCCCGCAAGCCGACCGCGTAGCTGCCCACATCCAGCGTTTTGCCGCTGAGCGCCTGCGTTGCCGCGACCCGGCTTTTGGGGATGCGCAAAAATAAACGGGTACGGCGCGAAGGCAGCAAGAATTGGTTGGTCGGGTCATCCGGGCGTTCCCAGCCATTGCCACTTTCGGCGACGTGGATCGGGTGTACGCCTGCCACGGTTTCATCCGCAAACCACGGCAATGCCCGCTGCACGGCTTGCGCCAAATCCCACGCATGATCCAACGGCAACTGCTTGCATTGGATGGCAAAACTCACATCCAGCACATCATCCGGTGCGATATAGGGGAGGGTTTTATCCTCGTCTTCCTGCCAAAACATCTCGCTTACCTCGCCGATGAAAACGCAATTTCCAGTTGGTCGTACCAGTCTTCCGGGCGGTCTTTATAGCCGGGTGGCTCAATATCAATCTGGAAAAAAATCGAGCCAGTTTCCAAGGCGCGTTTTTGTATGGTCTGTTTCAACTCGTCGAAATTACTGATGTTTTCACCTTCTGCCATCAAAATTTGGCTTAAGCTCAGCATATTGTCTCCTAAAGTGTGAGGTCTGTATTGGCGACCCGATCAAAGTAACGCCCACGGTACAGTAAGCGTGTTTGCGCCGGGTCGTCACTGTCTTTAAATGAAGTGCGGCAGTGCAGTACGTTGTTGCATACCAAGCCTTCACCTGCCTGTAATGTGTACCTTATTTTGTAAGGTGAGTCCTGTTGCCATAAATTCAATAGGAAATCGGCAGCCTCAAGCGTCAACGGGTCATCGCGCCATTGCACGTTACGTTGGCGGGCGGAATAGCGCATGTGCAAGTTGCCCGCAGCAGTCACACTGAATACCGGCCCGGATTGTTCCGGGCGGATAATCTCGCCGTTCAACACATTGGCGGGAATGGTAAACGCATTCGGGTGCATTAGCGCACCGATGTAATCAGGGTTGGCATCCCGCAACAGGATGTAGGCAATTTCATGATCCATCAGCCAACTTTCACCGCCTTCCACTGCATGTTGGGCGCAATGCAACACCATGCCGTGGATTTGCGCTTCCGGCAGGTTGTAATAGCCATCGGTGTGCCAGCTCAACTGCTTGGTGGTGTAGGGGATGTAATCGTGCTGCCCTGCATGGGAAGTGACGTGCAAGGAGGTCAGGCTATCCTCATCCGCACACAGGTTACTGTCGAGCCGGAACAAGCCAAGTTTTTGCCCTAAACGATGCACATGGCGCTTACTGCGCAAGTCGCCTTGCATGAAACGGTACAGTGCCAGATTGTGTTGGCGGCAAATCGCCTGAAGTTGGGCAAGTTCTGCCTCACTAGGGTTTTCCGGGTCTTGGATGGGGGTGAGCAACTGTCCCGGCAGCAGTGGGTAGGCTGATAATTTTTTTGTACGCCATGTCTGGTAAGCACTTAATGTATTGAGATTAAAGGGATAATTGCGCATTTTACAGACCTCAACAAAGACCGATTGCCAATCCAGCTATTTGCAATATTAAAAAATCCGAATATGCTATTGTACCGCTGCTAGTGCGCTATTTTCGATTATGTTGAATGCCTATCCCCTTAGGGATACAGCATGGATTCAGGTAACACCCCATGGGTGAGATTCTATGACAGGTGCATGACGCATACACTTAGCGCACTCGCAAATTGAGGGAACGCAAGTTCCGCGACCCGTTTTTGACTTAGATTTCAACCTGACTTGGGGTGTAGAGCCAGTCAGGGGGAAACGCCATCGTAATCGTTTACTGAGGAGGCAGGTATGGCAACGAACAATTATCCAACGCCGATGCTGGATGTGCTGGAAGAAGGCCCATGGCCTAGCTTCATCAGCGGCTTTAAGAAGCTGCGTGACGAGCATCCAGATGAGCGCATCCGCAACACCATCAATGGTTTGATGGGGCAGTTGGAGCATTCTTACGAAACCAAAATGGGCTACTGGAAAGGTGGTACTATTTCTGTCTTCGGTTACGGCGGCGGCATCATCCCGCGCTTCTCTGAAGTCGGTCACATGTTCCCTGAATCCAAAGAATTCCACACCCTGCGTGTACAGCCACCGGCTGGCAACTACTACACCACCGACATGCTGCGCCAACTGGCTGATAGCTGGGAAAAATGGGGTTCCGGCCTGCAAACGTTCCACGGTCAAACCGGCAACATCATGTTCATCGGTGCGAACAGCGTCAACTTCCAACACTTCTTTGATGAAATCAACGAATACGGTTGGGACTTGGGTGGTGCAGGCCCTTGCGTGCGTACTGGTATGTCTTGCGTGGGTGCTGCCCGTTGCGAAATGTCCAACTGCAACGAACATGCGATCCATCGCCGTCTGATGAATAACTTCACTGACGACGTGCATCGCCCAGCACTGCCTTACAAATTCAAGTTCAAGGTTTCCGGCTGCCCTAACGACTGCCAGAACGCCATTGAACGTGCTGACTTCGCGGTTATCGGTACTTGGCGTGATGACATGAAAGTCAACCAGGATGAAGTTGCCAGACATGATCATGAAGAAAGCCAAAGAAATTGGCAAAGAAGGTGACCGTTCCGCAGGCCGTCAATACATGTTCGACAACGTGATCAGCCGCTGCCCAACGCAAGCGATCAAGCTGAACGATGACGACACCATTACGGTTGACAACAGCAACTGCGTGCGTTGTATGCACTGCCTGAACGTTATGCCCAAAGCACTGCAAGTCGGTGATGACAAAGGCGTAACCGTGCTGATCGGTGGTAAGCGTACCCTGAAAATCGGCGACTTGATGGGTATCGTCACGATCCCATTCATGAAGCTGGATACCGAAGAAGATTACGAGCGCATCGTTGAGTTAGCGACCACTATCATCGACTTCTGGGCTGAAAATGGTCTGGAACATGAACGTTGTGGTGAGATGATTGAGCGTATCGGTCTGGTGAACTTCCTCGAAGGCATCGGTATTGACCCAGATCCAAACATGATCAAGCAACCACGTAACGTTTCTTACGTGCGTACTGATGGTTGGGATGAAGCTGCTGAAGCTTGGTTCAACCGCAAGCGCGAAGAAAAAATGGCTGCTGCCTAAACGATACTTTGCAGGCAAGGTGGTGATGTATCCCACCTTGGTTGCTCGGACTTATTCACGAATTTTGAGTTTACTCTGACGGAGGCTTCGCAATGGCCGCACCAGAAATGCGCGATCCTATTGAATCTGGATGCCCGGACGGTTTCCAGTACATGCACCCTGTTATGCGCCGCAACTACGGTCTGTGGGCATATCATGAAGACCCACGCCCCGGCGTGTTGGTTCACGTTTCCAAAACTGGCGAAAAAGTTTGGACTGTCCGTGCGGGTACTCAACGTATCCTCGACGTGTTCACCCTGCGCAAGCTGATGGACATCGGCGATACTTACGGTGATGGTTATATCCATTTCACTATCCGTTCCAACATCGAATTCCAAGTGGCGGATGGCGCGAAAGTAGAGCCGCTGGTTAAAGCGTTGGAAGATGCCGGTTTCCCAGTCGGTGGTACACGTAACTCCGTTACGTCACTGTCCCATACCCAAGGCTGGTTGCACTGCGACATTCCGGGTACTGACGCATCTGGTGTCGTGAAAGCGATGATGGATGAGTTGCTGCCTGAGTTTAAAGCATGGAACATGCCGAACCGCGTACACATCACCACGTCTTGCTGCCAGATCAACTGCGGCGGTCAAGGTGACATTGCGATCAACGTCCAACACACCAAGCCACCTAAAATCAACCACGCACTGGTTGGTAATGTGTGCGAACGTCCAACGGTTGTAGCACGTTGCCCAGTAGCGGCGATCCGCCCTGCGATGGTTGACGGCAAGCCTTCCTTGGAAGTGGATGAGAAGAAATGCATTTGCTGTGGTGCTTGCTACCCACCTTGCCCGCCTATGCAAATCAACGACCACGAAGCTACCCAGTTGGCTGTGTGGATCGGTGGTAACCACTCCAATGCGCGTTGCAAACCAACCTTCCAACGTCTGGTTGCTGCGGGTATCCCGAACAACCCGCCACGCTGGCCTGAAGCCACGGCGATTGTTAAGAAAATTCTGGAGTGCTACAAAGACGGCGCGAAAGATTGGGAACGTATCAACGAATGGGTTGAGCGTATCGGCTGGCCGCGTTTCTTTGAAGTGACTGGCCTGCCATTCACTAAGTACCACATCGACAACTGGCGTGGTGCGCGGGCGAACCTGAACTCTTCAACGCACATCCGTTTCTGATTGAAGCGGCACGAGGAATAGAACGGAATGAAATACACAATTCTGGTCAACGAAGGGCCTTATCAGCATCAATCGGCTGATTCCGCCATTCAATTCGTCCGTGCTGCGCTGGAGAAGGGACACGAAATTTACCGTGTCTTCTTCTACCACGACGGCGTAAACAACGGTACGCGCTTGACAGTGCCACCGGCTGACGACCGCCTGATCCAAAAAGCTTGGACAGAGTTGGCTGAAAAGCACGGTTTGGACTTGGTTATCTGCATCGCAGCGGCACAACGTCGCGGCATTATGGATGCAGACGAAGCCAAACGTCAGGGTCTGGACGCTAACAACATTGCCCCCGGTTTCCGTATTTCGGGCTTGGGTCAGTTGGTTGAAGGCGGTATTCAGGCTGATCGTTTAGTCGTGTTTGGCGATTAAGGAGCTGATAAAGATGTCTACAAAGAAATTTCTGTTTGTAAACCGCAAAGCTCCTTACGGCACGGTCTACGCACTGGAATCACTGGAAGTCGTGTTGATTTCTGCTGCATTTGAGCAAGACGTAAGCTTGGCATTCATCGACGACGGTGTTTACCAAATTACTAAAGGTCAAAACAGCAAAGGTATCGGCATGAAGAACTTCTCGCCGACTTACCGTGCGTTGGGTGACTACGACATTACTAAGTTGTATGTTTCCACCGAGTCTTTGGCAGAGCGTGGCCTGACGGTTGATGACCTGATGGAACTCACTTACGAAGACGCCGACGACGATTACGCTGAAAAGCCTTCTATCATTTTGGTTGATGCTAAAGGCATGGCTGCGATGATGGCTGAGCAAGAAGTGATTTTGAGCTTCTAACGGAGGATTTGCACATGTCTATGTTACATATTGTCAACAAGTCCCCGTTTGAACGTGTGGCTTTTGAAAGCTGCTTGGCATATGCCAATGCAGGCGACTCGATCCTGATGATTGAAGATGCCGTGGTCGGTGCAGTCGATGGGTCAAGCTTTTCTGGTAAAGTAAAAGCTGCGATGGCGGACAAGACCGTGTATGTACTGGGTGCAGACCTAGCGGCACGCGGCTTGGAAGGCAGGGCAATGGACGGGATTGTGAGCGTTGATTACGCAGGTTTTGTAGACCTGACGGCAAATAACGACACCACCCAAAGCTGGCTGTAAGTTTTAACATTTTTTGACAGGAGGCCATCATGGCATCAATTAATATTGGCGGTAAAGACATCGCGCTGGACGAAGAAGGCTATCTGGAAAATCTGAACGACTGGACACCAGAAGTTGCAGAAGCACTGGCTAAAGCGGAAGACGTAACCCTGACTAGCGAACACTGGGAAATCCTGAATTTCCTGCGTGAATACTATGAAGAGTACCAAATTGCTCCAGCAGTCCGCGTTCTGACTAAAGCTGTTGGTAAGCGTCTGGGTGCTGACAAAGGTAACTCTAAGTACCTGTACAGCCTGTTCCCATATGGCCCTGGCAAACAAGCGTGTAAATACGGCGGTCTGCCTAAGCCAACTGGTTGCGTATAATTATATAGAGTTGCTCCGGTTCGCCGGAGCCTCTTCTTAAGCCCTGTTGTTGACAGGTTTTCAGAAGAGAGACAATGACTTCAGGAGTAGGCAGTGACATTCGTAAGTATCCTTTACGGACTGTTGTTTTGGGCGGCAACGTTGATTTTGATTGGCGGTGTGGCTGTAAAAGTCCGTCAATACTGGAACACCCCAGCCCCATTGAAGATTCCGACCACGCCCGCGCCCATTACGCAGGGCGGTGTGGTATGGCGTATGTTCCGTGAAGTGGTGTTTTTCCAGAGCTTGTTCCGTTCAAACAAAACCTTGTGGTTGTTTGCGTTTCTGTTCCACATCTCGTTGTGGTTGGTACTTATTCGCCATAGCCGCTATTTTGTGGGTATGAATGATTTGCTGGTGTTCTTGCAGCCGTTTGGTCGCTATGCAGGTTTCACGATGGTGCTTGGTTTGGCAGGTCTGTGGGCACGCCGTTTCTTGGTTGATCGTGTGCGCTATATTTCAGCGCCTTCTGACCATTTGATGCTGGCATTGCTGATTGCGATTGGGATGAGTGGCCTAATGATGAGCTTTGTCACCCATGCTGACGTGACCCAAGTGAAAAGCTTTTTTGGTGGTTTGCTGACATTCGGTTTCTTTGGTGAGCAAGGTCTGCCAGCCGAACCGATTGTGTTGGTGCATTTGTTGTTGGTGGCATTGCTGATGATCATTTTCCCGATCAGTAAGCTGATGCACGCGCCGGGTATATTTTTCAGCCCGACCCGTAACCAAGTGGATAACCCACGTGAAAAACGCCACGTATCCGGTTGGGCGTTGGAACTGGAACGTCAAGGTAAACTGTACCTCGACGAACTGAAGAAATAAGAGGTAAGCACCGTGGCTGATTACGAAGTTCCAAAGTTGACGGGTGAAGGTTATTGCGAAGTTCCGGCAGTACGTGAAGATGTGATGAAGGGCAAAGGCCCGATTCATCGCCAAACCGGATTTTCAGACGGCATTGCATTTCCCTGCGGATTTTGAGGCAGCAGGGTCATTAGTGCCCAACTGGAAAGAACGTGCATTGGATAAAATGGCTGATTTGAAAAGCCGTTACCGTTCGCTGCAAGTGTTCTTGGATATTTGCGTCAAATGTGGCGCGTGTACTGACAAATGCCATTACTTCATCGGCACGTCCGACGCGAAAAATATGCCGGTGGCACGTCAGGATTTGTTGCGTAAGGTTTATCGCCGTTACTTCACGTTTGCGGGTAAATATTTCCCCAAACTGGTCGGGGCAACCGACCTGACCGAAGAAGTATTAGCTGACTGGTATAACTATTATCACCAGTGTTCGCAGTGCCGCCGTTGTTCTGTGTTCTGCCCTTATGGCATTGATACGGCAGAAATTTCAATGGCAGCGCGTGAAATTCTGGATCACGTGGGTTACGGTCAGAAGTATTGCAACGAGATTCTCGGCAAGGTCTACAAGATCGGTAATAACCTTGGTCTACCAGGCCCGGCGCTATTCGATACGGTAGAAGGTTTGGAAGAGGACGTTGAAGCCGATACAGGCATTAAAGTACGCTTCCCCTTAGATGAAGATGGCGCAGAAATACTGTTGGTAACGCCATCGGCGGACTTTTTCGCTGAACCGCACATTGATGGCTTGATTGGTTACGCCAAAGTATTCCACGAGACTGGGATCACTTGGACGATGAGTACCATCGCTTCAGAAGCGGGTAACTTCGGGATGTTCATCGGCTCTTACGAGACCATGCGCCGGGTTTCCCTGCGGGTACGTGAGGCGGCGATCAAGCACAAGGTTAAGCGCATTGTGTTCGGTGAATGTGGTCATGCATGGCGCGTGGCGTATAGCTTCCTGAATACCTTGGCGGGGCCATTTGATTTCCTCGACCAGCGTTACCCGATACCACAACACATTCTGGAATTCACTTGGAGCCACATCCAAGCGGGTACTTTGAAGATTGATAAGACGGAAAATGACGATAAAGTATTGACCTTCCACGATTCGTGCAACGTTGCGCGTGGTAGCCGTATGGGTGATTACCCCGGCGGTCAGTTCGACATTCCACGTCACGTTATCCGCGCTGTGTGTAATAACTTTGTGGATATGCCAGCGGATACCATCCATGACGCGACCTTCTGTTGCGGTGGTGGTGGTGGTTTGCTGACCGACGATTTGATGGAAATCCGTGTGAAAGGTATCCAGCCACGTGCGGAAGCCCTTAAACACGTTAGCATCCATAACGGTGTGACCCACATGGCGGCGATTTGCGCGATTTGCAAATCACAGTTTACGAAGGTGTTGCCGTATTACGGTTTCACGATGGATCAGATTGTTAGCGTTCACCAGTTGGTGAGCAACGCGCTTGTCATGCAACGGCAAGTGTCCGTGCAGGCACGTCCTGAGGAAGACGGGGACGACGACTAAATTACGACATTTATTTCCTCTCGGCATTGCCGGGGGTGGATTGAAATTAACAGGAGATAGGCATGGCAACCGCAGCTCACGACAGCAAGCTTTCAGGTCAGGGTCAAACATACCGCCGTTATAAAGATGGTGATAACGAATGGGGTAGTATGCACGACAGTATTTTCGTGCAGGATACTACCCACAAGTGCCCAACTTACATTCACAAAACCCCACCTTGCCAGGGTAGCTGCCCATCCGGTGAAGACATCCGTGGTTGGTTGCAGATCGTGCGCGGCATTGAGAAGCCACCTGTGGGCATGACCATGCAGGAATACGCTTTCCGCCGTTCCACCAATGCCAACCCGTTCCCGTCCATGATGGGTCGTGTGTGCCCAGCACCTTGCCAGACTGGTTGTAACCGTAACGACGTTGACGATTTCGTCGGCATCAACTCGATTGAACAGTACATCGGTGACAGTGCGATTGCGGCTGGCTTCAAGTTTGAAGCAGGCGCTGAACTGAGCGGCAAGAAAGTTGCCATCATCGGCGGTGGCCCTGCGGGTATGGCTGCGGCTTACCAACTGCGCCGCATGGGTCATGCATCCACCGTATTTGAACAGCACCCTGAACTGGGCGGCATGATGCGTTACGGGATTCCCGGCTACCGCGTACCGCGCGACAAGCTGGGTGCTGAAATGCAACGCATCATCGACATGGGCGACATCACCATCAAGTGCAACACCACTGTTGGCAAAGACGTGACCATTGAGCAACTGGAAAGTGATTTCGACGCGATCCTGTGGACAGTCGGTTGCTGGAATGGTCGTGGCCTGTTCGTTGACAAATTTGCTGAAACGCCCAACTGCGTGTCTGCGGTTGACTTCCTCGAAGCCTATAACAAGGGCACGATGAAATACACCGCACCTCGCGTGGTGTGCGTGGGGGGTGGTGATACCTCCATCGACGTAGTATCCGTGTCCCGCCGTATCGGCACACTGGCTAACTACGCTGAAAATGCGGAAGATTCCGCAACAGGTAAGCTGGTTCACGGTGAAGTCGGTGAGAAAACTGCTCCTGCGGTTACGCTGACCACGTTGTTCCCGCTGGATCAAATGACCGCAGCCGAACACGAAGTACAGGACGCGCTGAAAGAAGGCGTTACCATCCTGACGGAAGTGATGCCAACTGAAATCGTTTTCGGTGCTGACGGTCGTGCGATTGGCCTGAAAGTGATCGAGTGCGTGATGAAAGGCAACATGCCAGTCGCCAAAGAAGGCGGCAAAGAAACCATCATCGAAGCCGACATCATTGTTTCTGCTATCGGTCAGTTCGGTAAACTGGACGGTATCGAAGCCCTGAACAACGGTCGTAACCAAATCAACGCTGACGGCTTGTACCAAGTACCGGGTAAGAAAGGCCACTTTGCGGCTGGCGACGTGGTACGTCCACACTTGCTGACCACAGCTATCGGTCAGGCTTCCATCGCGGCTGAAACCATTAACCAGTACCTGCGTGCCGAAGAGCTGAAAAAACGTCCGAAAGTGGACAAGCATCACTTCGACCTGATGGAAAAGTTACAAGAAGCAGGTCTGAATCCGGCTGGCTACGAAGCTACCCGTGCGGATGATATGCGTGGTACGGACGGCTCAGGTTACGCCGTACACAACTACGATGACCGTTCCAAGAACGTGATTGTGCCCTCCAAAGACTTGTTCTTGGGTCACTTCCAAAACGTAGCGCGTAACTTGCGCACGGAAGATGTGCCGACGGCAGAAGAAGTGCTGGGGCACTTTGCTGAGCGGATGAACCCGCTGGCAGAAGCCGATGCCGTCAAGGAAGCCAAGCGTTGCATGAGCTGCGGTATGTGCTTCGAGTGCGACAACTGCGTCATTTACTGCCCGCAAACCGCCGTTTACCGTGTGCCGAAGAAACAGGCGACACTAGGCCGTTATGTTGCAACCGATTATTCCAAGTGCATCGGCTGCCACATTTGTGCAGACGTTTGCCCGACTGGCTACATCGAAATGGGTCTGGGTGAGTAATCACCCTTACCTTGAGTGCAGGCTCGACAGGAATCAGCATGACTAGCAAGTTTTCAACCGTATTTCTGGCATCAGTGTTGGCTTTAGTCACGCTGTTGGCAGGTTGCAGTAAAGCCCCTACCGAGGCTGATCTCAACCTTGCCACAGCGAAGCAAAAAGCCGAACAGTGTGTTGAACCAGAAAATGTTATCCGTACCAAACACATGGATTTGCTCATGCACCAGCGTGACGCAACCATGATCGAAGGTATCCGTACCAAACAACATAGTTTGAAAGAGTGCATTAACTGCCACGTTTCAACGACTAAGGAAGACGGGACACCTTTGCATTACGGTGACAAAGAGCATTTCTGCACCACCTGCCATGCCGCAGTAGGTCAGAAAATTGACTGCTTCCAATGTCATGCTGATCGTCCGCAAATTGATCAAGACCCGAATTATCAGCACACTATCGGTAGTAGCGACGCCCACCACTTCACCCAAGGGGTGACGGGTGCTGCCCGCGCCGACAGCGGCTGAAGTCCAAATGGTGGTTCCGCCACAACAAGGAGCTGCGAAATGAACCAGAACCGTGTTGATGAATACCGCCGTAAATTTATCACGGCATTAGGTGGTGCTGCGGCTGTTGTTGCTGTCGCACCGACCTTGTTGCTGCGGACAGCACACGCCGCAGGCGAAGTGACAGCCAAACCAGCCGAACAAGCCGTTACCAATGCTAAGCGTTGGGGCATGTTGATTGATGTGACCAAACTCACCGATGGTGGTGCTGGTATGGTTGCAGCCTGCAAGAAAGAACACGGCTGGGGCGACGAAGCCCATTCCAGCCTTGACCAGCAAGCGCATTGGGCGCGGGTTGTCAAAGTGACTGATAAGCTGACCCAGAACAGTTTCAGCTTGCCGGTTATGTGCCAGCATTGCGAAAACCCGCCGTGCGTAGACGTTTGCCCGACAGGTGCATCCATGCGGCGTGCGGATGGTATTGTACAAGTCAACAAGCACATCTGCATCGGTTGCCGTTATTGCATGATGGCTTGCCCGTACAAGGCACGTAGCTTTGTGCATGAAGCCTTGCAAGACCAAAAGCAGTCATTCCCCACGGGGCATGGGTACGGTGGAATCCTGCAATATGTGTGTCCATCGCATTGACAACGGTCAGTTGCCCGCGTGTGTGGAAGCCGCACCGGATGCGGTGATTTTCGGCGATTTGAATGACCCGAACAGCGCGGTCAGCCAAGCGATGAAAGCCATCGGTGGCAAGCAAATCCGTGCCGACCTCGGTTTGAACACTGGCGTGCGTTACCACGGCATCTAACGGAAAGGACGTAAACAGCGATGGCTAGTCAAGCAATCATTTTCCGCGAAACCAAAGACAGTAAGGGTTTTTATATCTTGCTGGCGGTTTTGGGTGCATTCCTCGCGCTGGGTGCGCTGGCATTTTTCTATGCCGAGCATCATGGGCATCATGTTACTGGCATGAATAACCAAATCGTTTGGGGTCTGCCACACGTCTTTGCGATTGGCCTGATCGTGGCGGCTTCCGGGGCATTGAACATCGGTTCAATTGGTACGGTATTCGGTAAGAAAGTCTATCAACCGATGGGGCGGTTATCAGCTTTGCTGGCGATGTCCTTGCTGGTAGGTGGCTTGATCGTGCTGGTGCTGGACTTGGGACATCCCGACCGTCTGATCGTGGCGATGACCACGTACAACTTCAAGTCGATCTTTGCGTGGAACATCATCCTGTATAACGGCTTCTTGGCGTTGTCAGCGGTGTATATCTGGACAATGATGGATCGTAAGGTTAAGAAGTTTTACAAGTTGGCTGGGGTTGCTGCTTTTACATGGCGCTTGATCCTGACTACTGGTACTGGCTCTATCTTTGGTTTTCTGGTGGCGCGTGATTTTTATAACTCGGCGGTGATGGCTCCATTGTTTATTGTAATGTCATTCGCGCTGGGGTTGTCAGTATTCATTTTGGTGCTGCACTTCGCTTACACATGGACAGGCCGGACGTTGGGTGATGTGGTGATGAACCGCTTGCGTTACCTGTTGGCGGTGTTTATCGCTGGCGTATTGCTGCTGGAAGCGGCGCGTCATTTCACTGGGTTGTACATCGCCCAAAAAGCCGGAGTAGAGCATTTCATCCTGTTTGGTGGTGGTATTTACACCCAACTGTTCTGGATTGTGCAAATCCTGCTGGGTAGTTTGCTGCCGCTGGGATTGATTTTCTGCCGCAAGCTGGCGAATAACCGTACTGCCTTGTTGTTGGCGGCGGCGTTCACCATCATCGGTGGCTTTGCGCAACTGTATGTGATCCTGATTGGTGGGCAAGCGTATCCGCTGAACCTGTTCCCCGGTGCGGAAGTGTCCAGCGATTATTTTGATGGCGCTTTTAACAGCTATTCCCCTAGTATTTGGGAATTGATGCTGGGCATGGGTGGTGTGGCACTCGCATTGTTTATGGTGGCTATCGGGGTGAAAGTGCTGCGGTTCCTGCCGGATTCTTTGTCGGATGCGGTGGCTGATCCGCATAGCAAGTAATGGTTTCACGCTTGAATTTCGGAAAAACCGGCCTTGTGCCGGTTTTTTTGTGCTTGCTGTTATGGCTAGGTGGCTGTTCCCCGGACGCTGGAGCAGCAAGTCGATAAACTTAATCCTTCCGGCTGCAACGACTCAAATTCTCTTGGTTACCACCTCCAATTGGGATACTCCGCCGCCACCTTGCAACGCATGGAAAAATCCGCTGACCGCTGGCAACCCGTCGGTGATCGTATCCCGGTCAGGGTAGGGCGCAACGGTCTCGGCTGGGGCGTGGGCTTGCATGTCGATGGCGCAGGCGTGCAAAAAAAGGAAGGTGACGGCAAAGCACCTGCGGGCGTTTTTCCGCTGGGCATGGCTTTCGGTTATGCTGACCAGCCCCCCGCTGGGGTGCAAATGCCTTACCGGATTGCCAGCTGAACGCGACTATTTCATTGATGCGGTGGATTCCCCGGACTACAACCGCTGGCGCAGCATTCCGCCCACACAGGTTAATGAGCCTAAACAATACTGGCACTCATTCGAGCGGATGCGCCGTGATGATCAGCAGTACGAAGTACGGCATGATCGTCGGGCATAACTTGTTTCCCACCACTCCGGGGCGGGGCAGTGCGATTTTTCTGCATGTCTGGCTGAACCCGACACGCCGACTTCTGGCTGCACGGCGATGGCAAAAGCCGATTTACTGGCGGTATTGGCTTGGCTCAAGCCGACTGCCAACCCGTTATTGGTGCAGGTTCCGGCAGACCAGTTGGCGGATTTGCAGCTTTAAGGTTTCCAAAATCCCAGTAAGCCGTTGGTTTGTTCCAGCAGGTAGTTTTTACGCCAGTTATCCGACCCTGCGATTTTCAGTAATTGTTCTAGTTGGTGCAAGCAGGCGCTTTGGCGTTTTTTGTCGTGCTTAGCCCAGTCTTTCAACAACGATAGTAGGGAGTTGTCGAGATCAAGGTCGAGATAAACCGGCTTGGCGTATTCTTGCAAGATGCGCTCAAACAACGCCTGCTGGCGGTCGGTGGGCAGTACGCTGTAACACTCCCACAAGGTCGTGCAAGCAGTACGCATCAGGGTGTAGAGGTGTTCTTCTGGATCATCCATCTTGTCTGCCAGTGTTGGCAGGCAAACGATAACCGCTAGGCACAGGTCGGTGGTTTCGCGGGTGGGTGTAGTTGCTTTGCGGGCAACATCCAGCATTTTGCGGATAGTATCGGTTAGGTGCTGTGCGCTGGCGCTGTGGATATTGCCTTCCGGGCTGGTATGGCGTTGCGTCATGTCTGCCAACATTTGCCGGTATTTGGGTTCGGCAGGCTCATCACCACCCAGCAGATCGGAAAAGCAGATCAGCAGGGTGTCGCGGAAATCTCCATCCTGTAGCGCCTTTTCCAGCACAAAGGCTTGCAGTTGCTGGTGGGAAAGCTGCTGGAGGATGTGTTCGATTTGCCCTTGGCGTGTAGTCGGTTTCAATTTAGAACACCGGAACCTTGAGGATGTCAGGGCGGTCTGGGTTGCGACGGTACAGCACGGCGACATTTCCGACCCGTTGGATCAGTTGCGCTTGAGCGTATTGGGTGATTTGATCAACCATTTCATCACGCAGGTCTCGGTCTCCCACGCTCAGCTTAATTTTAATCAGTTGATGAAAATCGAGGGCGCTGGTGATTTCTTCCAGTACGGTGGGTTTTAGCCCGTGCTGACCGATTAGGACAACAGGATTGAGGGCGTGGGCGCGGCTCCGTAGTCGCTTTTTCTGTGTTTCGCTCAGTTCCATGATACGCTTCCGTAAATTGACGAAGTGTAATGAGTGATAACGCAGCATGGCAAGAAGCAAAAGCAGTCAACGGTGGCTGGGCGAGCATTTTAGTGACGAATTCGTGAAAAAAGCGCAGTACGAGGGCTACCGTTCGCGTGCAGTGTATAAATTACAGGAAATTCAGGAAAAAGACCGTATTATCCAACCTTGCATGAAGGTGGTGGATTTAGGCGCATCCCCCGGCGGTTGGAGCCAGTATGCGACTAAGCTCATTGGGCAAAAAGGCCGGATTGTGGCAAGCGATATTTTGCCACTTGACCCCTTGCCGTTCGTTGAGTTCGTACTGGGGGACTTTCGTGAAGAGGCGGTGTTGGCGGAAATCCTGAATTTATTGGGTGGTGAGAAGCCAGACCTTGTTATTTCCGATATGGCACCCAATATGAGTGGTGTCGATGCGGTCGACCAACCCCGTGCCATTCATCTGTGTGAACTTGCATTGGATATGGCACGACAGGTATTAAAGCCGGGTGGTACTTTTCTGGTGAAGCTTTTTCAAGGGGATGGCTCTGAGGCGTTCATACGCGATGTCCGCAGCAGCTTCAAAACCGTAAAAATCAGAAAACCCGCCGCCTCAAGACCACGTAGTCGGGAGGTTTATGTATTAGCACAAGGTTTTGTGTTGTAATATTACGGTAATAGGTGTTACAGCCAGATAACGCTAGTTGATAGTGGAGAAGTCACTTGAACGATTTAACCAAAAATTTGCTGATATGGGCCGTTATTGCCTTTGTGCTGATTGCAGTTTTCAGCAAATTCAGTGTGCCCGCCCAGCCTCAGTCCGTCGTACCTTACTCGGACTTTTTGACCAATGTCCGTAACGGTAGCGTTAAGGACATTGACATCAGAGGGCAAAAGATCGTCGGTTCTGATACTAACAATAATCCATTTGTTACGTACAGCCCGCCGAATGACACTAAATTAGTGGATGACTTGGTGGCTAAAAACATCAAGTTTAAGGCATCCCCGCCTGAAGAGCGTTCTATCTTTTTGGAAATCATCATTAGCTGGGTTCCATTCCTGCTGATTATCGGTTTGTGGATTTACATCATGCGCCAGATGCAGGGCGGTGGTGGCGGTCGTGGGGCGATGTCGTTCGGTAAGAGCCGCGCCCGCATGATGACCGAAGATCAGGTCAAGGTGAACTTCAATGATGTGGCGGGCTGTGAAGAGGCCAAAGATGAAGTTGCCGAATTGGTTGAATTCCTGCGCGATCCGGGCAAGTTCCAGAAGCTGGGCGGCAAGATTCCGCGTGGTGTGCTGATGGTTGGCTCACCGGGTACAGGTAAAACCTTGCTGGCAAAAGCCATTGCAGGGGAAGCGAAAGTGCCGTTCTTTAGCATTTCCGGTTCTGATTTCGTGGAAATGTTTGTCGGTGTGGGTGCATCCCGTGTCCGCGATATGTTTGAACAGGCCAAGAAACACGCGCCGTGCATTATCTTTATCGACGAAATTGACGCAGTAGGCCGTCAACGTGGTGCTGGTCTGGGTGGTGGTCACGATGAACGTGAACAGACCCTCAACCAGTTGCTGGTGGAGATGGATGGTTTTGAAGGCAGCGAAGGCGTCATCGTGATTGCCGCTACTAACCGCCCGGATGTGTTGGATGCGCGCCTTGCTGCGTCCCGGTCGTTTTGACCGTCAGGTCGTGGTTCCGTTGCCGGATGTGCGTGGTCGTGAACAAATCCTCAAGGTGCATATGCGCAAAGTGCCGTTGGGCGATGATGTGAAAGCATCCCTGATTGCACGCGGTACGCCCGGTTTCTCCGGTGCTGACCTTGCCAATCTGGTCAATGAAGCTGCGCTGTTTGCAGCACGTGCCAACAAGCGCACCGTCGACATGAATGAGTTCGAGAAAGCCAAAGACAAGATCATGATGGGCGCTGAGCGCAAGTCTATGGTCATGAAGGAAGAGGAAAAGCTGGCGACGGCTTACCACGAAGCCGGTCATGCCATTGTTGGTTTGAGTGTGCCGGAACATGATCCGGTCTACAAAGTCAGCATTATTCCGCGCGGTCGTGCCTTGGGTGTCACCATGTACCTGCCGGAAGAAGACCGTTATAGCGCCAGCAAGCAACGTTTGGAAAGCCAGATTTCTAGCCTGTACGGTGGTCGTATTGCTGAAGAACTGATTTACGGTGTTGAAGGCGTGACCACGGGTGCTTCCAATGACATCGAACGCGCTACCAGCATTGCCCGCAACATGGTTACTAAGTGGGGTTTGTCGAACCGCATGGGGCCATTGGCATACTCGGAAGATGAAGGCGAAGTGTTTTTGGGGCGTTCGGTAACGCAGCACAAGCATGTTTCAGATGAGACTGCCCATGCGATTGACGGCGAAATCCGTGAAGTTATCGACCGTAACTACACCCGTTCCAAGCAGATTCTGACCGAAAAAATGAGCGTGTTGCACGCGATGGCACAAGCATTGATGAAGTATGAAACCATTGACCGTGGGCAAGTGGATGCGCTGATGCGTGGTGAAGTGCCACCGCCGCCTGCTGACTGGAATGATGACGACTCGTCTTCTGGTGGTCGGGGTACGCCATCCAGACCACAATCTGGCAGTGGCAAGAAAACAGGTACGGATGATGGTGTGATCGGCGGAGCAGCCAGTTCCCATTAAGGTTATTTGAGATAGGGCAAGGCGCGGGGCAAGTACCCGCGCCTTTTCTTTTGGAATTGCACAATGGCATGGGCTACAAATAAATCTTCAGTACAGGTAATGGGCATCCTCAACGTCACCCCGGATTCATTTTCCGATGGTGGCTTGTTTCATGCGCGGGATGCGGCATTACGGCATGTCGAACAAATGTTGGCGGAAGGCGCAGACATTATTGATGTCGGTGGCGAATCCACCCGTCCCGGTGCGGCGTCGGTTTCAGCGCAAGCTGAGGTGGATCGTGTTGTGCCGGTGATTGCGGCGATACGTGAACGTTTTGATGTGCCGGTGTCGGTGGATACCAGCAAGCCGACAGTGATGGAATCCGCTGTCAAGGCGGGCGCTGATTTGGTCAATGATGTGCGTGCCTTGCAGGAGCCGGGGGCAATGGATGCCTGTTCCCGCTTGTCTGTCCCCATTTGCCTGATGCACATGCAGGGGCAGCCGCGCACCATGCAGCAATCCCCGCAATACGTCGATGTGGTGCAGGATGTTTGCCGATTTTTTGAAGAGCGCATCGTGGCCTGTGAGCAGGCTGGCATTGCCCGTAGTCGCCTGATCCTTGACCCCGGCTTTGGATTTGGTAAGACTTTGCAGCATAATGTGGACTTATTGCGCAGGCTGGATGAGTTTTCTGCACTGAATTTGCCTATACTGGTGGGCATTTCGCGCAAGTCGATGATCGGCACATTGCTGGATAACCGCCCGTTGGAGGGGCGTTTGCATGGCAGTGTAGCAGCCGCTGTCGTGGCAGCGATGAAGGGGGCACACATTGTGCGGGTACACGATGTTGCGGCGACAGTAGATGCAATGAAAGTGGTAAATGCAGTGATGAACAAGCAAGAACGAGGTTCTAAGGGCTAATGGCAAGAAAATATTTTGGTACGGATGGTATTCGCGGCAAGATTGGGCGTTACCCGATGACGCCTGATTTCGTGCTGAAACTGGGTTGGGCGGCTGGCAAAGTGCTGACGGAAAATGGTCATCCGCTGGTATTGATCGGCAAGGATACCCGTATTTCCGGCTACATGCTGGAATCTGCCCTGCAAGCAGGGTTGGTGGCGGCAGGCGTCAATATCCGTTTGCTGAGGCCGATGCCGACACCTGCGGTGGCTTACTTGACCCGTGCGTTTCGTGCTTCTGCTGGCATTGTGATCAGTGCATCCCACAACCCTTATGATGACAACGGCCTGAAGTTTTTCTCTGGCGATGGCACTAAATTGCCGGATGCGGTGGAAGAAGAAATCGAACGCTGGCTGGACATGGATTTCAAAACGGTGTCATCCGACGAGCTTGGCAAGGTCGAACGTGCCAAGGATGCTGCCGGACGTTACATCGAATTCTGTAAACGCGCCCTGCCTAATCGATGTTTCCCTCAAGGGCTTGCGGATCGTGGTGGATTGCGCCAATGGTGCTACTTATCACGTTGCCCCGGAAGTTTTCCGTGAATTGGGTGCGGAAGTTATTGCCATCGCCAATACACCGGATGGCCTGAACATCAACGATACCTGCGGTGCAACCCATGTGGATGGCTTGTGCGAGGCGGTGCTGCGTTACCGTGCGGATGTTGGCATTGCGCTGGATGGTGACGGTGACCGCCTGATTATGGTGGATCAAGAGGGCATTCCTGTGGATGGTGACGAGGTATTGGCAATCATTGCTCACCACCGTCACAGCGAAGGCTGCTTGCAAAGCGGTGTGGTCGGCACGCTGATGAGTAACCTTGGGTTGGAAAAATCCATTCAGGCGCTGGATGTGCCGTTCTACCGTGCCAAAGTGGGTGACCGCTACGTACTCGAACAGATGAACCAGCACGGTTGTTTGTTGGGCGGGGAATCTTCCGGGCACATCATTGCGCGTGACCATATTGCGACGGGTGACGGTATTATTGCTGCCTTGCAGGTACTGCAAAGCCATGCGGGTTTCCGGCAAGGCACTGGCTGAACTGAAACAGGTCATGTCGAAATACCCGCAAACCCTGATCAATGTCCCGACCCGACAGAAAATTAATCTGGACGAAGCCGTGGCGATTCAGGATGCGGTGCGTCAAGTTGAACAACAACTAGGCAGTCGTGGGCGCGTGCTGCTACGGGCATCCGGTACTGAGCCATTAATCCGCGTCATGGTGGAAGGTGAAAATGCGCTCGAAACGGCGCAATTAGCCGCAGATATTGCCAGTGCGGTGCGTGCTGCCGCGTGACCTGCCCGGAATGTAGATTGATTTCCAAGGCTTATACAGGTAATCTTTCGCCCTTGCTTGAAGGAGAGGTGAAATCATGCGTCAAAAACTGGTAGCGGGTAACTGGAAACTAAACGGATCAAAGGCGACTATCGAGCCGTTGGTCAGTGGCATTCTGGCAGGGCTGAAGGGTCTGGATAATGTGGCGGTAGCGGTTTGTCCGCCGTATGTCTACATTCCCATGACACAAGGTCTGTTGGCAGGCGGTCGGGTAGGTCTGGGTTCCCAAGATATTGCTGATCAGGATACGGGTGCTTTTACTGGCGAAGTCTCCGGGCCGATGCTGAAAGAATTCGGTTGCGGCTATGCGATTGTCGGTCACTCTGAACGCCGTGCGATTTACGGCGAACAAGATGGTGACACTGCACGTAAGTTTGCGGCTGCCCGCAAGCATGGCCTGACCCCCATTTTATGTGTGGGCGAAACGCTGGACGAGCGTGAAGCGGGCATTACCGAAGCCGTGGTTGCACGCCAACTGGATGCAGTGATTGCGCTGGAAGGGGTCTATGCCTTGCTGGATGGTGTGATTGCTTATGAGCCGGTATGGGCAATTGGTACGGGTAAAACCGCCAGTCCGCAACAAGCGCAGGATGTCCATGCGTTTATCCGTGCTAAACTTGCTGGCTTAAGCGAAACAGTCGCAGCAAAGGTACAAATTTTGTATGGTGGCAGCGTCAAAGGCGCGAATGCCGCTGAATTGTTTGCAATGCCGGATATTGACGGCGGCCTGATCGGTGGTGCATCGCTAGATGCGCAGGAGTTTCTGGCCATCTGTGCAGCCGGTAACTAAGGTTTAATAAAAATACTATGTTGTATAATGTCTTACTGATCATTCAGATTGTTGTTTCCGTTGGTATTATCGTGCTGGTGCTGATGCAACAGGGCAAGGGTGCAGATGCAGGTGCTGCGTTTGGTAGTGGTGCTTCGGGTACGGTATTCGGTTCCCGTGGTTCCGCCAACTTCCTCAGCCGTACCACCGGGAATACTGGCAACCGTGTTCTTCCTTAACTCCATTGGCTTGGCGTTTTTGGCATCAGGGCGCACCATTGAGGCTGGCAGTATCATGGGTTCTGCTGCACCAGCAGGTTGAGACTAAAGTCGAAGTTGCGGCTCCGCCTGCTCCGATAGGGGATGTGCCGCCAGCTCCGGGTGCTGCTGCCGCCGCTGATAAGGCTGCCGTCACTAGCGATGTCCCTCCCGCTCCAGTTGCGGCTGATCAAAAGCCAACAGAAGATAGAAAAGCGACGGAAGATAAAAAACCCGTGCAAGAAAAGAAATAGTGCAGTAAAATGCCGCCTGCTTTGCCGACGTGGTGGAATTGGTAGACACGCTATCTTGAGGGGGTAGTGGCGCAAGCTGTACCGGTTCGAGTCCGGTCGTCGGTACCACATAGTAAAAAGCCTGTTACTTGTTAGTAACGGGCTTTTTTTTTCGTGTCGAGAAAATATACTATTCTCCAAATAGTTCATCTTCTGATTGTCGACAATATCGGTAAATTTTGGTTGAAAAAACCATATTTTGGTATATTATGTCGACAGTTTGTCCGGTAGGGTAGTGCTATTGGGTGTTTTGTAAGGCTTCTCGTGGAGATGGATTTATGCCCTTATGCTGGCAATACCCACTTTGGGGAATTAATCTGTGGTTCATGCACCGTTATATTCGGTTGATAACGAAATAGTGATACAAACTTTGTGTGTTTGGCATCATGCATGAGATCTAGCCGGGTAGTTTGTTTGAACACGGCGGTTTGCACCAGGAGTTAGTATGCTAGGAGAATACCTTCCCATTCTCGTTTTTCTGGCAGTCGGTTTTGGCTTGGCAGTGGTATTGCTGGGCTTGGGTTTGCTTGCAGGCCCGCGCCGACCAGACGCAGAAAAAGATTCACCTTTTGAGTGCGGGTTCCCCGCGTTTGAAGATTCACGTATAAAATTTGATGTGCGCTACTATCTGGTTGCCATCCTCTTCATCATTTTCGACCTCGAAATTGCTTTTCTGTTCCCGTGGGCGGTGGTACTCGACACGATTGGTATCTTCGGTATTGTTGCTATGGGAATTTTCCTCACTATCCTGATTGTCGGTTTCATTTACGAGTGGAAGAAAGGGGCGCTGGAATGGGAATAGAAGGGGTTCTGGAAAAAGGCTTCGTTACCACGACTGCCGACAAACTCATCAATTGGGCGCGTACTGGTTCGTTGTGGCCGATGACCTTTGGGTTGGCTTGCTGTGCGGTAGAAATGATGCACGCGGGTGCTTCACGTTACGACCTTGACCGTTTCGGTATTGTATTCCGCCCCAGCCCACGCCAGTCTGACGTGATGATCGTGGCGGGGACGCTGACCAACAAGATGGCTCCGGCACTGCGTAAGGTTTACGACCAGATGGCAGAGCCGCGTTGGGTGATTTCAATGGGGTCTTGCGCCAATGGTGGTGGTTATTACCATTATTCTTATGCAGTGGTGCGCGGTTGTGACCGTATTATTCCGGTGGATATTTATGTGCCTGGTTGCCCGCCAACTGCTGAAGCCCTGCTGTATGGAATCATCCAATTGCAGAATAAGATTCGTCGAACCAACACGATAGCGCGATAATGACATGGCTATAACGCTCGAATTTATCAAGAACTATATTCAGGAAGGCTTGGCGGGCAAGTTGTCAGCAATCAAGCATGAGTTTGGTGAGCTGACGCTGGATGTGTCAGCCGAACACTGGATCGAAGTGGCACGTTTCCTGCGTCACAATGAAATGCTGGATTGCGCCCAGTTGACTGACCTGTGCGGGGTGGATTACCTCACTTACGGGGATGTTGAATGGGATGTAACCACGGCTTCCCGTAGCGGTTTCAGCCGTGCGGTGAGCAGTAGTGATGCGGCTGATCCCTTTGATTTTGACGCGCAGGATGACCAGCCTGAGCTTTGCAGGCAAGCGTTTTGCCGTGGTGATTCATCTGCTGTCCGTGAGCAAAAATCTGCGTATCCGGGTACGTACCCGCTGTGACGACAACGATTTCCCGGTAGTATCATCCTTGGTGGACATCTGGAATTCTGCCAACTGGTATGAACGCGAGGCGTTTGACCTGTTTGGCATTATGTTTAGCGGACACCCTGACTTGCGCCGCATCCTCACCGATTACGGTTTTGTCGGGCATCCGTTCCGCAAAGATTTCCCGCTGATTGGGCAGGTCGAAATGCGTTACGATGCCGAACAGAAGCGCGTAATCTATGAGCCTGTGTCAATTGAGCCGCGTGTGTTGGTTCCCCGTACTATCCGTGCTGACCAGCGTTTCTCTCCGGCAGTGGAGCGTGATGACTAATGCCTGAAATCCGCAATTTTACGCTGAACTTTGGTCCGGCTCACCCCGCAGCGCACGGTGTGTTGCGTCTGGTGCTGGAAATGGACGGTGAAACCATCGTCCGTGCTGACCCGCACATTGGCTTGCTGCACCGTGGCACCGAAAAGCTGGCAGAAAGCAAACCGTATAACCAAAGCATTGGCTACATGGATCGCCTCGACTACGTGTCGATGATGTGCAACGAACACGGTTACGTGCTGGCGATTGAGAAGCTGCTGGGGATTACCGCCGCCAGAACGTGCGCTCTACATCCGCACCATGTTCGATGAAATTACCCGTATCCTCAACCACTTGCTGTGGATCGGCGCACACGCGCTGGACGTGGGTGCAATGACCATGTTCCTGTACGCTTTCCGTGAACGTGAAGATTTGATGGATGCCTACGAAGCGGTATCCGGCGCACGTTTGCACGCGACGTATTACCGTCCGGGCGGGGTTTACCGTGATTTGCCGGATTTCATGCCGCAATTTTTGCCGAACCGTTTCCGCACTGAAGCCGAAGCCAAGCGTCTGAATGCCAACCGTGGTGGCTCGTTGCTGGACTTCTTGGAAGATTTCACCAACCGTTTCCCCGGTTATGTGGATGAATACGAAACCTTGCTGACCGACAACCGCATCTGGAAACAGCGTCTGGTCGGGATTGGCGTAGTATCACCGGAACGTGCTCTGCAACTGGGTTTCAGTGGGCCGATGCTGCGCGGTTCCGGGGTCGAATGGGATTTGCGTAAGAAGCAACCGTATGCGGCCTACGACAAGATGGATTTCGACATCCCAGTCGGCGTGCAAGGTGACAGTTACGACCGTTATTTGGTGCGTGTCGAAGAAATGCGCCAGTCCAACCGCATTATCCAGCAGTGTATCAAGTGGCTGCGGGTCAATCCCGGTGCGGTGATGCTGGAAGACAGCAAGGTGGCTCCGCCGAATCGCGACTGATATGAAGCAGGATATGGAAGCACTGATCCAGCACTTCAAGCTGATGACCGAAGGTTATTGCCTGCCAGAAGGTGAGGCGTATGCTGCAGTTGAACATCCTAAAGGTGAATTTGGCTGCTACATCGTGTCTGACGGTGCGAACAAGCCGTACCGCTTGAAAGTACGTGCGCCGGGGTTTGCGCATTTGTCCGGCTCTGGATGAAATGACTAAAGGCCACATGCTGGCTGACGTAGTGGCGATTATCGGCACACAAGATATTGTATTCGGGGAGGTTGACCGTTGATGACTGAACATCCCATTACGATGCTCAAGCGCAAAAGCGACTTGCTCAGCCATCACGAGCGTGACGACATTGATAGCTGGTTGGCACGCTATCCTGCGGATAAAAAGCAGTCGGCATTGCTGGCAGCGTTACGTGCCGTGATGCACGAAGACCACTACTTGTCCCGCGAAAAAATGGATGCGGTGGCGGATTACCTCGGTTTGCCCGAAATTGCCGTCTACGAAGTGGCTAGCTTCTACTCCATGTACGAAATGGATGCAAAAGCGGCGGCAAAATACAGCATTTCGGTTTGCACCAATGTGTCCTGCATGTTGTGCGGTTCTGATGTGATTCTTGACCATGTTGAAGAAAAAGCTCGGCATTAAGTTGGGTGAAGCTACGCTCTGACGGCAAGTTCTTCCTCAAAGTCGAAGAAGAATGCCTTGCCGCGTGCAGCAGTGCGCCAATGATGCAGGTCAACCACGTATACCACACCCATCTCACCCCTGAAAAAGTGGATGAGATTCTGGACGGACTGGAGTAAGCACATGGCAAATCAAGTCTGTTTCATCACCACCCAATTCGGCGACCAAGCCCACACGCTGGAAAGTTACCTGAAAGTCGGTGGCTATCAGGCGTGGAAAAAAATTCTGGCAGAAAAGACACCTGCCGAAGAGATTATCGAAGAATATTAAAGATTCCGGTCTGCGCGGACGTGGTGGTGCAGGTTTCCCCACCGGCATGAAGTGGAGCTTTATGCCACGCAATATGCCGGGGCAAAAATACATTGTGTGTAACTCGGACGAATCTGAACCGGGAACCTGTAAAGACCGCGACATCCTGCGTTTCAACCCGCACGCGCTGGTGGAAGGCATGGCAATTGCCGGTTACAGCATTGGCGCAACCGTTGGCTACAACTACATGCGCGGCGAGTTCATGGATGAGCCGTTCATCCATTTCGAGCAAGCGGTGAAAGAAGCCTACGAACTCGGTTTGCTGGGCAAAAATATTCAAGGCACGGGGTTGATTTCGATCTGCACGGCACGCTTGGTGCGGGCGCGTATGTGTGCGGCGAAGAAACCGCCTTGCTGGAATCGCTGGAAGGCAAAAAAGGTCAGCCGCGTTTCAAACCGCCATTCCCTGCGAGTTTCGGTTTGTACGGTCGTCCGACCACCATTAATAACACCGAAACGCTGTCGTCCATTCCGGTCATTATGCGCAACGGTGGCAAGTGGTTTGCCGATTTGGGCGTGAAGAATTCCGGTGGCGAAAAGCTGTTTTCCATGTCTGGACATTTGAACAATCCCGGCAATTTCGAGATTCCGATGGGAATGCCATTCCCTGAACTGCTGGCACTGGCTGGCGGGGTGCGCAACGGACGCAAGCTCAAAGCGGTGATTCCGGGCGGTTCGTCTGTTCCGGTATTGCCGGGTGAGGTGATGATGGGGCTGACGATGGATTACGACACCATCGCCAAAGCCGGTTCCTACCTCGGTTCGGGCGCAGTCATCGTGATGGATGACACCACCGATATGGTCAAGGTATTGCAACGCATTTCACGCTTTTACTTCTCCGAATCCTGCGGGCAATGTACCCCTTGCCGTGAAGGCACGGGTTGGTTGTACCGCATGTTGACCCGCATTGTGGAAGGCAAGGGCAAGATGGAAGACGTGACGCGGCTGGAAGAAATTTCCCACAATATCGAAGGCCGTTCCATTTGCGCCTTGGGTGAAGCGGCAGCCATGCCGGTGTGGAGTTTCGTCAAGCATTTCCGCGAAGAATTTGAATACTACGTCAAGCACGGACGTAGCATGGTGGCGACAGGGGTAAATCATGGCAGAAGAATTCGTCACAATCGAAATTAACGACCAGCCAGTTCAGGCACGCAAAGGTGCGATGCTGATTGAAGTGGCTGATGATAATGGTATTTCCATCCCGCGTTTCTGCTACCACAAAAAGCTGTCGATTGCCGCCAACTGCCGCATGTGCCTGGTGGAAATGGAAAAGTCGTGGAAACCGGTTCCCGCTTGTGCCACCCCAGTGAATGCAGGCATGAAGTTCTGGACGCGCTCCGACAAAGCCAAGAACGCGCAGAAAGCCATCATGGAATTCCTGCTGATCAACCATCCGCTGGATTGCCCGATTTGCGATCAAGGTGGCGAATGTGAATTGCAGGATGTGTCCGTCGGTTACGGCAGCAGTAAATCGCACTACGCTGAAATCAAGCGCGTGGTCAAAGACAAAGACATTGGCCCGCTTGATTGAAACCGAAATGACCCGCTGTATCCAATGCACCCGCTGTGTGCGTTTTGGTGAGGAAATCGCCGGGATGCGTGAAATGGGCGGGGTAGGGCGTGGCGACCGTCTCGAAATCGGCACATACATCGAAAAATCGCTCAAGTCCGAACTCTCTGGCAACGTGATTGACCTGTGTCCGGTCGGTGCGTTGACTGCCAAGCCGTCCCGCTACAAGGCACGGGCGTGGGAAATGCAGGCGCATGATACGATTGCGCCGCACGATTGCGTTGGTTCCAACATTCAAGTGCATACTTTCCGCAAGGAAGTGGTGCGTGCCGTGCCCCGTGAAAATGACGCCATTAACGAGTGCTGGATTTCAGACCGTGACCGTTTCAGCTACCAAGGCATTGCGAGTGCTGACCGCATCACCAAGCCGATGCTCAAGCGTGACGGGCACTGGTATGAAGTGAGTTGGCAGCAGGCGTTGGATGCGGCGGCGGAAATCTTGCGGGCGGCTGATCCGGCACGGACTGGTGCATTGGCGAATGCGACTTCTACGCTGGAAGAGTTGTATCTGTTCCAACGCCTGATGCGCGGTTTGAATATCCGCAACATCGACCACCGTGTGCGCCAGACCGATTTCAGTGACCAGAATGCTGCGCCGATTTGCCCATCGTTGGGGATGCCTATCGCGCAATTGGAACAGCAAAACGCTGTATTCCTGATTGGTTCTAACGTGCGCCAAGAGCAGCCGTTGCTGAACCACCGCATTCGCAAAGCTGCCCTCAACGGTGCGTCAGTGATGGCGTTGAATCCACGTGCATTTGATTTCAACTACGACGTGGCGCAACAAGCGGTTGCTCCGGCAGAGATGTTGCAAGCCCTGCAGTGCGATTGCGAATGACCCTGATAATGGCGTGATGGCAACGCTGAAACAGGCTGAACACGCCACGGTATTGCTGGGCAATGTCGCAGTTCAGCACCCTGATTTTGCGGCATTGCGGGCATTGGCTTACACGATTGCCCAGCAAACTGGTGCAACGCTTCGGCTATTTGGCGGAAAGTGCCAATACCGTTGGTGCATGGGTGGCGGGTGTTGTGCCGCACCGTTTGTCCGCTGGGCGTGAACTCAAGCAAGCCGGGTGTGCCTGTTGCTGAGTTTCTGACAGAAAATACCCGCACCTTTGTATTGCTGAATACCGAACTGGCTGATTTCGCCAACCCGCAACAGGCAATGCAGGCGTTGACGGCGGCGCAAAACGTGATCGTGATTGCCCCGTTTGCCGACGATACTACCCGCAAGTACGCCACGGTGTTGCTGCCCGGTTCGACATTTGCGGAAACCTCCGGCACATTCTGCAATGTCGCTGGTCAGTGGCAAACCTTTAAAGGTGCGACTGAACCGCCGGGTGAAGCCCGTCCGACATGGAAAATTCTGCGGGTGCTGGGCAATACGACAGGTGTCCCCGAATTCGATTGGGTTGCGACTGAAGAAATCGTCGCCGAACTGCATTTGGAACTCGATGGCGTAGAAGTTTGCAATAACACGTATGTAGCAGAATCTTCCTCCTCCCCTGATAAGGGGAGGTCGGGAGGGGTTTCTTCCGGTAATTTCCAGCGCATTGGCGATGTGGAAATGTACCGTGTTGACCCATTGGTACGCCGAGCCAAAGCCTTGCAAGCCATGATCCCGTCAGCCGCCGTTAGCCTGAACCCGCAAGATGCGGCGAACATGGGTGTTGCGGCTGGTGATACGCTGAAGGTGTCGCAAGGTTCGTTTGCCATCACGCTTCCGGCACAATTGGATGCGGGCATTCCAGCAGGTTGCGCAGGTTTGCAGTCGGGCATTGAGGTCTCCAGCGTGCTGGGTGCAGCCTTCGGTTCTATCCAGATAGCAAAGGCAGGTTAGGAGCATGATGGAAATACTCGCAAATTTCTTAGGCGCATTTCTCCCAGACTGGATAGTGACGCTGTTAGTGATCCTGATTAAGGTGGTGGCGATTGTGTTGCCACTGATCCTGCTGGTGGCCTATGCCACCTATGCGGAACGCAAAATCATCGGTTTCATGCAGGTACGTATCGGGCCGAACCGGGTCGGTTTCAAAGGCTTGTTGCAGCCGTTTGCGGACATGTTCAAGCTGATTTTTAAGGAAATTATCGTCCCCGAAAAATCCAACCGTTTCCTGTTCCTGATCGCGCCATTGTTGGCGATGGGGCCAGCGTTTGCGGCGTGGGCGGTGATTCCGTTTAGTGATGGCATGGTGCTGGCGGATGTGAATGCGGGGCTGTTGTTCCTGCTGGCGCTGACTTCCTTGGGGATTTACGGGGTCATTATTGCGGGTTGGGCATCGAATTCTAAATACGCGCAATTGAGTGCGATGCGCCTTGGGGCGCAAATGGTCTCGTATGAAATTGCGATGGGGTTTGCGCTGGTCGGGGTGCTGATGGCATCGGGCAGCTTGAATCTGGGCGATATTGTACGGGCGCAATCGGGTAGCGTGTTTAGCTGGTTTGTGTGGCCGTTGTTTGGCTTGTTCGTGGTGTATTTTATTTCCGGTGTGGCAGAAACCAACCGTGCGCCGTTCGACGTGGCGGAAGGTGAATCTGAGATCGTGGCGGGTTTCCATGTGGAATATTCCGGCATGGCATTCTCAATTTTCTTCCTAGCGGAATACGCCAATATGTGGCTGATTGCTGCGCTGACTTCATTGCTGTTCTTGGGTGGCTGGTTGTCGCCGTTCCAAGGGCTGACGTTTTTGACGGATACGCCGGTGATTGGGCTGTTCTTTGGCGACGGCATTCACTGGTTATTGCTGAAGGCATCGTTCTTCATGTTGCTGTTTTTCTGGTTCCGCGCCACGTTCCCGCGTTACCGTTATGACCAAATCATGCGCTTGGGGTGGAAGATTCTGATCCCCGTGACGCTTGGTGTGGATTTTTGCGGAAGGTCTGGCGATTGCGCTGGGCTGGCAACCGTGGCTGTAAGGAGGCTGATATGAGTTTCAATTGGAAACATTATTTCAAGACGTTCAGCCTGCAAGAACTGCTGCAAGGCATGGGCGTGACGGGGAAGTATTTCTTCGAGCGCAAAATCACGATCCAGTACCCGGAAGAGAAAACGCCGATTTCCAACCGTTTTCGCGGGCATCATGCGCTGCGCCGCTACCCGAATGGCGAGGAACGTTGCATTGCCTGCAAGCTGTGCGAAGCGGTTTGCCCCGCGCTAGCCATTACGATTGATTTAGAAGAGCGCCCCGACGGCACACGCCGTACCACGCGCTATGACATAGATATGTTTAAGTGCATTTACTGCGGTTTCTGTGAGGAAGCCTGCCCGGTGGATGCGATTGTGGAAACCAATATTTTCGAGTATCACTTTGAAAATCGTGGTGAAAATATTCAGACCAAAGAGAAACTGCTGGCAATTGGCGATAAGCACGAAGCTGAAATCGCCAAAATGAAAGCAGCCGATGCAGCGTACCGTTAAGGCTTGGGAGATAGTGCAAGCATGATATTCGAGCAGATTATCTTTTACCTGTTTTCCGCCGTATTAATCGCAGCGGCGGTGGGTATGGTGACGGTGCGTAACCCCGTGTATGCGGCGTTGTGCTTGATTTTGAGCTTTTTCACCAGCGCCGCGTTGTGGCTGCTGTTGGAGTGCGGAATTCCTTGGGCATGGTGTTGGTGTTGGTGTACGTGGGGGCGGTGATGGTGCTGTTCCTTTTCGTCATCATGATGCTGGATTTGAACCTTGCCCCGTTGAAAGAGGGGTTTGTCAAGTATCTGCCCGTCGGCTTAGGCGTGGCGGCAGTGATTGCGGTGGAAATGATTATGGTGCTACGCAGTGCGCCGTTCCAGATTGCAGCACCTCTGAATGCTGTGCCGGAAAATAATACCGAAGCCTTGGGTGCGATCCTGTATACCGATTATGTGTACCCATTTGAAATTGCGGCGGTCATTTTGGTGGTGGCAATTATTGCGGCGATTGTGCTTGACCTTGCGGCGTCGCCCGGATTCCCGCAAGCAGGATATTAGCCAGCAGGTGCAGGTGAAGCGGGCAGACCGTGTACGTCTGGTCAAGATGAAATCTGAAACCAAGGAGCAAGCATGATCCCTTTGTCGCATTTCCTGATTGTGGCGGCGTGTGCTGTTTGCCATCAGCGTGGCGGGCATGTTCCTGAACCGCAAGAATGTGCTGATCTTGATGATGTGCATCGAGATGATGTTGCTGGCGGTGAACCTGAATTTTATCGCATTTTCCCATTATATGGGGGATATGGCGGGGCAGGTGTTCGTGTTCTTTATCCTGACGGTGGCAGCGGCAGAAGCGGCGATTGGTCTGGCAATTTTGGTGGTCTTGTTCCGTAACCGGCGCACGATCAATGTCGAACAACTTGATGCGATGAAGGGGTAAGCGATGGAAGCGATTTATCTGGCTATTCCGCTTGCACCGTTGTTCGGGGCGATTGTTGCGGGGCTGTTTGGCAAAAAGATTGGGCGTGCTGGGGCGCATTGGGTCACGACCTTGGGTGTGGCGGTGGCGTTTTTGCTGTCGGTGGTGGTGGCAAACGATGTCATGTTCAACGGGCATACGTACAACGGCACGGTGTATACGTGGGCGGTGATTGCGGACATCCGCTTTGAAGTCGGTTTCATGCTGGATAACCTCAGTACCATGATGATGCTGGTGGTGACGTTTGTCTCCTTGATGGTGCATATCTATACGATTGGCTATATGCATGAAGACCCCGGTTATCAGCGGTTTTTCAGCTATATCTCCTTGTTTACCTTCTCAATGCTGATGCTGGTGATGAGCAACAACTTTATGCAGTTGTTCTTCGGCTGGGAAGCGGTGGGCTTGGTGTCCTATTTGCTGATCGGGTTTTGGTTTAAGAAGGAAAGCGCCATTTTTGCCAATATGAAGGCGTTTTTGGTGAACCGGGTGGGGGACTTTGGTTTCTTGCTGGGGATCGCGGCAATCCTACAGTATTGCGGGACGTTGGATTATCTGGAAACCTTTGCACAGTGTGCAAGGGTATTGCGAGTGCTAATATTGCCATTTTCGCGGATTGGAATTGGAATGTGGTGACGCTGATTTCGATTCTGCTGTTCATCGGGGCGATGGGTAAGTCGGCGCAGGTGCCTTTGCATGTGTGGCTACCGGATTCGATGGAAGGCCCGACACCGATTTCGGCGCTGATCCATGCGGCGACGATGGTCACTGCGGGTATTTTCATGGTGGCGCGGATGTCGCCGATTTTTGAATTGTCCGATACCGCGTTGAATTTCATTCTGATTATTGGTGCAACCACGGCTTTCTTCATGGGGCTGATCGGTATTGTGCAGAATGACATTAAGCGGGTGGTGGCGTATTCCACGCTGTCGCAGCTTGGTTACATGACGGTGGCGCTGGGGGCTTCGGCTTATTCAGCGGCGGTTTTCCATCTGATGACCCATGCTTTCTTTAAGGCGTTGCTGTTCTTGGCGGCGGGTTCGGTGATTATTGCCATGCACCATGAGCAGGACATCCGCAAGATGGGTGGCTTGAAGAAATACATGCCGATCACTTATTGGACTTCACTGGTAGGTTCGTTGGCGCTGATCGGTTTTCCGGGATTTTCGGGGTTCTTCTCTAAGGATCTGATTATCGAAGCGGTACATGAATCGCATTTGTGGGCTTCAGGTTATGCCTATACGCTGGTGTTGCTGGGTGTATTTGTCACGGCGTTCTACAGTTTCCGCATGTTCTTCTTGGTGTTCCACGGCAAGGAGCGTTTTGATACGCACGGTGGTCATGATGATCATGGGCATCACGACGAGCATGACGATCATCATGGGCATGGCGGTACGCCGCACGAATCCCCTTGGGTGGTGACGATTCCGCTGATTATGTTGGCGATTCCGTCAGTGTTGGCGGGTTATTTGCTGGATCCCATGGTGGTCGGCGAGTTTTTCCGTAGCTCCATTGCTGTCAATGATGTTGCGCATGGTTTTAACCTTGATCCGAGTTGGTCAGGGACGTTGTCGGCGCATGAGGCGATTGAGGAAATCAGTGCCGGGTATCATGGCGTCATCGGTTTCATTCTGCACGGTCTGATGGCTCCACCGTTTTGGCTGGCGATGGCGGGTCTGGCTTCAGCTTGGTTCATCTACATGAAAGATGATGCCATTGCCCGTTGGGCGTATGACAAGTTCCGCTGGCTGCATACCTTGCTGGATCGGAAATATTACGTGGATGATTTCAACCAGCAGGTGTTTGCTAAAGGTTCGGTCGGTCTCGGTAACGGGCTGATGGCATTTGGTGAACGCTTGGTGATTGACGGTTTGATTGTTAATGGTTCCGCTAAAGTGGTGGAATGGTTCTCTGGATTGGCTCGCCAGCTCCAGACGGGCTATTTGTATCATTATGCGTTCTCGATGGTGGCGGGCATCTTGTTGATGCTCACTTGGTTCTTGTTCTTCTAAGCCACGTTGGTTTTACTTGGAAATGCACATGCTTGATTTGCCAATACTGAGTTTTCTAATCTGGCTACCGATTGTCGGTGGTATGGGTGTCCTGATTGTCGGCGACCGTTTTGGGGCGCGGCAGTTTGCATTGGGGATTGCCTTGCTGACCTTCCTGATAAGCCTGCCCTTGTATACCGGCTTTGATGCAACGACTGCAAATATGCAGTTTGTGGAACTGTTGCCGTGGGTTGAGTCGTTTAAGATCAACTACCATCTGGGTGTGGATGGCATTTCCATGCCATTGCTGCTGTTGAATACCTTCATTACGGTGTTGGTGGTGATTGCGGGCTGGGAAGTTATCCAGTACCGGATTTCCCAGTATCTGGCGGCTTTCCTGATCATGGAGGGGCTGGTGAATGGGGTATTCGCCTCACTGGATGCCATGCTGTTTTACATATTCTTTGAAGCGATGTTGATTCCGCTGTTCCTGATCATTGGTATCTGGGGTGGTGCTCGCCGGGTATATGCCAGCATCAAGTTTTTCCTCTATACGTTTTTCGGGTCGGTGTTCTTGCTGATTAGCCTGATCTACCTGTACCAGTTGGGTGGTAGTTTTGCGGTGGCTGATTTGCAGAAGTTGCCGATTGAAGCAACGCCACAAATCCTGATTTTCCTGTCGTTTTTGCTGGCGTTCGGGGTGAAAGTGCCGATGTGGCCGGTACATACGTGGTTGCCAGATGCGCACGTTGAAGCACCGACAGGTGGTTCAGTGATTTTGGCAGCGATTACCCTGAAAGTAGGGGGGTATGCCTTCCTACGATTTGCTTTGCCAATTGTGCCGGATGCGGCGGGGTACTTGGATTGGCTGGTTATTTTCATGTCATTGACGGCGGTGGTGTACATCGGTTTTGTGGCACTGGTGCAGCAGGATATGAAAAAGCTGGTGGCATATTCCTCTATCGCACACATGGGGTTTGTCACCTTGGGTTTCTTCGTGATTTACAATATCGCGGGGACTGTGCAGGAAAATGGCGGTGGGATGAGCATTGCAGTGCTAGCCATTCAGGGCAGCATGGTGCAGATGGTGTCGCATGGCTTTATTTCTGGCGCGATGTTCTTGTGCATCGGGGTGCTGTATGACCGGATGCATACCCGTGACATCAATGCCTATGGCGGTGTTGCTAACCGGATGCCAATGTTTGCCGCGTTTTATGTGTTGTTTGCGATGGCGAACACTGGCTTGCCGGGTACATCCGGGTTTGTCGGGGAATTCATGGTGATTTTGTCGAGCTTTAGGGCAAGCCCGTGGATTGCGTTCGCGGCGGCGACGACCCTGATCGTGGGGGCGGCCTACACACTCTGGTTGGTCAAGCGGGTCATGTTCGGCGACATCAAAAATGGCGAAGTGGCGGAATTGCAGGATATTGGTCGCCGTGAATTCATCATGCTGGCGATCTTGGCAGGCGCGGTGCTGTTGTTGGGCTTGTGGCCCCAACCTTTGACGGATGTGATGGAAGTGTCAATCGAAAATCTGTTGTCTCAGGCTTTGCATAGCAAGCTCTGTGATGGAATCGCGGGGGGATGCCTGTAATGAATATCGCAATTGCTATGCCGGAGATTTTTCTGCTCAGCACTATCTGTCTGATCTTGTTGATTGACCTATTCCTGCGCGAAGATTGCCGGATGGTCACTTACCTGCTGACTCAAGTGGCGTTGTTGGCAACTGCGTTGCTGGTTTACGGCGCTATGGATGGTGACAAGGTTACCGGCCTGAATGGCATGTATGTGCGTGATGACCTCGCAGGTGTGCTGAAAATCAGCATTTTGCTGCTGACCTTTGGGGTGTTTGTTTATGCCCGCAAGTATTTGAAAGACCGTAATATCTGGCAAAGCGAGTTTTTCCTGCTGGGGCTGTTTGCGGTGCTGGGGATGTTGGTGATGGCGTCCGCCAATCATTTGCTGGTGGTGTATTTGGGCTTGGAATTGCAGGCGCTGTCGATGTATGCATTGGTGGCATTTAACCGTGATGACGGGCGCTCCAGTGAAGCGGCGATGAAATATTTTGTGCTGGGTGCGGTGGCATCCGGGCTGTTGCTGTATGGCATCTCCATCCTGTACGGCTTGAGTGGCAAGTTGGAAATTGCTGGGGTGTTGGGTTACGTCAGCGCCCAGCCCGTGTTGGAGAATATTCCGTTATTGTTCGCGTTAGTGTTCATTGTGGCGGGGATTTCATTCAAGTTTGGTGCAGTACCATTCCACATGTGGGTTCCTGATGTTTATCAGGGCGCACCAACGGCTGTGACCTTGTTCCTCGGTAGTGTGCCGAAAGTGGCGGGGCTGGCGATGTTGCTGCGGGTGCTGGCGGAATCTATGGGTACTGCCCAGCCGGGTTGGGCGCAACTGTTGCTGGTATTCGGTTTGCTGTCGGTGTTCTTGGGGAATTTGAGCGCGATTGCCCAGTTCAACCTCAAGCGGATGTTGGCATATTCCACCATTGCGCACATGGGGTTCATTTTACTGGCGACGCTGACCGGCACGACGCAAGGTTACAGTGCGGCATTGTTCTACACGATCACTTATGCGATGACGGCAGGAGGTGCGTTTGCCATCCTGATCCTGTTGGGTAAAGAGGGGTTTGAGGCAGAAACGCTGGATGACCTTAAGGGTTTGAATGAGCGCAACCCTTGGTATGCCTTCATTATGTTGCTGTTGCTGTTCTCGATGGCGGGTATTCCGCCAACGGTCGGGTTCTATGCCAAGCTTTCCATTATTCAGGTGGTGATGCAGGCAGGCTATTTGTGGCCAGCCGTTTTCATGGTGGTGATGTCGGTGATTGGCGCGTTCTACTACCTACGTGCCATCAAGATGATGTACTTCGACAAGCCTGACAATAACGCACCAATCAAGGCAGAACTTGATTTTACGGTGCTGATCAGCGTAAATGGCGTGCTTATGGTGTTGCTGGGGTTATTCCCTAGCGCCTTAATGAGTATTTGTTCAGCAGCAATGGTCGCCAGTCGCTTATGAGTTTACTTGTTTTGCAATGGGGATTTCTCGCCATTGCCTTATTGTTAGCCAACCTGCCGTGGTTGAGCCAGCGTTGTTTCCTGATCCTGCAATGCGAACGCAAATCAGCGTGGTTACGCCTGCTGGAATGGCTGGTATTGTATTTTGTGACCGGCGGTTTGGCATGGCTGCTGGAGCAGCGGGCGATGGGGTCTGTGAGTCCACAGGACTGGGAATTTTACGCGGTCACCTTGGCGTTGTTCATGGTATTCGCATTTCCGGGGTTTATTTTCCGTTACGTCCGTTAATTTCACGTTTAGGTTAAATTGCTCTTGCAAGTGTCAGCGGCTTTCCTTTATAGTTCGCTCCTCTGATGCGGGGTGGAGCAGTCTGGCAGCTCGTCGGGCTCATAACCCGAAGGTCGCAGGTTCAAATCCTGCCCCCGCTACCAAATATAAGAAGGCCCATTAGGGCCTTTTTTATTATCTGCTACCCAGAAAGACACGGAAGATTTAATGCAAGAAAAACTGGATGCGCTGATTCGCACGACAGTAACCGGCCTCGGTTATGAACTGTGGGGTTTTGAATACCGTCCACAAACAGAAAGCGCCTTACTGCGTGTTTTCATCGACTCCGAACAGGGCATTACCGTCGATGATTGTGGGCGTGTCAGCCACCAGTTAGGTGCAGCTCTGGATGTGGATGACCTGATTCCAGTTGCTTATATTCTTGAAGTGTCATCCCCCGGTATTGATCGAGTGTTATTTATCCCCGCGCACTATACCCCTTACGTGGGTAAACAAATCAAAGTGCGCACCCGTCTGCCAGTGGAACGCCGCCGCAATTTCGTCGGTAAGCTGAAAGACGCCAATGACACCCACATTTTCATGGATCTGGAAGGCACGGTATATGAAATCCCCTATGATATTATTGATCGTGGGCGAGTGGTTCTGGATATTCGACCTCAGCGCAAGGGCGGTAAACGCACATGAATAAAGAAATTCTCTACGTTGTTGATGCAGTTGCCAATGAGAAAACGATTGGCAAGGAATTGATTTTCCAAGCGATTGAAACTGCGCTGGCAATGGCTAGCCGTAAAAAGTACGGCATGGGCATAGATGTACGTGTTGCGATTAATCGCCAAACAGGTGATTACGAAACTTTCCGTCGTTGGGTGGTGGTAGATGATGAAGACCCAGAATTTGAAAGTCCAGAACGGCAAATTTTAAAAAGCTATGCCGAAGCACGTGGCTTAGATGCAGCCATCGGTGATTATATTGAAGAGCCGATTGCTTCGGTCGAGTTTGGGCGTATTGCTGCCCAGACCGCCAAACAGGTGATTGTTGCTAAGGTACGTGAAGCTGAACGCGAGAAAGTGGTTTCCGCTTACCGCGACCGCATCGGTCATTTGGTGATGGGTGTGGTGAAGCGTGCTGACCGCAAAGGCACTATTCTGGACATGGGGGAGAATGCTGAAGCATTCATTCCACGTGAAGAAATGGTTCCCGGTGAGATGTTGCATACTGGGGCACGGGTACGTGGCTACCTCAAGGAAATCCGTCAAGATGCACGCGGCCCGCAGATCATTGTCAGCCGTTCTGATGTAAATTTCCTCATTGAACTGATGAAGCTTGAAGTTCCTGAAGTCAGTCAGGAAATGATTGATATAATGGGTGCTGCGCGTGACGCAGGTTCCCGCGCTAAGGTGGCGGTGCGTGCCAACTTGCCGAACATCGACCCGATTGGTGCGTGCGTCGGAATGCGCGGGTCACGTATCCAGACCGTGACTAATGAATTGGGTGGTAAAGAGCGTGTTGACATCGTGCTATGGAATGACGATGTGGCTACCTATGTGATGAACGCGATGGCACCTGCTGAAGTGCTTTCCATCGTGGTTGATGAAGACAGTAAAACCATGGACATCGGTGTGGACAGCGAAAAGCTGTCACAAGCCATCGGGCGTGGTGGTCAGAATGTACGCCTTGCCAGCGAGTTGACGGGCTGGACACTCAACGTGATGAGTGTTGAAGAAGCTGAAGCCAAAACGCAGGCAGAGCAGCAATCCATCATCAGCTTGTTTATGGATAAATTGGATGTAGATGAGGAAGTGGCGGTTATTCTGGTGGAAGAAGGTTTCTCCACCCTTGAAGAAGTTGCCTACGTCCCGATTGAAGAATTCATGGAAATTGAAGGCTTCGACGAAACCATTATTAATGAATTACGTGATCGCGCCCAGACAGCATTGCTGTCACAGGCCATTTCCCAGGACACGCACCTGCCAGCCGCAGACCTTCTGCATATGGACGGGATGGATGACACGCTGGCGTTCAAGCTGGCAACCCGTGGCATTTGCACGATGGAAGATCTGGCGGAACAGGCCGTGGATGAACTCATGGAAGTGGCCGAGATTGACGAGGCCCGTGCGGCCAGTTTGATTATGAAAGCACGGGAACCATGGTTCGCGGATGACAAGGCAGCAGGTTAAACTCTGCGGGAGGAAGGAAGAAATGTCGGACATAGCAGTCAAGAAACTTGCCGAGACAATCAATGCCCCCGTTGAGGTTCTGCTCAAGCAGTTACAGGATGCAGGTATTCGCGTTGATGGCCCAGATGCATGGATTACGGATGCACAAAAGCTAAAATTACTGGCGCACATCCGTCAGGGAGCGCCAGCGCCCAGTACCGGCGGTGGCAATAAAGTCACCCTGAAACGCCGTGAAGTGACGGTAGGGTCCCGCAGGTGGTCAGCGTGGCAAAACCGTGAGTGTCGAAGTCAGGCACAAGAAAACCTTTGCAACTGGCACGGGTAAACCTGCCGAACAAGTGGGATAATCCTAATCCCCAAGCAGCCTGCGGCGACAGGGCGGGTAAGCCGTACCGAAGAACTGGCACGTCAGTTGTCTGCCGAACGTCAGGCGCGTGAATCCCTTATCCAGAAGTCAGAACAGGAACGCCGTCAGATCGAATCACGCCGTATGGAGCAGCAACGCCAGCCTACGGAAGTGGTGCGTGACGTGGTTGAAGAAGTGCCTGTCGCGGTGGTAGCAGAAACGCCAGCGCCAGTTGTTCAGGAAGTCGTCGCGCAACCCGTGGAGACTAGTTACGTTGAAGTTACGCCAGCCGCAGCCCGCCGCGCCAGTCGCTGCCCCAACCCCGACAGTAGCCGCAGCCCCAGCCGCACCGGTTGTGAAGCGGGCAATCTTTGCAGCACCTGCATCCGTCGCAGCCCCGGTGGTCACGAGTGGCGGTCAACTGACCGACAACTTGAGCGCCAAAGAGCAGCGTGAATTTGTTGCTACTGCGGCACGCGAAGAGGCTGCCACCGCGTTGAAGCGCCGTCCTTCCAAACTGAAGCCCAAGCTTACGCTGGCTCCAGTCCAAGTTGTCGACACTAAAGAGCCGGAAGCAGAGCAGGAACTGCAGCCAGTAGTGCCGCCTACCGTTGCCGAAAAATACACCGATTCCGAACCGGCAGGCGAGAAGAAAGCTGTCAAGAAAGTGGTGAAAGGTAAAGAATCCGGTCGTGGTGGTCGTGAGGAATTGCATGTGCCGAGCGGCGGTGGTAACCGTCCCGGCAAACGCAAAGGCGGCGGTGGCGGTCGGCGTGATGCCTTCAGGCCAGATCCGCGCCAGCAGCAAAATAATGCCAAACACGGGTTTGAAAAACCGACAGCCCCAGTCGTCAAGGAAATCGAGATTCCAACGACTATCGTGGTGTCTGATCTGGCGCAAAAACTTGCTATCCGTGCCACTGACATTATCAAGGCGATGATGAAAATGGGCATGATGATGACCATCAATCAAGCCATCGACCAAGATACCGCCATTTTGGTGACAGAAGAGCTGGGCCACAAAGCCAAGCCGATGCAGGAAATGGATGATGCCACGTTGCTAGCAGCGATGATGGGGCAGGATACTGCCGAGTACGAATTAAAACCTCGTCCGCCAGTCGTGACTATCATGGGTCACGTTGACCACGGTAAAACCTCTTTGCTGGACTATATCCGCAAAACGCGGGTAGCCGCTGGTGAAGCGGGTGGGATTACCCAGCACATTGGTGCTTACCATGTGGATACCGATCACGGCACGGTCACTTTCCTTGATACACCGGGGCACGCGGCATTTACCCAAATGCGTCAACGCGGTGCGCGGGTTACGGACATCATTATCCTGATCGTGGCGGCTGACGATGGCGTGATGCCGCAGACCAAGGAAGCCATCAAGCACGCGAAAGCGGCGGGTGTGCCGATGGTCGTTGCGATCAACAAAATCGACAAGCAAGGCGCTGACCCTGACAAGGTATTGAGCGAACTCTCCCAGTATGAGGTGCAAACCGAAGCATGGGGTGGCGATGTGCCGGTCGTGCAGATTTCTGCCAAAACCGGGCAAGGTATTGATGCCTTGCTGGAAACCTTGTTGCTGGTTGCCGAGGTGCAGGAATTGAAAGCACCTGTCGATGCACCTGCCACCGGTCATGTGATCGAAGCCAGTATCGAAAAAGGTCGCGGTGCGGTAGCAACCGTCTTGGTGCGTTCCGGTACATTGCGTCGTGGCGATTTGCTGCTGTGCGGTGCGGAATACGGTCGGGTGCGTGCCATGTTTGATGAAAACGGTCGCCCGGTTAAAGAAGCAGGGCCTTCGATTCCAGTTGCTGTGCTGGGGCTTTCCGCCGCACCAGAAGCTGGCGATGAAGTGGTGGTGCTGAATGACGAACGCAAAGCGCGTGAAATTGCTGAATTGCGTCGTGAAAAGCAGCGTGATACCCGTTTTGCCGCCCAGCATGTGAGCAAGTCGGAAGACTTCTTCACGCAAGTGAAAGCGAGCGAACGTGCCCAAGTGAATGTGCTGATCAAAGCCGACGTACAAGGCAGTGTGGAAGCCTTGCGCACTGAATTGCTCAACCTGTCTACGGATGAAGTAGAAGTTCGGGTAGTAGCAGCCGGTGTAGGCGGTATTAGTGCCAGTGATGTTGATTTGGCGTCGGCTTCAAAAGCCACCATGATTGCGTTCAATGTGCGTACTGATGCCACGGCGCGTAAGATTGCGGCAGATAATGGCGTCACTATCCGTTATTACAGCATTATCTACGAAGTCATTGATGACGTGAAAGCGGTCATGAGCGGCTTGTTGTCACCGGAAGTGCGCGAAGTCTTTGTCGGCTTGGCGGAAGTCCGTGAAGTGTTCCGCTCCTCGGAATTGGGTCAAGTGGCGGGTTGCTTGGTGGTCGATGGTACGGTACGCCGTGGCCTGCCTATCCGGGTATTGCGTGACAATGTGGTTATTTTCAATGGCGAACTGGAATCCCTGCGTCGCCACCGTGATGACGTGAAAGATGTCCACATGGGGACAGAGTGCGGTATTGCGGTCAAAGACTACAATGACGTGCGCAAGGGCGATAACATCGAATGCTACGAAAAGATTGAAGTGGCAAGGAAGATCTAAGCGATGCCCCATCATTCACACCCTCATGGCTTCGCCCGCGCCGACCGCGTGGGCGAACAAATCCGCCGCGATCTGGCTGGCCTGATCCGCGACCGGATAAAAGACCCACGTGTTGGCATGATTACCCTGCTGGACGTGGAAGTGTCGAAAGATTTCGCCCACGCCAAGATTTGGTTCGATGCACTGCAAGCCGAACAAGGGCTGGAAGCTCAGGAGGCGCTTAACCACGCCGCTGGTTTCTTGCGCCGTGAACTGGGGCATATGCTGAAATTGCGCATGACCCCGGCGTTACACTTTTTCTACGACGACACCCAGTCACGCGGTAATGCACTGTCTGCACTGATTGCCAAGGCCGTCGCCTCTGACCGCCATGATGACGATGATACGGATGGCGTAGATGATGCCGATGACGCCGATGATGCAGCAAAAGGCGCGGCTGAATCTTGAGCCGTCGCCGCTTCCGCAAACTCAATGGTATTTTGCTGCTGGATAAAGCCTTGGGCGTGTCCAGCAACAAGGCGTTGCAGGATGCACGTTTCCTGTTCCAAGCGGAAAAAGCCGGGCATACTGGCAGCCTTGATCCGCTGGCCTCCGGCATGTTGCCGGTCTGTTTTGGCGAAGCCACCAAGGTTTCAGCCTATCTGCTCGATTCCGACAAGCGTTATGTCACCACGGGGACACTGGGGTATGTGAGTACTACCGGCGATGCTGAAGGTGAGAAGCTCAATCCGCGCCCCATTCCCGCCATTACGGATGCCGAACTGGAGGCCGTGTTGGCGCAATTCCGGGGTGACATCCAGCAAATCCCACCGATGTATTCTGCGCTGAAAAAAGACGGGCAGCCGCTGTATAAGCTGGCGCGTCAGGGCGTGGAAGTGGAGCGTGCGGCACGTAGCCTCACCATCCATTCCTTGCAAGTGTTGGCACGTACCGATACGACCTTGACGTTGGATGTGGTGTGCAGCAAAGGCACGTATATCCGCACACTGGTGGAAGATATTGGCGAAATGCTGGGGTGTGGGGCGTATGTGTCCATGCTGCGGCGCGAGTCAGTGGAGCCGTTTGGCGCATTCCGTATGTATTCGCTGGAAGAATTACGGGCGTTGGCGGAGCAGGGCGGGGAGGCGCTGGATGCAGTGCTGTTACCGCTGGATGCTGCTTTGCCGCATTTGCCAGCACTTACACTTCCTGATGCCACGGTGCAACGTTTGCGGCAGGGGCAAAAAGTCGCGGCTGAGGCAGAAAATGCCGAATTGCTGCGCTTCTATAACGAATCCGGCGAATTCATTGGGCTGGGTGAGGCAGTCAGGGGTGTGCTTATCCCCAAGCGTTTGCTGGCGTATTGAGCATTTCTTTAGGGAATAGCGGATGAATATGATAGTCGAACAGGCGCAAGCCCATATCCTTAACAGCGTCACTACCTTGCAGGAAGGCGAAGATATTGCCTTGATGCAGGCATTGGGGCGCATTCTTGCCCAATCTGTCCATGCGCAACAAGATGTGCCGCCGTATACCAATTCCGCGATGGATGGCTATGCCCTGCGCCATGCCGACCTTGCTACGGGCGGTAAGCTTGCCGTGATTGGCAGCGCGTTTGCAGGCCGTCCATTCAATGGCAGCGTGCAGGCAGGCGAATGCGTGCGCATTATGACCGGCGCGGTCGTGCCACAAGGGGCTGACAGCGTAGTGATGCAGGAGAATGTGCAGCGCGAAGGTGGCAGCATTCAGGTTGCCGCTACGCTCAAAATTGGCGAAAATGTGCGCCATGTGGGGGAAGACAGCCGGAGCGGTGATACCTTGCTGGAGGCGGGGCATAAGCTAAATGCGGCTGACCTTGGCCTGTTGGCCTCGCAAGGCATCGGTACTGTTCCGTTGCTGCGCCGCCCGCGTGTGGCATTTTGCTCGACGGGTGATGAACTCAAAAGCCTCGGCGAACCCCTACAACCCGGCGACATTTACGACAGTAACCGCTACACCCTGCACGCGATGCTGCAAAAGCTCGACGTGGAAATTATCGACATTGGCATAGTCCGTGACACGCGGGAAGCGGTGGAACAGGCTTTCCAGCAAGCCAGCCAGATAGCAGATATATTCATCACCAGTGGTGGGGTTTCCGTCGGTGAAGCCGATTACGTGGCTGATACCCTTAAACGGCTGGGGCAGGTCAATTTCTGGAAAATAGCCATGAAACCGGGCAAGCCACTGGCGTTCGGTACATTGGGTAACTGCTTGTTCTTTGGCCTTCCGGGTAATCCGGTCGCGGTTATGGCAACATTCCTGTTGTTTGTACGTCCCGCTATTCTCAAATTGCGCGGGGAAAGCCTGCCGCTCGTGCCTGAATATACCGCCATTTGCGACACTCCCCTGAAAAAATCACCGGGGCGTAAGGATTACCAGCGCGGCATTTGCCAGCGTGACAGTAATGGGCAGTGGCGAGTCAGCAGCACGGGCAACCAAGGCTCGCATGTGCTGCGTTCCATGAGCCAAGCGAATTGCTTCATTGTCCTGCCGTTGGAATGGGGGAATGTGGGCATGGGGACACCGGTAACGATTATCCCCTTTGAAGGCTTGATGTAAATGGTGGGCCCACTAGGACTCGAACCTAGGACCAAGGGATTATGAGTCCCCTGCTCTAACCAACTGAGCTATAGGCCCTGAACGTGCAAACGGTACGATTAATTGGTCGGCAACACGCCCGGTTCGTATTCAAGGAAGCTGCGAAGCATATCTGAACGGCTCGGATGACGCAACTTGCGCAACGCTTTTGCTTCGATCTGACGAATACGTTCACGGGTCACGTCAAACTGCTTACCCACTTCTTCCAGCGTATGGTCGGTATTCATATCAATACCGAAACGCATCCGCAGCACTTTGGCTTCGCGTGAAGTCAGGCTGGACAGCACTTCGCGGGTGATTTCCGACAAGCTCGACGTGGTGGCTGACTCGATCGGGGACAGGATATTGCCATCTTCAATGAAATCACCCAGATGCGAATCTTCATCATCACCAATCGGCGTTTCCATCGAAATCGGTTCTTTGGCGATTTTCAGGACTTTGCGGATTTTGTCTTCCGGCATATCCATCGCTTCCGCCAATTCTTCCGGCGTCGCTTCACGCCCCATTTCCTGCAACAGCTTGCGCGAAATACGGTTGAGCTTGTTGATGGTTTCGATCATGTGTACCGGAATACGGATGGTGCGTGCCTGATCCGCAATCGAACGGGTAATCGCCTGACGAATCCACCACGTAGCGTAAGTCGAGAATTTGTAACCACGGCGGTATTCAAACTTGTCCACCGCTTTCATCAGGCCGATATTGCCTTCCTGAATCAGGTCGAGGAATTGCAAGCCACGGTTGGTGTATTTCTTGGCAATGGAAATAACCAAACGCAGGTTGGCTTCCACCATTTCTTTCTTGGCGCGGCGGGCTTTGGCTTCACCGACCGACATGCTGCGGTTGATGTCCTTGATTTGCGGGATGGACAGGTTGCATTCGCGCTCCACGTCCAGTAACTCTTGCTGCGCTTCATGAATCTTTGGCAAGAAGGTCCGCAAACGGGTATGGTCGCCACGCTTGGTAGTCGCAATAGCGGTTCAGCCATTCCAGATCGGTTTCATTTTGCGGGAAGCTGTCGATGAAATCCTGACGTGCCATGCTGCCTTTTTGGACGCACAGTTTCATAATGTGGCGTTCATTCTGGCGGATGCGGTCAACGATTTCATTCAATTGCACCGTCAACTGCTCAATGATGGGCTGTGCTAGGCGGAATTCCATGAATTTAGTCGCTACAGCATCACGGGCAGCAGAGTAGGCAGCTTGGTTATTGCTCACGCTGGCAGACTTTCGAGGCTTCATAAAGTGCGCGGAGTTCGGCAAATTTGATGCGGGCTTCTTCAGGGTCTGGGCCAGTATCAACAGGATCCGCGACGTCATCATCATCCTCTTCTTCCGCCGCGTCTTCCTCTGTCAGCTTCTGCCGCAGTCATCTTCCTCAGGCACAACGGCAATCGGAGGAGGGAAAGCACCCAGCTCGTCATCCGGGTTGACAAAGCCGTTGATGATGTCGGTCAGACGAATTTCTTCGGAATCAATCAGTGCCGCTTTTTCCAGTAGGAGTTCGGTGGAGCCGGGGTATTGCGCCAATGCTCGCAGGATTTCGTTCAAGCCTTCTTCAATGCGGATCGCAATCTTGATTTCACCTTCGCGGGTCAGCAGTTCCACCGTACCCATTTCGCGCATATACATACGCACCGGGTCAGTGGTCCGCCCGAAATCGCCGTCAACATTGGCCAAGTGCTGCGGCGGCTTCTTCGGCTGCTTCGTCATCCGCCTGCAGGGGCGTCATCGTTTAGCAGCAGGGAATCCGCATCCGGGGCATGTTCATACACAGTAATGCCCATATCGTTGATCATGGCAACGATATCTTCAATCTGCTCCGGGTCAACGATGGTATCGGGAAGATGGTCGTTGACCTCAGCATAGGTAAGGTAGCCCTGCTCCTTGCCTTTGGCAATTAACTCTTTCAAGCTCGACTGCTGCTGCTCTTCTTGACTCATGCCCTAAAACTCTCTGGAAAAAAGGTCGGTGATTATAGCATATTTTTCTGAAACGCAACCAGCGTAGGGGTATTCTTATGCCCCTGGTTGTGTAGATCCTGGAGCAGTAAACAACCAAATCATTACGTTCCTGCGCACTCAAACCTTCGGTTTGCTCACGGTGTAGCAGGGTCTCTAGCTGTTTTTTACGCGACTTCCCGCCTGATCTGTTGCAGACAGTCGGAAAATTCACGCCGTATAACAGTTTCATCATCGGTTTCAGGTCGCCAGTTAGCCAAACGTTGCACACACACTCTCGTGTTCTGTCTGGCGAAAACGCTCCAGTAAACCTGCCAAGTGTATATGGGGATTCTCCTCGATATTTTCAATGATGAGCTGCCAGCAAACTCATGCCGGGAAGGTCATAACTGAGAATCTGTTCGGGGCTATCAGCCAGTTCCACCAATACAGGGTTGTGCAACAGTAAGGCTATCGCGTGCCGTACCGGGGTACGGCGGACATCCTGATCACCAAGCCGCGCCCGATTATAGGTCGGGTTCGATAGCTCCTGCTGGATTTTTTTTCAAGTGTCGACGCACCACTTCCAACGGGCGTATCCGTGAGTGTAGACAATTCTCCGAGAATTTGTTCCTGCAACAGGATAACTGGCATGGTTGCCAGCTAATTTTAGGCCATCATTCAGCAAACGCGATTTGCCTTCCTTGGTGCTGAGGTTGAAACGTTCCTTCAAACCTGCCAATAAATAGCCGCTTAAGGTCAGGGCGGAAGCCACTTGTGCCTCAAATGCCTCTTTGCCGACTTGGCGGATTTGCGTATCCGGGTCTTCCCCTTGTGGCAGGAACAGGAAGCGGATTTCCTTGTCGTCACGCAGTTCCGGCAAGGCATTTTCTAATGCCCGCCATGCAGCCTCACGTCCGGCACGGTCGCCATCGAAACAGAACACCACTTCGGGCACTAAGCGCAATAACTGGCGGATATGTTCCGGGGTGGTTGCTGTCCCTAAGGTTGCCACCGCGTAAGTGATGCCGTATTGCGCCAAGGCGATGACATCCATATAGCCTTCGACCACCAGCAGGCGTTCCAGCTTGCGGGTATCGTTGCGGGCTTCAAACAGGCCGTAGAGTTCGTCACCTTTGTGGAAAACCTCAGTTTCGGGTGAATTCAGGTACTTGGGCGTACCGTCGCCGATGACACGCCCGCCAAAGCCGATCACCCGCCCACGCCGGTCACGGATCGGGAACATGATGCGTTCGCGGAAACGGTCGTACACCCGACCGGCATCGTTGCGGATCGACATGCCGCTTGCCACCAGCTTGTCTTCGCCGTATTGCGCCAGTTGCCTGCCCAAGGTTGCCGCTGGCGGGGGCATAGCCCAAACCAAACCGGGCGGAAACCTCCCCACTCAGGCCGCGATTTTTCAAATACCCAATGGCATCAGGGTTTTGTTTCAATTGGGCTCTGGAACCATGCGGCGGATTCTTCCAGCAAGGCATACAAATCCTTGTCTTTACGTTTCCGTTTTGGTGCATCCTCTGCACCTTCACGGGGCACTGGCACTCCAACAGTGCGTGCTAATGCCTCAATGGCCTCTGGATATTCAAGATGTTCGTACTCCATCAAAAAAGAGATGGCAGAACCGTGTACCCCGCAACCAAAACAGTGGTAAAACTGTTTGGTCGGACTAACCGTAAAGGAGGGTGTTTTTTCATTGTGGAAAGGACAGCACGCCATGTATTCGCGCCCTGCCTTTTTTAGTGGCACACGCGCAGCCGATCACGTCGATAATGTCGACGCGGGCAAGTAGCTGATCAATGAACTCCCGTGGGATGCGGCCTGTGATGCTCATAGGATGTTGTGTTGCTTCCCGTAGTTACGCCTAGTATAGCCTCTGTTCATGTCGACAAAAACGCGCTAAGGTTCTAGCCCTGAACTGATTTTAGTCCATAATAACGTCCCTTTTATTGCCTGAGATTCCGATGAGATACACCGAATTACCCCCATCGCAAGGGCTGTACGACCCTAGCTTTGAACACGATGCTTGTGGCATGGGTTTTGTGGCTCACCTGAAAGGTGTCAAGTCGCATCAGATCGTCCAACAGGCATTAAAAGTACTGACCCACATGGAACACCGTGGCGCGTGTGGCTGTGAGGAAAATACCGGCGATGGCGCGGGTATCCTGATCCAGCTTCCCCATGAGTTCCTCGTGGCTGAGTGCAAGTCACTCAATATCAAGTTGCCCGCACCCGGTCATTATGCCGCAGGCATGGTGTTCCTGCCACAGGATGCCGATGCACGGGCAGACGTTGCCTCCCTATTCGCCCGCATCGTGGAAGAGGAAGGCCAAACCCTGCTGGGCTGGCGTGATGTGCCGGTTAACCCCACCCCGATTGGTAAGACTGCACTGAAAGCCATGCCGTTCATCCGCATGGTATTCATTGCCAAAGCCGCTGAGGTGGCGGACAGGCATTGATTTCGAGCGCAAGCTATACGTCATCCGCAAGCGCACCGAAAACTTGGTGGGTTCACCAGACGTTGCAGGCCATATCTATTTCCCCAGCCTGTCGTCGCGCACGCTGGTGTACAAAGGGATGCTCACCACCGAACAGGTGGGGCAGTTCTACCGCGATTTGTCTAGCCCGCACATGGAAACTGCCATTGCGATGATCCACTCGCGGTTTTCCACCAACACCTTCCCAAGCTGGGAACGGGCGCATCCGAACCGTTACCTGATCCACAATGGTGAAATCAACACCATGCGCGGTAACGTCAACTGGATGAATGCCCGCCAAGGTGTGATCAAAACCGACGTGTTCAATGATAGCTTAGACAAGGTATTCCCCGTCATTAACCCGCATGGCAGTGACTCGGCGATGTTCGACAACACGCTGGAATTCATGTACTTGTCGGGTTATTCCCTGCCACATGCGATGATGATGATGGTTCCCGAACCGTGGTCAAACCATGAAAGCATGGGCGTGGAAAAGAAAGCCTTCTACCAATACCATAGCTGCCTGATGGAGCCGTGGGATGGCCCCGCCGCGATGGGTTTCACCGACGGTACGCTGGTGGGTGCAACCCTCGACCGTAACGGGCTGCGTCCTTCACGTTACTACGTGACCAGTGATGACATGATTATCCTCGCCTCCGAAGTCGGGGTGTTGGACGATCTCGACCAAAGCACCATCATCTCTAAGCAACGCCTGCAACCGGGGCGCATGTTGCTGGTGGATACTGCGCAAGGCCGCATCGTCACTGACGAAGAAATCAAGCTGCAAATGGCGACCGCCAAGCCTTACCAAGATTGGCTGGCAAGCAACCTGATTGAACTCACCGACCTGCCAGCAGCCCCCAACCATCATCTTGCCGGAACATGAAACACTGGTACAACGCCAGAAAATGTTCGGCTACACCTACGAAGATGTGCGTAAGGTGCTGGTTCCGATGGCACTTACGGCGATTGACCCGCTGGGTGCAATGGGTATCGACTCACCAATTGCAGTGTTGTCGAATCAGGCACAGCCCTTGTTCAACTATTTCAAGCAGTTGTTCGCACAGGTCACTAACCCGCCGATTGACTCAATCCGCGAAGAAATCGTTACCTCGTCTTACACCACCTTGGGTTCAGAAGGTGACATTACCGCGCCAACAGCGGCCAGTTGCCATCAGATCCAACTGAAAACGCCGATTCTGCACAATGCTGAATTGGGCAAACTGACCCATATCAACCGCGAAGGCTTCAAGTGCGTCACCCTGCCGATCACTTTCCGTGCGATGGATGGTGAAGCCGGTTTGGAAGCGGCACTGGAACATTTGTTCGCCGTGACTGATCATGAAATCGACAATGGTGCCAACCTGATCGTGTTGTCTGACCGCTTGGCGGATGCCGACAATGCGCCGATCCCGTCCTTGCTGGCGGTGGCTGGCTTGCATCACCACCTGATCCGTGGTGGCAAACGTACCCGTGTAAGCTTGATCCTCGAATCCGGTGAACCGCGTGAAGTCCACCATTTTGCGGTATTGCTGGGTTACGGGGCGCAAGCCATCAACCCGTATCTGGCGTTTGAATCGCTGGATGACCTGATCCGTGAAGGCTTGTTGCCTAACCTCAAATACGATTACGCGGTACAGAAATACATCAAGGCGGTCACCAAAGGCGTGGTCAAGGTCATGTCGAAAATCGGCATTTCCACCATCCAGTCCTACCGTGGTGCGCAAATTTTTGAAGCACTGGGCATCAACAACACGGTGATTGACAAGTATTTCACCGCGACGGCTTCGCGTATCGGTGGCATCGACTTGAACGTGATTGCCAAAGAAGCCCTGATTCGCCATCAAACCGCCTATGACCATCATGATGCGGAACAACGCTCCTTGCGGGCGGGTAGCGTATTCCAGTGGCGTAATGAGGAAGAAGAACATCAGTACAACCCAACCACCATTTACGCGCTGCAAAAAGCAGTGCGCTTGGGGGATTACAAGCTGTACAAGGATTACAGCAAGCTGATGCACGAAGACGCAGAAGTGAAATTCAACCTGCGTAACCTGCTCGACTTCAACTTTGCCGAGCAGCCTATCCCGCTGAGCGAAGTGGAATCGGCAGCAGTTATCGTCAAACGGTTCAAATCTGGTGCGATGTCGTTTGGCTCGATCAGCCAAGAAGCGCACGAAGCCTTGGCAATTGCGATGAACCGTCTGGGGGACGAAATCCAACTCCGGCGAAGGCGGCGAAGATTCAGCACGTTTCACCCCGGATGCCAACGGCGACTGGCGCAACAGTGCCATCAAGCAAGTGGCGTCAGGGCGTTTCGGTGTGACTAGCCATTACCTCAACAATGCGCAGGAAATCCAGATCAAGCTGGCACAAGGCGCAAAACCGGGTGAAGGCGGTCAGTTACCGGGCAAGAAAGTGTATCCGTGGGTTGCACGGGTGCGCGGCACGACACCGGGCGTGGGGCTGATTTCGCCACCACCGCACCATGACATTTACTCGATTGAAGACTTGGCACAGCTCATCCACGACCTGAAAAACGCCAATAAGCGGGCGCGTATCAACGTCAAGCTGGTATCTGAAGTCGGTGTCGGCACGATTGCCGCAGGTGTTGCCAAAGGTAAGGCGGATGTCATTCTGATTTCCGGCTATGACGGCGGCACGGGCGCTTCCCCGAAAACCAGCGTCCAACACGCCGGTTTGCCGTGGGAATTGGGTCTGGCAGAAACGCATCAAACCCTGTTGCTCAATAACCTGCGTAGCCGGGTACGTCTGGAAACCGACGGCAAGCTGATGACAGGCCGCGACGTGGCGGTGGCAGCCTTGTTGGGTGCGGAAGAATACGGCTTTGCCACCCTGCCACTGGTGGCGCTGGGTTGTGTGATGATGCGCGTGTGCCATCAGGATACTTGCCCGGTCGGTATTGCTACCCAGAACCCCGAGTTGCGCAAGAAATATGCTGGTGACCCGCAATACGTGGTCAACCTGCTGATGTTCATTGCCGAAGAGTTGCGCGAATACATGGCGAAACTCGGCTTCCGTACCCTTGATGAAATGGTCGGGCGGGTGGATAAATTGCGCCAAGGCTCAGCGGAAGGTCATTGGAAAGCCCGTATGGTCGATTTGAGCAACATCCTGCACAGCCCGACGCTGGAAGAATGCGACGGTATCCGCTGCACCCGCGAACAGGATCACGGCATCGCCCAGTCGCTGGATGAGCGTGAAGTCCTCAAGGCTTGCCAGCCTGCCATCGACAAGGGTACGCCTGTGACGGCAGAATTTGAGATCAAGAACATTGACCGCGTAGCCGGTACGATCACAGGTTCAGAAGTCACCCGCAAATACGGCGCGGCGGGCTTGCCGGAAGATACCATCCGCTTGAAATTCAACGGGTCGGCGGGTCAAAGTTTCGGTGCATTTGCCCCTAAAGGCATGACGCTGGAACTGGAAGGCGATTCCAACGACTACATCGGCAAAGGCTTGTCGGGCGGCAAAATCATCGTTTACCCGCGTAAAGATGCGCAGTTTGCGGCTGAGGATAATATCCTGATCGGCAACGTGGCCTTCTTCGGCGCGAGTGGCGGTGAAGCTTATGTGCGCGGGGTTGCGGGCGAGCGTTTCTGCGTGCGCAACTCCGGGGTGCGTGTGGTCGTCGAAGGCACGGGTGACCACGGTTGTGAATACATGACCGGCGGGCGCGTGGTGGTGTTGGGCAAGGTCGGGCGCAACTTTGGCGCGGGCATGTCCGGCGGCGTGGCTTATGTGTATGACCCGACTGGCATTCTGGCGGTCAGTGGCAATACCGAAATGGTGGCTTACAGCGCCCTGAGCGATGCCGCCGAAAAGGCCGAAGTCAAAGCAATGGTCGAAAAGCATTTGCTGTATACCGGCAGCGTCCGTGCCAGCATGATTTTGGCGGACTGGGATAAACTGTCCGGCAGTTTCGTGCGCGTCATGCCGAACGACTACCAACGTATGCTGGAAGCGATCCGTTCCTTTGAGGAACAAGGGCTTTCCGGCGAAGAGGCGCTGATGGCAGCTTTCACCGCAAACAATAGCGACGCCTCGCGTGTCGGCGGCAACTAAGGATTAAAGGTAACAGTCATGGGAAAACCTACAGGTTTCATGGAATACCCGCGTGAGCTACCAGCCGACCGCGCTCCGCTGGAACGTATTAAAGATTGGCGTGAATTTCACCTGCATTTCGAGCGTGAAGCCGAAAGCCGCGAACAGGGCGCACGCTGCATGGAATGCGGCATCCCATTTTGCCAGACCGGGCGGATTTTGCCCGGTGGTGCGAGCGGTTGCCCGGTACACAACCTGATCCCGGAATGGAACGATATGATTTTCCGGGGCTTGTGGCGCGAAGCCTTTGAACGCTTGCGCATGACCAATAACTTCCCGGAATTCACCGGGCGGGTGTGCCCAGCGCCGTGCGAAGGTTCTTGCACGCTGGGTATCAACGATCCGCCCGTCACCATCAAGCTGAATGAAGTGTCGATCATCGACAAAGCATTTGCGGAAGGTTGGGTCAAGGCTGAACCGCCCGTGGAGCGTACTGGCAAGAAAGTTGCCGTGGTGGGTTCGGGGCCTGCGGGGCTGGCGTGTGCTGACCAGTTGAACAAGGCCGGTCACGAAGTCACGGTTTACGAACGCGCTGACCGCATCGGCGGCTTGCTGATGTACGGCATCCCCAATATGAAGCTGGATAAGCAGGAAATCGTGCAACGCCGCGTTGACCTGATGGCGGCGGAAGGCGTGACCTTCGTGACCGGCGTGGAAGTGGGCAAAGACATTTCTGCGGAGCAGTTGCGCACCGATTTCGATGCAATGGTACTGTGTGCCGGGGCAACCCAGCCGCGTGACCTGCCAGTTGAAGGGCGCAACCTCAAAGGCGTGCATTACGCGATGGATTTCCTCACCGCCAACACCAAGAGCTTGCTGGATTCTAATCTGGCGGATGGCAACTACATTTCAGCTAAGGGTTTGGATGTCATCGTGATCGGTGGTGGCGATACCGGCACGGACTGCGTGGGTACTTCGGTGCGGCATGGTTGCAAATCCGTGACCCAACTGGAAATCATGCCGCGTGCGCCGGATAGCCGTGCGGCGGATAACCCGTGGCCGGAATGGCCGCGCGTCCACAAGGTTGACTACGGTCAGGAAGAAGCGGCAGCGGTATTCGGGCGTGATCCGCGTGATTACCTCATTTCCACCAAGAAACTGGTCGGGGATGACAATGGTCATGTGAAGGAAATCCATACCGTGGGTGTGCGCTGGGAACAGGGTGCAAACGGGCGCATGAATCTGGTCGAAGTGGAAGGCACAGAAGAAGTGTTGCCTGCGCAATTGGTGTTGCTGGCAATGGGCTTTACCGGGCCGGAAAAAACCCTGATTGATGCGCTGACACTGGCAACTGACCCGCGTGGCAATGTGCAAGCCGATTATGGCAAGTATGTGACCAATCTGCCGGGTGTGTTTGCAGCGGGCGATATGCGCCGTGGGCAAAGCCTGGTGGTGTGGGCGATCAACGAAGGGCGTGAAGCCGCACGGGAATGTGATCGGTTTTTGATGGGTAAGACTTACTTGCCTTGATTTCTCATTTCTCCCGCCTGCTATTGTGGGCGGGAGAAGCCATCCTTAAATCGTCACCGTACACCCACACGCCAAACTGATTTCTACCGGCGAAATATGCTGCGCTGCCCCACCCTGATGCACATGCAGCACTGCTAACGTGTACGGATTAAACACGACAACATCTTTCACCCCTTGCGAAAGGTAAAACGGTGGCCCAATCTGCAAATCCTTGGCTTCGTAACCCTTGCTGATGATTTCGATCACCGCTTCGGGGACAAGGGTAATGGCTTCTTCGTCTTCATCCGGCTCGCGGCAGAAAATGGAAATATCCGGTCTTTTCAGCGAACCGTTGGGGAAACTGACATAGACATCAGCAATGTGGATGCACTGGCAAGCCGTTGTCGTTGCTGGCGTGATGGTGCTGCGGATACGGTCAACAGCACGTTGGTGGCGATACACAGGTTGAGCTTCCCAGATATGCAAGCCATTAACAATCTCCAGTTTAATGCCGAGTGCTTCTGCCTGTAAAAGATGGGAATCCATAATGTTTACCTGTATTAGAGCGGTAAGTGGTATTCTAGCACAACCCTTTCACCAGAAACTGCTAGCTCCAACCTCATGATTCTGTACATCCACGGCTTCAACAGCGCCGCTACATCCGACAAAGCGCAAGAGCTGAAACATTGGCTGGAAGTGCGCGGGCGCTTGCACGAATGGGTTTGCCCCGACCTGCCCAACCGCCCCGCCGAAGCCATCGCGCTACTTGCTGATCTCATTGAAACAGCCAGCACGCCGCCGAAACTCATCGGTAGCTCGCTAGGTGGTTTTTATGCGAGTCATTTGCTCACCCGCTATGACCTGAAAGCTGCGTTGATTAACCCCGCTGTGCATCCGGGCTTATTATTGCGCCCGCTTGTTGGCACTGTGCAAAAATACTGGTATAGTGATACCACCTACACTTTTACCCAACAGCATCTGGATGAATTGACTGCGCTGGATCAGCTTGCCCCAGCCAAACCGCGCAACCAGTTAGTGATGTTGGAAACTGGCGATGAAACACTGGACTGGCAAGATGCTACTCGTTATTACCGCGACGCCAACCAATTGATTTTTCAGGGTGGCAATCATAGTTTCACCCGCTTCAAGGACGTACTTGACCTGATCAACCGCTTCTAATTGACACCTCACCGCTATATACGGTCTCATTTCTGCCATAATTGCTGCTTTAGTTGCTGCATTGCATTCGGTACAATGCCCGGATTCAGTAAACACTGGCAGGAGAGAGTTGCCGCCCCGAGAGTTGCCGCAACCGCCGAAGGCGCAATTCCGCCCGGAAACGCTCAGGCAAAAGGACTGGCAGTACTAGATCTGACTCTGGAGAGCAGCGCGGACGCGCTCACCGAAGGGTATTAACTTGTTCCCCCGAACAAGGAATCTCTCAGGTAAACGGACAGAGGGGCGGCAAGCTTAGCGGCTTGCCGCCCTTTTTTTGTGCCTGCAAACTGGGAAGAACGCCAATGCAACGTACTGCACTCTACGCCAAGCACCTTGAATCCGCTGCGAAAATGGTCGATTTCGCGGGCTGGGAAATGCCCATCCACTACGGCTCACAACTGCAAGAACACCACATGTCCGCAAGATGCAGGCATGTTCGACGTGTCCCACATGACCGTGCTGGATCTCGTGGGGGCGCAATCCAAGGTTTTCCTGCTGCACCTGCTCGCCAACAACGTCGAAAAGCTCAAGGAACACGGCAAGGCACTGTATAGCTGCATGTTGAACCCGAACAGGGCAAGGTGATTGACGACCTGATCGTGTACTTCATTTCCGACACCTCATACCGCATCGTGGTGAATGCCGGCACCCGCGAAAAAGACATTGCGTGGATGCAGCAACAAATCGCCCCGTATGACGCAACCCTGACCGAACGCGATGACCTGTCCATGATTGCCGCACAAGGCCCCAATGCGCGTGCGCAAGTGCTGGGCATTATGCCTGCGGAGAAGTGGAATCGTTGAACCACTGAAAACATTTTACGGCGCATTCGTCAACGACTGGTTCATTGCCCGCACCGGCTACACGGGCGAAGACGGCTTTGAAATCATGATCCCGCAACGAACAAGCCCACAAAGTGTGGGATGCGCTGCTGGCGGCCGGGCATTAAACCGATTGGTCTGGGCGCACGCGACACCTTGCGTCTGGAAGCAGGCATGAACCTGTACGGCACGGACATGGACGAAACTACGTCCCCCCTAGTTTCTGGTCTTGGCTGGACAATTGGCTGGCAGCCTGAAGACCGTGACTTCATCGGGCGCACCGCGTTGGAAGCACAGAAAGCCGCCGGTAGTTCCGCAAAAATTCGTCGGTCTGGTGCTGGAAGGCAAGGGCGTATTACGCAGCCACATGAAAGTTATTTGTGCAATGGTGGTGAGGGAGAAACCACCAGCGGCACATTTTCGCCTACACTCGGCGTAGCGATTGCGCTGGCACGGGTTCCGGCAAGCTGCGGTGAGACTTGCGAGGTCGATATTCGCGGCAAATTGCACCCGGCGAAAGTGGTGAAACCCGTCTTCGCCCGCAATGGCAAATCTGTTTTAAATTAAGTTTTTAGGAGTTATTTATGAGCAATGTTCCATCCGATCTGAAATACACCAAATCCCACGAGTGGGTACGCGACAACGGCGACGGCACTGTGACCGTTGGGATTACTGACCACGCGCAAGAATTGCTGGGCGATTTGGTACACATCGAATTGCCAGAAGTGGGCACGGAATTCGGTGCGGAAGACGGTTGTGCGGTAGCTGAATCCGTCAAAGCGGCTTCTGACATTTACGCGCCTGTTCCCGGTGTGATCCTCGAAGTCAACGAAGCGGTGCAAGATTCGCCGGAACTGATCAATTCCGACCCTTACGGCGACGGCTGGCTGTTCGTCATGCGCGTGGATGACGAAGACGCGCTGGACGAGCTGCTGGATGCAGAAGCATACAAAGCGGAATGTGACGAGTAAATCCCTTAAGAACAGACCCCCATCCCCGCCCCTTCCCCCGCGAAGAGGGTGAAGGGAGCAAGATCAGGTAACGATTGAATGACAACCTTGTACGAACTTGAACAACACGACGATTTTATTGCCCGCCACATTGGCCCCAGCGCGGCGGATACAGCGGCAATGCTGCAAACCGTGGGCGCGGAATCGCTGGATGCGCTGATTGACAGCACTGTGCCTGCGAGTATCCGCCTGCCAGCACCGTTGGCGATGGATGGCAGCCGCACTGAAGCCGAAACGCTGGCTTACCTCAAGCAATTGGCGGGGCAAAACACCGTTGCCAAGTCGTACATCGGCATGGGCTATTACGATACGTTCGTACCGCCCGTCATTTTGCGTAATGTCTTGGAAAACCCCGGTTGGTACACCGCGTATACGCCGTATCAGCCGGAAATTTCCCAAGGGCGGCTGGAAGGCTTGCTCAATTACCAGCAAATGGTCATGGATTTGACGGGCATGGACATTGCCAATGCCTCGTTGTTGGACGAAGCGACCGCAGCGGCGGAAGCGATGACGCTGTGCAAGCGTTCCAACAAGCTCAAATCGGATAAATTCTTTGTGGGTGCGGATGTGCATCCACAAACTATCGACGTGCTGAAAACCCGTGCGGAGTATTTTGGCTTTGAACTCGTGATCGGCAACCCGTATAGCGAGTTGGCGCAGCACGAAGTGTTTCGGCGCAATGTTGCAATACCCCGGCACGACGGGCGAAGTCGGCGATCTGGAAGCCTTGATCAAACAGGCGCACGCGCAAAAAGCCTTGGTGTGCGTGGCTTCTGATCTGATGGCGTTGGTGATGTTGAAAGCACCGGGCGAAATGGGCGCGGATGTGGTGGTTGGTAACTCGCAACGCTTTGGCGTACCGATGGGTTTCGGTGGCCCTCATGCGGCGTTCTTTGCGACGAAGGATGCGTTCAAGCGCACCATGCCGGGTCGCGTGATTGGCGTTTCGATCGACAGCCACGGCAAGCAGGCGTTGCGTATGGCGATGCAAACCCGTGAACAGCATATCCGTCGTGAGAAGGCGACTTCCAATATTTGTACGGCGCAGGCGTTGCTGGCGAATATGGCGGGGTTTTATGCGGTGTATCACGGTGCGGAAGGCTTGAAGACGATTGCGGGGCGGATTCATCGGCTGACCAGCATTCTGGCGAAGGGCTTGCAGCAGAAGGGTGTCGAGCTGCTGAATGACACGTGGTTCGACACGATACCTGACGGTCGTGAGCGGAACGCGATTCCCACCATTCGCTGGCGATGTCACCGCTTGCGGGGGAATCGCTGCGCGGCACCCACCCTACGTGCGGGCATTCGCATCGGGTATTAATTTCCGTCATTTCGACTGATGGCAAGATTGGTATCAGCATTGATGAGCGTAAGACTCGTGCGGACATTGCTGAGCTGTTTGATGTGTTGCTGGGTGCGGGGCATGGTTTGGATGTGGATGCGCTGGATGCTGCGGTTGTTGCGGAAGGTTTCAGCGGGATTCCATCCGGCTACAAGCGTACCAGCGAGTTCCTGACGCATCCGGTGTTTAATTCGCATCATTCGGAATCGGAGATGTTGCGTTATTTGAAGCGCTTGGAGAATAAGGATTTCTCGTTGGCGCATGGGATGATCCCGCTGGGTTCTTGCACCATGAAGTTGAATGCGACCACGGAAATGATGCCGGTTACTTGGTCGGAGTTTGCGGATATTCACCCGTTTGCGCCGCAGGAGCAGACCGTGGGTTATCGCGCCATGATCAAGGAGTTGGAAGATTGGTTGGTGGAAATCACCGGCTATGATGCGATTTCGATGCAGCCGAATTCGGGGGCGCAGGGCGAATACGCGGGGTTGGTGGCGATCCGCCGTTATCAGGCGAGTATTGGGCAGGCGCATCGGGATGTGTGTTTGATTCCGAGTTCGGCGCATGGCACGAATCCGGCGTCGGCGGCGATGGTGAGCCTGAAGGTGGTGGTGGTCGAGTGCGACGCGAACGGTAACGTGGACGTGGCGGATTTGCGTGCCAAGGCGGAAAAACACGCGGCGAATTTGTCGTGCTTGATGGTGACTTATCCGTCTACGCACGGGGTGTTTGAGCAGGACATCGTGGAAATTTGCGACATCGTGCATCAGTTCGGTGGGCAGGTGTACATGGATGGCGCGAACATGAACGCGCAAGTGGGCTTGTCGAAACCGGGCAAGATGGGGTCGGATGTGTCGCATTTGAACTTGCACAAGACCTTTGCGATTCCGCACGGCGGCGGTGGCCCTGGCATGGGGCCGATTGGGGTGAAGGCGCATCTTGCACCGTTTTTGTCCAGCCATGCGGTGACTCCGCCGGATGGGGTTGCGCTGGGGAATAGTGCGGTGTCGGCTGCTCCGTATGGGAGTGGGGCGATTTTGCCGATTTCGTGGGCGTACATTAAGTTGATGGGCGCGGCGGGTTTGCAGCGGGCGACGGAGATGGCGATTTTGAACGCCAATTACATCATGCAACGCTTGGCTGAGCACTATCCGGTGCTGTTCCGGGGGGCGAATGGGCGGGTGGCGCATGAGTGCATTATCGACATTCGTCCGTTGAAGGCGGCTTCGGGGATTGATGAGTCGGACATCGCTAAACGCTTGATGGATTACGGTTTCCACGCGCCTACCATGTCGTTTCCGGTGGCGGGTACGCTGATGATCGAGCCGACCGAATCCGAGCCGAAAGAGGAGCTTGACCGTTTTTGCGATGCGATGATTGCGATTCGGGAAGAGATTCGTAAGGTGCAGGAGGGCGTGTGGCCTGCGGACAATAATCCGCTGGTGAATGCGCCGCATACGCTGGATGATTTGGTGAATGCTTGGGAACGCCCTTACAGCCAGACCGAGGCGGTGTTCCCGCAGGGTGTTAGCCCGACGGCGAAGTATTGGCCTACCGTGAACCGGATTGATAATGTGTATGGGGATCGGAATTTGGTGTGTTCTTGTCCGAGTGTGGATAGTTATCGGTAGATAACCCCCCCATCCCCGACCCTTCCCCCGCAAGGGGTGAAGGGAGTAAGAATGCATTATTCGGCTTCAGCTATTTGCTGTGCTAGTGTTTCCCAGCCTTGCAGTCCGCCTTCTAAACCAATATCGTTCGCCTGTTTTTCAAACGCTTGGAGTATTTGGGCATAGCCAATCTTTTTGGCGATACCATAAGCCTTCACCCATGAGTGTTTGGCTTCTTCATGTTCACTGTTTTGCCACTGTATAAACGCAATGTTAAACAAGGTGCCGCACAAGCCTGCTACATTGCCGATTTCCTGTTGGATGGCGAGTGACTTATTGAGGAAGTCGAGAGCAGTGTCGTAGTCGCCGCGTGCATGTGCCGTTGTCGCCATATTGTTGAGGGTAGTGCCTTCACCGGATTTGTCGCCGATTTCCTGTTGGATGGCGAGCGCCTTCTTGTAGAAGTCGAAAGCGGTGTCGTAGTCGCTGCGAGCATGGGAGGTCAATCCCATATTGTTGAGGGTAGTGCCTTCCATCTGTCGATTGCCGATTTCCTGTTGGATGGCGAGTGCCTTCTTGTAGAAGTCGAAAGCGGCGTCGTAGTCGCTGCGAGCATGGAAGGTCAATCCCATATTGTTGAGGGTAGTGCCTTCCATCTGTCGATTACCGATTTCCTGTTGGATGGTGAGGGACTTTTTCAAGAAATCGAGAGCGGTGTCATAGTCGCCGCGCATTCTGCTAATTTCTCCCATATTGTTGAGGATAGTGCCTTCGTCAGATTTGTCGCCAATTTCCTGTTGGATGGAGAGCGCCTTCCTGTAGAAGTCGAGAGCGGTGTCGTAGTCGCCGCGTGCGTGGGCAATTGTCGCCATATTGTTGATAGTGACACCTTCGCCAGATTTGTTGTCGATTTCCTGTTGGATGGTGAAGGACTTTTTCAAGAAATCGAGAGCGGTGTCATAGTCGCCGCGCATTCTGCTAATTTCTCCCATATTGTTGAGGATAGTGCCTTCGCCAGATTTGTCGCCAATTTCCTGTTGGATGGAGAGCGCCTTCCTGTAGAAGTCGAGAGCGGTGTCGTAGTCGCCGCGTGCGGAATGGATTAGCGAGATATTGTTGAGGGTAGTGCCTTCGCCTTTTTTGTCGCCGATTTCTTCCAAAATCTGGAGTGAAAGTGTTAATAGCGGTTCTAGCGTTATCCATTGCCCAGCTAGATGAAATTTTTCGCGGTATTTGCCTACCCAGTAGGGGATTTTTTGGCGGTCAACGGCTTCCAGATGGTACGCACCTTCGATGAGAGCTTCGCTGTGTTCTTCCGTTAATTCGCGGGCGGATGTGAGGTTTTGTAGCTTGCCGTCATAATGGTCAAACAGGTGTTGGTGGATGTTGCAGTAAAGGGTTGCTTCACGTTCAAGGCTGTCCGCTTGCAGGTAATCACGCATGACCGCGTGTAGGAAATACCGATCTGCTTGTTTCGTCCAGAAAGAATAAGCGGTCAATTCATGCAAGCTGATGACGGCTGCACTGCCCAGAAATTTTTCACACAAGTTGAGGAACAAGGTTTCATCCAGCCAGCGCGGGTAGGAAGCAACCCGTAAAGCGCGGCGCGTCGTATCCGGTAAATGACTGATGAAACGGGCAAGCATTTCCGGCTCTTTGCCGCCGTATTCATCCGCTTGTGAGGTGAGGTTGCGCCGTTTACAGCTTTCGTATTGGTCAACCTGCAAGTTGAGGTAGAACGGAATGCCTTTAGCACCCGCCACAATCCGCGCCCGTATGTCATTTTCGACCACGGGAACGGTTTGCAGGAAGCTGTCAGCATCGGTATCTGTCAGGTGATCCAATGGGCAGGGTGTGATGATGCCTTGCCATTCGTCGGGGTCTTGCTGCGCCCATGCCAGTGCTTCGCGCCCCAAAATGACATGCAAGACGGCAGGCGATTCGCTGACCAACTTGCGTACCCATTTGTCAACCAACAGGTCAGTTTTGCTGGGCTGGTCACGCCACAAGGCTTCGTAAGTGTCGTACAGGAACACAACTCGCCGCTGGGGAGCATTGATTTCGTTATGCAGCCAGTCATCGACATCAGCACCAAAAAAGCCGGGTAACTTGTCTTCCAGTTCGTAGGCGGAGAGTCCTTCGAGTCCAGCCAATAGTTCCGTACCGCGTGTTTCCATCCACCGTTGCAAAATACGTTTTTCATCAGCTTTGTGCAGGCGTTCGAGTGCTTTCCCCAATAGTGGTAAGCCACTCAATGCTTCAGCCGTTGCTGCCAAACCTTGCAATAAGTCATGTGGTTGTTTGAATAGTTCAGGATAGCTGGTTTCCAAATTGCGCCCTGCCTGTGTGATGGCAAAGTAACGTGCAAACGCGGTATCAAAGGCAGGAAACCAGAGCTTGCCGTTAGCTGCCAATTGCAGACGCAGTGCCATTAGAGCAGCGATGGGGTTACGCTTGTTGCTGTCTTCAAAGTTGATTTTTGCCCATGCGAGTTGGTGGTTTTCGTTGTTGGGCAGACTGTCGAGATGCTTCTCAAACTGTCCGCACAATGCCGATTTGCCTTGTCCACCTACGCCGTAAAAATTTAACACACGGTATTCGTCTTGTTGTTGTGGGGCGGCGCACTGTTGGGCAAACAATTCACGCGCTTCATCACGGTCGGTGAAAACGCGATTTGCCTTGAAGCTGGCAGGGCGGTGGCTAGGCGTTGGCATGTGAGTCCCGTGATCGTGATGCGGTATGTTGAAAATGTTATCAGTCTATCAAAATTCACCGGAATTAGTCCGAACTGCTATTCTCTCAACAAGCATTGCCACGAGATAAGCAACCATGCCACTACAGCTAAAACCGGAATTTGAGGAAATACTCGAACCGTTAGGCGAGAATGCAGCCGCTTTCTTTCTCGCTGCTGGTTTGTACTTCGCGCACAAAGTCAGCTTTGCCGCTGCTGCCGCGCTTGCCGATCTGAGTTTCAATGAATTCTTGTGCCGCCTACGAGAGCATTTCGGCGTAGGTTTTCAGGTATCGGATGACTCGGTGCTTGAAGATTTGCAGACTGTAGCCGGACAACGTGTCGCGGATGATCTGGGAAAGGCACTACACGATAGAGCCACACGCGGTTTACCGCTATCAGACGAAGAACGAGCGCAGTTGCAACGCTGGTACGACGAACAAGATGCCGAAGAAGCCGCCATGTTGGGGCAGAGAGTCGGCGACTTAATCCAAAAGCTCAAAAACACGAGCCTTTCGCCCGAAGAACAAATGGAACTGGATTACTGCATGAAATTGGAACACCAGATGCGTTTGTTTAAAGCCCACGCGCAACAACTCAAGTCGATATTCGATGATTGCCCCATAAGGCGTTAAGCCACCGCATACCCCATCTGCTGTGCCAGATAAGGATCACAACCGATAATCCTCCAACGCATCCCGCTCCTGCTGCGAACACCACCAAAACCTACCCGCTTCCGGCTTTTTCAACACCGATTCCAACACGTCCAACACCTCTTCCCCAGCATCCAGCCGCTTGTCTTCCTCACTCTTGAAGAGTGCCGAAAATTTGCCAGTCATATCCTCACCCGCCCGCAACCGGCGTGCATGGTCAATAACCGACAAGCTGCGGTTGATGCAGCCGCGCAAGCGGGCTTTTTCATCCTGAGCGTTACGCAAAAATTCAATCCAGCGCAGCGTGACGCGGGCAGTATCGCCCCACAAGTCTTTCAACTCACAGACGCGGCGTTCGATGGCTTCACGTTCCCATGCGCCATCCATGACCTCGTATTCGGTGAAAATGCCATGCACCAGCACCACAAATACCGTGTGGCGGGCAGCAATCTTGTCATCCTGATAGGCATGTCTGCCGTCAGCATCCAGCTCTACCGCGTCGAAATAAATGCCAATGCCGCCCGGCGCACCGCAAACCGCATCACCGGGGTGATAACGCCCCAGCATGTTTTCAAAGCGTTTGGTTTGTAGCTCAATGTCGCGGTCGTTGATCTTGATCATCAGTGAGTCGAACATGCCCATGTGTCAATCCTTCTGGCAGTGTGGATACGGCAAGCATAGGGCATCTACGCAGGTGTTGAATGGGCTAATTCTCGTCAGATGTAAGAGTGTTGATCATTCATCAGAAATAATTGACCCACCTGCGATTCTCCACAACCATGCTCCTAGAGTGTTACCCACAAGGCAAAAGCATGGAAAACCCCAAACGTATCAACTACATCTTCGTCGATTTTGAAAACACCCAAGTGCATGATATTGGGTTGATTAGCGGCAAGCCTGTCATCTTGTTGTTGGTGATAGGCGAGAAGCAAAAACAGTTACCGATCCCCTTGATCAAACAGCTATTGGCGCACGCTGATCAAGTGAGTTTGATTGAAGCGAATTGCGCGGGGAAGAATGCGCTGGATTTCGTGCTTGCCTTCCACGTTGGGCAATGGGCGAAGCAAGACCCAACGGGCTATTTCCACATCGTTTCCAAAGACAAAGGCTTCGACCCGCTGATTACGCATTTGAAGCAACTGAAAGTGTCAGCGGCGCGGCATGACGAATTTGCCCAGATTCCGGTTGTTTGTTGATCACCAGAAGATGCCCGCCACGGATAAAATAACCCTGCTTACCGAACGCTTTACCACACACGCTAAAAATCGCCCAGCAAAGCGTGACAGTCTGCTTGCTTACATTCATTCCACTTTTGCGAAGCAATTAGCTGAAAGTGAGGTTGCCGGTTTGGTAAAGCAGCTAGAGCAGCGCAAGCTCATCAATATCAATGAAAACAATAAGGTTAGCTATTGCTTGTGATCAATTAAGTTTCAGCCAATCCCGCAAACACCGTCCCACTTCCGCAATCTCCTCCGCAAACACATTATGCCCCAGCGGATATTCCGAATATGCCGGGGCATACCCGCGCTCACGCAGCCAGCGATACGCCTTGTGTGCCAGCAAATCCGGCACAATCGTATCCTGCTTGCCGTGGAAAATATGGATCGGCAATTGCGCATTCGCCGCATTCAACACAACCGTATCCGCCGTGGCAAAATACGTCGACAGTGCCAGCAAGCCCGCCAGTGGTTTGGGGTAGCTCAGTGCGGCTTGATACGCCACCGCGCCGCCTTGCGAAAAGCCCGCAATCACAATGCGTTCGCTGGGAATGCCGCGTGCGATTTCGCGCTCAATCAGCTTGCCCACTTCATGCGCCGAGGCTTGCAATTGCGCCACATCCACCTTGCGGTCGAGGGCGATTTCCAGAATGTCATACCACGCGGGCATGACATAACCGCCGTTGACGGTCACGGGCATGTCCGGCGCGTGTGGAAAAATGAAACGGATACCGTGGTCGGGCGGCAAACCCAGTTCCGGGATGATCGGCACAAAGTCGTGCCCATCCGCGCCCAAACCGTGCAGCCAGATGACCGCAGCAGTAGCGGGGGAGGTGGGTTCAACTTCGACAGCAGGTAAATAGTCCATCAGCATTCCTCGCACTTTTCGTGGTTAGGTCGTGTGTGATGGCGGCATGGTAGCATAAACGTGTTTGTACTCTGCGCCCATTCACGATAGACTTTACTTATTATAATTCTTCTAAAAAATACACCAACAGGCTTGCAGATGAATAATAACAAGTACCCCGCACGGGTCAAAGCCGCCTTGTGGCTGGCTGTTTGCGCACTCTCCTTCTTTTTCATGACACCCTCCCACGCGGCGGATGCTGACCTGTTGGTGGTCAAGCAAATGAGTACCACGACACCTGCCGCAGGCGAAACCTTCACCTACACCATCCGCTACCGTTGCGCGAGCATTTCCGAGCTGTATTGCGCTGCGCCGACCATTACCGACACGATTCCTGCGCCGTTGAAAATCGTCAGTTATACCCCGATGGGCGGCAGTGTGGCCGCAGCTACGCTGGTGGGCAAAACCTTGACGTGGCAATTGGCAACGCCGCCCGACAGCTTGCCGGAAGGTGTTCCGGCTGATGGCTTGGCGGCGGGTTCGACCGGCATGATCAAGGTGCAACTGAAATTTCCGACCTGTGGCGTGACTGCGCCGCCTGCAACGGTGCTGGGCGTTACTGTTCCCGCTGGCATTGATGCTGCTTGCCCGACACCACCACCTGCACCCAGCCCCGGTTTTGCCAAAACAGGCAGTGCCGCCTTTGTGCAACCCGGTGGGCTGGAACGTTGGAGCGTCAGCTTGCCGACCAGCACGACTGCTTACACGGTGACGGAAAACGTTCCCGCCGGAATGCAGGTTTACAGCGCGACTGCCAGCAATACGCCCAGCGTGATGGGCTACCCCGAAGTGGATTGCACCGATGATGGCGTGGATGATTTCCACACGTCAGGTTGCCCAACGACGTTGCTGCCTTCGGGTCTGACGGTCAGCAGCATCAAACGTTTGCGTTGGACAGTGCCTGCCAATATTGCCGCGCAAAAGCTGGATTTGGCCTTCGTGGTGGATAGTGATTACGTCGGCGATGGTATCCGCAACTGTGTGGAGTCATCGCAGCATGGCACGAGTTGTGCGCCGCTAATTCCGGTGTTGGGGCAGGGCGAACCTATTTTGAGTATCAGCAAAATTACCCCAACCGGCGGGAAAGTGTCGGCTGATGGTTTGACCATTACGTACTCCGTACCCTCATGGAAACCTACTGTTGCGCCTGCACCTGCCAGCAATGACCACGTGTACCGCGTGTCGCTGGGGGTCGATGAGCTGTCCGGTACAGGCACGCAATACCCGATTTTGGAGGATGTGTTGCCAGCCGCCTTGATTACGTGACTGGGCAAGGTGGCAACTGGTGGCGAGTTTCTGTGCCGAGCAATAGCGTGGCGACTAACCAAACCGCCTGCCAAATCCCGCAATTCAGCCGCACCTTGCAAGCCGATGGGCGGGTGAAGTTACGTTGGGAATTTCCCGGTTGTCAGTTGCCTGTCGGTCAGTCTGACCTTGGCATTGCGGTGTATTTTAGTGCGCGGATTCGCCCCGGTATCACGGTTGGCACGCGCATTACCAATGTGGCGCAATTTTCCACGGGCGACCATCCGCTGGTGACGTGCGTGAATGGTGCGGATACGGGCAAGACGGGGCTGGCGTTTTGCCGTTCCTCCAACGCGAATTTTGATGTGCCGGAACTGACCACGCTCGACAGCGTGAAATGGGTGAAGGGCGAACTGGATAGCGCGTTCAGCCGTACCCCGAACACGGGCAAAACCGGCTTGAGCGGGGCGGGGACGTATGTGCTGGAAATCCGCAATACCGGCAATGTGACCGATACGCAACTGGAGGTGCAGGATGTGTTGCCTGCGCTGGGTGATACCGCGCTGGTCACAGGGGCGGCGCGGCAATCGCAATGGAGCATGGAACTGGCGGGCGCGATTGCTTTGCAGCGGGTGGCGGCGGATGGCAGTGCGACGGCTGTTCCTGCGAGTGAAGTGCAAGATACCAGCAGTGGTACGCAATCTTTCCAGTTTACGTGGTTGCCAGCGGGGGGATTATTGCCGGGGGAAAAGCTGCGGATTACAGCACCCGTGCGGCAGTTGGCGGGTGAGGCAAAGCCAGCCAATCTGAGCGTGGCGTGGAACAGCTTTGCCTACACCGCCAGTTATTACGACACCACCACCAAGACTACCGAAACGTTGTTGACGACCGAGCCGCCCAAAGTGGGTCTGGTGATGGTGGATACGGCAAGCGGTGGCGGGTTTGGGCGATTACGTGTGGTTTGACCGCAATGGCGATGGGCAGCAGGATGCAGGCGAAGCCGCCGCTTGAAGGCGTGACGGTGCGCGTGTACGACGGCACAACCTTGGTGGCGGAAACGCTGACCGATGCGGCGGGGCATTACGCTTTCTGGGGCTTGCTTCCCAACCATAGCCTATAGCGTGAAGCTGGATAAGGCGGAGGATTATTTGGCAGGTAATCCGCTGGGTGGGATGAAGCCGAAGGGGATTGAAGCGGCGAGTACTGGCGCGGCGGGCAGTTTTGCGGCGGATTATGACATTGGCTTTACGCTGCCCGCCGCGTTGGGCGATAAGGTGTGGTTTGACGTGAATGGCGATGGGGCGCAAGACAGCAATGAAGCGGGTGTTCCCGCCGTGACGGTGACGCTGAAAACGGCGGCGGGGGTGAGTGTGGCGGTGACGCAAACCAATGCAGCGGGCGTGTATGGGTTTGCTGATGTGCAGCCGGGGACGTATTTCCTCGAATTTACCGATTTGCCAGCGGGGTATGTGCCAACGGCTCGCGGCATGACGGGTGATCGCCAAACCGATAGCGATGTGGATGCGGATGGCAAGACGGGGTTGATTGTGTTGGATGCGGGCGTGCGGGATTTTTCGTGGGATTTGGGTTTGTCACTGCCGCGTAGTGTTGATTTGAGTCTGAGCAAAAGCGTGGATAAGCCGCAGGTAAAACGGGGTGAAGCGGTGGTTTACACGCTGACGGTGAGTAATGCGGGGGCGGATGATGCGTCGGGTGTGCAAGTGCGCGATGTGTTGCCGGAGTCGTTGCAGTTTCAACGGGCTAGTCCGGTGGGGGAATACGATGCGCTGACAGGTGTGTGGAATGTGGGGTGGTTGGCGGCGAAGGATAGCAGGCAGTTGCAGATTACGGCACAGGTGCGGTGATATACTGCGGCGATGCAACATTCATTTCTTGATCGGTTTTCCCCTTATTTGCTGCTGGTGCTGACGATTCTGTTCTGGGCAGGTAATTTTAATTTGGCGCGGGCTATCCATGCGGATGTGCCGCCGTTGGGCTTGTCGTTTTGGCGCTGGGCGGTGGCGGCGTTGATTTTGTTGCCGTTTGCGTGGTCGGCGATGCGGGCGGCGTTGCCGTTGGCGCGGTTGCATTGGCGCTTGGTGTTGGCTTTGGCGGTGTTGGGTATCGCGGGGTTCAACAGTCTGGTGTATGTCGGTTTGCAAACCACCACGGCGACGAATGGGGTGTTGCTGCAATCGGTGACGCCCATCACGATGATTTTGCTGGCGGGGTTGGTGTTGCATGAAAAAAGTAACGCTGTGCGCAGTGGTTGGGGATTGGTGTTTCGTTAGTGGGCGTGTTGGTGATTATTACCAATGCCGATTGGCAGGTGGTGCAGCAGTTGGCATTTAATCGGGGCGATATGTGGATTGTGTTGGCGACGTTGGATTGGTCGTTGTATACGGTGTTGCTGCGTAAGTTGCCCAATGGCTTGAAGGGCTTGCCGATTCTGGGGTTTACGGTGAGTTTGGGGGCGTTGGTGATTTTGCCGCTGTATCTGTATGAAAGTATGACGTTTCAGACCATGCCGTTCACCCCGACGAGTGTGGCGAGTATTGCGTATGTGGCGGTGTTTCCGTCGTTGTTGTCGTATATGTTTTGGAATCATGCCACGCAACGCTTGGGTGTGAATCGTACAGGGCAGTTTAGCCATTTGATGCCGGTGTTTGGGATTGTGCTGGCGACGCTGTTGCTGGGGGAACGCTTGCAGTTTTACCATGCAATCGGGATGATATTGGTAGCTGCTGGGATTTTGCTGGCAAACAAGAAAAGGATTTGATGTGGATAAGCAACGCATTGTGAAGATTTTGGCGGTATTGGGTGAACCGACCGATAACCGTCCGTGGCGCGATTATTCTGGCTACGGCTTGACGGCAGCGGATGCGCCGACGCTGGTGGAATTGGTGGCGGATAACAGTTTTGTGGAAAGCGAGGGCGCGGATTATTGGGTTCCGTTGCATTCGTGGCGGGCGTTGCTGCATTTGATGCCTGCGGGCTTGCATGAGCTGATCGGCATTTTCGACGTGGTGGCGGAAGACGATTGGGCGCTGGATGAAATTCCGACGGTAGTGGCGGCTGCTTGTGATGCGGCACTGGATCCGTTGTTGGATTATGTGTTGGATAAGCGTAACGATGAATTCGCCATTCCGTTGGCGTTGCAGTGTTTGGTGGAAACTGGCAAGCGTCACAGCAAGTTGCGTAAGCCGGTGATCGAACGCTTGGTGTATGCCTTGCAGCATTCGGCAGCGCGGGATTATGGCTTGCGCGGGCTGATCGTGGCGGAGTTGGTGGCGTTGCGGGCGGTGGAGGCGATGCCTGCGATTCGGGTGGCGTTTGCGGAAGATCAGGTGGATTGGACGGTCAGCGGTGATTTGGAAGACGTGGAGCTGGGCATGGGGTTGCGTACCAAACGCGATACGCCACGCCCTAGCTATAAGGTGGAAGAGGACGACGCGGATGATGAGGACGAGGATGATGCGCCGCTGGTGGAGCAGGTGATTCGTGCTGAGCCGAAGATTGGGCGTAATGAGCCTTGTCCGTGCGGGAGTGGCAAGAAGTACAAGAAGTGTTGTATGCCGTAACAGGAGGTTGATGAAATGGCTATGGATAGACAAACCATTCTCGATAAGTTGGCAGCATTCGGTGAGCAAGATCCCAGACAGCCGTGGCCTGATTATTCAGAGTGTGGGTTCACTGCGGCTGATGCGCCTGCGTTGGCGGCGTTGGTGGGTGATGTTAGCTTGTTGGATCCCGACGGTGATGACGTATGGATTCCCCTTCATGCTTGGCGTGCGTTGCAGCCGCTGATGCCCGCTGGGTTACACGAATTATTGCTGACGCTGAACCCCTTGGCGGAAGATGATTGGGCAAGTGTTGAATTACCTAAGGTGATTGCCGCAGCGGGCGGCGCGGCTATCGAGCCGTTGCAAGCTTTTATCCTCGATGCGGCTAATGCCGAGTATGCCAGAAGCATAGCTGTGGATGCCTTGATCGAACTGGTTAGGTGTGATGCCGGGTGGCGTGAACAGGTGATGGCGGTGTTCGCCAGCAGTTTGCAGGCGGGTACGGACGATGATGAGTGGGTGAATAGCAGCCTCGTCAGTGGCTTGGTGGAGATGAAAGCGGTTGAAGTCGTCGAGGTTATTCGGGAAGCCTACGCACGCAACAAAGTCGATATAAGTTTTCATGGCGATCTGGAAGATGTGGAAATGGATTTGGGGATACGTGAACAACGTGATACACCCCGGTCGGATTATGGATGGGTTAAGGATGAGCCGTTCCCGCCGCCATCCCTTGAGCCTGTGGCGAAGGATATGAGCGTTGGGGAGTGGGAAGAGCGGATTGAGCAATTCCTCAACTTTTACGGTGGTGAGGCTTCGCTTGAATCATTGACCGAACTGCATGGCTTTTTTACGGCGATTGGGTGTGCGCCTGAGCCTGTCCAGCCTTCAGAATGGTTGCCTGAAATTTGGGGCGGGGAAGACTTCGCGCCAGAGTGGCCTGATACGCAGAGCATTCAGGTGTTTTTTGAGTTGATCATGCCCTTGCATAATCTGGTGATGCGCGACTTGCAACAGGTGGATAACTTTACCATTCCCTTTATTAAAGGTGAGTTTGAGGGGGTGAAGTTCACGGAATTTAGCAGTTGGTGTGTGGGGTTTTTGCAAGGTGCGGATGTTGGGGGCGTTCCGGTGGTGGATATTCCCGGTGTTATGCCATTATTGATTGTGCTTGAGGATGTGGCGGATAACGATTTGAATAGTTTTGGTATGTCCGCTGCGGAAGCTAAGGCGCAAGAACGGCATTTGAATGAGACGGTGCGGAAAATTTGCCGATTGGGGCGTGGTGGGAAGGTGGCGACACCTCCGATGGTGCATACGGCTCCTAAGGCTGGGCGCAATGACCCTTGCCCGTGTGGTAGCGGCAAGAAGTACAAGAAATGTTGTTTGCATTAAAGGATTTCCATGCCGCTGCTTGATTGGCTGAATAAACCCGCGTCCCTCCAAACGGCGCGGTTAGTGCCGTACCGTTTGCTGGAATGCGTCCCCTCGTTGGGTTATGGCGCAACGCCGAACGCTAATTTGCTGATTCAGGGCGATAATCTGGAAGCACTCAAAGCGTTGTTGCCGTTGTATGCGGGGCGGATTAAGTGCATCTACATTGACCCGCCGTACAACACGCGCTCCGCGTTTGAGCATTACGACGACAACCTCGAACACAGCCAATGGCTGTCGATGATGTACCCGCGCCTCGAACTCCTGCGTGACCTGCTCGCCGAAGATGGCAGCCTGTGGGTATCCATCGACGACCACGAAGGCCACTACCTCAAAGTCATGCTGGTGATGCGATGCCCCGGCGTAAGCGGTTTCTTACTGAAATTCGTGGGGGGCTTGTGCCAACCACTTGGTGGAGTGGTGATATTGCCAAAAATGAAGATGGCAAACGTGAATTGAAAGCCCTCTTTTCTGAGGAGAGGAATGTGTTTGCAACACCAAAGCCGGAGCGGTTGATTGAGCGGATTTTGTATATTGCGACGAATCCGGGTGATTGGGTGCTGGATTCGTTTTTGGGGTCGGGGACGACCGCAGCGGTAGCGCACAAGATGGGGCGGCACTACATCGGCGTAGAAATGGGCGACCACGCGGTGACGCATTGCCAGCCGCGCCTGCAAAAAGTGGTGGACGGCGAACAAGGCGGCATTTCCAAAGCCGTCAACTGGCAGGGCGGTGGCGGATTTACCTTCTGTCGTCTCGGCGCAGGGCGATTGGCAGCGGAAGGGATAACGTTTAAGCAGATACCGTATGATGTGCGGGTGGGGTAATCTGGTAAAATCTAAGAATATCAAGGGAAAATACATGCCAACACTATTAGTTGAGGAGGGTTTCAGGTTCTTCTTCTATGCGAACGAACATGACCCGAAACACATTCATGTGATGAAAGGCGACAGTTTCGCTAAAATCGAGTTGGGTACACTACTGGTGACAAATAGCCACATGAAACCCAAAGAGCTTAAAAAGGCAGTTGCCATTGTTGAAGCAAACCAAGATGAATTCGGGAGAAGGTGGGATGAGTACTTTAACCAAGGGTAAATCAGTCAGATTCGACGACCGCTATTTGCATGTGGAGCTTGATGATGGGCGGGTAATCCTAACCCCCATGACGTGGTATCGGGAGTTGCAGCAGGCTTCTGTTATCCAGCTAAAAAACTATAATTTTATCTGTCAGGGTACGGGCATTGAATGGCCTGATCTGGATTACCAATTGAGCATTGACAGCATGTTGATGACACAGCCGCAACACCAAGCTGCCTGATGTTCGAGCTAAAAAACTACCAAAACGAAACGCTGCAAATCCTGCGTGAATTCCTCGAAGAAGCCCGCCTAATGCCGGTGGAGGAAGCCTTCACCCGCGCCCAGCAACGCCAGAACCGCCAGCCGCTGCCGTATTTGCACCACGATTTCGGGCAAGTGCCGTATGTGTGCCTGCGCTTGCCCACAGGCGGTGGCAAAACCGTCCTCGCCTCCTATGCTGTCGGCCTTGCCAAACGCGCTTATCTGGAACAAGATTTCCCCATCGTCTTGTGGCTAGTCCCCACCAACACTATCCGCGAACAAACGCTGGAAGCCCTGCAAAAGCCGGGGCATCCGTACCGCGCCGCGCTCGAAGACGAATTCGGCGTAGACCGTTTAATGGTGCTGGACATCGGCGACGTAACCCGCATCCGCAAGCAAGACATCGGCAACAAGGCCATCATTGTGGTCGGCACACTCGCTACCCTGCGCGTCGAAGACACCAGCGGGCGCAAGGTTTACGCCTACCATGAAGATTTCGAGCCACATTTTGCCGGGGTCAATCCGCATGATGAACGCTTGGAAAAAGTCACCGCCGCCGACCTCAAACCCAACGGCTTGACCGCCGCCGCATTGGCAAAATCAAATATTCCTTCGCCAACCTGCTGGCACTCAAACAGCCGCTGGTGATCATGGACGAAGCCCATAACGCCCGCACCAAACTCACCTTCGACACCCTCAAACGCATCCACCCCGCGTGCGTACTGGAGCTGACCGCCACACCGGATACCAGCCGCGAATCCGCTTCCAACGTGCTGCACCACGTTTCCGCCTCGCAACTGAAAGCCGCCAATATGATCAAGCTGCCGATCATGCTCACTGAACACAGCGAGTGGGAAGGCGCGGTGCGTGACGCGGTTTTGACCCGCAAACAACTGGCGCAAGAAGCGATTAAATCCGGCGATTCCGTGCGCCCGATTGCCTTGTTCCAGGCCGAAAACAAAAGCGGTGAAGTCACCTTTGAGGTGCTGAAAACCTTCCTGATCGAACAACTCGGCATTGCCGCGCCGCAAATCGCCATTGTCACCGGCAACCAGCGCGAACTTGACGGCATTGACCTGTTCAACCCCGCTTGCCCGATTGAATACATTATCACCGTGGAAGCCTTGAAAGAGGGCTGGGATTGCTCATTTGCCTACGTGTTCTGCTCAGTCAAAGACGTAAAATCCAGCAAGGACGCGGAACAATTGCTGGGGCGCGTGTTGCGGATGCCGTATGCCCAACGTCGCCAGCACGAAGCCCTGAACCGTGCTTACGCCCATCTGGTTTCCCCCAACTTCGCCAAAGCCGCTGCCGCACTGACCGACAAAATGGTGCAAAGCATGGGTTTCGACCCGCTGGAGTTGCCGCAACACCTGCAACACGGCAACCAGTACAGCCTGTTTGATGGCACTGTGTTCGCCCCATTACCCTTGCTGTGTGTGCGCGAAGAAAACCAACTGCGCCTGCTCGAACCCGAATCCTGCAAACCGCTGACGATGCCCGTGAAAAAGCCGTGATTGGTGCAGCATGGGCAGAAAAAAGTGCTGGGCTGTTCCTGCTGGCGTTGGCAAAAGACGTGCAGGGTAGGGATATTCATCAACAACTGAACAACCTTTTTCATTAAGGAATACCGATGGCAAACAGCGGCAATAAAGGGCTGACACGCATCATCAAAGCGGGGCAATATTCTTGGGCTGGCGTGACGGCTGCTTACCAATACGAGGAAGCCTTCCGGCAGGAAGTCTGGGCGCTGCTGCTGGCGGTTCCGCTGGCCTTGTGGTTGGGTGAAAACGGTATTGAAAAAGCCCTGCTGATCGGCAGTGTGTTGCTGGTGATGATCGTGGAGTTGCTAAACTCTGCTATCGAAGCGGTGGTTGACCGTACCGGGCTGGAGCGGCATCAGCTTTCCGGGCGTGCCAAGGACATGGGGTCAGCAGCGGTGACGGTAGCCATTATTAATGCATTATTATGGTGGTTCTTCATGCTTTCTTGATCTAGGTCAATTGGCTTGGTGTTAGTGTGTGATTAAGACGGCTACGTGCGTGTTTTCACGCAGTATTAACATTTTCTTATCTTCATTTTTCCTGTATCCTTGCGCGGTTTAAAGCTTTCTTACATTCTTTTTCAATTTTGACTAACCAGAGGGCATACGATGGCTCATAGTGCTGCACTCTCCTCGGAGCAATACAACTATGATATCGTGAAGAAATTCGCGATAGTCTCAATCATCTGGGGTATCCTTGGCATGACTGCCGGGGTCTATATCGCGTCAGAACTGGCTTGGCCATTTCTGAACTTCGATCTTGCCCAGATTACTTTCGGGCGCTTGCGTCCGCTGCACACCAGTGGTGTTATCTTCGGTTTCGGTGGTAACGCGCTGTTTGCAACTTCCTACTATGTGGTGCAGCGCACTTGCCAGACCCGTTTGGCGGGTGGCACGTTCTGGCCGAACTTCACCTTCTGGGGTTGGAACCTGTCTGTCCTGATTGCTGGTTTGCTCTATCTGCAAGGCTACACGCAAGGCCGTGAGTATGCGGAACCTGTCTGGTTTATCGACTTGTCGATTACCGTGGTTTGGGTAGTTTACTTCCTGATCTACACCATTACCTTGGTCAAGCGTAACCAGCCACACATCTATGTTGCCAACTGGTTCTACATGTCGTTCATTCTGGCGACTGCGTTGCTGCACATCTTCAACAACTTGGCAGTGCCAGTCAGCTTCACTTCAGCGACGTCTTACAGCTTGTTCTCCGGTGCGCAAGATGCGATGACGCAGTGGTGGTATGGTCACAACGCGGTAGGTTTCTTCCTGACAGCAGCGTTCTTGGGGATGATGTACTACTTCGTTCCTAAGCAGGCAGGTCGTCCGGTTTACTCTTACCGTTTGTCTATCATCCACTTCTGGGCACTGAGCTTCATGTACATGTGGGTAGGTACTCACCACCTGCACTGGACTGCGATCCCTGACTGGACTTCCACACTGGCGGCGACTTTCTCTATCCTGCTGTTGATGCCATCTTGGGGTGGTATGATCAACGGTATCATGACGCTTTCCGGCGCATGGGATAAGCTGCGTACTGACCCAATCATGATGTTCATGATTACTGCGTTGTCATTCTACGGTATGTCTACGTTTGAAGGCCCGATGATGTCCCTGAAGAGCGTTAACGCCCTGTCACATTACACTGACTGGACTGTTGGTCACGTTCACTCCGGCGCACTGGGCTGGGTGGCGATGATCTCGATTGCGTCGTTCTATCACATGATCCCGCGTCTGTGGAACACCACGCTGCACAGTATGCAACTGGTTTACACCCACTTCTTCTTGGCGACTATCGGTACTATCCTGTACATCACTGCACTGTGGGTATCCGGTATCGGTCAAGGTTTGATGCTGCGTGCCTTCGACGAGTACGGCAACTTGGCGTACACCTTCGTTGAAACCGTTGCCTTCATGCATGGCCCATTGGTTGCGCGTGCCGTCGGTGGTTTGTTCTTCTTGTCCGGCATGTTGATCATGGCGTACAACATTTACATGACCATCACCCGTGCGAAGCAGGAAGAAAAAGTTCCTGCGGCTGCGGCGGCTCAGGCATAATCAGGGAGAGTTGAGATATGTTTAAACACGAAAGTATCGAAACCAACTCCGGGATGTTGATTGTCCTGACGTTAGTAGCGATTAGTATCGGTGGTCTGGTGGAAATTGTTCCACTGCACTACATCAATGAGACAGTGGAAGATGTAAAAGACCCGGCGACAGGTTTTGATGTGGTGCGTCCTTACACCCCACTGGAACAGCGTGGTCGTGACCTGTACATCCGTGAAGGTTGCTATACCTGCCACTCCCAGATGATCCGTCCGTTCCGTGATGAAGACCTGCGTTATGGTCACTACTCACTGGCGGCTGAATCCAAGTACGACCACCCATTCCAATGGGGTTCCAAGCGTACTGGCCCGGATCTGGCGCGTGTGGGTGGTAAGTACTCCAACGAATGGCAAGTACAGCATTTGACTGCGCCACGTTCAGTTGTGCCTGAGTCCATCATGCCCAACTACCCGTGGTTGACAGCAACGGCGCTGGATACTTCTGACCTTCAGGATCGTATGATTGCCTTGAAGCGGGTGGGCGTACCTTACTCGCAGACCAAGGTTGAATACGAAGCCAATGTGAAGAAGTTTGGTGAAGAGGTTGCTAAGAAGCTCGACATCAACATGGCAGAAAACAACTTGATGGCTCAAGCCCAAGCAGGCAACTATGATGGCAATCCCTCGAACGTGAGTGAGATGGATGCCTTGGTCGCTTACCTGCAAGTGCTGGGTACGATGGTTGATTTCAAAAAGTTCGATGAAGACCTACTTCATCCAGTTCCGTTAATTTTCTGTGCTACTGGATAGTGGCTTGTGCTGACAAGGTGAGGATCAAATGCTGACAGACTTCTGGACATGGATCATGGATCTGGGTAACAGCAAGACGGTTGCGCTACTGATCTTCTTTACGACCTTTGTAGGCATCGTCCTTTATGTCTATTCCAGCCGCAAACGTGGCGAGAGGCTTGAGTCCTATCGCTACATGCCGCTGATGGACGAGGACGAGGCCGACAAGCGCGTCAAGGCAGCAGAAGCCGCCCAAGCTAAAGGTGAGAAATAGTTATGGCTAATCCTGTAAAAGACCCATTGACCGGCGCAGAAACGACCGGTCACGTTTGGGACGAAACGCTGCAAGAGTTCAACAACCCGCTGCCACGCTGGTGGTTGTGGACTTTCTACGGCACTATCATTTTTGCCATTGTCTATTGGGTCATGTACCCATCTTGGCCAATCGGTAAAAGCTATCTGAAAGGTATTGGTAACAACATTACCTATAAGACCGATGCGGGCGAAGAGAAATCTACCCACTGGAACATGCGTGCGCTGCTGGCTCACGACATGCAAAACGGTACGGAAGCCATGAAGCAACAAGGAATACCTCGCCAAGGTCGGCGCGGCTTCCTACGAGCAGATTGCGCAAGACCCTGACATGTCCTCCTTCGTGCGTTCTTACGGCGTGGGCATGTTCGGTGACAACTGTGCTGCGTGCCACCAGTCCGGTGGTCAGGGTGTGGTCGGTCAGTACCCGAACTTGGTGGATGATGACTGGTTGTGGGGTGGTGACACCAAGACGATGGAAACCACTATCCGTGGCGGTCGTCTGGGTTACATGCCTGCATACGCTAATACCTTCAGCGACGCACAGGTGACTCAGGTTGCCAACTATGTGTTGACACTTTCCGGTCAACCGGCGGATGCAGCAGCGGCTGCAGAAGGCCAAAAACTGTTCCAAGGTGAGGCAGGTGGTTGCTACATGTGCCATACCAAGGAAGGCAAAGGTATGCACGCCCAAGGTTCTGCTAACCTGACCGACAAGGTATGGACGATTGCCAACGTGGATGCGGCGGAAACGCCTGAAGCCAAGCTGGCAGCAGTGAAAGCCGTTGTCCAGAACGGTGTTAAGCGTCAAATGCCGGTATTTGGTGCAGAAGGCCGTAACCTGTCTGATACCGAAATCAAGGTATTGGTTGCTTACCTGCAACAAATGTCGGGTGGTGCTGGCACTGCCCAGTAAGCATTTCTCCGTCAGATATGTTAAAAAGGCCGGACTCGTTCCGGCTTTTTTATGGGCAATACAGATCATCACATGCAAATCCGCGAAAATCATTCCCTTAAAACCCTCAATACCTTCGGGTTGGATGCCAATGCGCGTTATTTTTGTTCCCTGCACAAGCTGGGCGGGGTACGCAGTATCATGCAATGGGCGGCGTGAACACCCCGAATTACCCGTGATGTTTCTGGGCGGCGGCAGCAATATGTTGTTTGTGCAGGACTTTCCGGGCTTGTTGGTACAGGTGCGCTTGCAGGACAGGGAAATCTTGGGGCAAGACGACAACTATTTCTACGTGCGGGCAGCGGCAGGTGAGAACTGGCACGAGTTTGTACGCTGGACAATCGACCAGAACCTTGCCGGTTTGGAAAACCTATCCTTGATTCCGGGGACGGTGGGTGCAGCGCCGATGCAGAATATCGGTGCGTATGGGGTGGAACTCAAAGACCATTGCTACGAAGTGCAGGCGCTGGACTGGCGCACGGGTGAAATCCGCGATTTCAGTCTGGCAGAATGCCGCTTCGGCTTACCGTGACAGTTTTTTCAAGTCAGTGGATCCAGACCGTTGGTTGATTGTCAGTGTGGTATTCCGCCTGCCGCGCAAGCCGCAGTGGAAAACCGACTATGCCGGGGTGAAAGAGCTGCTGGCAGGCAAAGATTTAACTTCCCGCAGCATCAGCGATGCGATTATCAGCATCCGCCACAGCAAGTTGCCCGACCCTGCCCAGATTGGCAATGCGGGCAGTTTCTTCAAGAATCCGCTGATTCCGCCCGCCCAATGGGAAGCACTCAAGGCAAGCTTCCCCGCCATTCCCGGCTGGCCTCAGCAGGACAAGGTGAAAACCTCAGCGGGTTGGCTGATCGACCAGTGTGGCTGGAAAGGTAAGCGTGACGGGGATGCGGGCACTTACGCCAAACACGCGCTGGTGCTGGTCAATCATGGCAATGCCAGCGGGGCGGATGTCTGGCGTTTCGCCCAAGGGATCATTGCTTCGGTGCAGGATAAGTTTGGCATTACGCTGGAAGCAGAGCCGCGAGTGATCCGGTAGGGGCGAAAAATTTTCTGCCCCTACCCCAACCACTGCTTGACGATTTTCAGTAACTCATCCTGTTTGACCGGCTTCGCCAGATAGTCATCCATGCCCATTTTTAGGCAGCGTTCCCGGTCACCTTTGAGGGCATTGGCGGTCATGGCAATGACAGGGGTGCGCTGTTTCAGTACGCCTTCTTTTTCCCATTTGCGGATGTAACGGGTGGCGGTGTGGCCATCCATTTCCGGCATATTGATGTCCATTAGTACCAGCGTATACGGGCGGGTACGCATGGATTTGAGTGCCTGTTTGCCGGTCGTGACGTGATCCACTTGCATATTGAGTTTTTCCAGCATGGTGACGGCAATCAGCGCATTGACCGGGTTGTCTTCCGCCAGCAGGATGGCGGGTACAATGCGGCTTGATGGCTGGGTGTCAGCACCAGTTCCGGGAAGGGGGTTATCGCTGCTGTTGCTGGGGCGCTGTTACTGCCATGACGCCGCAAGGTGTCGGTCAGCACATCACGTAAGGTGATAGAACGCACTGGCTTGGTGACGGCTGATTGCACCCCCGCCTGTTTTTGCTTTTCCTGTGAAATGCCGTAGGAGGTGAGCATGACAATCGGGGTGCGGTCATGGCGGGCATCACTGCGGATGGCTTTTGCCAGTGCAATGCCATCCATTTGCGGCATGAACCAGTCCAGCAGCAGGATGTCGAATGGCTGGTGCTGGGTGAGCGATTCTTCCAGCTTGAGCAGGGCATCATGACCATTGCTGACAATGGTGGCTTGCGCTTTCCAAGCGTGCAGGTAGCTTTCCAGAATCCGCCGGTTGGTTTCATTGTCGTCAACCACCAGTACCCGGCAGCCTTCCAGATGCTGGATACCATTGTCCGGTGTGGCTGGCTTCGACGATGGGGCAGGTGATTTCAAACCAGAAAGTGCTGCCTTGCCCCGGTGTGCTTTCCAGCCCGATGCGCCCGCCCATCATTTCGGCGAATTCGCGCACAATCGTTAGGCCAAGGCCAGTCCCGCCGTAGCGCCGGTTGATGGAGGCGTCTACTTGCACGAAGGACTCGAACACGCTTTTTTGCATGGCGGCTGGAATGCCGATGCCGGTGTCACGCACTTCAAAACGTAATACGGCTTCATCACCTTTGATGTCACGCAGTTCCAGTGCGGTATACACTTCGCCGCGTTCGGTGAATTTGATGGCGTTGCCGACGAGGTTCATCAGCATTTGCCGCAGGCGTGCGGGGTCACCCTTGATACGGGCGGGGATTTCTTCGGGAATGTAGCATTGGACTTCGAGGTTTTTTTCCTGCGCCATCGTCGACATAATGCCGCTGATGCTTTCCACCAGTTCACGCGGGGAAAATTCGATGATTTCGAGTTCGATACCACCCGCCCGCATTTTGGAGAAGTCGAGGATGTTGTTGATGACATCCAGCATGACTTCGCAGGAAGCGTAGGCGGTGTCAACGAACAGTTTTTGCCGCTCATCCAGCTCGGTGGCTTTGACAATTTCGAGGGAACCCAGAATGCCGTGGATTGGGGTGCGTAATTCATGGCTCATGTTGGCCATGAAGCGGGTTTTCTGCTCGGATTTGTGCAGGGCTTCGATGCGTTGCTCGGTTTCGGCTTTTAGGTCGTCATAGAGCTTGCGCATTTCCTGCGACGACACTTCCAGCGAACGTTCCAACAGGTATTGGGCGTCGCTCGTGCCGGTGTAAGACAGGTCAATCAGGTGCAGGAAATCCTGCCACTTATTAGGGTCGTCCGGCAAGCCGCTGGCGATTAGGCCGCTGCGTTTAAGCTGTTTCTGTAAACGGCGATGGAGTGGCTTAACTTCCTTCATACAGTACCGTTAAAGTCATGGTTTCGTTGTGTAAGCTGCATTGCCCCCCCGGTGCGGTAGGTGCCAATTCGCCGTAGGAGTAAAAGCCTAACTGCTGGCTGCCTGCGGGTAGGCAGTCCAAAGTGGCTTCCAGTTCTTGCTCAGTGTCATCCGCCATGACCAGTTTACGCCCTGAACAACTGATGGTGAGCGCCAATACCGGGGTATCAGGGGGAAGCTGTTTGGCTAGGCTGCGGGCTGCCATTTCGGCACCATCGAGCAGATTGTCAAAACTGCCGTACATCAATTGGGTTTGATAGCCCACCGGTATGTCGGCGACAAAACTCAAGCTATCGTTGGCTTCGTCCACCGCGATTACCGTGCGTACTACATAGTGGTCTTTCGCTTGGTTCCAGATAGCTAGCGGGAAATGTAATGCCATCGCGGGCAGCTTATTGGCGTATTCGCCAAGGTATTCCTTATAAAGTTGCAGGGCAGGGCGACCATCAATTTCATATAAAATATTGTCTTCAGCGCGGGTGATCAGACGTTCCGGGCCAAAAGGCTTGAAACCATCTTTGGCATAGCTGGCGAATACCAGCTTTTTGCCATAAAACCCGATGCCACATGCCCGATGGGAGCGTGGGAAGCCCATTGCATAAGATCCATGTGGCTTCAAATTGCATCTTGTCACTGGCTAGCCCGCCGACAATGGTGACTTCCTGTTGATTGATGACGGCTGCCATACCACGTATCAGGTCACTGCCGTGGGTGTTGAGGCCATCGGTCAGGATCATGATGCCTTTGAGATCAGGGGCATTCAGATGGCTGGCAATTTGCTTTCCGGCGAGCAAAGAATCTTCTTTATGATGCAATTCAGCAATGTAAAGCGCCAGCCGGGTGGTCTTAAAGCGGATAACACCAACGACCAAGGCATTTTCGAGTAAATGCTCATTGAAAATACCAGCAACAGTAGAACAACCCGCTATGACTGACTGAGGGTATTTTTGTTGTAACTCATCCACAACATATTGATAACGGGTGCTATCCGGTTCACTGAACACCAGTACCAGTGTCTGGGGTGAGTCCACGTCAGGTAAAGGTTTATGCCAACCTGTTGCTTGGGTGAAAAATGTCAATGTAACCTGCATCGGTTATCGTCCCCTAGTGCTTTATCTGCAACGTTTATGGTTTTAATCTCATCTCGTCTGATTAAAATAATACCACAAGGTAACGTGCTATTGTCTACCATTTGTCGGAACGGTTGAACCGGGCTGATGCTGTAGCTATACTTTTAAAACGATCCACTGACGGAACCATTCCACTTTTTTGACTACTACAACCACTGCTGCAACGGAAAGTGACAGGCACACCGTCCAGTTTGAACTTGAACCTGCTGAAACCGGACGGCTGATGAACCTGTGTGGTCAATTCGACCAACATTTGCGCCAACTCGAAAATCGTCTCGGCGTTGAACTCAGCAATCGCGGCAACTTGTTCCAGATTACCGGAACGCCGCTTGCCGTACAGTTAACCATCAATCTATTGCAAGACCTTTACCGCGAAGCGGCGGAGACGGTCCTCAGCCCGGAAAGCATCCACCTGTTCTTGCAAGAAGCCAATCTCGACAAGGTACAGGCGAATACCAGCGATGATGTACGCATCCGTACCAAGCGCGGTTACATTAAGCCCAAAGGCTTGGCGCAGAGCCATTACATCCAAAATATCCGCACCCATGACATTACCTTTGGGGTTGGGCCTGCGGGTACGGGTAAAACGTGGCTGGCGGTGGCGTGCGCGGTGGAAGCATTGGAACGCGATGAAGTGCGCCGTCTGGTGCTGGTACGGCCTGCGGTGGAAGCGGGCGAACGCCTCGGTTTCCTGCCCGGTGATTTGTCGCAGAAAATCGACCCTTACTTACGCCCGATGTACGACGCCTTGTACGAAATGGTCGGCATTGAAAAGGTCAATAAGCTGATCGAACGCAATGTGATCGAAGTAGCCCCGCTTGGCGTACATGCGCGGGCGCACCCTGAACGATGCCTTCATTTTGCTGGACGAAGCCCAAAACACCACGATGGAACAGATGAAAATGTTCCTGACCCGCCTTGGGTTTGGTTCTTCGGCGGTGATTACGGGTGATATTACCCAAATTGACTTGCCGCGCCACCAAAAATCCGGCCTCAAACATGCGGTGGAAGTGTTGGAAGGCGTTAAGGGAATCAGTTTCAACTGGTTTAGTGGGCGTGACGTGGTACGCCACAAGCTGGTGCAGCGCATTGTCGAAGCATATGACAGTTATGACCGGACTAGTGGGGATTTCAACGCATGAGTCTGCAACTCGACATCCAAAATCCCGAAAGCTTACCCCACTATTCCGGCGGAAGCTGACTTACTGCACTGGGCGCAGGCTGCATGGCAGGGTGAGGGCGAAGCCGGTGTGGTGGTGCGTATCGTGTCGGAAGCCGAAAGTCAGGAACTGAACCGCGCTTATCGGGACAAAGACTATCCGACCAATGTGTTGTCGTTCCCTTACGACCCAGCGCCGCTCCCGCTGGATGAGGACGAGGCCGATGAGATTGATTACCTCGGCGATCTGGTCATCTGCTTGCCGGTGATGGAACGCGAAGCAGCGGAGCAGGGCAAAACCCCTACCCAACATTGGGCGCATTTATTGGTACATGGCTTGTTGCATTTACAAGGCTATGATCATATAACGGACAGCGACGCCGAAGAAATGGAAGCACTGGAAACGGACATCTTAGGGAAACTCGGCTTTCCCGACCCTTATCAACTGCCTTTAGAGGACAAATGAAAACTGACATAGGTGACTCGCGACCTCGACCGCGATGGAAACAATGGCTAATAAAACAACTCGACCTCACTTCCCACTGCACGGAAGATCTGATGGAAGATTTACAACGGGCTAATGAAAATAATCTGCTGCCGGGGGACACGGTGGGGATGTTGCAAGGGGTACTGGAATTTGGTGCGCTGCAAGTACGCGACATCATGGTTCCACGTTCACAAATCAACTTCATTTACCATGAAGATAATTTCACCCAGATTCTCGCCCGCATTGCTGAAACTGAACACTCGCGTTACCCGGTGGTGGATGAAGACCGTGATGATTTGGTCGGCGTATTGCTGGCCAAGGATTTACTCAAATACACCGGGCGTGAAAGCGATTTCAAGATCGACGACATTATCCGCCCCGCACTGATTGTGCCCGAAAGCCAGCGTTTGAATCGGTTGCTGACCGAATTCCGCAATACCCGCAACCACATGGCGGTGGTGATTGATGAATACTCCGGTATTGCTGGGCTGGTCACGTTTGAAGATGTGCTGGAACAGATTGTCGGCGAGATCGACGATGAACACGATGACGACGCGGAAGATGTTTCCACCAATGTAGTGCCACAAGATGATGGGCGTTTTTTGGTGGCAGCAATGACCCCGATTGACGAATTCAACGAAGTGGTGGGGACTCGCTTTCGATACCGATGAATTCGACACCATTGCGGGCATCGTGATCAATGAACTGGGCAAGATCCCACGCGAGGGCGAAGAAGTGGTGCTGGATGGCTGGCTATTCCGCATCCTCAGCAGTGATTGCCGCCGCATCTTGCAGATGGAAGTGTTACCTCACACTGAAAATTCATATCCCACCGCAACGCCTGCGTTATAATCCCGCCACATTTTGCTGTGCGGATTGGAATAATGCTGTCTTTTCGTAATTTTAGTGGTTCCCTGTCGAAATTCGATTACCTGCTGGCTTTGCTGGCAGGTGCGGTCGATGGCGCTCGCCTTTGCGCCGCTTGAATTCCGCCCCTTGGCTTGGTTGTCACCAGCGGTATTCTTTTGGCTGAACCTGAAAACCATGCCGTTTGGGCAACGCTTACGCTTGTCGTGGGTATTTGGTGTTGGCCTGTTTGCCGGAGGGGCGCACTGGATTTATGTCAGCATCCATTTTTTTGGCGGGGCGAATTCCTTGATTGCTGCCTTGATGGTGGCGCTATTCGTGGTGGTGTTGGCGCTGTTGCTGATGGTGTTTGGTTGGTTGGCAGCGTATGCCACTCATTTGCCACTGGCGCTGCGCTTGCTGGCGGTTTATCCGGCGATCTGGGTATTGACCGAATGGTTTCGCGGCTGGTTCTTGACGGGTTTCCCGTGGCTGCAACTGGGTAACACCCAGATTGATACATGGTTGGCAGCTTATCGCGCCAGTGACCGGGGTGTTAGGGGTCAGTTGGTTGGTGGCCTTGGGGGCGGGAGCCTTGGTGTTGCTCATCCAGGGGCGGCACGGGAACGTATCATCGCCGGGGCGCTGATTGCCGTCAGCCTGTTGGGTGGTTTCGGTCTGGGGCAAATCCGCTGGACAGCAACCGGCGGGGGAACCGCTCTATGTCAGCATGTTGCAGGGCAATGTCGATCAGCTCACCAAGTGGTCACCAGAATTCCGCAATGAAAATATTCAGGCGTATCTGGATTTGATGGATGGGGATAAATATCCCGACGTGGAGCATTCGCATCTGGTGATCTGGCCGGAAACTGCATTGGCGGACTTTTTCCCGCAATCAACGGATGTGCTGTTGCCATTGCAGACTTGGGCGCGGGATGCGAATGCTGATTTGCTGGTGGGCGGTTTCCACGTCAACCGCGACACCGAAGCCGTTTACAACGCGGTCATGGCGGTTGGCGGGGAACGTGACGTGGAAAAATCCATCGAGACCGGCGAGAACGTGTATGCCAAGCAGCATTTGGTGCCGTTCAGCGAATACATCCCGTTGCTGAAATACTTACGTTTCCTTGAGCAGTATCGTCAAGCTGCCGTATGACAATGTGACGGCGTGGAAAGGTACGAATACCCTGACGCGTGGCAGGTCAGCCGATGCGCATCTCGGTGTGCTACGAAGATGCGTATGCCGAGGAAATGATTGCCGGATTGCCAGCGGCGACTATGCTGGTGAATGTCAGCAATGATGGCTGGTTTACGGGTTCTATCGAGCCTGCGCAACACGCTGAAATTGCGCGGATGCGGGCGTTGGAAACCGGGCGTTACCTGTTGCGTGCCACCAATAACGGGGTGAGTGCGATTATTGACGACAAGGGCAAAGTGACAGCTACCGCCGCACCGCGTATTGCCACCGTCATCAGTGGCTATGCCACCCCGATGCAAGGTGCAACGCCGTATGTGCGTGTGGGTAACTGGCTGATTATTCCATTGATGTTTATACTGTTGGGTATTCCGCTGCTCATGAGACGCGGCAAGTTTGATTAATGATAAGGAATACCCATGTTGAAAAACGCCCTTTCCCGCACCCTCGCGGGTGTTGCCCTGTGTGCCACCAGCGTTGTTAGTCTGCCTGCCCATGCGGGTAAAACCCTCGACACCATCAAATCACGCGGGCAACTGGTGTGCGGCGTGAACGTTGCATTGGCAGGTTTTTCCGCTGCCGACAGCGAAGGCAAGTGGAGCGGCATGGACGTGGATTACTGCAAAGCCCTTGCGGCTGCGATGTCTGGGCGATGCCAGCAAGGTGAAATACGTGCCGTTGAATGCGCAACAACGTTTCACCGCGCTGCAATCCGGCGAAATCGACATCTTGTCACGTAATACCACGTGGACGTTGACCCGTGATGCGTCGTTGGGGGCAACTTTCGTCGGCACGATCTATTACGACGGGCAAGGTTTCATGGTGAAAAAAGAACTGAAAGTCGCCAGTGCTAAGGAACTCGATGGGGCAACGGTGTGTGTCCAGTCCGGCACGACGACTGAAAAGAACCTGACTGATTTTGCCCGCGCCAACAAGCTGGACATCAAACCGCTGGTGTTTGAAAAGAACGAAGCGGCCACTGGTGCTTATCACAGTGGGCGTTGCGAAGCGTACACCACCGATGCGTCGGGTCTGGCGGCAGAACGTACCATTGCCAAGAATCCTGACGAACACCTGATCCTGCCGGAAATCATTTCCAAAGAACCGCTGGGGCCGCTGGTGCGCCGGGGCGATGATGAGTTCTTTGCCATTGCCAAGTGGGTGCTGAATGCGCTGATCGAAGGCGAAGAATACGGCCTTACCCAAGCGAATCTGGATGAAAAGAAAACCAGTGATGACCCGAATATCCAGCGCATCCTCGGCACGGCTGAAGACATGGGCACGTTGTTGGGGCTGGATAAGGAATGGGCGTATCGCGCCTTGAAAGCGACGGGCAATTACGGTGAAATTTTCGAGCGTAACGTTGGTAAGAATTCCCCGCTGAAACTGGAGCGCGGTTTGAACAAGCTGTGGAATCAGGGCGGGATTTTGTACGCGCCACCGATTCGGTAAGTGTGATAATGGCCTTCTGGCGCAACCAAAAAATACGCGGGTGGATTTACCAGTTTGCCGCTCTGCTGCTGGTAGCGTTATGCGTTGTCATGTTGGCGGACAACACGCTGGAAAACATGCGTACCCGTGGTATCCAAAGTGGCTTCGGTTTCCTCTCCCAGCCTGCCGGGTTTGACATCAGCGAAAGCCTGTTCGGGTTTGAATCTACCCAACCGTACTGGAAAGCTTTCCTTACTGGCTTGGGTAATACGCTGAAAGTCGCCATTATCGGCATTGTCTTTACCACGATCCTCGGCGCGTTGCTGGGGGTGGGGCGCTTTTCGCGCAATATCCTCATCCGGGGTTTGTGCCTGTCGTATGTGGAAATCTTCCGTAATATCCCTGCTGTTGCTGCAACTGCTGATGTGGTATCTGTTGTGTGTGGAATGGTTGCCGAATGCCCGCGAGGCTGAACCGTTTCTGGGCATGTACCTGACCAAAGCGGGGCTGGCCTTGCCGTGGTTTGGGGATGTGCCAGTCAAAGCAGGGTTTGGGATTAAGGGCGGCATCAGCTGTGTCGCCAGAATTCTTTGCGTTGCTGTTGGGGCTGACGATTTACACTGCATCGTATATCGCGGAAATCGTGCGCAGTGGCATTGCCTCCGTGCCGCGTGGACAGCATGAGGCAGCGATGTCTTTAGGCTTAAGCCGTATGCAAACCATGCGCCTGATTCAGTTGCCGCAAGCCTTGCGGGTGATTATTCCACCGCTGACTAATCAGTATTTGAACCTGACCAAGAATTCCTCGCTGGCGGTGGCGGTTGGCTACCCTGAGCTGGTGTCGATTGCCAATACTTCCATCAACCAGACCGGGCGGGCGGTGGAATGCATCGCGGTGATCATGGCGGTTTACCTCACGCTTTCCTTGCTCACTTCAGCCTTGATGAACGCTTACAACCGCCATGCGGCGATCAAGGAGCGTTGAGATGCTGACATGGTTACGCGCCAACCTGTTCAACAACACCTTCAACAGCGCCATTACCTTGCTGTTCGGCGCATTGCTGTTCTACAGCCTTGTCGCACGCTTGGGGCTTGGGCAATTGGTCATGCGGTGTGGGTGGCTGATGTTGAGCAATGCAATGCGGCGCGTGGTACGGGCGCGTGCTGGGGCGTGGTGGCGGAAAAATACCGCGTGATTATCTTCGGGCGTTACCCGTTTGAAGAGCAGTGGCGACCGCTGATGGCGACTCTATTGCTGATGGTTTTGCTGTTGGCAAGCTGTATGCGTATGTTCTGGCAACGCTGGCTGGTGGCGGTGTGGGTTGGTGTACTCGCGGTGTTTTTCACCCTGATGCACGGCGGTGTATTGGGTCTGACGACGGTTACAACTGACCAGTGGGGCGGTTTGCCATTGACGATTTTGCTGGCATCGCTATCGGTGGTGGGGGCGTTCCCATTGGCGGTGTTGCTGGCATTGGGGCGGGTATCCGCGTTGCCAGTGATCAGAACCTTGTGTACGGTTTATGTGGAACTGATTCGCGGTGTGCCGCTGATTTCGGTGCTGTTCATGGCCTCGTTCCTGTTCCCGCTGTTTATGCCGGAAGGGTTTGCCATTGACGTATTATTGCGCGTATTGGTGGCAATGATTTTGTTTGCGGCGGCGTATTTGGCGGAAGTGATTCGTGGCGGCTTGCAGGCCATCCCGCGTGGGCAATACGAAGCTGCTGCTTCCTTGGGGCTGACGTATTGGCAGATGCAGCGCAAGATCATCTTGCCGCAAGCCTTGGCTACCGTTGTGCCGGGGATCATGAATAACTTCATTTCCACCTTTAAAGATACCTCGCTGGTGACGATTGTGAGCCTGTACGAACTGACTGGCTCGTTGGATATTGCGGTTAACAGTGACCCGAATTGGATGCCGTACAAGTTGGAAGGTTATCTATTCATCGCTGCCATTTATTTCGTGTTCTGTTTCAGTTTGTCGCGTTATAGCCAGTGGGTGGAGCGGCAGGTGAACCGGGGGAAGGTGCATTAATGTCTAACAATCAACCTGATTACATGATCGAATTCGCCAAAGTCAACAAATGGTACGGCAACCACTTCCACGTCCTGCGCGACATCGACTTGCAGGTACGCCGGGGCGAACGCATTGTCATTTGCGGCCCTTCCGGTTCGGGCAAATCCACCCTGATCCGCTGCATCAACCGCTTGGAAGCGCATCAGCAAGGCAAGCTGATCGTCGATGGTTTGGAACTCAGCGATGACGTGAAAGTACTGCACGAAGTGCGCCGCAAAGTCGGCATGGTATTCCAGCAATTCAACCTGTTCCCGCATTTGACCGTACTGGAAAACCTCACGCTTGCGCCAATTCAAGTCAACAAACTCTCCAAAGTCGAAGCAGAAGAACGCGCCATGGCGCAACTACAGCGCGTACAAATTGCCGAACAAGCGCACAAATACCCGCTGCAACTCTCCGGCGGACAGCAACAGCGCGTTGCCATTGCGCGTACTTTATGCCTCACCCCGCAAGTATTGCTGTTCGACGAACCCACGTCCGCGCTTGACCCTGAAATGATCAAGGAAGTGCTGGATGTCATGACCGAATTGGCGGAGCAGGGTATCACCATGTTATGCGTCACCCATGAAATGGGATTTGCCAAATCGGTGGCAGATCGGGTGATCTTCATGGATGCGGGGCAGATTGTGGAAGAGAATAATCCGCATGACTTTTTCAACCGCCCGCGCAACGAACGCACTCAGGCATTTCTTGCCAAAATCCTGATACACTGAAATTCCGACTTATATCATAGACAGAAAAGTGCCTGCACGTTACGTTGCAATGCAGAAATGTTTCGTAACGCTAGCGTGGAGGCTTAGGTCTGATGCCATTTGAAGACAATTCAACCGATTTCAGCGCCCCGCCAATGGTCGAGGGCATTGCCCGCGTGGTGGCGGTGGAAGGTGCGGTGGTGTGGCTTGAGCCGGAACAGACTTCCACCTGCGGCGGGTGTTCCTCAGCGTCGATGTGCGGCGCGAAAGGCATTGGCACGGCTGCCAATAGTCTGGAACGTCGCCGTTTCCCGATGGATAACCACGAGAAGCTTGCCCTCGGCGAGCGTGTGGTGGTGGGTGTGCGTGAAAATGCGCTGGTCAAGGCTTCACTGACGGCTTACGCCATTCCTCTCCTCACCTTGCTGGTCGCGGGCGGGGTGGCGCAATGGCTGGCGGGGAGTGATGTGGTCACCATGCTGGCAATGTTCGGCGGGCTGTTCGGCGGTTTGCTGGTAGCACGTTTGAGTGCCAAACGCCTGTCCACACGCGGCGACCTCGCGCCTAAATTCCTGCGCCGTGCCCAAGCGGGCGAAACCTGTCACGTTGAATAAATGCAAGAGGCCAACACATGGGTGAATATGTATTGTTAATGGTGAGTGCTGCGTTGGTAAACAACGTTATTTTGGCACGTTTTCTGGGCCTGTGTTCCTTCATGGGCGTGACCACAAGGGTCGATACTGCTGTGGGGATGGGGATGGCGACAACCTTCGTTATTACGGTGTCGTCGATGGCAGACTGGGCGGTTGAAACTTACTTGCTGGAACCTTACGGCTTGGGCTATTTGCGTACTGTGACCTTTATTCTGGTGATTGCGGCGGCGGTGCAGTTTACCGAAATGACAGTGCGCAAGGTGTCACCACCGTTGTTCCAGATGCTGGGCATTTACCTGCCACTGATTACCACCAACTGTGCGGTGCTGGGTGTTGCCTTGCTGCTGGTGGAAGGCAAGATGAACTTTATCGAAGCTACGTTGTTCGGCTTCGCATCCGCACTGGGTTATAGCTTGGTGATGGTGATTTTCTCCGGCCTGCGTGAACGGCTGGCGTTGGCAGAAGTGCCGCGCTTGTTTGCAGGCCCGCCCATCGGCTTTATCGTTGCTAGCCTGTTGGCGCTGGCGTTCATGGGTTTCTCCGGTATGCAGACGAATTGAGGGGGTTGTATGTTGCTCGCAGTTGCTAGCCTTACGGTAATGGGAGTCGCGCTAGGCGGTATCCTTGGCGCAGCGGCGCGTTTCCTCGCGGTAGAGGAAAACCCGTTGGAAGAAGAATTGAAGGCCATGTTGCCCGGTTCGCAATGCGGGCAGTGCGGTTATGTGGGCTGCGGTCAAGCGGCGGCAGCACTGGCACGCGGGGAAGCGCCTGTAACCCTGTGCCCCCCCGGTGGCAGGGCTGTGGCGGAAGCACTGGCGAAAAAGCTGGGGGTCACGGCTGACTTGTCCGAACACGAGGACAAAGTGCCGGAACAGGCCGTCATTATTGAAGACCTGTGCATTGGTTGCACCCGTTGTATCCGCGAATGTTCAGTGGATGCGATTATGGGCGCAAACAAGTTGATGCACTCGGTAATGACCGAGCTGTGCCACGGCTGTGCCAAGTGCGTCCCGGTTTGCCCGACCGACGCCATTATTATGAAACCCATTGAGGTGACCGTCGGTACGTGGCACTGGGCAAAACCCGAAGCCGCGCCGCCCGTGTTGCATTAAGAGGAAGCCGCAACGATGAAATTATTCCCCATCCGTGGTGGCATCCACCCTGATTACCGCAAGGAAGCTACCTGCGACAAAGCCATTGTAGTCATGCCCTTGCCAGCCGCGCTGCATATCCCCTTGCAGCAACACATTGGCGCTCCGGCGGAAGCCTTGGTGAAGGTCGGTGACACCGTGAAAAAAGGCCAGTTGATTGCCCGCAGCCAAGGTGCGATTTCAGCCCCGCAACACGCGCCAACCTCCGGCACTATCGTGGCAGTGACGGATGAAACCGCGCCGCACCCCTCTGGTTTACCACAAGCCACCATCGTGATTGAACCCGATGGCAAGGATGAATGGGCGGAATTGCCCGCACCGATTGCCGATCCGCTCAACGCAGACCCCCACACCATTGCCGAGCGCGTGGCTGCTTCCGGTATCGTCGGTATGGGCGGTGCAGCATTCCCATCAGCAGTAAAACTCAACCTCGGGGCGAACCGTAAGCTGGATACCCTGCTGCTCAACGGTGCGGAATGCGAACCTTACCTCAGTTGCGATGACCGGGTAATGCGCGAACAGGCGGACGAAGTGATCGACGGCGCACGTATCATGGCACACGCATTGGGCGCACCTAACATCATCATCGGCATTGAGCAGAACAAGCCGCAAGCCATTGAGGCCATGACCAAAGCCGCAGCCGCTTTCAGTAATGTGGCAGTGGTCGGCGTGCCTGTCCAATACCCGATGGGTTCCGAACGCCATCTGGTGCAAGCCTTGACCGGGCTTGAAACCCCGGCACGCAAACTGACGGCTGACCTTGGCGTGGTGGTACATAACGTTGCCACTGCCCGTGCGGTGCAACAGGCGGTGCGTTTCGGTCGTCCGCTGATTGCCCGCGTGGTGACACTCGGCGGCGGGGCGATGCGCCAGCCGATGAACGTTGAAACCCTCGTGGGTACACGGGTTTCCGACCTGATCGACTTCTGCGGCGGTTTTGCTACCCCGCCAGCCCGCATGGTCAATGGCGGCCCGATGATGGGGCAACCATTGCCCAGTCTGGAAGTGCCCGTGGTTAAAGGCATGTCCGGCATCCTTGCACTCACAGCGGCGGAAGCCAATGAACATCCAACGCAGCCCTGCATCCGTTGTGGCGTTTGCGTCACCATTTGCCCGTGCGGTTTGGTTCCACTGGAAATGGCGGCATTCATCCGCAAAGACCATCTGGATACCGCCGCCAAGCTGGGGGTGATGGATTGTGTATCCTGCGGAAGCTGTTCGTGGATTTGCCCCTCACACATCCCGCTGGTGCATTATTTCAACTACGCCAAGGGGATGATCAACGCGCAGGAACGTGACAAGCGCAAGAACGACCGCGTTAAAGTGGCATCCGAAGCGCATATCCTGCGGTTGGAAAAGGCAGCAGAGGCCAAACGTGCCGCTGATGCTGCCCGTAAGGCAGCACTCAACAAACCTACCCCGGAAGCAGAGGAAAAGGCTAGCGCATGAGCATTGTTACCAGTAAAAGCGGGCCGTTTACCCATGCGGCCTCCAGTGTCCAAAAAACCATGAGCTTGGTGCTGTTGGCGTTAGCCCCTGCCACTTTGTTCAACCTGTATTTGTTCGGCTGGCCTGCGATCCTGCTGTTTATTGTCACCGTCGGGGCGTGTGTCGCTGTGGAAGCGGGCGCTCTGGCACTGGGCGGTCGCCCGGTGAAAGCTACCTTGCTGGACGGTTCGGCTGTCCTTACTGGCTGGTTGTTGGTAATGAGCTTACCGCCGTGGGCCCGTGGTGGGTCGGGGTGCTGGCAGCGGTGTTTGCCATTGCCTTGGCGAAACATGCTTTCGGTGGGTTGGGTCAGAACGTGTTCAACCCGGCAATGGTGGGGCGGACAGTGTTGCTGATTTCGTTCCCAGTGGTGATGACCGCGTGGGTGACGCCCCAGCCGTTGTTCAGTGTGGGTGCGCCCAGCCTGATGGAAGCGTTCAATATTACCTTTGGCGGCAATATACCTGACGCAGTAAGCGGCGCTTCGGCTTTGGGTTATGTCAAGACTGAGCTGTCACGCGGCATTGCGGTATCGCAGTCGATGACGCAAATCCCCAATATTGTTGATATGGCGTTGGGCTACCGGGCAGGCAGTCTGGGGGAAACCTCGGCACTGCTGATCCTCGCGGGCGGTATATTCCTGATGGTGCGCAAAGTCATTTCTTGGCACATCCCGCTGACGCTGATGGCGACAGTATTTCTGATGGGGACGCTGTTTAATGCCATTAACCCTGAGCGTTTTGCCAGCGGCTTGTTCCACTTGATGACTGGGGCAACTTTTCTCGGCGCATTCTTTATTGCCACGGATTATGTGACTTCGCCGGTCTCGAAGTTGGGGCAGATCGTGTTTGCGGTGGGTTGCGGCATCTTGGTGTGGGTCATCCGTACTTTTGCAGGCTACCCGGAAGGCATGGCATTTGCGGTACTGTTCATGAATGCACTGACTCCGATTATTGACCAATACACCCGCCCACGCCTGTTTGGACGTACCCGTAAGGGCGAACCGCTGCCATTGAAGGGGGGCAAGTAATGAAACAAGGTACGCTGATCCATGCGGTGATCTCTGGGGGCATTCTGTCTGGGTTTCGGCATCCTGCTGGCAGCTATCCAGCGGGTGACGGCGGATGATATTGCCGCACGGGCGATGGAAGACCGCCAAGCCTCCCTGAGTCAGGTGCTGCCTGCTGACATCCACGACAATAACCCGGTGACGGATACGGTCACCATGAAGAACGATGAAGGCAAGGAAATCACCGTGTACCGCGCCCGCAAAGGCACTGAGGTGACGGGGATGGCCTATGAAATCTTCGGTTCTGGTTATGCGGGTGAGATGAAGCTGATGCTGGGTGTCGATGCCGCTGGCAAGGTGCTGGGGGTACGGGTACTGGCGCACAAGGAAACACCGGGGCTGGGTGACAAGATCGAAACCAAGAAAGGCAACTGGATCCTGCAATTTGCTGGCCTGTCATTGGGCAACCCGCCGCGTTGACAAGTGGAAGGTGAAAAAGGATGGCGGTCAGTTCGACCAGTTTACCGGCGCAACCATCACCCCGCGTGGCGTGGTCGGTGCAATCCGCAAGGGACTGGAATTCTTCGCGGCACACAAAGCTGAAATGATGACGGAGGGGACACACTGATGGAAACGACGCAATACGGCAGGATAGTCCGCGACGGGCTATGGGAAAACAACGGCGTACTCAGCATGTTGCTGGGCATGTGTCCGGCAATGGCGATGACCACCAGTGCCACCAACGGCTTCGGCATGGGCTTGGCAACCGCCGTGGTAATGGCAGCTTCCAACTTGCTGGTGTCGCTGTTCCGCAATTACATTACGCAGGAAGTGCGCATTCCGGTATTCATCCTGATCGTTGCCGCAATGGTGACGGTGGTGGATTTGACAATGAATGCGTGGATGCATGAACTGTACAAGGTGCTGGGCTTGTTCATTCCGCTGATCGTATCCAACTGCTTGCCATTGGCGCGGCTGGAAGCGTTTGCTGCCAAGGAAAAACCGCTGCCTGCGCTGATGGACGGCATTTTTATGGGGCTGGGTTTCACGCTGGCACTGACGGCGATTGGTGCGGTGCGTGAAATTACGGGTTCGGGGACACTGTTCGCCGATGCTTCCTTGCTGCTGGGGCCTGCGTTCAAGTTCATGGAAATGCGTCTGTTGCCTGCGGATATGGGCATCCTGATGATGATCCTGCCTCCGGGCGGTTTCCTTGTCACGGGTCTGCTGGTGGTGGGCAAGCGCCTGATTGACTTGTGGGCGGGCAAAGAAATCCAGATGGGCGGCGCCCACAGTGTGGCGTAAGGGGAAATCATGAAAATTGCAATCGCTTACGCACAACCCACCCGGCAGGCATGGCTGGAAGTCGATGTGCCAGAAGGCGCAACACTCCGGGAGGCGATTGAGCGTTCCGGTGTCCTCAAGCAGTTCCCTGAGATTGATCTGGCAACGCAGAAGGTGGGGGTGTTCAGCAAGATCACCCCGGTGGATAGCGTGCTGAATGAGGGGGATCGGGTGGAAATTTACCGGGGACTGACCTGTGACCCGGTGGTGGTGAAAGCTAGGGCTAAGGCGAAGAAAGAGGGGTGAAAGCCTGAAGAAAATCCTCCCCCCACCCCTCCTTTTTCAAAGGAGGGGAGTCAGATGGTTGGGCTTTTTTTATAACGTCACCTGTGTCCCAATTTCCACCACCTGATCCGATGGCAAATTGAAGTACGTGGCGGCACTTTCCGACTGGCGCATCATCCAGCCAAACAAGGCACAGCGCCAGTATGGTAGCACCCCTTCGCAATCCACAATCGCAGTACGCGCCACGAAAAACGTGGTGCTATCCGCAGGCAATTCCAATTGGTAATTGACCGTCCCGCGCAATGCCTTGCTCAAATCCGGGTCTTCGCGGAAGCCAAAGCGTACTGCCACGCTGTAAATCCCCGGCGCAAGCCCCGTCACCATCAAACGATCTTCTTCCTCAACATACGGCACTTCCTCATTGTCCACATGCAGGAACACAATCTGCTCGTGCATCACCTTGTAATGCTTGATGTTATAAAACAAGCGGCTAGGCACAAGATTCGGGTTGGAAGCCAAATACACCGCCGTTCCCGGCACACGCGGAATCTCGCTGTGCGGGTCGGCGACAAACTTGCGCATGGTCACATTGATCTTGCGCCGATGTTCCGCAATCAACTCGCTGCCTTTTTTCCACGTTGTCAGCAAAGTGAAAATGACCAATCCCAACAGAATCGGCAACCAGCCACCATGCCCGATTTTGCTCAGGTTGGAACTGAAGAACATGATTTCAAACACAATCGCCACCAGCACACTGGCAATAATCGCCTTGCGCAAGCGTTGGTTGGGGCGAGCCAATGCCACCAGCAAAATCAACACGCTGGTGATAATCATCGTGCCGGAAACCGCAATCCCGTAAGCCGCCGCCAAGCCGCTGGATGAACCAAACCCCAGCACCAGCAGGATAACCCCCAGCAACATCAACCAGTTGACGCTGGCAATGTAAATTTGCCCGCTGTTCCGAATCCGAGGTGTGCTGCACCCGAATGCGCGGCAAATAGCCCAAGCGGGTCGCTTGCTGGGTAAGCGAATACGCCCCGGAAATCGTGGCTTGCGAAGCAATCACGGTTGCCATCGTTGCCAGCACCACCAACGGCACGAGCAAGCCATCTGGCGCGAGAAAATAGAACGGGTTCTGCGTCATCGTCGGGTCACGCATCACCAATGCGCCTTGCCCAAAATAATTCAGGATCAAGGCAGGCCACACCAAGCCATACCACGCCAGCCGGATAGGTTTTGCGCCAAAATGCCCCATGTCAGCATACAATGCTTCACCGCCCGTCAACGCCAGAAACACAGCGGAAAGCAATACAAACGCGGCAACCGGGTGATGCAGGGTAAATTCCAGCGCCAACAGCGGGTTCAGTGCTTGTAACACCTCCGGGGTTTGCAGGATACTGCTGATGCCCAGTGCCCCCAAACTCACAAACCACACCACCGTAATCGGCCCGAACAAGCTGCCCACTTTCGCCGTGCCGAACCGCTGGATCAGGAACAGGCTGATCAAAATGCCCAAAGTAATCGGGATAATCAGGTGTTCAAACTGCGGGGTTGCCACGCTGATCCCTTCCACCGCCGACAGCACCGAAATCGCGGGGGTAATGATGGCATCGCCGTAAAACAGTGCAGCCGCAAACACCCCGATCAGTGCCACCGCCTTTGACCATTGCGGCATGGTGCGGCGCGTATGGCGATGCGCAAGGGCTTGCAAAGCCAACACCCCGCCTTCGCCCTTATTGTCGAAGCGCAATACCAGCCACACGTATTTGAGCGAAATAATCAGGGTAATTGCCCAAAACAGTGCCGATAGGGTAGCCAGTACATTGGCATGGGTGGGTGCTAGCCCGTGCGTAAAGGCTTCTTTGAAGGCATACAACGGGCTAGTGCCAATGTCGCCGTAAACAACGCCCAATGCGGCGAGCGTTAATGCCCCCAGCTTTTGTTTGGGAACGTGGTGAGTTAGTCATATCAGGATTCCTTCCTACAGTTGGAAACGGTAGCCAATGCCGGTTTCGGTGAGTAAATGGCGCGGTTGGCTGGGGTCATCTTCGAGTTTCTGGCGCAAATGCCCGACGTACACCCGCAGGTAGTGGTTACTTTCCACATAAGTGCTGCCCCACACCTCGCGCAGCAAATGGCGATGGGTCATGACCCTTCCGGCATTGAGCAGCAGCAGGCTTAACAAATGAAATTCAATCGGGGTAAGGCGCACGGCTTCTCCTCGGCGGCGCACGTTGCGTTGTGACAAATCCACCTCAATGTCACCGAAGCGGATCAGCGGGCTGGCGGTTTCCGGGTTGAACTGGCTGCGGCGCAACAGGGCGCGTACCCGTGCCAGCAATTCGCCGGTCGAAAACGGTTTGCTCAGGTAATCGTCTGCACCAGCATCCAGTGCCTTGATTTTGTCCTGATCGGCGATACGGGCAGACAGCACCAATACCGGCAATTTTGACCAAGTGCGCAAGGTCTGGATGAGTTGCACGCCGTCACCGTCGGGTAGCCCTAAGTCCAGAATGAGCATGTCCAGCCGCTGGGTGCGGATGTCTTGCAAGCCTTGGGCGTAAGTGCCTGCTTCCGTGACTTGGTAGGCTTCACTTTCCAGTGCGGTGCGGACGAAGCGGCGGATATACTGTTCGTCTTCCACCACTAGAATATGGCTAATTTGCGTGTTCATGGGCCATTACCTGTGGTTGGAAAGGTTCGGTTTCGATGATCGGGGGCGTGCCGAGTGGCAGGTGGAAGCAGATGCAGCCACCGCCTTGCGCTGGGTTGCTGGCAGCAATATCGCCGTCGTGGGCTTCGATAATGGCGCGGCAAATGCTTAAACCCAGCCCAACACCGGGGATGCTGGATTCGCTGTTGACCACGTTCAAACAGCTCGAACACCTGATTGAGTTTGTCAGCCGGGAAGCCTTCACCGGGGTTGCACACGCAAATTTCTACCTTCATGGGTAATAGTTTGGCAGTGATTTGCAGGGGGGAATCGGCAGGTGAATATTTGACGGCATTTTCCAGTAAGTTGCAGAACACCCGTTCCATGAGGATGGCATCGAATTCCAGCAGGGGTAAATCGGCGGGCAGGCTGACCTTGACGGGGTGGTGTTGCAGGGCAACTTTGAGCAGCTTGGTGCTTGCGCCGATGACTTCTTCCAGCGGTTGCCATTCCTTGCGGAATTTCATGCCGCCTGCTTGCAGCCGTGCCATTTCCAGCAAATTGCTGACCATGCTATTGAGATGTAGGGCTTGGTCGCGGATGGCGGTAATGGTTTCTTGTGTTTCGGGTGGCAAGGGCGGTTTGCTCAGGCTCAGGGATTCTGCCAGCCCGTACAGCGAGGTTAGCGGGGTGCGGATGTCGTGTGACAGGGCGGAGAGAATGGTGTTGCGCAAGCGTTCCGAGAGCATTTGCATCCGGGTTTCGTGGGCGACTTTTTCGAGTTCGTACAGGCTCAGGGCTTGCTGTTCGCGGGTGTTGGCATCGGTGGCTTGCTGGCGTAATCCGGCAGTCAGGTGGGTAATGATTAATGCCACCATCAGCATGACGAGCAAAGTGTGACCAGATACTGGATATGGGCGACCGAGAACGACTAATGCGGTGGCACAAAAAAGAAATTGAACGAGGCTACGCTGCAAAACGCGGTCAGGATAGCGGGGCGTCGCCCCAGCTTGACCGCCACCAGTACCACGGTCAGCAAAAACAGCATGGCAGTATTGGCCAAATCGAGATGGTTATGCAGCGGCACTGCCAGCAGGGTCGTGATGCCAACCGCTAGCAATGCCAACAAATGCCGTTGCCATAAAGGGCGGGTTTCCAATCTGTTTTTCATGTGACACCAGATTCACCAAGGGGCTATGGCGCGGATTCTGGCAGTTCGGAGATAAAAATGATGTAGAAATTTTAGGGTTAGCCCTTGGTCTAGGGAACTTCTTGATATTTTCTTAATACACCTTCCCCGATTCTTTGCCACTTCTTTACGGGCGTGCCGCTATTGTAAGGGTATCGAGCCACTACCCGTTGGAGGTGTTATGGATTTGCTCTACATCCTGCTTGCCGCAGGCTTCATCGCCGTGACGGCTGCGCTTGCCTTGGCTTTTGACAAGCTTTGGAGGCGCAAATGAACATTTTTTACCTCATTGCCCTGATCTGTGCCGTGGGCGTATTCGCCTATCTGGTCGCCGTGCTGTTTTTCCCGGAGGACTTCTCATGACGATTAACGGCTATTTGCAGTTGGGTCTGTACTTCGTTGTCCTGCTGGCACTCTCCTGGCCGCTGGGCGTGTACATGGCGCGTATCTATCAGGGAAACATCCCCGTTTTCATGCGCTGGTTGCGCCCGTTGGAACGGGGTTTGTACAAGCTCGCCGGGGTTGAGTGCAGAAGACGCAAATGTCGTGGAAACGCTATGCACTGGCACTGCTGCTGTTCAACCTGCTGGGTTTTTTGGTGGTGTACGCGCTGCAACGTTTGCAGGGTGTTCTGCCCTTCAACCCGGACGGGATGGCGGGAACGACGCCCGATCTGGCTTTCAATACCGCCGTCAGTTTTGTCACCAATACCAACTGGCAAAGCTACGGCGGTGAAACCACCATGAGTTACCTGACGCAAATGCTGGGGCTGACGGTGCAGAACTTCCTCTCGGCAGCGAGCTGGTATGGCGGTGCTGATGGCACTGGCGCGTGGCTTTGTGCGCAAGGAAACCGTGATCTGGGTAATTTCTGGGTGGATATGCTGCGTTCTGTGCTGTACATCCTGTTGCCGCTTTCCCTTGTGCCTGGCCATCGTGCTGGTCAGCCAAGGCGTGGTGCAGACCTTTTCTGCCCACCACACCGCCGCGTTGGTGGAACAGGTTGATGTGCAACAAACCATTGCGGTTGGCCCTGCCGCCTCCCAGATTGCCATCAAGCAGTTGGGGACGAATGGCGGCGGTTTCTTCAACGTCAACTCGGCGCACCCGTTTGAAAACCCCACACCACTGACGAATTTTCTGGAAATGCTGGCGATCCTGCTGATTCCGGCGGCCTTGTGCGTGACGTTTGGGGTATTGATCGACGACCGGCGGCAAGGGTGTTGCTATCCTCTCGGCGATGACCATCCTGCTGGTGGCTTTGCTGGCAGGATGCGTGTGGGCAGAACAGTCGGGCAATCCGCTGTTCGAGCGTCTGGGGCTGGATACGCAGGCATCGGAACTGCAAGCCGGTGGCAATATGGAGGGCAAGGAAACCCGTTTCGGCATCGTCAATTCGGCGTTGTGGGCAACTGTCACCACGGCGGCTTCCAACGGTTCGGTCAATGCCATGCACGATTCCTTCACCCCGCTGGGTGGGCTGGTACCGATGTGGCTGATGCAACTGGGCGAAGTGGTGTTCGGCGGGGTCGGTTCCGGGCTTGTACGGGATGCTGGTGTTCGCGCTGGTGGCGGTGTTCGTCGCCGGGCTGATGATCGGGCGTACCCCCGAATACCTCGGCAAGAAAATCGAGGCATTCGAGATGAAAATGGCGGCGGTGGCGATCCTCACCCCGCCGTTGATGGTGCTGCTGGGTACGGCACTGGCGGTGATGCTGGATGCAGGCCGTGCCGGGATTGCCAATCCGGGGGCGCACGGCTTTTCGGAAGTGCTGTATGCATTTTCGTCCGCCGGGAACAATAACGGTAGCGCGTTTGCCGGGTTGTCCGCCAATACGCCGTTCTACAACACCCTGCTGGGGCTTCGCCATGCTGTTTGCGCGTTACTGGGTGATCATTCCGGTGCTGGCGATTGCCGGTTCGCTGGCTGCCAAGAAAAGCATCCAGCCGGGTGCAGGCACGTTGCCGACCCATACCCTGCTGTTTGTGTTCCTGCTGGTGGGGACAGTGATCGTGGTCGGGGCTTTGACTTTCCTCCCGGCACTGGCGCTGGGGCCAGTGGTTGAACACCTGCAAATGATCGGCGCACATTAAGGAGCAATGTATGCGAACTGTCCAATCGTTTTATGATGCCACCATTATCAGGGAAGCCATGTGGGAATCGTTCAAGCGGCTTTCCCCGCGCCACCAACTCAAAAATCCGGTCATGTTCGTGGTGTGGCTGGGCAGCGTGCTGACCACGCTGGCTTGTTCCTTCAGGCATTGCTGGGGCAAGGCGAAGCACCTGCTGGTTTCATTCTGGCGATTACGCTTGTGGCTGTGGTTTACGGTGTTGTTTGCCAACTTTGCCGAAGCCATTGCGGAAGGGCGTGGTAAGGCACAAGCCGCTGCCTTGCGGGGTTTGCGCAAGACCGTCTGGGCGAAAAAACTTCAGGAACCGCATTCCACTGCCAAGGTGCATAGCGTGCCGTCGGAAGAATTGCGCAAAGGCGATTTCGTGCTGGTAGTCGGCGGGCGACATTATCCCCGGCGACGGCGAAGTGCTGGAAGGCGTTGCCTCGGTGGATGAATCAGCGATTACCGGCGAATCTGCTCCGGTGATCCGCGAAGCCGGGGGCGATTTCTCGGCAGTCACGGGTGGGACACGCATCCTGTCCGACTGGCTGGTGATCCGCATTGCGGTCAATCCGGGGGAAACCTTCCTCGACCGCATGATCGGCATGGTGGAAACCGCCAAACGCCAGAAAACCCCCAATGAAATTGCCCTGACCATCCTGCTGGTGATGCTGACGCTGGCTTTCCTGCTGGCAACCGCTACCTTGCTGCCGTTTTCGCTGTTCAGTGTGGATGCTGCCAAATCCGGTACGCCGATTACCGTGACGGTGCTGGTTGCCCTGCTGGTCTGCCTGATCCCAACCACCATCGGTGGGTTGTTGTCTGCCATCGGGGTGGCGGGGATGAGCCGCATGATGGCGAAAAACGTGATTGCCACGTCCGGGCGGGCGGTGGAAGCAGCGGGTGACGTGGATGTGTTGCTGCTCGACAAGACCGGCACGATCACCTTGGGCAACCGTCAAGCTGCCCGTTTCGTGGCAGCACCGGGGGTTACAGCCAACCAGCTTGCCAATGCGGCACTGTATGCCTCGCTGGCGGATGAAACCCCGGAAGGCCGTTCCATCGTGGTGCTTGGCGAAAGACCTGCTGCACCAGCGCGGGCGCGACATTCAGGCTGACGGGGCGGCTTTCGTCCACTTTACTGCCCAGACCCGCATGAGCGGCATCGACTGGGAAGGGCGCAGCATCCGCAAAGGCGCTGCCGATGCGGTGCGGGAATACATTGCGTCCTTGGGCGGCAACTGGCCTGCCAAGGTACAGGAGGCGGTGGACGACATTTCCCGCCACGGTTCCACCCCGCTGGTGGTGGCTGAAGGCAACCAGGTACTGGGTGCAGTCGAACTCAAGGACATTGTGAAAGGCGGCATCAAGGAACGCTTTGCCGAATTGCGCCGCATGGGCATCAAAACGGTGATGATCACGGGCGACAACCGCCTGACCGCCGCCGCGATTGCTGCCGAAGCCGGGGTCGATGATTTTCTGGCAGAAGCCACCCCGGAAGCCAAGCTCAAACTGATCCGCCAGTACCAGGCTGAAGGGCGGCTGGTGGCAATGACAGGCGACGGCACGAACGATGCCCCAGCACTGGCGCAGGCCGATGTGGCAGTGGCGATGAACACGGGCACGCAAGCCGCCAAGGAAGCCGGAAATATGGTGGACTTGGATTCCAACCCAACCAAGCTGATTGAAGTGGTCGAAACCGGCAAGCAAATGCTGATGACCCGTGGGTCGCTGACCACGTTTTCGATTGCCAACGATGTTGCCAAGTATTTTGCCATTATTCCGGCGGCGTTTGCTTCCACCTATCCGGCACTGAATACGCTCAATGTCATGGGGCTGGCAACACCTGCTTCCGCCATCTTCTCGGCGGTGATTTTCAATGCGCTGATCATCATTGCGCTGATCCCGCTGGCACTCAAAGGCGTGGCTTACCGCCCGCTGGGGGCTGCGTGCCATCTTGCGCCGCAACCTGCTGGTTTATGGGCTGGGTGGCTTGATTGTACCGTTTGTGGGGATCAAGTTGATTGACCTGCTGTTGGTTGTGTTAGGTCTTGCCTAAGGAGATTCCCATGTTGAAAGAAATCAGACCTGCTTTGGTGATGTTGTTTAGCTTGAGCATCCTGACGGGCTTGCTTTACCCCGCCTTGGTCACACAGGTGGCACAAGCGGTATTTCCTGCCCAAGCCAACGGCAGTTTGCTGGAACGCGATGGCAAGGTGGTGGGTTCGCGCCTGATCGGGCAGCCATTTACCAGCAGACAACTACTTCTGGGGTCGCCCGTCTGCGACTGCGCCGACGCCTTACAATGCGGCGGCTTCGAGTGGCTCGAATCAGGGGCCGCTCAACCCGGCACTGGAAGAAGCGGTCAAGGCACGGATTGCAACCCTGAAAGCCAGCAAACCTGCCCAGCAAGCACCGATCCCGGTGGATTTGGTGACGGCTTCCGCCAGTGGGCTTGACCCACACATCAGCGTGGCGGCGGCTTTATGGCAGGTTCCCCGCGTTGCCCACAAGCGGGGCATGAAAGAGGCCGACCTCACGGCATTGGTTGCCCGCTATACGGAAGGCCGCCAGTGGGGGATACTGGGTGAACCACGGGTGAATGTATTGCTGCTGAATCTGGCACTGGACAACAAGGGGAAATGATGGATGGCTGAACCCGGTAAACGCCCTGATCCTGATGAACTGCTGGCGCGGCTGGAGGCTGAAGCTTTGCAAGCGCAGGCGCGGCAAGCTGAAGATTTTCTTCGGGGCGAGTCCGGGGGTAGGCAAGACCTATGCCATGCTCGCTGCTGCCCGTCGCTTGGTCAAGCAGGGCGTTGATCTGGTGGTGGGGGTGGTGGAAACCCACGGGCGTTCGGAAACCGCTGCCTTGTTGCGCGGGCTGGAAGTCCTGCCGCTGAAAGCCATTGACTACAAAGGCCATGAGTTACGGGAATTCGACCTTGAAGCGGCACTGGCACGCAAGCCGGGCTTGATACTGGTGGATGAACTGGCGCATTCCAACGCGCCGGGTTCGCGTCACCCCAAACGCTGGCAAGACGTCGAGGAATTGCTGAATGCGGGCATTGATGTTTAGACCACCGTCAATGTCCAGCATCTGGAACGCCTCAACGATGTGGTGGGCGGCATTACTGGCGTACAGGTGTGGGAAACCGTCCCCGACCAGGTGTTCGACAGTGCCGACAAGATCGTGCTGGTGGATTTGCCGCATGAGGAACTGCTCCAGCGTTTGAAGGATGGCAAGGTTTACATCCCCCAGCAGGCCGAACGCGCCACCCAGAACTTTTTCCGCAAAGGCAATTTGCTGGCCTTGCGCGAACTGGCCTTGCGCCGCACCGCCGACCGGGTGGACGACGATGTGCAGGCTTACCGCAAGGAACAATCCGTCACCGCCGTATGGCCTACCCAGCAATCCCTGCTGGTGTGCCTCGGCGGTAGCCCCGGCAGCAACCGACTGGTGCGGGCGGGGGCAAGGCTGGCAGCGCAGTACAATGTCCCTTGGCATGTCATCTACGTGGAAACCCCCAAGCTGCAACGCCTGCCCAAACCTGACCGGGCGCGTATCCTGCGCACCCTGCAACTGGCACAGAATCTGGGGGCAAGCACCGTCAGCCTGTCCGGGCATGATCCGGTGGCAGTGGCGGTGGCTTACGCCCGCGAACACAATCTGGGCAGGGTGGTCGTCGGGCGGGAAGTGGCAAGACTGTTGCCGTGGCAGCGCAGTTTTGCCGAAAAGCTGGCGTGGGCAGCGCCGGAACTGGAAGTGGTGCTGGTTGCCAAGGAGATCAGGGGAACCGCGTGAAAATAGCCCAGCGGCAAGTTTCAAGCAGATCCGGGTGAACTGAGTGCGCAAGGGCTTGCGTTACCTGTGGGCTGACAGGAGTGGTGGCGGTGGTGGCGTTTGCTGCCACCCCGTTCCTGCCCCATCTGGATTTGACCAATGTGGCAATGGCGTTCCTGGCGGCGGCGGTGTTTTGCTGCCTACCGGCTTGGGCGTGGCCCCGGTGTGTTTGCGGCGTTCCTGTCGGTGGCGGTGTTCGATTTCTTTTTTGTGCCGCCGCGCTTTACCTTTGCGGTCAGCGATGTGCAGTATTTGCTGACCTTTGCGGTGATGCTGGTGGTGGCGCTGCTGATCGGGCAACTCACCGTCAGGGCTGAAATTTCAGGCGGCCGTGGCGGAAAACCGGGAACGGCGTATCCGGGCGCTGTTTGAAATGGCGCGGGAACTTTCCAGTGCCTTGGCTGACCGGGCAGATTGCTGACGATCAGCGAACGCTTCATCCAGCGGGTATTCGGCGTGCGTTCCGCCATTCTGGCACTGGACAACAAGGATAAGCTGGTGGTGATTGGTAAGCCCGCATGCCTTGCCGGAACTGGATATAGGCATTGCCCACTGGGCGCTTGACCACAACGAACAGGCGGGGTTGTCCACCAGCACCTTGCCTTCTGCCCCGGCCTTGTACCTGCCGCTGAAAGCACCGATGCGTACACGCGGGGTGCTGGTGCTGGTTCCCGGTCGGGGGGCAATGGGCGCTTGTCGCCGGAACAGCAACGTTTGCTGGAAACCAGTTCCACCCTGATTGCGATTGCGCTGGAGCGGGTGCATTTCATCTGGGTGGCGCAGGATGCGCTGGTGCAGATGGAATCCGAGCAGTTGCGCAATTCGCTGTTGTCGGCACTTTCGCACGATTTGCGCACCCCCCTGACGGTGCTGGCCGGGCTGGCAGATTCGCTGAGCCTGACCCAGCCCGCCTTGCCCAAGGAGCAGGCCGACATTGCCCAGCTCATCCGTGAGGAAGCACTTGCGCATGAGTGCCTTGGTCAATAACCTGCTGGACATGGCACGTTTGCAGTCCGGGGATGTGAAGATCAACCGCGACTGGCAACCGCTGGAAGAAGTGATCGGGGTGGCCTTGCAATCCCGCGCCCATCTGTTGGCACGGCATACGCTCAAGGTGGAAATTCCGGCGGATTTGCCCTTGCTGTATTTTGATCCGGTGCTGATGGAGCGGGTATTCTGCAACCTGCTGGAAAACGCCGCCAAGTACACCCCGCCGGGTAGCAGCATTCGGTTGTCTGCCCGTAGCAGCGGTGACTGGGTGGAAATCCGCGTCGAAGACAACGGGCCGGGCTTGCCGGAAGGCAAGGAAGAGGCCGTGTTTGCCAAGTTTACCCGTGGCAAGAACGAAACCGCCGTGACCGGGGTCGGGTTGGGGCTTTCGCATTGCCCGCGCCATCATCGAAGCCCACGATGGCACGATCCGCGCCGAAAACCGGGCGGAAGGCGGGGCGCGTTTCATTATCCGCCTTCCGGCAGGGCAAGCCCCGGAAGTACCCAAAGAGGACGTGCCATGAGCAGCGTAGCCAACGTCAGTCGCTGATTGAAGACGAGGCACAAATCCGCCGTTTCGTGCGCACCGCCCTCGAAGCCGAACATTGCAGCGTGACGGAAGCGGAAACCGGTCAGCGCGGCATACTGGAATGCGGGACGCGCAAGCCTGATCTGGTGGTGCTTGATCTGGGGCTGCCCGATTGTGATGGCATTGAGGTTATCCGCGAAATACGCACATGGTCGGGTGTGCCCATCCTGATCCTGTCGGCACGCAGTCTGGAAAGCGAAAAAGTGCGGGCGCTGGATGCCGGGGCGGATGACTACCTGACCAAGCCGTTTGGGATTGCGGAACTGCAGGCGCGGGTGCGGGCATTGCTGCGGCGTGGCGGGTGGTATTGCCCCCGGTGGGGAACCTTTCCTCCAGTTGGGTGACATCCGGGTGGATCTGCTCAAGCGGCAGGTGTGGCGCGATGCGGTAGAAATCCGCCTGACGCCGATTGAATACAAGCTGCTGACCCAGTTGATCGCCAATATTGGCAGGGTGGTGACGCACCGCCAGCTATTGCGCGAGGTGTGGGGGCCGAGCCATGTGGAGGATACGCATTACCTGCGGGTTTATATGGCGGGGTTGCGCCGCAAGCTGGAACTTGACCCGGCATTGCCACGCCATATCCGTACCGAACCGGGGGTGGGGTATCGGTTGTTGGTGGATTAATAGTGTGGAAATTTTACGATTCGGCGCTTATTCCGCCTCAAGTTGGAGATAGGTTTGGTGAATATTGCGCCCGTGTAACTCCTTAGCCATTTTCAGGAAACTGAACTTTTCATCCGCTGACAGGCGTTTGACCGCATCGCCTAAATCTTCCATTTCCTCCAACGACTTGCCGACTTCTGTCACCAACCAGTCGAGGTAATCGCCGGTATTTTTCTGCGCGGTTGCCAAATCACTGGGTGTGCCATGCCCCGGAATGACGTGATCGGGCTTGAGTTCTGCCATTTTTTTGAAAGTTGCTTGCCAGTTTTTGACCTTGGTAATCTCTGGCAATACCCCCAGCATCCGCTCGTTGAACACCATATCGCCCGTGAATACCAGCTTTTCCTTGGGCAACCACAGCACTGCATCGCCGGGAAAATGCGCATCGCCAAGGTAACGCAGCGACATTTCCACGCCACCAACCGTCAGGGTTTTTTCGTCGCCATCGAAGGTTTCACTGGCGTATTCCACTTGCAAATCTTCGGGCTTGCCGCCAATGCGCGCTGGAAAGGCGCATCCGGTTCATGGGTTCTTGTTCGTGCTGGCTTGCCACGGTTTTGGCAAGGGCACTGACTGGGATTTTTTGCGCGAGGAAATAGCTATTGCCCATCCAGTGATGGTCTTGCACGCCGATATTCAGCACTTGTTTGATCGGCTTGTCGGTGACTTTTTTGACAGCGGCTTCGAGCATTTTCGCGCTGCCTGCGGTTGCGCCCGAACCGACCAGTACCACGCTATCAGCGGTGATGATGAAGCCCGTGGTGTTGTTTAAGCCTTGGTTTTCGGCGGTGCGCTGGTCAAGTTCGCCGATGATGGCGTAAACGTTATCCGTGACTTTTTCGGTGCTGGGTTCAAAAGCATGGGCGGGGGAAGTGCAGGTCAGCAGCAGGCTGAGGGTAGCAGTCAATAGCAGTTTCATGGGATTTCCTTGTTGGTCAGTCGGCGCGGAATTGTGAGTGGCAACTCATGCACTGGTTCATAATGTCGGTGGTGTGTTTGAGCAGGTCGCCCATATCATCGGTTTCGGCACGCACCACCAATTCCTCAAACAGCAGGTGAGTGGGGCCGCCAATGTCCTTGAAGGCTTGCGGCAAGCGGTTGCGCAAGCTGTCCGGGGTTGCCCGTGCCATGCGGTTGCCGGATTGGGTGGCAAACTCGGCAATCATTTTGCGGTCTTCTGTACTGATGCCTTGCAAAATACCCTGAATGCTGCCGAGCATTTTGCGCATTTCGCTGAGGAATTCGGCGCGTTCTTCAGGGGTCATGCCGAGGCTGGTGCGCGGGTCGGTCATAGGAGTGTCTTCCGCCGAGGTAACGGTGGGTAGGGCATAACCGAGCAGCAAAATCAGCAGGCAAGCAAACAGTCGTGTCATGGTATGGTCATCTTTACTGGGTTGATAATTCTCAATTCTGCCATAACTGTTGTTATTGACTTGCCCTTATTTACAGCCGTGGTGCAGTTCCCACTGTTCGGCATGACCCATTTTTACTGCCCAATCAGGCGGGGTGCATTCATCGTTAGCAGCGGCTGCGTGCGTCATTGCGGTGGGTGCTGCGCCGTGAAGCTGTTGCCCAACCACGCCGATTACTCCCAGAAATACCACGAGGCTGGCGACTTGCACCATGCCAATTTTTTGGATGTCGTGGCGCGTATTGGCTTCACACGCATCGCCGGGGCAGAGTTTGGCCTTTTCGCGGAAAAACAGGTTATAAACCTTGCACCCCAAACAAATGCCAAAAGCCGCTTCAAAAAACATCAGCATCATGCAGGCGGAACACACCAGCATATTAATCGGCCCGATCACCCGGTTTAGCACCATCAGGTAAAACATCAGCAGCGCCAAGGCAAAACCGATGATCCACGCAAAGCGTTTCTGGGGTGCGCCGACGTATTCCGGGGTCTGATTGCGCACCGCGAAACGCCCTAGAATCATGCTGGGTGCAAACTGTGGGTTGATAAACAGCCGGATAGTGAAATCCACCAGGAACGCGACAATGAACACCCGTGTTGGGTAGAAGTTGCCCATCAAAAACGCATTCATGAAGGTGATAATGGCGAAGAAAAACAGGATACCTGCCGCCGCCCGCACTTCACGTTCGTTGAGGACAGGGACGGCGTAGCCTGTGATAGTTTCGCCGCAACGGAATAGTTTGCTCATGGTATTTCCAGATTAAGATCAAAACGTCAGCACCTTGTCGGCTTCCACCGTCCACGCCACCAACTGGCTCATGGTACTGATTTCCACCCCTTCTAGCAAAGTCACCGTTTTCAGCCCGCGAGCATCGGCACACGTCCCGCACGCCTTGACCAGCCCGCCTTTCTGGATCACCGCTGTTTGCCGTCAGTGCGCACATTCACCAAGGCGGACTGCTTGAGGGTTTGCAGATGGCGTGAGGTATTGGCAACGGTGAGGCTGGCGAGTTGGCTGAGTTCTTCCACGCTACGCTCGGTTTGGGCGAGGTAGTCGAGGATTTCCAAGCGTTGCGGGGAGGCGAGTGCTTGCGCAATCAGGGCGAACTGAGTATTCAGTTGCTGTTTCGGGGTGGGGCGGACTGCAAGTGCTTTTGTGTGTGATAATGAGCCTCTCCCTAACATCGCTCACAAGGAAGCCGCTATGCCTTTCACCCACCACTTTTTCCAAACCGGCATCCCCGCCGCCTTGGGTGCAGCGGCCTTGTTCGGGGCAAGCACACCGCTTGCCAAGCTGCTGCTGGCAGGCATCAGCCCGTGGATGTTGGCGGGCTTGCTCTATCTGGGTTCTGGGTTTGGGTTGATGCTTTACCGCCGTTTAAGCCATGCTAGCGCCGTCAAGTTACCCCAGCAGGAAAGGGGGTGGTTTGCCGGGGCTATCGTTGCGGGGGGCATTATTGCACCTGTGTTGCTGATGCTGGGGTTGGCGGGTATGCCTGCTTCTGGTGCATCCTTGTTGCTCAATGCGGAAGGGGTTTTCACCGCGCTGTTGGCGTGGTTTGCTTTCCGTGAAAATGTAGACCGGCGGATTGCGCTCGGCATGTTCGCCATCGTCGCAGGCGCACTGGTGTTGAGTTGGTCGGGGGAGGCACGCTTTAGCGGCTTATGGCCTAGCCTCGCGGTGTTGGGGGCGTGTTTCGCGTGGGGACTCGACAACAATCTGACGCGCAAAGTGTCGCTTAACGATGCCACTTGGATTGCTGCCGTCAAGGGGCTGGTAGCGGGAACGGTCAACCTGACGCTGGCACTTGCCGTGGGTAGCCCATTGCCTGCATTGCCCTTGGTGGCGGGCGCGATGTTGCTGGGCTTGCTGGCTTACGGGGTAAGTCTGGCATTGTTCGTGGTCAGCTTGCGTCACCTTGGCACTGCCCGCACTGGGGCTTATTTCTCGATTGCACCTTTTTTTGGGGCAATCTTGGCGGTCATGCTGTTGGGTGAAACGGTCACGTTGCCGCTGTTGGTGGCGGGCTTGCTGATGGCGCTTGGCCTTTGGCTGCACCTGACGGAACATCATGCCCATGAACACCATCATGCAGTGCTGGAACATGAACACGCCCATACGCACGACCCCCACCATCAGCATGAACATGATTTTCCAGTCACTGGCGGCGAACCGCATTCCCATTGGCACATGCACGTACCCCTGCGGCATGAACATGCACATTTCCCCGATGCGCATCATCAGCACTTGCATTGAATGTTGTTACAGAATTAGGAAACCATCGACATGGCACACGAAGAAAGTTTATGGCCGACACCTGACTATTATCAGCAAGTAGAACAATTACGCGCTGCGGTCGGGCAACCGTTGTACGTGGTGGAAATCCATTCCACCGAAATCAATGCCGGGGTTGCGTTTTCTGGCAATGCCTTAACCCTGCTGGGGATTGTCGATTATCCGCAACCTGACCCTTACCGCCAATTATGCCCACACCTATTGATTTTGGATGACGGGCGCGGGGTGAATTTGGGGCGGGTTGCCCGCATTAGCCGCCATACAGCCTACATGCCCCCGCCGGAGGATGTGCTGTTCAGCAACCACGAATTTGTCCAAAACGTGCTGTTCGCCCCGCGCACCCTCAGCCGGGAATCGGTGGCGGCAACTTCCCATGCTTTGCTGGCACAGCTATTTGGCGACACCCCCAGCCGGTATTTGGAATCTTCCTAAAAGGAATACCTGAAATGCGCATCCTGATTGCCGAAGACCATGCCGAACTCCGCGCCGCCATCGTCCGCCGCTTGCGGGCAGCGGGCAATAGTGTGGACGAAGTGGCGAGTGTGCGTGATGCCCGCAGCTACCTGACGGGGGCGCAATACGATGTCACCATTCTTGACCGGATGCTGCCCGATGGCGATTCCATTGCCTTGTTGCGCGAATGGCGGGCAGCCAATCAGCGCACCCCGGTGCTACTGCTGACCGCGCTTGACCGCATCGAAGACCGGGTAGAAGGTTTGGAAGCCGGTGCGGACGATTATCTGGTCAAACCGTTTGCGATGGATGAATTGCTGGCGCGTGTCAGCGTACTGGCGCGGCGTGGCGCTCCCCCGCGCCCCAGCATCCTGAAACTGGCTGATCTGGAAGTGGATAGCGGGCGGCATGAAGTGCGCCGCGCCGGAGTGCTGATTCCCTTGCGCCCCAAGGAATACGCCGTGCTGGAACTGCTGGCAGTACGCAACCGCCGCGCCGTGTCGCGTAACGACATCCTCGAATATTGCTGGGATACGCTGGAAAGCCCCGCCTCCAACGTCGAAGAAACCATCATCGCCTCACTGCGGCGCAAGCTGGGCGAACCTGCCCTGATCAAGACCGTGCGCGGTCACGGCTACAAGCTGGACGATGCCCATGAAAGTTGACCCCAGCCAGCGGGCGCGGCTGTTGCGGCTGGGCATTCCGCTGCTGTTGGCATGGGGTGTGGCATGGCTGCTGGGCATTGCCATCCTTGCCAAAGTCGCCATCGACCTGCGGGCGGAACTGCGCGAAACCGACCTCGATACCGAACTTGCCCTCTACGCCACCTCGGTGTACGGCCTGACGTGGTTTGATCAGCAAGGCAAGTTCCACGACGAAGTGTTGCGGCTGGAACACGATTTGCTGGATGCGCCGTATGACATCTGGGTAGTCGAACCGGGCAACCCGCCCACCCGCCATTTCACCCCGGCGCACCCGCGTTTCAACCTCACCGATTTCACCCAACTGCAAACCACCGTGATGGGGCAAGGGCAGGATGTTTACCTTGATGGGCAAGATACCGACGGCAAGCCGTACCGCCTGCACGCCATCCCCACTTTTATGGATCAGGGCGACACCAGCACCCCCAAAGCCATGATCATTACCGTTGCCGACCCGACACCGGGGCAAGCGGCGTATCAGGCATTCGTGCAGCGGATCGTTGGGGCAAGCGCCTTGCTGGGCATTCTCGGTCTGCTGGTCGGGGTCGGGCTGACGGCGTGGAGTTTGCGCCCGGTGCTGGCTGCGTTACGCCAGCGCGAACGTTTCCTCGCCGCCACTGCCCACGAATTGCGTACTCCGGTTGCCGCCTTGCGCAGCATTTGCGAATCCGCCCAGCGCGGTGACGAAGCCCCGCAACTCGCCCTGACGCGCATGGATGGCCTGTTGCGCAGCGCCACCCACACGCTCGAAGACCTGCTGCTGTTTGCGCGGCTGGATGCGGGGGCAAGTCTGGAACGCCAACCCGTGCGGCTGGATTTGCTGGTCGAAACCCTGCTGCCCGACGACGATTCGGTAACGCTGGATGCGGCTGCCACGGTGGTCAATCTCGATCCCCGGCTGGCAACGGTGGCGGTGCGCAATCTGCTGGAAAATGCCCGCAAGCACGGTGTTGCCTGCCGCTCAGTCACACATCCACGTTACGGTGGCGGGTGCGCAAGTCACGGTTGAAGATCAGGGCAAGGGCTTTTCTGCCGAATTGCTGGCGCGGCGGGAAACCGATTTCGCGCTGTCGCCGACGCAAGGTGGCACGGGTTTGGGGCTGGCGATTGTGAACATGGTGGCGCGGCTGCATGGCGGGGCGTTGCGGCTGGAAAATCGGGTCGAGGGTGGGGCGCGGGTGACGGTGACGTTTTGCGTGATTATATCAAGCCGTTTGACAAACAAACCCTAAGCGCATAGGCTTTATGGTGTCATTTTGTCACCGAGATAATGGATGCCATGCAAGCCGTCATGCCCAAAAACAAGCGCGTCACCGCCCGCATTTCCGAAGAAGTCAAACTGTTGTTAACGCAAGCGGCAGAGCTTTCCGGTGCAACGCTGAACCAGTTTCTGGTGCAGGCAGCACTGGAAAAAGCACAGCGCATGATTGAGCAGGAAAATATCATCCGCCTGTCGATGCAGGATTCTGTCTGGTTTTTCAATGCGCTGGATAATCCCCCCAAGCCTAACGCCAAACTGTTACAGGCGGTTGCCGCCCACAGACAGGGGTTGCATTGAGTGAAGTGTGCTGTTCCTTTAAACAAGTCCCATCAGCGGGCGGCGTTTGATTGTGGCGATGCTGCCCTCAACCATTATCTGCAAACCACCGCACGCCAGCATCAGGACAAGGGCATTTCCCGCACGTATGTGTTGGTGGATGAGGCACAGCCTGAACGGATTCTTGCCTATATGACGCTGACGGTTTGCGAGGTATTGGCGGAACAGTTGCCGCCGGAATGGGTGAAAAAATACCCGAACCGCATCCCCGCTGCCAAGCTGGCGCGGCTGGCAGTCAGCAAGGATTGCCAACGCCAAGGTTACGGCGCGTATCTGCTGGTCGAAGCCATGCAAAAAACGCTGGATGTGAATGAGGCAATGGGGCTGGCAGGGCTGTTTGTGGATGCCAAACATGCAGCAGCGAGGCAATATTATTTGCAGTTCGGGTTTCTGGCAGCGCCGGATCAGCTTGAGAATTTGTTCATGCCGTTGAAGGCGATTCGGGAAAGCCTGAAGCATTGACTACCCGATTTGACAAAATCCCTCACATGTAATCTTCATCACCTATTCCCCCTCATAAAATATGCTATGGTTGTTGCTGGGCAAATCAGCAGCAGGTATCACATGCAGCAATTCATCGGACGGGAAGACTGGCTAAACCGTTTCAAAAATTACTTACGGCAAGAGCAAGGCGTTATCTGGCGCATCACTGGTCAGCCGGGTATCGGCAAAAGCACGTTGTTGCGCCGATTTGAGCATAACTGCGAACACGCGGAACGCCCGAATATCTGGCTGGATTTGGAAGGCTTTACACCTGCCCAAGGTTTGGAAGTGCTGGCGGCAATGGCGAGTGCTGCACGTTTTTTTGATACGGAGAAAGCCAACAAGGGCTGGAAGGAAAAAGCCGGGGAAAGCTTCAAAACAGTCAGTGCTGGTCTGATTGGGGCGTTGGAACTGGGCAAAGATTTGATTCCAGGTGGTGGGTTGGCGGTTGGGGCTGCCAAAGTGCTGGTGGGTTTGGGTGAAGGGGTAGCAGGCAGTATCGTCCAAGTCAGCGAAAATGCTGCTGCTGCCCATCCTGAACTGTATTTGCTGGACGCGCTGGCAAAAGCCGGGGAGAAACACCCGGTTTGCCTGATCGACACTTACGAACACATCCTGCGCAACGACCTAAAAATGCAAAGCCGTATGGTACTCGGCTACGGTCAGGCACGCGAGGGGAGTGCCAAAACGGTTTCCCTGTCCGAATGGTTACCCGAGGTGTTTGAATACCTCAAAGATAAAGGATGGCGTATTGTGATGGCAGGCCGTGAAGTCCCCCGCAGCAAACCGGATGACCAACTGCCGCGATTTTCCCGTGCGGAAATCCTGCAAGCTGCCCGCATCCACCCCGCGTTGGCAGAATACCTGCCCGCGCAAGAATCCGCGATTGCCTCGGTGCTGTCCACCCTGTCATTTGACGGCAATCCGCTGTGGTTACAGGTAGCGATGAACCTGCTGGAAAACCTGTTGGCGGAAGGCAAAGACCTTGCGCAACTGGCACAACAACCGGACTATCTGCACGAATGTTTTGAAACCGATGACCCGTTTGACACTGGGGCGTATGACGGTATCGAGCACGGGCGTTGCAAGCTGACCCTGATCAACACCCTGACCCGCCACATCGGCGATCTGGAAGATCAGGCGTGGAAAATCGCCCTGCCACGGGTGCTGGACAAAGGCATCGTCATGCAATTGTTCGCACCGCAACACGCTAATGCGATCCTACACAACTTCAAGCTGGCGGGCGTGTTCCGCGTGACCGGGCAGCAATTCACCCTCCACGAAGAAATCCGCGACTTGCTGCTCGCCTACGCCCGCAGCAAAGACTGGCTGGATACCGATGAAACCCGCGCTTTGCATAACAAGCTGTGGGATTACATCAGCCAGCAATATTCGCCACAATCCAAACTTGAAGAAGTTTTGTCTGGGGATGAGATTACGGGAGGTAATTTTTCTGAGGTTCGTTCTCAACATTCAGAAGTGGAAATGGTTTTCCCCAGAATATGGATACTTGAAGCCAGTTATCACCGCTGTTTGTCAGGTATTGGGATTATTGAAAAAGGCGTGTCGCCCCGTTCGTTTGCGTATGCCTTGATGGGGTCTGCATCTTTGACCGCCGTTGAGAAATGGCAAATTGCAAATCAGTTGCCCAGTCTTTCCGTGTTTCAGATTTCCGAGTTGATGCGGATTTTTGATGAGGAAACCAAACAATGGGAGGGCATGTTTGGTCGTGAAGTAACCACAAGACTACTGTTGGACATAGCAGAAGGTAAGGTTGGCAATATAGGTGCTGATGTTGCCTATTGGGAACAGCAGGTCAGGTTACATAGCCTGTGCGGTGATTTTTATGGCCTGCATTTAGTTTTGAGTGAAACTAATCAAGAACGGTTAGTTGAGGTTGTTGATGAAATGCTGTCCCGTTACAGCGAATCCGCCGTCCCCGGCGTGCAGGAGCAGTGCTTAATATACATCCAGGTAACAATCAAATCACACCCCCGAATGCAGAATCTGGTTGATCTGCGGGAACTGGTAAAGACCTATCACAGTTCAGCAGGGACTTTCACTGCACTAAAAGGTATTGACCTGCAAGTGGAGTCAGGCGCGTTTGTTTCCATCATCGGAAAATCGGGCAGCGGCAAATCCACGCTGATCAATGTCATTACGGGGATCGACCGACCCACTTCGGGTGAAGTCATTGTTGATCACACTGCGGTGCATACACTCAACGAAGAGCAGATCGCCATCTGGCGCGGACGTTCCGTGGGTGTGATCTTCCAATTCTTTCAACTCCTGCCCACGTTGACCGCCGTTGAAAATATCCTGCTTGCCATGGATTATGGCAGTCACTATCCCCGGACCGAACGCCCGGAACAAGCCATGCACCTGCTTGAATTGGTCGGCATGGCGGAACATGCCCATCATCTGCCAAGCGCCCTTTCCGGCGGACAGCAGCAATGTGTGGCAATTGCCCGCGCGCTGGCGAATAATCCTGTTCTTGCTCACCGCTGACGAACCAACGGGAAATTTGGATTCAAAATCCACAGAGATGGTCTTTCGGCTTTTTGAAAATCTTGCTGATTCTGGCAAGACCATCCTCATGGTCACTCACGACAACGAACTCGCCGAACGCGCCCAGCGCACGATCCGCCTTGTAGATGGAAGGATTCAAGATGAATTCGCCAACCGCTAATCCGTTGATCGAACTGCGCTCAGTGGTCAAGGTATATAACAGCCTCGCGGGTTCTGTCACTGCGTTGAACGGCATTGACCTGAAGATCTTTCAAGGCGAATTTCTGGTCGTTACCGGAAAATCAGGCAGCGGCAAGACCACGCTGGTCAACATGCTCACAGGGCTGGACCGCTCTACATCGGGTGAAATTTGGGTAAACGGCGAACCCTTGCATAAGTTTGGTCCCGAAAAAGCCGCCAAATTACGGGGCAGGACGATGGGCGTGGTCTTTCAATCCTTCGAACTCCTGCCGACTTTGACCGTCCTGCAAAACGTCATGCTGCCGATGGATTTTGCCTGGCGTTATTCCCGTTCGGAGCAGCGCAAGCGCGCGTTGTCTTTGCTGGAAGAGGTGGATATTGCCGACCACGCGAAGAAACTGCCCACAGCGCTCTCAGGCGGACAGCAGCAGCGGCTGGCGATTGCGCGCGCCATGGCAAACGACCCGGCAATTCTTGTCGCGGATGAACCTACGGGAAGCCTGGACTCAGCAACTGCGAAGGCGGTCGTTGATATCTTCGAGGGACTTGGTGCAACAGGGCAGGACAGTCTTCATGGTCACGCACGACAAAGACATTGCCAAACGAGGCTCGCGGACAATCACCCTATCCGATGGTGAGATTGTCGGAGCAAAGGAAAACATCCATGCTTAGGGCGCGCTGGTATAAGGTCATCAACGATCTGTTCGGCAACAAGACGCGCACGCTCCTGATCGTGCTGTCCATGTCTGTCGGGCTGTTCGCGTTGGGAATCATTCTCAGCGCGCGCACGATTCTTTCCGATGGTCTGGCGGAAAGTTTCGCGGCGATCAATCCGTCCAGCGGAACCGTGCGGACGGCTGAATTGTTCGATGAAAATTTCCTTGAGTCAGTCCGCGAAATGAAGGACGTGCAGGACGCAGACGCGCGCAGGACTACCACCGCCCGATTGCAAACAAAATCAGGCGAGTGGAAAAATCTGCACGATCTTTGTTGTCGCGGATTATGACGACATCCGCGTGAATAAGGTCACATCAGAGAGCGGAGTCTGGCCCCCGCCCGAACGCGAGATTTTGATCGAACGCGCGGCGCTTTCCGTGATTGACGCGCAAATCGGCGATGTTGTATTGGTCAGGTTTCCCAACGATGTCGAGCGAAGAATCCGCATTGCAGGGACTGCATATGATCCAGCACAGCTTCCCGCGCAAATTGACGGCACGCCTTACGGCTACATCACCTTCGACACGTTGGAATGGTTCGGCGAACCGTATGGCTTCAACGAACTGCATGTGCTTGCGACCCACCCTGAGGACAAAGACTGGGCGCAGCAGGTGGTCAACCGTGTAAAGGACAAGGCTGAAAAATCGGGCTATACAATTCCGTTGAGCATGACCGCGGAGCCAGGTCAACTTCCCATGGACGATGTGCTGCAAGGCATTCTCCTGTTGATGGGCGTGCTCGGAGTGCTGTCGCTTTTCCTGAGTATCTTCCTCGTGGTCAATACCGTGTCTGCGCTGCTCACGCAGCAGAAGCGGCAGATCGGCGTGATGAAAGCGGTGGGCGGAAGCACGCTTCAAATTCTTGGAATGTATCTGGTGATGGTTCTCGCTTATGGAGTGATGGCATTGCTTATTGCAATCCCTCTTGGAATGTACGGCGCGCGTGAGCTCAGCAGCGCGTTGGCTGTCTTCTTCAACTTTGATATTTATTCGATGGAAGTTCCGCCGCAGACCTTTTTGATTCAAATCGCCATCGGATTGATCCTGCCCGTGCTGGCTTCCCTCGTCCCGTTCATCTCCAACCTGCGGATTAGCGCGGCGGAGGCGATGAGCATGTACACCATGAGCAAGGGACGCTTCGGCAAAAACTGGATTGACCAGTCTGCTCTCCGGCGCGAATTTATGGTTCATGCGGAAATTCTCCATCCGCTCGATTTTGTTATCGGTGAGGAACACCTTCCGCAACAAGGGCAGGTTGACCCTGACCTTGATCACGCTCACGTTGGGCTCGGCTACCTTCATCAGCGTTTTCAATATCCGCGCTTCGCTGTCAAGCACGGTCGAAGATATGATCAAGTGGTTCAACTGCGATATGATGCTCACCCTTGACCGCACCTATCGCGCGGACAAGAGTCCAGCTCGAAGCGTTGAATGTTCCAGGCGTGACCAAAACCGATGTCTGGATTCACCTGCCCACGCGCCTTGTCCGCAGCGATGACAGCGAGAGCGGCATGATCTACATGTTCGCGCCCACCGTCCACGCTGACAGCCTGATCGTCTCTCCGACCATCGCGGAGGGCAGATGGCTTGCGCCGGGCGACGATAATGCGGTGGTTGTCCCGTCCGCGTTTTTGCAGGACGAACCCGAACTTCGATCTCGGCGGCGACATGGTTCTGAAAATCGACGGCAAGGAACACACCTTCAAAATCGTCGGGACGTATGTGGGCATGGCTTTTCTGCCGCTCGTTTACACAAACTATGACTACATAACGCAAGTCACCAACCGCGTCGGCGAGGCGGATGCGCTGATGGTCAAGATGGAGCGTCACGATCCCGCTTATGTGGATGCGGCAACCCGCGCGCTGGAAGATCATTTCGAGCGGATCGGCGTACGGGTCAGCATGGTTTCCACCATCAACAATGAACGTACCGAGGCGGAAGCATCTTTCGACGCGATCGTCGCCCTGTTGCTGGTGATGGCGATCCTGCTGGCTTTGGTCGGCGGCTTGGGATTGATGGGGACGATGAGCATCAACGTGCTGGAACGCACGCGCGAGATCGGTGTGCTGCGCGCAATCGGTGCGTCGAATCGCGGCGTCGCGCTGGTATTCATCCGCGAAGGAATTGTCATCGGTCTGATGAGTTGGCTAATGGGCGCGATATTAGCCGTCCCCATGAGTCAGGGACTTAATCAGGCACTGGGGCAGGCGGTGATGGGCGTGCCGTTGACCTATGCCTACTCGATGCCGGGTTTATGGCTTTGGCTGGTCGTTGTCATCATCTTGAGCATCCTGGCCAGCTTCATCCCTGCCCGTAACGCATCCCGATTAACTGTCCGCGAAGTGCTTGCTTATGAATGAGAGAAGAATGTTTGAGAAACTAGAAAACACCTACAACCAATTCCCGCGCACGTTTTGGGTCGTGGTGGGCACACATTTTATTGATGTGATCGGGAATACCCTGCTTAATCCATTTTTTGCCCTGTACGTCACGCAAAAATTTGGCGTGGGTATGACCCAGGCAGGAATTATCCTTGCCACGAATTCAGTCGCGGGGATCGTGGGCAGTACCATCGGCGGCGCAATGGCTGACCGTTATGGTCGCCGCGGCATTATCCTGTTTGGGCTTGTGGTCAGCGCATTAAGTGGGCTGACACTTGGTTTTGTAAATAAATTCTACGTGTTCTATGGTTTGTCCGTTTTTGTGGGATTAATGGGAAGCGCCGCACATCCTGCGCATCAAGCCATGGTCGCAGACCTTCTGCCAGCGGATAAACGCTCCGAGGGATTTGGCATCATGCGTGTGGTCAATAATTTTGCGTGGATCATCGGTCCCACCATTGGCGGGTTTCTCGCTTCATACAATTATCTGTATCTGTTTTTGAGCGATGCGGTGATCAGCACTATTACGGCGATCCTTGTGTTTCGTCTGCTCCCTGAAACAAAGCCCCAGCCCAAAGAGAAAGCAGAAAACGAAACCCTCACACAAACTTTGCGTGGATATAGCCAGGTCTTTTCTGACCGTCCCTTTCTTGGGTTTATCTTTGCTTCCATCCTGATGATCCTTGTTTATCAACAGATGTATAGTTCGCTGTCTGTCTTTCTGCGCGACGTGCATCAGGTTGACCCGCAATATTATGGACTTGATCATGTCTTCCAGCGCGATGACGGTGGTGCTCTTTCAATTTTCAGTGTCTCACTATATCAAGCGTTATCCCCCGTTCTTGATGATGGCAACTGCGACATTTTTCTACATGATCGGTTTCACGATGTACGGATTTGTGGCGACCGTTCCGCTTTTTATTGTGGCGATGATCATTATCACGATCGGAGAAATGGTCGGCATGCCCACCAGCAATTCCCTCGCTGCGGCTTTTGCTCCCGAAGATAAACGCGCGCGATATATGGCGATCTTTGGTCTTGACGTGGGCTATCCCGTCCATGATCGGTCCGTGGGCGGCAGGTTTGATCTTTGACAACTACGATCCCAATTATGTTTGGTATATCGGCGGTGTGTTGTGTGTATTTGCCATTCTGGCATTTTTCCTCCTGCACCTTCGGCTTGGCTCAAAACAAAAATTCCAGCCTGCGAAAGCGGAGGAGGTCTACAAAGTCGTTCGGTCACTGAGAGCACAGATCTCGACTGTGACCTGGATTTGCCTGTTATTTCTCTCCCCAGTGAATGGCAATCGTCCCAAACATCAGGCGTTGAAAATTGACATTTTTGAAGCCAGCCTTTGTCATACGTGAAGACAGGTCTTCAGCGGTGACAAAGTTTTCGGTGGTGTCAGGCAGGTAGTTGTAGGCTTCGCGTTCGCCTGTCAGCAAGCCGCCGAGGGTGGGGATGATGAAGTGCATGTGGATCCAAATAAACGGCGAGAGGATGTTTTTCTTCGGGCGGGTTGTGTCGAGGATGACAATTCGTCCGCCATTTTTCAGCACGCGGAATTGTTCCTCGATTCCCTTTTGCAGATCGATCACGTTGCGCATCAAAAAGCCAGAGGTGACCGCGTCGAAGGTGGAGTCTTTAAATGGCAAGCGGAGTGCGTCTGCGGTGGAGAAGTTGAGCGGACTGGTCTTTTGTCCGACGCGCATCATTTCGAGAGTGAAATCTGCGGCGATGACTTTGGCTTGCGGGAACTGTGTCAGCGCCTCCCGTGCCAGATCGCCTGTACCAGTTCCCAGGTCAAGCAGCGAAGCGTTGTTCGTCAATCTGGCGAGACGGATCACCTGCTTGCGCCAGCGCACATCCTGAAATCCCGTCATTAATCGATTCATTAAATCGTAGCGTTTTGCGATCTGCGTGAACATATTTTGAACATATGTCGCGCGTTCCTGTCCTGTGAGTTGTGTCATGGGTTATCCTAATAATTCTCCTCCCCCAATTTCGTGCTTTTCGAAATTGGGGGAGGTCGGGAGGGGGTTGATTTCTGCAATTATAAGTTATACTGCGCCGAATTGCGCTTACATGGAGATATTATTTTGACCAAAGAAAATTTACAAGCCTGGGGATTGGCGATCCGCCCGCGGACTTTGCCTGCGGCTGCGGCTGGTGTGGTGATGGGCTGTGCGCTCGCGTGGTATGACGGATTTTTTCGCATGGATGCGGCGCTGGCATGTTTGTTTGCCGCACTGCTTTTGCAAATTGGCAGCAATCTTGCAAACGACGTTTTTGACTTTGAGCGCGGCACCGACACACCCGAAAGACTTGGTCCCACGCGTGTGACGCAGGCGGGCATGCTCACTCCGTCGCAGGTCAAAGCTGGGATGGGAGTTGTCTTTGCTCTCGCCGCATTGTTGGGATTGTATCTTGCGTGGTTGGGCGGATTGCCGATCATCCTGGTTGGGATTGCCGCGATCATCTCCGCAATCGCCTACACGGGCGGACCGTTTCCGCTTGGCTATTATGGACTTGGGCGATATTTTTGTCTTTATCTTTTTCGGGCTCGCTTCCGTGGCAGGGACATATTATGTGCAGGCGGGCTTTGTTTCCACCGCCGCATGGTGGATGGCGATTCCGCCTGGCTTGATCATCACTGCGATATTGGTCGTCAATAATTTGCGCGATCTCGATAATGACCGCAAAGCGAAAAAGCATACGCTGGCTGTGATGTTTGGTGAACGCTTCGCGAAGACCGAATATTTGCTGTGTATGCTGATTGCATATCTTGTGCTTCCGCTTGCCGCCTGGCTGGGAATCGTCCCGTGGTTTTCATTGCTCGCATGGGGATCACTGCCGATTGCCTTGCGCGCCACCCGCACAGTTTTCACGCAAAAGGGACGTCCGCTTAATGCCGCGCTGGCAGGGACAGGTCAGGCGGCGTTTGTGTTTAGCGTGTTGTTTTGGGTGGGGTTGTTGGTTTCTTGAATATCGTTGGTTGAGTAGTCGAGCGATAACCAGCGTCGTATCGAACAACATGTTCGTAATACTGGTGGTTTCGTACAACGTCGTCCAAGGATCGGTCTACTCAACCACCGTCATAATTAACTCACAAACTTCCACTTGCACAACCATCTTTCCATCCAATCCACGGTGTAATACATGCCAAGTCCCAGCAGGCTCATGGCGATCACGCCTGCGTACATGGCGGGATAATTGAACAACGTGCTGCCGTTGTAGTAGATGTAATATCCAAGCCCGTATTTTGTGGCGAACAACTCGGTGATGTAAAGTATCGCCACCGCCGTCCCAATGGACTGACGAAGCGCAGTCAAAATCGCGGGCAGGCTGGCGGGCAAATAGATAAAGCGGAACAATGCCCTGCGTCCCGCGCCGAGACTCTGCAGACTTTGGATCAACTGCGGGGGAAGTCCAGCTGCCTGGTCACGCACCAGCACGACGATCTGGAAAAACAGGATCAGGAAGATGAGCGTGACCTTGGCTAGATCTCCGATCCCGAGAAATAAAAAGACCACAGGCACGAACACAACTTTTGGAATTGGATACAGCAAATAGATGATGGGGGAGAAGATCCTGTCGAGCCGCTTCGAGCTGCCAATTGCCAGCCCCACTGGAGCCGCTATCAACGCTGACAGAAACATCGCAGCCATGACACGCCATAAACTATAGAAGAAGTGGATGATAAGTCCGTTGCCTAATTCCTGAGCGAAAACGGCAAACACACTTAACGGCGTCGGCAAAATGGGACGGTCCACCAGCATGGCTACGACCTGCCACACGATGACCAAGTCCCAACGCAGAGAATAAAATGTCACGCCGTTTCATTTGCTCCCTCGCCCTTCGGGAGAGGGTTGGGGTGAGGGCGTTTGCGCATTTCCTTCCACAGCAGATTCACACAGGTCGCGATATTCCTGATTGTTGCGATGGCTTCGCCTGTCCCACCTGCGGATTTTCAAAGATGCGCGGCGAAGAATCGAGCAGCAGGATTTTGCTCCCCAACGAAACAGCTTCTTCGATGGCGTGGGTAACGATCACCAAAGTCAAGTTTTGTTCTTTGCACAAGGATAAAGTCAGGTTTTGCAGGTCTTCGCGGGTGATCGCATCGAGAGATGAAAACGGCTCATCCATCAACAGCAGATCTGGAGATAATGCCAGCGTGCGCGCAATGGCTGTGCGTTGACGTTGTCCGCCCGAAATTTGCGACGGATATTTATCCGCAACTTCACTTAGCCCCAGCTTGTCCAGCCAATATTCGGCATTTTTTTCAGGCTGAAAGTTTTTCGGTGTGTGCTTGCCATCTTCCCCGTAAAACTCGCGGACTTGCAGTCCCAGCCCCGCATTCTCGCGGACGGTTGCCCAGGGGAGCAAGCCATAATCCTGCAAGATCAATCCACTGCGCGGGCGCGGACGTGTCAGCTGTTCGCCGTCTATTTCGATGGTGCCATTTGTCGGGAAGCGCAACCCAGCCAACAGGTAGAGCAGAGTCGTTTTTCCACATCCCGACGAGCCGAGGATCGCCCATGTCTCTCCGCGTTGAACTGTCCAGTTGAAATCCTGGAAGATGGGCGCAGTTTGCGGGTAGCCAAATGCTAGGGAGTGGATGTTAATCATGGTCAGACCAAAAAGTGACAGTCACCTCGCGAGGTGACTGTCACATTGATCTAAAAGTTAAGGCAGTAAGCGAGGCGTTGACCGAATCCGCATAGGAAACATCCGCAGTCAACATTCCTTTTTCCTTTGCCCATGCCAAAGCATCGTTCCATTCGGCTTCGGTTGGTACGCCCGCAGTCGGGAAGGGCGGAACTTGAAACTTGCCGAGCAACGGCGGCGGTACAAGTTTCTGGTCGCTCAAGACAGTTGGTGTATTTCGCGGCGTCAGTATTGAGCAGGATGGTGGCTTCTTCGATGGCGGCAAGGAAACCCTTGACCGCTTCGGGATTCGTGTCAATCACATCCTTGCGGAACGAGATCACACTGAAACCATATTCGGGATGAGTTAAATCATCCAGCCACGATCACCGCGCCTTGTCCAACAGCAAGTGAAGCCAACGGATCGGGCAGCACGCCCGCGTTCAGTTCGCCCGAGGCGAGCAGTGCCATGCGGTCGGGAATCTTCGGCACAGCGATGGTTTTGATTTCATCGGCGGTTAGCCCTGCTGCTTGCAAAAGCCGTCGGTGACGTATTCGATGACCGTTCCTTGCGAAACGCCGATCTCAACGCCCTTCAATCCGTCGGGTGTCAGTAATTCCGCTTTGCGCAGAGGCGAGGATAAAAAAGTGACCGTGACCTTCGGTGGGGCGCAAGGCGTAACGTACGGCTTGCATTTGGATTGTATCTTTGTTGAACAGCATGTCAGACAGCGTCTCGTTGACCGCACCGTCAGCTTGAGCGGCGGCGAGCAGTTGATCTCGTTCAGGCGCGGAGGCAACAGGCACAAACTCCACGTTGACTCCATGCTTTGCAAACAACCCTTCCTGCTGTGCGACATACATCGGAAGTGTATCAATGATGGGCAGGACTGCGATCTTTAAGTGTGACAGGTCCAGCCGCAGGGACAACGCCCGTAGGGGCAGGTGACCCGCAGGCGCTGAGAATTAATCCCAAGGTAAATGCAACATAAATAATTGGCGAAACGAACGCATTAAGATAATCTCCTTTTTCTTTTTACTTCTCACTTCTTACTTTTCACTTTTTTCCCCAACCCCGATCGAACGCGCCAGAAATTGTTTCAGCGCGGGCAGTGAACTCTTCCAACGGCGGTGTGCCTGTGTAGATCCAGTTGATCACGACCTCATTCAACGCGCCGACCCATGCCCGTGCCGCAATTTCGGTTTGCAGGGGCGGAATGCTTCCATCATCCACTGCGCGTTCCAGCCGTGACTGGATGATCAGCGTCAGTCGATTGTTGATGGCGCGGCGACGTTCCTCGAAAACGGCTCCCAATCCCACCGCTTGCACCAGCGCGATCTTTGCCAATCCGCGATATTGGGTGAACAAGCCGAGGCTGGCGCGCAAAGCCGCATCCATTTGCTGAATGCCGTGAGTCTCTTTTTCCATGGCTTGTGTCAGGCGGGATTCGAGCAAGTCGGCAAAGGTGTCGCTCAGCGCGAGGAAAATATCCTGCTTGCTGGGAAAGTAAAAATAGAACGAGCCTTTGGATGTGCTGGATTCGCTCACGATATCGTCCACTTTGGTATCGTGGTAGCCCTTCGTGGCAAACACTTTCACAGCGGCTTCCAAGATTCGGGTGCGGGTTTCCTGTGTGGGGTCGGGGTTTTGCGTGGTCATAGGATTGTAGACCGACTGGTCAGTCTAGTCGGTGGTGAAGAATATCACAACAAAAAATCCGCGTCAAGGAGATGCGGATTTTTCTGTTTTACAGGGTTTGGAATTTCTACTGCCGATAAGCTTACTTCTGTGCAAATGTATCAATCAGTAGTTTGAAATTTCCACCGACTGGATACAGAATGGGGCAGGTGCATCCACGCTTGGTGTATTCTGCAACTTTGGCGCGCGCTTCTGCGGGTGTGCCAGAGGCTGTGATCTTGTGGACCAACTCATCAGGGACGAAGTGCTTGGCTTTGTTGATCTGTTCCTTTGTGGCAGGCCAACCCAAAGTTGCCTGGATGTTGCTAATGACTTCCTGCGAAACATTCGAAGCCTTGGCAATGTGCGGCTGTTGGGCAAGGTATTGGCAAAGCAATTCCTTGGTGTATTCAATTGCCTTGTCGTGATCTTCATCCACCGAGCAGACGATCAACTGCGGACGGTCAATGTCTTCGATCTTGCGTCCAGCTTTTTCGGCGCCTTTTTCGAGCAATTCAAGCGCCTTGTCGTTGTATTCAGGAGCGACGCAGTAATTCATCACACAGCCATCGGCGATCTCGCCTGTCATTTCCATCATCAAGTCGCCAGTTGCGCCGATCATGATCGGCACATTGCGCGGTTCGCGGCGACCATGCACCACGTCCAGTTCGATGCCATCCACGTGGTGGAATTCACCGTGGAAGGTGACCCGTTCCATATTCAACAGGCGGCGCATCACTTCGACAGTTTCGCGCATGGCGAGCAAAGGCTTTCTGCGGTCAATGCCCACGTTCTTGGCTAGCGGATCCCACCAGGCGCCGATCCCGCAGATGATGCGGTTCGGGGCAAGGTCATCCAGGGTCAGGAATGTCGCAGCAAGCAAACCGATGTTGCGTGTCCAGTTGTTGATCACGCCAGAGCCGACCTTGAGTTTGGTGGTCACTGCCGCATAAGCCGCCATCGGCACAATTGCATCGCGCACCAAACGACTCTCGGCTTGCCAGACAGCTTCAAAACCTTTTTCTTCTGCGTATTTTGCATAATCCATTCCGTCACGCAGGTCGTGCAAATCTTGCAGATAAAGGGCAACACGTTCGGTCATAGCATTCTCCTTGAAAATTAATGTTTATTGAATGATGCTTGGATTTTCTTCAACTTTCAACTTTCAACTTTCGTATCATTTCCAAATCTTCGGGCAGATCCAGATCCAGTCCGAGAGAAGGCAACTCTACAATTTCCAATCTTGCGCCAGATTTTTTTGCGCGCTCGCAATGTCTGTGGAATGAACCTTCGCCGAAATCATATTCAATTTGTCCTGCGGGAACCATCAGCAAGGCATTTGTTCCCTTGCCGTGTCTGTCGGGTGCGATCACCACCACAGGCGGTTTCGCCGCGCGATCGATCAATGCGCGCACATCATCAGGAGTCAGCAGAGGCAGGTCTGCGGGCAGTACAAGAATACCGCGTATCGAATGCACCTGTGCCATCACAGTGGCGCGCGCGAGTGCGGTATTCAAATGCGGTTGACCATCTTCCTGCACAGTCTTTGCGCCGTGATTGCGCGCAATGGTCAGGGCTTGCGGGTCGCGGCTTACCACCAATACTTGATCCAATTCTTTCAAGCTGGAGAGTATTTTGAGCGTGTGTTCCAATAACTCTTGATTTAATGCAGTTCTTTCATCTTCAGTTAAAGTTCCAGCGAGACGCGACTTTCCTCGTCGCAAAGGTTTTACAGGGACAATTGCCCAAAGTGTCATGTTTATAAACTCCCAATAAAGTGGAGCACATCCATTGCCAGTCGGGCACGGTCAGCAGGTGAATTCATAAGTGTGTCTGTCACCAATATTTTACCCTCTGAATTTGTCTGACAACTGCTCAGTCTTTGCTATCCAACACAAATCCAGTCAACAAGTTACGGTAATGTTCCGCAACAGCCAGCGCCGAAGGCTCGATGCCCAATTCAGCGTACATCTTGGCGGCGGGTCCCTTCACGGTCTTCCCGCCGATGATGGGCGAGACCGCGACCACGGGTTTGTCTTATTCCCTCTCCCTTAGGGAGAGGGGTGGGGTGAGGGAAATGACACGCAGAATCGGATCAATGCTGACCCAGGGATTGGACGGGCAAATGACAATTGCCTCGGCTGATTCAATCGCTTCGCGCGCCCCGATAACTGGTTCAGCGACTTCGACTCCGTCGAACCGAAAGCCTTTGACTCTTGGCTCGCAATGTCTGTGAACAAAATATTCCTGAAAAGCCAGTTCACCTTCGTCGGTGTTGACAATGGTTCGCACAGGCGAATCAGCTCATTGGCAAAACAGTCTGTTTGATTCCCCATGCCTTGCAAAAATCTTTTGTGATCTGTGAAAGCGACTGACCTTCTTTCAATCTTCTTGTTCTTTCAATGATGTGTGCCGAAATCCTGGTCGCCGAGCCGAAACCAATTCGGTCCGCCAAGTTTTTCGATATTCGAGATCGTGTTCCAGGTTTCGTTTTCACGTCCCCAGCCTGTTTCGGGATTTGCGAGTCCAGCCAGGGTATAGCAGACTGTATCCAGGTCGGGGCAGATGGTTAACCCCAAATGTTCAAAGTCATCGCCAGTGTTGACGATGACGGTCAGGTCTTCAGGTGGCAGGATTTGGGCAAGTCCGTGCGCAAGTTTTGCGCCGCCAACTCCGCCCGCGAGGGCTACTATTTTCATGGTTGAATTATGGAGTCAAAAATCTCCAGATTTTTGACTATCAAACGTCTGGAGACGTTTGACTCCATTTTACGATTTCCTTCATTGGTTTTCTATCTCTTGGTTCTGGGCTTTCAGCAGGATATCCTAAAAAATACATGGCTTGCGGTTCCCATGTTTCGGGTAACTCCAGCGCGGAGCGAGTTGCTTCCTGTGCGTACAGCGGCCAGCAGATCCAGTTGCCGCCCAATCCTTCGGCGTGCGCGGCTAACAAAAGTTGCAGTCCCGCCAGCGCAGTGGATTGGATTCCCATGATCGTTTCTTCGGGCGTGTCAGCGCGGACATCGGTTTTATCGCGGCAGAGGACGATGACGAGAGGCGCTTCATCCATGCGGCGCAAGGATAGTGCAGCACGCTTTTCGATGTCAGATTTGTCTGCGCCTTCGGCTTGCATGTCCGCGCGCATTTTGGATGTGATGGCTTCTCCGAGGCGCGTTTTTACGGCTGGGTCTGTCAAGACGACAAACCTCCAGGGCTGACGGTTGTGCGCGGATGGGGCGAATGTGGCAGTGTGGAGAATGCTCTCGATCACCGAATCAGGCACAGGGTCCGCTTTGAAGCGGCGGATCGAGCGTCGAGTCCGCAGGAAGGTGTGGAGATCAGTGGGCTGATCAAATGTGAGTTGGCTTAATTTTGATAAATGATCCGCTTTTGTCCCTCGCGGTATTTCCACGGGATTTCATTATCATATTTGAGCGAGAGTTGCGTTAATGTGTTCATCCGCTCCTTGTGTGGTGTGCTCGGCGATCTCGCCGCGGATCTGAATATAACGATAGGGTGTGTTGGGGTCTTGGATCACGAGCGCCACTTTTGGGCGAGCTTTCATGTTGCGGTCTTTTGTGCGCCCCTCGTTGGTGTTGATGAGGATGTACTCATCGTCTGCATTGAACCAGATCGGCGTAACCTGCGGCGAACCATCGGACATTGTGGTGGCAAGAAATAGAAATGCTTTCGTTTCATCTTTGAGAAGGTCAAGATATTCCTGTGGAAAGTTTTTCACTGTGCCTCTTTTGTTATTAATTTAAAGATATCAGATGAACATTGGAATCATATTAGCGGAACATATCCTGATTCTTTCGGGCGGATCAATTCCTTGAGCGAGCCTTCGCCCAGCGGATAGGGAAAGCCGCGCACATGCACGGCGGGAATTCCTTCGGCGGCTTGTCCCATCATCAGCGACGCGGCGGCGGCGAGTTCATCTGCCACGCCGACAACTGTGATTTGAAGTGTGTAGCCAAACAAGTCTTTCCAGCCGCGTTCGTCGATCAGCGCAGGGAGTCCGCTCAAGCCGATGCAAATGCCGACCGTGCCATTTCTCCATGCGCGCCCATGCGAGTCGATGATCATCACGCCGACATTGACTCCAGTTTTTTGTTTGATCTGTTCACGAATATTCCGCGCAGATCGATCTGGGTCTTCAGGAAGCAATAATACATATTCTTCTTTTTCGTTTCCGCCGCCCTGATAACATTTGAATGGTCAATGCCTGCGTTGGCGCAGACGAAGCCGAGTTTATGTTCAACGATGATCGTTCCCACGCGTACGCGTAAAACTTCGTTGCTTTCCTGAAGCATGAGTTCCACAACGCGCGCATCCTTTTGGGATTTTTCTGCGAGTTCCAGCGCGCGGGCAGATGGGACGACATCGGCAATATTTCTCATGCGTCCTTCGGCTTTGCTGACGATCTTTTGCGCAAGGACAAGGATATCGTCGTTTTGCAATTCGATTTTTGTTTCCTGCAGGGACTTAAGCAGAATATCCGCCAAGTTGTCATCTTGGCGGATAAGGGGGATGTTTTGGAGAGGGGTTAGGTTAAGTGAAGGCAAAATTTTATCCACAAAACAATCTGTGAAATCTGTGGATTACTTTGAAACGCCAGTGATCTTGATTCCAGCATGTGTCGAGCCATATTTTTTGTTGATGCCGATCAAGATGCTGGTCATGCCTTCAACAACGACAGAGTTTTCAATCGGACCAGCGTCCCAGCCGCGCAGACCCGCGGCTTCAACCAGTTTGATCGTTTCGGCGCGGGCTTCCTTGCTTGTGCCTGTGACAAGCACATCACATTCCACGCCTGAATCATCGAGCAGATGGTCATAGCCAATATTTTGGAATGCGGCGCATACCTGCACATCATCGCCAACGATCTGTTTTGCTTCCTGCGCGGCAGAGCCAGCGGCGGGCATTTGCACGGTGGCAACTTTTGGCGGCACGAGCGGCACGGTCACATCCACGAGGATTTTGCCTTTGAGTTCCGCTTTGATGGATTCCAGCGTGTCGCGATGTGCGGCATACGGGACGGTCAACACGGCGATATTCGCTTCGTGCGCCGCCTCGAGATTGCTCATCCCTTCGACAGAGATTCCAGCCCCAAGCATTTCCTTGATCTCATTCGCCGCGGCGACGGCTTTTTCCGCAGTGCGTGAGCCGATCAATACACGGTAGCCCGCGCGCGCCCAGCGATATGCAAGTCCCTTGCCTTCTTTGCCAGTCCCGCCAAGCACAGCGACGGTTAATAAAAGATTTGAGTCGGTCATTTGAATCTCCAATGAAAAGTTATGATACTTTCGCCACTTCTTCTTCGTAGCGTTTCCAAATGCGCGGAGCGATTTCTCTGGCGCGGGCGGCGATTTCTTCTTCGTTGAGGGTCAGCAGTTCGCGGTCTTTCATCAAGACTTTGCCTGCCGCAATGGTGGTTGTGACCATGCTTTGCTGGAAGCCGAAGATGATATGCCAGGGAAGGTTGCCAGCGGTCAAAGGTGTGTAGGGATGGTAATCCACAAACATCAAGATCGGCGAATGCGCCGGGTGTGATCTGTCCAATTGGGGCGGCGGGGAAGAATTGATTGGCAAGCGCGGCGTTGTTGTAGATTGCCATTTGCTGTCACGTCATATCCGCCCATGCGGCGCGGGTCGCGGTTGTGGAGTTTGTGTACAAGATAGGCGGTCTTCCACTCCTCCCACATGGCATTCGAGAAGCCGTCATTTCCCAGGCAGACTTTGACTCCCAAACGCATCATGGATTCAACGGCAGACACGCCCACGGCATTGTTCATGTTCGAGCGCGGCTGGTGGGTGAGCCATGTACCAGTCTCTTTGAGGATTTCCATTTCACGCGCATCAAAGTGGACGCCATGAGCGGTGATGCTGTTTGGTCCGAGGATGCCATGCTTTTGCAGGCGGTCGATCACGCGCATCTCGCTTTTGCTCAGGCTGTCATATTCATCTGATTCATGCTCGGCCGTGTGGACGTGGAAACCTGTCCCTTCGGGGACGGCGGCGCGGCAAGCCTGCAAGGTGATGCCCGAAAGCGTCAGACTGGCGTGCAAGCCAAAGGTCCCAGCCAGGCGCGGATGCGGGTCAGCGGCTAATCGTTTTAAGAAGCGCACGTTTTCGTTGATCCCCGCGTTGGCTTTCTCGCTTCCATCGCGGTCTGTCACTTCGTAGCACAGCACGCCGCGCAGTCCGCTTTTATCCACTGCATCGGCAATCAGGTCAAGCGAGCCGTCAATGGAATTTGGGGAAGCATGATGATCGATCAGGGTGGTGGTGCCGTGCTTGATCGCATCCACAAGGCAGACCAGCGCCGAGAAGCGCACTGCTTCCGCATCCAGCGAACGGTCAAGCGGCCACCACAACTTTTGCAGAATCTCAGGGAAATCTTTTGGCGCAGGACCCGGGATTGCCATGCCGCGCGCGAAAGCTCCGTAAAAATGGGTGTGCGCGCAAATGTTGCCCGGCATCACATATTGACCATGCGCATCAAGCGCTTTTGTTTTTGGATGTTTTGCAATCAGAGATTTGGTTGTGCCGATCTCTTTGATGCGATCACTTTCGATGTAGATCGCATAGTTTTCGAGAATCCGATTTTGGGATTCCCAGGTGATGATATTTGCATTTGTTATAAGCATGGTTAACCGTATCCGTATTGACTGGGATTGGGGAGCTTTATACCGGATGTGCCAAGTTCCCAAAGGACGTTATATGCGGCTTCGCGCAGTTCAGGATCATCTTTGTACATGGCGGCATAAAGTTGTGCAATAACGCCTTCGTTCGGTGTGAATTTAAGATAAGGCAGGGCGGCAAGGCGTGTATCCGAGTCTTCGCTTTTAAGTGCAAGCAGGAGAATATCGGTTGCAGGCACTCCGGGAGATATGCCCACACCTTGCTTGCCAGCGAACTCGATCAGCCAGGGCGATTCTGATGGCGCTTTCAATTTATGAGGGCGCGCGTGAGCCTGCGCTGGTCTTGGATTCCAGAACTTCAGTTGCAGCATTGCGGACAACCCACTGGTCGTCTTCGATCTGTATTTTTTGCAAAGCTTCAACTGCCCAGCGTTCGTTGACGCGGCCAAGACCATAAGCCACTGCGCGGCGCAGAAGAATATCGTTGATGGTGATGCCATCGCGCAGCATGGCGTGACCCTTCACCTGGATCGTTCGCCAGCGCTTCTGCCGCCGCACGACGGATATTTTCATCTCCGTTGAGCAAAGTGTGTGCCACGGTTTCAAGCGCTTCATTTGTGCCAATTGCAACCAACGCCATGCATGCCGCGTGTCGAACAGACTGGCTGGGGGCTTCCATGGCGCGTTCCAATACTTGAACGGATTTTGGATCGCGCATTGCGCCGGCACCCAGCACGGATAGTTGAACAAGTTCAAATTTCAATGTTGTCGAAAATTGACGGAAGAGGGTCATTACGCTTGGGTCATTGCTGACAACAAATGCGGCCATGGCCTGTCCGCGCAGGTTGAGCGGGATGCCTTCCGTTTGCAGGACGGCGGCTAATGCTCCAAATAGTTTTCCGCGCCAGGGTGCGTTTCTGGGCGCATCACGCAACCAGCGCGCCGCCGCAAAGAGCGGACGGTGCATGGGCAGGCGTGAAAATTCCAGCAAGGCTGTCACGAGTTTGCTGGCATCTCCGTGTGCGGCAAAGTAGCGCATGGCAAGATATTTACCTGACCAATCTGACTGATT
>CAWFRV010000017.1:0-69757 GCA_963818325.1 uncultured Gammaproteobacteria bacterium | reverse complement strand
GAGGTTGATAGACATACCCACGGTATCTGAAAATTCGGTAGGGGCAGACCCCTGTGTCTGCCCTCTTTGCTTAGAAGGGCAGACACGGGGGTCTGCCCCTACCAAGGAAACCGAAAACTCGATTGGCCTGACCCCGGCGGATTTCCGGCATATCAGCTACTTTATTGGGCAGAATCCGGGGCGGGTGGTGCAGGGAATGGTGTTGTATGGGGGGGAACGGGCGTCGCCGTTTGGGGAAAGTGACGGGGTGAAGTGGTGACTCAGTGAGTTTTCATGCTGCTTGTAAATTGGGAGCAATGTGCATATCAACATGAATATCCGCATAAGGGCAGGTCAATGAGCCTTTGGTGTCACGCTCAATCAAGCCCAATTCAACCAACGCCTGAGCATCTTCATGGACGCGCTTCACATCCCGTTGTAGATGCCGTGCCAGTTCTCGCACTCCCATTGTACCCGTCACCTGTAGGGCATTGATGATTGCCCAGCGGCGTTCGCTCAGGCGGGAAAAAAAGATGCCGGGTGACTCAAAATTAAGAAATTCACCTTGGTATCCTCCGCGCTGTGCGGCTTTTCCTGCTGCACGCAGTGCAGCTTTCCAATCAGGTTGCAATGTGATGGTTAATGTACGCTTTTCCATTTGTCCACCTCTAGCAAAAAGTCTTCGATTAATGTGTCTATATCGTTGAAAACATAGGGATGTTGGCTATTGTGCCAACCAATGGCATTGGGAGACAAGTGATTTATTACCCCGGCGGATTTCCGGCATATCAGCTACTTTATCGGGCAGAATCCGGGGCGGGTGGTACAGGGGATTGTGTTGTATGGCGGGGAACGGGTGTTGCCGTTTGGGGAGAGTGATGGGGTGAAGTTGTGGGCAGTGCCGTTGGGGATGATGGCGGGGTGAAGGGAAATGGTGGGTTAAGATACAGTGCCAAGGCTTGGTGGGGCTTAGGTTTTCCTACAGCCTCAACGTCAATATGACGGGCTGTCACCGCGTCCGTCGTCGATGTAATTGTTAGGCATTATTATCCCCAACGGTTTAAAATATATTCAGCCATTTCTAACCCAGCTAGCCTCTTTTTTCATTATTTGTTTTAATGTAAAACTCATCAGAAAAAAACACTGGCTTTAAAGATGGTTTAACTTCAATTATGCATATATCTTTATTGCCAATGATCTCTTTTTTGATTTTATAGTATTTAAATATTATTATCGACTCTAGGTTTTTTTCGATAGAGTCGGCAATAAATAATTCATAACCATCCCAGTTGCTTTTTCCTTTATTTGCCAATTCATACTCTCTATTTACTCCTTTAATGAGCCTACTTTTATCTTCTATTCCTATATAAACGGTGCCACCTTCTTCGGAATTCATAAAAGATGCAACAGCAATTAATACTTTATTGATCATATTTCTGTCTTTTTCCCCAGTGTGCGGGTTGTATATAGCTCCTTCTTTGAATTCGATATATTCACTTTCTTCTAAGTTAAAATTTGTATCTTTGGCTTTGCTTATTTCTTTTGGTGTAAGAACATGACCATGTTTGTTTATTATTTCAAATAAATATGCTTCAGAGTCATTGTGCGAAGCAATTATCGCTGTAAGCTTTATATTGCTAGTGATCGTTGTGTAAAAATTATCTCGCAAGCCTTTTTCTAGCGATAATACTTTTGTGTGCATATAATCATACACAGGCGCAAATTTATTTGTTTTAAGAATATTTCCATTTACTATATTTATAATGTCATCATAATTTTGAGGTTTTATTTTTAAGTTGTTTTTTAGGCATCCTGAATAAAATAATTGTTCTTTTGGGTTTTTATCTATTTTCAACTTGTGGCATATTATGAGTATGATTAGAATACTAATTAATCTTTGCTGACCATCAATGATGTTATATTTACTGCATCCATCCTTATCTTCTTGATGAGAGATAACTATAGAACCTAAATACGATGATCGTTCATAACTACTTACTAATGTGTTCCATAGATTTTCAAATTCTTCGTTTCTCCATACGAATGATCGTTGAAAATCGGGTATTATAAATTGAATTGTTTGATCGCCAAACAATTCTTCAACTGTTAATGTCTCAATGTTTTGCATTGTTTCCTAGTAAATCTTAGAGTATTTTGATTCTTTACGTAACGTCTAAAATAACGGGCGCGGCGGTGAGTAAACTGTTAAAAATCGCGGGCTATCACCGCGTCCGTCGTCGACACACTCGTTATCCATTATTAATAGGTACTGGGGAAATAAGTGAGTTAATAACTGTTCTACTTATTATCGACATCTTGTAAATTTACATTATGTGTCTGAGGAACAAGTAAATGAGGTTGTGCTAAAACATCTAGGGCTTGAATCACTTCTAACACTCCGAACTCACGTCGATCAGTTAATTGTTGTACAACCATACGATGAAGAGGGGCAGGTAAATTTACCTCTTTCGGCGTATACGCATCTGCGTTACAAAACTGACTAACAATACCCCAAGCATGATAAAAAACCTCCATAAAAGAAGCATCATACGGTAGTGGACATATACCAGTGGTAAATGAGAATTCGGTAAAGTTACACTATCCGCCGATACGCTAACGCTCAAGGATGCAGCCGATGTTGGATTACACACTCTCTGTTGAAGAATTGGCAACACTTCGTGAAGCTCACCGCAAAGAAAAGAAAAAACGCCTGGCAGACCGCCTCAAAGCGGTTTACTTGTTAGGGAGTGGTTGGACAGCTCAAAAGGTATCGGAAGCCCTGTTAGTGGATGAAGATACGATCCGCAACTGGTTTCACCTTTATCAAGCGGGTGGACAAAAACAACTCCTGCACTGGCAAGTGGGAGGCAGCAAGCCGTACCTGAGCGTAGGCCAACAAGTGACCCTCAAACAGCATGTGACGGAAACACTGCATAGCACTTGCAAAGCGGTCGGTCAGTACATCCAGCAACAGTTTCAAGTGACTCATGCGCCGCGCAGCGTATCCGCCCTGCTAGGACGGTTGGGGTTTTCCCATAAGAAACCCAAAGTCGTGCCGGGTAAAGCGGATGCCGCCGCTCAAACGCAATTCATCGCGCATTGGGAAACGCTAAAAGCTAATCTTGGTGAGCAGGATGACGTGTATTTTATGGATGCAATGCACCCCCAACACAACACCCAAGCAGGCTATGGCTGGATACTCAAAGGTCAAGATTTCAACCTACGCTCCAACACCGGACGGCAACGCCTCAATATCAATGGTGTGTTTTCTTTCAAGACGTTACGTCCTCTCATTCGTACCGAAGAAACGATTAATGCTCAAGCAGCCATCCGCTTACTGAAAGACCTCGAAGCCGCTCAACCCATGGGAAAAATCCACATCATTGCGGATAATGCGCGATACTACCGTTCAACATTAGTGCAAGCCCATCTGGCAACAGAAGGATGCCGTATTCAGATACATTTTTTGCCGCCTTACTCGCCGAACCTCAACCTGATCGAGCGCTTGTGGGGATTTTTCAAACGTAAGGTGATCTATGGCATTTACTACGAGACCTTCGTGAAATTTAAAAATGCCACGTTGGGTTTCTTTCAGGATATTGGCAAGCATCACCAAGAATTAAGCACATTGATGACCGATAATTTTAGGGTCGTCAAAATATGAAAACCGAATTTTCAATTGCCGATGGTATACAACTAAGTTTTTGTGTTGATCGAATTTGATCAGATCGCTTCTTCCATATTTAGCAGGGACAATCCCAATTCGTAAACCTTCAGCTCCTTCTAATGAATTTGGATTTATCTTTACAGTTGTCCCGACCCAGCGTTGTGAATCGGTATAACCTAGGAAGAGGTCAGCTTTCCATAATCCTTTAATGCTTCTTGGTAATTCTTCTCTTTGACGTTTAATTCTAAATGCCTCAGCAAGTCTGGATAAATAAGCTTTTAGTTTAGGTGGTTGAGCCTGTGCGCCTGTCAAAATACGCGATTCTTCTGTTAAAACACTATAAGCTGTATCAATTAAGGCAAGTGAGCCTGTTTTTTCAGCTCCAAACAATATGGATTCAATATCTTGCCCAGGAACTCTACAGTGAACAGTCAATGCATCACTAACTTTTTCTGTTATTAATGGATTTTTTCGTCTTATTGCATCATGCACGGCATATTCAAAACATATTCCAATATCACCATCACTTTCTCTTCTTAGTCTCGGTAATAATTTTAATTTTATATTATTATATCCGCCCAGTTCTGCAACAACGTCTTGTTTTAGTGAATAGAGCAAGCCATGTAGTATAGGACGAATAACAGCTATTAAGGCTGAATATGGATCAGCCACATTACTTTGTTGAAGTTCTTTATTAATTATAATTTGCGTCACTTATTTATTTCCTTTAATGTTTAATTTTCACATGGCATAACGTCTAATATGACAAGCTCGGAGGAGAGTAAGCCGTTAAAAATCGTGGGCTGTCACCGCGTCCGTCGTCGAATGAGTTGTTAGAAATTATTATCTATGCTGGATCAAATAAAATCTCAGGCTTATTAATAATAGACTTTTTTTCTTGCAAACACACTTCGCGTTCTTTATTAATATATAAGTCTTCCCACCTTCCAAATCTTTCTTTTCTAATCCTCTGCGTGCTTTAATTTCTTTATATCTTCTAAATATAAGTGAATTTAAATAATTGCTCACATATCCTTCAATCGTTTTTATTGTCTCGGTCACTTGATTCTTCGATGGCTCTGACCGCCCATGAGCAGACATATTTCTAAGTTGACGAATATTATCCAGTCTGGAAATCGTGAAATCATCTGGTAATGATATAACCACCAAATGGATTGTAAGCCATTTCTAGTAAAATCCATTAAAAAATTGTCTCTTTTGGCCCGAAATCTAAAATCTGGCATTTAAAGCAAATTGGGTGCTGTTGAACTTGTTCAAAATAAGAAGCCAAGCTGCTAAAGATAGAGCAACCAAGTGGAATGAATTTTACATGCAAGTTCTTGAAGCTTTTCTAATTCTTTATCATTTCGATGGCTCACCTTAATTTAAAAAACTAGCAAGATCTTGTTCTTCTGCAAACTGGGTGCCGATTACTTCGTAATAATCTTGATTGTAATAATCATTAAGTATGGCTTTATTGAAGCCGAAGTCTTGTGCTATCTTCATATAAAAAAAAAAGATAAAAAAGTGGTCAGTTCATTTGGAGAACCAAAATCTATCGTTGTAGCGCATTGCGTTCATCTATTAATAATTCAATTTTATTTAAAAAATGAAAAGTAGTTTTTTTCCCTTGTTTTTCACAAAGTTCAAGGCAATGCAGCCAATGTATTGTTATTGTTTCCTTTTGGACTTTTATAAATAGATATGCCTGCATCTAATAATAAATCTTTTAGAATTAACTCTATTGCATTTGCAATATGTAGAATAACAAGTTTTCTATCTAACTCCTTTTTACCATTGTATGGGTTAAAGAGTGACCTAATAAAATTCCCATTCCACTTTGGAATAATGGAGATTCTATTGCCATAGGTTGTCCTTTAATTTCTAACGTTTGCTATTCGACGTTCAGGAATATCAGAATATACAGCCTCCACTCAACCAATAAGTAGAAACCGCCTATCTGGTTCTCGTAGCGTTTCGCCTAGTCTGGGATTGTCGTTGCTGTCTTCTGATTCACGCCTGCCGTACATACACCGATGCCATACGGGGAATCGCTGACACGCTACCGCCCTACTGCGCCGAAACCAGCATAGGGTCAGTCGCGTGTTGTTATGATTGGTATGGCGTGTGTTGGGTTGTCGCCAATGTTTGACGAATTGCCTGAAACTCTATCATAAGTTAGTAAAAAATACCCACTAATAACGCCCGCATTCGTTTTTATTACCGTCAACATCAACCTCTTCGACACCCGAAACACGATGTTTACCTTACAAAATCGTGTAAACCGCGAAAATCCGGTACGGCCCCGGTTCGGAATTCTTGAAAAATCCACGTTCTATGGCTTCTTTTGCTTCCGCAAACGTATTGAACAGGCAATGTTGGTTGACCGAAATATCAGTCGCTAATGCGTTGCATGACAGTGGCGAGCATTCCGGCTCGTTGTGTCCCGAAAACGTAGTAACATCAAAGCCTTCAAGGTGCTTGTGTACTGGGATTTGTACCTCAGTTACGCATGATGGTTCCGGGGTGAACGTTGCCCATGTGTCGGTTTCTTCGACGTATTCGTACTCATAGGCTTCGTAATAAAACAGGGTCGTGTCGCTTAGGTCGATATTTTCAGCCGCTGCGAGGGCTTCGATAATGGCGGGCGAATCGAACAGCCAGTAGCCGTTGTGCTGCCAATAGTTGATGTAATCGGCAAAGCCGTGGGAAATGCAGTTGCTCAGTGAGTAGACATCAACGGCGTTGGCGGCTTGTAGCCAATCCGGTTTGATGACAACTTTTTTGTACATATAGCCGACGGGAATCATGGTGGTGTCCTTTTTCTATACGAATGTTGGCGTGCAATTCATAGGTTATTCTGTTGTACGATCTTTAGGTTATTGTGCTTTTTTCTGTGGCGATTCTGGGTAAACGGTCTGTCGAGGCGACGGATTCATTGAGTTCAGTCATGCATTATAGACCATAGGGCGTGCGTCTATCGTGAGTTAGCCGCTAAGCCCCGGTGCGCTGGATCACTGCCCGCACCGATTGGGTCGGTGTCGCGGCTGTGTACGGAAAGCATAATTTGAGTATAATAACAGTCATATTTCATCAATATGGCTACTATTATGGTCGTTATGCCACAACCCCGAACCTATTCCCGTTACACCATCGCCGCCAGCCAGTTACTCGGTCAGCAAATCCGCCTTGGACGCAAGCGCCGCAAGTGGACAGCACACGCGCTGGCTGAACGCGCCGGAATTTCCCGTTCCACCTTACAAAAAATTGAAAGCGGCGATATGGGCGTGGCTATCGGCTTGGTGTTTGAAGTGGCGGCATTGGTCGGTGTGCGCCTGTTTGATGCAGATAGTGCCGAGTTAAATCGGCAAATCAGTCACGCCAGCGAGGTATTGGCGTTGTTGCCGAAACATACCCACCCCGACCGGCAGGAGGTAGAGGATGATTTCTGATACCAAGGGTTACAAAGAAGCATTTGTTTGGGTCTGGTTGCCGCAAGCTACCGCGCCTGTGGTGGCGGGCAGGCTGACACCCGACGGTAAACGCCTACGCTTCAACTACGGCAAAGGTTACTTGGGCAACCCGCAAGCGATTCCGCTGTATGCGCCAGAGTAAGCGTTACATCCCCTTAACCTCAAGCCGCTTGTTGCGTTGCCGGAACACGATCGGTTTGCTCGGCACAAGCCCCAACTCGCTGGTATCAATCGCTTGTTCCACCAAATGATGGTGCGGCGACTTGGAACAAGTCGGGTCAGCATTGGTCGGGTCGCCGGTCAGCTTGAATGCTTGGCAATGGCAACCGCCGAAATCCTTTTCGCGTTCGTCACAGGTGCTGCACGGCTCTTTCATCCAGCCTTCACCCCGGAAATGGTTGAAACCGGGCGATTCGTTCCAGATCCATTCGATGCTGCGCTCACGCACATTGTGCAATTCCAGCCCCGGCAAGCCGCGTGCGGAATGGCACGGCAACGCCAGCCCATCCGGTGCAACCGCCAGAAACACCCGTCCCCAGCCACCGACGCACGGTTTCGGGCGGTTTTCGTAATAATCCGGCACCACGTAATAAATGCGCATCTTGCCCTTGAGCTTGGCCTGATATTCGTGGGCAATGCGTTCGGCTTCGCGTACTTGCGCTTGCGTGGGCAAGAGGTGATCGCGGTTGAGCAGCGCCCAGCCTTCGTATTGCGCCGTCGCCAGTTCCACGTAATCGGCTTGCAATTCAGCAGCTAAATCGAGCATTTGGCGTACTTGCCCGATATTTTGCCGATGAATCACGAAACACAGCACCATCGGGTAGCCGTTCGCCTTCACCGCCCGCGCCATGTCGAGCTTGTGCTGGAACGAATTCGTGCCTGCCAGATAGTCGTTCAGCACCGCATCATCGGCTTGGAAGCTGACCTGAATGTGATCCAGCCCCAGTTCGCGGAAACGTTCCACCCGTTCCGCATCCATGCCAATGCCGGAGGTGATCAGGTTGCTGTAAAAGCCTAGCTTGCGGGCTTCCCCGATCAGTACTTCCAAGTCTTTACGCACCAGCGGTTCGCCGCCGGAAAAGCCCAGTTGTGCCGCGCCAATCTGGCGTGCTTCGTGCAAGACGCGCAGCCAGCTTTCGGTATCGAGTTCGTCTTTTTTGGGGATCAAATCGAGCGGGTTGCTGCAATACGGGCATTGCAACGGGCAGGAATGGGTGACTTCCGCCAGCAGCCACAGCGGTGGAGGTGGTTTAGGCATAACGCACCCACCCGCGATCAACTGCTTCGTGCAGGAACGCTACCACGTCTTCGCGCAAATCTTCCGCTTCGTACTCGTTTTCCAGATCAGCAATCACACCGATCACGCTGCGCTTGCCGTCGCAAAACGCCAGAATCGCGGCGGCGGTATCGTTCAATTGCACCATGCCTTCGGGGTAGAGCAGCACATGGCATTGCTGCACTTCTTCCCATTGTAGCCGGTAGCCGGGGACAATGCCCGGCTTGCTGTCGAGCGTGTTAGGCATCGTTCACCTCCGCAATATTGAAGTACGGCGGCATGTCTTGAATGTATGCCAAATACATCGCATCCAACATTGTCCACAATACATCCAGCTTGAATTTGAGGATTTGCAAGGCGCGTTGCTGCTGTTCCACCGTGGTGAAATGTTGCAAGGTCAGCGCCAACCCGTGATCCACATCGCGGTGCGCTTCGGTCAATCGGTTGCGGAAATATTGCAAGCCCGCGTTATCAATCCACGGGTAATGGTCAGGCCAGCTTTGCAGGCGTTGGCGGTGCGCGGTCGGCGCAAACAATTCGGTCAGCGAGGAACACACGCCTTCACGCCAATCCGCTTGATGCACGAAATTGATGTACGCATCCACCGCGAAACGCACCCCCGGCAACACATGGCGCTGATCGAGCAATTCCTCACGCGGCACACCGCAGGCTTCGCCCAGCCGCAGCCACGCTTCAATACCGCCGTTGGAAATGTGGTCAGTCGCGGGGCCGCCATCATGGTCGAGGATGCGCTGAATCCACACGCGGCGTACTTCACGATCCGGGCAATTGAACAGCAAGGCGGCATCTTTGCGCGGAATCGTCACCTGATAATAAAAGCGGTTTGCCACCCAGCCCCGCAATTGCGCGGCATTGAGTTTGCCCTCATACATCATGGTTTGGAACGGGTGGTGAGTGTGGTAATAGCGCCCTAACGAGCGTAATTGCTGTTCAAATTCGGCGGGTGTCCACGGTGTCATCGTTAAAGCTCCAGTAACATCCCATCATACGAAACCTCAATCCCTGCCGCCGTCAGTTCAGCGCGTTCGGGCGAAGTCTCTTCCAGAATCGGGTTGGTGTTGTTGATGTGAATCAGAATCTTGCGGGTGTCGGGGAAGTTTGCCAGCCATGCCATCATGCCGCCTTCACCAGACTGCGACAGATGCCCCATTTCGAGGGCAGGTTTCGTACCTACTTCACGGCGCAGCATTTCATCATCCGTCCAGCACGTCCCATCCACCAGCACGCAATCGGCGTTGGCAAAGAACGGTTGCAAGTGTGCTTCGATTTCACCCAAGCCGGGCGCATAAAACAGCTTGCCACCCGTGGCAGTGTCTTCAAACCAGAAGCCGACGTTATCGCCGATGCCGGGGTTGTGGCGATGCGGGGAATACGGCGGTGCTTTGCTGTGCAAACCCACAGGGGTAATGCGCAAATTATCCAAACCGGGAATGCTAAACGCAGCGCCATCCAGCGGCAGCGCGTGGCGGTTCACCCCGCAATAATGTTGCAGCATGTTCAAGATCGGGAAGCCTGTGGTCAGGTCTTCGTACACGCTATCGGTGCAATACAATTCCAGCGGCTGCTTGCTTTCACGCAAAATCAGCAAGCCGGTGGTGTGATCAATCTGACTGTCGGCAAGCATTACCGCCACAATGCCGGTATCGCGTAATTGGCGTGCGGGTTGTAACAGTTGATGGTTGGCGTTGAGTTGGGTACGGATGTCTGGCGAAGCATTCACCAGTAACCAGTTCACTTTGTCGGTGGAAACCGCAATCGAGGACTGGGTGCGCGAACGGGCAACAATGTCACCCGTCCGCTCCCCGGCACACATTGGGCAATTACAGTTCCACTGGGGAAATCCACCACCCGCCGCAGAACCGAGTACCAAGGTAAACAAGATTAACGGTTCATGATGTACAGGTTAATCTCGAAACCGTAGCGCATTTCGTTGAATGCTGGCTTAGTCCATTTCAGTGACTTTTTCATAAGCTATCTCCTTCTCACATAGGGTTTAAGGTGAGGTTGCAGTATGCATCAGGGGAGGTTGGCGAAAGGTTGGTTGGCGGCGCACACAAAAAAAGCCGGGGAAACCCCGGCTCAAAATGACATAGGAGTCGTCACCAAAAAACACGTTAGAAGGAGAACATTGCACCTACGGCAACAGTGCCAGATTTATCTGTGCCCTTGCCGTCCAGTTCGCTCTGCTGCTGGGAAACTTCGCCGACCAGCGTGAGGCTATCGGTCAGGTTGTGGTAAGCACCCAGCGTTAGCTTGTCGTTTTTAACCTTGGTCAGGTTGGTTTGCTTGCTTTGCGCGTAGTTCACGCCCAACTTGGTTTTGTTGAGCTTGTAAGACGCCTGTACCATGTAACCTTGGGCTTTTTCAGCTTCACCGCTGGTGCTGCTGAAACCGGGGAACACGATGCCGCCAATGCCCAAGGTATCCATACCTTCGCCTTGGAAGTAGCCGCCCGCAAAGCTGGCTTTGTTGACATCGACACGCGCAAAGAGATCCGTGCCTTGGATGCTGGGTTTCTGACCGTTGGCAAGTTTGACCTTCTGGCTCAGCGCACTGGCAGATAAGTGGGTTTTAACCCCATTGCCGTTGTCCACGTCATAGCTGATCTTGCCGTGCAAGCCCGGTTGCCCGCCATCACCGGTGGATTTGCCATTGGATTCTTGACCATCCAGCGGGTTGAACACCCCAAGAGTGGCTTCCACACCGTTTTTCTTCGGGGTAGTCCAGTTGATTTGCGCCAAGCGGTCGGTGTACACGTAGCCGTAGCCCAAGCCGCCCAGCGTGGTATGCCCAGGGCCTGCGGACGCGAAACTTGCGCCCGTGCCTTGCAAGGACATATCGCCGATAACCGCATCAAAACCGAACAGACCGAAGTCACGCCCTGCTTTCACCGTACCCATTTTTTCATTGCCAACGGTCATGTAGACCTGACGTGCATCGACGCTGGAAAAGTCCAGTGCGTCACCGTTTGCCCCGCCTTGGGAGCTGGCAACGCCGTAATAGACGTTAACGTTACCGCTCAGGTCATAACCGTTTTGCTTGGTTTTGGCGCTGAAGTTCAAGGAAGCTGGCAGCAAGCCATTGGAAACGCTGTGCGTATTCGCATCCGCAAACGTACCCGTATCAGAATCCAGACACGCCAACCCCGCCATCGTGCCACCGCCAGCACCCAGCTTGCCTGCATCGCAAGTGGTCACGGTGTAATAGGTATTGACGTTGCCGCCTAAGCCCAGATCCCAATCCCCTGCTTTCCACGTAGCAGCTTGGGCGGATGGCAGAACGCTGGATGCCAGTGCGGCAGCCACCGCTAGAACGATTGAATTTTTATGCATGATCTCCTCTCCTTAACAGTCGGTCGTTTAAATAAACCTTTTATCGGCGAGGGTGATGCTAAAACGCGACAGGTTGGAAAAAGGTTGGGGGAATGCCTAATAATGTGCGGATATTTATTTAAAATGAAGCCGTTTTTTAAAATAACAGGGGTGATGGTGATGTGAGGTTAATGCCAATAGAATCAATCATTTGATATTTATTTTACGATTGAATAGAAAAACATCCGCAAACGCGACTAATCTAGCTAATTTCTGTTTTTTATCTTGGCCTATTTGTTAATTAAGCCCTTTCCATCTTCAAACTTGCATGATAATCTTATACTCCAGTTGAATGTTAACATCTGCTACTTGCCGATATTGACATCACCAAGGTTGGGAAAAGGTTGGGAGGCCGTTTCCCCATCGGTTCAAAAGCTTGAACGCAGGAGGAGGCGTATGGAGCAAGTTAGTCTGGCGGCAGCAAACCTGTCGCAGCGGAGACGCACCATCGAAACCCAGTGGAGCCGGTTTCTTTCCGGTAGCCCGTCCATCAAAGGCGCGGATATACGCGAAGACATTATGTCCTCGTGGCAGCGCAGTGCCCAATGCATCAAACCCCGGCAAGTCCATGCCCCGGCAGAAGACGAATACAGCGCCGCGCACCGTTGGCAGGAATCGCTGTTGCGCCAAGCAGCCCAGCGCGAACAGGAACAGATGATGCAACTGGCGAAGGAAGGCGAACTGGTCGCTGCCATTGCCGACCCGACCGGACGTTTATTGTGGACATTTTCCAGCAGCCACATGCGTCCGCGTGCTGAATCGGTCAATTTTACCGCGGGTGGTTTGTGGGATGAGCATTCGGTCGGCACCAATGCCGTCGGTTTGTGCATGAAACTCAAACGTTCCGTGACCGTGTTTTCCTGCGAACATTATTTGCCGTTTGTACACGATTGGGTGTGTTATGCCGCGCCGATCATGCACCCGCAATCCGGCGAAATCGTGGGTATTCTGGATATGTCCACGACGTGGAATCGCCACACCCCGCTGGGTCAGGCGGCGGTGACGGAATTGGCACGTTCGATTGGGCGTTGCTTGCCGCAGAATTTGCCGCGTGCCGAACTCGAAATCCATGCACTGGGGCAACCGCGTATCCTGTTCCGGGGCAAACCGCTGAACTTGCCGATGCGTCAGGTGGAAATCCTCTGCTTATTGGCACTGAATCCGCAAGGGCTGACCTTGGAAGGTTTCCATGCGGCGCTGTACGGCGATGCGCGGGTATCGACCACCACCCTGAAAGCGGAACTGTCGCATTTGCGCCGCTTGCTGGATGGGCAGATTGGCTCGCGTCCGTACCGTTTGCAGATTCCGGTGTGGGCGGACTTCATCCATGTGTGGCAAGCCTTGCGTCAGCAGCAGAGCCAAGAAGCGTTTTCGCTGTACCGTGGCAGTTTCTTGCCGCAATCAGAATCACCGGAAGTCGAAGAATGGCGGCATTGCATTGATGCGGTGATGGGCAAGGCACTGGAATCCTGCCAAGACCCGTCGGTGTTGATGGAAAAACTCTGCCACAGCACCTCCGGCAGCGAACTGGTGCGCGAACGGTTGGAAGAATTGGTATCACGTCCCCGGCGGGCTTTCTGACAGCAGCGCAGCGTAATGGCGTAAGTATTCCGGCTCATACGCTTGTAACGCCGTGCGTAAATCGCTGGCAGCAATCAGCGGGGAAAGCGCCCGTGCCAACACATTGCAATTCCACAAACCCACCACGGGTTGCTGCCCGAAGGCGTAACGCCCATGCTCATCCTCTGGGTGGCAGACGTAAGTCGGGGTCACGTTCCGGGGTAAAAGCCCCCATGCCCACATCCAGCGTCAGTCCAAGGATGGACTGGTTATCGGTATTCATCACCCCATGCACAAACCCCACCGCTTGCCAGTGCGCCATCAGCCGTGCGGTGCGCAACACCACTTCCGCAAAAAATGCCGCATAACGCTGCTCCCCCGCTGCCAAACAATCGGGGTAATGGCAGGCAATCACATGATCTGCCAGTTGGCGCAAGGCTGCGCGGTTTTTCTGGAAATAGTAATTCTCGAACGTGCCAAAACGGATATGGCTGGGGGCAATGCGCGTCAACATGGCGCTCGGTTCAAACCCACCCCGATACACCTGCTGGCTGCCAGAAATCACGCACAAGCAACGCGCTGTCGGCACGTCCAAGGCAGCGAGTTGTGCGGTGGTGTCGAATTCGTGCAGGCATTCGCGTAAGCCGGCACGTCCGTCAGCAGTGCGGGCGTAGGGCGTTTTGCCCTGCGCCTTTCAGGTAAATGTCCAGAATGCCCGTGGGCGTTGCCACTTCCCCCAGCAATACGGCGCGACCATCGCCCAGAAACGGGTTGAAGTTGCCGAACTGATGTCCGGCGTAATCTTGCGCCAGTGGTTGCATACCGGGCAGCAGGGCATTGCCGCTGAACACTTGCAGGAATAAATCCGTCGTTGGCTTCGTCGGGGTGTAAGCCCACACACTGCAAGACAGCGGGGCTGCTGCACACCAGTGTCGGGTTTTCCAGCCCTTGCGGTGGGCATTCGCTGTAGAAATGTGAGCCTAGGGCGTGGAAGCGGTTGTGGAAAGTGAGGTCGGTTAGGTGTTTCATCGTGGTCGCCCTCTCTGGGGGATTATGGCATTATCAAAATATCGACACAGGATACCCATACAAATGCTGACAGTAATCCGTAAAAACCTCTGGCTTGTCATTGGCCTAATCGCGTTGAGCCTCGTGGCAAGCAGCTTTGTGCTGACGGCGTGGCTGGATCTCCACCCCTGTTATTTGTGCATTTTTCAGCGGCTGTTATTCATGTTGATTGCGGTATTTGGTTTGCTTGCCGCTACGGGGTTTGGTGAAAAAGTGTGGGGTGGGCTGGTGCTATTGCTGGCAGGCGTGGGGACGGCTACGGCGAGTTATCAAACATGGTTGCAGTTACAGCCGCCCGGTAGTGCTTCTTGCGCTGGCAGTCAGCCCAATCTGATTGAGCAATTGGTTTATTTCCTGAGCGATAACATCCCCAGCTTGTTTGAGGTCAGCGGTTTGTGTGAAGACGAGGAACTGGTGATTTTGGGGCTTTCCCTCGCCAATTGGGCCTTGGTTGCTTTTCTGTCTGCGTTTATTGCAGCAGCGTGGGTTCAGTCTGAATCCCTACGTCGCATACGGCCCTAAAAACCGCACGCTTCAAGCCTCCACCAACGCCACCCAAGCCGCCCGCACTGCCTCCCGCTCCCGCACCAACTGCCCCGCGTCCACCACCGCCTCCTGCTCCTGCAACGCCAGTTCGTGGATACGGTCACGCAAGGTGCGGTAAGCATCCGCCAACATCTCCGCCGTTTCCGCAGGCAAAATCCCCGCCTGTTGCAACGATTCCAGTTGGCGGATATTGTCGCTCCAGCGCACCAGTTCCGGGTATTCATGCGCATGGGCAAGGATCAGGAATTGCACAATGAATTCAATATCCGTCACGCCGCCGGGGTCTTTTTTCAGGTTAAAAACGCTGGCATCCTTGCTGCCCATGCTTTCCCACATCTTCTGGCGCATGGTGATCACCTGCTTGCGCAACTCGGCCCTATCACGCGGCTGGCACAGGATGTCGTGGCGCACTTGCTCAAATTGCGCCCGCAAACTCTGCCGACCCCGTGATCACCCGCGCCCGCAGCAAGGCTTGATGTTCCCACACCCACGCCTTGTCCTGCTGGTAGGTGCGAAACGCATTCAAGCTACTGACCAGCAAACCCGAAGCCCCGCTGGGGCGCAAGCGCGTATCGGTTTCGTACAAACGTCCCGCTGGCGTAAACGTCGTCAGCGTGTGAATAACCTTTTGGGCGAAACGCGCATAGAACACCGCATTTTCCAGCGTCTTCTTACCGTTGGTTTGCTGCGCCGTGCCCGTGGCTATCGTGCAGGAAAATAATGTCGAGATCCGAACCGTAACCGAGTTCCAAGCCGCCAAGTTTGCCGTAAGCAATAATCGCAAAACCGGCTTCATGCGCTACCCCATCCACGCTGATAACACGGCACGCCCGTTTGCGCCGTCATCGTCGCCCACACATGCCGCTGGGTTTCTTCCAGCACCGCCTCCGCAATCCACGTCAACTGATCCGACACCTTCATCAGCGGCAATACGCCGGTAATATCCGCCGCCGCCACCCGCAACACTTGCGCTTGCTTGAACTGGCGCAAACGTTCCATCACCTGTTCGGTGTCGCCCTGATCAATGCGTTCCAGTTCCAGCCGCAATGCCGCACCCAATTGCTGGCGATCCAGCGGCGTATACAACTGGCGCGAATCCAGCATCTGATCCAGCAAAATCGGGTGGTCAGTCAACTGGCTGGTAATCCACAAGCTATCGCTGACCAAGCCGCACGAATTGTTCCAGCGCATTCGGGTGATCGGCGAGCATCGCAATGTAGCCGGAACGCGGCGCAATCTTTTGCACAATCCGCAAGCAACGTTCCAACGCCTGTTCCGGGTCAGCCACCGCATTACACGCATCCAGCAAGGCAGGCAGCAAGCGGTTCAAGCGACTGCGCCCGGTATCGGTCAGCGTGTTGTACAAACGGCTGTGCAACAGTGCTTGAATCGCGGGATGTTCCGGCATCGGCTGGCTTTGCTTGGGTTTCGAGCGCAAACACCCGCTGGAAAATCTGCGACACCGCCCGTTGATGGCGGTTGAGTTCGGCCTGAAAACTCTCCCAATCCGCAAAGCCCATCGAGCTGGCAAGGCAGGCTTGGCGTTCCGGGGTGGTGGGCAAGGAATGGGTCTGTTCGTCATTCCACATTTGCAGGCGGTTTTCGGTGCGGCGCAGGAAATGGTAGGCGGCGCGCAAGATGCTGAACTTCTTCCGCCGTCAGCAGTTGTTGTGCCAGCAACGCATCCAGCGTTTGCAGCAAGTTACGCCCGCGCAATTCGGGAATGCGCCCGCCGCGCATCAGTTGGAACACTTGCGCGGTAAATTCGATTTCGCGGATGCCGCCCGTGCCGAGTTTCACATCAAGGTATTTGCCCCGGCGTTCGGCTTCGCGGTTGATCATCGCCTTCATATCGCGCAATTGCTCCACCGCGCCGTAGTCGAGGTAGCGGCGGAACACAAAGGGGCGCAAGCGTGCCATCAATTCCGCGCCGTTCATCTGATCGCCCGCCATCACCCGCGCTTTGATCAGGGCGTAACGTTCCCATTCGCGCCCGTGGGTTTCGTAGTAATGTTCCATCGCATCGAACGACAACGCGAGTGCGCCGACTTCACCGAAGGGGCGCAAGCGCATGTCCACGCGGTAAGCAATACCCTCGGCGGTGGTTTGCCCCAATACCCCGATCAGGCGTTGCCCGACGCGGGTGAAAAAGGTCTGGTTGTCGAGATCGCGTTTGCCATCGGTTGCGCCCGCTTCGGGAAAGGCGAAAATCAGGTCGATGTCGGAGGAAAAGTTGAGTTCACGCCCGCCGAGCTTGCCCATGCCGATGATCACCATCTGCTGTGGTTCACCGCTGCGGCTGCGCGGGATGCCGTGTTTGGCGGTGAGTTCGGCGTAACACCAGTGGAGGCAGCATCCACCAAGCCATCGGCAAGGTCGGAAGTGGTGCGCAAGGTTTCGGCGAGTTCTGCCATGCCCAGTGAGGTCGCGGTAGGCGATGCGCACCATTTCGCGGTTGCGGATAATGCGCACGGTGCGCAATACGCTGTCGTAATCGGGTAGTGGCGAGGATTTCAGCCGCGATGTTTTGCACCAGTTCACCCTCAGCGTAAGGCTGGCTGGCTTGCGCATTCGGCTTGCCATTCAGGGTGGCGGGCAAGCTGGTGTTGCAGGTAAGGGCTGGCGGCAAGGATGGCATCGGTTGGCATCATTGTTATTCTCGCGTGGCTGGATAGTGCTTAGGATTATATGCCCGTCAAACCGCTCCAATACATCCAACAAGTCCTGCACATTAAACGGTTTGCTGAGGAAATCATCCATCCCCGCTTGCAGGCATTTTTCCCGGTCACTGCTCATCGGTATTGGCCGTCAGGGCAATGATCGGCGTACGCGGCAAGTTTTCCACCTGCTCGTGTTGACGGATGCAGCAAGGTGGCTTCCACCCCATCCATGACCGGCATTTGCATATCCATCAGGATCACATCCGGGCGGCTAGTCTGCCCAGCTATCGACCGCTTCACGCCCGTTTTCAGCCACGGTGACCTGATGCCCCGCTTTTTCGAGCAAGCGTATCAGCCAGCATTTGGTTTAACGCATTATCTTCCGCCAGCAAAATAGTCGTCAGCAGGACCCTGCTTCGGCTTGTCAGCGAAGGACTGACGAGCCTATTGCTTGCTCCGTTCCCTGATAAGGGGCGGGCTGGGGAGGGGTTTCTTCAATGCTGGGCTGGAACGGCACACTGAAATGGAAAATGCTGCCATCCCCCGGATCGCTTTTGACCCGCAGCGTCCCGCCCATCATGCCGACCAATTGCGCGGAAATCGCCAAGCCCAAGCCCGTGCCCCCGTAACGGCGCGTGATGGAATTATCTGCCTGCTGGAATGGCTGGAAAATCGCCTCCTGCTTGTCGTGCGGAATGCCGATGCCGGTGTCACGTACGCGCAAACAACACCTGCGCCTGTCCAGCCGCTGCGCCCGCTTGCAGGGTGATGTGAAATGCTCACTTCACCGCTGTCGGTAAACTTGATGGCATTGCCGACCAGATTGATCAGCACTTGGCGCAAGCGCCCCGCATCACCTTCCAGCGTATCCGGCACATTCGGGGCAATTTCCCAATGGAAAGCCAACGCCTTTTCCCTGCGCCTGCATCGCCAATGGCGTCAACGTATCTCGCAACAATGCACGCAACTGAAACGGCGCAGTGCTGAGGGTCAAGTGCCCCGCATCAATGCGTGAAAAATCGAGAATTTCATTGATAATGTCGAGCAAGGCAGTGGAAGATGACTTGATCATGCCGAGGTATTCGCGCTGCGGATGCGGATACTTCGCTGTACAACATCAAGTCCGTCAGGCCGATCACGCCATTCATCGGGGTGCGGATTTCATGGCTGATCATCGCCAGAAATTCGCTTTTGGCCTTGCTCGCCTGTCTCGGCGCTTCCTTGGCTTGCAAGGCTTCTTGCCGCGCCTCTTCCAGATAGGCATGTTGCAAGCAGGCCAGACACGCGGTTTCCAAACGTTTCAACACCAGACCCAGTGCCAGCAGATGCGGTTCAGGCAAGGGCGGGTCACGCAACAATACCAGCAACCCGTTGTCCCCAATCGGCAGCAGGTGGTAATAACTGCCGTCCGTGTCGATGATTTCCCCGGCTTTTTGACCGCCAACCATTGGCAGCAAGCGCTTGCAAATGTGCTGCCAGCGCTGGCTGGGTGACCGCTCAGTGTGCCGTGCAACGCAGGGTAACTGTAACACGGTGCAGGCAACTCGGCCTGCGGGCGCTTCCCCCATGTGCAGCCAAATGTAACCACTGCGGCAGTTCAGCAGTTTCAACGCGGCGGCAGAAATTTGCGTAACATGGTGCGCAAATCCAGATCTTGCCCAACCAGCAACGCCAGCGCGTATTGGACCGAAACCAGCTCCAGCGTCGGGCTCATGCTCTGTCTGCTCTCTGCACCAACACGCCAATAACGATGGTTTTATTGAAAAATTCCAGGCAAGTATTGCCTGCATCAGCAATTTCCCCCAGCGACAAACGCCCATCAAGGCAGCGCCATCCGGGAATGGGCATGGATATTGCCAATTTCTTCCTGAAAACGTTCTTGCAAAAACAGGGTGCGGCTGATGCAATCAAACAGCAACGCAAGCACGGCGCGGGCTTGCATCGCCATGGGGCGCACTGGCGAGAAGCCTGCAAGCAAATTGTCCGCCTCGCCTTTGAGGATGTAGATAATGTGATTGGCAGGCACTTCGCCGACACAGACCAAGGCGTTTCATGACGAAAAACGGGTCACGCACCACCACATCCCCTTTCAGCCTATCCAGCCCGAAAGGATAAGCTTTGCCAAATCAAAAAATTGCGTATCACTGAAACGCTCGCCACTATCCGCTTCCACCACTTCCCGGTAAACCTCGAAGGCAGGGCGGTAATTCAGCGTCAGTGATGGTGTTATCGTATGCGCCCGTGACCAAAAAAGGCCCGGCAAACTTGTGCCAGCCGTGTTCGATGCCGATGCTGACCGGCAAATCGAAGGCGGTAATCTGGGCGCAATCTCCAACAACCCTTGATTGCTGAACAAACAGGGTTTTTGCTCAAAACTCAGTGAACCTGCTCCTCCACCGATGTAGCGGCAACTATCGCCCAATGTTTCGTACAGGCTTTCCAGCAAGGCAGAAATCCGCCTGCTCAAACCATCCACCAACGTCACCAAGGTTGTGCCGGGCTAATGCTGGTAATCAGCGGTTCAGTTGGGGAAAATAATCCGCATCAGGGTCTGAAAGCTTGTCGATGTGATTACACGGTGGCGGCTACCGGCAGGCCGCAGACAATGCTGCCCCGTTCCAGCTTACGTCCAGCAGCGATGATTTCCGGGAAAATGCCGCCAAATACCGGCATAGGCAAGGCTTGCAGATGGGCATCCACTTGCGCAGGCGTAAAGCCATTGGCATCACACGCCAGCACCAACAGGCTTTGCGCACCTGCCGCGACTGGCGGCATGCGAATTGCTGGAACAGCTTATCGGCAGTGCCAGTGGTCATCGACAAAAATATACAGGATGAGTGATCGTTACAAGCTATTAGCCAGCATTAGCTGCATGTATAAAGCCACACGACAAAACGCTGCCCGCGTACAATGCGGGCAGGTGATATTTTAATAATTAGGTCGGTGGGTGGATATTTTCAGACAGATCTTGTGTTGGGTTCGAAGGCTTAATTACAACAGCTTCTTAATTTCACGGGGAATATCTCCACGCCCCGCACCACGTTGGAAGCAACGTGTCGTATAACAAGCGGCGAAGACAATAATGGCAAAGACCACTAAACCAAATATGCTCATGATGCACCTCCTGAAGGCTTAATAACAAACAAAATTGATTGTGGTATCAAAACAACAGAATAGTCAATAACAACTCATTGAAGTTTAAAGGAAAAATACCACAATTCGGCAGTATAGTACACTTTGCGGGTGATTTCTTAAACAACAATTTTTTTATGGCGATGCGGGTTTTCCCTAGCCCTTGAAATTTACCCGCAACACCCACACGCTATAGCCTACACTAAAACATCTGGAGCCGCAATGGAACAATACCGAGGAACCACCATCCTAAGCGTGCGCCGCAACGGCAAAGTCGTGGTGGGTGGCGATGGTCAGGTGACGACTGGGCAATACCGTGATGAAGGGCAATGCCCGCAAAGTGCGCCGCCTGTACAACGACAAAGTGATTGCCGGTTTCGCGGGTGGCACGGCGGATGCCTTCACCCTGTTCGAACGGTTTGAAAGCAAATTGCAAGCGCACAATGGCAACCTCACCCGTGCAGCGGTGGAACTGGCCAAAGACTGGCGCACCGACCGCATGTTACGCAAATTAGAAGCCCTGCTGATCGTGGCGGATGCTACCGCTTCCCTGCTGATCACCGGCAACGGCGACGTGATCGAGCAAGAAAACGATCTAATCGCCATCGGTTCCGGCGGCGCATTCGCCCAATCGGCAGCACGCGCCTTGCTGGAAAACACTGAGCTTTCCGCCCGCGAAATCGTCGAAAAAGGCTTGCACATTGCCGCTGATATTTGCATTTACAGCAACCACAACCTGACCATTGAGGAACTCTAATGACTGTCGGTACGATGACCCCCCGCGAAATTGTCCAAGAACTCGACAAGCACGTCATTGGTCAGGACAAGGCCAAGCGTTCCGTCGCCATTGCGCTGCGTAACCGCTGGCGTCGGCAGCAGCTCGATGACGCGCTGCGCCCCGAAGTGACGCCCGAAAAACATCCTGATGATTGGCCCCACGGGTGTCGGCAAAACCGAAATTGCCCGCCGCCTCGCCAAGCTTGCCAATGCACCCTTCATCAAGGTCGAAGCCACCAAATTCACCGAAGTCGGTTACGTGGGCAAGGAAGTCGATTCCATCATCCGCGACCTTGCCGACATGGCGATGAAAATGATGCGCGAACAGGAAGTCATCAAGGTCAACTACCGCGCCACCGAAGCGGCCGAAGAACGCATCCTCGACATCCTGTTACCTGCGCCGCGCAAGGAAACCCCTGCCAACGAATGGCTCGGCACAGGTGATGACGAACCCGCCAAGCCTGTGCGCGAAGATTCCGCCACCCGCCAGAAATTCCGCAAAAAACTGCGCGAAGGCGAACTCGACGACAAAGAAATCGAGCTGGATGTGTCGATCGGCGGCGCAAGCGTCGAAATCATGACCCCACCGGGCATGGAAGAAATGGCGAGCCAGTTGCAAGGCATGTTCCAAAACCTCAACCAGAGCAAAAAGCGCAAACGCAAGATGAAAATCAAGGATGCGCTCAAAGTCCTGACCGAGGAAGAAGCCTACAAAATGGTCAACGAGGAAGAACTCAAGCAACGCGCCTTGTTTGCGGTCGAGCAAACCGGCATTGTGTTCCTCGACGAAATCGACAAAGTGGCGCGTAGCGGGCAAACCAGCGGTGCGGACGTGTCCCGCGAAGGCGTGCAGCGTGACTTGCTGCCACTGATCGAAGGCTGCACCGTCAACACCAAATACGGCATGGTCAAAACCGACCACATCCTGTTCATTGCCTCCGGCGCATTCCACACCGCTAAACCCTCCGACTTAATACCGGAATTACAGGGTCGGCTGCCAATTCGTGTAGAAATGGATGCCTTGAGCGCGAATGACTTTGAACGCATCCTCACCGAACCGAATGCATCCTTGACCGAACAGTACCAAGGCTTGCTGGCAACCGAAGGCGTGGCACTGACGTTTGCCCCCGATGCGGTGCGCCGCATTGCCGAAATTGCCTTTGAAGTCAACGAACGCACCGAAAACATCGGCGCACGCCGCCTGCACACGGTGGTCGAGCGTTTGCTGGAAAATGTGCTGTTTGACGCGCCCGATTGCGACAGCCAAGATGACGGTGGATGCGGCATACGTCAACCAGACCTTGGGCGAACTGGTCAAAGACGAAGACCTGAGCCGTTACATTTTGTAAAGAGAACCGAACATGACACCACTCGATATTACCCTGAACCAGAAAACCCGCGAACTGCTGATTACATGGCCGGGCGATGAAGTCCACGCGCTGAGTTGCGAATACTTGCGCGTGAATTCGCCGTCAGCCGAAGTGCGCGGGCATGGGCCGGGGCAGGAAAAGCTGCAAATCGGCAAGGAAAACGTCAATATCAAAGGCATTGAGCAAGTGGGGCATTACGCCATCCAGTTGGTCTTTGACGACAACCACGACAGCGGGATTTACGACTGGAACTTGCTGTATGAGCTGGGCAAGAACATGGAGCAGAACTGGGCGGAGTATCTGGCGAAGCTGGAAGCGGCGGGGTATACGCGCAAGTTGCCGGGGCAGGTGATTTAAAAGACATCATGTAGGGTGGGTGGAGCGGAACGCGATACCCACCGCAACGGCGAGAATCCCCGAAGATGGTGGGTATCGTTCCTCCACCCACCTCTACGCGCCCATCACCCCCCGACACGCTTCATACCAACGCCCAAACGTCGGATTAGTCGCAGCGGCTGCTTCCAAAATCCCCATGCCTTGCGCGGAACGCAACACGCCAAACACGCTGGTATCCACCAAGCCCGGTTGTTCACCGGCATAAAAGGCTTTTCCGGCTAAACCCGCTGTCCACCCAATGCGCTAAGTGCTGCTTGAAACTCGGCTTCTGGGTTTTGGATATTGTGTTTCAGCTTCATTTTATTGGCAACACGCGGCATCACCAATGCACCCGCCAAACGCACGAACAGGCGTTTTACCGCGCCATCCTTACTACCTGTCATCACCAGACCCCAAGTTTTTGAAGGACTTGCCGATGCTGGGGTGCATCAGCGGCGGCAGGTAATGCACCAAGGTATTATCTACCCACGCTTGCCATTCATCATCCTGCGGTGTGGGGAGCAAATGCGCGTATTTGTCATTCAGGTAACGCACAATCGCGCTGGATTCGACCACGATTTCGGCATCATCTTTCAGCACCGGGACTTTTTTGTGGTCGGTGAAATCCAGCTCTTTCATCCCAAACGGGGTCACTTCCACCACGTCATACGGGATTTTGGTGTAGTTGAGGAAGGCTTTTACTTTCCAGCAAAACGGGCAGGAATTGAATTGGTACAGGGTTATCATAATGGTTGGTTTCGTCTAAATCAGGGATGGGTCACATCCTACAACATGCTGGTATACTCGCACCACTAACCGACTGCTGATACAGGAATTCCCATGACCTTGACTGACACCCTCGATTCCCTCAAATACAACAGCGACGGCTTGATCCCCGCGATTGCCCAGCAATTCGACACGCACGAAGTGCTGATGATGGCGTGGATGAACCGTGAAAGTATTGCGGAAACCCTGGAAACCGGGCGCGTGTGTTACTGGTCACGTTCACGCAATAAGTTCTGGCGCAAGGGCGAATCGTCCGGGCAGATGCAGGTGTTGAAGGAATTCCGTTTCGACTGCGATGCTGACACGATTTTGCTGCTGGTGGATCAGACCGGGCCTGCGTGCCATACCGGGCGGCGTTCGTGCTTTTACAATAAGGTGGAAGGTGATCAGGTGATTATTGACCGTGAAGTGCTGATCGACCCTAAAACGCTGTACGCCTGATCACCCCCATAAAATCGTGTGACACTCATCAAAACACCCCCCTAAAATCGTGAATCTCTGATGATTGTGCTATAGTGGTGGTCTGTTGATTAACGGGAAAACCCTTATGCAACGCCAACAACTACCGTTTTTGACCCGTTGGTTACACAATAAAAACCGCAAGCCCTTGGTCATCCGGGGCGCACGGCAGGTGGGTAAATCCACGCTGGTGCAGTTGTTTGCTGAGCAACAAGGCATGACGCTGCTCACGGTCAATCTGGAACGTTACCCTGCCTTGGCAAGCACCTTTGCCAGCAATGACCCGGAAAAAGTTCTCCAGCAAATCGAAGCCCTGCCACGGATGCCACCCATTAATGAGCAGGCATTGCTGTTTCTGGATGAAATTCAGGCTGTACCGGAAGCCATCCCCGCCTTGCGCTATTTTTACGAAGATCGCCCGCAGTTGCCGGTAGTCTGTGCTGGTTCATTACTGGAATTTGTACTAGTGGCACATCAGTTTTCGATGCCGGTAGGCCGGGTGCAATACTTGCACATGGGGCCTATGACGTTTTCCGAATTCCTGCTGGCATTGGGTGAAAATAAGCTGTATCAGGTCGTGACAGAATTCCAGCTTGGTGATGACATCGGCGTACTGGTGCATCAACGGCTGTTGGAGTTATTGCGCAGCTACTATTTTGTGGGCGGAATGCCCGAAGCGGTGGCGGTTTTTGCGGATACCCGCCGTTACCAGCCAGTCAGTGATGTCCACCATTCCATTATTGAAACCTACCGGGATGATTTCCCCAAATACGGCAAATACCGTGATCACCATCGGATGTTGGACGTGTTTAATTTTGCTGCCCGCCATGTGGGGGTAAAGGTCAAATACAGCAATATTTCCCGCGAAGATCAGAGTGCTGCCCTGAAAAAAGATCTGGAATTATTATGCATGGCGCGGGTCATCAGCAAGGTCATGCATAGCCACTGTTCAGGATTGCCGTTGCAAGCCAGCCTCGATGAAAAAGTTTACAAGCTGTTGTTTCTGGATGTGGGGTTAATGAATGCCATTTGCGGGCTTAACTGGCGCACGCTCTCGCAATTTGATGAGCTTAAACTGGTGAATGAGGGGGCGATTGCTGAACAGTTTATCGGGCAGCATTTGCAGGCATTGCTGGCAGATTCGCCCAATCGTGAACTGACTTATTGGTTGCGTGAAGGGCGTTCTACTAATGCTGAACTCGATTACGTCGTGGCACTCGAAGGGCAAATCATCCCGATTGAGGTGAAAGCCGGAGCCAGCGGCAGTATGAAGTCGCTGCACCAGTTTATGGCAGAGAAACAAGCACCGTTTGCCGTGCGTTTTGATGCAGGTTTGCCTGCGGTCAGCACGGTCAATGCCTCGGTAAACAGTAACAACCAGCAACAAGCCGTGAGTTATCGGCTCGTGTCTTTGCCTCTCTATCTGGTCGAACGGCTGGGAACGCTATCATTGGCGATTAATTAAGGGATATGCACATGACCGAATTTTGGCAATACGGCGCTGCCGTGGCGGTGATACTACTGGCGTATTTTATTCGCGGCATTGCGGGGTTTGGGTCGGGCTTAATTGCCGTGCCGTTGCTGGCGCTGTTTTTGCCGCTGACGTTTGTGGTGCCGCTGATTTTGTTGCTGGATTTCACCGCATCGTTGGTGATGGGCGGGCTGGATTTGAAGCGGGTGCAATGGCGTGAAGTGGGTATGTTGATTCCCTTCAGCTTGATGGGGGTGATTGTCGGCACGCAATTGCTGGTGAATTTGCCGCTTACGCCGATGCTGCTGACCTTGGCGGCGTTTATTGCCGTGTTTGCGGTGCGCAGCTTGTTGAATTTGAAGGGTGAAAAGCCGGTATCACGCGTGGTGGGCAATTCCTGCTTCGTTGACGGGCGGCACGGTGGGCGGGCTGTTTGGCACGGGCGGGCCGCCGTATGTGATTTATTTGAACCACCGCATCCACGATAAAACGCTGTTGCGGGCCACGTTTTCGGCACTGTTTTTCATTGAAGGTGCGGTGCGGATTGTGACGTTTTTTGTCGCTGGTTTGCTGATGGCGCAAACGGTGTGGTGGAATGCGTTGTTTGCCTTGCCCGTCATGTTGGGGGCATTGTGGGTGGGCGGTCATGTGCATACGGGGTTGACGCAAACGCACATGACGCGCCTGATTGGGGTGTTGTTGTTGCTGGCTAGTGTGTCGCTGACGTTGAAGGCGTTGAGCTAGCCACTCACTCCAACATGCTGCGCAACATCCACGCATTCTTTTCGTGGATTTGCATCCGCTGGGTCAATAGGTCGGCGGTCGGTTCGTCGCCTGCTGCATCCACAATCGGGAAAATGCTGCGGGCAGTGCGCACCACCGCTTCCTGACCTTCCACCAACTTGCGGATCATCTCATTCGCTTTGGGCACACCCTCTTCTTCTTTGATCGAGGACAGTTTGCTGTAAGCCGCATACGTACCGGGAGCGGGGTAGCCCAGTGCGCGGATACGTTCCGCCACCAAATCCACCGCCAGTGCCAGTTCGGTGTATTGCGTCTCGAACATCAGGTGCAGGGTGTTGAACATCGGCCCCGTCACGTTCCAGTGGTAATTGTGGGTCTTCAAATACAGGGTGTAAGTGTCGGCGAGCAAGCGCGAAAGTCCGTCGGCAATGGCTTGGCGTTGGTCAGTTGGAATACCGATATTAATGTCCATGAGTAGTCTCCCTCATTGTGTTTAGTTCCAATGAGGTAAGTATAGTGCAGGGCGCTATGATTTATAAAATTGAATATTTACTTCGTTATAACCCGTAAAATCTATAACAGCTAATCACAAGCGGCTGACGTTCCAGAATATCCAGCACCAAATGCAGCAGCTCATCCGGGCGGTTAGTGATGCCGAATGCGCCAGCCGGTACGCCATCCTGCGCATTCAAATTGCCGATGTAAAAAATAGCCGGTAAATCCGGGTAGTAATCGTGCAAGCTCTGCAAGGTGGCAATGCCATTCGACTGCCCATCAGGGCGGGCAATGTCGGAAACCAACAGGTCGAAACTAGCCGCTTTCAGCCGTGCTAAGCCTTCGCCCACCGAGATAACCGTTTCCACCTCGATTTCAAGCTGTTGCAACATACGGATTTCATTCACCAACGTATCCGGCCTGTCGTCGAACAGCAGTACCCGGCTGCCCTGCAACACATCACGGTTGCGGCGGATACGGCGCATGAGCCGCTCCTTATCCTCTGCACCAACCTGTACGTGCCACTGCGGATTTTTCTCGGCAACCTTGAGGACATCCGCTAACGCCCGCTCAAAATGAGGCAATGCCACATCGGCAGCCGTCGCCGGGTCAGCGTACATGAGCGGCAAAATATGCCGGATGCAGAGGTCATACAGCAGAAAAAATGCCACCGCCGCCAATATCACCCACAAGAATGACGGTGTTACCTTGATGATTTCCAGCCAAAAATCTTGATGTTCCAGCATGTGTCAGCCCCAATTATATGATCAAGCCCTTTTATGTGGAAAATTCTAACACTGACGGGGGTTTATTGGCAGGCATCCGTTAGTTTTCTTTGTTGATTGGGCTAATTGATGCAAATGAGCCGCTGACTGAGCCGGAAAAGCTGGTTGCGGGAACGACCAAGACGATTGCTTATTTTTGCTGCTGAGCAAGGAGTTGCTTGAGAAGTTCGATCATTTCTTTTTGATTGCGGATGGATTCCTCTGACATGCTGATGCCTTTTTCTTGGTTTTCAACGGAGCGCCGGGAGAGCGCCATACTTTCATCAACACTAGAAAGTGCCTTCTGTTGACCCACGAGGGCTTTCTTTTGCCAGATAAGCGCCAAAACCATCAAGCTGAGAGCGCCAAGAACTATAAGAATGGGCACGATAATATCGCTCATGTTTGTTCTCCGAGTAAGGCATAAACACCATGAAAAAAACCGGGCAAATCTTATACGGAATTATACGAACAATTCAGGATCGGGAACAAGGCGAATATTACCCATAAATCAAGACGATTGCGCAGAAGGGCGCGTTGAGCTAAATAAATAGCTACAAATATACAGTTTTGTCTATACTTATGTTTATGAGTAAAGCCGCTAACACCGCATCAGCCAGCCCTAAACAAGTTCACCTTGCCCTTGAAACGTTGGGGGCAGATTTGCGTATTGCCCGTCTGCGGCGGGGCGAGTCGTTGCGTTCGTGGGCGGCGCGGGTGGGTGTTTCAGTGCCTACGTTGCAGCGCATGGAGGCGGGAGATCCGTCGGTTGGAGTGTCGGTGTATGTGATGTCGCTTTGGCTGGTCGGGAAGATTCACGATGTTGCCAATTTGGCTGACCCAGCAAGCGATGAGCAGGCGTTGGCTATCGAATTGGCGAAACTGCCTAAGGGGCGTTCATGAGTACGCAGAAGATTCTACCGGGTAATGAATTAGCGGTTTGGAGTTTGGCTGACCCGCAGACTCCCGTGCGGGTGGGTACGGCATCGTTTGCTTTGGGGGGGCGAGGCGTGGCATTTGCCTACGAGCGTAGTTGGTTGGCAAATGGCTACCCGTTGTCGGGCGATATGCCCCTGCAACGCGCTGTACTGACACCCACGGTACGTGATCGGTTGTTTGGCGCGTTGGATGATGCGATGCCTGACCGTTGGGGCGAGCGGGCAATCCGTTTCATTGATAATCCGCCACGGGCAACGGCTTTGGACTTCTTGTATTACGCGGGTGATCATCGCTTCGGGGCGTTGGGGTTTTCTGTTGAGCAATCCAGCTATGTGCCACATCGGGGCGAGCCATTGCCGAGTGCTGATTCGATCCACGCTTTGCAAGCATTGATTGAGCGGATTGATGCGAATGAACCATTGACCGAGCAGGAAAAGCTGATTGCGGGAACGACCAAAACGATGGGCGGGGCGCACCCTAAAGCCTTGGTGACGATGGATGGCAAGGACTGGATTGCCAAATTCCCGCGTGGGGCAAACATTGATCTTGGTTTGATTGAACATGCGTCGCTGAGATTGGCGGCGCAAGCGGGTATTAATGTTGCGCATTCGGTGGCATTGCCCGGACTCTTTGGGCATGTGGTGGCGATTGAACGCTTTGACCGACGGGCAAACCAGCGTTTACGTACCCTTTCTGCCAAAACGGTGTTGTTGGCGGGGGTGGGATTTGGTGCGCCGCTGGATGAATTGAGCTATGGGGCGATGGCATCGTTTGTGTTGCAAGCTGGGGCGGCGGATGTGCAAGCGCAGCAACGGGCGGAGTTGTTTCGGCGGATGGCGTTCAATATCCTGATTGAGAATTCTGACGATCACGAAAAGAATCATGCGTTTGTGTTTGATGCGGGGTTTTGGTCGCTTGCGCCTGCCTTTGATGTGTTGCCGAATACGTCAAACGCGGGTTATCAGCAGATGGGGGTTGGCAAGCAGGGGGCGCTGGGGACATTGGGTAACGCGCTGTCGGAATGCAGCTTGTTTGGGTTGAGCCGTGAGCAGGCGATTGAAGAGTGGTTCAAGGTGGCGGAGGTGGTTGCGGAATGGGATCAGGTTTTCGCTAGTCTTGGGGTGTCGGGTAAAGATATTGGGTATTTGCGGACATTCATTGACCAGCCGGAGCGTAAGGCGATGCGGTTACGCTCGGCGTTGGATGGCTTGTGATTTTCTGGTGTTGGAATAAAAGTTCACAATTTTAAGCGCACTTTTTTACCATCACAGCTTTGCGAGGAGAAAAGGACACTTGTTTACGCTTTGATTTTTCTTGTCTTTTTTTTATGTCTTCAAATATCGCATCTAAATCATGGTTAAACTGTGCTGCATACTGATTGCGCAGCTCGCGTGTCTCTTTAATGATTGGGTCTTGCCACATAATTAACCCTCCATGAGTTCTTGTGGTGTACAAATAATGGGTGGTTCATAGCCGTGAAGACGGCAAACTGCTTCTACTTTTGGGCGCATTACTGCTTTTGGGCGCATTACTGCATTGGCTATGTGTGCGCAGTTCCATGTCAGCAGGTAGTCCATTGCGTTCACGGTGGCGACAGCAATGTGATACGCATCAATTTCAGCCTTTTCAGGTAGTGAACCCTCTTTGATCAAAGCTCGTGCAAGTTCTCGTGCTTCGATAGGCACATCAAGCGCATCAATACCATCCAGTGCGGCGAGCCGACGGGCAGCGGCTTCTGGATGCCCTTGGGATGATTCGGCGATGACAAATTCTGAAATATAAAGCTCAAAGTCCGGCTTGCGGTTCTCCCACCACTCGATTGTGGTGTTTTGGTTAGCCATTGCCCGTATGTCATTGCTTGGTCTGGCAGTGAGATAACTGGGAATGGAGGTTTCAATGTAGACTCTGGGCTTCATGACTGCTTTTGGTTGCTACGTGACAGCTCAGTGTAGCATGGATTTTTATCTGACACAGCTTGTGGTCAAGGCTGCCGTGGGCAGGCGCTTGAAGAGTGGTTCAAGGTGGCGGAGGTGGTTGCCAAATAGGCATTTTCATGCCCACGATATATCCAATTGTTTGTGTGTGTTTGCACAGTCACGCAGGTACAAATTGATAAGGCTCTGGTAAGGAATGCCTTTATCGTCCGCCATCGCTTTAAAGTAATCCACGGTATCTTGGTCTATACGGATGGTGATTTGTTGCTTCATCCGTTTAGCGTAGGGATTTTTGATGGCGGATGTCGTTGCGTTCATCCCACTCAAATTTTAGGCTGCTCATGATCCCATGTTATAATTACACTGTAGTACAGTGCAAGAGCGGAGTTTAGCTACTCCCATCTAAACCGACGGGAGCAGCAGGGAGCAGATTAGACAAAGATACGGGCTTTCACACAGTCTGTTATGCGATAAACCGTCAGTTTATTTTTTATAGTTTCTAATCAAACTTTGTAGTTGCTTTGCTGAAAGTGGTGGATTTGATCGGTGCAACATCCGATGGCAATTAGAACATACAGCAATTAGATCAAATGGCGACATTTTAGTTTGTTCCGTAAGTGTAGCAATCGGGATTGTATGATGTGCTTCTATAAAACCATATCCTAATGCTCCATAAGCACTCTCAAAGGAAAAATTACAAATAGAGCATGAATAATTGGTTAGTTTATTTTTGAAATCTTTAATAAGCTTTTTAGAGCAGTTCTTTTTCAAGATGTTGTTTAAGCTGTAATTTTCCTTCAAAATCCCAACTTCCTTCAACTGAGTCAGTTTCTTCAACTAGGCAAAAAGAATCAGTTGCTTTTCTGCTTGTTTTATCTATTTCAGTATTTAGATCTATTAAAAACTCTGTTAACTCATTATTTTCTTTGTAATTACTAGGGTAGAAAATAGAGTTCATTCCCGGAAATCCTTTTCTTTTTTTACTAGGATTTATTATCAAATGTCTTTGATCCTCAATTATCAGATGTATATCTTCTTGTTTTGCTGTAATCTCTATAGCTACCAACTTTATCTCTTTCATGTTGTGTTGTCGGATATTTATTTTTATTATGACGTTGGTCGCTCTCGATAGACTCTGGCATTTTTGTACCATCCTATAACTCGCCGCCCTCCCTCTTGATGAGTTGCTATCCAAATCACATTTACCCCATCAATATAGGTGTCATTTTTATCAGCCCCTAAATTTTCAATTCTGATTTGAGCATCATAGCCATTTTCATCACCTTTCCATGTTTCAACATGTCCATAAACAATTCCATAGTTGTCTTCTAAAAAGTTACAGCATTCGTGAGCTTCTCCATGAGTATCAACGTAGCTTCCACCTCTTTTAGGCTGATCAATTTCTTGACCGTCAATTCTATAGTGACCTCTATATTCACGCATCCAAGAAATATTACAAAATAGTAATGGCACTTGAGTAACTCTCCAAGTTTTTGTATTCTAAGCGTTTTAGCAAATCAGAGCTGATTTTAACAAACTTTTTGTGTCCAAAAAGTGATCACCATCACAGGAGTAATTTTTAACACCCCAAAATTGTCAAAATGATCGTCTACCCCAAATTACGTCATGCCCACTCTAAACCATAGAGAAGATCACTGTTAGCACCCGCCACACCGAGCCAAAAATTGCAATTCCCTCCCCCCTGTTCCACACTGCCCACTTCCATACCCAGCTATCGGCAACCCATGAAATTCAACATCCTCTCCCAACAAAATCTCTACAAAGGCTTTTTCCGCGTGGATGCCTACGAATTCCGCCACGAACTGTTTGCAGGCGGTTGGTCGGGGACGGTCAGGCGGGAAATTTTCGAGCGCCGCAATGCGGTTGCCGTGCTGCTGCACGATCCCGTCGCTGATACGCTGTTGGTGATCGAGCAATTCCGCCCCGGTGCTGCCTTGCGGGATGCGCAAGGCGCGTGGATGGTCGAAATCGTCGCAGGCATCGTCGAAGACGGCGAAAGCAATGAAGACGTGGCACGGCGCGAAGCCCAAGAAGAAGCCGGTTGCACCATCGACACGCTGGAACACATTATCGACTTTTACCCCAGCGCAGGCGGCTCTACCGAAATCGTCAGCCTGTATTACGCCCCAGTCGATTTATCCGCCGTACCCACCGGCATCCACGGCTTGCCACATGAACACGAAGACATCCGGGTATCGGTCATCCCGCGCCACACCGCGCTGGCATGGCTAAAAGCCGGTAAAATCCAAGCATCCCTAGCGATTATTGCCTTGCAATGGCTGGCGTTGGAAAAGCCCCAAAGGTAATTCATCGGCTGGTTAACCCCATTCCTAACGGTTTATCGTATGCTTGGAAAAGCGAAGGTATATGCTTTTGCTGCTACAGTATCCCTATGTGAAACCGTGTGAGGAGACGTGCCATTTCTGCCCCAAACCCCTACCGTACCATCAAAGCATACACCCTAAGTGCGGCGGCATTGTCGGCTGCATTGGTGGCATTATTCGCATGGTGGTTTCAAAGCCCGTGGTGGATGCTTGGCCTCTACGCCGTGGTTGCTGCCCTCATCGCCCTGACCGTTCCCCTGATGTACCGGCTGCTCGGTTACAGAACCGCAGACGAAGCGGTGTGGTTACACGAACGCAACCTGCGTGAACACACCACCCTGATGCGAACGGCTGAACAACGCCCGCGAAAGCCTGGATGAATTGCAGATCAGCGCAGGCGTCAAGCAAGCCGACAGCCTCACTGACATCCTCGACGATTACCGCTCGGTGGTGGAAACCCGTTTTGTGGGCAAAACCTTCACCCCCATCACCTACCTGAATGCTGCCCGCAGCGTGCAGGAACACGTGGTGCAAAACCTCACCGACATGGTAGCCGTCGGGCACAGCCTTTCCGGGATCAACCGCCAGCAAGGCCAAACCGACCTCTACCAAGAACAACAACAACGCCTCAACGAACTGTTGGCAGAAAACGAAAAACTCTTCACCGCCCTCACCGAAACAGCGGTAGAAGTTGCCAATATCCGTTCCATCAGCCAGTTTGAACGGCTGGACACGCTGGCACGCCTGGTCAGCCTTGCCCAGACCGCCAATAACACAGGAAAACAGTAAGCATGATGACCTCAACCCTACACATCGCACTGGCATCCATCACCCTGTTGGCGTGCATACACTGCTGACCGGCTGTGGCGACAATGCAGCACCGTCGATAGCAAGGAAAAAGCCGAAGCCAAAATCAGCGACCTCGTGCAGAACGGATTCCAGCCCAGCCACAACGAAAACCAGTACCGCGCCAATATCCAGCTTACCCGCACCAACCTGCTGGCGATGTTGCCGGATTTGGCAGAATACCCACTGCTGAACAATGCAGCGGACAGTGCCGACACCGAAGTGGCAGAAATTTTCACCTCCGCCGACAAAGCAGGCAAAGGCAGGATGGCGTGTATCTGGAACTGGCAGAACAACTTCAACCAGCAACGCCAAACCCTCAGCAACGGCAAAAAAGCCGCGATTGCCATCCGCAAGCTCGATTCCGGCTTGGGGGCGCAATTCATCATGACCGGGCAATACGTCGCGGAAGGCTATTCCCCCGCCAATGCCTTGTGGGGCAGTCTGGTCAATGCCAGTGGCAGCAAACTCACCACCGTTGCTGATGTGACCGCCTCCAGCGTTGCCGGCATCATTGCTCGAAAAGGCCAAACTCGACCAGATCACCACCGCTGGCAAGCTGGACATTGCCAAACTGCTGACCAATGTCAGTAATGGCTCGTTTGCAATGGGCTACACCAACCCTTACCAATCTGCTACCGGCTTGAATTTCCTGCATGACCGTGCTGGATGCGTTTGCCAAAGGCGACCAGACGCAAATGCTGTCCCCCGATGTTGCCAGCGCGTTTGAAGCCTTCCAAGTTGGGCGTGCCATTCGTTGCGCAAAACACCTTGCAAATGCGTGATGCAGCAATGGGCAGCGGCGTGCTGGATGCCTTTCGTCGGCAGCGAACAAACGTGGTTGGGCATGACCGGGATGGATGATTACCAATTTGTTGCCTTCGGGGTACGCCACGACAACCCGCTGTACGCCACCAGTGCGGCTGACCCGGCAGAACACGAAGTGTTGAAACGCTTTGCCCAGTTCATCAACACCCAAAAGCCGGTGCTGGAAAAATTCCATTTCGGAACCAGTCTGGATTACAAAGACGCTTACAAACTGCCCGATGGCAGCGTCATCGCGCAGGCGCAAAAGCTGTGGAAACAGAAAAAGTCCGGCGGCAAACCGATTGCAGCGGTATTCGTCACCGACATTTCCGGCTCGATGGAAGGCGAACGCATCAAAAACCTGAAAAAAGCCCTGATCGAATCGTCTGACCTGATCAGCGCCAATAATGCGATCGGCTTGGTGTCTTACAGCGACATCGTGAACGTGGATTTGGCGATTAACCCGTTCAACGTCCAGCAAAAATCGCTGTTTAACGGCGCGGTCGAACAACTGGCGGTCGGTGGCAAAACCGCGACCTACAGCGCCACACTGGTCGCGGCGGATTTGCTGCTGGAATTCAAAAAGACCCACCCGGATTACAAGACGGTGATTTTCGTGCTGTCCGATGGCGACACCAATACCGGGGTGAGCTTTGAGCATACCAAAGCACTGATGGAATCGGTCGGCATCCCCATCCACACCATTGCCTATGAGCTGACCTCCCCGACACTCAAGGAAATGGCAGGTTGGGCGGAAGGTGCTTACACCGAATCCAGCACCGGCTCGGCCTCGTTCCGCATCGGTAACCTGCTGAATTCGGAAATGTAACCACGGCACGGGAGGTATCGCTTGAAACTGTTGAAAGTCTTTCGCCCTGTTCATCGTGTTGCATATTGCGGCATGGGCTGGTACGCACACCTACCTGAGCAAACACCAGCCGGATGTGCTGGTGGTGGTGGATACGTCCTATGCCTTGAAACCGCATTTCGGGGCAATGGAAGCATGGATCAACCACCTGCAAGCCAGTACCCGTTACAAGCGCATTCTGGTGGGGACGGATAAAGCCATGCTGGGGGAGTTGGCTAGCATCCCATCCAAGGCAACCATTTTCCGCACGGTGTTTGGGCGCATGAGCGCAGACAACCTGCAACGCTATGAGCAAACCCCAGCGGTGGAAAAAATCCTGTTGTCGGATGGCAGCATCAGACCAGCGGGATGGAAAGTGGTAACATTCGGCAAATGAAACACCTCCTTATCCTCATCATCCGTGCTTACCAATTGATCCTCAGCCCGCTGCTGGGGAGCAATTGCCGTTTCTACCCCACCTGTTCGCACTACGCCAAACAAGCCATTGAGCAACACGGCGCACTCAAAGGCAGTTGGCTCGCCATCCGCCGTATCGGGCGCTGCAACCCGTGGCACGAAGGTGGTGAAGATCCTGTCCCAGAATGCCTGCCCATGCGGCAAACACCCCAACAAGCCTACCGACCAATAGCACGCTCATCTGCCAGATGTTTACAGGCTGACTCACTGCCTATACTCTCTGCCAAAGTGCTGCATTCATGAAGTGCATAATAAAAATATCGGGTAAAGGCCATGTCAGAATCACAACTCGTTGACCTTGTAGTCGTCGGGCACAGCTCCAGCCAATCAGTGGAAGCACTGGTGCATAACATCCTCAACTTGCTGGACGACCACAGTGCTCATCTCGAATTCAAACTGTCAGATGCGCTGCTGTTTAATAACGGCATGGTATCCATCCGTGACAACATTGACGTTGAAGAAGCCCAGTCCATCCGCCAGAAACTGAGTACGCTGGGCGTGGAATGTGATCTTCGCCCCACCCTCCAGATCGTGCCCAAAGAAGTGGCAGCAGACAACGCCGAAACCGTCATTTACACCTGCCCAGCCTGCGGACACCAGCAGACCAAACCCAAAGAACGCCATGACGGGCGTCTGGACACCTGTGAAGCCTGTGGGATTGTCGGTGAACGCTACAAAAAAAAGCAGCGATTTCAGCAAGTCATGCAAACCGAGAGCCAAAAACACGAAAATGACCGCGCCAAGCGTATTCGTGATGTGCTGGAACAAGCCAAAATAGAAGAAGCAGCGTTGTTGCAGCAAGAAGCCCGCCGCCGCCTTGGGCTTGCCGAAAAACCGGAGAATATCGGTCTAAAAATAGCCGCTGCGGTGGCTGTCCTCAGTATTAGCTTGGGTGGATTGTATTACTACAACCTCCCCACCCCAGAAGAAATCACCCAACAAGAGGCAGAAGCCGCCAAAACCAAAGCAGCGGGTGAGGAAGCACAGGCAAAAACGGGCAGCACAGCACTGGATAAAGCCAACTCAATGGCCAAGATGCTGGAAAAAACGCCCACTACTGCGGGAACCGACCCAAGCGCAGACTTGGAAATGGGTTCATCCACGGCTGAAGAACCAGCAGAAAACCCCGAAGAACGTCAGGCTAAGATGACGGAAGCTCTGAAAACTGACACCCAACAACCGGCAACACCTGCTGAGGTAACAGAAAAGAAGGTCAAAACAGATGTCTCCAATACCGCCATCGTGGAAATGGAAGGGCAGAAACTAACCCCCACCCGTTTTCAGATCAGCCTCGACGAACACGCTGAAAACCGCCACCGTATCCAGCAATTGCTCAAGCTGGACGAACTCGACCTGACCGACACCATCATCACGCAAACCAAGGAAGCTTACCCACGCACCCTGCTGCTGCTGGACATCGCCGAATGGCAAATACAACAGCAACTGCCGGAAAATGCCCGCAAAACCATTGCCCGCATCCACCAAGAACTGGAACAAACTCAGGATACCACCCAGCAAGCCCTGATCCTCGGCGGCATCAGCAAAACCCACTTGCTGCTGGATGAGTGGGAAGCCGCCGGACAAAGCCTGCAACAAGCTATGGAAAAAGCCACATCCCTGCCACAACTGCCGGATCAGCTTAGCCTGTTGACCCAACTAGCGAATGAACAGGCACTATTCGGCAACCAGATTGCTGCCCGGCAAGTACTGGAGTCAGCCATCAAACTGTCCGCAACCCTGCCAGCAGGCATCGAGCCACGTTCTGGTAGCTTTATGCAAATAGCTTCTGGTTACGCCATGATTACCGACTTTGCGGAAGCTAACAAACTGCTACCTAATGTTGAAGACCCCAGCAAACGCCAAAAACTGGCGGAATTCATCGACAAACTGCAACACCGGGTCGAACAGGTACGTGCCGAATACCTGCAAACCGCAGAAACCCGCCAACCTTAACGCGGCGTCAACAAATACACCTTCTCCTCCAGCCGGGTTAAGCCCGCGCTGGCGGAAACTGGGTTCATCATCCAGCGCATTGAGTGCCAGCAACCGCTCAACCGTGCAGTTTGCCTCATAAAAACCGCGCACTTCCGCCTCTTGCACCGAAAACGGCGGCCCGCGCATTTCACTCTGCTCATATTCCAGCGTAATCAGCAAGGTCTGGACTGTGGGGCGGTAAAATCGCCATGAAATGTTGCGCATACTGCACCCGCATCTCCAGCGGCAGCGCAATCAGTGACGCACGGTCGAATACCCCCGCGCAATCCGCCACATCCTTGGCGGTCAGGTGGAAAAAGTCACCTTGCAAAATCACCAGCCCGTCACATTCCCAACGCTCAAACGCGCCTTGCTGGGTCACGCTCGGTTCTAGCCCATTTTCAGCAAAGAAATCGCGCACCGCAATCGCGCTCAATTCCACCCCCGTTACCATGAAACCTTGCGAGCGTAGCCACAGCATATCGCGGCTCTTGCCACACAAGGGCACGAAAATCTGGCTAGCGGCGGGCACGGACATCCGCCCCCAGAATGCCTGTAAATGGCTGTTGATCTCAGGTTGGTGAAACCCAATCTGGTTTTGCTCCCAACGTTCGTGCCAAAAATCTGCTTGCATAGTATCCGCTCCTTTGCATCTACCCTGTTGCTATCCCTGTTCCAGCCGCCGCCGGAACTCCGCCATAATCCGCTGGTAAAGCTGTTTGCCCAGCACCTTGTCTTCCACCCCATATTCAAGGCTGGGGTTATCGTTCACTTCGATCACCAGCACACCCGTATCGGTTTGCTTCAAATCAACCCCGTACAAGCCATTGCCAATCAGCCGTGCCGCTTGCAATGCCGTTGCCAGCACCATAGCCGGAACATCAGCCACCGGCAAGGTTTCCCACTTGCCTTCTTTGGCCTTGCCACCCGCATTGTGGTTAATGATTTGCCAATGCCCACGCGACATGAAATAACGGCAGGCATACAGCGCCTCGCCATTCAGCACCCCGATACGCCAGTCGAATTCGGTATAAGTGTACGCCTGCGCCAAAATCAGTGCGGAATGCTGGAACAACTCCGCTGCCGCCGTTTCCATTTCCTCACGGTTGGCTGCCTTGAACATGCCACGTGAAAATGAGCCGTCAGGAATCTTCAGCACCAGCGGGTAGCCCAATTGCTGCTCCGCCTTGCCCAGTTCACCCTTTGCCAGAATCAGGCTTGCCGGGGTAGGCACACCATTGGCTGCCAGCAATTCACTCAAGAATATCTTGTTCACACAACGGCGGATCGAATCCGGGTCGTCAATCACCACCATGCCCTCGCTGGCAGCCTTGCGGGCAAAGCGGTAAGTGTGGTGGTTCAGCGCCGTGGTTTCGCGGATGAACAGCGCGTCGTATTCCAGCAAATGCCCGAAATCCTTGGGTGTCACCAGTTCCGCCGCCATCCCCTGCTCGGCAGCAGCGCGGATGAAGGCTTGCAAGGCTTTCGCATCCGACGGCGGCAAGACCTCCTCCGGGTTATGCAAAATCGCCAGATCGTAACGTGCCTGTTTGGCACTGGCAGGCTTTTGCCAACGCTGGCGCAACTGTTTTTCCAGCACCTGCAAGAAAAAGTGTTCCTGCGGGTAACTCAGCTTGTCGAGCGTGCCTGCCCGCAATTTGCTGATGCGCCAGCGCCCGTTGCGGCGAAATTCCACCCGCAGCAACGGCACGCGGAACGCCTCGTACAGCTTGCGTGCCAAAGGGCGCAGGGTTTCGCTGTCGCATTTGCCGAAATGCAGCACAATCTCGAAACGCGAAATATCCACCCCATGCGCCTCATGCCCCAACGCCTTATTGACCAGTGCATCCAAATCGTCCAGCACTGGGCCATACAGGGTTTTGCGGGTCAAATCCTGCAAGGTGCTGACGGTAGGGATCACCCGATGCCCGCGTGCTTCCGCCAGCAACGAGGCGTAGTACCCCAAACTCTGGTAGGAAAAATCGCGGCACAGGTTGATCACTTGCAAGTGCGGGCGTTTCGCCCAGACTTCGCCCGTCAGGTAATCCTTGACCGCAACCACTGGGTAAACGGGAAAGTCTTTTTTCCAGTGCTTGATGTCATCAACCAGCAGCAAATAGTCAGGCATGTAAGCGTTATCCCCGTGGTTCGTGTAATAATTGCTATTAATTGATGTTGGCGAATCATACTGAGGCTATCCCGCATGTTCGACCCCTTAAATTCCCCGGCCTTGCAGCACTACCCGGCAGATTACCAAAGTGCCCGTGACAATATCCTGAACGCGCTGCGGCAACAGGCTTGCCCACTGAATCATGAAGCCATCCCGCATCAGGCGCAAGGTGCAAACGGGGAGGCATTATTCACCGACATCGCGTGGTTAGGTGCTGAAGATGCCAGCAATGTGCTGGTGCTGATTTCGGCTACCCACGGGGTGGAAGGCTTTGCGGGTTCCGCCATCCAGCACGATGCGCTGCTGCAACTCGCACATACCCCACTGCCAGCGGATATGGCGGTGGTCATCATCCACGCCCTCAATCCGTGGGGGTTTTCGCACCAACGGCGGGTGAACGAAAATGGCATTGACCTGAACCGCAATAGCTTGGATTTCAAGAACCCCAAGAAAATCCTCCCCCACCCCCTCCTTTTGCAAAGGAGGGGAGCCAGAGCGCATCATCACTCGACCTTACGAAATGCCATCTTGCTTCCCCCTTTGAAAAAGGGGGATTGAGGGGGATTCTTACACCCAACTTGCCGACGCCCTAGTTCCCACCGATGATGACTGGGCAACCGCCGACCAAATATTGCAACAGTATTTGGCTGCCCACGGCGAACCAGCCTTCCGCCGTGCAGTGGCAGGCGGGCAATATTCCCACCCAACAGGGCTATTCTACGGCGGTAACGCCCCCTCCTTTTCCCGCCTGCTGACCGAACGCAAACTCGCCGAATGGCAGCTTGAACAACGCCAAGTGGTGGTGCTTGACCTGCACACCGGGCTTGGGCCGTTCGGGCATGGCGAACTGATTTGCGACCACCCCGCCACCAGCCCCGCCAGCCACAAGGCACAAACATGGTTTGGCCCGCTGGTCACTTTGCCGGAAAGTGGCGATTCCTGTTCCGTGCCGCTGGTCGGGCTGATGGATTACCTGTGGCACGACGCCATGCGCGAGGATGGCCTGTACCTGACGCTGGAATACGGCACTTACCCGTTTGCCCGCCTGCTCAATGCCTTGCGCCGTGACCACTGGCTGTATGCGCAAACCGCCACCCCGGATTTCAGTGACCCGCAGGCGCAAGCCATCCGTGCTGAATTGCGCGAAATCTTCAACCCAGATGCTGCCTTATGGCGTGAAAGCGTGCTGTTACGGGCGCGGCAAGTGATCCGCACCGCGTGGCAAGGTTTGCAGGGGGGATTGCTATGAGCGAGTTACTGATCCGCCCCGCGCAACACGAGGATATTGCCGCGCTGGTGAAGTTGGAAAACACCTGTTTCGACACTGACCGCATGAGCCGCCGCAGTTTCCGCTATTTCCTGCAACAGGGGCACAACTGCTTTCTGGTGGCGGAACAGGGGCAAGCCATCGCGGGCTACGTGCTGGTGTTATTGCACCGGGGCACGCATTTGGCACGCATCTATTCCATCGCCGTGGATACCAGCCAGCGCGGGCGCGGCATGGCGCAGCAACTGCTCGAACAGGCTGAAAAAGCTTGCGCCGAAGACGGGCGCATCAGTATGCGGTTGGAAGTACGCACCGACAACACCAGTGCCATCCGCCTTTACCAGCGGCTGGGCTACAAACCTTTCGGCGAATACAAGGATTATTACGAAGATCACGCCGACGCGCTGCGGCTGCAAAAACGCATCCTCCACCCCAAAGCGCAAACCACCCATGTGGACGTGCCCTATTACCCGCAACACACCGATTTCACCTGCGGCCCGGCGTCATTGATGATGGGCATGGCAGCCCTCAGCCCACAACAGGCGCTGACCATGAGCGAGGAATTGGGGATTTGGCGCGAATCCACCACCATCTACATGATGGCAGGGCATGGCGGGTGTAGCCCGGTGGGGTTGGCAGCAGCGGCGATTACGGCGCGGTTTCCGGGCGGACACCTACTTGTCATCCACCGACACACCGTTCATCGACTCGGTGCGGGATGAGGAAAAGAAACAGGTGATTGAGTTGGTGCATCAAGATTTCCTGCACCAACTGGCAGAACATGCCGCCCCGGTGCATTACACCAACATCACCCAAGTCGAGCTGGAAGCGGCGCTGGAACAGGGCAATGTGCCGCTGGTGCTGATCAGCACTTACCGCTTTGACCACAAAAAGACCCCGCATTGGGTGGTGGTGGCAGCAATCGACCAGCGTTTCATCTACATCCACGACCCCTACATCAACGAACCTGACTACCGCTTTGCGCTGGATAACCAGTACCTGCCGATTAGCCGCAGTGACTTCGACAAGATGTCGCAGTTTGGGCAATCACGGCTACGCACTGCCGTCATCCTCGGCAAACTGTAGGGTATCCGCACCGAAAGTTTCTTCCCCAAAATAGATGCGCAGGATATGCAACGGGGTGGTTTCCAGCGATTCAGCCAGCCGGATCAAGGTAGACAATTTAGCCTCATTGATCTCGGCATTGAGTAACCGATACCACGTTTGGCGGGAAACTTCCGCACGTCGTGCCGCCTTCGCCTTGGACAGCCCTAAGCGGATAGTACGATCATTGAGATAATCGGCAAGATCTTTTGCTGACATGAGTGCCCCTCATAATGTCGATAACTTGTACTCCTTTGTCGCTTTATCGACACAAACCGTTCAAATCACATGAGCAAATAATAGATTTCATTGATCGTTTTGATCTATTTTTTGGCTGGAACTTTTTGCAATATGTCACCCCCCTGTTACACCCAAGCATGATAATATTATTTTATCCCCTTGATAGTCAGAGACAGGGCACTCTGACACCCAAGATTGAAATGCCCATTTCTCCTAATGCCGCCTTGTTTCCCCGGGGCGGCATTTTTTTGCCCTGCGGCTTACTCACCCGCTGTTTTCTTCTCCTTGCGCTGTTTGTACCACCAGATGATCAAGGGGACGAAAACAGTGCCGAGCAACCATTTCCATTCACCCCCCAAGGATTCCAGCAGCATGGCTCACCCGGTCTTGGGGGGTAACGTTGACCTTGATTTCACGGCGGAAACTTTCCACCATGCGCGAGGTTTCTGCGCCATCCACCTTCATCACCATATTGATGCTGAGGTAAAGGCTCAAGGTAGTGTTTTCCTTGACCGTCGGGGTCACATCCCAGCGCCACTGGGTGGATTTGTTGGTTAATACCGCCTGCATTTCAGGGGAAATGGGGACGATTTTGAAGCCTTCGCCTTTGAGGGAGGCTTGCATCCGGGGGGTGATGTCGATTTCTGCCCCGACGACTTGCCCCTGTTCTTTCACCAATGCCTTCACTTCATCCAAAGTGCGCACCGGGTCAAGGATGAGCTGGATCGGCTTAGTTTCGTCATAATGCATGGTTTCCGGGGTGTTGAAGGCAATATTGGCCTTCATTTCAGCCTCCAGCTTATCCGGCAACAAGTCGGGCAGCCTGCTGCGGGGCGCTGCCATCGGAGCGGGCGCAGCGGTGGGAGCGGGAGCAGGATTGTCGATACTACTGGTCGATCCACTCACCACCACCTGTTACGGCATCATCCCCCGGCACAGTGGCAGGCTCTTCGATACTAAACATCACCGTGCCATCTTCCCCGGCTGCGGCAGGCGGTGCTGCCATCTGCGGCATAGTAGGGCCGTAGCAGGGGCGGGGGCTGCCATCGGTGGCGGCGGCGATGGAGTGGCAATACGGGGAACAACAGGGGCGGCAGCCGGGGCAGCAGGCGCAGCCGATGGCAAACGTAGGCTATCCTTAGCGGTGAAATTGACCTTAATTTCACGCTGGAAACTCTCCACCCGCCGTGAAGTTTGCGCCCCATCCAGCTTCATCAGCACATTGACACTCAGGTAAAGCTTCAGCGTGGTGTTTTGCTTGACGGTCGGCGTCACATCCCAGTGCCACTCGGTGGGTTTATTCGTCACGAGGGCTTGCGTGCCGGGGGAAGCAGGCGTGATCTTAAAGCCATAGCCTTGGAGGGAAACCTGTACCTGAGCGGCAGTCTCGCTGTCTTTGAGCAATGCTTTCACCTCATCCGTGATACGTTCCGCATCAAGGATGAGCTGGATCGGCTGGGTTTCGTCATAGCTCATGCTCTCTGGGGTGTTGAAAGCAAGGTTAGCCTTTAGCTCCGCCACCAACTTATCCGTCACACCGCTGGGTGCTGCCAGTATCACAGTTGATGAAATAGCCAACAGAATCACTAGCAGTTTCAATAGCTTCATTAGAAACCCCCATTATGTTTGTTTACCCGACACTATGGGTTTAGTCCTTAAGCAGCGTAGATGCAAGTGTTGTTTTGCTATTATTCGACCTATTGCAATATCACTTGACGCGCCAACAAACCTTTTTCACCCTTACGCTCCACCGTCATGTTCACCGACTCCCCCGCTTTATACTGCGCCAGCGCCTGTTTCAGATCAGCCATGCACTGAATCGCCACCCCGTCCAGACTTGCCAGCCGGTCACCCTTTTGCAGCCCCGCCTTACCAGCCGCACTATTGGCATCCAGCGCCATAATACTCACCGCTTTACCCTGCACATCCAGCATCACGCCTAACTTGCCGGTTGCTGGCAAATCGAGCTGCGCGGCTGGCAGGAAATAATCCACCATCCCAGATTGCACCTCTTTAGGGTCATTGCTGCTGGCAACGGTGGCGAGTTTGATCTCTGGCATTTGCCTTGCCACATCCTGCGGGATGCCTGCCCCATCGCTGATATGCCCGATCCCGGAAAATACCACCATGCGCTGCGCTGGATGTGCCTGCAAATAGCGCACCACATTCCGTGCCATGGTTTCATCCCAAATGCGCTGCACCAGCAAGAAGTTCTCAAACTGCTGTTTATCCTTGGAATGCTGGGCAAAAATCTTTGCCAAACCCGCCCGGTAAGCCGCGTCAGGCGGGTTAATGACCGGCGGCAATTGCGCCCGCTCGGCGGTTGTCAGCGCCTCCAGCCCGCCTTTGGAAACTTTGCGGGTCAATTCAACCGGCGCATTCAGGGCAATCACCGGGTATATGGTTGGCCTTGGCGTATTCCATAATCGGGCGTAACTGGCGGTAGTCGTAACCCCAACGCTCGAAATACTCAGTGCGGCGCAACAATTCCGCTTCGCTGATCTTGCCCGCCAAGAAATCATTCACCGCCACCTGAAACGGCTGCTGAAACCATTCCACACCCATCGCAATGTTGGGGTTTCTCTGGTGTAATGCCTGCAACACCGCAAGCTGGTTGAGATGATGATCGTAACGGTCATGGGCTTCGCCCACGAATACCACCCGGTTCTTATCCAAGCTATCCAGCAGCGGCGCGGCAATCGGGTGCTTGCCCACATAAGCCAATGCATCCGCCAGATTGGCATGTTCAACGGGTGCTGCCATCACACCGCTGAATAACAGGCTGGCAGCGGCGAAACACATAGCCAATAATGTCCGGCTCAGCAAACGGGGAGACTGTTCATGGGGTTCATGCGTATTCTGAAACATATTGTTGTCCTGATGGTGTTATGTCTGCCTGTCATGGTAACAGCGGAAAGTCTGCCGGTGTTGCATCATGTGCTGCGGGTAACGCCCGACCCTGCCAGCGGCGGCTTGCAGGTGGAAGACACCCTGAGCGTGCCGGAAAGCCTGCGGGCGGATGGGCGGTTTGCGTTTACGCTTAATCCCGCAATTCACGTTAAGCCCTGATGTTCCCTTCGACTTCGCTCAGGGAACGAGGGAGTTATAGTATTCCATTAGTGGCGGGGCAAGGGGAGATTACCCTCAAATACCGTGGTAAGTTGGCATCCACCCCCGATTGCGCATGGCTGACGCAAGCCTGTGTGCTGCTCAATGAGCGCGGCGTTGTATCTGGATGGCAGCAGCGAGTGGTATGTGCAAGCCGCCAATGCCTTGCACACCTTTGAGCTGCAAACCACGCTGCCGCAAGGCTGGGTCAGCCTCAGCCAAGGGGAGGAAACCGCCAATGGCTGGCGCGAAACCCACCCGCAAGACAGCATTTACCTGCTGGCAGGCAAATTCCACGTCTACCGCCAAGCGGGCAAGCACGCCACCGCGCTGGTGTATTTGCAAACAGCGGATGAGGCGCTCGCCCAGCAATACCTGCAAACCAGCCCAACAGTATCTGGATCAATATTCCACCTTGCTGGGCGATTACCCTTACCCCAAGTTCGCCACGGTGGAAAGTTTTTGGGAAACGGGTTGGGGGATGCCGTCCTTCACCCTGCTGGGGTCACGGGTAATGCGCTTGCCGTTCATCCTGCACTCCTCGTTTCCGCATGAAATCTTGCATAACTGGTGGGGCAACGGGGTCTATGTCGATGCCAGCGAGGGCAATTGGTCGGAAGGGCTTGACCGCCTATCTGGCTGACCAGCGCATCAAGGAACAGCATGGCGAAGGGGTGGAATACCGCCGTTCTGCCTTGCAGAAATACGCCACCTTTGTCGGCGCACACGCTGATTTCCCGCTGAGCCAGTTCCGCAACCGCCACGATGACGCCACCCAAGCCATTGGCTATGACAAGTCGCTGATGCTGTTCCACATGCTGCGCCGCCAGTTGGGGGATGAGACGTTTTTTGCAGGCTTGAAGCGTTTCTATCAGGAATACCGCTTCCGCCCCGCCACCTTTGGCAATTTGCTGGACAGCTTGCAGGTGGACAAGGCGTTCCGCCAACACTGGCTGGAAGGCACGGGTGCGCCCAGCCTTGACGCTCCAGTCGCACACCTTGACGCCAGCAAGGGGCTGGCTACCGCCTGCAACTGACCCTGAAACAAGCGCAAGCCGGTAGTGCATTCCCGCTGGCAATTCCTGCCCGCATCCGCTTTGCCGCTAGCCAGCAGCCGGAACAGTATGAAACCTTGCAGATGACGCAAACCACGCAAACTTTCGAGCTGGCATTGCCCACCCAACCCCAGCAACTGGCTATCGACCCCAATTTTGACCTGTTCCGGCTGGCGGATGCGGCGGAATTGCCTGCCTCCATCGGCGTGTTGTATGGCAAGGGTGACAAGACCTATGTGCTGTCGCGCCATACCGACGAGGCCATGCAGGTGGCGTGGGAAAGCTGGTTGGATGAGTTGAAAGCCAATGACAAAACCCTGCGGGTACAATACGACGATGCACCCTTGCCCGACACTGGCACGGTCATCCTGCTGGGTGGCGACAATGCCGCACTGCAAGGTTTGCTGGAGCGTGCCAAGGAACCGTTCCGCATGACTGATGCTGCCTTTACGCTCAATAGCGTGAATTACACCTGCGGCTTGCATACGCTGGCACTGGGTTTGCGGGCAGGCAAACAGGATATGGTGCTGCTGGATGCCACCAGCCCCGACGGCTTGGACAAGCTGCTGGCGAAACTGCCGCATTACGGCAAGTACAGCTATGTGGTGTTCAACAGTGCGACAGGGGAAAACGTGGCGAAGGGGCAGTGGGAGGTGACGGATTCGCCGTTGCTAGTGGAATTTTCCACTCATCGCCCGTAAGCCTACGACCATCGTTAGCGCACAATATCATTCATAAAACTTATGAAATAATCGCTTCAACAAATCAGGAATGACCTGACCTTTGTAACAGATTTTTTCTCTCGACTCTCTTGTAGATGGATTTTAGCCGGACGATTGTCCGGCTTTCTTTTTTTGCAAAAGCAGTAAGCACAATCTACATCGCCCGATGCAACCAGCGAATCTTCAACAAATCGCTAAACATCCGAATCGAATCCTTTATCGGGTCAACCTTAGAACCGTCCATGTGTTCCCACTTCACCGCCACTTCCTTGATCTTGAAGCCTTGCTTGCGGGCAATGTACAAATGCTCCACGTCAAACCCAAAGCCGTAAATGCGCTGCAATAACGCAATCCGCTGCGCTGCTTCCCGCCGATACGCCTTAAACCCGCACTGCGTATCCTTGATCCCCGGCACGGATAACGTGCGTACCGCCAGATTGAACATCAAACTCATCGCATCCCGATACCACGGCTTTTTTTCCACCTCGGAATCCGCCAGTTTGCGCGAACCGATCACCACATCGAAACCTTGCGCGAAATACGGCAACAGCTTCTCGATTTCCTCAATCGGCGTGGAAAGATCCGCATCGCTAAACAGCACGATGTCGCCGGATGCTTTGATCATGCCGCGTGCAATCGAAAAGCCTTTGCCGACGTTTTTGATGTTTTCCATCAACTGGCCTTCCTCCTGCTCCTTGGTTTCCTTGCCGTAGATGTCGATGAATTTCACCACTTCGGTGGTCAAATCGCGGCTGCCGTCGTCCACCACAATGATTTCGCTGCGATACGGCTGTTGCGACAGGTAATCTTTCACCTTGTACAGCGAATCGGCAATCCGGCTTTGCTCGTTGTACGCCGGGATGATAATGGAAAGGTAAGGTCGTTCGTTATTCATGATTATTTGCCTTTGTCGGAGTTGCCACCAGCGCCACGCCCAGCATGATCAGCACAATTCCCGCCGTTTTTTCCAGCGTGAACGACTCGCCAATCCGAGGCCACAGCACCGCGCCTAAATACACCAAAATATACCCCACACTCAGTAAAGGGTACGCCACGCTCAGTTCAAAATGCCCAAGCACATAAATCCACACCAGCATCGCAATGCCGTAACACACAATGCCCGCCACCACCCACAGCACGCCAAACCACTGTTCACCACTGACTTGCCCAGCCTGCAACGCCGGGAAAAACGCCGCCAACGCCCCCACCGACTGCATTCCCGCCTTCATGAACAATTGCCCCAATGCGCCGCAAATAATGGAAGTCGCCATCAGTAACCATTTCATAACACGCCCCCCACCAGCAGCGAGATGCCCGCCATAATGAATGCCGTCCCCAACCAGCGACGCGGCGGAATGGTTTCGTGAAACAGCCAACGCGCCGCCAGCATCACCACCACGTAACCCATGCTCAACATCGGGTAAGCGACGCTCAATTCCAGCTTGCCCAACACCACCAGCCACAACAGCAAGCCCGTGCCGAGAAAGAAAATGCTCAGCAAAATATTCCGTTTCAACAGCAGTTGCAGCAGCGAACCGCTATGCGTTGCCAAATCGTGCGCCGCGAGTTTCTGGAAAATTTGCGCCGCACTGCTGCACCCAATCGACACGACCAGCAACACGTAAACCCACACGGGAACATTAGCCATCACTTTTTCTCCTGCGCTGCATAGCGAATCTCGACATGGTGCGCCTGTTTGGCTGCCAATGCAGGGAAACGCACGTTCAAGGTATTGGGATTGCTGCGTTGCCAACCGAAGCCGGATTTGTCGGCAGCTTGCACCGGCTTGCCATCCACCATAACCGTTTCGACCGGCGCAATTTCTGCCAGCACCAACTGAACCTCACGCTGCTCCGGTGCGCCTTGAAAGTCACCTTGCGCCGCTTCGATCCAAACATGCTGAAGGTTAGCATCGCGCTGTTGGCGGATGCGGGTGGTGCGGACTTTGCCTTGTGTGTACGCAGTAGTTTCGCCATCGTCTTCGTACAAGGTGAATTCGCTGGCTTGGCTGTACGGGAAAATTTTCAGCTTCAACAGTGTGGATTTATCCATGCTGCCCAGCTTGCGCCCAAAGGCATCGACACTGGCATCGCCAACATCCAGCAGCGGAATAATCGCCCCCGCACGCGCATACAGCGGCAAGCGGTACAACTTGTCGTGGAATAACGGCACATTGTCCAGCCATTCGCCCTTGCTGCTGCGCCATGCGTGGCTGTGGTAATCAAACCATTCGCCTTTGGGCAAATAAACCCGCATGGTTTTGCTATCCAGGTGCGTCTCCAAAGCTACCAGCAACTGGTCGCCAATCAGCTTTTGCGCCCCCATGCCGCGCATGGTTGGGTCAGATTCATCCGCGTAAAGCGCCGGAGCAATAATCGGATCGCCCGCCCGATTCGCCCTGTGCGCCAACGAATAATAGTAAGGAATCAGCTCGTACCGCAGCCGCGTATTGGCACGATTGCTGGCAAGATCACCCACCTGATCTGGCGCGGTATGGTAGCAATTGCACACATTATCCGCGTGCGGACGTAACGGCAGATCAATCAATGCTGACACCGCAAACCAGCGTGTGTACAACTTAGCGTATTCCTCCGGCGTACCCGCGAACGAATTGCGATAAAACCCACCCGCATCCGAGCCGAAATAATCCACGCCCGACAAGCTCATCTGCATCTGTGCATTCAAATGCGCCGCAAGGTTGTCCAGCCGTGCCGGAATATCCCCCGACCACATCCCCGCACCGTAACGCTGCATCCCCGCCCCACCAGCGCGAGACAACATAAACGGGCGTTGCTGACTGTGATGACGTTGGTAGCCGTCGAAAATCGACTGATGCCACAATAGGTTATACAAATTGTGTAAGTCAGAATGCGTGGTTTTGCCGGGTGTGAAACCGTGGTAAACCGCATCAGCAGCGAAATCCATCGGTTCGCCCAAATCCGTCCAATGCCCAAGAATCCCCATATCCACGAGTGCTTGGCGCTTGGTATCGTGCCAGTAAGCACCTGCGTCGGGGTTACTCCAATCAATCATCCCGCCCTTGCCCCACCACGGTTTTTTTGCCAGATACACCGGCTTGCCGTCGGGCTGTTTCACCAGAAAGCCTTTATCTTGCAACGCTTGGTGTTCCGGTAAACCGCGACTGATGTAGGATTCTTCAATCAGCATCAAACCAATATGCTGCTTTGCCAATGCCTTAATCTTGCCCGCAGGATCAGGGAAATGGCTTTCATCCCACGTCAACTTACCCATACTGCTGTTTTCGGAATTGTCGCGAATGCCACCGAACCATTGCAAATCCATCACCATGCCATCCAGCGGAAAGCCATTGCCTTGCAAGGATTCGCGTACCCCATCCAGTTCCGCCCAATCGTCGTAACCGAATTCGGAAATCCACAAGCCGAACAGTTTGCGGTTAGGAATCAGCGGTTTGCCCACCAATCGCATATACCCGCGCCGCAAATCCGCCAGCGATTCACCCACGCGGAAGTAGAAGCGCAGATCGTCACCGCCTTTCACCCCCACTTTGAACGGGTCGCCGTGAAAATCCCAGTTTTGCGGGTAACTGTTATCCAGAAACAACGACCACGGAGTAGCGTCTTTGCCGAGTGCGTACAGAATCGGGAATTGGGTATTACCGACCAAACCGCCTTTAGTATCCACCAATTGGTTGCCGTATTTGCTGCCTGCTACCCGCGTGCCGCGTTGCAACCAATCGCCATCGGTCGTACCCGGTTCGGGGTGCTGCTCCCCCAAACCGTAAAGTTGCTCGGTATTGCCCTTCGCCATTGCCAGCGTGAAACTGTTGTTTTCACCCGCACCGGGGCAGAGGTTGGTGACATCGCGGTGCTGACGTTTGTCGTAAATACTCAGACACAGGGACTTGCTATCCAGCGTGAGGCGCAAACGGTCAGTTTCGGTGGTTGGCAGCGGCTTGAGTTTGTCGGTCAACACATACGGGCTGGCTGGGAACGCGGGTTTGTCACACTGTTCACCCGTGCGGTAACTGGCACGTAACAACCCGCTTTCCAGCCATTCCACATCCAAACATTCCTGACCGACACGCGCACTCAGCGGGGCGGCGCTAGCGGCTCCAGTCCACAATAACAATAACGGTAGCAGGCTACGCTTCATGGGTATCCTTACCTGAACATCGCATCTTCAGCCACCGCAATCCGCGCAGGCTGGGTACTTTTGTACAGCTCCAACACGCCCTTGTCTTGGCGGCTCATGATTTGCGAGGTTTGCCACGGGATTTCCAGCACCTTTTCGTAGCCACGGCTTTTCATCACCCCGCGCAAATCCTGATTGGCTTTGGGCTGTATCAGATTGCTGAGAAAAACGTAGGTAAATTTACGATCCCACAAAGCTTCGACCACATCTTTCTTTTCGGATTTGCCATCCATGTTATTGTCCATCCAAGCCAGTTCCTTGATGTGGTTCTGCGGTATTTTATCGAAAGCGGCATAGCGCATCAGGTACGGGTCTTCACTGGCAATCGTGGTATTTGCGTCCAGCGGTTGCGCCGCCATAGCGTCGATGACCGGGCGGACATCCGGGTATCCCTGATGCATATCGCGTAAAAAGCCGTAATTCAACCAGACCATCCCCAATACCAGCACTGCACTGACCGCTTGCGCCCCCCATTTGAACTGAAAACGTTGCAAACCATTCCACAGCAACCATGCCATGACGGGTGAGAGGAAAAACAGCGCGTACACCAGATGTTTGTACAACGAAATCATGTTTTGCCCGTGCAAGTGGTAAACCGCCAATGGCGACGCAAACACCAGCGAACCCAACAAAATCACGGTAGTAGGTTCGCGCAGAGCCTGCCCACGTAAGCGTATCGCTTGCCAACCCAACGCAATCAGCCACAATACCAACGGCAGTGCCAGATACAGGATTTCCATACGCAAGATGTAAGCGTAATTGGAGTTTGCCCCCTGCGTCCCTTTGATCTGGATGGCATACAAGCCCTGCAAATCCGCCCAATGCCAACCGACATACACGCCCAAAATCAGTGTTACACCCAAGCCGAACAGGACACCGATCAGCGGCGACAACCACAAGGCCAGCAGCGTCAGCAACGGCACATACGCCACCACAATGTATTTACTGGTAACGGCTAAGGAAAATAACGCGATGGCAGCCAGTAATGACAAGTAACGCTGCTTATCCTTCTGCTGGCACGCCGCCCATAACGGTGCGAGCGACAGGCTGAAAAACGCCAGCGCAATAATGTCGTAAGTGGCAAATTTACTGATAAAAATATGCACCGCCTGCATCGCCAATAGCGCCACACTTAACCCGGCAATCGCGGCTGACTGATACAACTCACGTACAAAGCGATACAATCCCAGCAGTGACACCAAGCCCAATAAACCCGCCACGGCACGCGCACCTTCCAGACCACCAACGGCCTCCCCCATGCCTAAAATGTACCAGTCCAGATTGGAACCAAAAATATAGAGATACGTTGCCCACTCTTTGCCTGCGAGCAATTGCTTGCCCAAGAACAGGTAGTCGTATTCGTCGATATGCCCACCGTTGAAATTCAGGTACAGGCGCATGGCGGCTGAGAACAGTAGTCCGCACAGGATGGCAGCGAAAAACAAATAAGGTATTGCACCGGGCTTATGGGTTGCCACAGGCTTTCTCCCTTGGGTTAATAAACATTAATAAGCGGCTGTCATCAACCCCAGCCATGCCAAGGTATGCAGCAACGCTGCCCAGCGATAGCGCCGTGCCAGCACCATAGGCGGGATGTTGGTAATCAGGAACAATTGCCCCACCTTTGCCCCCTCCATCACATGCGTCCCCGGCGCACACTGCTGTTCACGAATGTCGTCTTCCACCCAGCGTTCCGCCGCATTGCGCACAGTCTGCCATTCATCCGGGTCGATCTGCCCATTGCCGTTGGCATCAAAGTTTTGCACTAACTGGCGCTGGTCATGCTTCCACTCTGCCAGCAATGCCGCCAAGCGTTCGCGGCGATCTAGCGGCATATTGTCGCCCCGCAGGGTGTGCAATTCGCCCAACACATACAAGGTCTGACCGGGGTAGATGGCTTTTAGCCAAGAAAAATGCGTATCGCCGGGGCGGGTAACGATTTCGGCGTATTGCGGGTACAGCAGGCAACGGCCTTTGCCATCATCCAGCACAAAAGGCGCATCCTCCACATAACCCGGCAGCCAGACCGTCACCGGCAAATGCGGCAAGCCCCGAAAACCTTCCCCTTCCGGCAATGCGGCCTTGCCCTGCAATTCCACGTAACCTTGAGCGCCGCTGCTGAGGTGGGAAGTCGGCGTATCCACAATCAGGCGGTAACGGCGGAACAAACCCAGCGCGAAAAACAGGCTCAAGGTAGCGGGCAGCAACAACCATTGCGGATTGCCATACCGATATAGCCCGACACAAACACCCGCCCAAGCGATACCAAAACCCAGTGTGGCAGCTAAATTCATCAGCCCGCCACGCCGCAGCACCGCAAACCGCTGGTTATCCATCACCTGAAACCAGTCCAACCCACCCCCGTCACCCGCAGGCGGGCTAGCCGCCCCCTCCAGATCAGGAAGTAAAGTGCGCAGCCACATCCACATCGCTAGTTTCCTCAGCAGTGAAACTCATCAGGCGGAAACGCTTAAAACTGAAGGCGTTGGCGATGACCACATCCGGGAACTGTGCGATGCGGGTATTGTTGAGGGCGGCGGAATCGTTGTAAAACTCGCGGCGGTCGGCAATGCTATCTTCCAAGCCGGTGATGCGTTCGCGCAGGTGTTGGAAGGAATCGCTGGCCTTGAGTTCCGGGTAGGCTTCAGCCACCGCAAACAGGTTGCCCAAACCGATGCGCAACTCATTTTCCGCTGCACCTAGCGCCCCCATATTGCCGGACTGCATGGCACTGGCAACCCGGCTGCGGGCTTCCATCACCTGTTGCAGGGTGGCTTGTTCGTATTGCATGTGTTCTTTGCACACCGCCACCAGTTTGGGCAACTCGGCATTGCGCTGTTTGAGCAATACGTCGGTATTGCTCCACGCTTTTTCGGTATTATTTTTCAGCAGCACAAGCTGGTTATAGAGCAGGATGCCCCACAGCAGCAGGCCACCCAGTAGGGAAACAAAAATAATGAGTCCGGTATTCATGGCGTTATTTTTATCAATGGTTTATCGGGTTAGTCCCAGTCTAACAACTAGCTGTAGCAAGGCCAACGTGGTATAGATAAGCGGTTATCACCACAGCAAAAATGAGGAGGAATGTATGCGTACCCTAATGAAATTCTGGCTGGCTTTACTGTGCCTGCTACCCGTTATCGGTCATGCCGCCGATAACTTCCCCGCCCAACAAACCTTCGCCGGGCAAGCCCTGACCCTGAATGGCACAGGCGTCCGCACCAAGCTGCTGTTCAACCTTTACACTGCTGGCTTGTATTTGCAGGCAAAAAACACCGATGCTGCTGCCATCCTTGCCGCTAACACGCCCAGTGCCGTGCGCTTGGAAATCACCTCATCCATGATCACCAGCGAGAAAATGGAAGAAGCGGTGCGCGAAGGCTTCAAGAAATCCACTTCCGACCCTGCTATCCAACCACGTATTGAGCAATTGATCGGCGTGTTTAAGGAAGCAATCAAGGAAGGCGATGTGTATGATTTCGTCTACAAACCGACCAACGTGGTCATTATCAAGAACGGCAAGCAGTCAGCCAGCATTGCGGGCAATGACTTCAAGCAAGCATTTTTCGGCATCTGGCTGGGGGCAAATCCAGTGCAGGCGAGCTTGAAGAAGGCGTTGCTGGGGCAGTAAGGCTTCAATACGTGGCAACCCCCGTTGCCACACAGGAGGTTAAAAATGCAAACACCGCTACCAATTCCCCAAGAAGCCTTTGACTGGTACGACGAATACGCCCATGGTGGCATTGACCGGCGTACCTTTCTGGCGAGGCTGGGTACACTCGCCATCACGGGCTTAAGCGTTGGCACGATTTCCAGTGCCTTGCTACCCAATTACGCGCTGGCGGAACAGGTGTCGTTCAATGACGAAACGATCAAGGGCAGTTACCTTGAATTTGATTCGCCCAAGGGAAATGGCAAGAACCGGGGTTATTTCGTCGTACCCAAAGCACTGCAAGGCAAAGCCCCAGTAGTGCTGGTGGTGCATGAAAACCGGGGCTTGAACCCCTATATCGAAGACGTTGCCCGCCGCCTTGCCAAAGCCGGATTCATTGCTTTTGCCCCGGATGCGCTGTATTCGCTGGGTGGCTATCCGGGCAATGACGACGATGGGCGCACCATGCAGCAATCACTCGACCCCGCCAAAATCGAGCAGGATTTCATCGCTGCCGCCCAATTCCTGAAACAGCATGAATCAGGCAATGGCAAGCTGGGGGTGGTGGGTTTCTGCTTTGGGGGTTACATCACCAATATGCTGGCGGCAAGCCTGCCTGAGGTAGTGGATGCCGCTGTGCCGTTTTACGGGACTCCAGCCAAAAGTGGTATTGAACAGATCAAGGCTCCGCTGCTGTTACAGTTTGCCGAGCTGGATGAGCGCGTCAATGCCGCTTGGCCTGAGTATGAGGCTGCCTTGAAAGCGAACAAGGCGGATTATCAGGCGTTCGTGTATCCGGGGACGAATCACGGTTTCCATAATGATTCGACTGCCCGCTACAACAAGGAAGCGGCTGAACTGGCGTGGTCGCGGACGGTGGCGTTTTTTGAGAAGCAGTTGAAAGGCTGAAAGGCAGTGAAAGCTCCGCCATTCCCTACGATGGCAGCCGCCCAATCTCCACCCTCAACGTCTTGTGTTCACCGTTACGCAGTATGCCAATTTCTTGGCTACTGCCGGGGCTGGTCGCTGCCACCCGGTTGCGGAAATCACCCACATCCGTCACTGGTTTGCCCGCATAGCTGAGAATGACATCATCCTTCATGAAACCAGCCTTGGCGGCGGGTGAGCCTGTTTCCACCTCAGTCACCCGTATGCCTTGCCCAGCATCCAGCTTGAAACGGCGGGCGAGCGCCCGCGTCATCGGCTGGAGCATGACCCCAAGCTGCCCGCGCACCACGCTGCCCTGCTGAATGAGTTGATCAGCAACCGTTTTGAGGGAATTGACCGGAATGGCGAAACCAATCCCCATATAGCCACCGCTGCTGCTGAAAATGGCGGTATTCATCCCCACCACCTTCCCGTCGAGATTGACCAGCGGCCCGCCGGAATTGCCGGGATTGATGGCTGCATCGGTCTGGATGAAATCATCATAATCATTGATGCCAAGCTCAGTGCGCCCCTTGGCGCTCACCACGCCTACCGTCAAGGTATGTTGCAGCCCGAAAGGGTTACCGATGGCGAGTACCCATTCCCCGACCTCCAGTTGCGCCGAATTCCCCAAAGGCAAGGGCGGCGCATCAGCCGTAGGGATTTCCAATACCGCGATGTCGGAATGGGGGTCTACGCCCTTGACCACAGCCTCGAATTCCCGCCCATTCAACAGCATCACTTGGATGTTGTTGGCATCCTCAACCAGATGGTAGGTCGTCAGGATATAGGTATGCGCCCCCTCAACCCGGAACACAAAGCCCGACCCCTGAGCCACACCGACCTGTTCCTCCGGTGGCGTATTAGCAGGAGGTGAAGTTTTCGGCACACCGCCAAAAAAATGCTTGAGCAACTCCTCATCCGCAGGCGAGAGCTGCATGGAGGCGGGGTCAAGGGGATATTCCGCCTGCACCGATACGACTGACGGTGAAACTTGGCGGGTGACTGCTGCAAATGCCTTGCCTGATTCACGCGGTTGCAGCAAAGCATCGTATTTGCCCGGAATTGCCAAACAAGCGGACAAAAATACTGCTAAAAAACAGGCTGCTAGAAGTTTTATCATTATGTGGCCAAAAGGGTCGGTGAATGGTAGAACCACTTATACAGTGTTTACCAGACTAACGACAAGACTATACTCAATGGAACAGCTCGTCTTAGTGGAGGCTTCGATGTCACCTTTTGCACATTTGTTACGCCGCTGGTTGTTGCCAGTTGTTTTTGTGTCGTTGCTGGTTTTTTCTGCTTCATTGGCGGCTAAATCACTGACTGCGACCAAGCTGGTGGCGGGGCTGGAGCATCCGTGGGGTATGGTGTTTCTGCCCGATGGTGAGGTGTTGGTCAGTGAACGGGCGGGCAGGTTGCGGCGTATTCAGGACAACACCTTATTGCCCAAGCCGGTGAGTGGCTTGCCTGCGATTGCTGAGCATGGGCAAGGTGGCTTGCTGGGCTTGGCGTTGCACCCACAGTTTGCGCAAAACCGTTGGTTATACTTTGCGTATGCGGCGGAAGGTGAGGACGGTTACAGCACGCATTTGGCTCGCGGGCGCTATCAGGATGGCGCACTCACGCAGGTGGAGGTGTTGTTTGCGGCGACGCCGCAATCGGATGGCGGGCAACATTTTGGCGGGCGGATAGCGTTTGATCGTGCTGGTTACGTTTACCTGACGCTGGGGGATCGGGGCGAGCGTGAGAATGCGCAAATGCTGGCAAATCATGCGGGTAGCGTGATTCGCTTGCATGATGATGGGCGGGTTCCGGCGGATAATCCTTTCGTGAACACTGCCGGGGCGCAGCCGGAAATTTATACCTATGGGCATCGGAATGTGCAGGGCATTGCGCTACACCCTACCACCGGGCAGGTGTGGACGGGCGAACATGGCCCGCAAGGTGGTGATGAAATCAATATTTTGCGAGCGGGTGCGAACTATGGCTGGCCGGTGATTACTTACGGCGAAGAATACGGCGGCGGCAAAGTGGGGGCGGGTTTGAAAGAAAAGGCGGGTATGGAACAGCCGGTATTGCATTGGACGCCTTCGATTGCACCCGCTGGCATGACGTTTTACACCGGGGACAAATACCCCGGCTGGCAGGGCAATTTGTTGGTCAGCGCCCTTAAGTTTGAACTGATTTCGCGCATTACGCTGGATGGGAATCGCCATGTGGATGAGGAACACTTGCTGAAAGACGAGATCGGGCGGATTCGGGATATTCAGCAAGCACCGGATGGGTATTTGTATGTGTTGACGGATGAGAGTGATGGGGGGTTGTATCGGTTGGATTTCCGTCAGCCGTAGTAATGGCAATTCTGCACCCCAAATGCTGGAATGAAAATGCCTTGTCCCACCGTGCGAGTAAGCTCCTTGATCAGACCTTGCTCGTTGTCGCTTAGGTTCTGCGCTTGCACGAAGCCCCAGCGTTCTTCATAGGCGCGGAAGGCAAATTCAGGATCAACGGTTTCGCAATGGACATCCCACAGCAGCTTGTCCAGTTCAAGGTAGAACTTACGGTTGATGGTGGTTGGCATGGCGGTTTTCCTGCTTTACTGGTGTTTTAATTCGTTGTCCTATAAATGAAAAAACCGCACGAAGGCGGTCTTTTCGCCCCAGAGTGAGCGCATCAAGTGCAAACACCTAGGGGAGAGTCGTCGAATAAGTATGCTGCGCTAAACTACACAAAGCAAATAAAGCAAATCACTTGTTACGGTAGTTCATACAAATCCGACACATCACCCACAACACTGGCTTAAATCAGCTTAAACACTTGTATCAGTAAGATAATCGCTACGATCAAACCAGCTACAACTCCATGAAAAATCGATAGCGTTGGCGAAAACATCACGCCGAATAACGAGTCAACCTTGTCATTCATAGGCATCGTGTTCATGCTGAAATCGGAAGGTGTGCTGGGTTGATGCAAACGGCAGTGGTCATACAATTTGCGGAATAATCGTTCTTGGCGCAGGAAATACGCATCCAACAGCCAAAATGCTATGCAGGGCAGTAATGCAATCCACGCCATGATGTGAATCTTGTCTTTCGCCGCGAATGCCAGTAGTGCGGAAACTAAGGTGATGCTCCAGCCTTTGATCAGGAACGAATTATTCGCCATGCGGGTGATCACTTGTTGCAGCATTTCTAGGTGCTTCAGGCGGTCTGCGTGCATAGACGCAGTTGGTTGATTGTCAGTGCTCACGGGTTGGTTGCTCCTTGTGTTGTACATTTGTGATGATGCTGTTTGGGCATTATTATCCGCGCGTTTCAATAAGTTCGCGAACACGCTCGCGAATACCCTGTTCCACATTGCCCCAGAACTTATCGTGACTAGGCCAATCTTCCATCGGTACGCCTTTGGTGGGTAATGCGGTCAAATCACCAAGTTTACGGTTGCCGATTTCATAATTCATCCATCCCGGAGTTTCTCGGATGACAACAGGGATGACAACGTTTTGTTTTTGCTCATAACGTTGCAAAGCTTTGGGTAACTCAATATCAAAGCAATAGTCGGTAGCAATGAAATCAGGGCTGAGTAGCAGCACTACAATATCAGCCCTTTTCTAACTGCTCCAGAATATCATCATGTACCAAACCACCAGAAAGAAGGCATTCATCGTGCCAACAAACCAGCGGTAGTTCACGGTTACGGCTGATATTTTTCAGACATCGTTCCATTTTTATGCGGAAAGGTTCTTTGTCATGCTTTGAATAAGAGATGAAAATATGGATAGGTTCTTTGATTTGTTTTACTTCATCTAGTGATGTGATGATTCCGGGATTTTCCTTAAATTCAGGTAGTGGAGTGCGGATTTCACTGCCTTTGCTAAGAAACTCCTGATAGCTGTTGTGCGGACTGATTTCACTAACCAGCTTGCGTAAGGCGTATTCCAAGGGGGCAAGCTGGTTGCCACGCAAGTGGAAACTGAGTTGTCCTTGAGTGGATTGTTGTTTGTCCCGATACACACATTCGAGCAATACCTGCCCGTGTTCAGTATCGCAGAAAATGCCGGTACGCCACGGTTCACCCTGATAGGTTTCACCCAAGCGCAGGATGATGCGTTCGATGATGCTGCGATGGAGGAAGGGGTACTCGATGTCGAGTTGCCAGTCCGTAGCGTTTTTCTGCCATGTAGAATGGGTTGAGATGTCTTCGGGCAACAGTGAGGGAATGATAAAGGTGCGTTCGTCAAAGGGTGTGTCGAATCTACGATTGGGTTCGTAGCAAATACCGCAATTGCGCATGAAGTCGAGATAGATTGCCCATTCGGTTTCATCAACTTCAGGCCAAATTATTTTGGCATGTCTAGCTTTGAATCGTCCTTTTAGATCCTCTTCAATAAAGCGGCGTTGGTCTTGAGGGTCAAAGACTCGATACACCGCTTTAATTACCCAGTCTTGGTTGAGGATGATTTGATCTTGAAATGCACCTTCTCGGTAAAATAGTACACCAGTTTTGTGCAGATATCCAACGAACCATTCAGCATGGCCTACACCTGCCTTGATACAAAGCTGTTTGAAATGAGCGAAGGGAATGGTATTTTCTTTGTAGTACTTTTTTAATTCATCTTGAATATCTATCCATGATATTGGTAGCTCTATAGATACCCAATGTTTAAACTCATGAAGTACATCTTGTATTGCTCCATTTATGGTTTCCATTCCCCAATATTCTCTAGCAGATATTTTGATAGCCTGTAGAACCTGACTAACTCCCGGTGTATCTTCGGTTAAATCAGGAGGTATAGGGAGACCCTTATCAAAACGATCAATCTGATTTTTGACTAAAATGATAAGGCTATCTCGACCTAAATCATGGATGGCTTCTAACCAATAGCTGACTGGATGACGAGTTTCATTCGAGTCCTCTTCTGTCTCTTCTGCCCACAAAAGTAAATACAAACAATCATTAGATAGAAAGATTCGATGGGTTGCGTGATAAATTTCCTGCCCTCCAAAATCCCAAAGCTGTAAGATTACAGGATCATTTTGATCATATAAAAATTGAATTTCTTCGATAGTAATACCGTGTGTAGATGTACATGCTTCAGGTGGAGGGCATTGATGTTCTAACGCATAAGCTAGTGTGGTTTTACCAACACGACCATTACCTACTAGCTGAATTTTGAGTCGTTGTTGCTTTTTGGATCCATTGTCGAGATCTTTTAAATAATGCTTTATATCTTCAAGGCAATTTCCACCTCTTCCACCTTTTAACAACTCATTAGGGATTCCCAATATTTGGTTGCCATATACATACAAGCTTTTGTATAATCCTGATTTGATTGCCTCATGAATCGGTGATAGCGTGGTTATTTTATTGTCCCGGCAATTAATAACTTGTAATTGTGCTAGGTTTTTTAAAGGCAGCAAGTCTTCAATGTAATTGTTTTGGAAATAAATTTCTTGCAATTCTGTTAATTCACTGAGAAATATCAAATCAACAATTTGGTTTTCGTCAAAATAGAGTATTTTTAATTTTTTTAATTCACGCAGCGATGATAGTTCAGCAAGCTGATTTATTCGGCAATCAATTTCTTGTAATTCCAATAAATTTTTAAAATCCAGATGATTAATTTTATTTGATCTGCATCTAATTGTTTGTAAATTTGGCAACTTATTTAGAATTAATGTGGTTAGTTGGTTTTCGCTACAATCAAGTTTCTGCAAGTTAGGTAAATCATTTAATGCCAATGTAATAAATAAATTATTTGCACAATAAAACTCCTCTAGGCTTTGAATGCATTGTGGTTTTTCCATATTACTAATGTTATTGTCGCTACAGTCAAGTATTTTCAATTGAGGGACATTCTTCAATGTGGACAAGTCCCTTATCTGATTGCGCCGACACTGAAGTGATTGTAAATGCGGAACATATTCTAATGCATTTAGGTCATTGACCGGATTACTGCTACAATCAAGTGTTTTTAATTCACGAACATGCTTCAAGGACGACAGGTCACTTATCTGATTACGCCGACACTGAAGTGACTGTAAATGCGGAACATATTTTAATGCATTTAGGTCATTGACCGGATTACTGCTACAATCAAGTGTCTGTAAACTTGGAACATATTGCAATGCCTCCAAGTTAATGATGTTATTACTGCTGCAATCAAGTGTCTGTAAACTTGGAACATATTGCAATGCCTCCAAGTTAATGATGTTATTACTGCTGCAATCAAGTGTCTGTAAACTTGGAACATATTGCAATGCCTCCAAGTTAATGATGTTATTACTGCTGCAATCAAGTGTTTTTAATTCACGAACATGCTTCAAGGACGACAGGTCACTTATCTGATTACACCGACACTGAAGTGACTGTAAATGCGGAATGTATTTTAAAAAATCTAGATCACTAAGCTGATTCCCACTACAATCAAGCGTTCTTAATCTTGGAATTTCCTTCAGCACACTCAGATTGCTTATTCTATTAGAGGAGCAATTGAAGTCAACTAGTGCCCGTAGTCTCTTCATATTCATTGGAATTTCTGTGATTCTACCAGATATCCGTTCCGACACATCCAGCTTTTTCAGCCACGTCAATTCAAACACTTGTTCCGGTATTTTTTCCAAGCGAAGCCCACTCAGATCCAGTGAGGGCGCACGGGTACGACGGCATTCGTCGATACGAAGCCCCAAATCCAGTGAGGGCGCACGAGTACGGCGGTATTCGTCGATACGTTGCAAGGCAATTTCCAGCGGAGTCATAGACATAGTGCATCAGGCATAAGTGATAATATGCCTGATAGTAACCGGAACGATGAGGTTGTTCAAACACTATACAGCAGAAAGGGGATGCTCACCCACAACAACTACAATTCCTCTTATACTTCTCCATCTTCCCAATCCCCGGATTAAACGTATTGGTCGGATCAAGCTTTTTGTAAAACTCGCGCAAGCCGCTTTCCGCCTCATACAAATGCCCGACATTATGCTCCGCCGGATACTTCGCCCCCCGCGCATCCAGCAATGCCAACATCGCCTTTTTCACCGCCTTGGCATCCGCACCCTTTTTCAAAATGTAATCCTGATGGAAAACGTGGCACATGAAATGCCCGTAATACAGCGTATGTTCAATCTGGCTGCGAATATGTTCCGGCAACTGTTCCACCCAATCCGCATCATTGCGCCGCAACGCAATATCCAACGCCAACATCTCGCCGACCTCATTGCTGTGCAAGGTCTGGCAACGAATCGCCGCGCCCGCCGCCGCAAACCGCTGCAAGAAAGCCTTACTCGCCTCCTGCGGCGTACACTCAAAATACGCCCCCACATTGCCCGCATCCGCAAAGAATTCCGGCAAAAACGCCTGCGCCTCGGCAATCCCGCCCTCACTCATTTTCAAAATCAAGTGATGCTCATAACGGTCACGGAATTCCAGCAAACGATCCGGTAAATGCTGCGGAAACAAATGACTAACGCCCTGCATCACCCGATCACTCAAATATTTCGGCAACAACGGCAGCTTGTTCAAGGTCGCATCGGTACGCCCCTTAATCGCAAACAACTTCGGCATCACATCCGTCCCCAACTTTTCAATCGTCAGGAACGTATCTTTGCCGTACTTTTCCGCAATATTGAAAATATCGCGGTGCATGTATTCGCCCACTTCCGGCACATTCGCAAACTGACTGAGGATGTGGCGACGCAAGCGCGTCAACACCTGCGGGTCATTCGTGCCGATGTAAAACGCTTGTTCCTGCTGCACCATCGGAAACGTATCCAGCCGCACCGCAAACACCGCCAATTTCCCCGCGCACCCGCTGGCTTCAAACAAACGGCTTTCATCGGCATTGAAACGCGCTGGTGTTGCCGCATCCACATCGCGCAACCGCGCCACGTAGTCGCGAGCCGATGCCAGCTTACCGCCGTCATCCACCCCGTCTTTCGCAAAATTGCCAGACTCCAGCCGCGTAATCATCTCCTCCGGCGACTCGCCCAACGCAATGCCCAAATGGTTAACCATTTCGAGCTTGCCCTGTTCATTCACCTGCGCAAACAACGCCATTTCGGTGTAAGCAGGGCCACGTTTGACCAATGCCCCGCCCGAATTATTCGCCACCCCGCCGACAATCGACGCGCCCAAACACGACGAACCAATCACCGAATGCGGCGCACGTTTCAACGGCTTGAGCAATTTTTCCAGCTTGTGCAAAGTCGCACCGGGGAAACTCAACACCTGTTCACCGCCATTCAACAGCACCAGATCGTCCATCGCCAGCGTATTGATCACCACCACCTCACGGTCGTAATCGTCGCCGCTGGGGGTCGAACCTTCGGTCAGACCAGTTTTCGCCGCCTGCATAATGATGATGGTGTTGGCATCCACACAGGCTTGCAGCACGCGCCACAAATGCAGCAGCGTTTGCGGAAACACCACCGCCAAGGCCGTGCCACAGCCCGACCGGAAGCCGCTGCGGTAATACTCGGTTTTACGTGGATTGGTGGCAATGTTGGCTTCACCGACAATTTCGGCTAATTGCTGCACGAGTGTATGGCTGGGCATTAAGTTTCTCCTCTCGATAGTCCTGCTTTTGGTCTTACCAAATTATCACGAATTTAGGTGGTAACGCTATAAAATCATTGACAATCTGTTGGTTCTGCCCATAGTATCGCAAAACTGGTAAGTTGGTAATACCAAATAACCAGTTTCGGAGGAATTTTACCGCTAAGCTCGTTCTCTATGGAGGAGACCCCCTATGCAAACTTGGGCGCAAGTCTATGACCCGCTAGGCAATATCTGGCTGTCCAGCCTGATTGCTTTGATTCCTATCGCTTTTTTCTTCATGGCACTCACTGTGTTGCGTATGAAAGGGCATATCGCTGGCACGATTACCGTGGTGCTGGCGTTGGCAGTTGCCATTCTGTTCTACCAAATGCCTGTACCGATGGCGTTGGCATCTGCCGGATATGGCTTCCTGTATGGCTTGTGGCCGATTGCATGGATTATCATTACCGCGGTTTTCCTTTACAAAATCACCGTAAAAACGGGGCAGTTTGATATTGTCCGCAGCTCGGTGCTATCGGTAACGGAAGACCAACGCCTGCAAATGTTGCTGGTCGGCTTTGCTTTCGGCGCGTTCTTGGAAGGTGCGGCAGGCTTTGGTGCACCGGTTGCGATTACCGCCGCCTTGTTGGTGGGTTTGGGCTTCAACCCGCTGTATGCCGCTGGTTTGTGTTTGATTGCGAATACCGCCCCCGTGGCGTTTGGCGCAATGGGCATCCCCATCACGGTTGCTGGGCAAGTCACTGGGCTTGATCCATTCCACATTGGGCAAATGGCAGGTCGTCAATTGCCGTTGCTCTCAGTCATCGTCCCGTTCTGGTTGGTCGCAATTATGGATGGCTGGCGCGGTATCAAAGAAACCTACCCCGCGATTTTGGTGGCAGGTGTTACCTTCGCTGTGACCCAATTCCTGACCGCTAACTTCATTGGCCCTGAACTGCCGGACATCACCTCTGCGATCGTGAGCTTGATCAGCTTGACCCTGTTCCTGAAAGTGTGGAAGCCGAAAAACATCTTCCGTTTCCCCGGTCAAGAACGCACCAAAGCGCAACAAAAAGCTGAACCAACCCATTCCGCTGGCGCAATCATCAAAGCGTGGTCGCCGTTCGTTATCCTCACCGTGATGGTGACGATTTGGAGCTTGAAACCCTTCAAAGCAATGTTCGGTAAAGACGGCATGTTGGAAAGCTGGGTATTCAAATTCTCCATTCCTTACCTCGACAAGCTGGTCACAAAAATGCCGCCGATTGTTGCCGAAGCCAAGCCGTATGAGGCGATGTACAAGTTTGACTGGTTCTCGGCGACGGGTACTGCCATCCTGATTGCTGCCATTATTACCTTGTTCGTATTGCGCATGAAACCGCTGGAAGGGCTGCGTACTTTTGGCGAAACCATCAGCGAATTGAAACGCCCGATCTACACCATCGGCATGGTATTGGCGTTCGCGTTCATTGCTAACTACTCCGGTTTGTCCGCGACCTTGGCGTTGTTGTTGGCAGGAACGGGCGCAATGTTCACCTTCTTCTCGCCATTCCTTGGCTGGTTGGGTGTGTTCCTGACAGGTTCGGATACCTCGTCCAACGCGCTGTTCTGTAGTTTGCAGGCGAATACCGCGCATCAAATCGGCGTGCAAGACACCTTGCTGGTAGCAGCGAATACCACGGGTGGCGTAACCGGCAAGATGATTTCACCGCAATCCATCGCGGTCGCTTGCGCGGCAACCGGGTTGGTGGGCAGAGAGTCGGATCTGTTCCGCTTTACGCTCAAACACAGCCTGATGTTTGCAACCATCGTGGGGATTATTACCACGCTGCAAGCGTATGTGTTCCCGTGGATGATTCCGTAATTACCCCCCATCCCCGCCCTTCCCCCGCAAGGGGTGAAGGGAGCAAGAGGGAAAATCTTCTACACTGGTCTTATCAAAATTGGTAAGACCAGAGTGCATGAAGAAGACCAGACTTTCCGACCAGATTGCCGAGCAACTCGAAACCATGATTGCCACGCAGGGACTCAAACACGGGGATCGTTTACCCGCCGAACGCCAATTGGCTGAACAATTGGAGGTGTCACGCCCATCGTTGCGTGAAGCCATCCAGAAATTGATCAGCAAGGGCTTGTTGGTCAGTCGTGCTGGTGGTGGGACATTTGTACAAAGTGCTCCCCCCAACCATTGTGCCGATCCGTTGGTGGCACTGTTCCGCGATAACCCTGAATACCGTTTCGATGTGCTGGAAATCCGCCATGCAATGGATGGCAATGCCGCGTGGTATGCCGCATTACGGGCGACGGATGCTGACAAAGCCAATATCCGCGCACGCTTTGACGAAATGATTGCGCTGCATGGCAGCGAAGACCCAATGGATGAAGCGCACGCTGATGCGGCGTTTCACTTATCCATCGTCGAAGCCTCGCACAATCTGGTATTGCTGCATGTCATGCGCGGGCTGTTTGAACTGCTGCAAAACAGCATTTCACACAATCTGGATAAGCTTTACACCATCCCACGGGTATTTGATCCGCTCAAGGAGCAGCACCGTGAACTGATGGAGGCTGTGGTTGCCAGTGACCCGGAACGCGCTCGCAAGGCGGCGCAAGAACATCTGGCTTTTGTGGAAGATTCCCTCAAAGACATCGACGCTGACGAAGCCCGCAAGGTGCGTTCGCTGCGTCACCTAACACTCGTTGGCAGGTAGGCTCTAATGGCAACAAAACCCGATACCATCTACTTTTTTGGTACATGCCTCGTCGACCTGATGTACCCGCAGGCGGGTGTGTCAGCGATGCAATTGATTCAACGTGCGGGGGTGAAAGTCATTTTCCCACCTGCGCAAACCTGTTGCGGACAACCCGCGTGGAACTCCGGCTACCGCGACGAAGCGCGTAGCGTGGCACGGGCGCAACTCGCGCTATTCCCCAAACCCATTCCTATCGTCATTCCTTCCGGCTCGTGTGCGGGCATGATGAAAGTGCATTACCCCGAATTGTTCGCGGGGCAGCCGGACGAAGCGCAAGCAGTGGATGTTGCCAGCCGCGTGTACGAACTCACCGAATTCCTTGTCGATGTGTTGCACATTGAGCTGCAAGATTTGGGTGAACCCGTAACAGTGGCGGTACACACGTCCTGTTCCGCCCGTCGCGAAATGGGCGTTGCCGACAAGATCGAATCGCTGCTGGGGCAACTCAGCAATGTGCAACGGGTGGAACACGCTCGCAAACCCGAATGCTGCGGTTTCGGCGGCACGTTCGCGGTGAAAGAACCGGAAATTTCCGCCGCGATGGTGCTGGATAAAGTTACCCATATCCGCAATACCGGCGTGGATCGTTTGATCAGTCAGGAATGCGGTTGCTTGATGAATATTGGCGGGGCGATGGCAAAGCAAGGCGATGCGATTCCGCAGCAGCATATTGCCGAATTTTTGTGGGAGCGTACTAGCATGGCTTCGACTACGCTCAGCCAACGGAGGGATCGTTCCCTGAGCGTAGTCGAAGGGAACACCACGGAGGGTACACCATGACATCCACTTTCCGCACCACCGTCCGCGCTAACCTTGCCAAGCCCGAAGTTCGCGCCAATTTCTACCGCGCAATGGATGGCTTGATGACGCGCCGCCTCGACCAATTCCCCGACAAGGTGGAACTGGAACGCTTGCGCACCCAAAGCATGGCAATCCGCGCCAATGCCCTGAGCAAATTGCCGGAATTGCTGGAAACCCTCGAAGCCAACCTGATTCGCAACGGCATTCAAGTGCATTGGGCAGAAACACCTGAACAAGGCAACCAGATCGTGCAAGCGATTTTGGAACGCCACAACGCCAAGTCGATCATCAAAGGCAAGTCGATGGTGTCGGAAGAAATGGGCATGAACCATTTCCTCGAAGCTCTGGGGATTGAGTGTTTGGAGTCCGACCTCGGCGAATTCATTATCCAACTGGATGGCGAAACCCCGTCGCACATTATCATGCCCGCGATTCACAAAAACCGCATACAGATTGCCAAGCTGTTCCACGAAAAATTCCCCGACATTCCTTACACCGAAGACGTGGATGAATTGACGCAAATGGCGCGGCGCATTTTGCGCGACAAGTTTTATGCCGCACCCGTGGGGCTTTCCGGCGTGAATTTCATGGTGGCAGAAACTGGCACGCTGTGTCTGGTGGAAAACGAAGGCAATGGGCGGATGTCGACCACCGCGCCGTCGGTGCATATCGCGGTCACGGGCATCGAAAAAGTGGTGGAAAGCCTGAGCGATGTGCCACCACTGTTGAGCATTTTGACGCGCTCGGCGACGGGGCAGCCGATTACCACCTACTTCAATATGATTTCCAGCCCGCGCAAAGCAGGGCGAAAAGGATGGCCCGAAGAGGTGCATCTGGTGTTGCTGGATAACGGGCGTTCCACTATTTACAGCGATCCCGAATTGCTGGCGACGTTGCGCTGCATCCGTTGCGGGGCGTGTATTAACCATTGTCCGGTGTACGTGCGCATTGGTGGGCACAGTTACGGCACGGTGTATCCGGGGCCAATTGGCTCGATTTTAGAGCCGCAAAAAGCCGGGCTGGATGTGCATGGTGAATTGGCGCAAGCCTCAACCTTGTGCGGCGCTTGCGGGGAAGTCTG